>NZ_JCAQPA010000001.1:0-507 GCF_059567965.1 Variovorax sp. BGA-UO-ETr-C22
CCGTGTAGATCGGCCGGATGGCCGCGGCCAGCAGTTTGCGGTCCTTCCAGCTCGCGTAGTCCAGCGAGTTGCGTATCAGGTGCACGATGCACGTTTGCAGCGTGGTGGCCGGGTACACCGCAGCCAGCGCCTCGGGCATGCCCCTCAAGCCGTCGGTGACGGCAATGAGGATGTCATTGACCCCGCGGGTCTTCAGGTCGTTGAACACCTTCATCCAGAACTTGGCGCCTTCGGTGCCCTCGATCCACAGGCCCAGGATATCGCGCGTGCCATCGGGCAGCACGCCCAGGGCCAGGTAGATGGCCTTGTTGCGTACCACCGCGTCTTCCTTGATCTTCACGCGCAAGGCGTCGAAGAAGACCACGGGGTACATCGGCTCCAGCGGCCGCGCCTGCCAGGCGGTGACTTCGGCCATGACGGCGTCGGTCACCGAGCTGATGAACTCGGGCGACACCTCCACCCCATAGCTCTCCAGCAGGAAGCCCTGGATCTCGCGCATCGTCATGC
>NZ_JCAQPA010000002.1:0-243 GCF_059567965.1 Variovorax sp. BGA-UO-ETr-C22
AGATGTCGCACCACTTGGGCTACCCCAGCGGCGCCAGCAAGCCCGAGACCGGCAGCGGCAACCAGCGCAATGGCAGGAGTGCCAAGACCGTTCTGGCAGGCGACGGGCCACTGCGCATCGAAGTGCCGCGCGACCGCGCCGGCTCCTTTGAGCCGGTGCTCATCCCCAAGCACGAACGCCGTTTCACCGGCTTCGACGACAAGATCGTGGCCATGTACGCGCGCGGCATGACGATGCGCGAGA
>NZ_JCAQPA010000003.1:0-119480 GCF_059567965.1 Variovorax sp. BGA-UO-ETr-C22
ATCGATGGCAAGGCCGCCATCCTGGCGGCGATCGCCGCGTTCTTCATCTTCGTCTTGCTCACTGGCATACATGCTCCTTCTCGTCATGCTATGCCTCGAACACAAAATTCAGGACAGGCTCTTCGCGGCACTCCACTGCTGATTCAGTTGCTCATCGCCTACTACGTGATTCCGTCGCTGCTTGACGTCACCGTCTCGCCGATCACAGCCGGGATCTTGGCGCTGGCACTCAATACTGCGGCGTACGGCAGCGAGATCATGCGTGCGGCGCTGTCGACCATTGCGCCAGGGCAGGCTGCCGCGGCGAAAGCGCTGGGCATGCGATCTCGGCATGTCTGGTTTCAGGTTCTGATGCCTCAGATGCTGCAGCGTGCCATTCCGCCCTTGACCAATGAGTTCACGGTGCTGCTTAAAGCTTCCTCGTTGCTCTCGATCATTGCCGTCAACGACTTGGCGACCGTTGCTCGCAATGCCACTTTACAGAGCGATCTGCCCCTGCAGGTATTTACGGCAACCGCCGCGGTTTATTTCATCATGTTGCTGGGTGCCTCATCGCTCTCGCGCGTCATTGAGCGGCGCTTTGCCAGGATGCTTCCCAATGCTCATTGATCTCGAAATCGTTCGCGAGGCTTTGCCCGCGCTATGGCAAGGGCTCAAGGTCACCACGCAAGTCAGTGGCTTGGGCATCCCGCTGGGCATTGCGCTCGGCGTCATCGCTGCCTATTCGGCAGATTCGGGCAGCCGAGCTCTGCGTACGGTAGCGCTGGCGTACGTCGAGTTGGTACGCAATCTCCCGTTCCTAATCTTGGTGTATCTGTCCTTCTTCGGGTTGCCCAAACTAGGCCTCCTAGCCTCCGCCTTTTACATTGCGATCGGCACTACAGCCTTCTACACCGGGGGCTACTTCTGCGAAATCCTTCGTGCCGCATTTCGCAGCGTCCCGGCAGGGCAACTGCGAGCGGCGAAGGCACTTGGCATGAGCACCTGGCATGTACAGCGCTTCGTCGTCGTGCCTCAGATCTTTGGCTTTCTGATTCCCCCAACCGTAAGCCTCACGATCATGATGTTCAAAGACTCGGCCGTGTTCTCGGTGATGAGCCTGCCCGAGCTGACCTACCAAAGCAACCTCAAAACGGCGGATACCTTCGCTTATTTTGAAGTACTCGGAATCACCGCCCTGATCTATTGGGGCAGCAGTGTCCTTATGGAGGCGCTCGGACACGCCATGGAGATGCGCGTGCGCCGCCGGAGCCATCACTGACGGCACACCTAGCCTTCACTCACACCCTGAAAAATGGAAATACCCATGGAAAAACTCACAATCGCCCCACGCACTGGACATGCGACGCTGCTTTACTCCGAGCTGGTGACCGACCTGGACAACTTGACGGCCGACATCGCGATCATCGGCATGCCCTTTGGTTCGGCCTATAGTGCCCGGTCATTCACGAATGATCAAACCAACGCGCCGCAAGCCATACGCGATGTGACCGACCGCATCGTCCGCGCGCCGGATCATTTTGATTTCGATATCGATGGCCCCTTGCTGCAAGGACGCTCTGATATCCGGTTTGTGGACTGCGGCGACGTCATTCCTGATCTCAACAAACCCGGAGACCACTATCGACGCGTCGAGCTGGCTATCCGTCAGATCTTGAACGGCGGCGGCTTGCCTATCGTGCTCGGCGGCGATCATGGCATCACCACACCTGTGCTTCGCGCATTCGACAAAGTCGGACCGATTACGTTGGTGCACGTGGATGCACACCTGGATTGGCGCGAAGAGGTCAACGGCGTGAAGGAGGGTCTGTCCAGCCCAATTCGCCGCGCTTCGGAGATGAAACACGTCGTGCGCATTGTGCAGATCGGCTTGCGTGCGCAGGGCAGTGCCAGACAGGAAGACTACGAGACGGCGCGCCGCTACGGGGCTGAGCTGATCAGTGCATATGAGCTGCACGACATTGGAATGGACGCCGTACTGGCGCGAATTCCCGATGGTGGAAACTACTATTTGTCGATCGACGCCGATGGGATGGACCCCACGATCATGCCCGCAGTCGATGGCCCGGCCCCCGGTGGAATGAGCTTCATACAGGCACGCAAGCTGATTCACGGCTTGGTCAAGAAGGGGCGGGTTGTAGGCATGGACATCGTGGAAATCCAGCCGTCTAAAGACAACGCCAGCAAGCTGACCTGCGTGACCGCTGGCCGCTTGATCGTCAATCTCATCGGGTCGACCATCAAGGCCGGCTACTTCGACAAGTGATCGAAATCCGTAACGTCTCCAAATGGTACGGCAGCTTCCAGGTCCTGACTGACTGCAGCGCAAGCATTCGCACGGGCGAAGTGGTCGTGGTCTGCGGGCCATCTGGCTCGGGCAAAAGCACGTTGATCAAAACAATTAATGCGCTCGAGCCCTTTCAGCAAGGCGAGGTGATTGTGGACGGCGTGTCGATCACAGATCCAAAGACGCGGCTGCCCAAGCTGCGCTCACGCGTAGGCATGGTGTTCCAGCACTTCGAGTTGTTCCCTCACCTCTCGGTGACCGAGAACCTCACGTTGGCTCAGATCAAGGTGTTGGGACGCAGCTGCGAAGACGCAACGACCCGAGGGCTGAAAGTGCTCGAACGCGTCGGCCTGCTCGCCCACAAGAACAAGTTTCCGGGACAGTTGTCAGGTGGCCAGCAGCAACGCGTGGCTATCGCGCGGGCTCTGGCCATGGACCCGATCGTGATGCTTTTCGACGAACCAACCTCAGCGCTGGACCCGGAGATGGTGGGAGAGGTCCTGGACGTGATGGTTCAGCTCGCCGAGGAAGGTATGACCATGATGTGTGTGACGCACGAGATGGGATTTGCGAGGAAGGTAAGCAACCGGGTCATCTTCATGGACCACGGAAAAATTGTTGAAGACTGCGACAAAGAGCATTTTTTTGGAGATCCCGATGCACGATCACCTCGTGCGAGGGAGTTCTTGTCGAAGATCCTGCAGCAGAACTAGGGAACGTCTTATGTGGGCGGGCGTTGGTGCATAACCCTGTGGGAGTGACCTCCGAGCTCGAGCGGGTCCGAAGCGGGTATACCGGCGCCTCCGAAGAGGCTGTTCAGAGACGACCCGCAGGGAAGTCGTCCGTGGCCTGGGTAGCTCCGGCGCGCGGTCCATGCGAACATCCGCACCCATGAGTGAATTCCATTTCGGTATTGATTGCTTCTGCCGGCCGCCTCGGCCGCGGCCGCGAATTCGGCGTTCTCGCTCAGGAAGCCGTATCCGGGATGACCGCCTCGCATTGCTCCCCAAGTGCAAGGTCGTGGTGCAAATGGTGTAACTGCCGCATGCCTGCACCAGCGTCTTCGATCAGGCCCTTGCCCCCGCCTGCTCAGGCCATCGCATGGCCGACGCGCAAGCCTCCGGTGGCCTTGGCGTTCTGTACCCGCTCTGCATGACCAGGAGATCGACCTTGAGTTCATACACAACCCCCAGCATTGGCAATGCGCGCACTGGTGACGGCGCATCCAGCGCCATGGGCGCGGCCATCGCGCGTGAGCTCGCGGCGCTCGGCATTGATCTCGTGCTGACGGTGCGGCGACGGAGATTCATCACAAACAGGACTTCCGCGTCGGCCAGCGTGTGAGCTTCTGCGACCAAGGCCTGAAGCGGCACGTCGGAGAAATCGCTCGGATCAACCAGCGCACCGCCACCGTTCACTGCGAGGGCCGTGCATCGCGCGTGGCGTTCGCCCTGCTTCAACAATTCTCCGACGTCACGCCCTCAACCACCCAGCCGTCAACAACAGCCTCGAACGGACTATTGCCTTAAATTCAACGACGGCTTTTGATCCTCTATGGCTTGGTGTGTTCGAACGCAGGCACGCGCTGCGCGAAGTCGTTCAACCATTGTGCGAGCGGCAGGTGCGTGAAGCGCCACCTGCCCTCGAACCTAAAATCCAGATAACCGAGCGCCGCCGCCAGTGCGATCTCGCCAATATGTGGACCCACGTCGCGACGCGCAGGCAACTGCACCGAAAAAGCATCCAACGCCCGCTCGACCTTGCTGTGCTGATTTGCGACCCACGACTCCGTCTGTTGGGTCTCCGGGCGAAAGCGTCGCTCGTACACCTGTAGCAGCGCAGCGTCGAGCAGGCCGTCGGCCAGTGCCTGCTGGCGCAGCACGCCCATGCGTTCGAGCGTGCCCGCAGGAACGAGAATGCCGCGGCCATCGATCGCATCCAGGTACTCGACAATCACGCGCGAATCGAACAGCGCCTGGCCATCCTCGAGCAGCAGTGTCGGAATCTTCCCCAGCGGATTCTGCTGCCGCAGGCTGTCCGTCGGGTCGCTGGTGTCTGCATTGACGACGCGCACGTCCGCCGTGAGGCCCACCACGTCGATCGCCATGCGCACCTTGCGCCCGAAAGGCGAGGCGGGCGAAGTGCGAAGCACGCGCATGCCGTTCACACGTTTGCCAGCAGGCCGCCGTCCACACGAAGGACCGAGCCGGTCACATACGACGCGTTGCGGCTGGCCAGGAAGGCCACGACGTCAGCGTACTCCTGCGGATCGCCATAGCGCCCGACCGGAATGCTGGCGGTGCTTTCGTTTGTCACGTCTCCCACCGGGCGGTTCTCGCGCTTGGCCTTCTGCTCGTCGAGGAACTTGATGCGGCCCGTGGCCACCCGGCCCGGTAGCACGATATTGCAGGTGATGCCATCCTTACCGACTTCGCGCGCAAGTGTCTTCGACCAGCCCAGCAGCGTCATGCGCAGCGCGTTCGACAGGCCCAGGTTGGCGATGGGCGCGACCACGCCCGACGAGGTGCTCGTGACGATGCGGCCGAACTTGCGCTCGCGCATGCCGGGCAGCACGCGATCGGTGATGGCGATGACTGACATCACCATGCTCTGGAAGTGTTGACTCCACAGCTCGGTGGTCTGACCCGACACGGGCGTGGGCGGCGGGCCGCCGGTGTTGTTGACGAGCACGTCCACCGGACCCAGTTGGCTTTCGACGCGGGCGATGTTCGCGTCAATCACCGACAGGTCGCCGAGGTCCCAGGCCAGAGCGATGGCCTGGCCGCCGGCTTTCGAAATCTGCTCGGCCACGGCGCTCGCTGCCGCGAGGTCGATGTCGGCCAACGCGACGCGCACGCCCTCGCGAGCCAGCGTGCGCGCGATCGCGCCGCCCAGGCCGCCGCCGGCGCCGAGCACTAGCGCTGTTTTTCCTGAGAGTCCGAGGTCCATGGATGTGTCCTTGTCGTTGTGCAGAGAGAGAAAGAGAGAGAGAGTGCGCGCGCGCTTGGCGCGCTCAGATCAACTTACCTGGATTCATGATCTGGTTCGGGTCGAGCGTCTGCTTGATCCGCATCATCAGGTCGAACTCGACCTCCGACTTGTAGTGCCGCAACTCGTCACGCCGCAACTGGCCAACGCCGTGTTCGGCACTGATGCTGCCGTTGGCGGCCGAAACGATGTCGTGCACGATGCGGTTCATGCGCGCCGTCGTAGAAGACAGTTCCTCAGGCGAGGTACCGAGCGGAAGGAGCACGTTGTAGTGCAGGTTGCCGTCACCCAAGTGCCCGAAGTTGATGATGCGCACGCCCGGAAATTCGGCTTGCAGTGCGGCGTCGGCCTCCTGCGCAAACGTGGCGATGGCCGAGATGGGCAATGCGATGTCGTGCTTCACGGCCTTGCCCGCGCGCATCTGCGCCTGCGAGATGCCTTCGCGGATCTTCCAGAAGGCCTGGGTCTGGACACCGCTCACGCTCACCGCAACATCGTCGATCAGTTCCTGCTCCAGCGCTTCGCCGAGGCCGTTTTCGAGCAGCTCGGCCAGGCCTTTGTCCTGTGTGTCGGCCAGTTCGATGAGCGCATGGAATGCGTGGGCGGAGCCCAACGGCGCGCGCACGTCCGCCACGTGCGCGAGGATGAGTGAAAGCGCCTCGGCCGAGAGTATCTCGAAGGCCACCAGCCGCTCGCCGCAGGCCGCGCGCAATTGCGCGAGCAGCTGCACCAGCGCGTCGATGTCTTTCGCGCCGACCCAGGCGGTTGCGCGCGCCACGGGGCGCGGGTGCAGCTTGAGCACTGCCGCAGTGATCACGCCCAGGGTGCCTTCGGAGCCGATGAACAGGTCGCGCAGGTCGTAGCCGGTATTGTCCTTGCGCAGCGCGCGCAGGCCATTCCAGACGCGCCCGTCGGGCAGCACCACCTCCAACCCCAGCGCCAGTTCGCGTGCATTGCCGTAGCGCAGCACCGCGATGCCGCCGGCGTTGGTGGCCAGGTTGCCGCCGATGGTGCAGCTGCCCTCGGCGCCCAGGCTCAGCGGAAAGAAGCGGTCCACCTCCTGCGCGGCCGCCTGAATGTTCGCGAGAAGCACGCCGGCCTCGACCGTCAGCGTGTTGTTGAGTGGATCGACCGCGCGGATCGTGTTCATGCGCACCGTGCTCAGCACCACCTGCGCCCCGCTGCCGTCGGGCGTGGCGCCGCCGCTCATGCCGGTGTTGCCGCCTTGAGTGACCACAGGGGTGTGAGTCTCGTGGCATATGCGCATGACCTCGGCCGTCTGAGCGGTGTCAACCGGGCGCACGACGATGCTACTGCGGCCGGTCCACTTCTTGAGCCAGTCGGTCTCGTAGGGGGCCTTGGCGTCTTCGTCGCTGACCAGTCCGGCGTCGCCGACAGCGGCGTGCAGGCGTATGAGGAGTTCGGGGTGCATGTTGCTCATGTGGTGTTACCAGCCCAGTTGAATGCGGCCGAGGGCCATGGAGACTGCCGCCTGCGTGGGCTCGACCACCGGCAGGCCGGTGGCTTCCTGCAGCGGCGCGCGAAAGGGGGCCATGCCGGCGCAGCCCATGACCAGCACGTTGGCGCCGTTTTCGTCGCGCAGGCGCTTGCCCGCGTCGACCATGGCGGCCAGCGTGGCCTGCTGGTCCGACAGTTCAGACACGGTGCGGCCGATGGCCGCCTCGCCCGCCACGCGCTGCGCGATGCCCATGGCGCCCCAGGTGCGCCAGTGGCGGCCGATGGAGCCCTGCAGGATGGCGATGACGCCGAAGCGCTGGCCCAGCGTGAGCGCAGTGAGTGCGGCGCACTCGCTGATGCCAAAAGAGAGCACCCCCTTCATCTCGCGCAGCATGTGCAGCCCGGGGTCGCTGAAGCAGGCGGTGACGAAGCCGGCGGCGTCGCCCAGATGCTCCTGTGCGAAGCGGTGCACCGACAGCGCGGCACGGTCGACGTCGTGCTGCGTCTGCACGCCGCTCGGACCGTCGGCCAGCGTCACGCATTCGATGCGCGGGCCATTCGGCCGGCGCAGCGGCGCCATGGCGGCGTCGATGCCAGCGGTGACGGCCTGGCTGCTGTTGGGGTTGATGACGTAGAGAGTTTTCTGCATGGCAGCCTCGTAACCCTTGAACACGTTGGTATTGCTCGGCAAGGGAGACGCCGAGGGCTCGCAGTTTAGAAGTGCATGGGCGCGTCGACACTTGCCAATTCATGCGTCATCATTAACACCTTGTTATCTCACCTCCCCGCCATGTCATTCAATCTGAGGCAGATCGAGGTCTTTCGGGCCGTCATGATCACGGGCTCCATCCGCGGGGCCTCGCAGTTGCTCTTTGTGTCGCAGCCGGCGGTGAGTCGGCTGCTGTCGCACACCGAGGCCCGTGTTGGATTTCCGCTGTTCGAGCGCATCAGGGGGCGACTTCACGCCACGCCCGAGGCCAAGAAGCTGTTCCACGAGGTCGAACAGGTCTATGCGGGCGTCAAGCGGGTGAACGAACTGGCGCGCGAACTCAGCGAGCATCAGGAAGGCATCCTGAACTTGGTGGCCAGCCCGAGCGTGGGGCAGATGGTCATCCCCATGGCCATGGCCGAATACCGGCACAACAACCCGCAGGTGAAGCTCACCTTCCATTACCTGGGCCACACCCCGCTGATGGAGCGGCTGCTCAACCGACAGGCCGACCTGGCGGTATCGATCCTCCCGGTGAACCATCCGAACCTGGAGATGGAGGAGATCGGCAGCGGCCGGCTGGTGTGCATCTGCCCCTACAACCATCCGTTGGCCCGGCGCGCCACGCTGGCGGTGACCGACCTCCTCCCGTTTCCGCTCATCTCGTACGACCGGGCCTCGCCCTTCGGCGCCATGGTGGGCGCGCTGTTCGAAGCCAGCGGCGAGGCCGTGCGCGCCGCCATCGAAGCCGGCTCGCCGCAGAACGCCTGCGCCCTGGTGCAGGCCGGCGCGGGCATTGCGCTGGTCGACGAGTTCTCGGCGCGCAGCTGGGCGGCCAGCAAGTTCGTGGTGCGACCCGTGGTGAACGCGCCGGTGCTGAAAGCCACGCTGGTGCGGCTGCGCACCGAGCCGATGTCGCAGCTCGCGCAGGCCTTCGTCGAGGTGCTGCAGGGCGTGATGGCGCGGGAGGGCTTCCGGGTTTCTACCAAAGATACTTAACAACATGTTAAGCATGGCACTCAAACTGTCACGCGACAGCGCAGGTCCGCGTCGGAATAATTGCCGCAACAAAACGCCGATCTGGAGTGCTTTCCATGCCTGCCACCGCCCTCTGTGCCGTCCGAAATGAATGCCTATTTCTGACTGACGCGTGCCAGCCTGTCCGGGGCCCGAAAGCAGTGCGGGGAGCCCGTCGGTGAAGCTCGGGCTCAAGGGGCGGCATGCGCTGGTCTGTGCATCGAGCCGCGGCCTCGGACGCGCCTGCGCCGTGTCGCTGGCTGGCGAAGGCGTGAGCCTGACACTGGTGGCACGGGGCCGCGAAGCCCTCGAAGAGACGGCTGCACACATCCGCCGCACGAGTGGCGTGACGGTGCATGCCGTGGCGGCCGACATCACCACGCCAGCTGGGCGCGAAGCTGCGCTGGCCGCGCACCCGGCACCCGACATCCTCGTGAACAACGCAGGTGGCCCCAAGCCCGGCCACTTCAGGGACTGGGACCGCGATACCTGGATTGCCGCGCTCGACGCCAACATGCTCACGCCCATCGAGATGATCCGCGCCACGCTCGACGGCATGGTGGCGCGCCGTTTCGGCCGCATCGTGAACATCACCTCGGCCGCCGTGAAGGCGCCGATCGACATCCTTGGCCTGTCCAACGGCGCACGCTCCGGCCTGACCGGTTTCGTGGCCGGCCTGGCCCGCCAGAACGTGGCGCACAACGTCACCCTCAACAACCTTTTGCCTGGCCCCTTCGAAACCGACCGGCTGTTGGAAACCGCGCGCCAGTGGGCGCAGGACCACGGCCTGGACGAAGACGAAGTGCTCGCCCGCCGCCGCGCGGCCAACCCGGCCGGGCGCTTCGGCCTGCCGCACGAATTCGGCGACGCCTGCACCTTCCTATGCAGCGCACAGGCCGGTTTCATCACGGGACAGAACCTGCTGCTCGACGGCGGTTCGTACCCGGGCACCTTCTAGCCATGACCGTCATGAACGCGACCCCAGACAAACCCTTCGACCTCACGATCCGCAACGGCCGCATCTCCAATGCGGACGGCAGCTTCCACGCCGACATCGGCATCACCGGCGGCGTGATCGTGCAGATTGCGCCGAACTTGCGGCCCGGCCTGCGCGACGTCGACGCCGCAGGCCACTGGGTACTGCCCGGCGGCATCGACAGCCACTGCCACATCGAGCAGCTCTCAGGCATGGGCGTGATGTGCGCGGACGACTTCTATTCGGGCACCGTGTCGGCCGCGTTCGGCGGCACCACCACCATCCTGTCGTTCGCGGCTCAGCACCGCGCCGACAGTATTCCCGAGGTGGTGGCCGCCTACGGCAGGCTGGCACGCGATAAGGCGGTGATCGACTACGGATTCCACCTGATCCTGACCAATCCCGACGAGACCGCGCTGCGCGAGCATTTGCCCAAGGTGATCCGCGACGGCATCACCTCGCTGAAGGTCTACATGACCTACGACAAGCTCAAGCTTGACGACTATCAACTGCTGGAAGTGATGTCGGTAGCGAGCGAAGAAGGCGCGCTCGTGATGATGCACGCCGAGAACCACGACATGATCCGCTGGATTGCGCATCGGCTGCTTGAGCGTGGCCACGTGGCGCCGAAGTTCCATGCGGTGGCACACGACGCGCTGGCCGAGTCGGAGGCGACGAATCGCGCCATCGCGCTCGCACGGCTGGCCGACGTGCCCGTGCTCATTGTGCATGTGGCGGGCCGTGAGACAGTGGACGTGATCCGCAATGCGCGTCGCTTGGGCGCAGCCGTGTACGCAGAAAGCTGCCCGCAGTATCTGTTTCTGGAAGCCGACGACAGCGACAAGCCCGGCATGGAAGGTGCCAAGTTCTGCTGCAGCCCGCCGCCGCGCGATGCCGACTCTCAGGAGGCGGTATGGGCGGGCCTGAAGGACGGCACGCTCGGCGTGTACTCGTCCGACCATGCGCCGTACCGTTTCGACGCCTCGGGCAAGCTACCCAAGGGTGACGCCACCACCTTCAAGGAAATGGCCAACGGCGTGCCGGGCATAGAGCTTCGCCTGCCGCTGCTGTTCTCCGAAGGCGTGATGAAGGGGCGGCTGAGCATCGAGGAATTTGTCGCGCTCACGTCCACCAACCATGCCCGCATGTACGGCCTTGCGCCGCGCAAGGGCGCCATCTGCGTGGGCGCCGATGCCGACGTCGTGCTGTGGAACCCCGAGCGCATCGTCGAGGTCAGCGCCGCGATGCTGCACGACAACGTGGGCTACACGCCCTACGAGGGCCGCGTGTTGCAGGGCTGGCCCGAGCAGGTGTTCAGCCGCGGGCGCTGCGTGGTGCGCGACAACGCGCTGCAGGTTGAACGCGGAACGGGTGAGTACATCGCGCGCGGGCGCCCCGACCCGCTGGCCAGCCGGACCGCCGCATCGCTGGAGCGTGGGCGCTTCAGCGAACTCTTGGGCCTGATGCGCACGAGCGAAACGAACTGATTTCCGTCCTCTGGCCGGGCATCCTCCGGCCGTCTTTAGATAACCCCCCAGGAGTTGAACCATGAAGTCCCCGTCCCTTTCTTCGTGCCTTCGCGCCGTTCCCTTTGCGCTGCTGTGCTGCTTCGGCGCGACCACCGCCCTGGCTCAGGCGCCGCTGCGCACCGCGGTCGACGCCACCTTCGCGCCGCATGCGATGGCCAAGCTCGGCGGCGGAGTGCAGGGTTTCAACGTCGACCTAGGTGAGGAACTGGCTAAACGGCTGGGCCGCAAGATCGAGATCGAGGGCGCGGAGTTCTCGGGCCTCGTGCCGGGCCTGAACAGCCGTCGGTACGACTTCCTGATCGCGCCCGTCACGGTGACGCCCGAGCGCGCGAAGTCGCTTCTTTTCACCGAGGGCTACTTGGACACCGACTACACATTCCTCGGCACCAAGGCGGCGCCGGCTATCGAGAAGCTCGAAGACCTCAAGGGCAAGACCGTGGCGGTCAACAAGGGCTCCAACTACGAAGGCTGGGCCCGCGACAACGCCGCGAAATACGGATTCAAGTTCGACGTGTACGGCGCCAACGCCGACGCGGTGCAGGCCGTGCAGTCTGGACGCGCCGACTACAACCTGGCGGGCACCACGGTGGTGGCCTGGGTCGCCAAGCAGAACGCGAGCCTGAAGACCAGCTACACCATCAAGACCGGGCTGGTGTGGGCGCTGCCGTTTCGCGTGGACGACAAGGCCGGTCGCGACGCCATGTCGAACGCGCTCAAGTGCATGAAGAAGGACGGCACCGTCGCCAAGCTGGCGGTGAAGTGGTTCGGCTTCCAACCCGCAGCCGACGACGCCGCCGTGAAGATCGCCCCCGGCACCGGCGTGCCCGGCACCGACGGCTACGACCCGACCCCCGTCACCCCCAAGTGCGCCTGATGCCCATCCTGGAAGTTTCCGGACTGCGCAAGTCCTACGGCAGCACCGAGGTGCTGCGCGGCGTTGACCTGCATGTGGATGCGGGCGAGCTGGTGTGCGTGATCGGGCCTTCGGGCTCGGGCAAGAGCACCATGCTGCGTTGCTGCAACCTGCTGGAGACGCCCACTGGCGGGCGCATCCTCGCCAACGGGCATGAGGTGACGTCGGCCACGGTCGACATCAACCGCCTGCGCCAGGACATCGGCATGGTGTTCCAGCAGTTCAACCTGTACCCGCACCTCACGGCGCTGGACAACGTGTCGCTCGCGCTGCGCAAGGTGCAGCGGCGCTCGAAGGCAGAGGCCGAGGCGATGGCGCAGACAGCACTTGAACAGGTCGGCCTGGGTGCCAAGGCCGGGTCGTTTCCCGCCGAGCTCTCGGGCGGCCAGCAGCAGCGCGTGGGCATAGCGCGCGCAGTGGCACTCAAGCCGCACGTGATTCTTTTCGATGAACCCACGAGCGCGCTCGATCCCGAGTTGGTGGAGGACGTGCTCAACGTCATGCGGGACTTGCGCCATCGCGGCATGACGATGCTGGTGGTCACGCACGAGATGTCCTTCGCCCATGCGGCCGCCGACCGGGTGGTATTCATGGATGGCGGCGTGGTTGTCGAGCAAGGCAGCGCGGCCGATGTGTTCGAGCGCCCGCGCGAGACGCGCACGCAAAGCTTCCTGGCTCGTTATGGAAGCCGGCGGTCATGACGGGCGGCGACAGCGGATTCTTCTTCACCTTCTTCAACCTCGCGGTTGCGAAGCAGTACTGGCCCAACATTGCGGCCGGCATGCTGGTGACGGTCGGGGTGGGTATTGCTGTGGTCGTCACAGGCACGGTGCTCGGGCTGTGGCTGGCGGTGGTTCGTGCGCTCGGACGCCGCGCCCTGGCGCTGCCCATCGTGGCGTTCGCAGACATCATGCGATCGCTGCCTCCGCTCGTGGTGCTCATCGTCCTGTACTTTGGGCTGCCCGCGCTCGGCATGCCGCTGTCGGCCTTTGCGGTGACCTGGCTGTCGCTGTCGCTGGTGCTTGCCGCCTATGCGGAAGAAAGCATCTGGGCCGGCATCTGTGCCGTCCCGTCAGGGCAGCTCGAGGCGGCGCGCTCCACCGGCATGCGCTGGTGGCAGGCGATGCGCTGGGTAGTGCTGCCGCAGGCGCTGCGGCGCGCGGTGCCGCCACTGACCAACCGCGTGATCTCCATCACCAAGAACACCGCGCTGGGGTCGGTCGTGGCACTCAACGAAATCTTGAACAACGCGCAGGGCGCGAGCAGCTACGCCGGCAACCCCACGCCCTTGATGATGGCTGCGTTCGCGTACCTGGTGGTGTTTCTGCCGCTGGTCGTGTTCTCGCGGTGGATCGAACAGCGCTGGCAGCGCAGGTAGGAACGCCATGGAAAGTCTGATCCAGAACTTCTTCAACCTCGAGATCTACGCCACAGTATTCCCGCACCTGCTGCGCGGCCTGTGGACGACCGTGTGGCTCTCCGCGCTGGTCATCCCGCTCGGCGCAGCCGTGGGGCTGGCGCTGGCGCTCGGCTTCACGCAGTCGGGCAGCCGTGCGGTGCGCTGGAGCATCGTCGGCTACATCGACTTCTTCCGTGCGTTTCCGCCGCTGGTGTTGCTCATCCTGATCTATTTCGGCGGTCCATTCCTGGGCATCGAACTCGGCAAGGTCACTGCCGTGGCGCTCGCCTTCGTGCTGAACAATGCGAGCTACTACGCCGAGGTGTTCCGCGCAGGGCTAGAAGGCGTGGTCAAGGGCCAGATGGAGGCCGCACGCTCCACCGGACTCACCCGCGCCCAGGCGCTGCGCCATGTGGTGGTGCCGCAAGCCGTGAAGAACGTGCTGCCCGACCTCGTGGGAAACAGCATCGAGATCGTGAAGCTCACCAGCATCGCAAGCGTGGTAGCCATGCCCGAGCTGCTGCGTGCTGCGCGCGATGCGCAGTCGCTGGTGTTCAACCCGTCACCGGTGATGCTGGCCGCGTTCATGTACCTGGCGTTGCTGTGGCCGCTCACGCGCTGGCTCGGCCGCCTCGAGCACCGCCGTGCGCGCCGCTGAGCCGGCGGCTTCGACCGCAGACAACAAAGAAAACATTCTTCATCCTAAGGAATCCTCGTGACCCCAACCAAGATCAGCGAGACGTCGAAAGGCGTCTACATCATTGCCGCGACGCCCTTCACCGACAGTGGCGAACTGGACCTGGAAAGCACCGACAGCCTGACCGACTTCTACCTGGAGAAGGGCGTCACGGGCTTCACCATCCTCGGCATGATGGGCGAGGCGCCCAAGCTCACCGAAGCGGAAACGCTGACCGTGATGGACCGCGTGTTGAGGCGCGTCGGCACGCGCGCGCCGGTGGTGGTGGGTGTGAGCCACGCGTCGAACCGGCACGTGGAGCGCTTGTCGAAAACCGCCATGGACCAGGGCGCCGCCGGCGTCATGCTGGCGCCCGTGGCCAACCTGAAGACAGACGAACAGGTCTACAACTACTACGCCACTGTGGCGAAGCTGCTCGGCCCCGACATCCCGATCTGCCTGCAGGACTTTCCGCAGGCGACCGGCGTGCACATGTCGGTTTCGGTGATTCACAAGCTGATCGACGACTTCTCCCAGGTCGTGATGCTCAAGCACGAGGACTTTCCGGGCATGCGCAAACTCAGCGAAGTGCGCGAGCAGAGCGCGACCGCGGGCCGCCGCCGCATCAGCGTACTGGTGGGCAACGGCGGGCTCTTCTTGCCGCAGGAAATGCTGCGCGGCGCGGACGGTGCGATGACGGGCTTTGCCTACCCCGAGATGCTGGTGCAGGTGTGCAAGCTGTTCGACGAAGGCCGCAACGATGAGGCAGAGGATCTCTTCAACGTCTACCTGCCGCTGCTGCGCCACGAGTTCCAGTACGGTATTGGCCTGGCGCTGCGCAAGGAAACGTTGAAGCGTCGCGGTGCGATCCGCTCTGCGTATGTGCGGCGGCCGGGGCCGGTGTTGAATGGGACGGATTTGGCTGAACTCGGTCGCTTGATTCAACGCCTGGAGGAGAGCAAGGCCGTGCGCGGCTGAGAACCGCATGACCTCGCCATTGAGTTGATTGGGTTGCCCGGCATGCGCGGCCGCCGCGGCGGCGCTGATCGGGCCCTTGCGTGAAAAGCTCGACGACCAGCACGTTTTTGTTGGCACTGAGCGGAATGCTCGGCTTGCCATCGAAAACATGCCGTTTCGCCACATCGCCAAGCTGGCGTATCAGGATCGAGTGACCAGTGGTGGCCTCATAAAAGGCGATTCGCCTTTGCAAGAACGTGAAGGCCGATGCCATCGAGGACGGTAAACGCATCGTGTTCTCTAGCTTCGACATCGCAGGAGCGATGCATCACGCAAGCAGCTCTGCACGGTGTTTCGGCAGGAGCGGTTGTCGGAGCGGCTCAAACCGAAGGCCGGCGCCGATTGCAAGAAGATCAAAGTCTGAACTCCAAGAGCTGGAGTACTACGTAGGTCAGCCAAGGCTTTCGTTCCGATGAGTTTCGAGCTGGGCACAGCCTTCCAGTTCGATTGGAGCGATGAAGCCATGGTCGTCGGTGGCGTGTTCTACAACGTAGAAAGTGGCGCACCTGGAGCTGTGCGCGAGCCATGGCCAAGGTCTGTTGCTTCATGCTCCGATCAACAGATCACCAGGGAGGGTCGTAAATCTTTTCAGTGTGGCCTTCAGTCTCTGCAACATGCAATTTCAGCAGTTTCAGGAAATTTGCGGCGGCGGTCGACGGACTGCGGCCCGCTCTGGTGACCACTCCTAGTCTTCGCTGAAGGCTGGGGCCGTCCAGCTTCAGGATTGCGAGCCCTGAGGTATCGGTATGGCTGAGCGCCAAGCGAGGCAGCGCGGTGATGCCCAAGTTCGCGGCCACGAGCTTGCCACTCAGAGAAAGACTGTCGCAGTCATAGGCCATGTGAACGACCAGCCCCTGCGCATCGAACACGGCTTCGGTCAACATGCGGATGCTGGTCCCGGCTGCCTGCGCGATATAGGGGTAGCGGGTGAAGACGTCCCAGCCCCACGAAGGTTGCTGCACAAGCTCATGGCTCGGATGACAAACGAGCACGAATGCGTCTTCCACAAGATGGGTATAGCGGAAGTTGTTGTCCAAGCTGGGCTCCATACAGATACCGAAGTCGGCATCTCCGGAGTCCACTGCCGCCAGCACTGGCTTGGTCGTCATGACTCGGATCACGAAATCGACGCCTGGGTACAGCGCGGCGAACTTGGTCATGACGGGTGGGAGAAACGAGGCGCCAACCGACGGCAGCGTCGCCATGACTACGCGCCCGCGGCGCCCTTCGAGGAACTGGCTTAGCTCTCCCAGGGAGGATTCGAACTCCGCCAGGATCCGTCGGGCGATCGGGGCCAGCTCATCGCCCGCGGCCGTCGGACGGACATTGCGGGTATTGCGGTCGAACAAACGGGTGCCCAGCGCCGCCTCGGCGCCAGAGATGGTGCGGCTGAGGGCTGGCTGGGAGATGTGCAAAACCTCGGCAGCCTTGCGGAAACTGCGCAATTCGGCCACTCGCGAAAAGGCCTCGAGTTGGTGCAGCGTCAACGGCACGCGCATGAAGGGCTCTCCTTGATCATTCCACTATTGGCATCAAACAAATACCATTTTTGCACTTCCTTGTTCAATCCCCTTTTCCCATACTCAGGCCCTTGTCAGCGGAGACGGTCGTGTGCCGCGATACAACCCCAGGAGACAAACGTGATTGAAAAGAGGAAGCAGGCTTGGTTGAGCGCGGCCGGCGTGATCGCGCTGACGGCTGGCCTGACGCTTGCCGCGCATGCCGCGGAAAGTTATCCGAACAAGCCCATCCGCGTGGTGGTGCCCTTTCCGGCGGGCAGCGGCGCCGATGCGACGGCGCGTGTCATCGGCGCCGAGATCGCGAAGCTGGCGCACCAAGGCGTCATCGTCGAGAACAAGGGCGGCGCCAATGGTTTTATCGGTACCGAGCAGGTTGCCAAGGCCGCGCCGGATGGCTACACCCTGCTGCTGACAAGCAACACGCATATTGCCAATAAGTTTCTTTTCAAGAAACTGCCCTACGACCCAATTGGAGATTTCAAAGCGATCTCGCTTTACAAGAAACCAACCCCGCTTGTGCTCGTCGTTGGGGTCGATTCGCCGTTCAAGAGTCTGGCCGACGTCACGGCCGAGGCCCGGCGTTCACCTGGCAAGCTGAGCTATGCCAGTGGCAATTCATCATCCCGAGTCGGTGCCGAGCTCTACAAGCAGCTGGCGAATGTGGACATGTTGTACGTGCCGTTCAAAGGGAACCCGGAAGGCCTGAACGAGGTGATCGCGGGACGGGTGGACATGATGTTCTCCGACGTCACGGCATGCATGCCGCTGGTCATGGGCGGCAAGCTGCGCGCCCTGGTGGTCACTGGCGGCGAGCGCATGCCCTCGCTGCCCAGCGTGCCGGCGGCACCTGAGGCCGGCCTGCCGAAACTCGAAATTGGTTCTTGGGGCATGTTCCTGGCGCCGGTGCGAACTCCCGACGCCGTGGTCCAGAAGCTCAACGACTGGGTCAACCAGGCGGTGAAAGCGCCTACGGTCCAGCGCTACTTCGCCAACAACAACGGCATCGGTTTCGCAGGCTCGCGCCAAGACCTTGAGCACTTCATGAGCAGTGAAATGGACAAGTGGGGAACGATCGTCAAACGCGCAAACATCCAGCCCGAATGAGCGAACGGACGCTCA
Source organism: Variovorax sp. BGA-UO-ETr-C22 (assembly GCF_059567965.1). Lineage (NCBI taxonomy): Bacteria > Pseudomonadati > Pseudomonadota > Betaproteobacteria > Burkholderiales > Comamonadaceae > Variovorax > Variovorax sp. BGA-UO-ETr-C22. The sequence continues at coordinate 17,609 of NZ_JCAQPA010000003.1, forward strand.
TCAAAAGAAACGAAATTCAAAAGGTGCGACAGTGCTACTGAACAATTTGCGTGTGGTCGAGGTGGGCCAGGTGCTGTCGGCGCCCTACGCCGGAATGATCTTTTCCGACCTCGGCGCCGAAGTCGTGAAGGTGGAAAAACCGGGTACCGGCGACGATGCCCGCAACATGGGCCCGGCGTTTCGTGACGGCTCTTCCATGACCTTCCACGATGTGAACCGAGGCAAACGCTCGGTGGTGATCGACCTGAAGACTGACGAGGGCCGACAGCAGCTTCTCACGTTGCTGGAGAGTGCAGACGTGTTCGTGCACAACCTGCGACCGGGCGAATCGGAAAAACTGCGCATCGACGCAGCCACCATCACGGCGCGCCTTCCGCGGCTTGTCTACTGCGAGATGAGCGCCTTCGGCCACAAGGGGCCGCGCCGCTTGCAGCCCGGTTACGAACCGCTGCTGCAGGCCTTTGGCGGGCTTGTCAGCATCAATGGCCATGCCGAAAGCCCGCCGTCGCGCATGGGTGCTTCGCTGATCGACCAGGGGACTGCCATGTGGGCCGTGATCGGAATCCTGGCCGCGTTGCAACGACGAGGGAAAGAAGGTGGAGGTTGCGTGGTCAACACCTCGCTGCTGGAGACCGCGATGGGCTGGACGGGGTCGCGCATCCACGAATTCGTCAACCAGGGCCGCACGTCGGAACGCTACGGCACAGGGCATCCCAACCTCGTGCCCTACCAAGCATTCGACGCGCGAGACGGTCAGTTGATGATCTGCGCCGGCAATGATCGACTGTTCACCAAACTGGCCAAGGCGTTGGGCCGTCCCGACTGGTTGGATGATCTGCGCTTTGCCAGCAACCGGCAACGGCTGAAAAATCGCGCGTCCATGGTGGACGAGATCCAGCAAATCGTCCGAGGCCAATGCAGAGACCACTGGATCACGCAACTGGAAGCCGCCGGCGTTCCGGTGGCGTCGGTCAATACCATTCCCGAACTGCTACGCGAGCCGCAGGTGACGGCACTGGACATCATCCGTCCGGTCGGTGATGCGGACTTCGTTCTGACAGGCCTGCCGCTGTCCTTCGACGGCGTGCGTCCCGCCGTCGAGCATGTCGCGCCCCGGCTCGGGGCCGACAGTGCGCATTACTTGAGCACCGAGCATACGGAGGCGAGCGAGCCATGAGCATTGACTTTCACATGCCTGAAGAAGGCATCGCCGTCATCACCATCAACAGGCCGGACAAGCGCAACGCCATGGATGCGGAGCATTACAAGGGCCTTTCGCAGGCTTGGGAGCGTGTGCGCGATGACGCTGCGATCCGGGTGGCCGTCGTCACCGGTGCCGGCGACAAGTCCTTTAGCGCAGGGGCCGACTTGAAGAGCTACATAGGCCGCAAGGTCTCGCTCGACGAGTTCTGGCAGACACAGAAGGACCAGCTTCTCAATCGCGGCCTAGAGATATGGAAACCGGTGATCGCAGCAGTGAACGGTTACTGCTTGGCCGGAGGTATGACGTTGCTGCTGGCAACCGATATCCGTGTCGCCGTGCCACATGCGACCTTCAGCCTGGCCGAGGTGCGACGCGGGATCATCGCCGGCAACGGTGGCACGCAGCGCACCATTGCCCAGCTACCGCGGGCCATTGCCATGGAGATGCTCCTGACAGGTGCGGCCATGGATGCCGACGCGGCCCTTCGCTGGGGTTTGGTCAATCGCGTCGTGCCTCCAGAGCAGTTGATGGAAACCGCTCTTAGCTATGCCCGCACGATTGCGGCCAACGCGCCTCTGGCCGTACAAGCAGCGAAGGAGCTTGCGCTGCGGGCGCCGGAGATGGGACTCTCCAGCGGTCTGCGCATGGAGCAGACCATGCAGAAAATCCTCATGGCCTCTGCCGACGCCCGCGAGGGTGCCCAGGCGTTCTCCGAGAAGCGCACGCCGATCTTCAAAGGCGACTGAGAGCTTGGTGACCAAGATGCAACTCGACAGAACCATGCGAGGCAAATATGTGATCGCGGGAGTGGGTCACACGGCCTTCGGAAAGCTGGGTCTAGATACGGTAACGCTCAACGTGCAGGCCTGCGCCGCTGCTCTGGCCGACGCCGGCGTGGAGAAAGGCGCGGTGGACGCACTGTTCCTCAAAGTGCCTACCTCCAACCGCGAGATTCTGTACGGCCAAAAAGTGGCCGAAGGCCTGGGCATCCAGCCGCGCTGGGGTGGCGCTTGGGATCAGGGCGGCGCTGCCAACATCACGTTGATCGCGATGGCGATGATGGCCATCGATACCGGGCAGTGCGAGATCGCCTTGGTGAGCTACGCGGACAACCCGCGCAGCGGGAGCGCCGCCGTCTACGGTCGGCCACGTGGCAACGACTCGCTTTACGGATGGTTTTCGACCGCCGCGGGATACGGAATGATCCACCGCCGACACGTCATCGAGCACGCAACGCCGCCCGAGGCTTTTGCTGCAATCGCCATGGCCGCCCGTCGCCATGGAGCAGGCAACCCGCATGCCCAACTGCGGTCGCCGCTGAGTCAGGAGGCGTACATGCAGTCGCCTTTCGTCGTCGATCCGCTGCGACGGGACGACTGTTGTCTGGTCTCGGACGGTGGCGCTGCCGTGGTGGTGATGAGCGCCGAGAGGGCGCGCAGCCTTCGCGTGGACCACGCCGTACCCATCTTGGGGTTGGGCAGCGGCCAGACTTCCTGGGAGCTTGCGGCGCGGGAGACGCTCACGTCCACCGAAGCGGTCCGATCCGGTGCCATTGCCTTCGAAATGGCCGGCATGCAGCCGAGCGACATCGACGTGGCCCAGTTGTACGACTGCTTCACCATCACCCCACTGATGACGCTGGAGGACTATGGCTTTTGCCGCAAGGGTGAGGTGGCCGATTTCGTGGCTGGGGGTCGCATCGAGTATGGCGGCGACCTCCCCATCAACACCAGCGGTGGCTTGCTTTCCGAAACTGGCATGCCGGGCATGCAACTCATTATCGAGGGCGTGCGACAGATCCGAGGCATTGCCCGGCTCCAGGTCCGAGGCGCAAACGCCTGCGTGGTAAGCAACCAGGGCGGCACCATGCACACGCACGCCACCCTTATTCTAGGGAGCTGACATGTCCTCCGATCTGCTCAAAGCCGACATCGACGCGATCAACGCCCCTTACTGGAAAGGCCTGATGGAGGGGCGTCTACTGTTTCAACGTTGTTCCGGCGGCCACGCCTGGTTGCCCGCGCGCGCGCTCTGCCCCACTTGCTTGTCGAAGGAGTGGCAGTGGCAGGCCGCAGCAGGCAATGGCCGCATCCTGAGTTGGGTGATCTATCACCATGCCTACCACCCTGCGTTCAAAGAGCGCCTGCCTTACAACGTTGCCCTCGTGCAGCTGGAAGAGGGTCCGCGGTTGCTGACCAATATCCTCGCGTCCAACGATGCGCTTGCGCCGGACCTCGCCGTGCGTCTGGCCATTGATACGTCGGCAGCGCAGCCGCTGGCCACGTTCGAACTGGAGGACAGCAAGCCCCCAGTTGCAGTCTCTGCCTGATCACCTTCGCTGCGTCGAGCACCATCGCCCCGGAGCGGCTGCGGATGCGCACTTCCGCAAGTCGCCCTGACCGTCGTGGTGCCGACGCCTGGCACTTTCACAGCACTCGTTTCTCGGTTGCTGCTGCCATGTTCCGCGATGGGTGCCGTCGCTGAGCTCGGAGCCGCAAATGTCTAGATTGAGACTGATATCCGACAGCCCGAGCCATCGGAGCAGCTGTTGCACTCACCACCCGGACTCCGTCTGCCCGGCAAATCCCAAAGTCGCAGCCAATCACTGCAGACGTGGTCTCTTGCTCAGAACGCGTGGCGGATACCGAGGTCGTAGCCCGTCGAGGTCTTCGGCGTGAAGCCTCCCGCAGTGACAAATGCGGGCCCACCCACCGTCAGGGCTGCGCCATTCTTGTTGTTCAACCGAGCGATCGTGGCGTACAGCGCGGTTCGTTTCGACAGGTTGTGCACGTAGCCGATGGTCAGCTTGTTGGCCTTGGGGTCCGCGACGCGCGGTGTGAACGGGGTGTGGGGCTGATTCGCATCAAACCTGACGCCGGCATAGGACGCGCGGATCAGGCCGACACCCACCGGCACGGTCACGCCCAGCAGGTACCCGGTGAGGTCGATGTCGGGGCGACCGCCCGCGACCGGCGTGACTGCGTAGTCGATCTTGTTCGTGGCGCGAGACAACTCACCGAACAACTTCACGGGACCGAAGTCGTAGGAACCGCCCAGGTTCACCGTGTCGACCTTGGTCGTCGTGCCGGCGTAGAACTGGTCCCCGATGGTGCTGCTGCCATAGGACAGCGCAACGTCCAGAGGACCGTTGGCGTAGCCGAAGCGTCCACCAACGTAGCGCCCCTGCCGCTGGGTGTTGGCCACGTCGGGCGTTGCCAGGCCAGGGCTGTACTTGGTCTTCTCGGCGAAGCCGTACATCACCTGGCCATAGAAACCACCCAGGTTCGGCGGCAGGAAGTAGCCGACGGTGTTGCTGGCGCGAATGTAGTTGTTGGTGCCGACGTTGGTGAACGGTGCGGTAGAGGGCGCGGGCGTCCCGAAGTTTCCGAAGCTGGCATTCGCCGACAAGATCAGGTTCATCCCCACGCCGTTGGTGGTGAACGGATCGAACACGACTTCATTCCAGACGGTCGGGGTGAGATCGCGACCGAGACGGATTTCACCGAAGCTGCCCGACAGGCTGACGGTCGAGCGGCGTGCGAACGTCGCAACGCCCTGCTGCCCGTCATCGTTCGAAATCGGCGCCTCGAGCCAGAAGCTCGCCGCCAGGCCGCCGCCCAGGTCTTCCGTGCCTCGGAAGCCCATGCGACTGGTGTTGTAGGCGGAGTGGGCGAGTTCACTTCGGCTTGTCGTGACACTGCCCTTGTTCACGTAGAACGGCTTGAGGACCGTGGCGCCGTTCAGGTCACGTGACTTGTTCGAGTAACTGCTGACCGACGCATCGACCACACCGAACACGGAGACGGACGACTGGGCCGAGGCCACACCGGCGACAGTCAGAACAGCCAGGGCAACGAGAGTTTTTTTCATTGTGAGGTTTCCAGGGTTGGGCAAGAAGCGCCGATGCGAAGGGTTCGCCATGAGGGGCACTGGTGTGCTTTCATGGGAGCCCGGGCCCACCTTCTTTTGGAAGTTTTCACCGTGGCGCCGGCGTTGATTCACGTGGGCAAAGCAAAGTGCGTGAGGCTGCGTGCGCAATCGCTCTTTCTTTGCATGACCCGAGGGGTGTTCGAGTCAACGGGACTCTAGGCCGCCCCCCTGAAACGAACCATCGTCTGATCAGACGTATCACCCGGCTCGAACGCAAGGGCCCAAAACCGTCGCATCCGACGACAGGGATTCCATGGGCGACAAAGCGCCCGGCATCGATGAATTCGAGCCGCCCGTCCTCCCCGGTTCTTTCGTTTCATCTGCCATTGGTCATTCGAGGGTTCGCAAATATACTTAGTCGACTTATAATTTATCAGACCTTCGCATCACGAGCTGTCCATGCCGTCGCCATCGCTTCCTTCGCCTGCCTCTTCCGTCCGGGCACCTCCCCGGGCGTTGATGCATGCCAGCAAGTTCGATCTCCCGGGCGACAGCGCGTCACGGATCCAGCGCCGCGTGGTCATCGAGCGCGTCGACCGCGCCCCCAACGCCAAGCTGGTGTTGGCGCGCGCACCTGCCGGCTTCGGCAAGACCACGTCCCTGCGCCAGATCCATGACCATCTGCAGGCGCGCGGCGTCTCGACGGCGTGGATCACGCTGGATGCGGCCGACAACGACACGCCGCGCTTCGTCCACGTCATCGCCGAGGCCGTTGCCCGGCTGCAGATCGCCGAGGAAGGGCACCACCACGCGTGCGACACCGATGCCGTCGCGCTGCTCGCGCGGGAAGGCCCGCCGTTTGCACTCTTCCTGGACGAATTCGAAGTCTTGCAGTCCCCCGCCGCGCTGGCGCTGTTGCGCGAGATCGTGGGTCGCCTGCCGAACAACGGCCGGCTCGTGATCGGCTCGCGCAACCTACCCGACCTGGACCTGGGCCGTCTGCGCGTGCGCGGCCTGCTCCTGGAAATCGACGTCGAAGCACTGCGCTTCAGTGTGGAGGAAACGCGCGACTTCCTGAAGACGCGCGGCCTGCCAGCGCTGCCAACCGACGTGCTCGCCATGCTGCACGCGCGCACCGAAGGCTGGATCGCGGCGCTCATGCTCGCGGCAATGGCGCTCGAACGGAATGAAGAGCCGGCCGTGCTGGTGCAGCGGCTGACAGGCTCCGGTGGAGCCATCGCCGAGTACCTGGCCGTGGATGTGCTCGATCGACAGACACCGGTCGTGCGCGAGTTCCTGCTGCGCACCAGCATCCTGCGCGAGCTGAGCCCATCGCTGTGCCAGGCGCTGTATCCGCATGCCGACTGCGCCGCCATGCTCGCGCATCTGCACGCGTCCAGCCTGTTCCTTCTGCCCGTCGAGACCGCGGGGCTGGAGCCGCACTACCGGTTCCACAGCCTGTTTGCAGCATTCTTGCGGGCACAACTGGAGCGTGACCATCCGGGTGAAGTGCTGCGGCTGCACCTGGCCGCTTCTTCATGGTACGAATCGGTGGAACGCCCCGTGCCGGCCATCGACCATGCGATCGAAGGCGGGGACTTCCCGCACGCGCTGACCCTGCTCACGCAACACGCGCAGCGCTTTCTGGAGGACGGCCGCATGCGGCTGCTCGCGCGCTGGTTCTCCGTCATCCCGCGCCACAGGTTGCGCGAGCACCCGTTGACGCAGGCCATCGAGGTCTGGGCCGTGCTGTTCACGCAAGGAGCGAACGAGGGACAGGCCTTGCTGGCCGACTGCGGGATCGCGACCAGCGACGACACCGTCATCGGCGCCCATGTGAACGCCTTGCGGCCCCTGCTGCTGGCCATGCAGGACCGCTATTGCGAGGCCCACCAGATCGGGTGCGAGGGCATGGCACGACTCCCCACCGGCGTGACCTTCGCCGATACCGTGTTGACGAACTGCATGGCGCATGTCACCGCCGTCCTGGGGAAGACGCACGAAGCACAGCGGCTGCTCGACTCGGCCCGCAATGCGCAATACGGCAGCGTTTTCAACCGCATGTACACGGAGTCGACCGAGGGCATGCTGGACTTCGATCGGGGGCTGTTCAGGCAGGCCGTGGCGCGTTTTCGGATCGCGCTCGGCTGCACGCGCTCCGGCGCCAACCGCTATACCGGCGGCAATGCCTGGGCCGGCGTGCTGTACGCGAGCGCGATGTACGAGGCCAATGAACTGAAGGCGGTCGAGCGCCTGTTGAACGTCTACCTGCCGCTGGCCCGCGATGCCGGGTTGCCGGACCACATGATCGAATGCCACGCGATCCAGTCACGGCTGCTGTTCGGGCGCGGTGACGTCGACGGCGCGCTGCGCATGCTCACCGAACTGGAGACGCTCGGGCACCTTCGCAGGCTGCCACGGGTGGTGGCTTCAGCCAGGCTGGAACGTGCCTGCCTGCTGATCCGGCAGGGCAACGCGTTCGGCGCGCGCCTCGAATTGGACCGCAGCAACGACCGCGCGGTATGGGACCGCGTGGCGTGCCAGCGGCTGCCCGCCCATGAGCTGCTGGACATCGAGATCAGCCGCTTGAGCTGGGAAGTCAACTTCGGCGATCCGGCCGAAGCAGCGCGGTGCATCGAGACCATGTTGCCGCAAGCGCAGGCCGAGTCGCGCATCCGTCGGGCACACAAGCTGCGGGTGCTCCTGGCCATGGCGCTGTGGCGCCAGGACGGCACGCAGGCCGCGGCGGTCGAGGTGTTGGGCGACGTACTCCTGGAAGGCAGCCGCGAGGGCTTCATGCGCCTGATCCTCGACGAGGGCCAGGCTGTCGCGGGCCCATTGAACGCCGTGTTCCAGGCCCGAAGCCGGGCACCGAAGCTGAACGAAGATCCGATCCTGCTGGAGTACTTGCAACGCCTGCTCGCTGCGCTGGGAGGGGACGAACAGGCCGACGGGCCGGACCCGACACCGTCGGTCGAAACACCCTGGAAGGGAGACGCGCTCACCAACAAGGAGGTGCGGGTTCTCAAGCTGCTGGCCGAGGGCTACTCGAACGGCGCCATGGCCGACAAGTTGTTCGTGGCCGAAAGCACGGTGCGCACACACCTTCGCAGCATCAACACGAAGTTGTCCGCCCACAACCGCACGCAGGCGGTGTCGATCGCTCGTCGATTCGGCCTGGTTTGCTGAAACGACAACGTGCTCAGGCGGTGGCCGGCGCGAGCTGTTGCACAGCCCAGCCGTCCAGCGCCCCGGCCAGATCCAAGCGGCTTCCGGCGCGCGGCCGCGCCGCCGCAGAGCGCGAGAAGCGGGGTGCCGGCGCCGGCTGTACCACGCCGTCGAGCGTGACGAAAGTGCTGCGCGCGCGGTTGTGCGGATGAGCCGGCGCCTCGTCCCAGTCGAGCACCGGCGCAAAGCACGCATCGGTACCCTCCAGAAGCACGCGCCACTCGTCGCGGGTGCGCGTTCGAAAGACATCGATCAGCCGCAGCTTCATGAGCGGCCACTGCACGCGGTCCATCTGCTGCGCCGCGAACGATTCGTCGAGCCCGCACAACTCGCACAAGCGGCAAAAAGACGCCGACTCGATGGCACCGATGGCCACGAACCTGCCGTCGGCGCACGCGTAGGTGTCGTAGAAGTGCGCGCCGCTGTCCAGCAGGTTGCCGCCGCGCTCGCCGGACAAGCCCCCCGCCGCGTTCATGCCGTAGAACAGCGAGGACAGCAGCGCGACGCCGTCCGTCTTCGCTGCATCGACGACCTGGCCACGGCCCGAGGCACGCGCCTCGTGCAACGCAGCGAGCAGCCCCACGGCGAGCAGCATCGCCCCTCCGGCGTAGTCACCCAGGTAGGTCAGCGGGGGCGGCGGCGCTTCCCCCGGCCGGCCCATGGCGTGCAACGCGCCCGTCAGGGCGATGTGGTTGATGTCGTGGCCGGCAGTGCCGGCCAGCGGCCCGGTCTGTCCCCAGCCGGTGATGCGGCCATAGACCAGGCGCGGGTTGCGGGCGTGGCATTCGGCGGGCCCCAATCCGAGCCGCTCCATCGTGCCGGGTCGAAACCCCTCGACGAGCAGGTCTGCCCGCGCCATCAGTTGCAGTGCCGCGTCGCGGGACTCGGGCAACGACACGTCGAGCGACAACCGGCGCTTGCCGCGCTCGGTGACATCGCACGCGCCATGCGCACTCCCCGGCGGCTCGATGGCAATGACGTCGGCACCAAGATCGGCAAAGAGCATCGCGCAGAAGGACCCGCTCTGCGCGCCGGCCATCTCGATCATCCGCAATCCGTTCAATGGTCCGGCCATTCATTCCTCGCATGGGTTCGCTACGTCTGGTGTGCCCCGCACATCCGCATTGCCAGAGCGGATCTTCGTCAGGCACCGGCGCCTGCGCACCGTCGGATGCGACGGATATGACAACGCTTTTGAGGACGTTCGAATACGTCTGATCAGACGATGGGGCTGCACACAGCCCCTCCCTACACTCGATTGAGCAACCCGCTTGCAGAAGGAGACAACGTGAAGAAACGCGCTTTCGTCAAATGGTTGGGGGCCGCCGCCTTGCCCTCGTTGACGTCGCTCACCTACGGCCAGGAACCCTGGCCCGCCCGGCCGATCAAGATCATCGTCCCCGTGACACCCGGGGGCACCGCCGATGTCATGGCCCGCGAGTTCGGCCGCCGCCTGGGCGAACGTGTCGGACAACCGATCGTGGTGGAGAACCGCCCCGGGGCCAATGGCATTCCGGGCACCGTGTCCGTGGCGCGCGCGCCGGCCGATGGCTACACCCTGCTGCTGACTTTCACGCAGCACATCCAGAACCCGGTGCAATTCAAGGATGTCGGATACGACCCCATCGCCGACTTCACGCCGCTGTCTCGCATCGGTGCGGCGGCGACGGTGCTGGCCACGCGCGCCAGTCTGGGGGCCAACACGGCGAAGGAACTGGTGCACTTCGCGCCAGGCAAGGGACTGACGTTCGGCACCACGGGACTCGGTCCTCAGGTCATCCTCGAGGTATTCAACAAGTCGCAGAAGCTGGGGATGCTCAACGTGCCCTACAAGGGCGAATCGCAGGCACTGACCGACTTGCTGGGTGGCCAGATCGACCTGGCGCTGCTGACGGTGGCCACGGCGCGCGCGCACATCCAGCGCGGCACGCTCAAGGGCCTGGCGGTGATCGCCCCCGGACGCGCGCCTTCGCTGCCCGACGTTTCCACATTCCTCGAGCAGGGCTTCAAGGAGATCAACTGGACAGGCGGCTGGTACGCCTTCATGGCGCCTGCCAAGTTGCCGCCCGAGATCGCGGCCCGGCTGGTGAAGGAGCTTCGTGCCATCAGCGAGGATGCCTCCATGCGCAAGACGCTGGACGACCTGAACATCACGATGAACTGGCTGGACGGCCCGGCGTTTCTACCGGCCATGAAGCGCGATATGGAGATCTGGCGGACGCTGGTCCAGAGCTCGGGCGTGGTGATCGAGCGATGAGCGCCGAACTGCAGGGCCGGACGGCCTTCGTCACGGGCGCTGGCGCCGGCATCGGCCGGGCCACGGCGCTTGCCTTCGCCCAGGCCGGCGCCTGGGTGCTGCTGGCCGACCGCGACGAGCGCGCGCTTGCCGACACCCTGGCGGCGCTGCGGCAAGCCGGAGGCGAAGGGGCATCGATGGTCTGCGACGTGCGCCGCGGCGAGATGGTCGACGCCGCCGTCGCGCACGCAGCCGCACAACGCGGCACTCTCGACTTCGCCGTGAACGCAGCGGGTGTCGAGGGTGCGGCGAAGGCACTGCTGGACGAAGACGACGACCTGTTCGACCAGGTGATGGACGTCAACCTGCGCGGCGTGTGGCATTGCATGCGCTCCCAGATCCGGCAAATGCTGGCGCAGGGAACAGGCGGGGCCATCGTGAACATCGCCTCGGCCGCGGGGCTGGTCGGCTCTAAGCGTTGTGCCGCCTACTCGGCGTCCAAGCACGGTGTCCTGGGCCTGACACGCAGCGCGGCGCTCCAATACGGCCGCCAGCAGATTCGCGTCAACGCGATCTGTCCAGCCGGCGTGAGCACCGAGATGGCGGGGCGCATCGTTTCCTCGATCGGACAGGAGATCGCATCCGGCGGCGGCAGCAACTATCCGCTGGGCCGCTACAGCACGCCCGAAGAAATTGCCTCCGGCGCCTTGTGGCTCTGCTCGAAGGGCGCGGCCTCCACCCTCGGCGCCGCGCTGACGATGGACTCCGGATTGACCGCGGCATAGACGCCACCGAACACACACTTGGACGAGAACCGAATGACCGCTTCCCGATTGCTTTCCGCGACCTACTGGCGCGCCAGCTGGATTCGCTTTCGCGAACCCGTGAACGAATTCGCCGAGTGCATGCCCCTGCTTCTGAACACGCACGACGGCGTGCAGGTCAGGGGGCTGCACTGGACGCCCCGCTCCAATCCCAGGCCCAAGGTGGCCGTGATCGCGGCCCACCCCCGCGTGGACTTTTCTCAGCACTACGCCTTTCCTGCCTTGCTGCGCGCCGGCTACGCTTGCGTCGGCGCCAACCTGCGGTCCATCAACAACGATCTGAACTGCGTCCACGAGCAGCTGCTGTTGGACCTGGCGGCCTACGTCAACTGGCTGCGCGACGAATGCGGTGTCGAGAAGGTGGTGTGGCTCGGCAATTCGGGCGGGGGCACGCTGGGCTGCTTCTACCAGCAGCAAGCCAAGGCCAAGCCCTCCGAGCGGCTGCGCCAGACGCCAGCCGGACGGCCGATCCCCCTGGCCGATGTCTCGATGCCGCCGTTCGACGCCATGATCATCACGGCCGCCCACATCGGCCAGGGGCTGGTGCTCAACGAGACCATCGACCCGTCGGTGATCGACGAGCACAACCCGATGCTCACCGATGCATCGCTGGACATGTACGACCCGGCCAATGGATTCCAGCCGGCCCCGCGGTGGACCCGCTACGACCCCGACTTCCTGGCTCGCTATCGCCGCAAGCAACTGGAGCGCGTCGCACGCATCGACGCGCTGGCACATTCGCTGATTGCCGAGCGTGGCCACGGCGAGGCCCTGTGCAACTGGCCGGGCTTCGAGAACGCCCCGCCGTACCTGCAGCGCGCGGCCATCCAGCAAGCCACTTTCACGCCGGTGATCACCACCTACCGGACCATGGCCAATCCGCACTACGTGGACAACAGCATCGACCCGAGCGAGCGCGGCTACGGCAGCCTCCTGAGCGACCGGCCGGACATCATGAACTTCCAGCTTCTGGGCTTCGGGCGACTGCAGACGCCCGATGCCTGGCTGTCGACCTGGTCGGGCCTGAGCAGCAACGCCAACATCCCGAAAACGGCCGCCGCGGTGACCGAACCCGTGGTCGTCGTGCACACCGGCCGCGACCTCGACGTGTACCCGTTGACCCACACGAAGACCATCATGGATTCGCTGGGCAGCAGCGACAAGACCCTGTTCGAGTTTCCCCACCGGCTGCACTATTTCGAACCGGAAGGCGACGAGCCGCAGAACGCCGGCGCGCTCGAGCAGATGGCCACGCTGCTGCCCTGGCTGCAGGCGCGCTGCCCGCTGTGAGTCGCGCCGGCGCGCGCTCCTGGCACAGGGTACGCCCTCTCGGACCGCACGTCGCATGACCGGACCGGGTCGTGCACGGGGCGGCTCTGAGAAAATGGAGGACATGTCGAAACTCACAGCGGCGCGCGAAGCCGAAATTTCCGCCCGGTTGCTCAAGCACTGGCACGAAGCGGTGCCGAACGACCGGATGGCACATCTGGTCAAGGACAGCGCTCGCAGCTTCCTGCGCTCGCTGCAGGCACGGCTGGCCACACACGGGGTGTCGCTGGGGCACTGGACCTTCCTTCGAATCCTCTGGGAGCATGACGGCCTGACGCAGCGCGAGCTCAGCCAGGAAGCCGGCGTCATGGAACCGACGACGCTCATCGCGCTGCGCGCGATGGAGTCGCAGGGCTACATCACGCGGGAGCGGATGGAAGGCAACCGGAAGAACCTGTATGTCTTCCTCACCCCGGCCGGCAAGGCCTTGAAGAAAAAGCTCGTACCGCTGGCCGAGGAAGTCAACGGCCTTGCGATGCGCGGCCTCGACGAGGCGGCCGTCGCCAGCACCCGCCGCAGCCTGCTGGTCATGCTGGACAACCTGGCCAGCGACGAGATGCTGTCAGGGTCAGAGACCGACAACAGCGCGCTGTAGACGGCTTCACCGCCCTCAGATCGGCGACGCAGGCAGGTCGATATCGCGGCCTTCGCGCGCGGACGCCAGGAGGGCCAGGCACACCTCGAGCGTGGACCTCGCCCACGGCCCGTCATGCAAGGCCGACACACCGTGCTGAACTGCGGCGCAGAGCTCATCGATGACCTCGTGGCGAGGCACGGCAGGTGCGGGAAGCCGAACGAATTCGCGGCGCGCGTTGGCGTAGACCCAGACACCGTCAGGCATCGGCCGCAAATCGGCCTGGTCGCAAGACACCACGACCGACCCGAAGTGCTGGTAGCGTGCCGGGGCCGCCATCGGCGCCGGCCGGTAGGCAGGTCCACCGTAGGTGCTTGCCGCCTTCGCGCTCGCCTCCTGCGCCGCATCGTGGATGTCGGCCAGCCGCCTGCGTGCAAGGCCGTAGTCCTGGGGGTCCTTGCTGGAGCCCATCTCGCCCGTCCAATCGCACCACTCGTCCGAGTCGAAGTGACCGTAGCCGCTGTAGGCCAGGCTGGCGAAGGCACCGCCCTCGAACCACAGCAAGGCGGTGTAGGCGCCTTCGGTCGGCCGCTTCGGATCCCAGGCCCCGGTGATCGCACGCACCTTGACCACGGGACTGCCCGCCAGCAACCGGACGATGTCGACCTGGTGCGCAGCCTGGCTGAAGACAACGCCACCGCCGGCATCGGTCTGGAGTTCCTCAGGACGGCGGGGGCGGTAGAGAAAGTCGGTGTAGTTCAACGCCTGGATCATTCGGACGCGGCCGACATCGCCTTCGGCAATGAGGTCGCGCGCCTTGGCGTAGGGGGCGTCGAAGCTATGGCAATGCCCGACGATCAGCCGCACGCCGGCTGCGCGACAGGCCTCGATCATCTGGTCGCACTCGTCCAGCGCGAGCGCCATGGGTTTCTCGACCAGCACGTGCTTACCGTGCGAGGCAGCGATGCACGCATGCAACACATGAAACTGATGGGGACTCGCGATGTAGACGACCTCGACAGACGGATCGGCGGCGAGGCCTTCCATGTCCGGGTAGACCGACGCGCCGAAGTCGCTGGCGAACTGCGCCCGTGCCGACTCGCGCGGATCGCAGGCAGCCACGAGCTGCACGCGCCGGTCCTGAAGGAAGGTCGGCAGCATCAGCGTGAACGCACGGCCCAGGCCGGCAACGCCCAGGCGGATCGGACGGTGCGCGCTCACAGGTCGAGCACCAGCGAGGGCGACTTCGCGCGCGAAACGCAGATCATGATCTGGCCGGACATCTCTTCGGGCATCAGCACCATGTCGCGGTGATCCGCCTCTCCCGCAAGAAGGCTCGTGCGGCAGGTGCCGCAGGTCCCGCTTTCGCAGGACGATGGTGCGCGGTGGCCATGCGCCCGCAGCGCGGCCAGGATCGACTGGCCCACCGGGACCTCGAGTTCGACCTGCGAGCGAGCGAGCACGACCTTGAACGGTCGGTCGTCGGGCTTGACCCCGCCGCCTTCGCTGAAGCTCTCGAAGTGCACATTCTGGGGCGACCAATGCCCGGTCATGTCGCGCACCGACTCCATGAGCGGGCGCGGGCCGCAGCAGTAGACGTGTGCGCTGTTGGGTTTCTCGAGCGCCGGCCAGAGATCGAAAGACCTCGACGGATCCCCGTGGTCATGATGGATGCTCACGTTGCGACGCCACTGCGAGCAGGTCAACTCTTGCGCAAAGGCAGTCGTCTCGGGCGAACGTGTCAGGTAGTGGAGCTTCCAGGGCACCGGAGCAAGCTCACCGAAGGACCGAATCATCGACAGAATGGGCGTGATGCCGATGCCGCCTGCGATGAAGAGATAGGCCTTGGCGTTGCCCGTCAGCGGAAAGGCGTTGTCAGGCGAGGAGGCCGGCAGCATGTCGCCATCTCGTGTGCCGTCGTGCATGCTGGCCGAGCCACCCTGGCCATTGGCGTCGCGCTTGACCGTGATGACATAGTGCGTCCGGTCCGCGGGGTCGTTGCACAGCGAATACTTGCGCACGGCGCCGCTGGGCGTTTGCACCTTGATGTGCGATCCGGGCGTGAACGCCGGCAGCAGGGCCCCTTCGGGATGCGCGAGTTCGAAACTCCGGATGCCCTGTGCAACGTCGCAGATGCGAACGATGCGAAGCGGCATCGGCGTTTCGGCGCTGGTTTCGATGGTCATCGTCTGTGCCTCATTCAGGCTTGAGGTTCGCGAGCTTCGCCGCGGCGGCGATGCGCTCGGCCTCCGCGCGCAAGGCCTTGGCGAGCTGGCCCGGGCCTTCGCCGATGGGGTCGACACCGGCCTTCTGCAGCTTGTCCACGACGTCGGGCTGCTTGACGATCCTGGCGATCTCGGCGCTGATCCTGTCGATGGGTTCGTGCGGCGTTCCGGTCTTGGCAAGCACGGCGACCGTGAATGCGAAATCGAAGCCGGGGATCTGCTCGGCCAGGGCGGGTACGTCGGGCGCCAACGGCGAACGTTTGGACGAGTTGATCGCCAGCAACTTCGCCTGGCCGGCCTTCACAAACCCCATAAGCGACGGTGGAGATGCGAAGACCAGGTCGACATCGCCACCAATCATGGCGGGCACGGAGTTGCCGCTTCCGCGAAACGGCACGTGCATCGCCTGGATTCCCAGGCCCGCCTTCATTGCTTCGGCCGTGAGGTGGTGGATGCTGCCGATGCCCGACGATCCATAGTTGAAGGCCGCGGGATTGGCCTTGGCCTGTGCTACCAGTTCGTCGAGCGTGTTGGCCTTGACCCGCGGGTTCGCTGCCAGGAAGAGCGGAGCGATGCCCACGAGGGACACCGGCGCGAAATCTCTCTCAGCGTTGTAGGCAGGCTTTTGCGTCATCAGCGGCGTGATCGCCAGCATGGCGCCGTCGCTGACCAGCAAGGTGTAGCCGTCGGCCGGCGACTGCGCGATCGTGACGGCCGCAACGGCGCCACCGGCACCAGGCTTGTTCTCCACGACCACCGGCTGGCCAAAGGCCGTCTGCAAGCGGTGCGCGAGCACGCGCGCCACCGTATCGGGCAGGCCGCCCGGCGAGTAGGGGACGACGAGCCTGATCGGCTTCGACGGATAGGGCTCGGCGTGCACGTACATGGCCGTTCCGAGAACGAGGCTCGCCACGGCCACTCTGAGCAAGGGTACGCAGTTCAAGACGTGTCTCCTAGATGCTGTAGGTCTCGTACGTGGCGGGATGAAAGAGCTCTTCGACTGGGACCAGGCGCGAGGACAGGCCTTGCGAATGGTGATGACGCACGAAAGTTTCGAGCGTCTTGCGGGCAGGCGCGACACCGTAGGACCAGTAGTCCTCGCCCATGGTTTCTCGCGCGGCCTTCAGTTGCTCTTCCACGAACGGCAGGGTGACCTTGGTCGCCGAGGTGTCAGCCAGCAACCCCAGGGCCGCGGCCTTGGCCTGCGTGAAGGCCTTCTGCACCGTTGCCGGCAACCAGCGATGCTGCTCGGCCAGCTCCTTGCGAATGCCCACGACATGCATGATCGGGAACACGCCGGTGCGCTGGTAGTAGTCCTTGGCGACAGCCGTCGGATCGTCGAAGAGCCATCCGACGTTCGGGTTGTCCAGCGCCTGCCTGCCCGGCGGGCGCGGGGCGATGAAGCCGTCGATCTCCCCTCGGTCGAGCAGCTCGGAGATGGTCGTCCCCGCGGGAGCCTCTTCGACACGCACGTCTGCAGGCAGTTGCAGCCTGACCTTTTCCGGACGCCCGGGTGTGTCGATGCCGCCGCGCACCCAGGTCACGTCTTGCGGGCGCACACCATGGTCGTCGTGCAGGATCGCGCGCGCCCATACGTTGGCCGTCAGCTGGTACTCGGGCAGTCCGATGCGCTTGCCTTTCAGATCCTCCGGGCGCTTGATGCGGTCCTTGCGCACATAGATCGATGTATGGCGGAACGCGCGCGACAGAAACACCGGCACGGCGATGTACGGGCACTCCCCTCTTGAGTGCTTGACCAGGTAGCTGGAGAACGACAACTCGGTGATGTCGAAGTCCTGGCTGCGCATCGCCCTGAAGAACATTTCCTCGGGGTTCAGCAGGGAGCAGACCGGCGTGACGCCGTCGATCTGCACACGGCCGTCGAACAGCGCGCGGGTTCGGTCGTAGTCGCCCATGGCGATGGACAGTTGAAGCTTGGTCATGGTGTCAGCGGCTCACAAGATAGGAAGGTTCGAACTCGGGATGTTCCTGGCCGTCGATCCAGGTGAAGCGCGCTTCGTAGTCGCGCCAGTCCGTGGTCTTGGGAACCACGGCCTGGAAAGCGCACACACTGGGCGGAACTGCGTCCTCACCAGTGCCGATGGCGGGCGCCCCGTTCTCAAACGCTCGCACCGCGTCGATCATCTGCCGGCGAAATTCGACGATTGCCAGGTCGCTGGCTCCCAGGCGCTCCTTGCTCCGATCGGCGATCGGCCCCATCGTCACCCACATGGCCACGTCCTGATTGGGAAAGCCGGTGATGCCCGTGAAGTTGCCGGCTTTCATTGCCTGGCGGTCTTGCCAGAATTGGTTGTCTTCATTTCGTAGCGGCCGGTAGCGGTCGTCCAGGTCGACGCCCACTGTCTGGCGCAGGAACTTGCGCCATGTGTCGGTCTCGGGCGTCTGCGCGGGATGGCCCCAGGCGATGAAATAGAACGCGGTGTTCGTGTCGTCGATCGGGACGTTCACGTTCGCGACGTTGTAGAGATTGTTCGGCGGAATCAACGCCGTGCCCGGCGCGACGAACACCGTGGAGCGCACGTAGTCGTTGACGTTGGCGTTCTGAATGGGGCGACGCAGCGCGGCGTAGCGAAAGCCGTAGCTCCCGCGCTCCACCTGCATGCGCGGCGCCTTGTCGGTCGATGGTCGCAGCCAGGTCTTCTGCGTGGCCTTGGCGCTGTCCACACGCGCCGGAACCATGTCCGACGAATGCAGGCTCGAGCTGTGCGCGGAATCGATCGCACCTTCGAGAACCTGGGCCCAGTTGCAAGGCAGCAATGCCTTGGCGATGCTCACACGAACGTCTGCCGACGGGGCCCACGAGGGAGCGCGAAACTCGGGCACGTCGTCCTGCGCACCGAACCAACTCCACACCATGCCACCCCATTCCTTTGCGGGGTAGGCCTTGTGCCGGGTCTTTTCCGCCATGCCGCTGGCAGCCGGCTCGGAGGCCATCTCCAGCACATTGCCGTCCACATCCATCTTCCAGCCGTGGTACAGGCAGCGCAGACCGCCCTCCTCGTTGCGGCCCAGCACCAGCGATGGACCGCGGTGCGGGCAGGCCTCGGCCAACACGCCGACACGGCCATCGCTGTCACGGAACACGACGAGATCTTCACCCAGCACACGCGCCTTCACGGGGGCACCGTCGGGCTCGCCAACCTCCTCGATGAGGCAGACGGGCGTCCAGTGGCTGCGCATCAATCGCCCCATCGGTGCGTCGCCTTCCACGCGGCACAGCAGTTCGTTCTCTTCTTTTGTCAGCATTGGAATCTCTATCGGGAAAGGGAAATGAGGTCAGTGGGCGGCGGCCGCAATGAACGGCTTGATGTGGCGGTGCACGACGATCGGTACACCGCCCAGGCGACGCTTGCACATCCAGTGCGCCAGCGCCGAATCGAGATAGTCCGCATGACCGGGAAACCACGCGATGAGTTCGTTCGCAAGACGGCGAGCGGCTTCGAAATCTCCACACGCCACACGGCGTTGAACGCCAGCGATCGACCGCATGACCGCCGCATGCTCATCGACATGGCACTCCCGTGCGGGGAAGTCCGTCTCGTGCATCCATCTGTCTTCGGCGCCAAAGTGCTCTTTGGCATTCGATGCCAATGCATCGAGTGCATCGGCGACCACATGGTCCCCGGCCTCGGCCAACGCGTTCACGAGGACGATGAACTCGTCATGGAGGCGATCCATGGGTGCGTAGCCCAGCGGCAACGCCCCTTGGTCGACGAGAGGTATCGATCTTGAACTGGACATGGTTTTTGACTCGATCAGCTGAGTAATTTTGTTAGTCATCTAACTATATTCAGAGATGTCAGTTCCGTCAATATCATTAGTCGACTAACAAAATAGCTTTCAATCCTGCCCGAATTGACATCCCTTGCGAACCAAGGAGGGACTCGCTCAATTCGCGGTTTCGGTCTGTCTTTCACCGAGTAAGCGGACGAACCTTCGGCATCGAACGACGATGCCTATCGGAGACTTGCGGGAGCGGAAGTCCGCGAGTGGCGAGTAGCAGGCTGACGCACTGCGAGTCTCTCAACGTGCGTGCCCTCACTCTCTGCTCGCTACACCTTGGCGAACGTATCGAAGGCATTCCTATCGAATGGGGAGAGCCCTCGGATGTAGCAGTGCACGTGTGGCTTGTCTTCTAGACAAGCTGGATCCTCGACTGGATACGGCATCAAAGCGCCCATGGCGTGATAGACCAAGGTCTTCACAAACACCAGCGAGGATGGGGATCAGAGAGCCCAGGGCGACGTCAGCTTCGCTCTTGTAGAACCGGGTCCTGGCATCGTGGTATCAGAAGTGCGCTTGGCGGTCATGCATCGCACGCCCTCGTGATTTTCGTGATGGAGCGCTGGCTGGGCACGATGCGGAGTGTTTGAACGGCCTGCGGCCATTGCTATTGGGCCGGCAGGCCAGTGACTCAGGCGTGCGACGCGACGGGCTCGGCAGGCGCAACCGACAAGCGCATGCCGACCGCATGCAGCACGGCCAGCAAGGTCTTGAGCGTCGGATTGCCGGTCGGCGACAGTGCCCGATAGAGCGCTTCACGGGTGATGCCTGCCTCCTGGGCCACCGTCGCCAGTCCGCCGTAGGCCTCGGCCACGTCGCGCAGCGCCAGCAGACCGACCGCTCGATGCTCCGGGTTGTCCAGTTCTTCCAGTGCGGATTTCAGGTACTCGACCGCAAAGCCTCGATCGGCAGGCAGTTCTGCAATGGTGGCCTCGCTATGGGAGACCGAGATGGCATGTTCGCGATTGCTCATCCATTTCTCCGTTTCCAGTCCAGCCAGTATTCCTTGGCCCGTTGAACGTCCGCATCCTGCAAGCGCTTGTCGCCGCCACACAGCAGGATGACCAGCGCCGCACCGTGCCGGCCGATGTACACGCGATAGCCGGGGCCGATGTCCTCGCGCAGTTCCAGGACACCGTCACCGACCGGCTGGATGTCGCCAAACATGCCCAGAGACACCCGTCGGGAACGGATTTCCAGCGTGGCCCGAGCTCGCGCGTCGCGCAGATCAGCCAACCAGACGGTCAGCGGCACCACACCATCCGCCCGCTGCTCTCGCCGGACTTCAATCATGGCTTGGCCTTCATTGCAACTTATAAATCACAGACACGAAGGTGGCCACCTTCATGACGCAAGCTCGGCCGACGCATCGGTCGCGCGCTTGCTGCAGGCGGGACTGCGCGAGTGCCGTCCTTGCGATGCCGAAATGGCTTGTAGACCGCGACCGGGCTCTTGGGCTCCTGTGTCACCGGAGCTGGAGGGCGGTGCGCTTCCTCGCTCATGGGCTTTGACATGTCCCCCTTTCATAGAGGGTGCGGTCATTTTTCTTTTGAACACCCGGGGGCCGCTCCTGAGCTGGGTGACGCGACGATTCCTCGCCGGTCAACGGAGCCTGCGGTGGCGCGATGCATTCAGCGCACGCGCATGACATGCCTTCATCGACCTTCGGCATATGGTCTCCCCGGCCATCCCGCGCATCCCGGCAGTCGCAAAGAAGCAAGCAGATGGCCTGCACGTGATCGACACGATCTGGTTTGGGATTGCCTCCCAGGCATCCCTTCACGTCTGCGACAGGCAACTCGCGCGAGGCTCGTCGCGCGACGGCCGATGGCGTTACCTTGAGGCAGTGGCGAAGACGTACTCTGAATCCGTCATCAGCCGAACTCTGACGATCGCTCGATCCGTGCCCGGAACTGCCGTGCGGCCGGACTGTCGTTCCAGACCACCGCGCCGCCTTCGTCTACGGACTGGCGTCCGTAGACGATCCATGCATCGCAGACGGTGCCGATGGACTCGACCACCTCGAAGCGATCCGCGTGCGCCGCTGCGAAGGACGTGAAGACGATGCCCGCGTTGTAGCGTCCTCCCGTCAGGCCGGCCTGGACCGCGAGCACCGTGGGCTCGTGGACGACGGTCGGCCAGGCGGACAGGTCGGCATAGGTCTGCGTGGCAGGCTGCACGCCCACCCTGGCGGCGCCCTCCCCGCTTCCCATGGTCCGCACCAGCGCCATGGGCTGACTGGGAGAAATGAAGGCATCGACCACCACCATGGCCGTGCGGTAGGTGCCCGTGATCTCGGCAGCCGCAGGATGCACGGCACACTGGAGCAGATAGTCCGCCTCGCCGGCGATCAGCGCGCGCGCACCACGGTGGAAGTCGTCGAACAGCACGATGCGAGAGGCCTGCGCGATGCCATGTGCAGCCAGGTACTGCTGGAGGACAAAGTGATGGTTGCTGCCCTCAGGGCCCAGCGTGGAAAAGATCAGCATGTGTTCGCCCTGGCGGTGGCGCATGGCCGGTGACAACGGTTCGGCCGCGACAGCCGCGCGTGCGACGCTCGCGGCATGCGCGAGACCTCACGAGTGCGGCACCGGCGCTTGTGCATGCGCAAGACGCTCGGCTTCATGCAGACGTCAAGGGCACACCGATGATCTCATCCTCCAGCCGGCAGGTCTCCGTGATGATCAGTTCGTAGAGGGCATGCAGGAACACCGGGCTCACGCCGTGCTCGGCGGCAAAGGCGGCCGCACGGGCCTGCACCACGCCGATGCGATGGGGTTGCATCATCGGAATCGCATGCTCGCGCTTGTGCAGGCCGATCCGGCAGCAGCAGTCGAGCCTGCGCCTCACGGTCTCGAGCAGCGTTCTGTCCAGGCCATCGAGTTCGTCACGCAGCAATTGCAGGATCCGTTGGGCCTCTTCGCTGCTACCGGGGAGGGTCGAAGGCACGTCATGCGCCACGGCCTCGGTTTCATGGCCACTGCTTGGTCGCCGCTGTTCTGAATTCATAGGGGATCTCCTTATTCGAGCTTGATGCCTTGGCTCTCGATGATTTGAGTGAGCGCAGCCGTGTCCGCCTTCACCCGGCGCACCAGCGGCTCGCCCGAGATGCCAGCCGCTTCGTAGCCATGCTGAAAAAGCTTCTGCCGCACCTCGGGCAAGCGGATGACCTCCGCCAGAACTTGGGCCAGGCGCTGGGCGACGGGTGCGGGCAGACTGGCGGGTGCCGCCGCAGCGGTCCAGATCTCGAGTTCGAAATCCTTGAGGCCTGCTTCCTGCAAGCTCGGATAGTCCGGCACGAGGGTGGATCGGCGCGCCGAGGTCACGCCGATCGCGCGCAGCTTTCCGGCCCTGACCTGTTCCTGTGCAAGGCCCGGCGGAAGGAGCGCCAGTTGCAGTTGTGCGCCGATCAGACCCGTGATGACCTGCGGATTGCCCTGGTAGGGCACATGCACAGCGCCGATGCCCGTGCGCGCCTTCAGGAGTTCCATGCCGAGGTGGCCGATGGTGCCGATGCCCGGCGTGCCGTAGCTCCACTGGGTGCCGCCCGCCCGGGCCGCCTCGATGAAAGCGCGGCCGTCCGCCTTCGAGACCTCCGGCGTCGTGGCGAGCACCAGCGGCGCGGTGCAGATGATGCTCAGCGGCATCAGGTCCTTCCGGGGATCGTAGGACGTCGCCGGGTTCAGGATCTTGGCGATCGTCATGTTGCCGTTGATGAGGATACCGACCGTGTGCCTGTCGGTCGACTTGGCCACGATGTCCGCCGCAATGTTGCCGCTCGCGCCGGGATGGTTCTCGACGATCACCGGTTGTCCCAGGAGCTTCGCCATGGGCGCGGCGAGCACGCGCGCCACGAAATCCGGCGAGGAGCCGCCGCCGAAGCCGACGACCAGACGCACCGGCTTCGTCGGCCAGCCTAGCGCTGCCGCTGGCGCCGCGGCAGACGGGGAGGCATCGGAGCGAGCCGCGCCGGACGATTGAGCGCAGGCGATGCTGGCGCAGGCAAGCAGGCCGGCACCCCACAACAGACGTGCGGCCAGCGATCGAAAAGGAAGGAAGTGCATGGCAGAAGAAGTTGGATATCGGAGAGCGAAGTTTTTCTGCGCCAGCGCGCCGAATCAACTGCTGCTTCAGACGCAAAACACCCGCACGTCGCCCCTCCCTTGCGGCTGGGCATCTGCAGGGCCGAAACGCACATAGCGGCAGTTCCCCGTTGCCTGCGATGCAATTTCAATGGTTGGCGTCAGTGACCTGCGGACGTGTGGCGCCGCCGCTACTGCTGTGCGTGATTTGTGCCTTGCTGCTGCAGCGTGTGCTGCAGTCCGGCACGGGCATGCAAACAAGAGCCTGCCTGCGCCCGAGAAAATCAGCATCGCGCGATAACCGCCACCAGGGCGGCGGGCGGCACTCGCACGCATTGGGGGATCGGAGAATATGTGTCTTGCGCCGCGTTCGTGATCGACAGCCGTACCAGAGGAAGCGCGGCTGCAGATCATCGGCCGAGGTTGCAACGACAACCTGACGACATCTTCAGGACGATCTCGAGGTTCATGGCGATGCAGTGGTGCGCGTTTGCAGGCGCACGCTGCCCTGCAGTTGCCGCGCAGTGGGCAGCTTGCCCTTCATCTCTGCCGGCAGCTTGTCCTGGAGCTGCTACTCGGCAACGCCGATCGGGTTGGACCTGCTCTTGAGCGCGAACTCCACTTCCAGGTTGCCCTTCTCCGCGCACAGGATGATGCCGATCGACGGCGCATCGTCGGGCGCGCGCACCTTCTCGTTGAGCAGGTTCAGGTAGAAATCCATCTTGCCTGCGTACGCGGGCTCGAACTTCCCGATTTGCAGTTCGACGGTCACCAGCGATTTTAGGAAGCGGTGATAGAACAGAAGATCGATGAAGTATTCGTTGCGTCCCAGGGTTAGGCGATGCTGGCGGCCTATGAAACAGAAGCCGTCGCCCAGCTCGAGGATGAAGTCGCGCAATTTTTCGATCAACTGGTTCTCGAGCTCCCACTCCTTGACCGCTTGGCGGATAGCGAGGAACTCCAGGTTGTAGCCGCTCTTGAGTGCCTCCTCGGCCTGTTCGGCCAAGTTGGCGGGCAATGCCAGCGGGAAGTTGTGACTCTTGCCCTCGGACTGCGAGCGGCCATGGGCACCTGCCTTGATCCGATTCAGCAAGACGTTGCGGCGCCAGTCGAAGGCGGCGCATGCGCGCAGATAGAAAATCCGCTGCGCAGGCTCATCCAGCTTGCTGAGGATCAGCAGGTGGTGCCCCCGGGTTCTGCGACAAGCTGTCGCAGAACTTCCGGGCGCGCCCGTGGGGTGAATCCTCAAATCCGCAGGATGAGCTTCTGCAAGAGTAGACGGGCTGGACCATCGAGCTAAACCGGCTTAACTCCCCCGCCCAGCGGACGAACATGCGCGCCACGCCTCTGCGCCTGCTTGTAGGTCATCCAGGTGGTGCAACAAGCCCTTGTCCATGGCGTCGCCCCATAGCAAGAGGACATTGATCCCGCGATAGGGCATGCCGTTGCCGCGCAAAGACGACAGCGGTCGCCGTCCATCTTTCGTCACGCTCTACGGCTTGAACCATGGGCGCGTCCCAGCCTCCAGCGATTGAATGATGCGGTCGACAACACGGGCATAGATATCGGTCTTCGGGACTTGGGTCTTCATGGTTTCTCTCCCCGTCGGGTTTGGAGTTGATGCAGCGCAATGCGCATCACCCCTGCCCGCTGGCGAAACCGGAGGTGCCAGCAGAACCGCAGGCCGCCCGGGGGGAGATCACCCACCCCGCAAGGGTGGCGCCATCATCCAACCTTCTTCATCGCGTCAACGATCTACGATTTTCGTGATCTGCGCTCGGCATTACTGGCTCTGCCACGGATTGACGAGCACCGCGCCCGTTTTGGCGTATCCCCCAGCGTCCCGCGACACGATGGTGAGCCCGTGATGCAGGGCGGTGGCCGCGATGATCAGGTCGGGTTGGGGGAAGGTGTGGCCGCTCTTGCGTCCTTCTTCGACTACCAACCGCCACTTGAACATGATGTCTTCGCTGACGGGGAGCACGCGGTTCTCGAACATCGGGCGCAGTCGCAGATTCAGCCAGTCATTGAGGGATGCGCGTTTGTGAATGTCTTCGATCAGTTCGATACCAAAGCGGATTTCGGCAAAGGTGACAGCGCTTACGAACAGGTTGTCCAGCGGCTGGGCACTGATGAACGAGACGACCTTCGGTTCTGGCCGTACCCGTCGCAGCTCGGACAGGATATTGGTGTCGAGCAGGAAGCCCTTCACAATTGAACGTCCCGGACCAGGGAGGCTTCAGAGGGCGCAAGAACCAAATCGATATCGCGATGCGGTGAAGCTTGCAGCGCATCCACCAAAGCTTTGCCTGTCTGTGCTCCCTGCAAGCGTCTGAACTCCTCTGCGGCGATGACCACGACCTCATCGCGGCCATGAACGGTCACGTGTTGCGGCCCGTCGCTACGGACGCGCCGTACCAACTCGCTAAAACGCGCCTTGGCATCTTGCAGCAACCAGTACCCCGGTGGCGGGGCTGGGCGCTTGGATGGAGGGTTACTCGCCCCTGTAAATCTAGTCATACTGACCAGATTATCATTGCCCTTTGAGCGTTGCAAGAAAAATCCGACACCGCCACTCCCAAGGTGGTTCAGGGCTGGGGCGTACCCGTGTCTAGCGCTATGCCAGCGAACGCGTTGAGGCGCATGATGCGTCCCAGCCATCATGGCTCTGGCGAACGGTTCCGCGAGCCTGTCCCGCAGCCAGACGCGCTGCGCCTGATGAATCCGAAGTGTGTCCTGAGCTCGAAGCCTTCTTCGCTGTTTGTCCAGCCAGGTGTCGCCGTCGATGCCAACTCGTCACCATCGAGCAGATGGACGTTGCTGCCTTGACGATTTGAAGGACGGTCGACGAATAGAAGCGTGCGCTTACATCAATAAATCTCGCAAGGCACGTCGCGCTGAGAACCCCTCCTGCGGCCTCGCGTCAGTTTTGTCGCATGGACGCACGATCGGGCGAGTCCTCACATGGCGCTCTCTTTGTCACCTTGCACGATGCACCTCATCGGGTCGCCCCGAGTGAAGCGAGCACTCACATATCAAAATGAAAAGCGCGTGCTCTGAATCCGCCCAAGTTACTCAGCATGGGCACGTCCCAGAGAGAAGCATCGCATAGAGAACGGCGTGCATCCATTAAGAGTGAGCACATACCCACTAATGGCTTCAGGCAGTCGATGCGCCGAGGCTGGTGACGGTACGTGTCGCACCAGCAGCACGACAGCCGGCGCTCAGGCGGCTTGTGACAGCACCGGCGCCGCGTTCCAGTCGGCGCCATAGGTCGCAGTGGCATAGGTCTGAACCACCACCGAGCCCAGCAAGCCGTGCATCACATCGCCCTGCGCAGCGCGGCGACTGATGACGGCAGTGAGCAAGCCGCGGGAGGCCAGCGACTGCAACGCCAGTTCCACCCAGTGCTGGCGCACGGTGCTGTCGAGCGCCTCGACCTCGCGGCGGATGGCCCGAATCCGTTCTCCCGCGGCCGCATCGTCACCCTTGCTGATCGAGGGCAGGATCACCGCAGCAGGTGGCGGCGCATTGGACACACCAGAAGCGGGCGATGCGACCGGTTCCGCCTCGGCGGCCTCTGGCACGTCCGATGCGCCGCCCTGACGCAGCAGGGAGCGCAGATAGGAATAGGCGTTGTCGACCGCGCGCAGGGACGTGTTCGCTGCGCGGCGCTCCAGCATGTCGAGCTTGGCGCGCACGGCCACATCCCCGAATTCCTTAATCAGCCCGTCCAGCTTGATCTCCCGGATGCCGAGGGTCTCGGCCCGCATCACGAGGTTCGCATCCACCGGTTGCGGTGCGTTCGTGGGCGCACCGCTGCGCGGGCGCCGGCGCACGGCGAACTGCACTTCGTCGACCACCCTGCCCTGGCGATGCTCGACCAGCTCGATCTCCAGGTCGGTCTCCTGGTTGATCTCGGCGACCGCTTCCTTGATGCGCTCGTTCTTGAACTTGCGCCACTCGCGGCGATCGCCACCTGGCATGTTGCTCAGCGCATCGGTCCACCAGCTCACCGGCTTGCGACTGGTCACGCCGCCGGGGTTGTCGCGATAGCGCACGCAGATCTCGTACAAGGCGATGGCCGCGTAGGTGCTCAGGCGCGCCAGCACGTCCAGGTCGATGCGCGCCCAGCGGGCGGGCTCGCGCAAGGCCGACATGATCGACGGCGGAAAGGACCAGCTGACCCAGGTCTCACCGCGGCGCACTTCGAGCGCGACTTCCGACAGCATGGAAAAGCCGCGCCATTTCACGCCGTCGCCCGGCGCCGTCGACTCCCAGTCGACCTCCAGGCTGCGCATCTCGCCCAGGTAGCGCTTGGCGGCCGTACGGTCGGTCCCGTCCGAGCCCGTGGTGCGCAGCACGGCCGCCAGCGGCGCCTCGAACAGGAAGTCTGCCAATGGCATGCTGGGCATGGCCCCCAGCCGGGCCTGGGAGACCTGCAGCAGCACCGTATAGATGCGGCGTGCCGTCAAGGTCACGCGTGCCGAACGCGGCACCATCACGATCATCTCGTGCGGCTTGCGCAGCTCCCTTTGCTCGCCACCCGTGCGGCCTGGGGCGGCGGGAGGCAGGGCGACGTCGGGAATATCCATGGGGCACGATCATATGTCCGCGCCGCTTTGGACACAAACCCACTGCACACCATCGACCGCACCGACGCTCAGAGCGCCCAATCCGAGTAAATCACGGACGTTTGGTGCTCAAGGCGAGTTGCCAGGCGAGTAAATCACGGACAGATGGGCGACGGAGGGCAGCGAGGGCCCGAGTAAAACGCGGACACGGGTGCTGTAAAGGCCGGATTTTGGGGCAAGCGGGCCGAGTAAATCACAGACGCAGGGGCTGAACGCCCCACAATCGGCCTCCAACCCAGGCTCCCATGAGCGTCCTGTGGATAAATCCTCCGGGCCGAGCAGCGCACGGACAGGAGGCGAGCAGAACACGGACGCTTGCGAGTAATCTACGGACGCTTGCGAGCAAAGCACGGACACTTGAGGGTGGTCAACGCATCCAACCCCTTGTCCCCATTGAGGATTTTGGAAGAAACCGGGACCAGTAATTATCTGAATCCTTAGAAGTTCTATTTGAACTCGGGATCTGTAGAGTCGATCACCCCCTCAAGGGGCCCTTCTGAGAACAATCGGACAAGCAAGTAGTCGCAGATTCTTCGATTTTTCAAGGGTGATGGGCATAATCGCGCGACAGTCAAACTTCTAAGGTTTCTTCGCGTGGATATCAAACAAACGATCCGTCGTCAGTCGCTCGAAGATATCGAGCTTCAAGCCCAGCGCATCGCCGGCATGATGGACCACATCCGTAAGGCCATGCTGGCGCCGTCCGCCGTCAAGATCGCCCCCTCGCTCACCAGCGCACAGTTGGCCGACCTGTGCGGCGTCGACAAATCGAAGATCGCCTATCGCTTGACGCGGGGCGATCTGCCAGGCGGCGCCATTCGCGGCAATCGCAGGGAGTGGACGATGGCCGAGGCCCAGACCTGGTCGCGTGACTTGCGCGAAAGCCACATGCGGCCCGAAGGCGCAGCCGGTATCACCATCACGGTGGCCAACTTCAAGGGTGGCGTGGCCAAGACGACCTCTGCCGTCACCCTGGCCCAAGGCCTGTCCATGCGTGGCCACAAGGTGCTGCTGCTCGACCTGGATCCCCAGGGTTCGGCCACCACCCTCTTCGGTGTCCTGCCCGACGCGGAAGTGGAGACGGAACACACGGCCATGTTGTTGTTCGGTGGCGAGGAAGAGGACCTGAGCTACGCGGTGCGTCCCACCTACTGGCCGAACATCGACCTGGTCTGCGCGGCCCCGCTGCTCTACGGGGCCGAGTTCATCCTGCCGGCACGCCAAGCCAAGGATCCCGGCTTCGAGTTCTGGCGGGTGCTCGATCGCGGGCTCGATGCGATGCGCGAGAGCTACGACGTGATCGTCATCGACACGCCGCCGTCGCTGAGTTACGTCACGATCAACGCGCTCATGGCGGCCGACGGGGTGATCATGCCGCTGCCGCCTTCGGCGCTGGACTTCGCCAGTTCCGCCCAGTTCTGGGACCTGTTCTCCGACCTGTGCAATCAGCTCATCCGCAGCCGGGGCAAGAACAAGAGCTTTGAGTTCATCGACGTGCTGCTGTCCCGTGTCGAGGCCTCGGACGCGGCCAGCTCGGTGGTTCGCCAGTGGGTGCTGGAAGGCTACGGCGACAAGGTGCTGCCGATCGAAATCCCCAAGACGGCGGTCGCTGCCACGGCGAGCGCCGAGTTCGGCACGGTCTATGACCTGCCGCGCGGTTCCGTGAATTCCAGAACCTTCGCCCGGGCGCGCGACGCCTACGACCGTCTGTGCGAACTGGTGGAACAACAGGTGGAGGCCGTGTGGGCCCGCCAACTGGCCGAACAGTCCGAACTGGAAGCAGGAGTTTGAAATGAGCCTGAAGTCCAAAGCCTCGAAGATCGATTTCGCCTCGATGGTCAATGCCCATGCACAGGTGCCCGACGCGCGGCAACCCAAGACTGCACCGGGCGCCATGATGGCTTTCGCCAACGACCAGCGTTCGGACTTGCTTCGCGAAAATGAGGACCTGCGCCAACGCGCAGAGCGCGCGGGCGAGCTGGAATCCAAGCTCGGCGAGGCGCTCGAGGACCTGCGGGGCTGGGAGGAGGCCAAGCCTACCCGCCTGCTCGATGCGAGCCAGGTGCTGCGCAGCCGCTATGCCAACCGCCACGACAGCAGCTTCCTGAGCGACGACTTCACGCGCCTCAAGCGTGAGATCCAGGAAGCCGGCGGCAACGTGCAACCGATCAAAGTGCGTGCGCTGCCGGCCGGGGAGGGCACGCCGCGCTATGAGATCGTGTTCGGGCATCGGCGTCATCAGGCTTGCCTGGAGCTGGGCTTGCCGGTGCTGGCGATGGTGGACAACCTGGATGACCGCTCGCTCTTCGTGGAAATGGAGCGCGAGAACCGCGAACGCCAGGACCTCTCGCCTTGGGAGCAGGGTGTCATGTATGCACGCGCGCTGGATACCGGGCTCTTCAGCTCGAACCGGCAGTTGGCGGCGCAGCTGGGTCTGGACCACAGCAACATCGGCAAGTCGCTCGCGCTGGCCCGCCTGCCCGAAGAGGTCGTGACTGCTTTCAGCAGCCCGCTGGAGATCCAGCTGCGTTGGGCGCCGCTGCTGAACCAGGCGCTCGAAGTGGACCCCGACGGCCTGAAAAGCCGGGCGCAGGAGATGGCCGCGGGTCGGGGCAATCGCTCGTCCAAGGCCGTGCTCGCCTACCTCATCAATCAGCTTTCCTCTGAAGACCTGGGCGCACCCAGGCATTTCGAGACCAACGGCAGGCGCGTGGCGACCGTCGTCTATGACGCAGTCGGGCGCGGGTCCGTGCGGTTCAACGTGGCGCTGTCGACCGAGCGCCGTTCGGAGCTGGAGCGTTTTGTCGAGGATTTCGTGCAACGCTTGAGTTGACGCCAGTTGCCGGCGACGTAAAAAAGGGGGTGTGGTTCCGAACCACACCCCTTTTTTTCATGTCCGTCTCGACCTCAAGTCCAACTGCAAAGGCCAGACTGCACAGCGAATATCTCAAGGAGACGGCGGATTTCAGGTTGCCGGCACGAAGGGCTCTCGTCCTGATTTAGACCTGTGCACAAACAGGCGCCGCTTGAGAGGCGAGCTCGGGTTCCAGGATCCGGCCCAAGACGGCGGGGCCGCACGACGCAGGCGCGCGAAGGCATGAAGCTTTCGAACACTCCTTGAGTGCGTGGGTACCAGAACGAGAACACGCAGAAGAAGCTGCGCAACGAATTCACATCGACGCTGCATGGCGACGCGCAATGAAGGGGCCGAAATCTGGCGCACGGCCCTTGGCCAGCCCACGCAGTTCGTGGCGTGCGGGAGCGCGGTCGTCTTGCACGCCGAGCTCCGTTGTGAGGACAGATGACTGCCTCACCCAGGTCATCGCGTGCAAAGAGGGATGGTCGACGGGCGTTCCGCCCCGCAGTTGAATGCGTTTGGGCCCTATTCATGTGTTGGGCCTCTTTGGCTCCAAGAGGCACCCGTTGGCTGCTTCTCGACGCCCTGTGACAGGGGCGCAGAAGCTGCAGTCCCCCTTGCCTCGGTGCGCGTTGACGCTGGGCACAGGTGCCGCAATCTGAACGATGCGGCATCGTGCACGCTGTTCGAACGCCTACTTTTTCTTCAAGGCCGCATTTCCGATTGTTGGGGCGCACCTTGGAGTGCCTCCCGGCGCCTGTCTGTGATTCACAGAACTGGGGTGCGCGGCATGAATTGCCCGGCAGCACGCAAAGACCTGCTCGCTCACTCATTTCCGGTGATCGAGAGCGCCGGGCGGGCACGAGACGAAGAGGTACACCTGCGTGTGGGCAGGGGGTGTGGTTCGGAACCACACCCCCATGCTTCAAGCGATGACCGTCAACCGAATGGCGGCCGGGCCACTGGGCCACTACAAAGGCCGCAACCGTGTGCCGCAGCGGTTGGATACAGGAGCTGACGATGAGCGCTCTTCCGTATCGGCGCCGCTGCGCAGGAACAGGGTTGCATTTTTCGGAGGTCGGGTCATCAAAGATGCACATCCGAATGCGCGGCGCATTGCCCTGCTGCCTGCCGCGCTATATATTTTTGGCGCGCGCCGGCCACCAGGCATCCTTGGGCGCTGACGCCCACACGCCGGTGCAGGTAGCACTACAGCGCGTCGCCCGTCGACACAGTCGCGCCATTCCAACGGGCACCCCAGATCGTACCGAGACGCGCACTGCTCCATAGCGCAGCGACATGACACAAGCTGCGTGGCTCCGTTCGATTCGGTGCCTGCCGCACCTTCAGAACACCTTTCATGGCTCCTTAGGGCCTGTATTTGAAGTGAAATCGAACTTCGAAGAGTGACGCTAAGTCCTTGTCGTGCAAGGATTAATTTCTCATCACCCTGCGGAGGTAGTGGTTTGCAGCCATTAAATGATAGGGATGATTAATGTACACTCCCGTCATGGCTTCTCGCCCACCCATCAACCGTGCCGTCGACCCTCGAGGGGAGGCGGCCTTGTCGTTGCGCCGCCTGCATCCTGGGCATTTCGCGTTCATGCGTGCTGTGGTGCAGGGGATGGACGAGCGAGCCAGCTGGGAGCGCTACCTGCGTCTGGCCGACGAGCCCACCGACTTGCGTACGATTCGGCGCACGGTGGCCTGGATCCGGGATGCCTTCGCGGCGGCCGCGCATCGGGAGCAGCGGCCGGGCACGGCGCGCCTGATCCTGATCAACCCGGAGACCGTCTCCACCGCGCTCCCTGCGTCGGCCGAGTCGGGCGGGGCGGATGGGGCACATGCGCCGACCCTCGAGGAGTTCGCGCTTTCTCGAGGGTTGGAGGACTTCTCCGAGGAGGAGCAGATCGAGGCCTACAAGGAGGCCTACCCGCCGCGCACGGCCTCGGCCTCGGCATCGGCCACGGCTGTTTCCGCGAGACGGGCGCAGTCCCGGCGTGCCCGCCTCATTGCACGCCAGCTCGAGGCGTTGCGCTGGCTTGAACAACGCGTCGCACAGGCCCCGCGCGCGACCGATTCGGTCGAAGCGTGGCTGGCGCCAGCGATGGCCCGGCGGTTGCGGCCCGCGGGCATCGTCGCGCTGGAAGACCTGGTCGCGCGAATCAATGCCAGTGGCGCCCGGTGGTGGCGTGGCATTGCGGGCATTGGCCAAGGCAAGGCCACGCGCATCCAGGACTGGCTGCGCGTGCACCAGCAGGCCATCGGCGTGTGCCAGGGCGAGCATGCATGGCGACCGCGCCGACAACTGAGTGATGCCGACCTGGCCTTGGTCGTTCCGAGGGGCAGTGTGCTGCTGCCCTACGAGAAGTTCGACATCCCCCCCGGTCTGGAGGGGCGGGGGAGGGCTGGTCACTCCGATCGAGAGGCCCTGGATGCCTGGATCGGAAAGCCGGGTGAACGGGGCCGCGCGCCGGCCACGGTGCGTGGCTACCGAAAAGAGGCCGAGCGCCTTTTGTTGTGGGCCGTGCTCGAGCGCCGCAAGCCACTGAGTCAGATGGACGGTGACGACGCGAGGGCCTATCTCGAGTTTCTTGCAGCGCCGCCGCCGAACTGGTGCGGCCCACGCCATCACCAGCGCTGGTCGCCCCTGTGGCGACCGCTCGAGGCGGGCTTGGGTGCGGGGGCGTTGGCCCAGGCGCGTGCCGTGGCCCGTGTGTTGTTCACCCACTGGGTGGCGGTCGGGCATGTCGCGACCAACCCCTTCGACGGGGTCGCAGCGCAGGGGGAGACCGCGCGAAGCTTCGCGTCCCAGCACCCACCGATGCAAGCCCAGCATTGGACCGCGATCGAGACCGCCCTGACTCGACGCGCCGAAGGACCGCGAAAGCAGCGCCTGCAACTCGTGATGGCCTGGCTGCGTCATGGAGTCTTGCGTCCCACCCAGTTGCTGCGGGCCGTCTGCGGTGACCTGTCGGTCGCCCCGGGGCATGGATGCGACCAGGTATGGAAGGTCCTGGTGCGGTGTCGCGGACGACCGGCCCAGGCGCTGCCATTGGCCTCTGCACTGATCGGACTGCTGCCGCAGCAGCCCGCGGCACCAGAGAAACCGCTGTTGTCAGCAGGGCCGCAGGGGCGCGAGGAAGGCGCCGGATGGCGAACGCCCTCGGGACTCTACAAAGCGGTCAAGGCCTTGTTGATCGAGGCTGCGGCGCTCGTGCCCCCGAGTCATGCAGGCACCCTGCGAGCCATGTCGCCTTCGCGATTGACTGCTCGCATGGCGATCACGTGACGAGGCCGCATTCGAGGCGTCATCGCTGGGCGGCGGGCGATCGATGCAGCCCGATGCCACGGTGTCTGTCCCGCCGAGCTCAGCAGAATGCTTGAGCGAGCCGCCGTGGATCCGTTGGTGGCTGTGCCTGGGCGTGTACTTCGGCTCATCCAGGCGAAGGCCCTGTCCTGCGACTCAAACCATCCGTTCTCGCTGGACGCCGGGTGATCGAGCTCGGCACGATGCTGGCCGCGCCCTTTGCCTCTCACATCCTTTCGCAGCTCGACGCGGAGGTGATCAAGGTCGAGCCACCGCGCGGTGACCCGACCCGCAGCCTGGTGCGCGGCGGCCTGAGCGGCACTTTCATTGCCAACAGCCACGGCCGATGTCTTTGTGCACAACCTCTCGCCCAAGGCCGCGCGCAAGCTTCGGCTCACGCGGGCGGACTGCGAGGCGGTGAATCCCGCGCTGGTGTATCGCCACATCCGCGGCTACGCCGCCGGGCCGCAGGCGGACGACCTTGCGTCCAACCCCGTGGCCGAGGCGGCCACCGGTGTGATGGAAGCCAACCGCGTCAATGGCCGGCCCAGCCGCCTTGGCCCGTCGTACCACGACCAGTTCGCCGGCGCGTATGCGGTCATCGGCATCCTCGCCGCGCTGCTCGAGGGCAAGAAGGAAGGGCGCAGCGCGCGAGGTGGAAGTGAGGCTCTACGAAACCGGCCTGCACGTCGCCTCGCGCGACCTGGCGGGCGTGCAGCTCAAGCAGCAACTGCTGGGCCGCCCCGAGCGCGAGCCGCACGGCGAATTCAGCATGCCGGGCTACGGTGCCTACGCCACCGCCGACGAGCGCTGGATGTACCTGCTGATCCTCAACGACGCACACTGGCAGAAGTTCTGCGAGGCCATGGGCCTGCCGCAGGCCACGGACGCATCGCTTGCCACCTTGCGCCAGCGCAAGAAGGCGAGAGAGCAGGTCGAAGAAATCGTCAAATCGGCAATGGCCGTGCGCAGCTTCGACGACGTGGCGGCGCGCCTGAAGGCCGGTGGCGTCGGCTGTACCGAGGTGATGCCGATCGAGCGGGTGCTCGAAGCGCCGCAGGCCCGCCAGCCCGGCACGCTGCGGCCGGTGCGCTACCGGGGCCTGGACTTCGACGTGCCCGAATTCCCGCGCGCCGGCGCGGCCCAGGCATCCACCGATACGCTGCCACCACCCGAGCTCGGCGCGCACACGGTGGCGTTGCTGCAGGCGTCAGGCGTCACGGCCTCGGCCTCGGCCTGCGAGCGGCTGCTGGCGCGCGGCGCCATTGCTGCGGCGAACCCAAACGACTTCGCCTAGTACAGCCGCGCACGTCAAGAACCTTCACAGTCACCGCGTGCGGGCGCTGCTGGCCAGCCGCGAGGTGATCCTGGCGAGGTGCATCGATTCGAGAACGAACTCAAGGGGCTGTTGCGCGTGTTCGGCATCCGGCCGGTGCCGCGTGTGCTGATCACGATTGCACTGGCGCTGACACGCAGAGGACCGAAGGGGGCGTCTTGACTATCTTGCGCGCCAGAGTTGGCGGAAGCCAATCAACCGAATTCGGTTGCAACCTCCGACCAAAGTTTCACTTGACGATCGCGTGCTTTGAAGAACTCGATCTCTCGTTTGATGCCGCCGCTAGATTCCCAGCCGGGAAGGTCGAGAACAATCAGTTCTTCGAGGACCTCCATGAAGAATGCGTCGACAGGTGCCCACAGTGCACCGGCAGGTGTTCGTCCAGAAAGTGCCAAGTTGATGGGGTGTGACATCGACACTTGACTGAAAACGATATGGCCCGACTCGACGATTTTGGCGGCGACGGCGTTGCACTTCTTGAAGCGGTCTTCCACGATACTCACGTCGAGATGGCTATAAGGGCAGGCGAGGAAGATTTTTCGCATTTTTCTTGAGTAGAGAGGGAAATAAAAAGCTCAATGAACTGGTGTCCGCCGCCACTCGTGGAGTGACGGCGGATCGGATCTAAGGCCTGGGTGTCATCGCCGCCGTGTGATGATGCAGACATGGTTCCGCGCATGTCGAAGGCAACTCCGGTAGTTGCCGAGATGCGGTTTCAGAACGCGCCACATCGGAATGCGCACGAATGATCAGGCCCTGATCTGGCAGCGTCTCATCCGGGAAATGGGCATTTGTCCAGGAAGCGGCGAAGGACGTTCTCGGTCAGGCGCGATATGTTGTTGGCATAGCCGTTGTGGGAGAGGGCGCTTGAATAGGCGATCGATCCCGCGCTGAAGACCGCGCCACCATTTCCGCTCTCGAAGAAGACGAGGTCGCTGCGTACCTGTGGGCATACATTGCCCGTCGTCCCCATGAAGTTGAACAGCATGTCTTCGACCACCAGGACGTGCGCTTCCGTGTGGGGTCCTGAGCTTGCCAGGACCACCGAATGGCGTGGCGAGCCCAGTGCGACATCATGGCGATCGACCTCCATCCCCGCGGCGCCTCCGCCGATCAGGCCGAAGTCGCCAAGGACGTCGTCGTCGATTCCTTCGAAGGCAAAGGCGACACGCGAATCCGTCTTCGAGGCCTCTGACCGGCGATAGGGAGACGATTCATCGAAACCCTGGGCCGCGAAGCCGACGCCCACCAAGTGGTTGGGTGAGCGTTGGCCCTGCCTGCGCCACAGTCCGCCGTACTCGCCGGTGAAGGCATGGTAATACTCGCCCGTCGGCGGCTCCCATGCGCGGCTTCCACCCTCGGCACGCCGCGTTTCGATGATTCCGGGCACTGTGTTGTTGAATGCGATCCGCCAGTAGAAACCGTTGCCTCCCATGTACATGAGGCGACCGCCTCCGCGTGTGAAATCGAAGACCGCCTGCCACATGGCTGCGGAGTAGTACTCCGGATGGGTGGCCGTCATTACGACGTCGTAGTGTGAGAGCAGGGCGTGCCCCTCCCGGTGGAGATCTTCGTCCGTCACCACGTCGTAGTCCACGCCGAGATGTTCGATCCAGTCGGTGATGTGGGTGTCGGCGTTGAATTGCCAGAGGTTCGATGGCCGGGCGCCATGGTTCGATTCCAGCTTGGGGCGGATGTTCAGCATCGGGCGCAGCCGCGAGGAGTAATAGACGCCGCTGCCATCCGAATGACGGTCATACAGCGAGTGGCCGTACTCGCGGTGCTCGTTGAGGAAAACCTGATGCGGATGGATGACGAGCGCTCGATTCAGGTGCAGCTCAACGAGCCCGTCGTTCGTGCCGAAGTGCTCGTTGGCATAGGCCATGTAAGTTGCCAGCGGAAACAGGTAGAGCAGCTTGGCGCGCCGCGCTCCTTTCGCGGGCTTGACTACGAAAACGACGAACTGCTCTTCCGCATCGGACACCAGGTGGAAGGCGTAGATGCCGCTCTTCAGGTCTGCCGGTACCACGTACGCGAGATCGACCTGCCAACCCGCATCGTGCAGGTCGTCGTCGTGAAAATGAACGGCACTCCATTGAGCCGGTCGATCACGCCAGAAATGCACCTCGCCGGTGAAGTTGTGCCCGGTGACAGCCCGCGTCGGCATGTTGACGAACCTGCCGCCCAGGCCGGATCCAGTGGTGTCATGAAAACGGTCCGTCTCCATGCCGAGGGAAAAGTCCCAAGCACCGAGGAGCAAGGCCTTTTGTGCATCGGTCCACGTGTCGCTTTGCAGGGCTCTCAACTCGGCAAGGTCGAGAGCGGCGTCGACGATGCGGGGGCGATCGATCTTTCCGTTGAAGCAGACGTTTGCGTGGGGGCGGCCGGCGTCCCACCCGTTCCACGTCGCAGCGAACGTGAGGGGGATGTGCTCCTCGAGTCTTGGCGAGTTTGCGGGAGACCACTCCTGTCGATTCACGTCCTGGTCCAGGATCGTTGGGATGGGTGACAGGGGAATCTGGAAGACGGACAGTTGACCGGTCGAGGCATTGCAGTTGCCCGCAACGAAGTACCACTGACCTGGGAGGAGAGGGACGCGGCTTGCCACGCCTTGCCGCGCGCCTGCCGCGGCTATCTCGAAGATCGTGTGGCCTGCCTCGTCGATTCCCAGGAAGAGGCCCTCCCCGGTTTGCGGGTCGAACCTGGAAATGACCGTCTGCCTTCCCTTCAGGGGGGTGGTCGGGCAGATGAATGCCTGGAATGTCAGCGACCAGCCTGGGGACCAGGCCGGCGCGCTGTCGATCAGGCCGAACGAGCCCGCAAGAATGCGCTGCGCTCGGCCTGGCAGCTCCCGCCGGATGCCGTCGGTTGGCAGGATCTTCAAGGTCGGTGCGGCAGGGCTGGTGTCGCCATGCACCACCTTGACGGTTTCCACCGTGTAGCTGGGGTATTCGCAATTGACCATGAGCTGCACCGTTTCGCCTGGGCAGACGCTGACTTGATCGACGTACGCAGTGATTTTGAGCATGGGGTTTTCGCCGGGGATGGAGTGGAACGCAACGTGCACGAGCTATTCGGCACGGATCGTGTAGCCGAGCCGTGTCCGTACGCGGTGCCGGAAGATGGCGCGCTCGGCTTGGTCGATGTCGGAGAACGTTTCACCCAACCGGGAAATCGGCAGCCCGCGACCATTCATTCGCACGAGCACCCACTCCTTGTGAGGCGCGGTGCAAAGCACCGCGAGCTTCCCCTCCATGGGCTCACTGCGCAGCCAATTGATCAGGCGCTGTAGCGCCGGGCTGTGCTGGCCCGTGGTCTTGGCGCGGAATTCGCAATAGAGGGCTTCCAGGTGGTCACCTTGCCGCCATTCGGGAGGCATGTAGGTATGCATGCGTTGTTCCTTCTCGGTTGGAGGTCAGTTGTTTCCGATTCGCCAAAGGTTTTGACCGAACGGGCATTTTATCGACTCCCCTCGAAACGGTCCATGAAAACAAGAAATAGCACTGAATTTCGAGGAGAGTCACTCATGTTCAGGGTAAATACCAGTTGGGCGCTTCCGTTTGGTGTTGCCCTTTCGGGCAAATATAAATACCATTCGGTCATACATTGGTCATGCAGTAGTCATCGACGCCGACGGCAGAGACGATTCCGAAAGGCCGGCGTATGGCTCGTCTCAACCCTTCATCTCTTCACAGGAAAAGCTATGTTCGGATACCGAAAACTCCCGTTGTTGGCCCTGCTGGCGGCCGCGTCGTCGTTGATGGGTGCGCCCTCGTTCGCGGCCGGAGAGAAAGTCCCGGTTGTGGGCATCGTGGCCATCGATCTCCAGAATTCCTTCTTCGTTCGCATGCGCCAGGCCGGGGATGAGGCGGCCAAGGACTACGGCGTCAAGACGATTTGGCAGGGCTCGGAAGGCAGTCTGGAAAAAGAGGTCTCGAACATCGAGAACTTCGTCAATCAGGGTGTCGACATCATCTTGGTCGACCCGCTGGATCGCGCCGCCATCGCCACGGCTGTCCAGAAGGCCAAAGCCAAGGGCATTCCGGTCATCGCCATGGGCAACAAGGTCGACGGCAACTGGAACTACAACACGCTTTATCCCGACTACTCGAACATGAGCACGGTGGCACGCGCGCTGGGCAAGCAACTGGACGGCAAAGGAGAGGTGGCGCTGCTGATCGGCGGCAAGGGCAACTACGTTTCCGACACGCGCGAGCAGGCCTTTCGCGACGTGATGAAAAAGGAGTTCCCCAACATCAAGCTCGTTGGCGTCGAGCCGACCAACTGGGACAGCTCCCGCTCCGCTAACGCGGTGCAGACGTGGCTGTCGACGTACCCGAACCTCAAGGGCATTGGCTGCTTCGCCGATTCGATCTGTGTTGCGGCAAAGGCGATCGCGGATTCAAGTGGTCGCAAGCTGGCCTTTGCGAGCTATGAAGGTGATCCGGAAATGTTCCCGAGCGTGGCCGACGGCTCTACGGTCATCGACGTACTGAACGGCGCCTATCGCGTGGGCTACTGGAACATCGCCGCTGCCGCGCGCATCGTGCGCGGCGCGAAGTACGGCACGGATCTCTTCATGCCCACGTATTTCGTGATGTCCGAGAAGACGGCGGGCGCGCTGAAGGCGAAGGGTCTCGATGTGCCCTTCATCACCCCTGAAAAGGCAAAGGCCGAGGCGATGAACTATCGCGCGCAGATGGGGCCGAAGCAGCCTGACTCGGCGCTGTCGGTGAACGCCAAGTAAACGTCGCACTGCATCCGCCATTGCCCTGCTGCAATGGCGCTTCCACGAGAGCTCTCCCATGGTCGACGTCGTCGAGAGAACCACGGCACTTCCCCCGCTCCGGATGCGGCGCGAACTGTCGTTGTTCGTCATTGTCCTGCTTGTGGTCGCTGCCTTCGGTGCGATCGCGCCTCAGTACCTGTCTCTGTCCAATCTGCTGAACATCGGGCAGCAAACGGCGGTGATCGCAACCGTGGCTTATGCCATGACGGCGGTCATCATCTGCAAGGGCGTCGACATCTCCGTGGGCAGCACGCTGGCGGCGAGCAGCGTGATCGCCGCCTTGGCGATGCAGTCGGCCGGTCTCCCGGGTTGGCTCGGGGTCGTATTGGTGATCGCCGTGGGCGCCGGTTTCGGGCTGCTCAACGGGATGCTGATCAGCTACGCAGGCATCAGCCCGCTGGTGACGACGCTTGCGGTCTACGCCTTGGCACGCGGTACGGCCTTGAGTCTTTCTGGCTCCCAGTCGGTTGCGGTCGACAGCGAACTCTATCTCTGGTTCGGCCGCGAGACGCTGGGCGGTGTCCCCGTCAGCTTCCTTGTTGCGATCGTGCTGGCCGTGCTGTGGTTCGTTCTGCTGCAGCGTACGGTGTTCGGGCGCTGGGTTTATGCGACTGGAGGCAACGAGGATGCCGCCAGGGCGTCGCTGATTCCGGTGCGCGCCGTTCGTCTCATGACCTATGTACTCGCAGGGGCCAGTGCAGGCATTGGCGCTATGTTGACCACCGGTCGGGTCGGCTCTGCTCAGCCGCTTTCGGGGGCCGGACTCGAATTCGCGGCCATCACCGCTGCCATCATCGGCGGCACCAGACTGTCTGGTGGTCATGGCTCGATCATCGGAACGGCACTCGGCGCCTTGTTGCTCGGTGCGGTCAACACGGGGTTGTCGTTCCTGCAGGTGTCGCAGCAGGTCAACTATTTCGTGACGGGTGGATTTGTGATCGCGGCGGTCCTGGCGAGCCAGAAAGATGCGCTGCCGCGTCTAGGCTTGGGCTTTTTTCGCCGTCACCGACTCATGCCGGAAGCGGCGAGTGCGAACCGGTACGTTGACGGCATGAACGACCGGGCGCAGCACCGGACTTTGGAGCTGCGCGGCATCGGCAAGCGCTTCGGCAATGTCCAAGCGCTTGCGGATGTTTCGATGCGGATCCGGGGCGCGGAGGTTCTCGCGCTGGTCGGTGAAAACGGCGCCGGCAAGTCGACGCTGGTGAAGGTCCTTTCGGGCATCCATCAACCCGAGCAGGGGGACATCGTGCTCGATGGCCGGGTGCTCGAACTGTCCAGCACCCAGGACAGCCGCGCCGCAGGCATCGCGGTGATTCACCAGCATTTCAGCCTGATTCCGGATCTCACGGTCGCGGAGAATCTGGCGCTTGGACTCGGGCAGCTGCCGACGCGCTTCGGCTTCACACTGAACCGCACCGCCATGCGGCGCAAGGCGCTGGAAGTGTTGCGCGAACTGCAACTGCCAGTCGATCCGGACGAGGTCGTCTCGCGCCTGACGATCGGACAGTGCCAGATGGTCGAGATCGCCAAGGCCACGATGGCTGATGCCTGGCTCATCGTCATGGACGAACCGACCAGTGCGCTGACCAACCACGAGCGCGATCTTCTCTACCGCCTGGTCGACCGGCTGCTGCAGCGCGGATGCTGCGTGCTCTACATCTCCCACAAGATGGAGGAGTTGTACACGCTCGCGAAACGCGCCATCGTGCTGCGGGACGGCCGCGTTGCGGGAGAGGCTGACTTGACGCGAACGGATGAACCCTCGCTGATCCGGATGATGGTCGGCAGGGACATCCAGGACGTCTTCCCGTTCCGCCCCGCGCGCGAGGGGGATGTGGTGCTGGATGTGAGGCAGCTGTCCGACCGGACGCTACTCAGGGATATCGACCTGCAGGTTCGCAGCGGCGAGCTCGTTGCGCTGACCGGGTTGATGGGCAGCGGCAGAACCGAGCTGATGCGATGCATTGCGGGACTTTCCAGATTTGTCGAGGGTGCCGTCGTGATTGGTGGAGACGGACTGCGCACAGGCAGCGCGTCGCACGCATCCCGCCTCGGCGTCGCCTATGTGCCTGAAGACCGGCACAAGGAGGGCTTCGTCGGCAGCATGTCGCTGAAGGACAACCTGGGC
The DNA here is from genome assembly GCF_059567965.1 of Variovorax sp. BGA-UO-ETr-C22. NCBI lineage: Bacteria > Pseudomonadati > Pseudomonadota > Betaproteobacteria > Burkholderiales > Comamonadaceae > Variovorax > Variovorax sp. BGA-UO-ETr-C22. The sequence goes on from NZ_JCAQPA010000003.1 coordinate 60,042, forward strand.
ATGCGCTGGATCAGTGCGAACAGTCTCGCGGGCTTCCTGCAGGCCGGAAGGCTGGGCCGGCTGGCCGAAAAACTCATCGCCCAGCTCGGTGTGCGTCCGTCAAGCGCCGACAACCTGGTGGGCAATCTCTCGGGCGGAAATCAGCAGAAGATCGTTCTGGGCAAATGGCTGGCCACCGAGCCGAAGCTTCTTTTGCTCGATGAGCCTACCAACGGCGTCGATGTGGGTGCCAAGTTCGAGATCCACAAGCTGATCGCCGACCTGAAAGGGCAGGGCGTCGCGATCCTGATGGTCTCCAGTGAGTTGCCCGAGGTGCTGGGTGTGGCGGATCGCATCGTGGTGCTGAGCGGAGGCCGTGTGGCCGGCGAGCTCGGGCGGGGGGCGACCGAGGAACAGGTCACTGGCCTGGCATTCAAGTATGCGTAGAGAGACGTCTTTCATCATGCCCACGCCCAAGAAACTCCTGAACGCGATGCTGGACCTCGCGCCCTGGCTGGTACTGCTGTTGTTGCTCGCCGCCTTTGGCGTGGTCGACGAGCGGATCGTCTCGCGCGACAACCTGTTGGTCGTTTTGCTGCAGGCCACACCGGTCGCGATGCTCGGCATGGCCGTCTTCTGGATTCTGTTGACGGGGGAGATCGATCTCTCCGCAGGCCACTCCGTCACGTTGAGCGCAGTCATCATGGGGACGCTGATTTCCTCCGGCGTGGCGCTGCCGACGGCGCTCTGCGTCGGACTCGCAAGCTGCGTGGCGGTGGGGTGCCTCAATGGCCTGCTTGTGGCAACGATGCGCATCCCCTCGTTCATTGCAACGCTGGCGACCATGCTGATGGTGCAGGGCGCCACGCTGATCGTGGCGACCACGGGCACCATCCTCGTTCTGGACCCGACGCTGCGCGCGTTCGGCGGCCCCGCTGGGGGGAGCATTCCACCCACAATCATTTTCACCGTCGCCGTTGCCCTCATTTCCTGGTGGCTGTCCCGGCATACGAGCTTCGGCCTGAAGACCTTTGCGATCGGCTCGCACGCTGCGCGCGCTGAACTGGCGGGCATGTCTGTGGGTTTCCAGAAGCTCGGTGTCTTCCTTCTGTCGTCCGTGTATGTCTTCCTGGCCGCAACGATCATCATTGCGCGAGTGCCAGTGGTCAATCCGGGAGTGGGAGGCGTCAGCCTGCTCCTGGATGCGATCGCGGCTGCCGTCATCGGCGGGACCAGCCTGCTCGGGGGGCGGGGCACGGTGAGCGGTGTGATATGCGGCGCCATCACTATCTGCTTGCTGACCGCGGCGCTTCGCGTGCTCGGCGTCGAGCCATCGAGCCTGGATCTGTACAAGGGACTGATCATCGTCCTGATCCTGCTCGGCGATCGCGGCTTCCATGCAATGCGCGCCTTAGCGAACAGGCAAGCCCATGTCTGAGATCAGCAGCAGCGAATTGTTCGATGTCGCGATCGTGGGGGCCGGCGTCGTGGGTTGCGCTGTCGCGCGCAGGTTCGTGCTCGGCGGCGCGCGAGTGCTGCTGCTGGAGAAGGGAAACGATCTTCTTTCTGGTGCCAGCAAGGCCAACAGCGCGATTTTGCACACGGGCTTTGATGCGCCTACTGGCAGCCTCGAGCTTGCCTGTATGCAGCGGGGCTACGCCGAATACCTCGAAATCGCGCACGCTTTGAATCTTCCGATCCTCGAGACCGGCGCGCTGGTGGCAGCGTGGAACGATGAAGAGCTTGACCGGCTGGTGCAGGTTGAGGCGCAGGCCAGGGACAACGGCATCGGTGATGTGCAGCGTCTCGACCGGCCGGAAATCCTCGCTCGCGAACCGCATATCGACCCCTCGGTGCGAGGAGCGCTGCTGGTGCCTAGAGAGCATGTGATCGATCCCTGGAGTGCGCCGCTGGCCTATTTGCGCCAGGCTGTCGAGAACGGCGCTCAGGCGGTCTTCGATGCAGAGGTAATGGGTGGGGATCGAGTGGGCTCGCAATGGCAGCTGCGCACTTCGCGGGGCTGCTTTCGCGCCACCTGCGTGATCAATTGCGCCGGCCTCTGGGGCGACCGCCTGGAGGCGCTGCTCCTGGGACACGCAAGCTTCCAGATCAAGCCGCGCAAGGGGCAGTTCGTCGTGTTCGACAAATCGGCGTCGGCGTTTCTTCGCACCATCCTGTTGCCGGTGCCGAGCGAACGCACGAAAGGCATTGTCCTGACGCGCACTGCGTTCGGCAATGTGCTGGTGGGACCGACGGCCGAGGAGCAGGAAGACCGCGTCCACGCCACGGTCGAGCGCTCCGCGATGCAGATGCTCATCGAGAAGGCGGGGCAGTTGGTGCCGGCGCTGCGCGGTGTTCCCGTGACAGCCGTCTACGCCGGCTTGCGGCCCGCCACCGAAAAGAAGGAATATCGCGTGCGCCTGGATGCCGATGCCGGCTATCTCGTGGTGGGCGGGATTCGCTCAACGGGGCTGACGTCGTCGCTTGGTCTCGCGGCCCATGTGTTCGAAATGCTCGCACCGTGGTTCCACGGCTTGGTGCCGCTCGGGCACGCGCTTTGGCCGCAGGTACCCAATTTGGCCGAGCATTGCGTGCGCGACTGGGAGAAGCCGGGGGACAACGAAATCGTCTGTCACTGCGAACTCGTGACTCGGCGGGAAATCGAGGCGGCGCTGTCGGGCTCCGTGCCGGCGCTGGACCTGGGCGGTCTCAAGCGCCGCACCCGTGTCTGTATGGGGCGATGCCAGGGCTTCTACTGCAGTGCCCGTGTGGCCGAGCTGACCGCCGGGCGGTTTCGCCACCCACTGGCCGCGGCCGTACTGGATTCGCATGACTGAGGCGATCGACGTGGTGGTGATAGGTAGTGGCCCTTCGGGTATCGCGGCCGCCGTGGCGCTGCGTCGCCAAGGCGTGCGGCGGGTTGTGATCCTCGAGCGTGAAGACGTTGCGGGTGGCGTGCCTCGTCATTGCGGACATCCTCCTTTCGGCATGAGGGAGTTCGGTCGGATCTTCACGGGCCCGGCATACGCCAGGCGACTGACGGACCTGGCACACGAAGCGGGCGTTGACATCCGCATGCGCACGACCGTGGTGGCCGTGCAGCGCGACGGCGTGCTCGACATTGTCTCGCCGGCGGGACGCGACCGGCTCCGCGCGCGCCGCGTCATTCTGGCCACCGGCGCCAGGGAGGCGCCGCGATCGGCCCGATTGGTGTCAGGTGACCGGCCCATCGGGGTCATGAACACCGGCGCCCTGCAGTCGTTCGTCTATCTGCGCGGCCTCGCGCCATTCAAGCGCCCGGTCATCGTGGGGACGGAGCTTGTCTCGATCTCTGCGGTGCTGACCTGTCGCAATGCCGATATCCATCCGGTCGCGATGGTCGAATCGGCCAGTCGTCCAACCACGCGTTGGCCATTGGCTCTTTTTCCGCGCCTGCAGGGAATTCCGATGCACTATGGCGCGGAGCTCCTGGAGATCCGTGGCCGCCAGCGCGTCGAATCCGTCTTGTTGCGGCTCGCCGACGGTGGCCGAAAAGATATCGCTTGCGATGGCGTACTTTTCACCGGGCGTTTTGTGCCCGAGGCTGCGCTGGTGCGGGCGAGTCACCTTGCGCTCGATCCTGCCACCGGCGGGCCGCGTGTGGATCAACTCGGGCGCTGCTCGGACCCCTCCTTCTTCGCGACCGGCAATGTGCTGCGTCCGCTCGAAACCGCCGGCTGGTCCTTTCGCGAGGGTGCCCGCATCGGCAACGCCGTTGCTGAGGACTTGGAGCACAGATTGCCGGCCGTGGAGCGCCAGCTTGAGATCGAATGCTCGGAGGGTATCCGGTTCGTCATGCCGCAGCGAATCAGCCTGCCGTTGAGTGGCCATGGCCTGGCGGACCTGCAACTTCGCGTGAACCGCAAGGCCCGTGGCGTGCTGACCGTCAGCGCCCTTGGCCAGATGATCTGGCGCCAATCTCTGCGAAGCTTGCCGGAGCGACGGATCTTGGTGCCGCTGCGAAAATTGACTGTGCCTGATGGTGCGTCCAGACTCACCATCTCGTTGTCGGACGCCTCCGCGGGCGAGTGCAGTCTCCCCACATCATGAGTCTTTTCGCTGCCATCGACCAGGGAACCACCAGCACTCGTGTGCTAGTGGCCGGCGCAGGAGTGGCGGCACAGATCCGCCTTGCGTTGCGGCACGAGCAGCACTATCCCCATCCCGGCTGGGTGGAGCATGCGCCGCTGGAGCTTCTGGCCAACGTCGAGGCCTGCCTGCGCGCCGCGGGCGAGGTCCGGGCGATCGCGATTGCCAACCAGGGAGAAAGCTGTCTAGCCTGGGATTCGGCCACAGGCGAGCCGCTGTCGCCGGTGATCGTCTGGCAGGACAACCGCACGACGCAGCACGTCGCAGATCTGCGTGCGGCAGGCGCTGAAGCGCTGACGCTGGAGCGCGCCGGCCTGCCTTTGGACAGCTACTTCTCGGCTTCCAAGCTCGGCTGGCTGTTGCGGCATGACAGGGCCGTCGCGCGGGCCCGCAGGGCGGGGCGCCTGCGGCTTGGTACCACAGATGCTTTTCTGCTGGATCGGTTGACCGGGCAGTTTGCGACCGATGCCACCACGGCGTCGCGCACCTCGCTCATGGACCTTGTCACCGGCCAATGGGATCCGGCCCTGTGCGAACTGTTCGGCGTCCCGATGGAGTGTCTGCCCCGGATCCGGCCCACCGTGAGCGATTTCGGTACGTACCGTGGCATTCCCGTGACCGCGTCGATCGTAGACCAACAGGCCGCACTCTACGGACACGGCTGTCGCACCGCGGGAGACGCCAAGATCACATTCGGCACCGGCGCGTTCGCCCTGGCGGTGACGGGCTCGGAGATCGTGCGCACGCGTTCCCTCGGGTTGCTGCCAACGGTCGCCTGGCAGATCGGCGACCAGATGACCTATGCGCTCGACGGCGGGGTCTACGACGCCGGCTCGGCAGTCGAATGGGCTGGACGCCTCGGCTTGTACGCGGACCTTGCGGAGATCGCGGCATTCGACGCAGCGCCGGCCATCTCGCGGGGACTGGCCTTTGTCCCGGCCCTGTCGGGCCTTGCATGCCCGCACTGGGATCGTAGCGCCGCCGCCATGTGGGTCGGCATGAATGCCTCCACGACCCGTCAGGACCTGTGTCAGGCACTGCTGGAAGGTGTCGCGCTGCGCGCGGCGGAAGTGGTTCGGGCGATGGCTGGTCATGTCCAGGTGGCGACGCGCCTGACGATCGACGGCGGTCTCGCCCGCAATCCCTATTTCTGCCAGTTTCTTGCGGACGCCTTGGGAAGGACCATCGTCGTGCGTCGCTTCGACGAACTGACGGCGCTCGGCTGTGCGGCCTTGGCCGCTCGGGGCGCTGGACAGGCGCTGCCGGCGCCTGACGACGATATGAACACGGCGCGTGTGTTCGAACCACGCATCACGCCAGCCGCCGCGGGCGTCTGGCATCTTCGCTTTGCCGACGCAGTTTCAAAGACAATGGGCTGGAAGCGAGAGCCGCCCGAAACGTCCTAGTCGCAGCCACACGCAGGCGTGTTGGCGAGGCCTCGGCGTGCCATGCGCTCGAGGCCTTCCCCGACAACCGAAGAAATCACACCATGCGCCCAAGCGAAAGACGTGCGTCCATTCTCGAAATGGTTCATGAGCACAAGGACGTCTCCGTCGAGTTCCTCGCCGAGCGTTTCGAAGCGTCACACGAAACCATTCGGCGCGACCTGACGCAGTTGGCGGCCGACGGGCGCCTGCGCAAGTACCACGGCGGGGCCACGGTATCCGAGGTTTTGACGGAAGGTGCGTTCAATACGCGCGTGCACGAATTCGCACGCGAGAAGCGCGCCATCGGTCGCCGCGCGGCGGCGCTCTTTGGTGAGGGCGATACTCTGTTCATCGACACGGGTACAACGACGCTGGCCTTTGCGCAGGAACTGGCCAATACGAGCGGAATGACGATCGTGACCAACTCGGTATCGATCACCCAGTGCCTGGCGCGTGGTCCGGGCAGCAACCGAGTTTTTCTGATCGGCGGTGAGTACCGTGCGGATGCGTCCGAGAACGTCGGGCCCTTGGCGGTCGCGCAGGTCGCGCAGTTCAATGCCCGAGATGCAGTCATCACGGTCGGTGCGATCAGCGTGAATGGCTTGCTGCAAGACTATGCGCTTGAGGAAGCGGAAATCGCGAGAGCCATGATCGCGAGCGCCGAGCGCGTCACAGTCGTTGCCGATGCGTCGAAGCTCGGACGCTCCGCGCTTTTCTCTGTCTGTGGACTGGAGCGAGTTTCACGCCTTGTCGTTAATTCACCGCCGGAAGGCGCCTTGGCGGAAAAGCTCTCGGTCCTTGGTGTCGAGGTCATCGTGGCCGAGGTGCCGCGATTGCAAAGTATCGAACCAACATGAACGGTAGGTTTTTGCAGTTTGCGACGGGGCTCTGTGCCTGTAGCTCAGCGCCTGCCTCTGGAAGTCTCGTGCCATCACGCGCTCGCCAATCTCTTGAAGCACCCTCATCTTGGTCTCCACAAGGCTGCCGCGGTGATAGCCGCAGGCCATCGCCTCGTTCCACCATCGGCTGCTCGTGTCAACGATCCGTTGCAAAATACCCCAATGCGAGCACCGGCAGCGCAAATCCAATCCACGACGTGAATGTCCATCCGCCGTGCGCGTAGGCCCAGCCGCCGAGTGCTGAACCAACAGCACCGCCGAGGAAAAACGTGGTCATGTACAGGCCATTGAGTCGGGATCGGAACTCGGCACTCAGTCCGAAGATCGCGCGCTGGCCCAGTGTCATGTTGGCCGACACGCCGAAATCGAGAACGATGGCGGCCGCCACAAGCAAGCCCAGCGCCCAGTGCGATCCCGACGGCGCGATATGTGTCATCAGGAAAGCCACAGAGACCGCCAGCATGGCCACGCCCGTGGCAGGACGGCTCCAGCCACGGTCGGCTATCCGACCAGCTATCGGCGCAGCAATCGCGCCGGCGACACCCGCCAATGCGAACAGGGCGATTTCACCTTGCGACAGCCGGAATTCGGGACCGGCCAACAGAAGAGGCGTTGTCGTCCAGAACAGACTGAAAGCCGCAAACAGCGCGGCATGGTACAGCGCGCGCCGCCGCAACATTGGCGTGCTGCGGACGAGTTGAGCCATGGACGCCAGCAACTCGCCATAACGCAGACGACCGGCCGGTATCCGTGCTGGCAGCGTTATTGCAAGCACAGCGGCAAAGAGCAACATGGCGGCGGCCGAAGCAAAGAACACGACATGCCAGGAAGACATCTGAGCGATCGCGCTGGCTATCGGGCGCGCCAGCATGATGCCTAACATCAGCCCGCTCATTACGTTTCCCACCACGCGCCCGCGCACTGCCTCCGGCGCCATGTGTGCGGCGTAGGGCACCAGGACCTGCACGGCTACCGTTCCGATGCCGATCCCGAAGGCCGACAGCAGAAATGGCAAGGGATGCATGGACAGTCCCGCTCCCATGAGCGCCAGCGCGGCGATGCCCAGCAGCACCAGTGTGAGCCGACGGTTCTCGATCAGGTCGCCCAGCGGCACGATCAGCAACAAGCCCATGCCGTAGCCGATCTGCGTCAATGTCACGATCAATCCGGCCGCGTGGGCGGAGAGGCCAAGTGCTGCACTGATCGGTCCGGCCAGCGGCTGCGCGTAGTAGATATTGGCGGCGATCAAGCCACAGCCAGCGGCCAGCAAGAAGGTCAGCCAGCGAGAAACGGCCGCGTGTTCAGGCGCGGTGGTGGTCACGGATACGGGGGAATTCATTGCTTTCCTTCATTAAGGGAATGTTTATGTCCAAAATAGGCAAAAAAAATCAGTCAAGCAGCTTCACCGCGGCATCAGCTACGGCTTGCATGTCTTTCTTGCTGCGTCCCGCTTTGCCGACCACGCGCATGCCTTGCAGCAGGCAAAGCATCAGGCGTGCCGTGGTCTCGCCATCGACCCTCGGTGCAATCGAGCCATCCTTTTGCCCCTGGCGAATCAGTTCGCCTAGCAGTGCCTCGCTCCGTTCCAATGAACCGGTCACCCTCCGGGCGATTTCCGCATCGAAGGTGGCCAGTTCAGACGCCCCGCTGACCACCAGGCAACCACGTTGTCCTTCAGCACCATAGGAAGACGCCGCAAAAAAGTCCAAAGTACGGCGCAGTTGGTCGCGGCCATCATGGCCTTTGTCGATGGCCTCCCGCAGTTGCGCGTCGCGCACCGCCTTGTAGCGGTCGAACGCGGCGAGAAACACCGCGCGCTTGTCCTTGAAAGCCTTATAGACGCTGCCCGAGGCCAATTCCATCGCGGCCGTGAGGTCAGCGATGGATGTGGCGTGATAGCCCCGCTCGCAGAACACCCGCACGGCCTTGTCCAGTGCTTCTTCCATGTCGAACTCGCGCGGGCGACCACGACCTCGAGGAAGATGAGGGGAGACGGTGGGTACAGGAGCCAAGGGTGCATTATAGGGAACAAACATTCCCCAACCAAAGCCCAGCACCGACCGAGAGGTGCCGAAGCGATTACGGGGAGGTCACCTCGAAGTTCCGCTCCTGGCCGCAGCCCTGGGATGCAAGCAACCCGGTTGCGGGCTTGGTACCCACCAAGACAGGCTGATAGAACGCAGCGTCGAGTCGCTTCAAATTCTCGAAGTCAGCCTTTCGCAAAAGCGCGAAAAGACGTTCGACCGAGACTGCGTAGTACCTGGAACGCATGGAATGGGTCTTCACCAGGCCGGTGGCCAGTTCGTCTTCGACGACGAAGAAGGACAGGTCGTGGTGGTCGCTGTCGAAATCCCAGACTTGGAACAGCACGTACCGCTTGCCGTCCCTAACCCGCGCTCCATGGTGCTTGACCAGGTTCGTCCCACGCTCCTCTTTGTCATAGTTCCTGACCGTGATGACGCATCTGCCGCCGGGGCGCAAGCACGCGTGGAATTGGCGCAACGCAAGCAGCAGGTCCTCGTCGGTGAGCAGGTGAGGGACTGAGTTGTCGCACGAAATGACGAGGTCATATCCTGTACCGTGGTCCTCGTGGGCCGCGCGCATGTCGCCGACTTTGAAGTCGACGGACAAAGCGCGAAGGTCCGCTTTGCGCCGTGCACGTTCGATTTCCCTGATTGGCAGGTCTGAGTAGACGTACAGGCATTGGCGCTGTTCACTGGGGAGCGCTACCCTGCGGCCCAACGGCCAACCCCATGCACAATTCTTCATCGAAATCACTGCCGCAAGGAGCAATTTCTAATGCCGCCGCAAACACTGCAAGACGGGGTGGATTCATTCGAGGTCTCGGTGCACGGAACCGCCACAGGTTCTCCGGTCGTTCTTTTCGCCGTGGGATCGGGGGGGCAACCAGAACGTCTTTGCACGCTCCTGGACGCCTTGGCTGAGTCTGGTTGCACGGTCGTTGCACCGCATTTCGAGCGGCTGGGCTCGACTACGCCACGAGAGGAAGAGCTAATCCTCCGGGCAAGGCGCCTCTCCCTCGCACTCGACGCATTCGTTGAGCCCTCCGCAAAAGCGATAGGAGTGGGGCATTCGATTGGTGCGACCACCCTCCTCGCAATGGCAGGAGCTCAAATGTGGTTGGGGCCGGGTCGGCGCGTCAACATCGCACCAGACAGTCGCTTGGCTCGTCTAGCCCTCTTAGCGCCACCAACCGGATTCTTCCAGGCTCCGGCAGCACTTGATGCGGTGCGAATTCCAGTTTTGGCGTGGGTGGGCTCGGCGGATAGCATCACCCCTCCAGCGCAAACCGAATGGCTGGCGCGTGCCATGCGCGATTGGAGCACCGTGGATGTCCGCGTCACAGAAGGAGCCGGCCATTTCTCGTTTATGGACATTCCTCCGCCACACGCAACGGAGCCACTGCCCAACAAGCACGAGTTTCTGCGAGAGTACTCGAGCGAGATTTGCAAGTTCGTGGCTGGCTAGGCGCCTATGAGTCGCTCGCCTGGATCACATCCGCATAGGTGACAGGGGCAGCGACCACGGCCTGCTGGAGCGGTCGGTAGAACAGTATGCCGCGCGAGTCCGAGGTTCGACGGTTGAAGCGGAAGACGAACGCGTCGAGGTAGGCCTCCAAGTGTTCAGGCTGCATCGATCCGTGGCGTGTCCCCAGAATCCGCTGCTTGACCAGCGCCGCCACGCGGCGGACGCCGGCCATCGATACATGCGCCGGCACTTCCGAGCCGAGCATCACAGTGCGCTGGTGGTCGTAGCCCAAATCTTTCTGCGGCCTGCTGTAGGCACCCGAACCATCGGTGCGCACCTGGGCGCCGGGCTTGATGCTCTCCTGTGCTTCTTTTGGCCAAGTCCAACTCCATGATGCGTTGGCCGCCGTTGGCAAAGGCAACGTTCTCTCATTCCCTGGATTTCGCGTCTGGCGCGTTGCCGCAGTCCAGCGGTCGCGTCCCACGACGCTTCTTCGACTGCCTCTTCTTAAGCATGCACATCGTGTTCGGGTAATTCGAGAAATGGGAGAAGGCGCTCGAGAAGACGACTCGCAACTTCCGGGGATTCTCGGGAAGGCTCACTTGCGTTGATTTGATTTCGCCCCCCCCTACTCAGGGGGGGTGCAATCAAATCGCATGTTGTTTAATTAAATGAATGCATTGAATTAATGAATAAGTTTCATGTAATGCTATTTAATTAAATAATATGAACCGTATAAAGCTGAGCGAAATTTCTGAGGTCTGCAGGCGCACGCCATCTATTCTGATTCTTGGTACGAGTCTTACATTGGCTGCATGTGGTGGTGGTGGTGGCGGTGGAAGCAGTGGCGGCGGCATAGCAGGTCTTCCATCGGCAGGAGCACCAGCACCAGCACCAGCACCAGCACCGGCACCAGAACCAGCACCAGCACCAGCACCAGCACCAGCACCAGCACCAGCACCAGCACCAGCACCAGCACCAGCACCAGCACCAGCACCAGCACCGGCACCAGCACCCGGCGTGAGCTATCGAATCGACAAGATGGAGCTTGCACAGTCCATGGTGTTTGCATCAAGCGATGCCGCACTCGTACTAGTCTCTGATCGCGACGTGCTCGTTAAGGTGAACTTGGTTGCAGACAAGTCATCGAATAGCAAGCCGACAGGGAAGCTGCTCGTTATGGATGGTGCCGGCAAGCTTCTGCGCGAGCTGCCGTTGAAAACGCCAACAGCGGCAGTGCCAACTATTGCACCAACCCGACCAAGCTTTGCGGACAGCTTCAGCGTCACAGTTCCCGCGGAGCTCGTAGGCAGCGGGCTGCAGCTCAAGGCGCAGTTCCAACCTGCAGCCATTACGGAAGCAGTCATCGCACCTCGCGTGGGTGGCGGACGCAAGCTCACGCACGTTTCCGTTCCGATCCGTATTGGTCAAACGGTGGCGGTACCGCCGGTGAGTTCTGCCAGGGAATTGAAGGCCGCGATGCCCGTCGCTGATTTCGCACAGTCCAATCACGCGCCATACCGGTCCCAAAAAGTGCTGACGATGCCGACAACCGACGCTGAATGGAGTACAGCGTATGACCTCCTGCTGGATGAGATCAATCAGTTGCGTATCTTGGAGGGCGCCGGCACCAATAGCTACTACTACGGATGGATTCCGAAGGAGGTGCTGGGCCTGGCAGGACTGGGTTATAGGCCTGGAAAGGCGGCGGTCGGATTGGACTTTGTACGGAACCCGACCATCGGTCTGGAGACGATGGTGCACGAAGTCGGACACAACCTGAGCCTGCGGCACGCGCCTTGTGGAGGCCCGGCGAGCCCGGACCCGCAGTACCCATACGCCAATGCCGCCATGGGGGCTGGATCTCGTTTTATCTGGGGCTACAACAGCCTGAAGAATTCATTCATTGATGCCACCGCCCCCAGCGAGCACGACATCATGAGTTACTGCAGTGGGGCGTGGTTCTCGGACTATAACTACCGCCTCATGCAGGTCTATCTGACTCCCGCGGATGCGTTCGTCCAGCAGTCGAGCGACCTGAAAATTACAAAGACCAGCTTGCCTCAAGAGCTTCTTCTCGTGAGCGGATCCGTCATGGGCGATCAAGCCACGCTCAACCCGGTGAAGGCCTTTGAAGGTACAAAAAATGAGCCCGACGAAGGGCCCTATCGTCTGCGTATCACGACGGCTCAGGGGAAGACGTTCGAATATCCGTTCGCTACGCAGGAGCTGGACCATGTGCCGGGCGCCGAGCGGTTTGCTATTGCAATCCCCAACCCGGGATTGATCTCGGCGCTGGAGGTTGTTCTCAATGGCCGGGTGCTGGCGCGTCAGGCCTCATCTGCTGCTGTTTCGGGCGCTTCCAGTACACAGGAAAAGGCCGTGGTTGCGATGCTGACGTTCAGTGAGTCCGGCGGACGTCTGCGCGTGAACTGGGATGCCTCGCGCTATCCGTTCCTCACATTGACACACGTGGGGACTAAACGCACCACACTCGCTCTTGACGCACAGGGCGGACGCCTGGATCTGGAGCTATTAGGCGTCCCCACCGGAGGGCAATACGAGTTCGGCTTGTCTGACGGCGTCAATACCACCCGGGAAACGCGTTCGCGATAGGCGCGACCGCGTCGGCGTGTCCCTGAGCCGGTTGGTGCGCGTGGGCGTCTCTGTCCACGTTCGCGCCGGTCATCGCATGCAAGACCCTCCCCGAGGGGCGGTGGTTTTTATACGGCTTCCTTCTACTTGGCCAAACGGCTGCGTAGCACCCAAGAGTAATTCCGATGAGATCTTTGAATCGACGAACGACCCCTTCACTTTTATTCGCGATCTGCGCACTGGTCTTGTCCGCATGCGGAGGTGGATCATCCGGAGGCCCTTCGGGCGGATTTCCTCCTTCCGTGACGGGCCCTGCCGGGCCAGTAACCTCTATAGATGGAGAGGATTCGCCCGCCCCCGTCGTTCCTCCGAAAGAAGCCAGTGCCTTGCCTTGGAGTGAGGGCGAACTGGCATACGCCTTGGCCACGCCTCCGGCGCGTTGGTTCTACGACATCACGGCCGCGAGCACGGCGCGGGGGTTGCGCAACGACCTCAGCGGTGCGCTGGTGGGGGAGGTGCAGTTTGTCCAGAGTCACGCCGCTGCGCCTGCAGGCAACGATGCGCGTGAGTTGCCACGGCCGGTAGCGCTGCGTGAAGCGCTTGTGTTGTTGCTGACGGACGGCAAGCCGGCTGGCGCCGACCCGGTCAAGGACAAGATGCTCGTGACAGCTCGCCGCAATGGGGTGGTTCTGGGCACTCAACGGATGCGTCCGCCTGTGCTCTTGCCGCGCAGCGACAACGGCGCCATGGACGGCAGAGGAGACGTTGGCTATTCCAAGCGAGCTTGGTCCTCCGTCCTGCCTTATGAATGGATGCGGCCGGGCCTCGAGCTTGAGTTTTCGTTCGTTGCAGCTTCCGGCGACTCGTCGTCAGGCAAGCTTGCTGCCAACAGTATTGAATTCGGCGCGCCCACCGAGTTGGTGGTGCAAAACATTCGCCTGGGCATGCTCACGCCGCCGAATGCCAAGACGGGTTATCTAATGCAGCAACCCGAACGCGCAGGTACGGACTATTTCCAAACGCTCCCGATCTCGCGTCTCACCGTTGCCCAGTACCAAGATGTGCAACTCGACAGGGTCATCGTATCGACCGGAGGCGGCGCCATCTACACAACGAGCAACCCCAGCCCTCAAAACGGCGGCGTTTACGATGGCGACATGCGCGAGGACGTGGCCAAGGTCCAGGTAGCACAAGGCATCAATCTCGCGAACTATGGACTCGTCGACTCGCTGATCAACGAGACCTCTCCTGAGACATTCAGTCAGCGCGTCGTGCATCATGCACGTGGTCTGTACGCCAACGGGGTCGTGGACCACGGCCTGTCGGGTGGCAATGGAATGATCACGCTCTACAACTCCATCGGCAATGAGTTCTCCCATGAAATGGGGCACAGCTACGGGTTGGGGCATTACCCGGGGCTGTCTGCAGACGCCAAGAATCCTGTCCACCATGCTGACAGCGGATGGGGCTATATCGGTTGGCGCCAGCGCCTGCGAGGCAATCTCAAATGGAACAGCGCGTTCGATCCCCGCGGAACAGATAACAGTGGGAGCAGCTACTACAGCGGAAACTTTGATGGTGTCTTCAATTACGGCGCCGATGCGATGTCGGGAGGCTCAACGCAATCGGCCTTTTCGCAATACACCCACCATACGGGATACTCAGCGCGGCGCATCCAGTCCTATCTATCCACCGCGCGATCGGGTGGCGCCCGCGCCATACCGGATCCAACCTACCCCAGCGGATGGCGGGCGTGGGACTCTGCGTCAGGCGAATGGGTGGACAGAAGCAGACTGTCTCCCGCCTTTTCTGCCCCCAAGCCCAGCGCGGCGGGTGTTTCCGTTGTGACGATCCTTGGGGGCTACCAGACAGTCAATCCAGGGCTGAACCTGGTGTACCCAGGCTTCTTTGGAAGCTGGGGTGTTGTATACGACAACTTGGCGCAGCCGTCATCGGAAGAGGGCGCTTGCTGGCTCGAGGTCTCTTTGGCCAGTGGCACTCCCCTGCGCGTTGCGTTAACCCCCAGCAAGTCTGCGTCGGAGCCGCCTCGAAAGTTTCATTTGAACGTGGCTGCAAGCCGGCAGCCGCGCGAAGCAGCAATCAAATGTCGCACCGCTGTCGGAGAGACGACCCTCGCTCAACAAGCACTGGGTGCGCCGGTCGCTCCCTTTCCCGCAACGGTCGATGTGGGCATGGAGCACGGAATGACGGCGCTGCGCGATATGGAGCTCGCACAACTGAACAGTCTTCTCGAAAAGAAGACTGTGGGCAGCGTGCTCAACGCCGATCAGCAGGAAATATTGCTCCAATGGCGCAATCAACTCAATTCGATGTCGGTGGCTTCTCAAGCTTGGATCAAAGACTGGCTGGAGGTACGCGAAAAGACGCTCTTGCTCAATGCCCATGTTCGCACTGAGCGAGGCCTTTTGCAGCCCACTGCGAGCGCAACGGGTGTCGCACAGTTGCGAAAGCAAGCTGTCGCGTTGGGTTTGATCGACAACCAAGGGACTCTGCTAAAACCGACTTCGGCAGCACTCAGACTGCAGAGTAACGGCTCGTGCCTGTCCATCGACGATCCCGGATCGGACATGCCGAAATTGCTGAGCGAGTCCGCACAAACCTGCAAAAGCTCTGCACAACAGCAATGGTGGATGGACGGTCAAGGGCGAATCCACAATGCGGCTCGTCCAGACCTCTGTTTGCGAACTGACGGCGGATGGTACAGCGCCATCACGCTTGGGGCGTGCCAACTACAAGATCGAGGACAGGCTTTCGTTCAACAAGAAAGTGGACGCCTTCAGGCAGTCAACTACGACAATCGGTCCATCGAGGCGGGTAGTCCGGTTCACATCATGAATAACGATGAAAGTAGCTCAAAAAGTTGGAGCAAACTGCCATCCGATTCACGCGCACTTTGGACGTTGCTTGAGTCCGATAGCCTGCTCGCGCTATGGCGTCAGTTTGGCGCGGAGGCGAAGCCCTAACGCGAAGTTCGACACCCCTGGGCGAGATGCGGGGTATCGTTGAAAGCGTTCTGGCACGGCAGATCGCTGCCGTCGCGTCGATGGGGCAATGGCAAGAGGTATTTCAGTTGCTGTTTGGTGCGTCCGAGCGCCGGTCGATGCTGACAGCCCTTGGGGAAAAAAGTTGCCGCGGTAATTCTGATACGGCCAAAGACGGTGAATCCGAGCTTGGCGTTGCGGCTCACGCTCCAGACGCCGGCTCGAGTGCACTCGCGTCAGATAGCCATAGATGTAGATCTTCAGCAGCACTGCTGGGTGCTATGAAGGTCGACCAATGACAGCCGGCTGTGCACCGTCAAAGCCAGGTTCCTGCAGCCTTAGCTCATCGACGAAGACGTCGACGACACGCACTGGATTTTCCTCGGCAATGTAGTCGTCAAGGCACTAAGGCAGCAGCGCGACCTGGCTGCGACTCTCGCCTTCGATGAATCTCTTCATGAGCTACCCCGCTGAGAACAGGGGTCTCAATTCCATTTGTTGGTGCCGGTTTGCCGACGCGTTCTCACACAGCCTCAGTCTCAAGCTAACGTTTATCTTCGAAGTCACTTTCGGTAAAGAAACTCAGTGATCGCGCTC
Organism: Variovorax sp. BGA-UO-ETr-C22; assembly: GCF_059567965.1. NCBI lineage: Bacteria > Pseudomonadati > Pseudomonadota > Betaproteobacteria > Burkholderiales > Comamonadaceae > Variovorax > Variovorax sp. BGA-UO-ETr-C22. Next base: position 76,158 of record NZ_JCAQPA010000003.1, read on the forward strand.
CCGAAGATCTGCATTCCTTCACTGATTTCCACCTCGGTCAGGCTCGCATAACCGACCACGAAACCCGCGGGTCGTGGCGGTCGCTGTTCGCCCTGCGCGAAGAGCGGAGAAATCGGATAGATGCCGACACCGCGCTGCTTCGCAAGCAGCACCAGCGGCGTCTCCTGATCGGGACGCAAGGATGGAATCCAGATCACCACGTGCAGTCCTGCGGCGCTTCCCGTGACAACGGCATCGCCTGGCAAGCAGTGCTCGATCGCCGCGAGGAGCGCGACCAGTCTGCGCTCGTTGGTACGCCGGATCCTGCGGATGTGCCGTTCGTAGGCGCCACTATCGATCAGCGCTGAGAGCACCCGTTGCTCGAGCACGGGCGCGTGGCGATCTGCAAGCCGTTTGGCTTGCCTGAACACCGGCACCAGCGCCCGCGGCAAGATCAGATAGCCCAGCCGAAGCTGTGGCGAGAGCGCCTTGGAGAAGGTGCCGATGTAGATCACCCGGCCCTCGTTGTCGATGGACTGCAGTGCGTCGATGGGCCGCTGCCGGTAGCGGAACTCGCCGTCGTAGTCGTCTTCGACGATCCACGCCAGGCACCGTTTCGCCCATGCGAGCAGCTCCAGTCGTCGGCCTGCGGGGAGTACGCCGCCAAGCGGGAACTGATGCGACGGCGTCACGTAGGCAAGGCGTGGCCGGCCCGTCTCGGGCAGGCATGCGGTCTGCAGTCCCTGAGCATCCACGGGCACGAGCAGCGCCTTCGCCCCGGTCGCCTCGAAGCAGCGTCGCGCCATCAGGTAGCCGGGTTCCTCGAAGACGAACGTATCCCCGGCGTCGAGCAGCAACCGGGCGCAAAGGTCGATGCCCTGCTGCGAGCCATGCACGATCACGATCTGGTCGGCGTCGCAGCTGAGGCCGCGTGCACGTTGCAGGTAGCCGCGCAGCGACGTACGCAAGGACTCCTCGCCCTCCGCCGGGATGTAGCGCAGGCTGTGCTGTGGGCGCAGCAGTTCGGCTTGGTATGCACGACGCCATGCTTGCGCAGGGAAGTCGCGTGCAGCGATCGCGCCATAGAGAAAATCGATGCGGGCTGAAGGCGCATCAGGAGGCGCCGGCACGTCGATGTCGGCGACACGTCTTCCAAACGCAGACAAAGCGATGTCTTTGGTGCCGGCGTCCGGGATCGGGCGACCGTGAACCGTCGGCGCCACGTGGCTCGCCACACGTGCTGCTCGCCCGACCGCGGTCACCAGATATCCCTCGGCAGCAAGCTGCTCGAACGCCGCAGTCACGGTCGTGCGGGACACGCACAGCTCGGCCGCCAGAGCCCTCGTGGAGGGCAATTTCGCGCCAGCGGGCAGCGATCCGTCGGCCATCTGCCCGCGCAGCGTGCCGTAGACACGACGCCCGCTGCCAGGTGCCTCAGTGGTTTGCTTGGAGCGCAAAGAAAAAAACTGGTCCATCGAAAAGTTATAAAACTGGTTCTTCTCATTGTGCCGCTTCGGAACGACAGTAGAGGACCCACCTTTGCTGCCAGATACCGATGTACATCCCTCCGCACTTCGCCGTGATCAGCCAGGAGCCGCTCCACCGGCTCATTCGAGACAACCCGCTCGGCACGCTCGTGACGCACGGGCCTTCGGGCCTGGACGCGGACCATGTGCCCTTCGAACTCGATCCGGAGGTAGGCCCGCATGGCTTGCTGCTGGCGCATGTGGCGCGCGCGAACCCCGTGTGGCAATGCAACCCGACCGGAAGCCAGGTCATGGTGGTCTTCCGAGGTGCACAGGCATACATCTCGCCTAACTGGTATCCGACAAAACATGAGGCGCACCGTCAGGTGCCGACCTGGAACTACGAGGTGGTCCACGCGCACGGCGTCCTGACCGTTCAGGACAATGAGCGCTTCGTGCGTCGGATGGTTGCGCGATTGACCCGGCGGCACGAGGCGGATGAAGCGAAGCCTTGGAAGATGAGCGACTCGGCTCCCGAATTCCTCGACGTCCTGCTCCAGAGCATCGTGGGCATCGAGATCGCCATCACCTCACTCGTCGGCAAGTTCAAGCTGAGCCAGAACAAGGAGCCGCGCGATCGTGCTGGAGCTTCCGATGCGCTGGAGGCACGAGGGCATGTCGATCTGGCTGCGCTCATGCGGCCGAATCACTCATGAACCGGCCGCGACCGAATGCAAATGTTCTTCCTCGCTTTTCTTGGCACGGCCACGGTGCTCGCCCTCACGCCCGGGCCGGGCACATAGCCTACGCCGTGGCGCGAACCGTTGGCGGTGGACGTGCCGAGGGGCTGGCCTTATGCCTGGGAACAGGCATCGGCCGCCCGTTCCACGTTCTTGCGGCTGCCTTCGGTTTGTCCGTCCTGATCGCGCAGTCGACCGTGGCTTTCGGCATGGTCAAGTACATTGGCGTCGCCTACCTTGTCTGTCTCGGAGTCCGCATGCTGACCAGCAAGACGCAGGATTCGAGTGCCGTGTGCGTGAAGTCGAAGGGCGTTCGAAGAGCGCTCGCTGAAGGGATTGCGGTCGAGGCTTTGAATGTGAAGACCACGCTCTTCTTCCTTGCCCTCTTGCCACAGTTGGTCTCACCGTCAGCGCCGTTCACGGCTCAGGTCGTGTTGCTCGGCAGCATTTGTGTTGCACTGAACACACGTGCTCGCCTGACAACACGGCGTGCGAAAGCTTCTTCTGCCGGCTGAAAATGGAACTGTTCGACGCTCGAGACTGGAGGATCGCCCCGGTCGAGCAGTTCATCAAAGAAGTTGATTCCTACATCCACCGCTACAACGAGAAGCGGATCAAGATCTCCCTTGGTTCTCTCTCTCAGCCCGATCGAATACCGAAAAAGTCTCGGACTTGCGACATGAAACCAATCCAGGTTCTTATCCGCACTCCCTCAAGAATAGTTCAACAAACTTCCAACTCGCCACACTGGGACCGGAGCTCCTCCATTGCCCCGATGCGGGCCTTCTGGTCTTCCTGGCCTATGCCATCGGCAAGGTGGTCTGCATCGATACCCGTTGGTTGAAGGCGTCAAACCACTTCGCGCTGTTCGGTGCCTGGGCGCGCCAGTCCACCGAGGGAAAGCGGAAGTCCATGTAGCCCAGCGCGCAACCGAAGGCGATGGTGCCGATGTCGACGCGCTCGCCGAACGACGGCGCCGCCGCTTCGAGCCATTCGAGGCCGGTGCGCACCTTGTCGAGTTGGCCGTCGGTCCAGTCGCTCCAGCGCAGCGCCTCGGGGCGCAGCATGGTCTCGTAGCGTGCGAGCAGCGCGGCGCCGGTCATGCCGTCGGCCAGCGACAGCTCGGTCAGGCGCTCCCAGCGCGCAGGCCCGGTGGCCGGGAACAGGCTGCCGCCGTGTGTCGTGTCGAGGTACTCGCAGATCACGCGACTGTCGAACAGCACCTGGCCGTCGTCGGTGAGGAAGGTTGGCACCTGGCCCAGCGGGTTGTTCGGGAGGATGCTCGCGTCGCGCTTCACCGGGCCGGCCGCGCTGGGCAGCTTCTCGATGCGATCGGCCACGCCCAGTTCGTGGGCCACGACCATGCACTTGCGCACGAAGGGAGACGCGGGGGAGAAGAAGATTTTCATGAAGGTGAGAGCTTGTGTCAGGCGCGTGCCACGATAACTAAACCGAAACCAATGCCCTTTCAGGGGCAGTTTTTTAGCTGCTTTGTGTCGAGACTCCAAATGACAGCGTCACTCGTCGACACTGCCACTGCACCGGCCGCCAGTGCGCCGCGCACGTCGTTTTGCGTGCTCACGAAACCCGAGGCAATGATGGGTGGCAAGGCGTTGCGCTCCTTGATGGCGATGTGTGGGAGCATGGGCGCAGGCATCAGCTGAACCAGATTGGGATCGCTCTGCTCCACTGCCTTCACACTGCGCGGCCAGGTCGAGCGGTCGGTCACGAACACCTTCTGTATGGTCATCAGGCCAGCCCGGTTTGCGCGTTGGATGGTGGCCACGCGGGTAGACACCAGGCTGGTCGCGCCGATCTCGGCCAGATATTCGACGCCGCCCTTGTCTGGTGAGATGCCCTCGCAACTGTCGATGTTGACGATCACGATCTTGTCGGCGCGCGTGATGATCCCCACCACGGCATGCAGCTTGCGCAGTTCCACGTTCGCGACGATGGCGATCTCGCTTGGGCTGTCGAGGAAGGCGTCAATCTGCTCCGTCCCATAGAGCGTCGCAATGATCGGGTGCCGCGCAAGGCGCGCGCCGAGGGAGCGGTCCATTCGATGAAACTCAGTCTGCTTGGGCGGGCAGCTCGTCACTCAGGCCGAGCTTGCCAGGGTTCAGGATATTTTTCGGGTCCAGCGTGCGCTTGATGGCCTGCAGCACAGCAAAGGCGCTACCCAGAGAATCGGCCATGTAGGGCGCACGCAGCAACCCCACGCCATGGTGATGGCTCAGAGCGGCATTGTGGCGTACCAGCACCGCATTGGCCGCATCCCAGGCGGCGCGGTACCAACGCGCGCGGTCCGCTACCTCGACTTCGCCGCGCAGCGAGAAGTACAGGCAGGCACCGTCCACGTAGGCGTGCGACTGGTGGGCCGAGCCGGCCAGCGTGCCTGGCACCGCGTTGATAGCAGCCACCACCTCGTCGTAGATGACGGGCAGGTCGCTCCAGCGGCCGCTCATCTCCAGCGTGTCGGCTACGAAGCCGGGGCTGCGTTTGAAGCCTTCGGCGCTCTTGCCGGTGAGATAGCGCGTGTCGAGCCAGCGCTCGAAGATGACCGGGCCGTCGAGCTCCCGTCCGAGTTCCTTGCAGACGCGCTCGCTGATGACCATGACGGCATCCACCATCTCGGGTGCGCCTTCGTCGGCGATCAGCAGCACGTGCGTGTCAGCCAGCTCGAACTGCACCTTGCTTTCAAGCGCGTCGTACAGCCTCAGGGCGGCCGGGTTAGCGCCGCGCTGCATGATCTCTCGACAGGCTTGCAGGCCGGTGGCGAAGCTGTCGAACCCGTAGGCGATTGCGCGGCCATGGTCGGGCAGGCGGTGCAGCTTCAGCCGCACACGCACGATCACACCGAGCGTGCCCTCGGAGCCGATGAAAAGCTGCAGCAGGTCGGAGCCCACGGCCGCGCGCGAGTAGCCGCCCACGGTCACCAGGCTGCCGTCGGCCAGCACCACGTCCATGCCGAACACCATGTCCTCGATCTTTCCGTAGCGCGTGGACAATTGGCCCGCGCCGCGGCATGCGACCCAGCCGCCGACGGTGCTGATGCCGAAGGATGACGGCCAGTGGCCCATGGTCATCCGGTGGTCGCGCTGGATGATTTCCTCGAATACATCGCCGAACATGCCAGCTTCGACTTCGACGATCTGGCTGTCGGCGTCGAAGCCGATGAACCTGTTGAGTTCGCACACATCGAGCACGATGCCACCGCGTACTGGTAGCGCCGCGCCGGTCACGTTGCTGCGGCCGGCCGACACAGTCACGGGGATCGAGGCGGCGTGCGCGATGCGCATCACGGCCTGGATCTGTTCGACGGTGGAGGCACGAACGATCACGGCCTGCGGCGTGGCGGGTCTGCCACCGGTTTCGCTGACCATGGAGCCGGCCCACCAGTCGCGTGTCCATGCCACGACGTCAGCGGTGGCGGTCAGCACCTCGTCGGCCACCTTGCGCAGCGCCTCGATGTGCGCGGCCGGGATAGGCACCGGCGCGCGTTGCAGGCCCGCCGGGCCGTCGGCGTTGGTGATCGTCTTGGCGTAGGCCGGCGGCGTATGTGCGCCCACGATGTAGTTGCGGCGGTTGTAGCCGCGCTGGATGGCGTCTTTGCTGATCATCTACTTCACTCCCATAAGGATGGATTTTTCATGCTCGATGGCGGCGCGGTAGCTGCTGACCTGCTGCGCCGTTTCCGAGGGGGGCAGACCGAGTTCGGCCTGGAGGATTTCGCCCACGCGTGCCGCCGCGCGGCCCGAGGCGTCGCGCGCCATCAGGCGCGCGCGGATGCGCCGTGACAGCACGTCGTCAACGGTGCAGGCGAGTTCGTGGCGCACCGCATAGACGATCTCGGCTTCGCTGTGTGGCAGGCCTTCGACGATCGGCCTTTGCAGGCCGGGGTTCGCGTGCAGGATGTCGGTGACGAAGCGCGCTTCGGTGCCGTAGCGCTCGCCCAGGTGTGCTGCCATGCCGCCTGAGGCGGTGATGGCCTGCGCGTCGTAGCCGGCGGCGCCCAGCAGGAAGGCTGATTTGGTCTTGCAGCGGTTGCGCTGGCCCAGCACCTTCTGCGCGGCGTCGATGGTCTGTTCGGCCATGTGGCGCGACGTCGTCAGCTTGCCGCCGACGATGGTGAGCAGCCCATCGGAGGCGATGCGGATTTCGTGGTTGCGCTTGATCTCCAACGTCTTGCCGCCCGGTGGCGCTACCAGTGGGCGACAGCCTGCAATGCTGCCAACCACATCTTCGGCCCGTAGATCGGTCTTGAGCGCGGAGCGTGCGCCATCGAGCAAGAAGTCGAGTTCTTCGCGCGTGCAGCACACGTCGTCGAGGTCGCCGGTGTAGTCCTCATCGGTGGTGCCTAGGTAGGAGACATCGCCCCAGCGTGTGATGGTCGCGCGCCGATTGCGGCCTGGTACCGGGATGGTCACGGTGCAGTCGTTGCGGATCTTGAGCCATGGGATGGCCACGTGCACGCCTTTGGCGGGGCGCACGTTCAGCGCCTTCTCGTCGCCTTTCTTGCGGCCATCCCAGTCACGCAGCCACACGCCGGTCGCCATGATGACGACACTGGCGCGTGCGTGGATCTCTCGGCCATCGGCCTGGACGACAGCGCCGTCAACCTTGCCGTGCGCATTGCGCGTGATCTCGACCGCCTTCGCGTGGTTGACGAGCGCCGCGCCATGGAAGGCGGCAGTGCGCGCGATGTTGAGCGTGAGCCGAGCATCATCGACGCGCGCGTCGAAGTACATGAAGCCGCCGGTCAGATGCTCTTCACGAAAGGTCGGGCAATGCGACAGCACCTCGGACTTGGTCAGCTTCTGGTGCAGGATGCCCTCGCGCCAGCCCCCCGCGATGTCGTAGGTCCAGAGCAGGCTTTCGAAAGCCTTGGCCAGGCGCTTGTCGAACACGCCCTCGCGTTCCATGACGGGAAACAGGAAAGGCAGGCGTTGCACCAGGTGGCGGGCATTGCGGCGCAGCCGCTGGCGCTCCAGCAGCGAGTGGCGCACCAGCCCGAGGTTGCCCTGCTCGATGTATCGCAGCCCGCCGTGGACCATCTTGGATGACTTGGACGACGTGCCGAAGGCGAAGTCGTCCTTCTCCACCAGCGCCACGCGGTAGCCGCGCAGGCTGGCGTCGAGCGCGGCGTAGGCGCCGGTGACACCACCGCCGACGATCAGCATGTCGAAGTGCTCGTCGGCCAGGCGAGCGAGCTGATCCTGCCGGTTCAGCCGCAGCGGCTCGGTGGCCGTCATCGCGGCGCGGTCCTTGGACGGTTGCAGGAATGGCAGAACCATCATCGCGGGAGCTCTCCTGTTGAAACATTCTTGAAGTGGCGCGCCTGCGCGAGCTCGGCTTCGACCCGGGCGTGCCACAGGGCACGCCGCGCCTGACGCTCGGCGGCATCGATTGAGGGCTCGAACACCGCGTCGGTGGTCAGCGTGGCGCGGGCCTGCTGCAGCGAGTCCCATAGCAGCCCGGACGAGCCGGCCAGAAAGGCGATGCCGCGCAGACTGGCTCGGTCGGTTTCCGCCAAGCGTCGCACCGGTATGCCCGTGAGGTCGGCCTGGATCTGCAACAGCGTGGAGCTGCTCGCCAGCCCGCCGCCGACCACCAGCTCGGACACGTGCACGTCCGACACGTCCTCGTTCGCCCGGATGCACGAGGCCACTGAGTGGGCGATGCCTTCGAGCACGGCGCGCGCCACCTCGGCGCGTGTGGTGGCCATCGAAATGCCGGTGAGCGACGCGCGTGCGGCGGGCTCCATTGCGGGTACGCGCAAGCCGGTCAACGCGGGAATGAATGTGACGTTGCGCGATGTGCCGGCGGTGGCTGCGAGCTGACTGATCTGCTTCGCGTCGTCGAACCACTGCAGCTTTTCGCAGACCCAGTTCAGCGCCGAGCCGGTGGTGGCGACGAAGGTCTCCACCGCGAAGTGCGAAACGCCCTGCGCGCGGCGCGCCATCATGGTGAGCGTGCCGTCGTGCAGCCCCCCATTGACGGGCTGCACCGGACCGACGATCACGTCGACGAAACTGCCGGTGCCGTGCACGCACATCGCCTGTTCACGGTCGAGGCAACCCAGGCCGATGGCGCCCGCATGCTGGTCGCCCGCGCAGGCCAGGATCGGCACGTCGATGCCCAGCACGTCGGTGCGCGTGCGGCCAAACTGGTCGGCGTCCTCGCGCAATACGGGCAACAGTTCGCGCGGGAAACCGAGCGCGTCGATCCAGTCAAGCTGATAGCGGTGTTCTGCCAGCACGTAGGCGCTGCCCGAAGTCACGTTGGTGGGCGTGGTCACGCAGGCGCGCTGGTCCGACAGGTGCCACAGCAGCCAGCTGTCGATGGTCCCGAAAGCCAGGCGACCTTCGTCGAAGGCGCGGGCCGTGGCCGGCGTTTCACGCAGTTGGTGCGCAGCCCAGAGATAGGGCGAGCGCACGCCCACCGGGCGGCCCATCTGCTTCACAAGCACCGGGTCCCATGCGGGTGCGAGCCGGCTCAGTTCGTCGACGTAGCGGGTGTCCTGCCACACCATCACGGGCGCCAACGCGCGGCCGGTCTGGGTGTCCCACAGCACGGCCGAGCAGCGCTGGGTGGCGATGGCCAATGCGGCGATGTGCTTGTGCTCGGCTCGGGCGCGCGCGATGGTCGCGCGGCACACGGCCAAGGTCTTCTCGAGGATCGCGTTTGCGTCCTGCTCGACCACGCCCGGGTACGGCGTGTCGACCTGCAGCGCCGCATACTCAAGGCACGACACGTGCCCGTCGCGACCGACGACGGCCGCCCGGGTTCCGGAGGTGCCTTCATCGATGGAGAGGATCACGTCCTCAGTGGTGGAATTCATCAGTTCATTTTTCCCACGGCTGGATGCGGAGGTTCGGACAGCGCGCGCGTGTCGTCCTTGAACTGCGGCGCGTCGGCTTCGTTGTCGGGGCTGATGGCGGTGCGGGTCGGGTCCCAGCGGATCGCAAAGCAGATCGCGCTCGCAATGAGTGGCACCACCGACAGGATCAGGAAGGTGTGCTCCAGCCCGTACTTCTCGCGGAACAGCGGAAATACCAGCAGCCCCAGCGCTGCGCCGATGGAGCCCAGCGCACCGATGATGCCGTTGGCGCCTGCGCGCAGTTCGCTGCGAAACGACAGCGACGACAGGCTCTTGCCGTTCGCGCCGGGCCCGCCCGAATGGAACAGGATGAACAGCGATGGCACGATCACCGCCAGCCACAGCGGCATGCGGCCGTGGAACAACCCCAGCGTGAGAAGCATGAGGAACACCATCGCGAAGCCGAAGGCCGAGGCGCGGCGCAGCCCGAGCTTGCGACCGATCCACGGCGAGAGAAAGCCGCCGAAGATGCCGAACACGTTGAAGGCCAGCGCGCCCAGAGTGGCCTGCGCGAAGTCCTTGCCGAACAGCGTAGCGCTGATCAGCGGCAGATACCAGCCCACCGCGAAGTACTGAATCGATTGGCCGATCTGCACGGTAGCAGCAAGGATGGTGCGCTGCAGGTACACGCCACGAAAGATAAGCAGCACGTTGGCTGCGCCGCGGCGCGCCTGGTTGAGCACCGGCAGCCGTTCGCGATGGGGTGCTGCCACGAAGCGTTGCCCGTAGATGCGGCTCATGGCGCGGGCGGCTTCGTCGAGCCGCTCCTTGCGGGCCAGCCAGACGGGACTCTCGACCAGCAACGTGAACTGCAGCACGAGGATGGTCACGCCGAAAACTGCGGTGGCCGCCACAGAGTAGCGCCAGATCGCGTCGCCCACGTCCCACGAATAGAACATCAGTGCTAGCAACAGGTTGGTGCACACCGCCGCATACCACATGCCCTGCCAGGTGTTGAGCCGGCTCTTGAGCTTGGTCGGCGTGAACTCAGCGAGCACCGCCATCGCGATGGCGAAGTCGATGCCGTAGGCCGCGCCCACAAAGAAACGGCCGACCAGGATCATCTCGAAGCCGGGCGCAAACACCACCAGTACCGCGCCAATCACGGCCAAGAATTTAGCGAGGACGAGCGGGCGGATGCGGCCCCAGCGGTCGGCCATCCAGCCGCCGATGGGGTTGAACGCAATGGCGACCCACGAGGCCATCGAAGTCATCAGTGCGACTTGCGCGGCGGTGAGTGAGAGGTTGCGCGTCATCGGGCCGAGGCCCGCGCTCAATGCGGAATTGGAAAAAGCGTCGAGGAACAGTCCGCCAAGTGCGAGCCACCAAATGACAGCGGCCCGGCCGACGATGCCCTGGCGTGAATCCAGGTAGGCGATGACATCGTCGATGCCGCGGATCTTGATCGCGTTGGGTTGCACAGTTGTCTCCATTGGAATAATCCGCAAGAGGACGATGCAAACCATGCAGGCGCGACAAAGCCATCTCACAGATGGTCTTTAAATCTGAACCTGTACGCAGATTCTAAGTGCGAGCTTTTTGCAAGGTCAACGGAATCGCGCAGGGTTAGCGTTAACCACTAGGCATCTGCAAGTGGGCTGCTTCCGGTTTCGTGTGTTGGCGTCGACCGGAAAAAGCCGAAGAGACCACCCCCGTCGGCCCATGGGGGCGGGCTTTCGCGCGGCGCGAGAAAACTCTCGCGGACGGCCCAGCTCGAGCGCTGTGTACACATCGGTGACCGGGAAAGCGACATCTACGAGTTGTTCTTCACCGCGGCAGAGTTGAGCACGGGATTCCTCGTCAGAACGTGCGTTGACCGTCTTGTGGGCGGTGGTGATCCACAGTCGCCGACGAGATGGCTGATGTCCGAGTGCAAGGGTGTATCGCGTCGAGTTCAGGGATGTGAAGGGCCAAAGTTGTGATGCGCTTCTCGAGATCAGGCATCGTCGCATCAGAGTGCGCCGTTCGATCGGTAAGCGGAAGCAATACCCTGCGCTCGATCTGACAGTCATTCACGCGCAGGAGCGCGACGCGCCATCGGGTCGCGCTGCACTGGAGTGGAAGATCCTCACGAATCTGTCGCTTCGTTCGAAGGCCGACGTCATGGGGGAGATCAACTGGTATGCCATGTGCTGGAAGATCGAGATCTTCCACAAGATTCTGAGATCGGGCTGTTGGGTGGAAGGCTCGTGACTACGAACATCCGGGATCGGTATCAGTGCTGAGTGCAGCAGCGCATCGGGTTGGGATGTCGTCCAATCAGCCAAGTTGGCCAAGCGCTGTTCAAGCAAGCGAAGGTGCTGACCGCTGTTCGAGATGAAAAGACGTTGGACCAATTTGCATCGCAGCCTGAACAGGACGGGGATCGTTCACGCGGGCATGCACGATACGGTTTCTGGCTGTCGAAGCCTGCTGCTGAATTCACCATGGCGGTTAATCGTTTGACTAGCTCAAGATTTCTCGCCGCAGGCTCCAGATGCACGCACCTACGCGAAGTAGATTTTCGACATTGGTGTCATGGGATGCATTCTCAGCGTCCTCTTTCTGGACCAAGTCCACAAGATGGGCCAACGCGTCTGCCGGTGTGAAACCATGACCCGCTCGTGCCATGTCCATGACTGCAACCAGTACATCGGTTTTTTCAAAAGTCAGAACCAAGTGATCTTCGTGAATTGGGCATGGAAAGAGGCCCTTTAGCACTCTCGTTCGAGGTGATCGCCGCGATCATGTAGTAGTGAACTGAATGGACTCAATCCAGAGTCAACGACGCTTGGCGTGAAGAAAATTCTTCGCAGTCCTATGGCCCCGCTTTGCCAGTTCCTTGCATCCAAGGTAGGGGTTCGCGCACTGGAAAACTGGCTGGCTCGCAGTTTGACGTGCGCGAGTATGGCCTGCCTTGAAGGGTGCGGCATGATCACTAAAACACCCATTGAGAGGCTGGAAAGTGCTATCTCTGCGATGCCCGCGTAACGACCGCTGGGCGTTCTTTGAACTGGAAAAGACACGACCAACCATCATGAAGATCAACTGTGATTTGTGTTGAATTCATGAGTTCGACGAATGCACCCACACGAGAAAATTTCCCGTTTCAGCGCTCTCACTCCGCTGTGTAGCGCACGAACTGGTCGAGCGCCAAGATGAACAACGCAGCCATGCTGAACATCAAGACCCAGCCGGGCAATTGCAGAGCGCTGACGACGGCCAAGCCGGAAGGAATCTTATGGGGGGTTGTGGTGGTGCAGATGAAGCTCGCCGCCGCCATGCCGGTGTAGTGCATTGAACAAACAGCGGCCCCCATCACACCGGCCGCCAACACGCGCATGACCGATGTGCGCGTATTGAACGCCAGCCATAGCGCGACGGTTGCTACTACAACGGCAATGAGCATGGACAGGCCGATGATCGAGTACGACCAGTCGATGAAACCTCCGAAACGCATGCCGAACATACCCAGATAGTGCATGACGACAACGCCCATGCCGAGCAGAAAACCGGCCAAGCCCAGACGCACGATGCTGCGAGGCGCCGCAGCGACGTAAGCAAGCGCGATGGCCGTCGCCACGGCAGCAGCAATCAGTGAAATCAGTGTTTCAAACATGGAGTACGAAACGCCGACATGAAGTTGGAGAGCGAGCATGCCGATGAAGTGCATGGCCCACACACCAACACCGCCCAAGGCGAGCCCTGCGGTGGCCGCGTGATACCAGTTGATTCGGCCTCCCGGGCCCACGATCCGGTGTGCGGAGAGGAGGGCGATGAAAGAGCCTGCGACTGAAATGAAATAAGACAGCGCGACCAACGACACGCTGTATGAAGGCGTGAGTAGTGTTCCCATATGAATCCCTGAGCGTGCGATAGCGAAATAAGGCTTCAGCCGGCTTGTTGCTCTTTGTTGCGACTGAGAAGGAATAAAGCGGCCAGGACAATGCCCTGCAGCTACCGCTTCGCCCCCGATGCGCGCGACACTGAAGTCCTTGCCATCAAAGCTTTGAATTCGACTGACCCTGCCGATTGCTTGCAAATGTCAGTCGACGAGAAAATTATCGTTTACCCTTACGTACAAAGTACTCAAAAGTGAGCAGCCGATCGCGGAAAGTGAGTGGTATGTCACGAAACACTGCGCGCATTCTTGTTTGGTGTGGTCGTGCTGTGCGGCGTCGCTGAGGTGGACAAAGTCATGCAGGAGAACCGCATGGCGGGCGAGAGTCGGGATGTCTGTTTCGTGGGTTTCATCAGCGCTGTTGCATGCTCGAATTCAGGGCGGGCCTCCCCTTACCCCAGACGCAGCTATGCCACGCGCACAGTCTCAGGCGTTCCCAGACCGATGAACCTGTTGAGGATCGATGCCCGTACCTGCAACTCGGTCACCTGTCTCTGGACATCCCGTGCCATCATGCGCTCGCCCAGTCTCTTGAAGCCTCTGTCTTGGTCAGTACCAGGCTGCGACGGTGATAGCCGCTCCATTTCCTCCAGATTGAGCGACCAAGCTTGCCTGTCGTTCTCGGGATCTCGTTTCTTGCCTGCGCCTCAGCCTTGCATCCGCCCAACGTTTGGCGTTCTTGCTCAGGCATGCAGCCACTGCATGATCGTCAAGGACGAAGACCTCCAGGGCTTGGTCCCTGAGGCCATCACCGCACTCGCGCAGCAGATGCTTCAGCGCCTGCGCCAGCAGGACGGCGAGATCAAGTTCAAGGACACCAAGATCGAGATGATCGCCTTTCAGCGCACACGGCTTGGTGAATGGGCATTGCCACTATCGCGGCCGGCTTGTCACTCCGGGGCCCATTGATTGTTTGTGGCGCCGATGATTCTTGGAAGCTGCACCAGACTGCATGCGCTTGGCAGCGTGGTCGTCGGTGCCATCCAGCACCTCGTGCCTGCCGCCGAGTTCATGGCGGTGTTTCCAGACCCAGCGGGCTGTTGCCTTCGCTGTGTCTCGGACGTCCTTGAATGGCAAGGGCTTGATGAACCCAGCATTGATAGCCGCGGCCTGATACTGGGCTATGGTGAGCCAGTGTTCCTCGCTCTCATGGCTTTGTACGGTGTGGTATGCCCAAAGGCGCAGAGGAGCGAACAATTCGTCGATGTGCCCACCGGACAGGCAGTTCATGGGCCGTTGCTCTATCGTGCGCCGGGTAGAGACGTCTGCCGTGTAGCGCACGAACTGATCGAGCGCGAGGAGGAACAACGCGGCCATGGTGAACATCAAGACCCAACCGTGCAATTGCAGACCGCTGACGATGGTCGGGCCCGAAGGAATTGCCTGTGGTGTCGTAGTTGTGCAGATGAAACTCGCGGCAGCCATGCCGGTGTAGTGCATCGAGCAGACGGCACCGCCCATGACGCAAGCGGCCAGCGCGCGAACGGCAAGCGTGCGGGTATTGAATGAGAGCCACAGCGCCACGGTCGCCACAACGACCGCAATGAGCATGGACAGGCCGATGATGAAATACGACCAGCCGATGAAACCCCCGAAGCGCATGCTGAACATGCCCAGGTAGTGCATCACGACGATGCCCATGCCCAGCAGGAAGCCGGGCACGAGCAGGCGGACGACCCTGCGAGGCGCCGCAGCCACATAAGCAAGTGCAATGGCGGTCGTCACGACGGCAGCGACCAGTGAAATCAGCGTTTCAAACATGGAGTACGAAACGCCGACATGTAGTTGGAGCGCGAGCATGCCGATGAAGTGCATGGCCCACACACCAACACCGCCCAAGGCGAGCCCTGCAGTTGCAGCGTGATAGAGGCCGATTCGCCCTCCTGGCCCCACGATCCGACGTGCTGCGAGCAGCGCGATGAAGGAGCCTGCGACTGACATGCAGTAAGACAGCGCGACCAACGGCACGCTGTATGAAGGCGTGAGCAGTGTTCCCATGCGAATCCCTGAGCGTGAAAGCGAAATAAGGCCTCGGCCGCTTTGGTTCTTCGTTGCGATCAAGAAAGACCGTCGCCGAAATAGGCACTGAGAGGGACTCGATCTCAGTCGTATTGGGGGGCTGCAAGTATCAAAGAAATGAGCACGTTTGTTTTCAACATTACGCATCTCCAGGCAAAGCGATACATGGGTAGGTTCCCGTAGATGAAGGTGTTACAAGACATTGCGTGCACCTATTCGGCGCGTTCGCGCCGTTCAGCCTCGCGAAGGTCTTCAGCCGCAAGGTCACTTCTGTTGATGATGTAGTTGTGGTTTCGCCGAGCGACATCGATCCCGATCCGGGATCACAGTGCCTTGGGCTGGCACTCGCCGAAGGAATTTGCGCACGCGCGAGAGCAAGGGAGTCGAGCGGGTCGTGCAAGAAAAAGCCGCGGTGGCGCGAGATTCGACTTTCTCGACGACGTGGTCTTGCTGCACAGGCAGGCCGGCCATGCACTTATACGTGTCTCGGTTGCCGCTGACACGTAAGCGCTCTTTTGACCACGCCCTTGTCGCCACATGAGCGCTGGACTAAGGGATGACGGTTGGTACTTCTTCGGCGGCGCGTCGGGGCGAGAATCGCGGTCATACCTCCGCATTCGATCCATCGATGACTAATCCATTTGCCCCATTGTCCGAGGACGAGTACGACGAGCTTGACTGGTTCCTCCTCTATGAGGTCGACACGGAAGAGGTGATGACGCTGGACATGGTGGACGGGTTCATGCACGCCCTTGCGGTCGGTCCGACCACCGTGCAGCCGAGGCGGTGGCTGCCCCAGATCTGGGGCACCAAGGAGATGATGCCGCCGATGGAGTCAATCGAGCAGGTGAACCACATTTTGGGATTGGTCATGCGTCACTTCAACAGCATCATTTCCGGGCTGGAGGAGGAGCCACGAGTGGTCAGTCCTGGCTGGTCAACAATGACCTACAAGGGCGACAAACGGGAATATGACGACGCCGAGTCGTGGGCCTACGGCTTCGTTGAGGGAATGAAGCTCTGCTGGAATGATTGGCAGCCGTTGCTATCAACGCCGCAAGGGCAAGCCTGGTTCAGGCCGATCGGCCTGCTCGGCGAAGATGACTTCTCCGTTGATCAGGACGAACTCACCAAGACGCCTGCCATGAGGGCCGAGCTGGCACTCCAGATTCCGCAAGCGGTGCTGGACATGCATGCCCACTGGCTCCCGCTCAGACGCGCTGTCTATGAGCGCGAGGTGGCGAAGTCGATGCAACCCAAGGTGGGGCGCAATGAGCCTTGCCCCTGCGGCAGCGGCAAGAAGTTCAAGAAGTGCTGCGGAGCAGCGAACGACCTGCACTGAGACAGATCGCAGATCCAGCTCGCTCGGTCACTGCATGAGTCGCCACGGCAGCCCTTGGACGAGGATATGCTGATGGTCATGATGCAGGTCCTGGACCTGGCCGAAGAGAACCTGAAGCGCATCACCCAGGAGGAGGCTGCGTGATCGTCCGTATCTTCAAGTTGGGCACCTCCAATGGCGAGGCCCCGGTGAACTACCTGCTCAGCATGAAGGACCACACGGGCCAGCCCCGCGAGGTCGCTCTCGAGGTTGGAGAAGGCCATCCCGCCACAGCGATGGCCGTCATCAACGGCACCCAACACAAGCACCGCTATGTATCCGGCGTGCTGGTCTTCCGGGACAAGGAGGAGCCAAGCTGCCAGCAGATGCACGGGGTGAACTGTCTCACCCGGATGTCTTCCGGTTCCATCTCGAACTTGTACCGATCCCAGTTCTGATGCATGAGCATGCGCGCCATCGCCATTGAGAGAGCAGGCACGGCGACATCTTCCATGCCTTGCTGAGCGAGCTTCCGACTCACAAGTCCGCCGCAATACGTGTCCGCGCGATGATTGGCTCATCCACGTCCAGAGACATGAATCCCTCAAATGCCACCTGCAACTTTCAGTTAATTCGCTCAAAGCTATGCACGGTAGCGGGCCACTGCGAATTCATCCAGAGTCCGCTTAGCGCCCTGAAAATTGCGCCGGCCGGCGCTCGACAAAATGTTTGATGCCCTCAGTGAAGTCCTCGCTGCGGATGCTTTCGACCATCTCCGAATTGGCCAGTGCGACCGCCTCCCCCAACGTCTGATAAGGCGCTTCCCAGAGTTGCGCCTTCATTACGCGCACGGAGCGTGGCGAAACCTCCGTCGAGAGCGATACAGCCAGCTTCTGAGCTTGAGGCAAGAGGTCATCCGCTGTCACGACACGATTGACGAGGCCCATAGACAAGGCTTCAGCCGCATTGATTTTTCGGGATGTCAGGAGAAGGTCGGTGGCATTCGCGTGACCGACGATGCGTGGCAATACCCATGCGATGCCATGTTCAGCGATCAGGCCCCGTTTCGCGAAGGCGGTGGCGAAGACAGCCTTTTCCGACGCGATACGAAAGTCGCTGTAGAGCGCCATGATGAGGCCGAGTCCAGCCGCTGCGCCGTTGATGGCGCTAATGATGGGCTTGGGCGTAGCCGGAAAGTAGGTGTATCGCGACTGGTAGTCGCTACGTCGGTTCATGTCGTAGGGCCGCATCCACTCCTCCGCTTGAATGTCTTCGGGCGGCAATACTGCAAGCTCTTCCATGTCCATCCCCGCGCAGAAGGCGCGGCCCGCCCCGGTCAGCACGATCGCTCGCACCGCGCGGTCCCGCCCCGCCTGCTCGATAGCTGAACGCAATTCCGCCTCAAGGACCTTTGTCAGTGCATTCATCTGCTCAGGTCGATTGAATGTGATGGTGGCGACGGATCCGTCGACTTGATAAAGAATTTGTTTGAAGGTCATGATCGACTCGATTTAGATGTTGGTCAGCGCAAGGAAAACTTGGGGCAACTGAATGGACACGGGCTCGAGAAACTCCTCGATGCCAAAGCGGCCGTTCTCTCGCCCGATGCCGGACTTCTTGAAACCGCCGAAAGGGGCGGCTGGGTTGAAGGGTGCGCCGTTGATGTCGATCTGTCCGGCACGCATGCAACGTGCGACCGCCAAAGTCTGCGCTGTGGCGGGTCCCCACACAGCGCCTGCCAGCCCGTAGTCGGTGCTGTTGGCCAACGCGATTCCGGCCTTCACATCGTCATAGGCAATCAGCACCAAAACAGGGCCGAACACTTCTTCCTGTGCAATGGACATCTGAGACTCCACGTCGGTCAGCACGGTAGGCGGCACGAAGAAGCCGTGTGCAGGCAGATCCGCGGCTGGTCCAAGACGCCGTGCGCCAGCGGCCAATGCATCGTCGATCAGCCCTAGAACTTTCTTCTGCTGTGCCTTCGAGACCAGTGGTCCCAGGCGTGTCGCGCCGTCCGCCGGGTCGCCCATACGGTAGCCGGCGAGAAGTTCTTGCGCGATATCTTCAGCAGCCTTGAGCGATGAGCGCGGCAAGAGCAGGCGTGTAGTGGCCGAACAGGTCTGGCCCGAATTCAGCATGCAGCCAGCCAGCGTCACCTTGACCGCCGACGCGAGATCGGCCTCAGGCAGCACGAGCGCCGCTGACTTGCCACCGAGTTCCAGCGCAATACGCTTGATGTCACTGCCAGCAACGCAGGCAATATGGCTTCCGGCGCGGGTCGATCCAGTAAAGGACACCATGTCAACGCCCGGATGGCGGACCAGCGCCTCCCCCACGTCTGGACCGGTGCCGTGAACGAGGTTGAAGACCCCTGGTGGTAATCCGGCTTGCCGAACGGCATCGGCCAACAAAAAGGCACTGGTGGGGGCCAGCTCGGACGGTTTGAGCACCACTGTGCAACCCGCCAGCAGTGCAGGCGCGACCTTCCCCGTGATCTGATGCAATGGATAGTTCCAGGGCGTGATACAGGCCACGACGCCGGTGGGTACCTGCTGCACCAGCGAATGGCCAATCCGCGATTCCCACTCGAACTCGGCGGCGAGATCGGCATACATGTCCCAGGCCGCAATCGGCGCTCCCACCTGGATGCGACCGGCGAGCTTGCGAGGCATGCCGACTTCCCGAGAAATGGCGATGGTCAGGGCTTCACTCTGGTCACGCAGCGCACCGGCGATTCGGCGGACGGCGGCAATGCGCTCGGCAATGGGCGTTGCCGCCCAGGCGTCGAAGGCGCGCCGGGCGGCCGTTACCGCGGCGTCGACGTCCGCCGCTGAAGCGCTGCGATAGGACCCGAAGATCGCTTCTGTAAAGCTGTCTACAACGGGTAATTCGTGTTCGCCCCGGGCAGGGGTAAAGGCGCCATCAATAAAAATGTCGGTGGGGCTTGTCATTCGATCAGTCATTGGTGGGTTTCGAGGTCTTGGGCGCGTCGCGCCGGGCGACAAATTCGCGCATTACGCGTTGTGGCTCGCCGGTTGAATAGCATTCGAGCTGATAGCGGATTCCTGCGCTACAAGCTTCTTCAAAGCCCGGCTGCGTGCGTTCGCGGAAACGCTGCTTGGTCGTGCGTAGCGCCGCGCCTGGCAATCCGGCCATCGTGCGAGCGCGCTCCAACGCACGCGCGAGCACCTGTTCGGGCGCAACCATGTCATTGACCAAACCGAGCTCGTAGGCGCGTTGGCCGGTGATGAGATCGCCGGTCAGCGACAACTGCTGATTCAGCGAATGACCAATTTGCAGCGACATCAGGTAAGAACCGACGATGCTCGCGAGTCCAGCCTTCACTTCAGGCTGCCCCATGCGCATCGACGCGTGCGCCACCCGCATGTCACACATCAGTGCCATCTGAAAGCCAGCACCTACGGCCGTGCCGTTGAGCGCTGCCACGATCGGTTTTGTGACGTCACGGAGCGCCTGGTACATCGCATGCTGACGGTTGAGCCAGCCGGCCAGCGTGTTCGTGTCAATGGTCGCGGATTCATCCAGGTCTTGACCGCCGCAGAAGGCACGTTCGCCGCTGCCAGTGAGGACCATGGCTTGAACGTCAGGCTTCGCGTCGAGTGAGTACAGTGCTTCAGTGAGGCCCCGGCGCAGTTCAGGATTCACTGCGTTCATTACGGTAGGGCGGTTGAGCCGAACCACGGCGATGCCGTCTCGCATCTCGATCAGAATGGCGTCATTTGTTGACATGGATACCTCCGGAACGCTCGATCACCGCATCGACGGCCCAGCCGCCTTGGCCTTCGTCGCAGGCGATCAGCGGATTCAGGTCAATCGAAGCGATGGACTTCGGATGCGCAGCGGAAAATGCGCCCAGGGCCACCGCGGCACGGGCCACCACGTTCAAGTCGATCGGCCGCTCACCGCGAACACCCGCCAGGATGGGGGCGACGCGCAGAGTGCGCAACTTGGCGAGAACGTCGGCCTCCGAGAATGGGTGCAGCATCACGACGAAGTCGCGCAGCGCCTCTACATACTTGCCACCGTCGCTCACCATGACGACGGTTCCGAAAAGCGGATCCTGGCGCACGCCAAGTGCGAACTCGCGGCGGCCTCGGACGCGCTGCGCGACGATCACGCCATCCAGCGCTACGCCCATTGCGGCCACACGTTGCAAGCAGGTAGCCCAAGCTTGCGCGACCTGCTCTGCAGTCTGCAGATCCATGAAGACCAAGCCATGTTCACTCTTGTGTGGAATCTGTGCCGAGCATGCCTTGACAACCACTTCCGGGCCCAGGGCGCGCCAAGCGTCCACAGCTTCCTCGGCGCTGCGACACAGGCGGTATGGCACGGTGGGGATGCCCGCATCGGTGAGTAGTTGCAGGCTTTCGGCCTCGCTCAGGAGTGGCGAAATGCCCTCCGGCAACTCGGGCATGGGCACGAAAGTCGATTTCGATGCGCTGCGCGTTGCGGCCTGCAGCAGCAGGGCCCCATGGCGGCTCCACTGGTACAACGCGTCGATGGCATCGGTTTCATGCGAAAACACTGGAACGCCTGCTTCACGAAAAACCTCCCGCACCGACGCCTGCGGTGCCGATACCGCGGTCGGCTTGCTGCGCAAGGTTGCGAAATGCGCCGTATCGCGCGCCATGCCCGGCACGTCGTAGCCTTCACCGGCCACGGGTATGCCCACGAGAAACATATCGGCTTGCGGGTCGCCTGCAAGGACGCCGAGTGTGTCCGCGTACATGCCGCCCTTGGTCATGAGCGACGCGGTAAGGTCGACAGGGTTCTGTGCCGTCGCGAAGCTGGGCATGATGGCTGTCAGCGCCTTCACAACAGGTTCACCCAGATCCGCCAAAGGCAATCCCAACGATTCGGCAGCGTCCGCGCAGAGCACGCCAACTGCGCCGCTGTGACTCATGACGACCAAGCGATCCGCCGGTCGCGGTGGGGCTGCGAGATAGAGTTCGACGGCATTGACCAACCCGTGCACATCGTTGGCGCGCCAGATTCCGTGGCGCTCGAAGAAAGCGTCGACCACGACGTCGTCGTTGACGATGGCGCCAGTGTGCGAGGCGGCGGCCTTCGCACCTTGTGCACTGCGACCCGACTTCAGGGCAATCACCGCCGCGCCGCGCGCAGCGGCAAGGCGCGCCACTTCCGCCAGCATCATCGGGTCGCTCAGCGATTCGATGTACATCAGCACCACACGGATCTCCGGGTCCGCCGCAGCTGCCAGTGCAAGCTCGCACACGGAAGCGTCCGCGTCGTTGCCGGACGCGACCAAATAGCGCACGCCCACGCCGCGCTCGCGCAGCATTGCGTAAGGCATGACACTGGCCGCGCCACTTTGGCTGATGATGGCCACAGGACCGTCCTGCGGCGCGACTTCCATGAACATCGTGCTGAAGTTCATCACCGCGCCTGTGTGAAAGTTGGCTACGCCTTGCGCGTTGGGGCCGATCAAACGCACGCCCAGACGTCGAGCCTGCGCGACAAGTGCATCCTGCATCGCCATGCCTGCGCTACCGGTTTCACCGAAGCCGGAACTCATGATGATGGCGGTGGCTACACCACGCGCGGCACATTGGTCGATCACACCGGCAACCGTGTCCTGCCCAACGGCAATGATCACCGCATCGGGTGTTTCAGGGACTGCATCGAGCGACGGGTACGCTTGCAGGCCCTGTACGGTTTCGCGCTTGGGATTGATCGGATATATCGCACCCTGGAAACCGAAGCGCTGCAGGTAGTGCAACGGCCGCCCCCCGACCTTGTTGCGGTCTTCGGTGGCGCCAACCACAGCAATACGTTGCGGTGCAAAAGCCTTCTGAAGGCGAGGATCGAGCAGGGAGTCCATAAGGGTTTCCGGTTCAGTCGAGGCTGGCACCGGAGTTCTTAATCACCGGCGCCCATTTGGCGGTGTCGCTCTTGATCAGCGCTGCGAATTCGGCCGATGTGGTGCTGCGAGCCTCCGCCCCATCAGCTTCCATGCGCTTTTTCATCTCGTCGGTGGCCATGACCGCAGCGATCTCGCGCTGCAAACGGTCGACCACAGACACCGGCGTGCCCTTGGGCGCCAGCACGCCGTACCAGATCGTCACGTCGTAGCCCTTGAGGCCTGCTTCCTGGGCGGTGGGCACGTTGGGCAAGAGCGGGGAGCGTTTGGCACCTGTCACTGCCACTGCATGCACCTTGCCGGTGGCGAGGTTCTGCGTCTGCTGCGCGATGGTGTCGAACATCATCGACAGGCGACCGCCCAGTAGGTCGATGAGCGCTGGCGCTGAGCCCTTGTAGGGAATGTGATTGATCTGAATGCCGGCTGTGCTTCGAAACAACTCGCCCGACAGGTGGTTGGAGCTTCCATTGCCCGCAGATCCATAGGTCAGTTCGCCGGGCTTGGCCTTGGCTAGGGCGATCAGTTCAGTCAGGTTCTTGGCCGGAACCTGCGGACTTGTGACAAGAACATTCATCGTCGTCGCCATCAGGCTGACGGGGACGAAGTCCTTCAGCGGGTCATAGCGCAGCTTCTTGTACAGGCTGGGGTTGATGGCCATCGTGCCGGTGGTACCGAAAAAGAGCATCTGCCCATCGGCCGGTGCACGCGCCACAAGCTCAGCGGCAATACCGCCACCGGCGCCAGCACGGTTGTCGATGATGACTTGCTGGCCCAGCTTGTCGCCGAGCTTCTGTGCGAGCAGGCGCGCCATCGAATCCGTGGGGCCTCCCGCTGGAAACGGCACCACGAGGGTGACGGGGTGTTTGGGATAACCCGCCTCCTGTGCGTGCAGCGGCGGCGAGATCAACAACAAGGGTGTGGTTAGCGCCGTACAGAGCAGGTGCATGAGTTTCATGGATGTCTCCTTTTTGGGTTGCAGGTGCCGAGGTTAGGACTCCTCGTTATTTCCAGAAAGAGGAATTGATGTATTTCTGCTTTCCATTAAAGTGAAAGCATGAACCTGAAGCAACTCGGCACATTCCTGCTCGTGGCCGACATGCAGTCGCTCTCGCGCGCGGCCCTCGCGTCGGACACGGCGCAGTCGTTGGTCAGTCGACAAATCACCATGCTGGAAGCGACATGGGGCGGGCGGCTTTTCGATCGAACAGGGCGCGGCATGACGTTGTCTGATTTCGGCAAGCGCATGTATCCCGAAGTCAAGCGTGTGGTTGATCAAGCAACCCAGCTTGATGCCGTGGCGCGCGAGACGGTCGGTGTGTTGACCGGCACGGTGCACGTCGGCGTGCTCCCTTCACTGTCACGTCAATTGCTGCCGACGCTCTTTGCCGATATGCGTGAGAGAGCGCCAGCGTTGCGCCTGCACGTGCTGGAAGGTTTCAGTGGCACGCTCGATGAGCAACTCGCGTCGGGTCGACTCGACATGATTGTGGTCAATCGTTACGGCTCGTCCGCTTTGCGCGGTGAGGATGTGCTCGGCAAGGTTGACACCTTTTTGATTGGAAAGTCGGGCCTGATCGAGCTTTCGGCAGAGACCATGCCGTTTCGCGCGCTGAGCGGTCTGCCGCTGGTACTGCCGGCGGTTCCCAACGGGCTGCGTGCAACGCTCGACGTGCTCTCTCGACGGCACAACGTAGCGCTCGACATCGTGATGGAGGTCGATACGGCGACCTCGATGAAGGACGTGGCCGCAAGCGGCTATGCGTTCACGCTGCTACCGATGACTGCGGTCGCCCAAGAGGTGGGGGCTGGCGTTCTCAGTGCGTGCCGGGTAACGAGCCCCGGGATCAGGAGGACGATCGCGCTGAGCCTCAGCCGGCAAAGACCGATGTCCGAAGCGGCACGCCTGGTGGCGTCAAGGGTCAGGCTCCTGGCGTCGAAGTTGCTGGCTGACTGATGCACGGCACACCCCCTTGACGATCTCGCGCTCGATGAACGCGCAGCGAGTCCACACTGTCCACAGCGCCTCTGCTTTGGAGCCGTTCGGAACGCTGAGATACCGGCGGTGCCAGTGCTCGGGGCACCGGTGTCTCCTTCGGGCCCTCTGCAAAACTCTCACGCCATCCGGTACGTCTGGCCACTGATTCGGCTTTGGGGAGGCGCCAATGCGCTGCGCGGCATCGG
Organism: Variovorax sp. BGA-UO-ETr-C22; assembly: GCF_059567965.1. NCBI lineage: Bacteria > Pseudomonadati > Pseudomonadota > Betaproteobacteria > Burkholderiales > Comamonadaceae > Variovorax > Variovorax sp. BGA-UO-ETr-C22. The sequence continues at coordinate 100,526 of NZ_JCAQPA010000003.1, forward strand.
TGCGCTATTTCTCGGGGTTTACCCCCGGAGCGGTGGTTCTCCTTGCGTCCAAAAAACAAAGAACATAAACTTTGATCAATTGAGGGGTGAGCAAGGACTCGCAAGGGGGTTTTTGCATCCGGGCGGCAAACGCAACTGCGAACGCCCTTCAAGACAAGAGTTCAATACCCTAACTATCCGAGGGCCATTTCATGCATGACGCTGCACTAGTCTCGTCGATTCCGAGTGTGGAGAAGACTTCCACTCTGAAGCGCGCCATCACTGCCGGGGTAATCGGCCATTTTGTCGAGTGGTATGACTACGGCGTTTATGCCTATGTCGCGACTTATCTCGCCCTTGCATTTTTCAATGGCTCGAGCCTGATGCCGGTGTTCGCTACCTTTGCCGTGGCGTTCTTTGCGCGCCCCTTTGGCGGCCTGATCTTTGGTTACATCGGAGATCGCATCGGGCGACAGCGTTGCCTTGCAGCGGTCGTGGTGCTGATGTCCTTGTCGACTTTCATCATCGGAATCTTGCCGACGTTTGAGCAGGTCGGTCTGCTGGCTCCAGTGCTGCTTCTTCTGTGTCGGGTTCTCCAGGGGCTGTCGGCCGGCGGCGAGATCGCCGGGGCTTCCTCGTTCGTCAATGAATACGCGCCCGATGGCAAGCGGGGCCTGCTGTCCAGCCTGCTACCCGCAGCTTCCGCTGTCGGACTGCTGTTCGGCTCCGTGCTGATGCTGTATCTGAGCTCGAATTACTCCAAGGAATTCATGAGCACCTGGGGCTGGCGGATTCCATTCTTTATTGCCTTGCCACTGGGGATCGTCGGGTTGTACCTTCGCACCAAAGTGGAGGACACGCCGCTGTTTCGCGAGCTCCTGGAAAAGAAGGGGGCGGATCCGTCGCCGCTCAAGTCGAGCCTGAAAAAGCAGTTCAAATGGATCGCGGTAGCCTTTGGTGCCACTCTGTCGTATGGCGTGGGTTTTTACACGGTGCTGAGCTACATGCCCTCGTACCTGAAGACTGTGGTTGGATTCAAGCCTGACCAAGTCTTCTCCGTGACCGCGGTCATCCTGCTTGCGCACATCGTCGCGTTGCCGATTTGGGGGGCTGTATCGGACCGCGTTGGCCGTCGCCCCGTCATCATCGTCGCGAGCCTCTTGCTGGTCGCTCTGACCTACCCGATCTTCCGCATGATTGCGGGAAGCGGCAGCCTTGGCACGGCCATGGCCAGTGGAGCAGTGCTCTCAGCGATCATTGCAGCGTGCGCCGCGCCGCTGTTCGCTTATATGGCAGAGATGTTCCCGACGACCGTGCGTGCCAGTTCAATCTCCATCGGCTACAACGCCTCTGTGATGATGTTCGGTGGCACGGCGCCCTATATCGCCACCTACCTGATCGACAGTACGGGCAATCCGCTGGCACCCAGCTTCTATCTGATGGCGGCTGCCGCCGGCGCTGCTATCACACTCTTCTTGGCCCCATCCGCCAAAGCTGGCCATCTTTCTGCGTTGCGCCAGGAGTGAGCGGGCCCGGGCAACCTCGCATGGTTGCTGATTCGCAGTCGGTTTTCCGCGCATTCGCGAACCACGAGAGCGCGTATTTCCCGACATGACTTGTCTGCCGCGTGGGTTGGCCGGGATAAAATCATCAAATACATTAATCTTTAATCTATTAGCCATGAACACCAATCAGATCACTGAATACGGTCACTGGATTGCCGGCCAGAGCGTGCAGTCGGGTGCCAGGTTCACGTCCTACAACCCGACCACTGGTGAGGAATGGGCCACGTTTGCCAACGGCGACACCGACGCCGTTGCACAGGCCGTCACTGCCGCCAAGGATGCCTTCGAGGGGAAGGCTTGGCGCAGTCTGTCGCCGACCCGGCGCGGGCGGTTGATGATGCTGTGGGCAGACGCCATCAAGAACAATGCCGAGAAAATCGGGCAGCTTGAGACGGCGCAAAACGGCAAGCTGCTCAACGAAATGGTGCTGCAGGCGCGCATCGTGCCGGACTGGCTGTACTACTACGGCGGGCTCGCTGACAAGATTGAGGGCCGGGTGATCCCCGTTGAGCGCTCTTCCGTCCTCAATTACACCCGGCGCGAGCCGTTGGGTGTGGTCGGGGTGATCATGCCGTGGAACTCCCCGTTGTTCCTCACCATCATGGCCGTCGCCCCGGCCCTTGCTGCGGGCAACTGCGTGGTGATCAAGCCCTCTGAGGTGACATCGGCGTCGATCATCGAGGCGGTCAGGTTGGCCGAAGAGGTCGGCTTCCCGCCGGGCGTGCTCAATGTGATCACCGGCGAGCGCGCCACCGCCGAAGCACTGATCGATCACCCCGACATTGCCAAGATCTCCTTCACTGGTGGGGTGGAGGCCGGGCGTTCGGTCGGCATTCGTGCGGCACAGCGCTTTGCTCATGTCACTCTTGAGCTGGGCGGCAAGTCAGCCAATATCGTCTTCGATGATGCCGACCTGGAGCAGGCCAAGGCAGGCCTTCTGGCCGGCATTTTTGCCGCGGCCGGTCAAACCTGCGTTGCAGGCTCGCGCGCTTTCATCCATCGCAGCCTGCACGACCGGATGCTCAACGAGTTGGCCGAGCGCGCTCGCGGCATTCGCATTGGCAATCCGCTGGAGGCAAGCACGCAAATGGGCCCGGTGGCGACCAAGGCGCAGTTGGAGAAAAACGAGTACATGGTGCGCCGCGCGCTGGATGAAGGCGCTTCCTTGGTTCACGGCGGTTGTCGCGCCTCGGTGCCCGGTTTGCCCGGCGGTTACTTCTACACGCCGACCATCCTGACCGACGTCAAGCCGCAGAGCTTCATTGCGCAAAACGAGGTTTTCGGCCCGGTGCTGTCGGTGATCCCCTTCGACGACGAAGAAGAGGTCATTGCACTGGCCAACGGCACCGGATTTGGCCTCGCCGCCGGCGTGTGGTCGCTGAATATTCGCCGTGCGCACCGCGTCGCTCATCGCCTGGAAGCGGGCACTGTCTGGGTGAACATGTACCGCGCCATGACCTTCAATTCGCCGTTCGGCGGCTACAAGGCGAGCGGCATTGGTCGTCAAAACGGCATCGAAGCGATGGACGCCTATCTGCAGACCAAGAGTGTCTGGTGCGAGCTCTCTGAAGAAGTTCAGGATCCCTTCGTCATGCGCTCGTAGTGGCTGGCGCCGCTTCCTTACAACCTTTGAAAGATCAAGAGTGAACACCCCCATGACAACGTCGGCAACCGATTCCCAGCTCAGCTCCCAAGACCGCGCCAAGCATCGCCTTCGGCATTTCTTGGCCGACTTCACCAAGCTGGAGCGCGAATACCCGCACACCTACCCGAAGGCCATCGTCCGCGGCGATGGCGCCTATGTGTATGACGAGGACGGCCACAAGCTGCTGGACGCGGGCACGCATCTGGGCGCCTGCCAGATCGGCCACGGCAGCGCCGAAGTGGCCGAGCGCATTGCCGCGCAGGTCAAGCAGCTCGAGTTCATTTCGCTCGATGCCGGCATCTCGCACCCCTATGCCGTGGCCCTGGCGGAACGGCTGGCAGATATGGTCCTGTGCGACGACCCCGTCTTCTCGTTCACCAGCAGCGGCAGCGAATCGAACGAGCTCGCGTTCAAGATCGCGCGTCAGTACCATCGCCGCCGCGGTCAGCCCGAGCGCATGAAGATCCTGTCTCGTGTGGGCTCCTACCATGGCTCCACCTATGCGACGTCGGCCGCGACCGGAGTGGCCGCCTTCAAGGAGGGCTTCGGTCCCCTGCCTGAGGGCTTCATCCAGGGGGCCCAGCCCTCGCCAGGGCGCTGCGGACATTGCGGGGCTGGCGATGCCTGCTCCATGGCCTGCTTCGACGACTTCACCCGCACGGTGGAAAACGAGGGGCCCGACACGGTGGCGGCGATCATCGCCGAGCCGGTGGCCATCCCGCAGGCGGTCAAGGTGCCGCATCCGGAGTACTTCGCAAAGCTGCGCAAGTTCTGCGACCACCACGGCATCCTGCTCATCATCGACGAGGTGGTGTGCGGCTTCGGTCGTACCGGCAAGATGTTCGGCGCCGAGCATTTCGGCGTGCGTGGCGATATCGTCACCTTCGCCAAGGGGCTGACCTCGGGCTATGTGCCCATGGGCGCGGTGGCGGTTTCGCGACGCGTCGAGGAAGTCTTCAAGGATGCACCGCTGCTGCATCTGAACACTTATGCGGGCCATCCGGTGGCTTGCGAATCGGCCATGGCGGTCATCGACATCATGGAGCGCGAGGGCATGGTTGAGCATGCCGCCAACATGGAGGCCGTGCTGCGTCGCGAACTGGAGCGGGTGAAGGCCGCCGTGCCGCGCGTGCGCCATGTGTCCGTCATCGGCCTGCTGTCCAGCACGATGACCGACATCGCGGATCAGGTCGATCCCGATGCCACGCTGCGCAAGGTGCGCAAGGTGGCCTACGACCACGGTTTGCTTGCGCGCTTTTCTCGCGATGGCAATCTGCTCGCCGCCCATTTCTACCCAGCGCTCGTCGTGACCGAGGCCGACATCGTCGACGGGGTCAAGGCACTGGAGCAGGCGTTGAAGGCCATCTAACCGAGAGAGCTCACCACATGCGCATCGTCGAAGTACGTGAGCGGGCCATCCCGCTGCAAGCCAACATCAAGAATTCGGTGGTTAATTTCGCCGAACATACGGTTTCCTTGGTTGCCCTCGTCACTGATGTCATCCGCGATGGCAAGCCGGTGGTCGGCCTTGCGTTTGACTCCATTGGCCGATTTGACCAGAGCGGCCTGCTCAGAAGCCGTTTCATCCCGCGCCTACAGGCGGCCGATCCCGCCAGCCTGCTGACGGAGGATGGCACCTTGTTTTCTCCCGAGAAGGTGTTGGCGACCATCCTGCGCAACGAGAAACCGGGGGGGCATGGGGATCGGGCGCATGCAGCGGCGGCCATTGAGCTTGCAGTCTGGGATCTCAATGCCAAGCTGCTAGGTATCCCCGCCTGGAAACTGATCGCGCACCATTTCGGCGTGCAGCCAGTGGATGCCATGCCGGTCTACGCGGCTGGCGGCTACTACTACCCCGAAGACAACCTCGGTCGTCTGCAGGACGAGATGCGGCACTACCAGGATCTCGGCTATGTGCGCTTCAAGATGAAGATCGGCGGTGCCGCGCTGAAGGAAGACATCGCCCGCATCGAGGCTGCCCTCAAGGTGGTGGGCGAACCTCAACACCTGGCGGTGGATGCCAACGGTCGCTTCGATACAGAAACGGCCGTTGCCTACGGTCGCGCGATGCAGGATTTCGGATTGCGCTGGTACGAGGAGCCTGGAAATCCGCTCGACTATGCGCTGATGGCCGAGCTCAGCGCCGTCTATCCGCATCGCCTTGCGACGGGAGAAAACCTGTTCTCTGTCGCCGATGTGGAAAACCTGGTGCGCTTCGGTGGCATGCGCAAGGGATTGGATTACTTCCAGATGGATCCAGGCCTGAGTTACGGGGTGACTGAATTTGCCCGAATGATCGCGGTGATGGAAAAGCACGGCTACTCGCGCAAGGAAGTCCATCCACACGGCGGTCACATGCTTGCCCTGCATATCGTCGTCGGACTTGGGTTGGGCGGCTCTGAGGCCTACCCCGGCGTATTTTCGCCATTCGGCGGCTATACCCCTGGATGCCGAGTTGTCGGCGGGACGGTGTCGCCTACGCAGGCGCCCGGTTTCGGGCTGGAAGAAAAGCCGGACCTGATGCCTCACATTGCCGATCTGCTCGGCGCGTGACGTCCGCAATGCAGGCCAAGAAGGCAGACGCGGCGAACGACAGGCGCTGGTCAGCCGTCAGTGCCCCCATTTCAGCAACCATCGAGAGAAATCCCATGCAGCCTATCAAAGTCAATCGTGCTCGCCTCAAAGAAGCCATGGACAATATTTCCGCAGTGGGCGCGACCCCGCGTGGCGGCCTTCACCGGCTGGCGCTTGGCGACAAGGACAAGGAGGCACGCGATATGCTGCGCGACTGGTGCGAGCAGGCGGGCTACCCGATGCGGGTGGATCGCATCGGCAACATGTACGCTCGCCGCGCTGGCCGTGACGAGAGCGCACTGCCCGTCTTGATCGGTAGCCATCTGGACAGTCAGCCCATGGCGGGGCGTTTTGATGGGCCGGTGGGTGTGATTGCCGCGCTCGAGGTGATGAAGACCCTGGACGATCACGGTATTGCCACGGATCGTCCGATCGACTTGGTCAACTGGACCAATGAAGAGGGCGCACGGTTTCAGCCGCCCTTGCTTGCCTCCGGCGTTTTTGCTGGGGCGTATGAACTCGATTACGCCCTGTCCCGGCAGGACAGCGAGGGTGTGAGTGTCGCGAGCGAACTCGAGCGGATCGGCTATGCCGGGACGCATGCGGCGGGCTTCCCGATCAGCAGCTACATTGAGCTGCACATCGAGCAGGGCGTCGTGCTCGAGCAAGCCAACACCACCATCGGCGTGGTCAGCGGTTTCGTCGGCATTCGCGACACGCGTGTCAGTGTGCTCGGTGAGAATGTGCATGCGGGTCCGCTGCCAATGCACCTGCGCAAGGATGCGCTGGTGGGAGCTGCAAAGATGGTGCTGGCGGCGCAGGAAATTGGCCTTGCACATACTCCCGATGCGCGCGTGACCGTCGGCCGGCTGTCGGTGCCCTCAGATTCGCACAGCATCGTGCCGGGCAGGGTGGACCTGGTGCTCGATGTACGCCATCCCGACGCAGCCAGTCTGGATGCATTGCAAGCGAAACTGGAGGGCCGGTTCCGAGAGATCGCGGCCGAGCATGGGCTGTCGGTGGAGTTCGAGCCGTATTGGAACTACGCGCCCATCGTCTTCGATCCCAAGGTACGTGAGTACATCCGCACGGCCGCCAACTTGCACGGCTATTCCAGCCTGGATCTGCCCAGTCGCGCCGGACATGACGCGCTCAATATCGCCAAGGTGGCTCCAACGGCGATGATCTTCATCCCCTGTCTGAAGGGCATCAGCCACAACGAAAGTGAATTTGCCACGGACGAGGACATTGCCGCCGGTGCTGACATCTTGCTGGCCGCTGCCTTGGCTGCGGCTACGAAGTAGCTCGCAGAGGGGTGGACTCAGGCAGATATGAAGTTTGTCTGACGGGATGCGAGGGCCGCAGCCGCTTCTTCAAGCGGCTGCATATGCTCCGCGATAATTTGCCGGATCGCATGCGGCTGGCGGCTGCGGATTGCCGTCAGCGTGCGCTCGTGGAGATCGACAACCAAGTTGGGATCTTCGCCATACAAGAAATAATCCTGCATCAAGATAAACAGCTGCTCAAGAAGCTGATATTGATAGTGAGCCAGCGCGCGGCTGCGGGCCGCACGCCCGATGCTGTAGTGGAACAGGTGGTCGAAGCGCATGCGCAGCATCAGGTCACCGTCGCGGTGCTTGCGTAGATTGTCGATGCACGATTGCATCGCTGCAAAATCGGCGTCCGTCGCGCGTTCGCCAGCCAGCAGCGCGAGTTGCAGTTCAATCGGATGACGCGCCTCGACGATTTCAGTCAAGCTGAGGCGGTTCATCTGTCCGCCTAGGGAGACAAGACTCTCCCTGATCCGGTTGGTCAGGACAAACAGGCCTCCGCTGCTGCCGCGCTGCACGCGAAGCGTCTTGGATTTGGTCAAAACCTTCAGTGCCTCGCCGATGACGGGCTTGCTGACATTCATTGCCTGCGCCAATTGTTCGACGCTCGGCATGCGTTCGCCCACCAAATATGCGCCCGACAGGATGGCGTAGACGAGCTGCTCCACGACTTCCTCGTGAGCGCGGCTGTTGGTGATCGGATGGAAATACCAATGCAACGCAGGCTCGACCTCACTCCCACGATTTGCGTTGCCATTTGTGGCGAGTTCGCCGTCGGCGTCAACCATATTCAGCGCATTCATATCCAAGAACTTGTTCCAAATCTCCAAAATCAAGAGCGCCAAGAAACAGCACGGAACGCCAGCATTGAGTCGGTGTATCCGTTTCTTGCCAGCGTTGGCCCTTGCGCTCGCGGGGCTTACTGCACCCAGCCCATCGCTTGAGAACTACAGTAAAAGTGTGCAGTTCGCCCCACTGGAGATCTACACCATGGTGCCCGGAGCACCCGGCGGCTTCCCGATGAGGGCTGCTTGCCGGTTGGTGATAGACATTTTGCAGCCATTCCAAGCGAGCTGGCCTGCTCTGCAAAAAAGCCGTCGCTTGTCGTTTCCTCCGACGTGTACATCGGAGGTGACTGTCATTGAAGTGTACGGCAGCCCTTCGCGTTCACCCTGATCCTGCTGTAGGTACTTCCAGCGCTACCGTGGTCAACGACGATATCGGTGCGCTGGTTATCGATGGGCGCGATTTGCACTGTTCGAGCCAGTCTCAACGTCGCTTACGTTCTCGGTCCTCACCGCTTCGGCGCCCACGAAGCGCGTTCAATCAGATCGTAAGGGATTGCGACTGTGCGAGGTGGGTATGTGAGCTGTGTGCGTCCGGAGAGACGGTCCAGCAGCAATGTTTTGGCGTGAGCTGCAACCACCTCCGCGTCGGTGCGCAGCACACCGATGGGAGGTTCGTGTGTTTGAGTGAAGTCGCTGTCGCCGATGCTCACGACTGAGAAATCTTGTGGAATTCGGCGCCCCGTTCGTGTGACCGCTCTCAATGCGCTGACGAGAATGTGAGTGCCCTGGGCGATCAGGGCAGTCGGTGGTGCAGGACCTTCGAGCAGGCGCAGCAGGTCTTCGTAGACGGAGCTGGTCGGAGTCGGCTGGCGCAGTATGAGATCTGGAGGCTCCATTCCGGCGGTTCGATATGCTGCCCTGTAGCCTTCGATACGTTTTCGAACCGGCCGGCTTCCCGCATTCCACAACGCCAGCGCGATGCGTTCGTGCCCTAGCTCAAACAACTGAGCACAAGCGCTTTTCATGCCACGAACATGGTCGAACAAGAGCGCGTCCGCGTGCGTGCCGGGCATTTCGCGGTCATACAGGACGATCGGCATCGACATCGAGTTCATCAAGGCCACGAGCTGCGGGTCGCGCTCATGCCCGGGCGCACAAATCACGCCATCCATGCCGCGCATCTGGAAAGTGCGAAGACTCTCGAGTTCACGCTGGACATCGTTCAATCCATGCGCCAGCAACAGCATGTAGCCCTCGGCGCGGAAAGCGTCCTCAAGAGCGCGAAAGGCACGCGCGTAGAGAGGGTTCGTGATGTCGGAGAACATGCATCCGATCGTCCTGCTGCTCTTTGAACGCAAAGCCCGCGCGGTATGGCTCGGCTGATACTGCAGCTGTGCCATCGCGTGCTCGACCTTCTTGCGCACATCTGGCGAGACATTGGGTGCCTGGTTGAGCACCCGCGAAGCGCTGCCCACGGAAACGCCGGCCATTGCGGCGACGTCCTGAATTCGAATTTTCTTGTCATTCATACGAGAAACGGCGCCTTCCTCTTCGCCGGAGTGCCCATTTCAGCACAGAGGGACAGCCCGTCGAGTACGCGATTCCGTGAAAACCCTGATTCGGTGAATCGATTCATATTCTACGATGGCGGCCATGATGAATCGATTCACCAAGCATCCTCTTCCTAACTTGGGTGTCCCCGATCTCTGCGTGGCTTCGCAGTTTTCGCGCCGCTCGCTCCTCCTCGCGGCCTTGGGCTGTGCGCCCGCACTGGCAGCGGCGCGGGGGAATGAATTCCCGCAGCGACCAATACGCTTGGTCCTGGGCTTTCCTCCCGGCGGAGCCACAGACAACTCGGCTCGCATGGTTGCCCAGAAGATGGCCGATGTCTTGGGGCAACCGATCGTTGTTGAGAACCGGCCCGGTGCTTCGGGAAACATTGCTGCGGAAGCTGTCGCACGCAGTGCGCCGGACGGCTACACGCTGTTCTATACGACCAGCACCATTCACGGCATCAACCCCAATGTGTTCGCCAAGCTTCCCTACGATCCAGTGGCGGACTTCGAGCCGGTGCTGAATGTGAGCCGTACGCTCATGGTGTTGCTGGTGCGCAGCGACCTGGGTGTGACGTCCACTCGAGAACTGGTCCAACTGGCCAAATCAAAGCCGGGCAAGCTCACCTATGCATCGGCTGGACTGGGAAGTACGCAGCATCTGGCGGGGGCACTCTTTTGCAGCAAAGCCGGTGTCGACGCATTGCATGTGCCCTACAAGGGAAGCTCGCAGGCATTGACCGACCTCATGTCTGGCCAAGTGGACTTCATGATCGACACCTTGTCGGCCTCCTTGGCCTTCGTTCGCGGCGGAAAGCTGCGCGGGCTTGCCACCAGCGGACTGGAGCGCTCTCCAGTCCTCCCGGACCTGCCGACCATTGATGCTGCGGGTGTGTCAGGCTACAACGTTGCCGCCTGGGGTGGGTTCCTCGTGCCCAAGGACACGCCAGCGTCAATCATCCGCACACTCAACTCCGCCGGGAATCAGGCGATCCGATCTCCCGAAGTCGTCTCGCGCGCGGCCGCAACCGGGAGTGAGTTGAAGGGAGGAACCCCGAAGGAATTTGGCGATTTCATCCGCCAAGAATTGGCGACATGGAAGCTCGCCGTGGCAGCAGCTGGAGTGCCGAAGCAATGAATATCTTTGAAACGACGTCGAAGTCCAATGTTGCAGCGCTGGCTCACGAAGGGGGCAGCATCGGCGAGATGATCATCTCAGCCGTCGGTCGATATCCCAATCGAGTGGCTTTCATCGATGGTGATCGATCCATCAGCTATGCAGAACTGGGTCAGCTCATCGGCAAGGCCATGGCGGCCTTCAGGTCATTGGGCTTGCAGCGCGGCGATGGCGTCATGCAACTGTCCGGCAACCGGGTAGAGGTCTTCATTGTGATGGCTGCAGCGTACCTGCTCGGCCTGCGCTCTGTCACATTGCATGCCATGGGCGGCTTGGACGACCACGTCCACATAGTGCATGACGCCGCCCCATCTGTGTTCATCTCGGAGGAGGCGTACCAGCAGCGCACGGCGGCATTGCGTGCGGGTTGCTCTGGTGTGCTTCACTGGTTCGCGCACGGTGAATGCAAGGGCCTGGACAACTTTTGGGACCTGGCAAACAGCATGGAGCCAGCCCCTTTGATCTCGCATGCAAAAAGCACCGACATCATTCGCTTGGCCTATACAGGCGGTACGACAGGCAAGCCCAAGGGGGTGATGCTCGCCAATCGCTCGGTATGGATGCAGGCGGTGTTGCTCATGGCTGCACGCGGCCTTCGGCCGGGAACGCGCGTCCTGTGTCCCACACCGATTTCGCATGGTGCGGGCGCCATGATCGTGCCGACGCTGTCGCTGGGGGGTACGTTCGTTCTGCAGCGCGGATTCGATCCAGACCGCTTTATCGATGCAGTCGAGACGCATCGGATTGGGTCGGTGTTTCTGGTGCCGACGATGATCTACAAGCTGCTCGATCACCCGAGATGCAGTACGGCCGATTTCTCGTCATTGGAGCTGTTGTCGTATGGCGCATCGCCCATGACGCCGGCGCGCATTCGCGAAGCAATCTCCCGCATCGGACCGGTCTTGGCGCAAAGTTACGGTCAGACGGAGTGCCCGAGCAACATCCTGCACCTGACGAGCGAGGATCATTGTCGAATGGATGTGGATACGCTCGCATCCGCAGGTATGCCTTATCCAGGTGTCACGGTGGCGCTATTGGACGCAAACGATCAACCTGTCGAACCTGGCGAGGTGGGCGAGCTCTGCGTGCGCAGTCCCTTGGTCATGGATGGCTACTGGCAACAGCCGGAACTGACGGCGGACGCGTTGCGCAATGGCTGGCTGCACACGGGCGACATGGCCCGTCGCGATGCCCACGGCTACTACTACCTTGTAGATCGACGCAAGGACATGGTTATTTCTGGTGGCTTCAACGTCTATCCGAAGGAGGTCGAGGACGTCATCGCCCAGCATCCATCAGTCGCAGCGGTGGCCGTCATTGGCGTACCTGACGAACGCTGGGGTGAAGCTGTCAAAGCCGTCGTCGTCGTGCGGCCCGACGTACGAGTCAGCCCGGAAGAACTCCGCGAGCTCGTGCGCCAGGCAAAAGGTGCCGTGTGCACACCCAAGACCGTGGAGTTTGTGGAGGCCCTGCCGCTGACAACGCTCGGGAAACCCGACAAGAAGGCGCTGCGCGAACGCTACTGGGGCGGCCTGGCCAGATCAATTCACTAAAGACAGTGCCTTTGAGTATTCCAACTTTGAGTATTCCAACTATGCAACCCAATCAACGTTCATTCGACCGCTCCCTCAAGGGACGCGTTGCCATCGTGACCGGCGCGGGATCACGCGCTGAAGGCATTGGAAATGGCCGTGCCGCAGCCATTCTCCTGGCACGTGATGGGGCACGGGTGCTACTCATCGATGCCGTCGAGGCTTGGGCACAAAAAACCCGCGAGATGATCGTCGAAGAGGGCGGCGAAGCGACAGTCTGCGCGTGCGATGTCAGCCGCAACGAGGACTGCCAGGCCGCGGTGGCGCGGGCTGTGGAGCAATGGGGGCGTGTCGATATTCTGGTGAACAACGTGGGCATCGGTGGGCCGCAAGGCACGGCTGTCGATCTCGATCTGGAGGCTTGGGATCAGGCTCTGCGGGTGAACGTCACGTCCATGATGCTGATGGCACGCCATTCGATTCCCCACATGATTTCAGCTGGGAAGGGCTCGATCGTCAACATCGCTTCAGTCGCCGGCTTGATCGGCGGTCACCCCAGTCTTCTGTATCCCACCTCGAAGGGGGCGGTCGTCAACATGACCCGGGCGATGGCCGCGCATCACGGTGCCCAAGGAATCCGCGTCAATTGTGTCGCTCCAGGCATGGTGCATACCCCCATGGTCTATGCCCGCGGCATGAGCGAAGAGACGCGAGAGGTTCGCCGCAAGCGCTCCTTCCTCCAGACGGAGGGCAGTGGTTGGGACGTGGGGCACGCGATTCGATACCTTGCCAGTGACGAATCCGGCTGGGTGACCGGCTCGGTTCTTCCCGTGGACGCAGGTGCCACGGCGGGTCGCCATTCGTACTGAAAATCAAGGAGACCGAATTGCAACGCAGAAATCTTGTCAATTGCGCTGTCGGGTGGGCTGCGGCTCTGACTCTCTGTGTCGGCACGGCGCAGGCACAGCAGTATCCACAGAAGCCGATCATCTTGGTGGTCCCGTTCGGCACAGGCAATATCGCGGACAACCAAGCCCGAATGATCGCTCGCCATCTAGCGACGGTGCTGGGCCAGCCTGTGGTGGTCGAAAACAAGCCGGGGGCGGGAGGAAGCATCGGCACGGAACAGGTGGCGCGAGCCCCCGCAGACGGCTATACGCTCCTGTACGGAACTCACGGAACACAGGCGGCCAACTCTGCTCTTTATCCCAACGGACGCATCAATCCAGCCCAGGATCTGCGGGGGGTTCATTCGCTGTTCCGCCAATCGACGGTGCTGGTGACGCCGGCGAATAAGCCGTGGCGTACGTTGAAGGAAATGGTGGAGGCCGCACGCATCGCCCCGGGGCGCTTGACCTACGCGTCGTCCGGCGTCGGAACGCAGACGCACCTGGCAGCTGCCAAATTCCAGGAGGCCACGAAGGTGAACTTCACCCATGTGCCTTACAACAACCAGTCCTCCATGACCGACCTGCTGGCGGGCAACGTGGATTTGTCCTTCAGCTATGCGGAGAGCGTGCTGCAGCATGTGGAGGGTGGTCGTCTGCGTGCCCTCGCCATCAACGGAAAGACCAGGCTTTCCGCCTTGCCCGAGGTTCCGACCGTCGGAGAGGCTGGCTATCCCGGCGCCGCACTGGAAGGATGGTCCGGCGTGTTTGTTCCTCGCGGTACACCCGACGCCATCGTGTCCCGCTTAGCCAAGGAGATCGCCAAGGCAACCGAAGCGAGCGAGGTGAAGGCGACCATGGCGAAGATCGGAAGCTACCCGATGGGCCTGTCCGATGCCGCGTTTCAGTCCTTCGTCGAGGCCGAAGTGCCGCGCTGGAGGGAGATCGTCAAGAGCGCAGGCGCAGACGCGCGCTGAGTCGATAAGTGAGGTAAACATGCTGAAGAGCTACATCGGCGGCGGCGACGCCGACCATATCCGCGTCCGAGGCTATGACCTCGTTGAGGATCTGCTGGACAAGCACGATTTCGTGGACGTCCTATGCCTGGCGATTCTTGGCGAGTTCCCCGACCAGAAGATGCGACGGGTGATCAACAACTCCCTCGTGACGTCGATCGACCATGGACTGACGCCCAGTGCATTGGCCACGCGACTGACACTGCACGGAGCACCTGAATCGCTTCAGGGCGCGGTGGCTGCGGGTTTGCTGGGCGCCGGTAGCCGTTTTCTCGGGACGGTGGAAATCAGCGCCCGCTTCATGAAGGAGGCCATGAGCGAGTTGGACGGCGCGACCGATCCCAGTGACACGCTGCTTCGCCGGCTGGCGGATACGGTCGTTGCGCGCAGCCGCGCGGCGCAGCGCAAGATTCCAGGTTTTGGGCACCCCATTCATATCCACGGCGATCCCCGCACGCAGCGCGCGCGGCGCATCGCCGAAGAAGAGGGCTACTTTGGCCGACATTTCCGCTTCGCACTGCAACTTGAGCAGTCATTGTCGGCTGATGTCGGCCGGCCCATGCCGCTGAACGCCACCGGTAGCAAGGCTGCCGTGCTCCTGGACTTGGGGCTCAGCCCCGAATTCGGGAAGGCCCTCACACTCATTGGGCGGGTTGCTGGCTTGGTTGCGCATGCGTTCGAGGAGCGTAGCCGCCCCATCGGGCAGGATCTCTGGAATATGGCCAGCGCTGCGTCCGAGAGTGGCGAGCCATGACTGGTTCGGCACAAACTCGCCGCTGGCTTCAAAGACCGCCCCTGTCGAACTGGGGTGACTTTGGCGAAGATGACCAACTGGGTCGGCTCAACCTGATCACGCCCGAGTGTGTGCTCCGAGCGACCCGCGAGGTGCAGACAGGGCAAAGTTTCTGCCTGAGCCTGCCGCTGAATCTTCCTGGGGGCAATATTCTGAATCCGCGCCGCCATCCTCCTCAATTGCAACCGACGCTGCGGGATGGCAGGCCAGTCTTCAACCTGCCGATCGGCGATGCGGCATTGGGGCAGACGGATGTACTGTGCGACGACGCAGTGCTCATTCATACCCAGTATTCAACGCAGTGGGACGCTTTTTCCCATGTGGGCCACCTGTTTGATGTGGATGGAACCGGCCATCCGCAAGCTGCCTACTACAACGGATTCAGGGCGGGTAAGGACGTTATCGGGCCGAATGACGCCGAAGGACGCCCTGTGGGAGCCCATCGCCTGGGCATCGAGACGTTCGCCGAGAAGGCAATCCAAAGTCGCGGTGTACTCATCGACCTGAAGGCGATTGCCGGATTTCAACGGGTTCGCGTCGGGTACGATGAGTTCATGCGCGCCATCGAGGCTTGCGGCACGGAGCTTCACAAGGGCGACATCCTCTGCGTCTACACCGGCTTCGCGGATCTGGTGATGGACATGGGAGGATCGCCTGATCCCGCGTTGCGCGACGCGTTGTGCGCGGTGTTGGATGGCCGAGATGAACGGCTGCTGCACTGGATCATCGACAGTGGCATAGCGGCCTTGTGCGCGGACAACTATGGCGTGGAAGAGATTCCTGCAGGAGGACCGCATGAGTGTGGCGCTCGCCTCCCTCTGCACGAACTCTGCCTGTTCAAGCAAGGCATCCCTCTGGGGGAGCTGTGGTATTTCAGGGCGTTGCAAAGAGCCCTGAACGAGCAAGAGCGTTCTGCATTCTTGCTCACAGCGCCACCACTGCGATTGCCTGGCGCTGTCGGGTCGCCCGTCACGCCGGTGGCAACGATCTAGGTGGGCCATATCGCGAGGGGCGAAGCGACACCCGGAAATGCGACGGCACAGTCGGAAGGTGCACGACCGGACGAGTTTCTCAGATGATCTGCTCGAATTGTCGCGTGGAGCGGTGCGTGCCGCGACGGATGCAGCGCAGCGCGATCTGCGTAAATCAGCGGGCGACTCACTAAGCGATGAGGTTTGCAGTCGTGAGTGCACCGCTTTGGATGTTGTTGTGCAGCATCTACTTGTTTTCGGGTATTTCCGTGCGGTATGACGCTGACTAAGCTCGCCGCTTGATTCATGCGCGCCGCACCTGGCGTCATCAGCACAGTGGAAATGAACGACCTCCCCAACATCATGGTTGCCGCCTTCCCGGCCTTTGCGCTGCTGATGGTGGTCGAGGTCGTGTACTCCCTCAGGGTGCGCGGCAAGCTCTACGACACCCGCGACACCGCTGCCAACGTGTTGCTGGCGATGGGCAATCTGGCGATCGCCCTGGTCAGTGCGGGCGTCATGCTGGTATTCCTGAGTTGGCTCTATGCGCACCGCTTCTTCACGATGCCGTCCGCCGCGTGGTGGGCCTGGGTGCTGTGCTTTCTGGCAGACGACTTCAGCTACTACTGGTTCCACCGCTTCAGCCACGAAGTGCGCTGGTTCTGGGCTTCGCATTCGGTGCATCACTCCTCAGAGAAGTACAACTTCTCGGTGGCCTTGCGCCAGACCTGGACTGGCACCATCAGCGGCTCGTTCCTGTTCTGGGCCTGGATGCCATTGCTGGGCTTTCATCCGAAGATGATCCTGTTGATGCAGTCGGCGAGCCTGATCTATCAGTTCTGGATCCACACGCAGGCGATCCAGAAAATGCCCGCCGGTTTCGAGGCCGTGTTCAACACGCCGTCGCACCACAGAGTGCATCACGGCAGCGACTTTGAATACCTCGACAAGAACTATGCCGGCACCTTGATGATCTGGGACCGCCTGTTCGGCTCGTTTGCGCTGGAAACCTTCACACCGCGGTTCGGCCTGACGAAGAACATCGAGACCTTCAACCCGGTGCGGATCGCCTTTCACGAATGGGCCGGCATTGTGAGAGACCTGCGCAAGGCCCGCAGCCTGTCCGACGTTGCCGGCTATCTCTTGCAGCCGCCGGGCTGGAGCCCCGACGGCAGTTCCCTGACCACGCGCCAGGCGCGCAAGGCCGCGGAGTGACGGGCGCACTTTCCGTTCGGACGGGCCCGGCCGATGGAGCCGTTCCAGATCACGACTTCCCTGTCAAAGCTCACGGCGACGCGACCTCCGGCCTCAAGCCTCGTTACGCGATGGCGCAACGGGCGTTTGCAGATTCAATGACTGCAAGACATGCGGTCCGCAAAGGATGGATGGCAGCCGCCCTGGGTCTGGGTGTCGGCCTGGTACTGAGCGGTTGTGCCGGCGGCAGCGATGGCTCGGTGGTGTTGGTGCCGGCGGCCGCCAGCGCCGTGCCGGTCGCGGCGGCGTCGCCCTCGGAGACCTACGCGGTGGCTATACCTCCAGGGCAGATCGATGCCGCCGTGGCCAAGCTCGACCAGCTGGCGGCCGACATCATGCGCCGCTCGAACATTCCGGGCATGTCCGTGGCCGTGGTGAAGGACGGGCGGACGGTGTACGCCAGAGGCTTCGGGTTGCGAACGATCGGCTCGCCCGAACCGGTTGATGCGGACACCGTGTTCCAGCTCGCATCGCTGTCGAAGTCAATCGGCGCGACCGTGGTGGCGGGGCTGGTGGGCAGGGAGGTGGTGTCCTGGAACACGCCCGTCGCCACGCGCTTGCCTGACTTCAGGCTGTCGGACAACTGGATTGCGCAGCAAGTGACGGTGGGCGATTTCTTCGCCCATCGCTCGGGACTCTCGGAGCACGTCGGCGATCAGCTCGAAGACCTGGGCTATGGTCGCCAGGACATACTGAATCGCCTGCGCTACGTGCCGCTCGATGGCTTCAGAACCCGCTACGCCTATACGAACTTCGGCCTGACGGCCGGGGCCGAAGCGGCGGCCACGGCCGCCGGGCTGGACTGGGCGACGCTGTCCGAGCGTACGCTTTACCAGCCGCTCGGCATGGCGTCGACGAGTTCCCGCTTCACCGATTTCATGCAGCGCGGCAACCGTGCGTCGCCCCATGTGAAGACCGAGGCAGGTTACCAGACACAGTACCAGCGAAACCCCGATGCGCAGTCGCCGGCCGGCGGCGTGAGCGCCAGCGCCAATGACATGGCGCGCTGGATGTCGATGGTCCTGGCGAATGGAACCTTCCAGGGACGTTCGGTGGTCAAGGCCGAGGCTTTGTTGCCCGCGATCAGCGCGCAGATCGTTTCGTCGCCGTCTCGCAATCCAAACGAGCGCGCGGGCTTCTATGGCTATGGCTTCAATGTCGGGACCTCGTCGTCGGGGCGGGTCAAGCTCTCGCATTCGGGCGCTTTCCTGTTGGGGGCGGGCACGGCCTTCTCGATGATTCCGTCGGCAGGTGTCGGCATCGTCACGCTCACCAACGCCGCGCCGGTGGGAGCCGCTGAGGCCATGAATGCCGCCTTCGACGACCTGGTCGAGTTCGGTGCGGTCACACGGGATTGGTATGAGGCCTATGCGCAGCTGATGCAGGGCCTGTACACGCCCGAGGGCACGCTGGCCGGCCAGCAGCCGCCAGCGCAACCTGTGGCGCCGCTGGGCAGCAACGCCTATACCGGCATCTACGCCAACAACTACTACGGCGATGCCGTGGTGGAAACCGCCGGCAGAGGCCTGATCCTGAAGATGGGGCCGGGCGGCGGCAAGAGCTTCGCGCTACGCCATTGGAGCGGCAACACCTTCGTCATCGACCTGTCGGGCGAAAGTGCCACGCCGGGGTCCGTTTCGAGGATCGATTTCAAGCCCGGCGTCTCGGGCCAGTCGGACAGCGTGCAGATGGAGTTCTACGCCGAGGACATCACGCACGGCGTGTTCACGCGGACGTCCGTCCGGCGATGAGCCGGTGTGGCATCGGAGGGGGCTGTCTGAATTTTTGTGTTCGAGGCGGATGTTGATCTGCTCTCGATTGATTTCTCTTATGTCTTCAGGCCCCTGCCGGGCCGCCGGAGGCACCTCGGTTGAGCCCATGTATTCATGG
>NZ_JCAQPA010000004.1:0-195782 GCF_059567965.1 Variovorax sp. BGA-UO-ETr-C22
CTCACGTTGCTGTTCGTGGTACTCAGCCCGGTCGACAGGCTGTCGATGCTGCTCGTGGCAGTGCTCAACCCCGACGACGTTGAAGTCGACAAGCTGCTCACGTTGCTGTTCGTCGTGCTCAGGCCCGTCGACAGGCTCGAGATACCGCTGGTGGCAGTGCTCAAACCCGACGACGTCGAGGTCGACAAGCTGCTGACGTTGCTGTTGGTCGTGCTCAGCCCAGTCGACAGGCTGTCAATACTGCTTGTCGCAGTGCTCAAGCCAGACGACGTGGAGGTCGACAAGCTGCTCACGTTGCTGTTCGTCGTGCTCAAGCCCGTGGACAGGCTGGAGATGCCGCTGGTGGCGGTGCTCAGGCCAGACGACGTGGACGTCGACAGGCTGCTGACGTTGCTGTTGGTCGTGCTCAGGCCGGTCGACAGACTGTCGATGCTGCTCGTCGCAGTGCTCAAGCCGGACGACGTGGAGGTCGAAAGACTGCTGACATTGCTGTTCGTCGAGCTCAGGCCCGTGGACAGGCTGGAGATGCCGCTCGTGGCGGTACTGAGGCCGGACGAAGTGGACGTCGACAGGCTGCTCACATTGCTGTTCGTCGTGCTCAGACCCGTCGACAGGCTCGAGATGCCGCTGGTCGCCGTGCTCAAGCCACTCGACGTCGAGGTCGAAAGGCTGTCCAGGTTGCTGTTCGTGGTGCTCAGGCCGCTCGACGTGGACGTCGACAGGCTGTCGATGCGGCTGTTGGCCGTGCTCAGACCCGACGATGTCGAAGTCGACAGGCTGCCCACGTTGCTGTTCGTCGTGCTCAGGCCCGTGGACAGGCTGGAGATGCCGCTCGTGGCGGTGCTGAGGCCGGACGACGTGGACGTCGAGAGGCTGCTGACGTTGCTGTTCGTCGTGCTCAGACCAGTGGACAGGCTGGAAATGCCACTGGTCGCCGTGCTGAGCCCCGTCGACAGGCTATCGATGCCACTCGCGGCCGTGCTCAGCCCGGTCGACGTGGATGTCGACAGGCTGCTCACGTTGCTGTTCGTGGTGCTCAGGCCAGTCGACAGACTGGAGATACCGTTGGTCGCCGTGCTCAAGCCGGACGACATGGAGGTCGACAAGCTGCTCACGTTGCTGTTCGTGGTGCTCAAGCCGGTCGACAGGCTCGAGATACCACTGGTCGCCGTGCTCAGGCCAGACGACGTGGACGTCGACAGGCTGCTCACATTGCTGTTGGTCGTGCTCAGGCCGGTCGACAGGCTGTTGATGCCACTGGTGGCAGTGCTCAAACCAGACGACGTCGAAGTCGAAAGACTGTCGATGCTGCTCGTGGCCGTGCTCAGACCGGACGAGGTCGAGGTCGACAAGCTGCTGACGTTGCTGTTCGTCGTGCTCAGCCCCGTGGACAGGCTCGAGATACCGCTGGTGGCCGTGCTCAAACCCGACGACGTGGACGTCGACAGGCTGTCGATACGGCTGTTCGTCGTGCTCAAGCCGGACGAAGTCGAGGTCGACAAGCTGCCGACGTTGCTGTTCGTGGTGCTCAGACCCGTGGACAGGCTGGAGATACCGCTGGTGGCCGTGCTCAAGCCGCTCGACGTGGACGTCGACAAGCTGTCCAGGTTGCTGTTGGTGGTGCTCAGGCCGGTGGACAGGCTCGAGAAGCCACTGGTCGCCGTGCTCAAGCCCGTCGACAGGCTGTCGATGCTGCTCGTGGCCGTGCTCAGGCCCGACGATGTAGACGTCGACAAGCTGCTAATGCTGCTGTTCGCCGTGCTCAAACCCGACGACGTGGAGGTCGAGAGGCTGCCGACGTTGCTGTTCGTCGTGCTCAGGCCGGTCGACAGGCTGGAGATACCACTGGTCGCGGTGCTCAAACCAGAGGACGTAGACGTCGAAAGGCTGTCGATGTTGCTCGTCGCCGTGCTCAGGCCGGACGACGTCGAGGTCGACAGGCTGCTCACATTGCTGTTTGTCGTGCTCAAGCCAGTCGACAGGCTGGAGATACCGCTGGTGGCAGTGCTCAAACCAGACGACGTGGACGTCGAAAGGCTGTCGATGTTGCTCGTCGCCGTGCTCAGGCCGCTCGACGTGGAGGTCGACAGGCTGCTGACGTTGCTGTTGGTCGTGCTCAAGCCAGTGGACAGGCTAGAGATGCCGCTGGTCGCAGTGCTCAGACCCGAGGACGTAGACGTCGAGAGGCTGTCGATGCTGCTCGTCGCCGTGCTCAGACCGCTCGACGTGGATGTCGAAAGGCTATCGATACGGCTGTTGGTCGTGCTCAGGCCCGACGACGTCGAAGTCGACAGGCTCGAAATTCCACTGGTTGCAGTGCTCAGACCGCTCGACGTGGAGGTCGAAAGGCTGTCCAGGTTGCTGTTCGTGGAGCTGAGGCCGGTAGACAGGCTGGAGATGCCACTGGTCGCGGTGCTCAAACCAGAGGACGTCGAGGTCGACAGGCTGCTCACGTTGCTGTTCGTGGTGCTCAGACCCGTGGACAGGCTGGAGATACCGCTGGTGGCAGTGCTCAAACCAGACGACGTCGAAGTCGAAAGGCTGTCGATGCTGCTCGTGGCCGTGCTCAGACCGGACGAGGTCGAGGTCGACAAGCTGCTGACGTTGCTGTTCGTAGTGCTCAGGCCAGTGGACAGGCTGGAGATGCCACTGGTCGCCGTGCTGAGCCCCGACGACGTCGAGGTCGACAAGCTGCTGACATTGCTGTTCGTGGTACTCAGGCCGGTAGACAGGCTGGAGATCCCGCTGGTGGCGGTGCTCAGACCCGACGACGTCGAAGTCGAAAGGCTCTCAATGCTGCTCGTGGCCGTGCTCAAGCCCGACGACGTGGACGTCGACAGGCTGCTGACGTTGCTGTTCGTGGTGCTCAGACCGGTCGACAGGCTGGAGATCCCACTGGTCGCCGTGCTCAAACCCGACGACGTCGAAGTCGAAAGGCTATCGATGCTGCTCGTAGCCGTGCTCAAACCAGACGACGTCGAGGTCGACAGGCTGCTCACGGTGCTGTTCGTCGTGCTCAGGCCCGTGGACAGGCTGGAGATACCGCTGGTTGCGGTGCTCAGCCCCGACGACGTCGAAGTCGAAAGGCTGCTCACATTGCTGTTGGTCGTGCTCAGACCGGTCGACAGGCTGGAGATCCCACTGGTCGCCGTGCTCAAACCCGACGACGTAGACGTCGACAAGCTGCTCACATTGCTGTTCGTCGTGCTCAGGCCCGTCGACAAGCTGGAGATGCCGCTGGTCGCCGTGCTCAAGCCGCTCGACATCGAGGTCGAAAGGCTGTCCAGGTTGCTGTTCGTGGTGCTCAGGCCGCTCGACGTGGACGTCGACAGGCTGTCGATACGGCTGTTGGCTGTGCTCAGACCCGACGATGTCGAAGTCGACAGGCTACCCACGTTGCTGTTCGTGGTGCTCAGGCCCGTAGACAGGCTGGAGATGCCGCTCGTGGCGGTGCTGAGGCCAGACGACGTGGAAGTCGACAGGCTGCTCACGTTGCTGTTGGTTGTGCTCAGGCCAGTGGACAGGCTCGAGATGCCGCTGGTTGCAGTGCTCAGACCAGACGACGTCGAGGTCGACAGGCTGCTCACATTGCTGTTGGTCGTGCTCAGGCTCGTGGACAAGCTGGCGATGCCGCTGGTCGCTGTGCTCAGACCGCTCGAAGTCGACGTCGACAAGCTATCGATGCTGCTCGTGGCGGTGCTCAGACCCGACGACGTCGAAGTCGAGAGGCTGTTCAGGTTGCTGTTGGTGCTGCTCAGAGCCGTGGACAGGCTGGAGATACCGCTGGTCGCCGTGCTCAGGCCGGACGACGTCGAGGTCGAGAGGCTGCTGACGTTGCTGTTGGTCGTGCTCAAACCAGTCGACAGGCTGTCGATGCCACTCGTGGCTGTGCTCAAGCCGCTCGACGTGGAGGTCGAAAGGCTACTGACATTGCTGTTCGTCGTGCTCAGACCCGTGGACAGGCTGGAGATGCCGCTGGTCGCGGTGCTCAGACCAGACGACGTCGAGGTCGACAGACTGCTGACGTTGCTGTTGGTCGTGCTCAAGCCAGTGGACAAGCTGGAGATACCACTGGTCGCAGTGCTCAGACCGCTCGAGGTAGACGTCGACAAGCTATCGATGCTGCTCGTGGCCGTGCTCAGGCCCGACGACGTAGACGTCGAGAGGCTGTCGATACGACTATTGGTGGTGCTCAGACCCGAGGACGTCGAGGTCGACAGGCTGCTCACGTTGCTGTTCGTCGTGCTCAGGCCCGTCGACAAGCTCGAGATGCCGCTGGTCGCGGTGCTCAGACCGCTCGACGTAGACGTCGAGAGGCTGTCGATGCTGCTCGTCGCCGTGCTCAGACCGCTCGACGTGGATGTCGAAAGGCTATCGATTCGACTGTTGGTCGTGCTCAAACCGCTGGACGTCGAGGTCGACAAGCTGCCCACGTTGCTGTTCGTGGTGCTCAAGCCCGTCGACAGGCTGGCGATGCCACTGGTCGCGGTGCTCAGGCCCGACGACGTAGACGTCGAAAGGCTGTCCAGGTTGCTGTTGGTGCTGCTCAGAGCAGTGGACAGGCTCGAGATACCGCTGATTGCCGTACTCAAGCCCGACGACGTCGAGGTCGACAGACTGCTGACGTTGCTGTTCGTGGTGCTGAGACCGGTCGAAAGGCTGGAGATGCCGCTGGTCGCGGTGCTCAGGCCGGACGACGTCGAAGTCGACAGGCTGCTCACGTTGCTGTTGGTTGTGCTCAGGCCCGTAGACAGACTAGAGATGCCGCTGGTTGCCGTGCTCAAGCCGCTCGACGTCGAGGTCGACAAGCTGCTGACATTGCTGTTCGTGGTGCTCAGACCTGTGGACAGGCTGGAGATACCACTGGTCGCCGTGCTCAGGCCCGACGACGTAGATGTCGAGAGGCTGTCGATGCGGCTATTGGCCGTGCTCAGACCCGACGACGTCGAGGTCGACAAGCTGCCCACGTTGCTGTTCGTGGTGCTCAAGCCCGTGGACAGGCTCGAGATACCGCTGGTTGCAGTGCTCAGACCGCTCGAAGTAGACGTCGACAGGCTGTCGATGCTGCTCGTGGCAGTGCTCAGGCCGGACGTCGTGGACGTCGACAGGCTGCCCACGTTGCTGTTCGTCGTGCTCAGACCTGTGGACAGGCTCGAAATGCCGCTGGCTGCAGTGCTTAGGCCCGACGACGTCGACGTCGACAGGCTGCTCACGTTGCTGTTGGTCGTGCTCAGGCCCGTCGACAGACTGTTGATGCCGCTCGTAGCGGTACTCAAACCGGACGACGTGGACGTCGACAAGCTGCTGACGTTGCTGTTCGTGGTGCTCAGGCCCGTGGACAAGCTGGAGATGCCGCTGGTGGCAGTGCTCAGGCCCGACGACGTCGATGTCGACAGGCTGCTCACGTTGCTGTTCGTGGTGCTCAGGCCCGTAGACAGGCTGGAGATGCCGCTCGTGGCGGTGCTGAGGCCAGACGACGTGGAAGTCGACAGGCTGCTCACGTTGCTGTTGGTCGTGCTCAGGCCCGTCGACAAGCTCGAGATGCCGCTGGTCGCGGTGCTCAGACCGCTCGAAGTCGACGTCGACAAGCTGCTCACGTTGCTGTTCGTGGTGCTCAGACCGGTCGACAGGCTCTCGATGCCACTCGTCGCCGTGCTCAGCCCCGAGGACGTGGAGGTCGAAAGGCTATCGATTCGACTGTTGGTCGTACTCAAACCACTGGACGTCGAGGTCGACAAGCTGCCCACGTTGCTGTTCGTGGTGCTCAAGCCCGTCGACAGGCTGGCGATGCCACTGGTCGCGGTGCTCAGGCCCGACGATGTCGAAGTCGACAGGCTGCTCACGTTGCTGTTCGTGGTGCTCAAGCCCGTGGACAGGCTGGAGATGCTGCTCGTGGCCGTGCTCAGGCCGGACGAGGTCGAAGTCGACAGGCTGCTGACGCTGCTGTTGGTCGTGCTCAGGCCCGTCGACAAGCTGGAGATTCCGCTGGTCGCGGTGCTCAGACCCGACGACGTGGAGGTCGACAAACTGCTGACGTTGCTGTTCGTCGTGCACATACCTGTCGACAGGCTCGAGATGCCGCTCGTGGCGGTGCTCAGACCGCTTGTAGTCGACGTCGACAGGCTGTCGATGCGGCTGTTGGTCGTGCTCAGGCCAGTCGACGTGGACGTTGACAGGCTGCCCACGTTGCTGTTCGTCGTGCTCAAGCCCGTGGACCGGCTCGAGATTCCGCTGGTCGCCGTGCTCAGACCCGACGACGTCGACGTCGAAAGGCTGCTCACGTTGCTATTCGTAGTGCTCAGGCCTGTGGACAGGCTGGAGATGCCGCTCGTGGCGGTGCTCAGGCCGCTCGAGGTGGAGGTCGAGAGACTGCTGACGTTGCTGTTGGTCGAACTCAGGCCCGTGGACAAGCTCGAGATGCCGCTAGTTGCTGTACTCAGCCCGGACGAGTTCGAGGTCGACAGGCTGCCGACGTTGCTGTTGGTCGTGCTCAAGCCGGTGGACAGGCTGGATATAACGCTCGTGTCCGTGCTCAAGCGGGACGTCGTCGATGTCGAAAGGCTGTCGATGCGGCTGCTGCTGGTGCTCAGGCCCGACGACGTGGAGGTCGACAAGCTGCTGACGTTGCTGTTCGTCGTGCTCAGACCTGTGGACAGGCTCGAGATGCCGCTCGTGGCCGTGCTCAAGCCAGACGACGTCGTTGTCGACAGGCTACTGACGTTGCTGTTCGTGGTACTCTGGCCAGTCGACAGGCTGGAGATGCCGCTGGTCGCGGTGCTCAGCCCGCTCGACGTCGAGGTCGACAGGCTGCTGACGTTGCTGTTCGTCGTGCTCAGTCCTGTGGACAGGCTCGAGATTCCGCTGGTCGCCGTGCTCAGACCACTCGACGTCGATG
Organism: Variovorax sp. BGA-UO-ETr-C22; assembly: GCF_059567965.1. NCBI lineage: Bacteria > Pseudomonadati > Pseudomonadota > Betaproteobacteria > Burkholderiales > Comamonadaceae > Variovorax > Variovorax sp. BGA-UO-ETr-C22. The sequence goes on from NZ_JCAQPA010000004.1 coordinate 6,896, forward strand.
TCGAAAGGCTGTCGATGCGGCTGCTGCTGGTGCTCAGGCCCGACGATGTGGACGTCGACAAGCTGCCGACGTTGCTGTTCGTGGTACTCAGACCTGTGGACAGGCTGGAGATCCCGCTCGTCGCTGTGCTGAGGCCCGACGACGTCGACGTCGACAGGCTGTCGATGCGGCTGTTGGTCGTGCTGAGGCCGGTCGACGTGGAGGTCGAAAGACTGCCGACGTTGCTGTTCGTGGTGCTCAGGCCGGTCGACAGGCTCGAGATGCTGCTCGTGGCCGTGCTCAGTCCCGACGACGTCGAAGTCGACAGGCTGTTGATGCGACTGCTCGCCGTGCTCAGGCCCGACGATGTGGATGTCGACAGGCTGGCGACGTTGCTGTTCGTGGTGCTCAGGCCCGTGGACAAGCTGGAAATGCCGCTGGTCGCCGTACTCAAACCGCTCGACGTGGAAGTCGACAGGCTGTCCAGTTCGCTGTTCACCGTACTCAAGCCCGTGGACAGGCTGGAGATGCCGCTGGTCGCCGTGCTCAAACCGGTCGATGTGGACGTCGAGAGGCTGTTGAGGCGGCTGTTGGTCGTGCTCAGGCCGGACGACGTGGACGTCGACAGGCTGGAAATCCCGCTGGTCGCTGTGCTCAACCCCGTGGAAGTCGAGGTCGACAGCGACCCCACCGCGCTGGCAACGGAAAACAATTGGCTGCCGTTGATCGCATCGGTTGAGGTGGAGGTCACGCGACCTGCCGCCACGTTGGTGATTTGGCGCTCGCCCCCCACCGACCCAACGCTCACCACGCTGCTCGGCGTAGCGCCGGCAAACCCGCCCAGCACAACCCCATTGACCGTCGCACTGGCAGTCGGGACCGCTGCGGCAGTCACGCTGTTGCTGCCAAGTGCGACGCTGTTGTCGGTGCCAGCGCTGGCTCCCGTGCCGATCGCCACGGCGTTAGTGCCGGTGCTCTTCGCGCCGCCATCCACCGCCACACTGCCGCCGATAGCCACGCTGTTCGTGCCGCTGGCGGTTGTCGCGCGACCGATGGCCACGGCCTGCTCGCCCGACGCGGCAGAGCCACCGTTGCCCGTGCCGTCCCCGCCCCCTATCGCAACCGACGAGGTCCCGGTGGCCTTGGCATCGTTGCCCAAGGCGTAGGCGCCCTTGGCAAAAGCTTTGGCGCCAGAGCCGATTGCCGTCGCGCTGTGAAAGGTCGCCTGCGCGTTATTGCCAACCGCCAAGGCGTACGACCCTGAGGCGATGGCTGAGCCCGACGAACCATTGCCAATCGCGATGGCGTCGGTGCCGCCAGCGGAACCTCCCCCCGCAGAATAGGCGGCCTGCGCCCCCAACGAAACAGCCATCAGCGACGCCGCAGCAACTGCCACCCTCACCAGCTTCGAACCGCTCTTCTTCCCCCGCGCCGAAGTGATTTCAGACGCCGCAACCCAGGCCCCCAGGGCTTCATTCCAGATACTTCGGTAAGACTTGTTCATATTCTTCGAGCTCGGTTCACAGAGGGCGGGCGCGGTATCAACGGCGGAGGAAGGCAACGACCGCCCGCGGTTCGTCGCCCCAGCCAGGGTCGTAGTTACCCTGACGTTCACAATGGACGCGGTAATGTACGCAGCCGTTTACATTTGCAGCCATTTCGGTCTACCGGAAACCGTGAAATGATGATTTAGTTCACAAACTTTCACGATTGGCGACAAATCCGGGCGCGGTGATGTCGCTGTGGAACGTCGATCCGAACGCCCCGCCTAGAATCGCCGCCGCTGTCTGTCACAGCGGTTTTCCTCACAAAAGGTGCCCAATGAAGCCGTTTCTCCCCCGTTTCCTGGCCGCATGCACGCTGGCCCTGGCCGGTTCCTGCGCCCTGGCACAGGACGGCAATTCCGCCGACGAACTCATCCAGGCGGGCCTCAGCAGCCTCAAGCAGATCGACGAAAACCGGGCAGGAGAGATCTGGGATACCGCGTCTGCGTTTGTGAAGACTCGCTTTCCCAAGGCCGAATTCGTTGCCAACACGCAACGCTCGCGCCAGACCGTGGGCGTCGTGGCCCGCCGTGACTGGGCCAGCGTGACCCGCATCCGCTACTTGGACGACAGCACCGGCATCCCTGCAGGCCTGTACGCCAACGTCGACTTCGCCACCCGCCTGACCAACGACAAGACGGTCTTCGAAAAAGTCAGCTTCCGCCTCGAACCCCAAGGCTGGCGCCTGACCGGCTACGTCCCCCGCGAAAACCAATGACCACCGCCTCGGGTGCCGGCCTGCGCATCGGCATCACGATCGGCCTCCACCACGAGGCCGAGACCCTCTGGAACAACGGCATCAAGCAGAACGCCGTGTTCCTGGCGGAGGCGCTGAAGCACTGCCCCAGCGTTGCCTCGGTGGTGCTGGTCAACACCACCGCCACCCCCATCACCCCCGCCCTGCCCTGGGACCAGGCCCGCTGGCCGACCGTGACTTTCGAGGCGGCCAAGGACAGCGTGGACGTGCTGATCGAGCTCGGTGGCCAGATCGACGCCGATCAGACCGAGCACCTGAAGCGCCGCGGCGCGCGGCTGGTGTCGTACTGCTGCGGCTTCGAGTACGTGCACGCGATGGAGTCGATGCTGTTCGGCAAGCCGCTGTGGGGCCGCAACCTGTTCGTCAACCAGCGTTACGACGACATCTGGATGGTTCCGCAGGTGGCCCACATCAGCCAGCCGTACTTCGAGGTGCTGCGCCGCGCCGAAGCGCGCGCCGTGCCTTTCGTCTGGAGTCCGGTGTTCCTGGAAGAGCGCGCCCGCGCCCTGCCCGAGGGCGGCGCGTACCAGCCGCGCAGCGGCCCGCGGCGGCTCAGCGTGATGGAGCCGAACATCAACGTGGTGAAGTTCTGCGTCTACCCGATCCTGATTGCCGAGCTGGCGTACCGCGCCCGACCCGACGCGGTCGCACTGCTGCAGGTGACGAACGCCGAGCGCATGGCCAAGGACAGCATGGAGTTCATCACGCTGATGAACCAGCTCGACCTGGTGCGGCAGCACAAGGCGGTCTTCCTGGGCCGGCACGAAACCCCGGTGTTCCTGGCGCAGAACACCGACATCGTGGTCTCCCACCAGTGGGAGAACCCGCTCAACTATTTCTACCTCGAGACCTGCTGGCAGGGCTATCCGCTGGTGCACAACGCGCACCTGTGTGCGGACCTGGGCTACTACTACGCCGAGAACGACGTGGCAGCGGGCAGTGCCCGCGTGCTCGAGGCGATCGACGGGCATGACGCCCAGGCAGACGCTTATCGCGAACGGCAGCGCGCACTCATCGCGCGCTACCTGCCCGGCGATGCGGCGGCCACGCAGACTTACGACACCCTGCTGCAGGGCCTGATGCAGCGCCCTCCTCGCTAGACCCACGGAGCCCTCTCGCATGCTCGACCCATCCGAACTCCGGCACTTCTATCCCGTGATCGTGACGCCGAGCCACGACGGCAAGTTCTTCCAGAACTACGTGGCGTCGCTGCTGAACTTCACCATCCGCGCCGAACGTGCCGGCATGAAGATGCAGGTGCTGATGCATCAGGGCGAAAGCCTGGTCACACGCGCGCGCAACAACTGCGTGGCCCAGTTCCTGGCCAACACCGAGTGGACTCACCTGTTCTGGATCGACGCGGACATCGGCTTCTCGGCCGAAGCGGCCTTTCGCCTGCTGCTGTCGGGCTACGACATCGCCGCGGGCGTCTACCCGCTGAAGCGCGAGAACTGGCCAGAGGACGGTGTAGCCGCAGGCACCACGCAGCAGCAGTTCGAGGCCGGCTTCACGCGTTACACGGTCAATGCCAAGGCCGAAGAAGGCGCGACGCAGATCGAGCTCGAGGTGCAGCCCGACGGCTTCATGAAGATGACCGAGGCGCCCACGGGCTTCATGGTGATCCGGCGCCAGGTGTTCGAACGGCTCATGGCCGCCTACCCCGACCTGCAGTACGTGCCCGACAGCATCGGCGAAGCCGACCGCGGGCTGCACTACCGCTTCTTCGATGTGATGGTCGACCCGGTGACGCGGCGCTACCTGTCGGAAGACTACGGCTTCTGCCGGCTGTGGTCGGGGCTGGGCGAATCGATCTACATCGACGCCAATTCGAACCTGACCCACCAGGGCGCCAAGCTGTACCGGGGGGATTTCGCGCACTCGCTGCAGGCGTCGCTGCCCTACGCGGTCGGCGCTCCAGCTGGAATGACGATGGTGCTGGAAGGCCAGGAGCACCTCAAGTCCAACCCGCCGCACGGCTGACATCACCGAACGAACGCCCATGAAAAAGCCCCGCCGAAGCGGGGCTTTTTCATGGGGCCGGCGAATCAACCGATCGCCGGCAGTCGCGCCCTCAGGCCGCGACCGTGTCCGCCACGCCCTTGTAGTCTTCGATCTTGTCGAAGTTCAGGTACTGGTAGATCTGGCTGCTCGATGCATCGAGCACGCCCGTCGCAGCCATGTACTCCTCGCGCGTCGGGATGCGACCCAGGCGCGAGCAGATGGCGGCCAGTTCGGCCGAGCCCAGGTACACGTTCGTGTTCTTGCCCAGGCGGTTCGGGAAGTTGCGGGTGCTGGTCGACATCACCGTCGCGCCTTCGCGCACCTGTGCCTGGTTGCCCATGCACAGCGAGCAGCCCGGCATTTCGGTGCGGGCGCCGGCGTTGCCGAACACGCCGTAGTGGCCTTCCTCGGTGAGTTGCTGCGCGTCCATCTTGGTCGGCGGTGCGATCCACAGCTTGACCGGGATGTCGCGCTTGCCTTCGAGCAGCTTCGACGCGGCGCGGAAGTGACCGATGTTGGTCATGCACGAGCCGATGAACACTTCATCGATCTGCGCGCCGGCCACGTCGCTCAGCGTCTTCACGTCGTCGGGGTCGTTCGGGCAGGCCACGATGGGTTCGTGGATCTCGGCCAGGTCGATCTCGATCACAGCGGCGTATTCGGCGTCGGCATCCCCCTTGAGCAGCTGCGGGTCCTTGAGCCAGGCTTCCTGCGCGGCGATGCGGCGTGCCAGCGTGCGGGCGTCGGCGTAGCCTTCGGCGATCATCCACTTCATCAGCGTGATGTTGCTGTTGATGTACTCCTGGATCGGTTCCTTGTTCAGGTGCACCGTGCAGCCGGCGGCCGAACGTTCGGCCGAGGCGTCGCTCAGCTCGAAGGCTTGTTCGACCTTCAGGTCGGGCAGGCCTTCGATTTCGAGGATGCGGCCCGAGAAGATGTTCTTCTTGCCTTGCTTGGCCACGGTCAGCAGGCCCGACTTGATGGCGTACAACGGGATGGCGTTGACCAGGTCACGCAGCGTGACGCCCGGCTGCATCTTGCCCTTGAAGCGCACGAGCACCGATTCGGGCATGTCCAGCGGCATCACGCCGGTGGCGGCCGCGAAGGCCACGAGGCCCGAACCCGCGGGGAAGCTGATGCCGATGGGGAAGCGGGTGTGGCTGTCGCCGCCCGTGCCCACGGTGTCGGGCGTCAGCAGGCGGTTGAGCCAGCTGTGGATCACGCCGTCGCCCGGACGCAGCGACACGCCGCCGCGGTTGGCCATGAACTCGGGCAGTTCGTGGTGCATCTTGACGTCGACCTTCTTGGGGTACGCCGCCGTGTGGCAGAACGACTGCATGACGAGGTCGGCCGAGAAGCCCAGGCAGGCCAGGTCCTTCAGCTCGTCGCGGGTCATCGGGCCGGTGGTGTCCTGCGAGCCGACCGAGGTCATCTTGGGTTCGCAGTACGTGCCCGGGCGAACGCCCGTGCCTTCGGGCAGGCCGCAGGCGCGGCCGACCATCTTCTGTGCGAGCGAATAGCCCTTCTTGGTGTCGACCGGGCTGGTCGGCAGGCGGAACAGCGTGGACACGGGCAGGCCCAGTGCTTCGCGCGCCTTGGCCGTCAGGCCGCGGCCGATGATCAACGGAATGCGGCCGCCGGCGCGCACTTCGTCGAACAGCACGTCGCTCTTGACCTGGAATTCGGCGATGACCTGGCCGTCCTTCAGGGCCTTGCCTTCATAGGGACGCAGCTCGACCACGTCGCCCATGTTCATCTGCGTCACGTCGAGCTCGATGGGCAGTGCGCCCGAGTCTTCCATCGTGTTGTAGAAGATGGGAGCGATCTTGCCGCCGAGGCAGACGCCGCCGAAACGCTTGTTCGGCACGAAGGGAATGTCTTCGCCGGTGAACCACAGCACCGAGTTGGTGGCGCTCTTGCGCGACGAACCCGTGCCGACCACGTCGCCAGCGTAGGCCACGAGGTGGCCGCGCGCGCGCAGGTCTTCGATGAACTTCACCGGGCCGCGCTTGCCGTCTTCTTCAGGGACGATGCCGGGGCGGGCGTTCTTGTGCATCGCCAGGGCGTGCATCGGAATGTCGGGACGCGTGGTGGCGTCGGGTGCGGGCGACAGGTCGTCGGTGTTGATTTCGCCGGCCACCTTGAAGATGCTGACGGTGATGCTTTGCGGCACTTCGGGGCGGCTGGTGAACCACTCGGCATCGGCCCAGCTTTGCAGCACGCCCTTGGCGTGGGCGTTGCCCTTGTCGGCCTTTTCCTTGACGTCGTGGAACTGGTCGAACATCAGCAGGGTCTTCTTCAGGCCTTCGGCTGCCACGGCGCCGACTTCGGCGTCGTCCAACAGGTCGATCATGGGGCTGATGTTGTAGCCGCCGAGCATGGTGCCGAGCAGTTCAGTGGCGCGGGCGCGCGAGATGAACGCGTTCTTCTCGGTGCCGTGGGCCACGGCCGCGAGGTAGCTCGCCTTGACCTTGGCGGCGTCGTCGACGCCGGCGGGCACACGGTAGGTGAGCAGGTCCAGCAGGAAGGCGCCGTCCTTGGCATTCGCGCTCTTCAGGAGCTCGATCGCTTCGGCGGTCTGCTTCGCGCTCAGGGGCAGCGGCGGGATACCGAGCGCGGCGCGTTCGGCAACATGATCAACGTAGGCTTGCAACATCTTCTTTTCTCCGGAAACTAGGCTATCGGGCGTGCGCAGCGGTCTCTAGCGGCCAAGCAAGAGCCGCGCCGCACCCCGGGGTTCGGTGCTCTTCTTACTTCTTGGCTGCGTCGGCACCTTCGAAAAGGGCCTTCGGCGGGTTCTTCTTCATCTCGTCGGCGAAGGCGACCTGAGCGGCGGTCTGGCATTCGTCGGCGATGCGCAGGCCGGCCTTCTGGTTCATCAGCATCGACTTGTTGCCCAGCTGGAGCCACATGGCGCCGGCACGCGGGTCTTCGAGGCGGATGGCGCCGGTGCGGCTTTCGACCGGGTGCATGCGGTACTTCAGGCCCTTGGTGGTCACGGTGAAGAAGCCGGGCTTCTTCTCGTCGGGCGTGACGGTCACGTCGGCGCCGAGTTCGCACTGGGCCTTGCCGGTGGACACGCGCTGTGCCACGGCCAGGTCGGACTCGGACAGCACGATGTTGGTGTCGTCGGCGATCGGCGTGACCTCTTCGACGGCCTTGGCCGCCTTGCGGGTCACCTGGCGCTTCGGCGGGGTCTTCTTGGCTTCGGCCTTGGCCGCGGCCGGCTTGGTGGCGGTGGCGTTCTGAGCCACGGCGGCGAAAGGCAGGGCCAGCGCAACGGCGGCGATCAGTGCAATTTTCTTCATGAGCGGGGTTCCTTCAGGCTGATTCAGTGGGTTTCAGGAGACCGCGATGCAAACCAGGCTTTCGCCTCGGAGGGCAACGCGCGCCCTGTTGCGTGGGCGCGCGTCAGGACCTGCCAGAAGTGGCGGTAGCTCGCGCGGTCGTGCAATGTGCCATCAATTTGTGTCGGTGCCCAATCCGCGTCTGCGGCTTTTGTAATGATTTTTGTGGCAATTTGAATCTGCGCCTCGTCGGGCGCGAAGGCCTCGAGGATCGGCCGGATCTGGTTCGGGTGGATGCTCCACATGCGCGTGTAGCCGAATTCGGTGGCCGCCTTGCGGGCCGCGGTGCGCATCGCATCCATGTCGTTGAACTCGGTGACCACGCAATGCGAAGGCACCTTGCCGTAGGCATGCGCGGCCGAGGCCAGTGCCAGCTTGGCACGCACGACCAGCGGGTGGCTGAACTGCCCCGCCGCGCCCATGCCGTCGGCGGGAATGGCGCCGGCATGCGCCGACACGAAATCCATCAGGCCGAAGCTCAGCGACTGCACGCGCGGATGCGCGGCAATTTCGAAGGCGTTGTGCACCGCCAGGGGCGATTCGATGAGCACGTGCAGCGGCAACGCGGCGGCATCGGCCGCGTCGAGCGCGGCAACAGCCTGACACACATCGGCCACGGATTCGACCTTGGGCACCATGAGGTGGCTCAGCCGATGGCCGGCGCGTCCGGTGATGGTGACCACGTCGCCGGCAAAGGCCGGGTGGTCGACCGGGTGCACGCGCACGCCGACGCGCATGCCGGGCTGGGCGGCCAGCGCAAGCTCGGTGACGAGCGCGGCATGCTCGGCCTCGCCGCCGACCGGGGCGCCGTCTTCGCAGTCGAGGGTGACGTCGAACACGCAGGCGCCGAACTCCTGCGCCATCTCGGCCTGCAGCGCGAGGCTCTTCTTCATGCGGGCTTCGACGCCGCTGTAGTGGTCGCACACCGGCAAGGTCACGGCGCCGGCCTGTGCGCCGAGCAGCACGTCCGCGGGATGGGCAGCGGCGGTCTTCGTCGTCATGCGTCTTTTTTCTTGTGCGCCACGATGAACATGCGCGGGAAGGCGAGCAGGCGCTTGCCGTCGGTGCGCACCGGGTAGGCCTCGCCCACCCGGCGTTCGTATTCGGCGAGGTAGCTCGCCTGCAGGTCGGGCGGCAGGCGGTCGACAAAGGGCTTCAGGCCCGTGCCGCGCACCCATTCGACGATGGCCGCAGCGTTGGCCATCGGGTGCTGGTAGATGGTGTGCCAGACATCGACATGGGCCGCACGCGCGGCCAAGAGGTCGTAGTAGCCGCCGAGCGGCAGCAGCAAGGTGCGCAGCTTGTCGGCGTCGCCGATGGGCTCGGCCCAGGGCGCTTCGGCCGCCACCGCGCGCATCAGGCGGTGCGTGGGCTCCTGGCGGTTGTCGGGCATCTGGACGGCGAGCACGCCGCCCGGGGCCAGCGCGTCGAACAGGCGGGGGATCAGCGTCTCGTGATCCGGCACCCATTGCAGGGACGCGTTGGCATAAATGAGATCGGGCGCTTCTGTTTCACGCGGCGCCCAGGTCGCGATGTCGCTCAACTCGAAGCGCGCCGCCGGCAGGCGCTCGCGCGCGCTGACCAGCATGGCTTCGGAGTTGTCGGTGCCCGTGACCTGCGCCGTCGGGAACCGATGTGCCAGCAGTTCGGTGGAATTGCCCGGTCCGCATCCGAGGTCGACCACGCGGGCGGCCTCGGCAAGCGGGACCCGCGCCAGGAGTTCCTGTGCGGGCCGGGTGCGCTCGTCCTCGTAGCGACGGTAGAGCGCGGGGTTCCAGTCGAGCATGCGGGCGGCTTGCTTGACTTACAGCAGGTGGGCGACGCCGGCGCGTTCGCCTTCGAGCTCTTCGAGCGTCTTGTTGATGCGTTCCTGGCTGAATGCGTCGATCTCGAGGCCTTCGACCAGCTTGTACTCACCGTTTTCGCAGGTGACCGGGAAGCCGAACATCACGTCCTTCGGAATGCCGTACTGGCCGTCCGACGGGATGCCCATCGTGACCCACTTGCCGTTGGTGCCCAGGGCCCAGTCGCGCATGTGGTCGATGGCGGCGTTGGCAGCCGAAGCCGCCGACGACAGGCCGCGTGCTTCGATGATGGCCGCACCGCGCTTGCCGACGGTCGGCAGGAAGGTGTTGGCGTTCCATTCCTGGTCGTTGATCATCTTGGCGACGCTTTCGCCGTTGATGGTCGCAAAGCGGTAGTCGGCGTACATCGTGGGCGAGTGGTTGCCCCAGACGGTGAGCTTCTCGATGTCGGCCACGGCCTTGCCGGTCTTGGCGGCGATCTGGCTGGCAGCGCGGTTGTGGTCCAGGCGCAGCATGGCGGTGAAGTTCTTGCGCGGCAGGTCGGGTGCCGACTTCATGGCGATGTAGGCGTTGGTGTTGGCGGGGTTGCCGACGACCAGCACCTTCACGTTGCGCGAAGCGACAGCGTTCAGTGCCTTGCCCTGTGCCGTGAAGATGGCGCCGTTGACGGCCAGCAGCTCGGCACGTTCCATGCCGGGGCCGCGGGGGCGCGAACCGACCAGCAGGGCGTAGTCGACGTCCTTGAAGGCGGTCATCGGGTCGCCGTGGGCTTCCATGCCGGCCAGCAGCGGGAAGGCGCAGTCGTCGAGCTCCATCATCACGCCCTTGAGCGCCTTCTGGGCCTTCTCGTCGGGGATTTCGAGCAGTTGCAGGATGACCGGCTGGTCTTTGCCGAGCATTTCGCCGGAAGCGATACGGAACAACAGGGCGTAACCGATTTGACCGGCGGCACCGGTAACGGCAACGCGGACAGGCTTTTTGCTCATGGGAAGACTCCAGAAGGTGGTGAAACGGGTTAGCGCTCTCGTGGGGCGCCGCGGTCCAGCGGGGGGAAGCTTTCCCGCGGCGCGGGACCGGGCCGCATTTTAAGCCGATTCGACAAAGGCCGTCTTATGTCTTATATAAGATATCCTCTGGGGGTCCGCCACGGCGCACCCCACCGCTGCCATGAACACGCCCTCCACCCTCGACGAGCCCACGACGCCGTCCTTCAGTCCGCTCTACCAGCAGATCAAGACCCTGATCCTGCAGAGCCTGCAGGCCGGCGAGTGGAAGCCGGGCGAACCCATCCCCAGTGAGATGGATCTGGCCGTGCGCTACCGCGTGAGCCAGGGCACGGTGCGCAAGGCGATCGACGAGCTGGCGGCCGAAAACCTGGTGGTGCGCCGCCAGGGCAAGGGCACCTTCGTGGCCACGCATGCCGAGCAGCATGTGCAGTACCGTTTTCTCAAGCTGGTGCCCGACGCCGGCAGCCCGAGCGCCGAAGGTCCAGCCGAGCGCACCATCGTCGACTGCAAGCGCCTGCGCGCCTCGGCCGACGTGGCGCGCGCGCTGAGCCTGCGCACCGGCGACGCCGTGCTGCAGGTGCGCCGCGTGCTCGCCTATGGCGGCGTGCCGACCATCCTCGAAGATCTCTGGCTGCCCGGCACGCCCTTCAAGGGACTCACGGCCGACCGGCTGCGCGCCTGGCCCGGCCCGATGTACGCGATGTTCGAGACCGAGTTCGGCGTACGCATGGTGCGCGCCGAAGAAAAGATCCGCGCCGTGCTGCCCGATGCCGAACAGGCGCAGCTGCTCGACGTGCCGCTGCAGATGCCGCTGTTGAGCGTGGAGCGCGTGGCGCACACGTACCACGACATGCCGATGGAACTGCGCCGCGGCCTGTACCGCACCGACACCCACCACTACCGCAACCAGCTGGGCTGATCCGATGGCGCCGAAGAACCTCGCCCGCGCGGGCACAAACGCGCACACTCAGCCCGCGCAACGCAGCCTCGAGCCCCGAGCATCCGACTGCCGCAGTGCGTTGACTCCTGCGCGTCCGATGCGCGATGGTGCATTGCAATAGAATTTTGCGTTGTTTGCATTCCGCAGAAGAAACAAAAGCGTTCGCTCTCAGAACAAGCCAACAAGTCACAAAGCCACGAAAGCCATCTCCCTATGACAGAGCTTGCAACTCCCCCCCGGCCGCCGCGTCGCGAATTCCGGAACATCAACGCCTTCACCGATCTCACGACCTACCGGCTGCCGCCGGCCGGCATCGTGTCGATCCTGCACCGCGTGAGCGGCGTGATCATGTTCCTGCTGATGCCCTTCATCATCTGGATGTTCGACACCTCGCTGTCATCTGACTATTCGTTCGCGAAATTCAAGGCCGCGTTCAACACCGGCATCGGCTTTGCCCCGGGGTGGTTCTTCAAGCTCGTCGCTCTGGCGCTCATCTGGGCCTACCTGCACCACTTCATCGCCGGCCTGCGCCATCTCTGGATGGACGTGAGCCACTCCGCCGTGACCAAGGAGTTCGGTCACAGCTCGGCCATGTTCACGCTGGGCGCAAGCATCATCCTCACGCTGGCGCTCGGCGCCAAGCTGTTCGGCCTGTACTGAGAAGGAGCCAACCATGTCTGTGAATTACGGCTCCAAGCGCATCGTCGTCGGCGCGCACTACGGTCTGCGCGACTGGCTCAGCCAGCGCATCACCGGCGCCCTGATGGCGCTGTTCACGATCATCCTGCTCGCACAGCTGATCTTCTCGCGCGGCCCCATCGGTTACGACCTGTGGGCCGGCATCTTCGCCGCACAGTGGATGAAGGTCCTGACCTTCTCCGTGATCGTTGCCCTGCTCTATCACGTGTGGGTCGGCATGCGCGACGTGTGGATGGACTACGTCCAGCCTGTCGCCATCCGTCTCGTGCTGCAAGTTTTCACCATCGTCTGGCTTGTCGGTTGTGCGGGTTGGGCCATTCAAGTGCTTTGGAAGATCTGACCCACCATGACCTACACAAAAGAAAACATCACCAAGCGCAAGTTCGACGTCGTGATCGTCGGTGCCGGCGGCTCCGGCATGCGCGCCTCGCTGCAACTCGCCCGTGCCGGCCTCAACGTGGCCGTGCTCTCCAAGGTGTTTCCGACCCGTTCGCACACCGTCGCTGCCCAGGGCGGCGTGGGCGCCTCGCTCGGCAACATGAGCGAAGACAACTGGCACTACCACTTCTACGACACGATCAAGGGTTCCGACTGGCTCGGCGACCAGGACGCGATCGAGTTCATGTGCCGTGAAGCACCGAAGGTCGTGTACGAGCTCGAGCACTTCGGCATGCCCTTCGACCGCAACCCCGACGGCACGATCTACCAGCGTCCGTTCGGCGGCCACACCGCCAACTACGGCGAAAAGGCCGTGCAACGCGCCTGCGCCGCGGCCGACCGCACCGGCCACGCGATGCTGCACACGCTCTACCAGAAGAACGTGGAAGCCCGCACCCAGTTCTTCGTCGAATGGATGGCGCTCGACCTCATCCGTGACGACGAAGGCGACGTGGTCGGCGTCACGGCCCTCGAAATGGAAACCGGCGACCTGCACATCCTGCAGGCCAAGACCGTGCTGCTGGCCACCGGCGGCGCAGGCCGAATCTTCGGTGCGTCCACCAACGCGTTCATCAACACCGGCGACGGCCTGGGCATGGCCGCACGTTCGGGCATCCCGCTGCAGGACATGGAGTTCTGGCAGTTCCACCCCACCGGCGTGGCCGGCGCGGGCGTGCTGCTGACCGAAGGCTGCCGCGGCGAAGGCGCCATCCTGCTGAACAGCAACGGCGAACGCTTCATGGAGCGCTATGCGCCCACCCTGAAGGACCTGGCCCCGCGCGACTTCGTCTCGCGCTCGATGGACCAGGAAATCAAGGAAGGCCGTGGCTGTGGTCCCAACAAGGACTACATCCACATGAAGCTGGATCACCTGGGCGCCGACACCATCCACAAGCGGTTGCCGTCGGTCTACGAGATCGGCATCAACTTCGCCAACGTCGACGTCACCAAGGAACCGATTCCCGTGGTGCCCACCATCCACTACCAGATGGGCGGCATCCCGACGAACATCAACGGCCAGGTCGTCATCCAGAAGGGTGAAGACAACAGCGCCGTGGTGAACGGCCTGTACGCGGTGGGCGAATGCTCCTGCGTGAGCGTGCACGGCGCCAACCGCCTGGGCACCAACTCGCTGCTCGACCTGCTGGTGTTCGGCCGCGCGGCCGGCAACCACATCGTCGAGTTCAACGACAAGCTCAAGGAACACAAGGAACTGCCCAAGGATGCGGCCGACCGCACCCTGCAGCGCCTGAACGAGCTCGAAGCCTCCACCGGCGGCGAGTACGCCCAGGACGTGGCCGGCGAGATCCGCGCCGTCATGCAGCAGCATGCCGCCGTGTTCCGCAAGCAGGCCTCGATGGACGAAGGCGTGGTCAAGATCGCCGCCGTGCGCGAGCGCGTCAAGTCGATCGGCCTGAAGGACAAGTCCAAGGTGTTCAACACCGCCCGCATCGAAGCGCTGGAAGTCGACAACCTGATCGAAGTGGCGCAGGCCACCATGGTCTCGGCCGCCGCCCGCAAGGAATGCCGCGGCGCCCACACGGTGGAAGACTACGAGCGTCCCGCGGACGACCCGGTCGCACCGCTGGGCCGCGACGACGCCAACTGGATGAAGCACACGCTCTGGTACAGCGCGGACAACCGCCTCTCGTACAAGCCCGTCAAGCTGCAGCCGCTGACGGTGGCATCCGTGCCGCCCAAGGTCCGCACGTTCTAAGAATATTTACAAGGTCCATACGATGAAGCGCACATTCCAGATCTACCGCTACGACCCGGACAAGGACGCCAAGCCCTACATGCAGACGGTCGAGGTCGAACTCGACGGCCATGAACGCATGCTGCTGGACGCCCTGATGAAGCTCAAGGCGCAGGATCCCACGCTGTCGTTCCGCCGCTCGTGCCGCGAAGGCGTCTGCGGCTCCGACGCGATGAACATCAACGGCAAGAACGGTCTGGCCTGCCTGACCAACATGAACACGCTCAAGGGCACCGTCGTGCTCAAGCCGCTGCCGGGCCTGCCCGTCATCCGCGACCTGATCGTCGACATGACCCAGTTCTTCAAGCAGTACAACTCGATCAAGCCGTACCTGCAGAACGACACCGTGCCGCCCGAGAAGGAGCGCCTGCAGTCGCCCGAAGAGCGTGAAGAGCTCGACGGCCTGTACGAGTGCATCCTGTGCGCGAGCTGCTCCACGAGCTGCCCGAGCTTCTGGTGGAACCCCGACAAGTTCGTCGGCCCGGCCGGCCTGCTGCAGGCCTACCGCTTCATCGCCGACAGCCGCGACGAAGCCACCGCCGAGCGCCTGGACAACCTGGAAGACCCGTACCGCCTGTTCCGCTGCCACACGATCATGAACTGCGTCGACGTGTGCCCGAAGAGCCTGAACCCGACCAAGGCGATCGGCAAGATCAAGGAACTGATGGTGCGTCGCGCCATCTGACGGTTTTTCCGAGAAACCTTACTTATGTCGACCCCCGCCAACGCCCCCGATACGCTGCTCGGCGAACGCGCGCTGAGCAAGCTCAAGTGGCGTTGCCGGCGCGGCCTGCTGGAGAACGACCTGTTCATCGCCCGCTTCTTCGAGCGGCACGAATCCCACATGACCGTCGGTCAAGCGGGAGCGATGGAGACATTGATGGACCTGTCGGACAACGACCTCCTCGACCTGCTGCTGTGCAGAAAGGAGCCCGAGCCCGCATGGGCCGGGGCCGAGGTGGTCGCATTGCTGCAGCTGATGCGTACCGACGGCGCTCAGCGTCCTGCCATTTTTTCTCCTTCGTCCTGAATCCACCTCTGAAAGTAAACCGAAATGAAAGCATCCGATACCAAGGCCACGCTGTCGTTCAGCAATGGCGGCGACAACGTCGAACTGCCGATCTACAAGGGCACCATCGGGCCCGACGTGATCGACATCCGCAAGCTGTATGCACAGACCGGCATGTTCACGTACGACCCGGGCTTCATGTCGACCGCCGCCTGCCAGTCGGCCATCACCTACATCGACGGTGACAAGGGCGAGCTGCTGTACCGCGGCTACCCCATCGAGCAGCTCGCGACCAACTGCGACTTCATGGAAACCTGCCACCTGCTGCTGTACGGCGAGCTGCCGGACGCAGGCAAGAAGGCCAGCTTCACCAAGCTCGTGACGAACCACACGATGGTCAACGAGCAGATGCAGTTCTTCCTGCGCGGCTTCCGCCGTGATGCCCACCCGATGGCCATCATGACCGGCCTCGTGGGCGCCCTGTCGGCCTTCTATCACGACAGCACGGACATCAACAATCCCGAGCACCGCGAGATCGCCGCGATCCGCCTGATCGCGAAGATGCCCACGCTCGTGGCCATGGCCTACAAGTACACCGTCGGCCAGCCGTACATGTACCCGAAGAACGAACTCAGCTATGCAGGCAACTTCCTGCACATGATGTTCGCCACGCCGTGCGAAGAGTACAAGGTGAACCCAGTGCTCGAGCGCGCGCTCGACCGCATCTTCATCCTGCACGCCGACCACGAGCAGAACGCCTCGACCTCGACCGTGCGCCTGTGCGGCTCGTCGGGCACGAACCCCTTCGCAGCCATCGCGGCCGGCGTGGCCTGCCTGTGGGGCCCGGCCCACGGCGGCGCCAACGAAGCGGCGCTGAACATGCTGTACGACATCCAGCGCGAAGGCGGCGTGGAAAAGATCGGCGAGTTCATCAAGAAGGTCAAGGACAAGAACTCGAACGTCAAGCTGATGGGCTTCGGCCATCGCGTGTACAAGAACTACGACCCGCGCGCCAAGCTGATGCAGGAAACCTGCAACGAAGTGCTGACCGAGCTGGGCCTGGAAAACGACCCGCTGTTCAAGCTCGCCAAGGAACTCGAGAAGATCGCCCTGGAAGACGAGTACTTCGTGTCGCGCAAGCTCTACCCGAACGTCGACTTCTACTCGGGCATCGTGCAGCGCGCCATCGGCATCCCCGTGCCGCTGTTCACCGCGATCTTCGCGCTGGCCCGCACCGTCGGCTGGATCGCCCAGCTGAACGAAATGATCGGCGACCCCGAGTACAAGATCGGCCGCCCGCGCCAGCTGTTCGAAGGCTCGCCCAAGCGTGACGTGAAGCCGATCTCGGCCCGCTGATCGACCGGCTGCGGAACCTCCGCCCCCTGAAAAAGCTGCCTCCGGGCAGCTTTTTTATTGCCCGTTCGGCATGCCCCTCCTCGCCAGCCGGCAGCGAGGTCATCGCGCATCGCGATGGCAAGGGCTTCAAAACAGGAAGAAAATAGCCAACTCATCGCCAAACGCGATGCCCAAGCCCCATGAGCACGTCCGAACGCAACTTTGCCCGCCGCATCGACCTCACGTCGCTGCAGCTGTTCGTGGCCGTGTGCGAGCTGGGCAGCATCGGGCGCGCCGCGGAGCGCGAGTTCATTGCGGCCTCGGCCGTGAGCAAGCGGCTGTCCGACCTGGAGGCCACGCTCGGCACCGCCCTGCTCTACCGCCATGCGCGCGGCGTCGACCTCACGCCGGCCGGCGAAAGCCTGCTGCACCACGCCCGCTCGGTGCTCTACAGCCTCGAGAAGATGCAGGGCGAGCTCAGCGAATACGCCGACGGCGTGCGCGGGCACGTGCGGGTGCACGCCAACATCTCGGCCATCGTGCAGTTCCTGCCGGAAGACCTGGGCGTGTTCTCGCGTGCGCACGAAGCCATCAAGATCGACCTCGAGGAGCACCTGAGCAGCGAAGTGATCCGCGCGGTGCAGGAAGGCGCGGCCGACCTGGGCGTGTGCCACGTGGCCGGCGGCGCGGGCGAGCTGCAGAGCCTTTCCTACCGGCACGACCGCCTCGCGCTGATCGTTCCCGAGGGGCACGCACTGGCCGCGCACGAAGCGATCGATTTCGTCGACTCGCTGGCCTTCGACCACGTGGGCCTGCACACCAACAGCTCGATCTACGTGGCGATGCACGAAGCGGCGCTGAGCGCCGGCCGCAGCGTGAAGCTGCGCATCCACGTCACGGGCCTGGACGCCATGTGCCGGATGATCGACAACGGCCTGGGCATCGGCGTGATGCCGCAGCGCGCCTTCGAACTCATGCACAACGGCATCGGCCGCGGCCTCGTGAGCGTGACGCTCAACGACGCCTGGGCGGCGCGCGAGATCCGCCTGGTCGCGCGCGACTTCTCCACCCTGCCGGTGGCGGCGCGCACGCTGGTGAACCACCTGCACGCGGCGGCCGATTCGGCCGACGCCACCGAACGACTCGCGGCCTAGACCGCGTCGACAGACAATCCATTTCCCCACGAAAGACAAGAGACCGACATGGCACGCACGCTCTACGACAAGATCTGGGACGAACACGTCGTCCACACCGAGGAAGACGGCACCGCGATCCTCTACATCGACCGCCACCTGGTGCACGAAGTGACCAGCCCGCAGGCCTTCGAAGGCCTGCGCGAAGCCGGCCGCAAGCTGTGGCGCATCAGCTCGGTGGTGGCCACCGCCGACCACAACACGCCGACCACCGGCTGGGAGCGCGGCTACGAAGGCATTGCCGACCCGACCAGCAAGGAACAGGTCACCACGCTGGACCACAACATCGCCGAGTTCGGCGCCGCCGCGTTCTTCCCGTTCCTGAGCAAGCGCCAGGGCATCGTGCACGTGATCGGCCCGGAAAGCGGCGCGACGCTGCCGGGCATGACGGTGGTCTGCGGCGACTCGCACACCTCCACGCACGGCGCGTTCGGCGCGCTGGCGCACGGCATCGGCACCAGCGAGGTCGAGCACGTGATGGCCACGCAGACGCTGCTGGGCAAGAAGGCCAAGAACATGCTCGTGAAGGTCGAAGGCAAGCTGCCGCTGGGCTGCACCGCCAAGGACATCGTGCTGGCCATCATCGGCAAGATCGGCACCGCCGGCGGCACGGGCTACACGATCGAATTTGCCGGCTCGGCGATTCGCGACCTGAGCATGGAAGGCCGCATGACGGTCTGCAACATGGCCATCGAGGCCGGCGCGCGTGCCGGGCTGGTGGCGGTCGACGAGAAGACCATCAGCTATGTGAAGGGCCGCCCGCTCGCGCCCACCGGCGTCGAATGGGACCAGGCCGTGAGCTACTGGCGCACGCTGCAGTCCGACTCCGGCGCGACCTTCGACGCCGTGGTCGAGCTCGACGCCGCGCAGATCCCGCCGCAGGTCACCTGGGGCACCTCGCCCGAGATGGTGGTCGACATCAACGGCCGCGTGCCCGATCCCGATAAGGAAAAGGACGCCAGCAAGCGCAGCGCCATCGAGCGCGCGCTGGTCTACATGGGCCTGGAGCCCAACAAGGCCATGAACGACATCTTCATCGACAAGGTGTTCATCGGCTCGTGCACCAACAGCCGCATCGAGGACATGCGCGAAGCCGCGGCCGTGGTGAAGAAGCTCGGCCAGAAGGTCGCGAAGAACGTGAAGCTCGCGATGGTCGTGCCCGGCTCGGGCGTGGTGAAGGAACAGGCCGAGCGCGAAGGCCTGGACGTGATCTTCAAGGCCGCGGGCTTCGAATGGCGTGAGCCCGGCTGCTCGATGTGCCTGGCGATGAACGCCGACCGGCTCGAGCCCGGCGAGCGCTGCGCATCGACCAGCAACCGCAACTTCGAAGGCCGCCAAGGCGCCGGTGGCCGCACCCACCTCGTGAGCCCGGCGATGGCCGCCGCTGCCGCGGTGCACGGCCACTTCGTCGACGTGCGCACCTTCGCCTGATCTGGAGACATCACATGCAGAAATTCACCGTGCACAAGGGCCTCGTGGCCCCCATGGACCGCGAGAACGTCGACACCGACGCGATCATTCCCAAGCAGTTCCTCAAGTCGATCAAGAAGACCGGCTTCGGCGTGAACCTGTTCGACGAGTGGCGCTACCTGGACGCCGGCTTTCCGGGCCAGGACCCGGCCAGCCGCAAGCCGAACCCCGACTTCGTGCTGAACCAGCCGCGCTACGCGGGCGCTTCGGTGCTGCTGGCGCGCAAGAACTTCGGCTGCGGCTCGTCGCGCGAGCACGCGCCGTGGGCGCTCGACCAGTACGGCTTTCGCGCCATCATTGCGCCGAGCTACGCCGACATCTTCTTCAACAACAGCTTCAAGAACGGCCTGCTGCCGATCGTGCTGCCCGAGTCGCAGGTCTCGCAGCTGTTCGACGAGGCCTTTGCCTTCCCGGGCTACACGCTGACCATCGACCTGGAACGCCAGGTGGTGGTGAAGCCCGACGGCCAGGAGTTCGCGTTCGACGTGCAAGCCTTCCGCAAGTACTGCCTGATCAACGGGCTCGACGACATCGGCCTGACGCTGCGCCACAAGGACAAGATCAAGGCCTTCGAGACCGAGCGCCTGGCGCAGAAACCCTGGCTCGCGCACACGATGATCTCGTGATCGGCGGCCTTTCCGTTTTCAAGAAAAAACCTCAGACCAACTTATGAAAATCGCAGTTCTCCCGGGTGACGGCATCGGCACCGAAATCGTGGCGGAAGCCGTCAGGGTGCTCGAAGTCCTCGACCTGAAGTTCGAGATGGAATCGGCACTGGTCGGCGGTGCGGCCTACGAGGCGCACGGCCATCCGCTGCCCGAAGCGACGCTCAAGCTCGCCAAGGACGCCGATGCGGTGCTGTTCGGCGCCGTCGGCGACTGGAAGTACGACAAACTCGACCGCCCGCTGCGGCCCGAGCAGGCCATCCTGGGGCTGCGCAAGAACCTGGGCCTGTTCGCCAACTTCCGCCCGGCCATCTGCTACGAGCAGCTGGTGGGCGCCTCGAGCCTGAAGCCCGAACTGATCGCGGGCCTGGACATCCTCATCATCCGCGAGCTGACCGGCGACATCTACTTCGGCCAGCCGCGCGGACGCCGCATTGCCACCGACGGCCACTTCCCGGGCGCTGAAGAAGCCTTCGACACGATGCGCTACTCGCGCCCCGAGGTCGAACGCATCGCCCGCGTCGCCTTCGAGGCGGCCCGCAAGCGCAGCAAGCGCGTGACCAGCGTGGACAAGGCCAACGTGCTGGAGACCTTCCAATTCTGGAAGGACATCGTGACCGAGGTCGGCAAGGAGTACCCGGACGTCGAACTCGACCACATGTACGTCGACAACGCGGCCATGCAGCTCGTGAAGGCGCCCAAGAAGTTCGACGTGGTGGTCACCGGCAACATGTTCGGCGACATCCTCTCGGACGAGGCCGCGATGCTCACCGGCTCCATCGGCATGCTGCCCTCGGCCTCGCTCAATGCGAGCAACCAGGGCCTGTACGAGCCCAGCCACGGCAGCGCGCCCGACATTGCTGGCAAAGGGGTTGCCAATCCTTTGGCTACAATCCTGTCCGCTGCCATGATGCTCCGCTTCTCCCTCAACCAGCCCGAAGCTGCCGACCGTATCGAGTCGGCGGTCAAGCACGTGCTCGCCTCCGGGCTGCGCACGGGCGACATCTGGTCCGAAGGCACGAAGCGCGTCGGCACCCGCGAAATGGGCGACGCGGTCGTAGCAGCCATCACCAAAAAGACGATTACCGGCTAACCGCAGCCCGCTTCGTCACGCCCTCCCCCGGCCGACGAGTCGGGGGCAAAAAAGACTGATTTTTTCTTTCTTCACTAAGGGCAAACTGAAATGGCGAACGCATCCAAGCAACCTCTGGTCGGCCTCGTGGGCTGGCGCGGCATGGTCGGCTCGGTCCTCATGGACCGCATGCAGGCCGAAGGCGACTTCGGCCTCATCGAGCCGGTCTTCTTCTCGACCTCGAACGCGGGCGGCAAGGCCCCGGCGATGGCCAAGAACGAAACCACGCTCAAGGATGCGAACGACATCGAGGCACTGAAGAAGTGCGACATCGTCATCACCTGCCAGGGCGGCGACTACACCAGCGAGGTCTTCCCCAAGCTGCGCGCCGCCGGCTGGAACGGCCACTGGATCGACGCGGCCTCCACGCTGCGCATGAACGATGACGCGATCATCGTGCTCGACCCCGTCAACCTGCCCGTGATCCAGAACGCGCTCGCCAAGGGCGGCAAGAACTGGGTCGGCGGCAACTGCACCGTCAGCTGCATGCTCATGGGCGTGGGCGCCCTCTACAAGGCCGGCCTGGTCGAGTGGATGACCAGCATGACCTACCAGGCGGCCTCGGGCGGCGGCGCGCAGCACATGCGCGAGCTGCTGACCCAGTTCGGCACCCTGAACGCCGAAGTGCGCGCCCTGCTCGACGACCCGAAGTCGGCCATCCTCGAGATCGACCGCAAGGTACTGCACAAGCAGCAGAACCTGAGCGCCTCCGAAATCGCCAACTTCGGCGCCCCGCTGGGCGGCTCGCTGATCCCCTGGATCGACAAGGACCTGGGCGACGGCATGTCCAAGGAAGAGTGGAAGGGCGGCGCCGAGACCAACAAGATCCTCGGCCAGGGCGCGGGCTTCGGCACCGCCGCCACGCCGGTGGACGGCTTCTGCGTGCGCATCGGCGCGATGCGCTGCCACAGCCAGGCCCTGACCTTCAAGCTCAAGAAGGACGTGCCGGTGGCCGACATCGAAGCGATGATCGCCGCCGACAACCCCTGGGCCAAGGTCGTGCCGAACACGCGCGAAGCCACCGTGAAGGACCTGACGCCGGTGGCCGTGACCGGCACCATGGACATCCCGGTCGGCCGCATCCGCAAGCTGGCGATGGGCCCCGAGTACGTCGGCGCCTTCACCATCGGCGACCAGCTGCTGTGGGGCGCGGCCGAACCGCTGCGCCGCATGCTGCGCATCCTGCTCGAAGCCTGATGCGGGCAGCTCAGGGCCTTGAAATACAAAAATGTTGCCAAAAGGCAACACAGGATGTCATCGGAAGTATGCGCGCACTGGGTAGATCAGGCGCATTGCCTTGTCAGTGCATGTTGATGATGCTAACGTCCTCTTACAAATTCAGGGCCTGAGCCGCCCCTATCAGCATGACAAGACATCTGTTGCCCGCGGCCCGCCCTTCGGCCGCCCGCCCCGCCCTGCCGTCGAATGGCTGGCGCCTTTCCATCCTGGGTGCCGCTGCGGCCCTGACGCTGGGACTGGCCAGCGCCGACGCCAGCGCCTTCGCGCTGGGACCGCTGCGGGTGCAGTCGGCACTGGGCGAACCGCTGCGCGCCGAGATCGATGTCACTGAAATGGCCGCCAACGAGGCGGAAGGCCTGAAGATCAACATCGCCACGGCCGAAGCCTTCAAGAACGCAGGCATCCCGTACAACGCGGCCCTGGGCGATGTGAAAGCCACGCTGCAACGCCGCGCCGGCGGCCAGTACGTGGTGCGCCTGGCCGGCAACCGCCCGCTCAACGACCCCTTCATCGACCTGCTGCTCGAAGCCAACGGCGCCTCGGGCCGCATCGTGCGCGACTACACCGTGCTGCTCGATCCGCCGGCCACGCGCCAGGCGGCAGCCGCGCCGGTCGCGCCCATCGCACCGCAGATCGCCACGCCGGTCGAGCGCCCCGCGCCCGCCCCGCGCGTGCGCCGCGAACCCGCGCCTGCAGTCGCTGCAACGCCCGCACCCGCTGCGGCTGCGCCGGCCCCTGCGGCCGCACCGGCTCCTGCGCCAGCACGTGCCGCCGTCGCCGCGCCCAGTGGCGGCAGTGGCGAGCAAGTCACAACGCGCCGTGGCGACACCGCCGGCAAGATCGCCTCCGCTCACAAGCCCGCCGACGTCTCGCTCGACCAGATGCTGGTCGCGCTGCTGAACGCCAACCCCGACGCCTTCGTCGGCGGCAACGTCAACCGGATGAAGGCCGGTGCCGTGCTCGACCTGCCGAACGCTGCCGCAGCGAGCGCCGTTCCGGCCGCCGACGCACGCCGCACGATCACCGCGCAAAGCCGCGACTTCGGCAGCTACCGCCAGCGCCTCGCCGAAAACGCCCCGACCACCAACGTGGCCGCCGCGAGCCGCCAGGCCTCGGGCAAGCTGCAGGCCAGCGTGGAAGACCGCAATGCCGCCGCCAGCGCCCCCGACAAGCTCACGGTGTCGCAAGGCAACGCCGCCGCGCGCGCCGCCGACGAAAAGGTCGCCCAAGCCCGCCAGGCGCAGGACAGCAGCAACCGCGTCGCGGAGCTCACGAAGAACATCAACGAGTTGAACAAGCTCAAGGCCGGTACCGGCACGGGCACCGGCTCGTCCGCTGCGGCCGCCGCGCCTGCAGCGCCGGCCACCACGCCCGGCATCGCCGTTCCCGCACCGCTGACCGGTGCCACGACGCCGACGCCAGCGGTCGCGGCCGCTCCTGCGCCCGCCGCGGCCCCTGCCGCCGCAGCCCCCGCACCGGCAACGCCGGCGCCTGCAGCCGCGCCAGTGGCTGCTGCAACGCCTCCCGTTGCTGCAGCCTCCGCTGCAGCTACTGCAGCCGCACCGTCCACCACCGACGCAGCCGCACTTCCCGTGGCAGCCGCAGCCAGCGCTGCAGCCGCCGCCGCGCCTGTCGTCGCGCCCAAGCCCGTGGTCAAGGCGGCACCGCCGCCGCCCCCGCCGGAGCGCAGCTTCCTCGACGAGTTGCTCGACAACCCGCTGATGCTTGCCGGCGCAGCGCTGATCGCGCTGCTGGTCGGCTTCCTGCTGTACCGCGTGCTGGGCCGCCGCCGCGAGGAAATGAGCGAAAGCGTGTTCCTCGAGAGCCGCATTCCCAAGGACTCGTTCTTCGGCGCCAGCGGTGGCGAATCGGTCGACACCAAGAACCGCGGCGATTCCACCGTGTCGTCGCTGTCGTACTCGCCGAGCCAGCTCGACGCGGGCGATGTCGACCCGGTCGCCGAAGCCGACGTCTACCTCGCCTACGGCCGCGACCTGCAGGCCGAGGAAATCCTGCGTGAAGCGCTGCGCCTGAACCCGGACCGCACCGCCATCCATCTGAAGCTGCTCGAAATCCACGCCAAGCGCCGCGACGTGCGCGCCTTCGACGGCCTGGCCACCGAAGTGCACAAGCTGACCAACGGCGCGGGCTCCGAATGGAACCGCGTGGTCGACATGGGCAAGGACCTCGATCCGGGCAACCCGCTGTACGAATCGGGCACGGGCACCGCGCGAGGCGCCAGCCAGGCCGAAACCGCCGCATTCGCCGGCGCGCTGGCCGCCGCCGCCAAGCCGGCTGCCGCAGTCGCACCCGCCGTCGTGGCACCGCCGCCCCCGGCCGCACCGCCCGTGGCGTCGGCCCCGCCGGCCTTCATGCCCTCGGTCGCGCCGCTGGACTTCGACCTCGACCTGACCCAGCCACCCGCACCGGCGCCCGCCCCCGTGGGTGCCAGCCTGCCGAAGTCGGTCTACGCGCCGACGGCCGCACCGGCCCCGCTGAGCAACGGCCACGCCGCGGCACCGGTCGACCTTGAAAACGATTTCGACACGGCCCCCGGCGCGCTGACGGCCCACACCCGCCCCTCGTCGCTGAACGACGCGGAGCACAACACCCGCCCGGCCATGCTGCGCGACACGCTGCCCGCCGATTCGGGCTTCATCGAGTTCGACATGAGCGCCCTCGCCGGCCTGCCGGCCCGCTCTGCCGCCGCCGAAGCACCGCGCTCCGCGGCCGTGGCCACCTCGCCGTCCGCCCTGGACGACGACGGCGACGACAACCCGCACGCCGTGAAGCTCTCGCTGGCCCGCGAACTGCAGGCCATCGGCGACGTCGAAGGCGCGCGCTCGCTGGTCGAGGAAGTCGAAGCCGAAAGCGCCGGCGACCTCAAGTCGCAAGCCAAGCAGCTGCTCGCCGAACTGCGCTGAGCCGGTTGCCGACTGCCCTTCTGATCGCTTCGTGAGGCTGGCACTCGGCATCCGCTACAACGGCCAGGCATACGAGGGCTGGCAGAGCCAGCGCTCGGGCCGCACGGTGCAGGACAAGCTCGAAGCCGCCCTCGCGAAGTTCGCCGGCCTGCCCGCCGGCAGCCGGGTCAGCACGCTGTGCGCCGGCCGCACCGACGCCGGTGTGCACGGGCTGATGCAGGTGGTGCACTTCGACACCGACATCGAACGCGATCCGTTCTCCTGGATGCGCGGCACCAACCGCTACCTGCCCGACGACATCGCGGTGCAGTGGGCGCACCCGGTGCCCGACGAATTCCATTGCCGCGCCAGTGCCCTGGCGCGTCGCTACGTCTACGTGCTCTCGCAGTCGCCCGTGCGGCCCAGCCTCGATGCGGGCCGGGTCGGCTGGTCGATGTACCCGCTCGACGGCGATGCGATGCGCGCCGCGGCGGCCCTGCTGGTCGGCCGGCACGATTTCAGCTCGTTCCGCGCTTCGGCCTGCCAGGCCCTCTCGCCGGTCAAGGACCTGCGGCGCCTCGAGATCACCCGCGTGGGCGATGGCGAACGCTGCCGCTGGCACTTCGAGTTCGAGGCCGACGCCTTCCTGCACCACATGATCCGCAACCTGATGGGCAGCCTCGTGCGCATCGGCCGCGGCGACGAGCGGCCCGAATGGATCACCGAGGTGCTCGAGGCGCGCAGCCGCAAGGTGGCCGCGCCCACCTTCTCCGCCGACGGCCTGTACTTCCTCGGCCCGTTGTACGACGCCAAGTGGGGTCTGCCGGCCGAGGCCACGTTCCAGGGCGAGCGGGCTTCGTATGATGGCCCGCCATGACATCCCCTGCTCCTCTCGCCCCACGCACGCGCATCAAGATCTGTGGCCTCACGCGTGAGGCCGACGTGGACGCGGCGGTCGAGGCTGGCGCCGACGCGATCGGTTTCGTGCTCTACCCGAAGAGCCCGCGCGCCGTGACCGCCGAGCGCGCCGCCGAACTGGCCTCGCGCCTGCCGCCCTTCATCACGCCGGTGCTGCTGTTCGTGAACGCGGACGCTCCCGAGGTCCTGGCCTCCCTGGCCCGCGTGAAAGGCGCCATCGCGCAGTTCCACGGGGAAGAAACGCCCGAACAGTGCGAGGAAGCCACCGGTCCGGGGCGCTTTCGTTACATGCGTGCCGCCCGGATTCCGCTGGGGGCTGCCGGGGCCGGCTTCGACCTCGTAAAATACGCGTCCGATTACTCCCGCGCCCAGGCCATCCTGCTCGACGCCCATGTCGAAGGTTATGGCGGAGGCGGCAAGGCTTTCGATTGGTCACTTCTTCCACCCGCCGTCGACGCTCACCTCGTCTTGAGTGGTGGGCTCACACCTGCAAACGTGAGCGATGGCATTCACAGCCTGCGGACGCGCTGCAAGACGCTGTCCGTTGATGTGAGCTCGGGCGTCGAAATCGACGGTCCCGGGCACAAGGGCCTCAAGGACGCCGGAAAGATCCGGGCATTCGTCGCCGCCGTGAGAGCCGCAGATGCGGCGCACACTGTCAAAGCCTCGGCTGCCGACGCTTCGTCCTTCTCCAGTTAGCCGCCGCACCCGATCGCATTCGGGCTGCGGCCCATCGATCGAGAACCATGCAAAGCCAATTCCAGGACTACCAGCAACCCGACGCCAGCGGCCACTTCGGCCCCTACGGCGGCACCTTCGCGAGCGAGACGCTCACTCACGCGATCAACGAGCTGCGCGACGCGTATGCGAAGTTCAAGGACGACCCGGCCTTCCTGGCCGAGTTCCACTACGAGCTGAAGCACTTCGTCGGCCGCCCCTCGCCGATCTACCACGCCGCGCGCACCAGCCGCGAAATGGGCGGCGCGCAGATCTACCTGAAGCGCGAAGACCTGAACCACACCGGCGCCCACAAGATCAACAACGTGATCGGCCAGGCGATGCTCGCGCGCCGCATGGGCAAGCCCCGCGTGATCGCCGAGACCGGCGCCGGCCAGCACGGCGTGGCCACGGCCACCATCTGCGCGCGCTACGGCCTTGAGTGCGTGGTCTACATGGGCAGCCAGGACGTGAAGCGCCAGAGCCCCAACGTCTACCGCATGAACCTGCTGGGCGCGACCGTCGTGCCCGTCGAGTCGGGCAGCAAGACGCTGAAGGACGCGCTCAACGAGGCCATGCGCGACTGGGTCACCAACGTCGAAAACACCTTCTACATCATCGGCACGGTGGCGGGCCCGCACCCCTACCCGACCATGGTGCGCGACTTCCAGAGCGTGATCGGCACCGAGTGCATCGACCAGATGCCCGCCATGCTGGCGGCCGACGGCATCACCGGTGAAGCCGAGGGCAAGCAGCCCGACGTGGTGGTCGCCTGCGTGGGCGGAGGCAGCAACGCGATCGGCATCTTCCATCCCTACATTCCGTTCGCGGGCACGCGCCTCATCGGCGTGGAAGCGGCCGGCGAAGGCCTGGACAGCGGCAAGCACGCCGCCTCGATCCTGCGCGGCAGCCCCGGCGTGCTGCACGGCAACCGCACCTACCTGCTGCAGAACGACGACGGCCAGATCACCGAGACGCACAGCATCAGCGCCGGCCTCGACTACCCGGGCGTGGGCCCCGAGCACGCCTACCTGGCCGACATCGGCCGCGCCGAGTACGTCGGCATCACTGACGTCGAGGCGCTCGAAGCCTTCCACTACCTGTGCCGCACGGAGGGCATCATTCCCGCGCTCGAATCCAGCCACGCCCTGGCCTACGCCCTGAAGCTCGCCAAGACCATGCGCCCCGACCAGTCGATCCTCGTGAACCTCTCGGGCCGCGGCGACAAGGACATCGGCACCGTCGCCGACCTGTCGGGTGTCGACTTCTACGACCGCCCCTCGATGCGCGGTCTGAGCGTGAAGGGAGGCAAGTGATGAGCCGCATTGCCGCCAAGTTCCAGGCCCTGCAAACGCAAGGCCGTCGCGCGCTGATTCCTTACGTCACCGCCGGTTTCCCCT
This sequence comes from Variovorax sp. BGA-UO-ETr-C22, assembly GCF_059567965.1. Lineage (NCBI taxonomy): Bacteria > Pseudomonadati > Pseudomonadota > Betaproteobacteria > Burkholderiales > Comamonadaceae > Variovorax > Variovorax sp. BGA-UO-ETr-C22. The sequence goes on from NZ_JCAQPA010000004.1 coordinate 35,150, forward strand.
TCGCCGACATCACGCCCGAGCTCATGCACGGCATGGTCGAGGCGGGTGCCGACGTGATCGAGCTGGGCGTGCCCTTCTCCGACCCGATGGCCGACGGCCCCGTGATCCAGAAGGCCGGCGAGGCCGCGCTGGCGCTGGGCGTCGGCATGAAGCAGGTGCTCGCCATGGTGGCCGCCTTCCGCACGAAGGACACGACCACGCCGGTCGTGCTCATGGGCTACGCCAACCCGGTCGAGCGCTACGACCTCGTGCACGGCAAGAAGACCTTCATCCGCGACGCGGCCGCGGCCGGCGTCGATGGCCTGCTGGTCGTCGACTACCCGCCCGAGGAGTGCGAGGACTTCGCCGCCGACCTGAAAGCCGCCGGCATCGACCTGATCTTCCTGCTGGCCCCCACCAGCACCGCCGAGCGCATGGCGCAGGTGGCGCGCATCGCGAGCGGCTACGTGTACTACGTGTCGCTCAAGGGTGTGACCGGCGCTGGCCACCTCGACACCGAGGCGGTCGGGCGCATGATCCCGCGCATCCGCGAGCACGTGAGCATCCCCGTCGGCGTGGGCTTCGGCATCCGCGACGCGCGCACGGCGCAGGCCATCGGCTCGGCGGCGGACGCCGTGGTCATCGGCACCAAGATCATTCAACTCATCGAAGACCAGCCCCGCGAAAACGTGGTGCCCACGGTGCGCGAATTCCTGGCCGGCATCCGCGAGGCGCTCGACGCCCTGCCGGCCGCCACGGCCAAGAACGCGGCTGGTCGATAATCACTGCCCTCACAAGGAGCCCCCATGAGCTGGCTTGAAAAACTGCTACCCGCCAAGATCGCACAAACCGACCCGTCCGAGCGCCGCCAGGTGCCCGAGGGCCTGTGGATCAAATGCCCGGCCTGCGAGACCGTTCTGTACAAGACCGACCTCGAGCACAACCAGAACGTCTGCCCGAGTTGCAGCCACCACCACCGCATCGGCGCCCGCGCACGCCTGGATGCCTTCCTGGACGCCGAAGGCCGCTACGAAGTCGGCCAGGAAGTGCTGCCGGTCGATGCCCTGAAGTTCAAGGACAGCCGCAAGTACCCCGAGCGCCTGAAGGAAGCCCTTGAAAACACCGGCGAGACCGACGCACTGGTCGTGCTGGGCGGCTCCGTCCACAGCATCAGCGTGGTCGTGGCCTGCTTCGAGTTCGAGTTCATGGGCGGCTCCATGGGCAGCGTGGTCGGCGAGCGCTTCGTGCGCGGCGTCGAGACCGCCATCGAGCAGAAGGTGCCCTTCATCTGCTTCACCGCCACCGGTGGCGCGCGCATGCAGGAAGGCCTGCTCTCGCTCATGCAGATGGCCAAGACCAACGCCGCGCTCACGCGCCTGGCGAAGAAGGGCCTGCCCTACATCAGCGTGCTGACCGACCCGACCATGGGCGGCGTGAGCGCCGGCTTCGCCTTCGTGGGCGACGTGGTGATCGCCGAGCCCAAGGCGCTGATCGGCTTTGCCGGCCCGCGCGTGATCGAATCGACCGTGCGCGTGACCCTGCCCGAAGGCTTCCAGCGCGCCGAGTTCCTGCAGACCAAGGGCGCGATCGACTTCATCAGCGACCGCCGCGAACTGCGCAAGACCATCGCCAGCACGCTGGCCATGCTGCTGCGCCAGCCGGCCGACGCGGTGCTCTGACCTTCACCGTAGCTCAGGCTTCGGCCTGAACGCCCGCACGCCGAAAGGCGGTGCGGGCGTTTTGCTGTCTGGGGTACCCCGACGCGTCAGGCGCCGAGCCGGAACGCGAAGACCAGCAGGTTGCCCAGCACGATCGCCACCACCTGCAGCACCACGATGGCGGCCAGTGGTGACAGGTCGACGCCGCCGATCAGCGGAATGAAGCGGCGAAACGGCCGCACCAGCGGCTCGGCCAGTCGCGAGATCAGGTCGAGCAGCATAGGCGAAGCGCCGGGAATCCACGACAGCACCGCATACACCACCAGCAGCGCCGTCAGGCCCGACACCGCGAGCTGCAGCAGGCCGACCAGCGACACCAGCGGCAGCGCCGTGATCCGCGCCAGGCTGCCGGCCAGCAGCCACAGCACCAGGAACTTGAGCATCACCAGCAGCCAGGCCGCGATCAGGCTCGCGAGGTCCCAGCGCTTCACCGCGGGCACGATGCGCCGCAGCGGCAGCACGATCCAGTCGGTGATGGCGAACACGAAGCGCCCCAGCGGATTGCCGAAGGGCACGCGGTGGTATTGCATGTACAGGCGCAGCAGGCAGGCGCCGCCGAGCAGGCCGACGATCACGTCGAGAAGAAACGAAGGAATCTGATAGAGCATGGGGCGCAGCCGTGAGCGGAATGCGATGATAGCCACGCAAGGTTCTTCGATGACGACACAACCCCTTTTGCATTCACTGCCATTGTTCCCGCTCGGCACGGTTCTCTTCCCCGGCGGCCTGCTGCCCTTGCGCATCTTCGAGGTCCGCTACCTCGACATGATCGGCAAGTGCCGCAAGGCCGGTGCCCCCTTCGGCGTGGTCAGCCTGACGAGCGGCGCCGAGGTGCGCAAGGCCGGTGCCGAAGCCGAGAGCTTTGCCGCCGTCGGCACGCTCGCCGACATCCGCACGTTCGACGCGCCGCAAAGCGGCCTGCTGCAGATCGAATGCGTCGGCACGCAGCGCTTTCGCGTGCGCAGCAGCGAGCTGCAGAAACACGGCCTGTGGGTCGCGGAGGTCGAGGCCATTGCCGACGACGTCGCGCTCGACATCCCCGACGACCTGCGCCACACCGCCACCGCGCTGCGCCGCCTGATCGACACCCTCGAAGAGCGCCGCCACGCGCAGGGCGACACCGTGCGCCTGCCGATCGGCGCGCCCTATCGCCTCGACGACTGCGGGTGGGTGGCCAACCGCTGGTGCGAGCTGGTGCCGATGCAGGTCGAGCTGAAGCAGCGGCTGATGGAACTCGACAGCCCGCTGATGCGGCTGGAGCTGGTGAGCGACCTGCTGGCACGCACCGGCATCACTGAATAGTTTGCTTCTTTTTTTATAGCGTCTTGTGCAGGATTGACGGGCGCTCAGGGGCGGTTTGATTCGAAAGCGATCGGCTAAAATGCCGGGCTCGCGCACGCTCCGGTTGCGCCTCATCCGCTCCTCATGTCCGATCACCTCACCCCTCCCATTCCCGCGCCCGCTGCAGCCTCCTCCTCTGCACCCGCCGTCGACGACAACCAGCTCATCGTCGAACGCCGCGAAAAGCTCAAGCTGCTGCGCACGGCGCAGACCGAAGGCAAGGGGGTCGCGTTCCCGAACGACTTCAAGCCCGGCCACCGCGCCGCGGCGCTGGTCGAGCAGCATGGCGGCACCGAGCCGGAAGCCCTGGAAGCGCAGGCCGTCGCCGTCAGCGTGGCCGGCCGCATGATGCTCAAGCGCGTGATGGGCAAGGCCAGCTTCGCGACCGTGCAGGACGCCACCGGCCGCATCCAGCTGTACGTGACGCGCGACGCCATCGGCGAAGAAGCGTACGCCGACTTCAAGCGCTGGGACCTCGGCGACATCCTCGGCGCCGAAGGCACGCTCATGAAGACCAAGACCGGCGAACTGTCGATCAAGGTCAGCCGCCTGCGCCTGCTCACCAAGAGCCTGCGTCCGCTGCCCGACAAGTTCCACGGCATGGCCGACCAGGAGCAGAAGTACCGCCAGCGCTATGTCGACCTGATCACCGACGAGTCGGCCCGCGTGCGCTTCACCGCGCGCAGCAAGGCCGTGAGCGCGCTGCGCGAGTTCATGGTGGCCAACGACTTCCTCGAAGTCGAGACGCCCATGCTGCACCCCATTCCGGGCGGCGCGAACGCCAAGCCGTTCAAGACGCACCACAACGCGCTCGACCAGGAAATGTTCCTGCGCATCGCGCCCGAGCTGTACTTGAAGCGCCTGATCGTCGGCGGCTTCGAGCGCGTGTTCGAGATCAACCGGAGCTACCGCAACGAGGGCATCTCGGTGCGGCACAACCCCGAGTTCACGATGATGGAGTTCTACGCGGCCTACTGGAACTACCGCGACCTGATGGACTTCACCGAGACGCTGATCCGCACCATCGCCGACAAGGCCGTGGGCACGCAGCAGCTCACCTACGGCGGCAAGGCCGTCGACCTGACGCAGCCCTTCGAGCGCCTGACGATCCGCGAAGCGATCCTCAAGCACACCGATGCCGGTGATGGCGTGGACGACACCGCCTGGCTCATCAACGCCCTGCGCAAGCTCGGCCTGAGCGAAGAAAAGGACAAGCTCTCGCAGCGCAGCCTCGCCAGCCTGCAGGTCATGTACTTCGAGGAGACCGTGGAAGAGAAGCTCTGGCAGCCGACCTTCATCATGGAGCACCCGACCGAGATCTCGCCGCTGGCACGCGCCAACGACGAGCGCCCCGAGGTCACCGAGCGCTTCGAGCTGTACATCACGGGCCGCGAATTCGGCAACGGCTTCAGCGAGCTGAACGACGCCGAAGACCAGGCCGCGCGCTTCAACGCACAGGTGGCCGCCAAGGACAGCGGCGACGACGAAGCCATGTTCTACGACCACGACTTCGTGCGCGCCCTCGAATACGGCATGCCGCCCACCGGCGGCTGCGGCATCGGCATCGACCGCCTGATGATGCTGCTGACCGATTCGCCGAGCATCCGCGACGTGATCCTGTTCCCGGCGCTGCGCAGGGAATCTTGAGCGTGTTGTCACCGTCGTCGCTGCCGACGATCGGCATCGACTTCGGCACCTCCAACTCCGCCGTGGCCTGCCGGGTCGACGGCGTGGCTCGCCTGCTGCCCATCGAAGGCGCGGCCACCACCCTGCCCACCGCGATCTTCTTCAACGCCGAAGACCGCACGACCCACTTCGGTCGCGACGCCATCGGCCAGTACCTCTCGGGCACCGAAGGCCGCCTGATGCGCTCGCTGAAGAGCCTGCTCGGCAGCGCGCTGATGCAGGAAAAGACGGCGATCTACGACGGCCTTGTGAGCTTCGAGGACATCATCGCGCGCTTCCTGCGCGAACTGGCCGTGCGCACCAGCCGCGAGCTCGGCCAGACGCCCGAGCGCGTGGTGATCGGGCGACCCGTGCATTTCGTGGATGACGATCCGAAACGCGATGAACGCGCCGAGGAAAGCCTGCGTCACGCGGCGCGCGCTGCGGGCTTTCGCGAGATCAGCTTCCAGCTCGAACCGATCGCAGCCGCCTTCGACTACGAGCAGCGCATCACGAAAGAGTCGATCGTGCTCATCGTCGACATCGGCGGCGGCACCTCCGACTTCACCGTCGTGCGCGTCGGACCCGAGCGAGCTGCACGCGAGGACCGCACCGACGACGTGCTGGCCACCAGCGGCGTGCACATCGGCGGCACCGATTTCGACCAGCGCCTGAACCTCGAACGCGTGATGCCGCAGTTCGGCTTTCGTCACACCGGGCCGCAAGGGCGCGAGGTGCCGAGCAAGGTGTTCTTCGAACTCTCGTCCTGGCACCTGATCAACTGGCTCTACGCCGCCAAGGCGGTGCGCCAGGCGAAAGACCTGCGCACGAGCTACAGCGACACGCGGTTGCACGACCGGCTGATGACCGTGCTCGAAGAACGGCACGGCCACCGCATCGCGAGCGCGGTGGAAGCGGCCAAGATCGATGCGTCAGTGACCGACGCGGCGACAGCCATCGACCTCTCCTGCGCCGAGCGCGGACTGGTGGCCTCGCTCACACCGGACGATATGGCGCAGCAGCTGGCCGGCCCGCTCGAGAACGTGATCGCCTGCGCACATGCGTGCGTCAAGCGCGCCAGCTTGCGCAGCAGCGACCTCGATGCGATCTACCTCACCGGCGGCTCCTCGGCGCTGCGGCCATTCCAGCACGCCCTGCGAAAGAGCTTTGCGGGCGTGAACCTGGTCGAAGGCGACCTGTTCGGTGGCGTGGCCACAGGGCTGGCCTGCGCGGCGCACACGGCGCGCCGTCTCGCATGAAATACCTGGCGGGCTATCCGGCGCCCCTGCTGGACCAGGTCCGCCAGTTGGTCGCCGAAGACAAGCTGGGGATGCTGCTCGGCAAGCGCTATCCCGACGGCGTGCACGGCATCCAGACCGATCGCGCACTCTATGACTACGTGACCGAACTCAAGAACGAGTTCATGCGCAAGGCTGCCCCGCTGTCGAAGGTGATGTTCGACAACAAGCTGCACGTGATCCGCAATGCGCTGGGCACGCACACCACGGTGTCGCGCGTGCAGGGCGGGAAGCTCAAGGCCAAGCGCGAGATTCGGGTGGCGAGCCTGTTCAAGGACGTGCCGTTGGCGTTGTTGCGGATGATCGTCGTGCACGAGCTCGCGCACATGAAGGAACGCGACCACGACAAGGCTTTTTACGCACTGTGCATGCACATGGAGCCGGACTATCGGCAGCTTGAATTCGACTTGCGGCTGTATCTGACGCACCTGGATTCAGACGGAACGCCGCTCTGGGCATCGAACGGCCGCGCTCATCGTCTGGCCGCCGAGTCAAACGGGGCGTAAACTTTTTCAGCTCGCAGGCATTGGGCAAGATCCCGAGTGACTGCGAGGAGTGAAAAAATGAAACTCCTGATCACAGGCATCAACGGGTTTTGCAGGAAAAATGCTGTGACCAACGAAAATCTTGATCGAGCCCGCCCCGACACCTTTGCTCGCAGGCAGCGCCCCTAGCGCGTGATCATTCAATGAATCCAAAACTGCATCTCACTTCTGTCGGCGACCCGCAAATGGTCGGGGAGATCGTCGAAGGCTTCCGGCTGGGATTGTGCGAGCTCGGGTACGACGTCACGTGGAACTACGCCCAGATCGATGCGGCTCGGGTCAACATCATCATGTTCGGGGCCGCATCGCTGAAGTGGAAGGATCTCGCTCATCTGGCGCCGAACTGCATCGTCGTGAACATCGAGCAACTCGTGGAGGGTGGAAACGCCTTCCATCCGATCTATCTGGAAGTTCTGCGTAACAGCTACGTGTGGGAGTACAGCGAGCTGAACTTTAGAAGGTACGCGGAACTCGGCATACCGCACGCCAGCCTGGTTCCACTCGGCTACCAGGCCGGGGCGATCCTGGCACCGCCGGAAGCTCAGGCCCCTCCCGTGCAAGACATCGATGTGCTTTTCTTCGGCAGCCTGAATGCGCGGCGACATCGCCTCCTCAATGAAATGCGCGAGCGAGGGTTGCGTGTCGAAGCACATCACTCGATTCCTGCCGAAGAGAGGTCTGCGCTCCTGATGCGAAGCAAGTTGATGCTCAATGTGAGCTATCTTGACACCACGCGAACCGTGGAGCTTCCGCGGCTGGCCGTAGGATTTGTCGCAAGGAAAGCCATCCTCACGGAGATCTACGATGACAGCGAATTGCGCACCGAGTTGCGCCAGGGCCTTTTCGGCGTCCCCTACGAGCAGCTGGTCGACACAGCAGAGCGACTGATTTCCACGCCCGAGCAGTTGCGCGAACGCGCCGACCTGGGGCATCGGCTATTTACCGCGAGGTCCCAGGCTTCGTTCATTCAGCCAGCGCTGAAACAATTCTTCGCTTGGCGCGAGAACCAGGCTGCGCGCTGATTCAGTCGACGGTTGAGGCGGGTTCGCCGCTCGGTTTCAGCGAAAAAAATCGGCCAACTCGCGCGCGAGTGTTTCCAACTCTTCCTGCGACATGCTCTCGATGGCGTTCGACGCGCGCAAGTTGTCGGAGTCGCGGATGCTCTCGATCAATGCATTGCGCGAACCCGAGTCGTGGTGCAAGTGGAACAAGGGCACGGGTATCGAGTGCCAGCGCAACCCCAGCCGCCCTGCCCTGCGCAGCAGTTCATCGTCCTCGCCGCCCCACCCCTCCAGGCGTGCGTTGTATCCACCGACGCGGATGTACTCGCTGCGTTTGAACAGCACGATGCCTCCGTTGGCATTCGAGTACAGCACGCTGGTGTCCGCAGGCAACTGCTCCGCGTTGATCGATGCGAACCATGCGTAGTCGGGCGACTGCATGAAATTGCGCTTGAGCTCGCCGGCAATGTTGATGACGTTCCAGTAAGGGCACAGCACGTCGCTGTCGCCTCGGTCCAGCAGCGCATCGACGCAGCCGCGCAGCGTTGACGGTTGGGCAATGGAGTCGGCGTCATGGAAGCAGATGACAGGGCTGCGAGCCAGCCGAACGCCCGTGTTGTAGAGCATCGATTTGGGAAACGGCCCGTCGTGGTGGATGAAGACATGCCGGATCTTCGGATCGTTCAACCTCTGCCACTCGAAGCGCGGAGTCGGCGCAGCCTCCATCAACCACAACCGGTAGTCGGTATAGGTGCGGCCCAGATGCGCCAGCACGGCGTAGAGGTTCTCTCGCCGCTCTTCATTTGCCTCCCTGTAGGAGACGATGATGTCGATATCACGAAGGGAAATCTTGTCGGCTTCGGCCATGGGACAACGCTTGTCAGAGGGGGCGATACAGCACCACATTGTGCCCGTCGGTCTGTTCCTTGTAGCGCGTGTCGCGAATCGTCAGGTTGACCGGCAGCTTCTGGCCGCTGGAATGTCCGTTGAAAAGTCAGGCCCCATTGACCGCACTCACCACCTCGGCCAGACCGGGCCCGGCCCAGTTGTCATGTCCCATTCCGGTGCGGAAACGATGAGATAGCGCGACCGGTAGTTGAGAAATTCCAGCAAGTCGCGGCCTTGCGCGTGGAGCATGTCCTCGATGACATCGCCCAGGATCACCACGTCGTAGAGATCGTTGCTACGCTCATAGAGCTTATCGGCCGTGATCGGAAGAATCTGGTGGTAGCGTGTGCTTCCCAGCTTGTGGCAATGCACCGGCGTCGTGCCTGCCTACCGGACCTGCTGCGACGCGGCGTCCATCGCAGCCATGTACACGGACCGATAAGGCTCGGCGAGGCTCACGAAATGCACGAGCAACGTGTCTTCGCTTGCAAGCAAGGGTGGCGTGTTGATGGTCAGGTTGTCGAGCACGCTGCGCTCGTCCAGGAGCGACGCCTGGCTCAACACCTCGTTGGTGTAGTACTGGTCGCCCATACTGCTGTAGACGCCCGACTTGTCAGCCACCTCGCCGATCCGCGACCAGATCTGCGCCAGCAATTCGAGGTTGCGCGGCGTACTGCGGAACCCCATCACGCCGGAATTGAAGAGCCACGCGCCCACATCCTTGGCCAGCAGCAGGTCGCGCCCCTGCAGCAGGGGCTCGATCGGACGAGACTGGTTGAAGAAGAGCACATCGGCATCGACCCAGATCACCCAGTCGTGATCTGGCAGGTGCTGTTGCAGCAGCCAGCTCCTGACCCAGGAGCCGTTGATGCCCGGTCCGATTTCGCTGGGGACCTCGCGATACACGTGGTACGCGTAGCCGTGCCTCTCGCAGTAGCTGCGCACGTTGTGCTCCGAGACCCGGGCGTAGGTCTGCACGTGGTGGGTATAGAGCGTCACAAACGCGATGCGTGCGCCGGGGTCGAGGCTGCTGAGAGGTTCGTCGCCAAGCGAGGGGTATTGGGGTGGCTGCAGTACGGGCCGACCGTGCATCAGCGCGCCGTTGACTTCGCGCACCAGCAAGGCCTGCAGGTTCACGTCGTGCAGGACCTCGTCGCGCCATCCACCGCCTGGCAACGGAACAGGCAATGGCGCCAGATTGACCACGAAGACCCGCGCGTTGTGCCACTGCGCAATGCGCCAGGACACGTTGAAGTAGACATCGGCCACGATGCCATTGCACGCCAGCAGTCCTGCTGGACGCAGCCGTGCCGTCTCGTCGAGCCGATCAGACTCCAGTGCAACGACATGGCCCGAGTCCACGATCAGCTGGTGCAGCAACGCCCGATTGGCCGCCGTGTTGCGCACGACCAGCGTGTTGGTCATGGCCGGACCCGGTCGACCGTCGGTTGGCGGCCCTTCCGCCGCGAGCAGGTCGAAGCCTTGCACCAGGGTGTCGATGGCCACGGGGTGAAAGATCACCGAATCGCCATCGAGAAAAAACAGCCAGTCACCCTCGTCCAGCGTCCGCAAATGGCGAAGGATCTGGCTGTACTTGGCGCTGGCACGCAGCGCCGGATGGATCAGCTTGTCGCTCTCCAGCCATTGGTGAGGGTAGCCAAACAGGCGACAGTAGTGCGCATGGTTGCGCAGCACAGCCTCATCCATGCGCTGAAAAAGACTGAGGCACAGGGGCATGGCGGGCTCCGGATTGGCGGGACAGCAGCGCTCAGATGTCCACGATCCGCCTTGCGTCGCGGTATCCGCGCGAGGCGACCAGCGTCTGCCAGTCGGGTGCGGCGCCCGTCGGCAGCAGCGCCTGCCGGCGCGCTTCGCTGTTCGTGTCCGGCTGCCATCGGCCCGCGCGCACGGCAGCCTCGAATCCGTCGAGGAAGTCGTCCAGCAAACGCCCGTCTCCCACACTCTGGTTGCACAACAGCGCCAGATCGCATCCGGCTTCGAGCGCAGCCAACGCCGCATCTGTATAGCTCAGCAGCTCGCCATCGATGTAGCGCCCTGCCTCCATGCTCAGGTCATCGCTGAACACGGCGCCGTCGAACGCGAAGCGCTGGCGCAGGATTGCCTTGAGCCATTTCGACGAGAAACCCGCCGGCCGCTTGTCGACCTTCGGGTAGATCACATGCGCGGGCATCACGGCCGCGAGCGTGCCGCCCAGCCAGTCGTAGGGCCGCGCGTCGTCGGCCAGAATGGCCTTGAGGCTGCGCCGGTCGACCGGAATCTCGACGTGCGAATCGGCCTGCACGAAGCCGTGCCCCGGAAAATGCTTGCCGCAGTTGCGCATGCCCATCTGAAGCATGCCGTGCATCACGCTCTTGGCGAGCAGCGCGACCACGCGCGGGTCGCGGTGGAAGCTGCGGTCGCCGATCACGCTGCTGCCGCCGTAGTCCAGGTCGAGCACCGGCGCGAAGCTGAAGTCGACACCGCAGGCGCGCAGCTCGCCGGCCAGCACCTGACCGGCGGCGGTGGCGACCTGCGTGGCGCGCAGGGCATCGTGCATCCACAGCTCGCCCAGGCTGCGCATCGAGGGCAGCCGTGTGAAGCCGTCGGTGCGAAAGCGCTGCACGCGCCCGCCTTCGTGGTCGACGCAGATCAGCAGGTCGGGCCGGATCGCCTTGATCTCGGCGTTCAGCGCGGTCATCTGCCCGCGATCCTGCCAGTTGCGGGTGAAGTGGATCACGCCGCCCACATGCGGGTTGGCGAGGCGCCGGCGGTCGGCGGCGGTGAGTTCGGTGCCGGCCACATCGATGAGGAGCGGCGCGTGGTTCAGTTCGGTCATGTCGGTCGATCGGTCGGCAAGGCGCAGCGGCGCCGGAGATTCGTTCAGGCCTTTTCCACCACCACGAAGCTGGCGGCGTACTCGGTTTCGTCGGTGACGGTTACGTGCGCCGTCAGGCCCTGCGCCTCGAACCAGTCTTTCAGCTCGCCGTGCAGCACGATCACCGGCTTGCCGCTGCGCAGGTTGGCGATCTCGCACAGGCGCCAGCTCATCGGCATGCGCATGCCCAGGCCGATGGCCTTGCTGAAGGCTTCCTTGGCGGAAAAACGCGTGGCGAGGTAGCTCAGGCCGCGCTTGGGCCAGCGTGCGGCACGGGCCTGCCAGATGGCGAACTCGGCATCGCTCAGCACCCGGCGGGCGAAGCGCTCGCCCTGGCGCTCGAAGGTGGCCGCGATGCGGCGCACGTCGCAGATGTCGGTCCCGATGCCGTAGATCATGCGGCGTCGGCGATGCAGCGCAGGTAGTCGCTCGTGGTCGCGGCGTACCCGAGTTCGAGCGCATCGGCGACGAAGGCATGGCCGATCGACACCTCGTGCACGCCGCGCACGGCACGCAGGAACGGCGTGAGGTTGTCGCGGCTCAGGTCGTGGCCGGCATTGACGCCCAGGCCCGCCGCATGGGCGGCCTGCGCCGCGGCCACGTAGCGCGCGAGCACGGCGGCTTCCTGCGGCGTGCCGCGCGAGGCGGCGTAGCCTTCGGTGTAGAGCTCGACGCGGTCGGCGCCCACGGCCTTGACCGCGGCCATCATCTCGGGGATCGGGTCCATGAACAGGCTCACGCGCACGCCCAGCGCCTTGGCTTCGGCGATCAGCGGGCGCAGGCGCTCGGCGTCTTCCGGGAAGCTCCAGCCGTGGTCGCTGGTCGACTGGGTTTCGCTGTCGGGCACGAAGGTGGCCTGGTGCGGCTTGAGCTCGCGCACGAAGTCCATCAGGTTGTGGAAGGGGTTGCCTTCGATGTTGAACTCGATGCCCGGCCAGTCCTTGGCGAGCAGTTCCGACAGGTCGCTCACGTCGTGCGCGCGGATGTGGCGCGCGTCGGGGCGCGGGTGCACGGTGATGCCCTGCGCGCCCGCCGCCAGGCAGGCCTGGGCGGCGCCCACCACGCTCGGGATGCCGAGGTGGCGCGTGTTGCGCACCAAGGCGACCTTGTTGAGATTGACTGACAGGGCCGTGGTACCGGCATCGCCCGAAGAAGTGCTCATAGTGCTTGCAGATCTCTCATCATTTGCCGCGTGCGCAGCGTGGTCACGCCGCAATGGTAGTTGAGCAAGGCCCGCAGCTGGTTGCGCAGGGCACTGTTGCTGCCGGCGTTCATCGTCGCGACCTCGCGCAGGGTGGCGGTGAACGGGGTGCGGTCGTCGAGCACGCTCTGCAGCACCTGCCAGTCGGCGCCGGCCAGCGCGGCCTCGTCCTTGGCGGCCTGGCGCAGGCCGGCTTCGGGCACGAGGGTGTAGCGCGTGCGGGCCGCCAGCGGCTCCAGGGTGAGCGTCTGCACGTCGAGCGAGGGCAGCAGGCCGACCGAGCGCAACAGCAGCAGCTCGAAGGCGCGCAGCGCGGCGGCCTGCGTCGCGGCCTGGGCGCCCGCGTGGTCGCCGGCCAGCACCTGCACCACGCCGGCGTAGGCGTCGAACAGCGCCTCGTGCGCGTCGTCGCGCGCCAGCAGGCGCAGCAGGAGTTCGTTGACGTAGTAGCCCGAGAGCAGCGCCTCGCCGGTCGGCATGACGTGGCCGCCCATCCATTCGGCGCCTTTGAGCGTGCGGATCTCGGCGTCGCCGCCGTAGTTGAGCTGCAGCGGCTGCAGCGGCAGCAGCACGGGACGGAAATTGGAACTCGGCCGCTTCGCCCCCTTGGCCACGAGCGCGATGCGTCCGTGGTGGCGGGTGAAGACCTCGAGGATCAGGCTCGACTCGCTCCAGTCGTAGCGATGGAGCACGTAAGCCGGTTCATGCGAAACGCGATGAGCGGCGGCCACTTCATTCGTAGCCGAAGGAACGCACGCGGGCTTCGTCGTCGGCCCAGCCGGAGCGCACCTTCACCCACAGCTCGAGGAACACCTTGGCGTCGGCCAGCTTCTCGAGCTCGACGCGGGTTTCCATGCCGATGCGCTTGATGCGCTCGCCCTTGTCGCCGATCACCATGGCCTTGTGGCCGTCGCGCTCGACCACGATGGTGGCGGCAATGCGCAGCAGGCGCTTCTGGCCCTTCTTCTGGGGCGGCTCTTCCTCGAACTTGTCGATGATGACGGTCGAGGTGTAGGGCAGCTCGTCGCCCGTGAGGCGGAAGAGCTTTTCGCGCACCAGTTCGCCGGCGAGGAATTTCTCGCTGCGGTCGGTGAGCTCGTCCTCGTCGTAGAACCAGGGCTGCTCGGGCAGGTATTTCTCGCAGATGCCGAACAGGCGCTCGACGTCCTTCGCGTTCTTGGCCGACATCGGCACGAACTCGGCGAAGCTGTGCTTGGCCTGCATGGTCTGCAGCCAGGGCGCGATGTCGCCGCGGCGGTGCACGTTGTCCAGCTTGTTGGCCAGCAGCACCGTGGGGATGCCCTTGCCCAGCAGCTTGAGCACGCGCTCGTCGGCCGGCGTGAAGCTGCCGGCCTCGACCACGAACAGGATCAGGTCGACGTCGCCGACCGCGCCCTGCACGGTCTTGTTGAGCGACTTGTTCAGCGCGTTGGCATGCAGGGTCTGGAAACCCGGCGTGTCGACGAACACGAACTGCGTGGCGCCCAGCGTGCGCATGCCGGTGATGCGGTGGCGCGTGGTCTGCGCCTTGCGCGAGGTGATGCTGATCTTCTGGCCGACCAGCGCATTGAGCAGCGTCGACTTGCCCACATTGGGCTTGCCGACGATGGCGATCAGGCCGCAGTGCTGCGGCCCGGTGGCAGGCGTGTCGCCTGCGGTGTCTTCGGGTCCCGCTGCGGGATTGGTTACATCGTTCATTCTGATTTCACGCGGCGCCGCGTGCCTTGAGCCGGATCAACATGGCGGCCGCGGCAGCTTGCTCGCCGGCGCGGCGCGAGCCGCCGATGCCGCGCTCGCGAAGGCCCAGCTCGGGCACCTCGCACTCGACATCGAAGGTCTGCTTGTGCGCTGCACCCAGCGTCGCTGCCACGCGGTACACCGGCAGCTTCATTTTGTGGCCCTGCAGCCATTCCTGCAATTCGGTCTTCGGGTCTTTCGCGGCGGCTTCCATGCGCGGATTGATCTCGACCGCCTCGTAGAGCCGGTGCACCAGCGCCTGCGCGGCGGCAAAGCCGGCGTCCAGGTAGACCGCGCCGATCAGCGCTTCGAGCGCGTCGGCCAGGATGGAGGGCCGGTTCGGGCCGCCCGAGCGGGCCTCGCCTTCACCCAGGCGCAGCAGCGGCGACAGCGCCAGCCCCAGCGCGAGCCGGTGCAGCGTGTCCTGCTTGACCAGGTTGGCCCGCACGCGCGACAGGTCGCCCTCGGGCAGTTCCGAGAGACGGATGTACAGCAGGTGCGAGACGGCCAGGTTCAGCACCGAGTCGCCGAGAAACTCGAGGCGCTCGTTGTGGTCGGCCGAGAAACTGCGGTGCGTGAGCGCGAGCTGGAGCAGGCGCGGGTCCGAAAACGTGTACTGAAGGCGCGCCTGCAGCGCGACGAGGCTGCCGTCCACCTTCTTGTTCGACACCGCGGTCAGCGGGACGCGCCCTTGTATTTGAGCGTCAGGTAGGCCGGCCCGAACAGGGGGATCTCGCGCTCGTACGCATACGACACGACGACCTTGTCGCCCACCTTCTTGATCTCGAGGTCCCGGCCGCTGACCGACTTGAAGTCGTCGATGGCCTGGGCACGGTCGAAGATCGCGCGGATCTCGGGCACCGTGGCGCCTTCCTTGGCCTTGTTGGCGGCCTTGTCGATGGCCTGCCATTCGATCAGCGTCGGAATGACCTGCGCGACGACAACGCCCACGCAGCCCAGCACCGCCGCGACGAACACCAGGCCGATGAACGAGATGCCGCGCTGGTGCGCGGCACTGCCACGGACGGACCGACTGTTGGTTCTCATGCCCTCTTACCCCTCGAACAGTAACGTTGACTGTTGATTAATTATTGAAACGGACCGATGCGACCGAGATCGCCGAAGTTCATCCAGACGAAGAAGGCCCTGCCCACGATGTTCTTGTCCGGTACGAATCCCCAGAAACGGGAATCGGCCGAATTATCGCGGTTGTCGCCCATCATGAAGTAGTTGCCTTCGGGCACCTTGCACACCACGCCCTCGACCGAGTAGCGGCAGTTCTCGCGGAACGGGAAGTCGCTGGCACCCGGCACGAAGGCGGGGGCGTTCTCGTCGTTGAGGATCTTGTGCTGCTTGCCGCCGAGGTCTTCGTCGAACTGCTTCAGGATGCGCATCGACTCGCCATCGAGGTAGTCGGCGATCGGGGCCTTGCCCACCGGCTGGCCGTTGATCGTGAGCTTCTTGTTCAGGTAGGCCACCTCGTCGCCCGGGATGCCGACCACGCGCTTGATGTAGTCCATGCTGGGCTTGGGCGGGTAGCGGAACACCACCACGTCGCCGCGCGCCAGCGGCGTGCCGTCGGTGAGCTTGGTGTTGACGACCGGCAGGCGCAGGCCGTAGGTGAACTTGTTGACCAGGATCAGGTCACCGGTCAGCAGCGTGGGCATCATCGAGCCCGAGGGAATCTTGAAGGGCTCGTACAGGAACGAGCGCAGCAGGAACACCACCAGGATCACCGGGAACAGGCCCGCGGTCCAGTCGAGCCACCAGGGCTGCATCAGCAGGCGCTCGCTGGCCTTGGCGTCGGTGGTGTCGACCTGGGTGATGCCCTGCCCCGCCAGCCGCGTGTTGCGTTCGGCGATGGAGCTCTCGAGCGTGGCGGCGGCGCGTTCGCGCTGCGGCAGGAAGTAGAAGCGCTCGGCCAGCCAGTAGACCCCGGTGACCACCGTGGCCACGAACAGCAGCAGCGCGAAGTTGCCTTCGAGCGCGCCGAAATACCAGGCGCCGACGTAGCTGGCGAACGCCGCGAGAACCAGGGTGGTGAGGTATGCCATGTTCGTGGTGATCAGTCTTCGACCTGCAGAATCGCGAGGAAGGCCTCTTGCGGGACTTCGACGGAACCGATCTGCTTCATTCTTTTCTTGCCCGCCTTCTGCTTCTCGAGCAGCTTCTTCTTGCGGGAGATGTCGCCGCCGTAGCACTTGGCGAGCACGTTCTTGCGAAGTGCCTTGATTGTCTCACGCGCAATGATGGTGACCCCGATGGCCGCCTGGATCGCCACGTCGTACATCTGGCGCGAAATGATCTCGCGCATCTTCGACACCACCGCCCGGCCGCGGTACTGCGACTGGCTGCGGTGCACGATGATCGACAGCGCATCGACCTTGTCGCCGTTGAGCAGGATGTCGACCTTCACCACGTCGGACGCACGGTACTCCTTGAACTCGTAGTCCATGGAGGCGTAGCCGCGGCTCACCGACTTCAGCTTGTCGAAGAAGTCGAGCACGATTTCGCCCAGCGGCATCTCGTAGGTCAGCATGACCTGGCGGCCGTGGTAGGCCATGTTCAGCTGCACGCCACGCTTCTGGTTGGCCAGCGTCATGACGGAGCCGACGTATTCCTGCGGCATGTACAGGTGCACGGTGACGATGGGCTCGCGGATCTCCGCCATCTTGCCGACGTCGGGCATCTTGGACGGGTTCTCGACCATGATCACTTCGCCGTCGTTGCGCACCACCTGGTAGACCACGCTGGGCGCGGTCGTGATCAGGTCCTGGTCGAACTCGCGCTCCAGACGCTCCTGCACGATCTCCATGTGCAGCAGGCCCAGGAAGCCGCAGCGGAAGCCGAAGCCCAGCGCCTGGCTCACTTCGGGTTCGTAGCGCAGCGACGAATCGTTGAGCTTGAGCTTCTCGAGCGCGTCGCGCAGCGAGTCGTACTCGCTGGCTTCGGTCGGATACAGGCCCGCGAACACCTGCGGCTGGATTTCCTTGAAGCCGGGCAGCGCCTCGGTGGCCGTGGCGGCCGCGCCACCAGTGCCGGGCCGGATCAGCGTGACCGTGTCGCCGACCTTGGCCGCCTGCAGCTCCTTGATGCCCGCGATGATGTAGCCCACCTCGCCGGCTTCGAGCGACGCGCGCGCTTCGTTGGCGGGCGTGAAGACGCCGATGCTGTCGGCGTTGTACATGGCGCCCGAGGCCATCATCTTGATGCGCTCGCCCTTCACGAGGCGGCCGTCGACCACGCGCACCAGCATCACGACGCCGACGTACGGGTCGAACCAGCTGTCGATGATCATCGCGCGCAGCGGGCCGTCGGGATTGCCGCGCGGTGCGGGCATGCGCGCGACGATGGTCTCGAGGATGTCGTCGATGCCGACACCGGTTTTTGCGGAGCACGGAATCGCGTCGGTCGCATCGATGCCGATCACGTCTTCGATCTCAGTGCGCGCGTTGTCGAGGTCTGCATTCGGCAGATCGATCTTGTTGAGCACCGGGATCACTTCGACGCCGAGGTCGAGCGCGGTGTAGCAGTTGGCCACCGTCTGCGCTTCGACGCCTTGCGATGCGTCGACAACGAGCAATGCGCCTTCGCACGCGGACAGCGAGCGGCTCACTTCGTACGAGAAGTCGACGTGGCCCGGCGTGTCGATCAGATTGAGGTTGTAGACCTGTCCATCGCGTGCCTTGTAGTGCAGCGCGGCGGTCTGCGCCTTGATGGTTATCCCACGCTCTTTTTCGATGTCCATCGAGTCGAGCACCTGCGCTTCCATCTCGCGTTCCGCGAGGCCGCCGCAACGTTGGATCAAACGGTCTGCGAGCGTCGACTTGCCATGATCGATGTGCGCAATGATCGAAAAATTTCTGATGTGATTCATCAACGGGAACGCTTAAGTACTTGAATTGGCTCGGGCGCCGAGGGGCGGGGCCAAGAAAAAAGGGCGCGTCTTCTGGAGACGCGCCCTGAACCAACAAGCAATGGCAACTGCAGTAGTTGGAACTTCATTGTAGGCAAAAAGGGAAGCACGTACATCCGGGAACAGGGTCCAAAGGGCTCGTTGCAGGTCCACAACATCAAAGATACTCACAACTTATCAACAGGATCGGTGGAGCAGTAGCTGAACAACTTGTGGGCGATCTGTGGAGCACCGGTGGACGGCTGTGTGACATCTCGCATCGTGAAGGCCATCGCCCTCTTTATGCGCTGACTGGCCGCCAGGAGCTGTCTATTCTACCGAAATTCGTCCTTAGCCCTTTTATAAGTTAGTGAACGCAAACAAATCTTGTCGTTTTCGAGGCCCTGGATTTTTTTAGAGGCTGGTGCCGAAGCGTCGTAAACACCTCGAAAAAATGGCCCCAAACCCGACTGCCGGGTGGGGCCACTTGACGCCGCCGCCGTATCAGCGTGCGGGTCGGATCAGGGCGTACTGCGCCCAGTCGCCCCGGCGGTAGAGCACGCTCAGCGACTTGGCCTTGTCCGCCTTGGCGACCGCTGCCTCGAATTCGCGGGCATTCGCCACCTCGAGATTGCCCACCGCGAGGATGACGTCACCCTCACGCAGGCCGGCCCGTGCCGCGGCGTCGTTGGCGGCATCGACCTTCACGCCGCCCTTCAGCTTGAGCTCTTTCTTCTGCGCATCGCTGAGGTCGCTGACCGCGAGGCCGAGCGACTTGAGGGCCGCGGAAGCAGACGGCTTCGCAGCCGGCTCATCGCGGTCGGTTGCGCGCTTGGCGGGCTTGTCGGGCTCGATCTCGGCGATGGTCACGCTGAGGTCGCGCGAGCTGCCACGGCGGAACACGGTCAACGTGCTCTTGGTACCCGGCTTGGTGTTGCCCACGAGGCGCGGCAGGTCGCTCGGCTTCTCGATCGCCTTGCCGTCGAACTTGGTGATGACGTCGCCCGGCTCCACGCCGGCCTTCTCGCCCGGCGAACCGGCTTCGACGCCGCGCACCAGCGCGCCCTGCGCCTTGCCCAGGCCGATGGCTTCGGCCACGTCCTTGGTGACCTGGTCGATCTGCACGCCGATGCGCCCGCGCGAGACGCGCCCCGAGGTGCGCAACTGCTCGCTGACGCGGATGGCCTCGTCGATCGGGATCGAGAACGAGATGCCCATGAAGCCGCCCGAGCGCGAATAGATCTGGCTGTTGATGCCCACCACTTCGCCGCGCATGTTGATCAGCGGGCCGCCCGAGTTGCCGGGGTTGATGGCCACGTCGGTCTGGATGAACGGCAAGTACTCGCCCGTGTCGCGCTGCTTGGCGCTCACGATGCCGGCCGTGACGGTGTTCTCCAGGCCGAAGGGCGAACCGATCGCCATCACCCACTCGCCCACGCGCAGCTTGGAGATGTCACCCACCTTCACCGCGGGCAGGCCCGTGGCTTCGATCTTCACCACGGCCACGTCGGTGCGCTTGTCGGCGCCGATGATCTTGGCCTTGAACTCGCGCTTGTCGGGCAGCGTGACCAGCACCTCGGAGGCGTCTTCCACCACGTGCGCATTGGTCATGACGTAGCCGTCGCCCGTCAGGATGAAGCCCGAGCCCACGCCGCGCGGGCGCTCTTCTTCCTGCTGCGGACGGTTCGGACGCGGCCCCTGGCGCGGGGTGCCCGGCAGCGGCTGGCCGAAGAAGCGGCGGAAGAACTCCTGCATCTCCTCGTCCATCTCGCCGTTGCCGCCGCCGCGCTGCGCGACCTTCTCGACGGTGCGGATGTTGACCACGGACGGACCGACCTGGTCGACCAGGTCGGTGAAGTCGGGCAGCGTGCGCGTCTGCGCATGCACCGACTCGACCGGCAGGAAAGTGGCGCCGGCCGTCAGCGCCAGCGCAAAGGCCAGCAGACCGGAACGAAGCTTGTGTCCCTCGACTTTGAACATCATCGGTTGTCTTTCAAAAAGAACAGAGCTGCAAATAACGACAGAGGCTATGAGTACCCGGCGCCGGCTTGGTTCAGCCCGAACGCCTGCACAGCGTCAGCGCACCGCCCGTCAGCGCGTGCGCGCGAGGCTCTGGGCAAAGGCATTGAGCGTCTGCTGCGGCACCTCGCCGACCGCGGTCAGCCACCAGTCGCTGGCCGGTGCGGGCAGTCGCCGACGGATCGCGTTGGTGGCACCGATGGT
Organism: Variovorax sp. BGA-UO-ETr-C22; assembly: GCF_059567965.1. NCBI lineage: Bacteria > Pseudomonadati > Pseudomonadota > Betaproteobacteria > Burkholderiales > Comamonadaceae > Variovorax > Variovorax sp. BGA-UO-ETr-C22. Next base: position 55,516 of record NZ_JCAQPA010000004.1, read on the forward strand.
CAGCACGCCATCGCTGGGCGTGCGCGCGGGATCGTAGCGTTCGATGAAGAGCGAGACCGTTGCCAGGCCGTCGGAGAAGGTCCACTGGACGGTGGTCGCCTCGGACTTGGGCGGCTTGCCGTCGCCGGCGGGCAGCGCGGGGCGTCGGAAGAAGCTTCGGGGCTTGAATCCGGCCACGGGTGTGCGCAGCATCCAGCCTTCGTCCTGCGCGGTGCTGCGCTCGAGTTCGAGCTTCTCGATGCGGTAGCCGTTCGTGTTGGCCATCATCTGCGCCAGCGCCTGCGCCTTCACGGGCGCATCGAGCTGCAGCTCGGAGAACGCCGACTGCTCGACGACGCGGGTGTCGCTGTCGACGGTCTGGAGCTTCACCACGAGACCGGAGCGGCGTTCGCTCCAGATGCGGTAGCCGAAGCGCAGGCCGTCGCGCGGCACCAGCTGCACCACGTCGGCATCGAAGCCCGCGACGCGGTCCTTGCCGATGGCGCGCACGTCGTAGTAGTCGCCCACCGACGAATCGGGCTTGTCGGGCAGGTTGGGGAAGAGGTCGAGGTTCTCGCGCTTCTCGACCTTCACGACCTTCGCCTCGGGCAGGAAGGTCATCACGTTGCGGTTGCGCCGGAAGGTCGAGCGCGGCGGGCCCGACAGCGCTTCGATGCGCTCCAGCTGGTGATCGCCGTCGCGCACATGCCAGATGCGCGCGCTCGACAGGTCTCCGCCCGGGGCCGACACCACGAAGGTGCCCACGTAGCTGCGCTGCCGCGCGCCCGCATGCATGCGCTGCAGCCACTCGGTCACGCCCATGGCCGGCGGTTCGTCGGTCTGCGCCGAGGGCACGCTCTTCGTGTTCGCCGCGCCGTAGCGGGTCTGCGCGGTGGCCATCTGCCCCAGGCAAAGAACAGCAAACGCGAGCACCAGGGTGCGTGCGGAAATCGGCATGTGAACAACGGTCATTGCAGGCGGCGACGGTCGCGCAATCAGCGCGTGGGGCCCTCGAAGGTGGCGTTGCGCAGGAAACCGGACGGCATTTGCGATGCACCACCGGCCTGCTGGTGGGCTTCGAGCAGCTGGTCGAGGCGCGGATCGCGCAGCATGACCTGCGGATTGCCGCTGCCGACCAGCACGCGGGTCGGCGTCAGGGCGCCGTTGCCGGGCGCCGCGCTGCCACCGGCAGCGGCCGCCAGGACCGAATTCGCCACGGGCGGCTGCACCGCGGCCAGTTGGGCACCGCCGTTCGGCACCGCAGCGCCGTTGCCGACCAGCGTCCAGCTGATGGCCGCCACGGCCATCAGCGACGCAGCGCCGGCCACCAGCTTCCAGCGGAACACCGGCTCGTTGGCCGCCTCGGCACGCTGCCGCACGGGCATCGCAGCCGGCACGGCGGCCAGGGGGGCCACGGACGCGGGCGGAGCGATCACGACAGGCTCATCGGCGAGCCGCTGCTGGAAACGCGCCAGGAAGGCCGAGGTGTCGCTGCAGCGCGAATGCGCCGACGAACGCAGCACATCGCCCACCACGTGGTAGGCGTGCCAGGCGTCGCGCGAGTCGTCCTCGGCGCAGACGGATTCGATCGCACGCGCGAACGCCTCGCCCTGCAAATGGCCGTCCGCCAGTGCGGACACCTGTTCCCGAACCGTCATCGTCTGATTCATGTCATTCACCTGCTGATCTACCAACGCTTGCCGGACTGGTTGTCCAGCAGCGGCTTGACCCTGGCCGAAATGGCCTCGCGCGCCCGGAAAATACGCGAGCGCACCGTGCCGATCGGGCAATCCATGACCTCGGCAATCTCTTCGTAACTCATCCCCTCGATCTCGCGCAGCGTGACCGCCTGGCGCAGCTCGGTCGGGAGCGCTTCCATGGCAGCCTCGACGGCACTGGCGATTTCGTTCGCCGCCATGACCGATTCGGGGGTTTCATCGCTGGTTGGTTCGTTTCCAGGACGGTAAGTTTCATCTTCGTCGTCCGAGGACGAACGCAGTGCGCTTTCGGAGACGGTCGGATCGCGCTTCATGTCCACCAGCGCCTTCTTGGCGGTGTTCACTGCGATCCGGTACAGCCAGGTGTAGAACTGGGCCTCGCCGCGGAACTGGTGCAGCGCGCGGTAGGCGCGAATGAAGGTTTCCTGGGCAATGTCCTCGATCAGGTCGACATCGCGCACCATGCGCCCGATCAGCCGTTCGATGCGGCGCTGGTACTTGATGACCAGCAGCTCGAACGCCTTCTGGTCGCCCGCGACGGTGCGCTGCACCAGCTGGAAATCGACCTCACCCGGGCGCGGCGCCTGCGCCGCCTCATCGGGCAGCGCGGACTCCGGAGGCACGGGAGGCAAGGACGTGGTCATCGAAACGGGTCAGGGCGCGTCGGCCGGAGCGGTCGCGCGCCAGGGATCGCCGGCCGGCTCGGCCGCCGGGGGCCGCGCATAGACCGCACGGCGCACGTCGCGCCAGCGCTCGGGCATGGCCCGCTGCTCGAGCCAGACCCAGCGCGCCGCGCGGCCGGGTTCGGCCAGGCGCACAAGCAGCAGCGACTGGAAATCGAGCGCCACGACGGCGCGCGCGGCGAGCACGCCACGCGTCGGATCGGCACCGGTCAGCGACCAGTGCGATCCATCGAAATGCAGCGTCGCCGCACCGTCGCGCCGCAGGCCAAAACCTGCCGCGACACCGGAAAAGACGACGCTGAGGAGCAGCAGCAACTGGCGCCAGCCATTGCTATCGAACAGATAGCAGGCCGCGCCGGCGCAGCAGACGCCCAGGGTCCAAAGGGCCAGAAGAATCCGGGTCGCGCCGCGGGTGCGCCCCACCGGATAGGTCACCGACGGTGCGCTGTGCATGGGAGAGCGACGCTCAAGCGCGCTTGAACACCAGCGTACCGTTGGTACCGCCGAAGCCGAAGTTGTTCTTGACCGCGACGTCGATCTTCAGATCGCGCGCCTCGTTGGCGCAGTAGTCGAGATCGCACTCCGGATCCTGGTTGAAGATGTTGATCGTCGGCGGGCTCTTCTGGTGATGCAGCGCAAGCACCGTGAACACCGATTCGATGCCGCCCGCGCCGCCCAGCAGGTGGCCGGTCATGGACTTGGTCGAATTGACGACGAGCTTCTTCGCGTGATCGCCGAACGCCAGCTTGACCGCGTTGGTCTCGTTGAGGTCACCGATCAGCGTCGAGGTGCCGTGCGCGTTCAGGTACTGGACCTCGTCGGCGTTGACACCCGCATTGGCCAGCGCCATCGCCATCGAACGGCGCGGGCCGTCGACGTCGGGCGCGGTCATGTGGTACGCGTCGCCGGTCATGCCGAAGCCTGAAACCTCAGCGTAGATCTTGGCGCCGCGCGCCTTGGCGTGTTCGTACTCCTCGAGCACCAGCACGCCGGAGCCCTCGCCCAGCACGAAGCCGTCGCGGTCCTTGTCCCACGGGCGCGAGGCCGTGGTGGGATCGTCGTTGCGGGTGCTCAATGCGCGAGGCGCGGTGAAGCCGCCGATGCCGAGCGGAGAAATGGTCGATTCGGCGCCGCCCGCGATCATGACGTCGGCATCGCCGTACTCGATCATGCGTGCCGACGTGCCGATGGCATGCAGGCCGGTGGTGCAGGCGGTCACGACGGCGATGTTCGGGCCCTTGAAGCCGTACTTGATCGAGACGTGGCCCGAGATCATGTTGATGATCGACGCCGGCACGAAGAACGGCGAAATGCGGCGCGGGCCGCGGCTCGCGTATTCGCCATGCGTCTGTTCGATCATCGGCAGACCGCCGATGCCCGAGCCGATGTTGCAGCCGATGCGCACGGCCTTTTCATAGGGCAGCGCTTCGCCGGTCGGCAGTCCGCTGTCCTGCACCGCCTGGATGGCGGCGGCGAGTCCCAGATGAATGAAGCGGTCCATGTGACGCGCTTCTTTCTCCGAGATGTATTGGGTGATGTCGAAACCCTTGACCTCACCGGCGAACTTGCAGGCGAAGGCGCTTGCATCGAACGCGGTGATGTTCGCAATGCCCGACTTCCCGGCCAACAGGTTGGCCCAGGATTCGGTTGCGGTGTTTCCGACAGGAGCGATGCAACCGAGTCCGGTCACGACGACGCGGCGTTTGGTCATGCCGGCAAACCTTTCTGGAAGCGCTGAGCAGCTGCCGATCGGCGCGGGCGGTTGAAAAAAGAGCCGCCGGCCGTCGTTGCAGTGTCAGCTGGCCGATCAGGCCTTTTGATTCTTGGTGGCGTAGTCGACGGCGTTCTGCACCGTCGTGATCTTCTCGGCGTCTTCGTCCGGGATCTCGATGCCGAACTCGTCTTCGAGTGCCATCACGAGTTCGACCGTGTCGAGCGAGTCAGCGCCGAGGTCGGCCACGAAAGCCTTTTCGTTCGTCACTTGGGACTCTTCCACGCCGAGTTGCTCGGCGATGATTTTCTTGACACGTGCTTCGATATCGCTCATTTGATTCCCTCTAAGGGTTGTAGGTAACTGGTGGATTTTAGCCGGGCGGCCCGTGGCATTTGCCCCGCGCTCCGGTACGGAAAAAGATTGCGCCTTTCGGCTACATGTGCATGCCGCCGTTGACGTGCAGCTCCTGCCCCGTCACGTACGAGGCCTGCGGCGATGCGAGGTAGGCCACCGCATGCGCGATGTCGGCCGGCTTGCCCAGGTGGCCCAGCGGGATCTGCGAGAGCAGCGCCTGTTGCTGGGCTTCCGGCAGGCTGGCCGTCATGTCGGTTTCGATGAAGCCCGGCGCGACACAGTTGACCGTGATGTTGCGGCTGCCGAGTTCGCGGGCCAGCGCACGGGTCATGCCCGACACGCCGGCCTTGGCGGCCGCGTAGTTGGCCTGGCCGGCATTGCCGGACGCGCCCACCACGCTCGTGATGCTGATGATGCGGCCATAGCGCTGTTTCATCATCGGGCGGATCACCGCGCGCGAGAGACGGAAGACGGCCTTGAGGTTGGTGTCAAGCACCGCGTCCCAGTCGTCGTCCTTCATGCGCATGGCGAGCGTGTCGCGCGTGATGCCGGCGTTGTTGACCAGCACGTGGATCGCGCCGTAAGCCTGCACGATCTCGTCGATCAGGGCTTCGACGGCAGCACCGTCGTTCACGTCGAGCGCACGGCCGCGGCCGTCGAACGCGCTCAGCGCCTGGGTGATCTTGGCGGCGCCATCGTCGGTGGTGCCGGTGCCCACGACCTTGAGGCCGCGCTGCGCGAGTTCGAGTGCAATGGCAGCGCCGATGCCGCGCGTTGCGCCGGTGACCAGGGCGACCTGGCCTTCGAATTTGGGAGTGCTCATAAAAGAGAAAAAGTATCGGGGCCTGGCGGCGTTCAGCCGGCGAGCGACTGTCGGACGTCCGCGAGGGTGGCTGGGTCGTACACCGACGCGGCTTCCAGTTCGGGGGCGATGCGCTTCACCATGCCGGCCAGCACCTTGCCGGGACCGCACTCGATGATGGCGGTTGCACCGCGCAGTTTCAAGGCCTGAACGCTCTCGACCCAGCGCACCGGACCGGCGGCCTGGCGCACCAGGGCGTCGCGGATGCGATCGGCATCGGTCTCGACGGCCACGTCGATGTTGTTGAGCACCGGAATCTGCGGCGCGGCCAGCGCCACGCTCGCGAGCTTCTCGCGCAGGGCTTCGGCCGCAGGCTTCATCAGGCTCGAATGGAACGGCGCCGACACCGGCAGCGGCAATGCGCGCTTGGCGCCGTTGGCCTTCAGCAGCTCGCAGGCCTTGTCGACCGCGGCCTTGCTGCCGGCGATCACGGTCTGCATCGGATCGTTGAAGTTCACGGCCTCGACCACTTCGGCGCTGCCGGGGCCGAACGTGGCGGTGGCTTCGGCGCAGCCGGCGACCACCTTGTCGGACGCCATGCCGAGGATCGCCGCCATCGCGCCGACACCGACCGGCACCGCCTGCTGCATAGCCTGCGCACGAAAACGCACCAGCGGTGCGGCCTGCGAGAGCGTGAGCACGCCCGAGGCCACCAGCGCCGAATACTCGCCCAGCGAATGACCGGCGACCACGGACGGCGTGGCGCCGCCTTCGGCCAGCCAGGCACGCCAGGCGGCCACGCCAGCCACCAGCATCACGGGCTGCGTGTTGGTGGTGAGCGCCAGTTCTTCCTTGGGACCGTTCTTGATCAGTGCACCGATGTCTTCGCCCAACGCTTCGGAGGCTTCACGCAAGGTCTCGACCACGGCCGGGTGATCGCCCCAGGCGTCGAGCATGCCGACCGCCTGCGAGCCCTGACCTGGAAAGACAAAAACAAAGGATTTCATTGTTGTTTCTTCGTCATCGCGCCGACGCCCGCTTCGGGGCGCCGCGACGCACTACAGATTCAATAGCACCGCGCCCCAGGTGAAGCCACCGCCCACGCCTTCCAGCATGAGGGTCTCACCCTTCTTCACCTTGCCCGAGCGCACGGCTTCGTCGAGCGCCAGCGGGATCGAGGCGGCCGAGGTGTTGCCGTGCTCGTGCACCGTGACGACCAGCTTCTCGCGCGGCAGCTTCAGCTTCTTGGCCGTGCCTTCCATGATTCGGATGTTGGCCTGGTGCGGAATCAGCCAGTCGATGTCAGCCTCGGTCTTGTCGGCCTTGGCCAGCGTGGCGCGCGCGGCATCTTCGAGCACGCGGACCGCCAGCTTGAAGACGGCCTGGCCGTCCATGTGCAGCAGCGGCGTGCCGAGCACGTTGCCACCCGACACATGGCCGGGTACGCACAGGATGCCGACGTGCTTGCCGTCCGCATGCAGGTCGCTGGCCAGAATGCCAGGTTCGTCGGAAGCCTCGAGCACCACCGCGCCCGCGCCGTCGCCGAACAGCACGCAGGTGGTGCGGTCGTTGAAGTCGAGGATGCGGGAGAACACTTCGGCGCCGATCACCAGCGCGCAGCGCGCGGTGCCCGTGCGGATCATCGCGTCGGCCACCGTCAGTGCGTAGACGAAACCGCTGCAGACCGCCTGGACGTCGAAGGCCGGGCAGCCGGCAATGCCGAGCTTGTGCTGGAGGATCGCGGCCGACGACGGGAACACCATGTCCGGCGTCGAGGTCGCGACGATGATCAGGTCGACGTCGCTCGCCTTGCGGCCGGCGGCTTCCAGTGCATGCTTCGCGGCTTCGAGGCCGAGATCGCTGCTGCTGACATCGGGCGCCGCGAAGTGGCGCGCGTGAATGCCGGTGCGCTCGACGATCCACTGATCGGAAGTTTCGATGCCGCGTGTCGCCAGATCCTTGGCAAGGTCGTCATTGGTGACGCGGCGGGGGGGCAGGTAGCTGCCGGTGCCGGTAATGCGCGAAAAAGGGGTCATCAAGCGTGAAGGGCTGTCGCGTCGGCCGGCACCGCCGACTCCTGCCGCGCGAGCAAAGGCGCGGCGTGGGCGATGCGGGCCCGCACGCGATCGAGCAGGTTGTTGCGAGCGGCATCATAAGCGCGATCCAACGCATGGCCGAAAGCCACTTCGTCGGCCGAGCCATGGCTCTTGAACACCAGCCCGCGCAGGCCCAGCAAGGCCGCACCGTTGTAGCGACGGTGATCCAGGCGACCTTTGAACGCTTTTAGAACCGGGTAAGCAACAATAGCCGCCAGTTTCGTGAGAATGTTTCGCGAAAACTCGACACGAATGAACTCGCCGATCATCGACGCGACGCCTTCGCTGGCCTTCAGCGCCACGTTGCCGACAAATCCGTCGCACACGACGATGTCGGTCGTGCCCTTGAAAATGTCGTTCCCTTCGACGTTGCCGTAGAAGTTCAGATCCTTGGAGTTGGCAGCTGCACGCAGCAGTTGACTGGCCTTCTTGATGGTTTCGCTGCCCTTGATGGCTTCTTCACCAATATTGAGCAAGCCGACCGAAGGCGATTCGTTGCCGGTCAATGCCGAAACGAGCGCCGAACCCAGCACGGCAAACTGAAGCAGGTCTTCGGCGTCGCAATCGACGTTCGCACCGAGATCGAGCACGGTGGTCGCCCCACCCTTCACATTGGGCAGCTGGGGCGCAATGGCAGGACGATCGATGCCATCGAGCGTCTTGAGGAGATAGCGTGCGATCGCCATCAATGCGCCTGTGTTGCCGGCAGATATCGCCGCTTGCGCCGCGCCATCCTTGACCTGCTGGATCGCGACGCGCATCGAAGAGTCTTTCTTCTTGCGCAGGGCGATTTCGATGGGATCGTCCATGCCGACGACTTCGCTGGCCGGTACGATGCGGGCGCGCGGATGGTCGGCAAACCCCGCCAATGCGGCCGGCACACCGACGAGCAGCAACGAGGCTTCGCTGTGCCGCTCGAGAAACGCGCGGCAGGCCGCGAGCGTGACACGCGGCCCATGGTCACCCCCCATGCAATCCACGGCGAGCGTGATTGCGGCGGGCGCAGCAGTGAGTTCGGGAGAAAAAGGCGCAGCCATCAAAACAAAGGCCCGACGCTACAGCAAAAGTAGCTTCGGGCCTTGGCCTTGGGATTCGAGATCAGGCTTCGGACTTGTTCTTGAGCACCTGACGGCCGCGGTAGAAACCGTTCGGGCTGATGTGGTGGCGCAGGTGCGTTTCGCCGGTGGTGGGCTCGACAGCGATGCCGGGCACGCCCAGGGCGTTGTGGGAACGGTGCATGCCGCGCTTGGAAGGCGACTTCTTGTTTTGCTGGACGGCCATGATGGCTCCTGGACGGTTAGGTGGGTGACTGGATGCGGGCTCAAGCGGTGGCAATGAGGCGAAAGCTCCGGCGGCATGCATGGAATGCCACGTTCTGCCTTTGCCTTGTATGCATTGCTGCTCACGGCGGCGCGCGCGAAGCCCATGATTATAGCCCAGCCGGAGAGAAAGGGCTACTTGCCCTCTTCCGGCTTGCGCGGACGCAACGCGCCGAGCACGGCGAAGGGGTTCGGCTTGGCCTCTTCGGCCGCCTGAAAATCGTCGTCGCTGGACGACAGGCGCACCGGCGTCGGGCACACGTCGTGGACCGGCATGACGGGGATCTCCATCAGCAGTTCGTCCTCGATGAGCCCGCGCAGGTCGAAATCGCGGCTGACGACCAGCAGGTCTTCGTCGGACTCCTCGTCTTCCGCCTCGGCCGCGGCCTCATCGGCCACGAAACGGAACCAGCGGTCCACGAACAATTCGGTATCGACCGGCGACAGGCAGCGCTGGCAGACCAGGGGCACGGTGGCTTCGACATCCAGGTGCAGCCAGGGCGTCGCCTTACCGTCGGCGCCGGGGCGCTCTTCGCCGGTCGCTTCCCAGCGGACCACGGCGTCGGTGGCCGGCGTCGCCAGTTCGGCGACCAGTCGCGCGAAACCCGGAACCGGATCGGCACCATCCAGCGTGGCAGCCGCCGCGGTGAACGCGGGCACATTGAGCCTTTCGGGGGCAAATTCTCTCTTCATCCGTCCCAGTCTAGCGCGCCGGCCAGCCTCCCAGGCGAGCAACCCGTCGAGCCGGTCGGGTCCGGTCGCTCACGCACAATCGCTGCATGCAACGCACCGTGATCCTCGCCTCGACCTCGCGCTACCGGCGCGAACTGCTCACCCGCCTCCATCTGCCCTTCGAGGTGCACGCCCCCGAAGTCGACGAAGCCCCGCTCGACGGCGAAACGCCCCGCGCGCTCGCCGAGCGCCTGGCGCTGGAAAAAGCCAACGCCGTGGCCGCGCGCTTTCCCGAGGCGGTGGTGATCGGCTCCGACCAGGTCGCCGACCTGGCGGGCGAAGCGCTCGGCAAGCCCGGCGACCACGCACGGGCCACCGCCCAATTGCGCCGCATGCGCGGCCAAACGCTGATCTTCCAGACCGCCGTGGCCGTCGTCTGCCATGCCACGGGCTTCGTCCAGCGCGACATCGCCCCCGTGCGCGTGGTGTTCCGCGACCTCTCGGACGCCGCCATCGAGCGCTATCTATTAGCCGAACAGCCCTACGACTGCGCCGGCAGCGCCAAGAGCGAGGGCTTCGGCATCGCGCTGCTCGACGCCATCGACAGCGACGACCCCACCGCGCTGGTCGGCCTGCCCCTGATCCGCACCTGCCGGATGCTGCGCGCCGCGGGGATCGACCTGCTGTGACCACAAAAGGCAAGCTCTACCTTGTCCCCGCGCCGCTCGATTTCGGCTGCGACCTCCAGGCCCCGCTGCAGGACGCCCTGCCGTTGGGCACGCTGCAGGCCGCCGCGGGCATCACGCACTGGATCTGCGAGAACGCCAAGTCGGCCCGCGCCTACCTGAAGCGCATCGATGCCGTCGTGCCGCTGGCCGCGCCGCTGCAGGCCCAGGACATCCAGGAACTGCCGCGCGAGGTGCACAAGAAAGGCGACCACGCTGGCCAGTTCGACGCCCGCCCGCTGCTGGCCGCCGCGCTCGCAGGCCACGACATCGGCCTGCTGAGCGAAGCCGGCATGCCCGCCGTGGCCGACCCGGGCTCCTCGGTGGCGCGCGCCGCGCACGACCTGGGCATCACCGTCGTGCCGCTCACCGGACCGGTGTCTTTGCTGCTGGCCCTCGCAGCAAGCGGCTTGAACGGACAGAACTTCGCCTTCGTCGGCTACCTGCCGCAGGACGGCGGCGAGCGCCAGGCGCGCATCCGCGAGCTCGAGGCGCTCGCACTCAAGACCGGCCAGACGCAGCTCTTCATCGAAACGCCGTACCGCAACGCGGCCCTGCTGCAGGCGCTGGTGCAGACGTTGCAGCACAACACCCGCCTCGCCGTCGCGCGCGGCCTGACGCTCGCCACCGCACAGGTGCGCAGCGAGACGGTGAAAGCCTGGCGCGCCGCCAAGCCGCAGGCCACGACCGACGAGCGCCTGCCCGCCGTGTTCGCGATCGGGCGCTGAGGGTGGGGCCGGGCGTCACGGCCGGTACGCGCTGGGCGTCGCGCGCCCAGTTCTTCGCGTCGGGCTTCATCTTCGCGACCTGGGGCGTGCACGTGCCGACGGTCAAGGCGCACTACGCCATCGACGAGGCGCAGCTCGGGCTCGCCATGCTCGCGGCGGGCGCTGGAGCAATGGTTGGGCTGACGAGCGCAGGTCGCTGGATCGGCCGCCACGGCCCGCGCCGCATGGCCGCGCTGTGCGGCTGCATCTACGCACTGTTGATTGCCGGCCTGATCGCGATGCCCGGCTACGCCGCGCTGCTGGGCCTGCTGGCGGTGTTCGGCCTGGTCACCAGCGTGTTCGACGTGGCGATCAACACCGAAGCCGCGCAGCTCGAATTGCGCGGCAATCAGCCGTTGATGAGCGGCATGCACGGCATGTTCAGCCTCGGCGGCATGGTCGGCGCCGCGAGCGGCAGCGCGGCGCTGGCCGCCGGCATGGCGCCGCAGACCCACTTGTGGACGGTGGCCGTGGTGATGATCGGGCTGGTCGCAATCGCGTCGACGCGCATGCTGCCCACGCCGGCCGCACCCGCCGACGGTGCGGCTGCGGCGGACCACGGCTTTCGTCTGCCACGCGGCGTGCTCGCGGTGCTCGGCGTGCTGGCCGCGCTGGGGCTGATCGCCGAGGGCGCCATCTACGACTGGAGCGTGCTCTACATGCAGCAGGAGCTGGGCAGCCCGCAGCAGCAGGCCGCGCTGGCCTATGCGAGCTTTTCCGCCGCGATGGCGGCTGCGCGTTTCGGTGGCGACGCGATGCGCGCCCGCTTCTCACCCACGGCCTTGCTGCGCGGCAGCGGCCTGCTGGCGGCGGGGGCGATGACGCTGGTATTGCTGACCGACCTGCCCTGGCTCGCCTTGCTGGGCTTCGCTGGCGTCGGCGTCGGTTTTGCGAACGTGGTGCCGATCCTGTTCGGCGCTTCGGCCCGCGTGCCGGGCGTGGCGCCCGCCAACGGCATTGCGGCCGTGTCGGCCATCGCTTACCTGGGGTTCATGGCAGGGCCCGCGGTGATCGGCCTGCTGGCGCGGGTCAGCTCCCTGACCGCCGCGCTCTATGTGGTGGTGGCCTTTGCCGCCGCGCTGGCAGCCTCGGCCCGCTTCACCGGCAGCGACGACAGCAGCGCCGCCTGAAAAAAAGCCGCGCTCAGCGCAGCGCCGGCGAAGTCTTCAGCGCACTCACCGAGGCCGCACCCATGGCGGCGCCGAACTTCTTGGCCAGCTTCTCGGCCACGTTGTCGCGGCGCGTGTAGTCGATGACTTCCTCGGCCTTGATCACCTCGCGTGCCACGAAGTCGACGTTGCCCAGCTGGTCGGCCAGGCCGAACTCGACGGCCTGTTCGCCGCTCCAGAACAGGCCGCTGAACAGGCCCGGGGTGTCGAGCTTGAGGCGATCGCCGCGGCCGGCCTTCACCACGTTGATGAACTGCGTGTGGATCTGGTTGAGCATCGACTGGGCATGCGCGCGCTGCGCGTCGTTCATCGGGCTGAACGGATCGAGGAAGCCCTTGTTTTCACCGGCCGTCAGCAGGCGGCGCTCGACGCCGACCTTTTCCATCACGCCGGTGAAGCCGAAGCCGTCCATCAGCACGCCGATGCTGCCGACGATGCTGGCCTTGTCGACGAAGATCTTGTCGGCGGCGGCGGCGATGTAGTACGCCGCCGAGGCGCAGGTTTCTTCGACCACCGCGTAGACCGGCTTCTTGTGCTTGGCCTTCAGGCGCTTGATCTCGTCGTTGATGATGCCGGCCTGCACCGGGCTGCCGCCGGGCGAGTTGATCAGCAGCACCACGCCCTTGGCGCCCTCGTCCTCGAAAGCCGTCTTCATGGCGGCGATCACGAACTCGGCGCTGGCGTCGCCGCCGTTGGCGATCTCGCCCTTGATCTCGACGACGGCCGTGTGGGCCGTGGTCTTGGCGGTGCTGGGCGTGCTGCGCGAGAACGCAAACCAGGCCAGGAACACGAAGAAGGCCAGCCAGCCCAGGCGCACGAAGGTCTTCCAGCGGCGCGTGGCCTTCTGCTCATTCAGGGAGGCGAACGCGAGTTTCTCGAGCGTCGCGCGCTCCCACCCGGGGCGCTGCGTGGGATCTTGGGCCATGGTGCGGGGGCTGTCTTGGGATGTCGTGAGGGGGACGGCCGGCTCCAGCGGTTCGAAACCCTGGGGTTCCCTGCGATTCGGATCGGTCATGTCAGAAGGAAAGAGGTTGGAGGTTCCAGTCAGTATGCCAGTGCACCACGCCGTCTTCTTCACTCAGCGCGATCTTCACGAGCCCGCCGCGGCAGGGCCCGCCCGCGCATTCGCCGGTGTCGGGCTTGTAGACGGCGCCGTGGGTCGCGCACAGCAGCCACTGGCCGCTGTCGTCGAAGAAGCGGTCGGGCTGGAAGTCCATCTCCATCGCCACATGGCTGCAGCGGTTGAGGTACGCATGCGGCAGGCCCTCGAAGCGCACCGCGAAGGCACGGCAGGTTTCGCCGCCGTGGACCACGTCGAAGGGCACGGCGTTGCCGCCCTCGACCAGGTCCGAGGCATTGCACAGCGGGATGCGCGAGTCGCTCATGCCTTGGCCCTCAGGCGTTCTCGAGCAGCCAGGCCTGCAGCTCGGCGATCGACTGCGCCACGTACAGCGGCTTGAATTCGTCGAAGGTGGACGACGCGTGCGCGCCGAAGCCCACGCCCACGCTGGCGCAGCCGGCGTTCTGCGCCAGCTGCAGGTCGTGCGTGGTGTCGCCGATCATCAGCGTGCGCTCGGCCGGCACGTCGAGCTCTTCCATGAGTTCGAGCAGCATGCGCGGATGCGGCTTGCCGAAGGTTTCGTCGGCGGTGCGCGAGGCGTCGAAGCGGTCGCGCAACGCCACCGTCTTCAGGGCCTCGTTGAGGCCGCGGCGCGACTTGCCCGTGGCCACGGCCAGCTTGTGGCCGCGCGCGCGCAGCGCATCGAGCATGGGCAGCACGCCGTCGAACAGCACGAGGTCGTCCTGGTGCTGCAGGAAGTGATAGCGGTAGCGGGCACCGAGCTCGGGGTACTTTTCCTTCGGCACGTCGGGCGCCGCGCGCGCGAGCGCCTCGGCCAGGCCCAGGCCGATCACCCAGGCGGCATCGTCCTCGCTGGGCTTGGCACCGCCGACATCGACCACGGCCGCCTGGATGCAGCGCACGATCAGGCGGGTGGAGTCGTAGAGCGTGCCGTCCCAGTCGAAGGCGATCAGGTCGAAGCGAGGGGAACGAACAGAGCTGGCGGAAGAATCAGTCATGGGCCGTGGGGGTGGGGTGTTGCGCCATCGCCTCGAGCGCCGCACGCGACATCAGCGCATGCAGCTCGGGCGGCAGTCCGGCCTGCAGCGCGATGCGCTCGCCGCTGGCCGGGTGGTTGAATTGCAGCCGCCACGCATGCAGGAACATGCGCTTGAGGCCGAGTTTGTGCAAGGCACGTTGCCGATCGGACTCGCCATATTTGTCGTCGCCGGCAATCGGATGCCCGGCCGAGGCCAGGTGCACGCGGATCTGGTGGGTGCGCCCGGTCTTGATGGTCACCGCCAGCAATGACAGCGGCGTGGCGTCGCCCGGCAGGCTGAGGCGAGCCAGCACGCGCACCAGCGTGACGGCGCGCATGGCGTCGGGGTGGTCCTTGGCGACCACGCGCACGCGGCGTTCGCCGGCACCGGCGCCCGAACCGTCGGGCAGCAGGTACTTGGCCAGCGGCGCGTCGAGCACCTTCTTGTTGGCGGGCCAGTCGCCTTCGACCAGCGCCAGGTAGGTCTTGCCGGTTTCGCGCTCGCGAAACTGGTCCTGCAATGCCACCAGTGCGCTGCGCTTCTTGGCGACCAGCAGGATGCCGGAGGTTTCGCGGTCGAGCCGGTGCACCAGTTCCAGGAACTTGGCGCCCGGACGCGCCGTGCGCAATTGTTCGATCACGCCGAAGCTCACGCCGCTGCCGCCGTGCACCGCGACACCGGCGGGCTTGTCGATGGCCAGCACGGCCTCGTCTTCGAGCAGCACGGGAAACTCGCGCGCCGGCGCGGGCGGCGTGGCGCCCTCTTCGGCGCGCGGCGATATGCGGACCGGCGGAATCCGGACCAAGTCACCGTCTTCGATGCGGGTCTCAGCCTGGGCCCGGCCCTTGTTGATGCGCACTTCGCCCGACCGGATGATCCGGTAGACGTGCGTCTTCGGCACGCCTTTCAGATGGCGAAACAGGAAGTTGTCGAGCCGCTGCCCAGCAGATTCGGCGTCAACGGTCAGGAAGTGGATGGCGGCGTGCGGCGTGCCGGTGTCGGCGCCCGCGGGTCGATCCGCGGGATTTGGAGCCCCCGCGGGGCTTTTCTTCGCACCTATAATGTTTTTCACCAGCGCGGTCGTGTAAGTGCTTGATTAGACAGAAGTTTAGAGCACTGACGACCATGCTGTGAGGTCGATGCCGCTTTGGCGTCCAGCCCGCAAACCCCGCGCAATCGCGCAAAGTGGCAGGCCAGGCACCCAAGTCAAGCCGACACCCACGAAACACCGATACGGAATACCCAGCCTGCAGCTTCCAAGCTGCAGGCGGATCGAAGCGAGTCCCTTGTTGTGTTGATGCTGCTGATTCAAATATGCCTGCGCTGGTCGACCTGGTTTCGACCAGTCGCCTCAGGCATTGAATCGCCCGCAGTGCGCGCCACCCTTGCGCAACCGGCTGTCAAAAAGGCAGCCACCCAACACCGAATCTGGCTCGCGCCCATCCACGCGCCCCCACCCCGGCTGTCTTCTTGAGCTGACGCTCGAGAGGCCTGTTCGCGCCTGGCGCGGCAGTCACAGCATCCGGGGCCAAGCGGCAATTCCCTGGTTTCGCGGGCGTCGTCCGTGCATCGTTGGCTCGTCATGAGCCGGTAGAACGATACATATAAGGACAACGCATCATGAAGCGGATGCTGATCAATGCCACGCAGGCCGAAGAACGCCGCCTGGCCATCGTCGACGGGCAGAAACTGCTCGACTACGAAATCGAAATCGAAGGGCGCGAACAGCGCAAGGGCAACATCTACAAGGCGGTCGTGACCCGCGTCGAGCCGTCGCTCGAAGCCTGTTTCGTCGACTACGGCGAAGACCGCCACGGCTTCCTGCCGTTCAAGGAAATCTCCAAGCAGTACTTCGCCGAAGGCGTGTCGGCCAGCCAGGCCCGCATCCAGGACGTGATCCGTGAAGGCCAGGAACTCACCGTCCAGGTCGAAAAGGAAGAACGCGGCAACAAGGGCGCGGCCCTCACCACCTTCATCTCGCTGGCCGGCCGCTATGTCGTGCTGATGCCCAACAACCCCCGTGGCGGTGGCGTGTCGCGCCGCATCGAGGGCGACGACCGCGCCGAACTCAAGGAGGCGATGGACCAGCTCGAGTACCCGAAGGGCATGAGCATCATCGCGCGCACCGCCGGCATCGGCCGCTCGGCGCCCGAACTCCAGTGGGACCTGAACTACCTGCTCAAGCTGTGGACCGCCATCGACGGCGCGGCCAAGGGCGGCAAGGGCGCCTTCCTGATCTATCAGGAATCGTCGCTCGTCATCCGCGCCATCCGTGATTACTTCAATCACGACATCGGCGACATCCTGATCGACACCGACGACATCTACGACCAGGCGCAGCAGTTCATGGCGCACGTCATGCCCGAGCATGCCGCCCGCGTGAAGCGCTACCGCGACGACGCGGCGCTGTTCAGCCGCTTCCAGATCGAGCACCAGATCGAGTCGGCCTACGCCCGCACCGTGCAGCTGCCTTCGGGCGGCGCCATCGTGATCGACCACACCGAAGCACTGGTGTCGGTGGACGTGAACTCGGCCCGCGCCATCAAGGGCGGCGACATCGAAGAAACCGCCACCCGCACCAACCTCGAAGCCGCCGACGAAGTGGCCCGCCAGATGCGCCTGCGCGACCTGGGCGGCCTGATCGTCATCGACTTCATCGACATGGACGAGTCGAAGAACCGCCGCGAAGTCGAAAGCCGCCTGCGCGACGCGCTCCGGCAAGACCGCGCCCGCGTGCAGTTCGGTTCGATCAGCAAGTTCGGCCTGATGGAAATGAGCCGCCAGCGCCTGAAGCCGGCGCTGTCCGAAGGTTCGTCGATCCCCTGCCCCCGTTGCGGCGGCTCGGGCCACATCCGCGACACCGAATCGAGCGCGCTGCAGATCCTGCGCATCATTCAGGAAGAGTCCATGAAGGACAACACGGCCGCCGTGCATGTGCAGGTGCCCGTGGAAGTCGCTTCGTTCCTGCTGAACGAAAAG
This sequence comes from Variovorax sp. BGA-UO-ETr-C22, assembly GCF_059567965.1. NCBI lineage: Bacteria > Pseudomonadati > Pseudomonadota > Betaproteobacteria > Burkholderiales > Comamonadaceae > Variovorax > Variovorax sp. BGA-UO-ETr-C22. The sequence continues at coordinate 72,593 of NZ_JCAQPA010000004.1, forward strand.
CGCCCCGAAATCGCCAAGATCGAGCTCAAGCAGCGCGTCACCGTGCTGATGGTGCCCAACAAGACGCTCGAAACGCCGAACTACAAGCTCGAGCGCCTGAAGCACGACGATCCGCGCCTCGATCACATCGAAGCCAGCTACAAGATGGCCGACGAGATCGAAGACCCGACCTCGGTCACGCGCCGCTCGCAAGAACCCACCAACAAGCAGACGCCGGTCATCAAGGGCGTGCTGCCCGACGCACCCGCGCCCGTGGTGCCGCCCAAGCCCGAAGCGGTGCGCGCTGCGCCCGCGCCCGCACCGGTGGCCCCGCCCGCGGTGGTCGCTCCGGCCCCGGCACAGACCGGCTTCATGGCCTGGATCAAGAGCTTCTTCGGCGGCGCCTCGCCGGCGCCCGCACCGGCACCGGCCCCCAGCGCCATTCCGGTCGAAGCACCGAAGCCCCGCCGCGAAGGCGGTCGTCCGGGCCGTGACGGCGAAACGCGCGGTGCGCGCGGCGCCGACGGCGAACAGCGCCGCGGCGGACGCGGCGGCGAAGGCCGTGGCGAAGGCGGCGGCCGTTCGGGTGGACGCGACGGCGACCGCCGTGGCGGACGCGGCGGCGAGCGCCGTGAAGGCGGCGGTGGCGAACGCCGCGGCGAGGCTCGCAACACCGAGCAGCGCAACGACAGCACCAACCCGGCACGCGAGCAACGCGAGCCCCGTGAAGCACGCGCACCGCGCGACGGCGAACAACGCCGTGGCGGTCGCGGCGAGCGCCGCGAAGGTGGCGAAGGCCGCAACGCGCCGGCCGAAGCCCTGCTCGACGGCAACCTGAACCTCGACGCGCAGCAACAGCAGCCGGCACCCGGCGGCGACGAGAACGGCAATGCCGCAGCGGAACGCGCACCCCGCGCCCGCGGCGAGCGCCGTGAACGTGGCGAGCGTGGTGAACGTGGCGGCGAACGCAACGAGCGCGGTGAGCGCAACGGCGACGCACAGCAGCAACAGCCGCGCGATGAAGCCACCGCCGGCGACAGCGAGCGCCAGCCCCGCAACGGCCGTGGCGACGAGTCGCGCGGCCCGCGCGGTGAGCGCAACGACGGCCGCCGCGAGCGCCGCAACGACGCGCCTGCCGCCAACGAAGGCGACGCACGCGTAGCCGAATCGGCTGCCGCCGGCGATGCCGAGCAAGGCAACAACGAAGGCAACGAGCAGCAAGCCCCCCGCCGCGAAGGCGAAGAGCGCCGCGGCCGTTCGCGCGACCGTTACGGCCGTGACCGCCGCGAACGCGGTCCGCGTGACGACGCCGGCAACGGTGGCAACGAAGCCAACGGCGCAGACGCCGCACCGGTCGCCGAAGGCGCCGTGGCTGCCGAAGGCCAGGCCGAGCGCCAGCCGCAGCAGCAACTGCCGCTGGTGGCGGAAGCCGCTGCAGTGGCCGTGGTCGCCACCGCGGTCGAAGTGCGCGAACCCGCGCCGCAGGTGCAGGAGCAGCCGCGCTTCGAGCGCCCCGCCGCGCCCGCACCGGCACCCGTCGCAGCGCCCATCGTGGTCGAAGCCGCGGCCAAGCCCGCAGCAGCAGCGCCCGCCGGCAACGGCCGCGCACTGCCCAAGGTGCAGGCCTTCGAACTGCCGCTGAACGAACTCGCGCAGATCGCGGAAAGCTCGGGCCTGCAGTGGGTCAACTCGGATGCCGAACGCATCGCGCAGGCGCGCGCCGCGATCGCCGCCGAGCCGAAGCCGGTGCACGTGCCGCGCGAACGCCCGCCGGTGATCGTGCTCGACGAAGGCCCGCTGGTGCTGGTCGAAACCCGCCGCGACCTCGGTTCGATGTCGCTGCCGTTCGAACAGCAACAGCAGCCGCAGGAACAGCAGCGCTCGCTCTGAGCCCTGCCTCCTCGCAAATGAAAACGGCGCCTTCGTGGCGCCGTTTTTTTTTGCTTCGGAATTCAGGCCTGCGGCGGCAGCGCCTCGACGCCGGGCAGGTCCGGCATCTCCAGGATCAGTTGCCCGAAGCGGCAGGCGCACGGCGTCTTGCCGTTCTCGCTCCAGATCAGCGAGAAGTTCACGCTCGGCAGCGGCGGCAGGCCGTAGCGGCCGTCGACGATCTTCATGCCCGGCTCCACCTCTTCGCGCGTGAGCACCGTCACCGCCAGCCCCGCCAGCACCGCCGCGCGAATGCCCTGTGGGCTGGCCGAGGTGAAGACCACGTGCCAGTCGAGCGACGACGCGAGGTCGAGCGCCGACCCGGCCACTTGCCGGTTGACGCACGGCTTCGGAAAGAAGGCCAGCGGCAGCGATGCGCCCTTCGGCGCCTCGAAGGCCTCGGCCGCGGCCCACACCAGTTGCGTGCGCCGCAGGCAGGTGCCCTCCACCACGTCGGGCGGCGACATCACGACCGCGAGGTCGAGCTCGCCGGCGCGGATGGCCGCGCGCAAGTCGGTGTGCATGCTCACGCAGACCTCCATGCGCACGGCCGGGAACCCGCGCGCGAACTGCGAGAGCAGCGGCGGCAGGCGGTCGCCCATGAAGTTGTCCGGCACGCCGAAGCGCACCACGCCCGAGATCGGCGAGGGCTGGAAGCGCCGCGTCATCGCGTCGAGCGTGTCGAGGATCTGCGTCGCGTAGCGCAGGAAATCTTCACCGTCCTCCGTCACCGTGAGACGGCGCGTCGTGCGGTGCAGCAGCGGCCGGCCCACCTGCTCTTCCAGCTTGCGGATCTGGTGGCTGATGGCCGACTGGGTCAGGTGCAGGCGCTCAGCGGCGCGCGTGAAGCCGCCGGTTTCCTTGACGGCCACGAAGGCGCGCAACAGCGTGGGGTCGAAGTCCATGGCGATCCTGGATAAATGATGTTTCCTAATGAATTCTAGGAAATCAAATCATTTCCATCATGAAGAGGGTTTCACCAGAATCGGCCGCTCTGCCTTTTTGGAAACCGTTCGATGTCCCTCTCCCCTGCCGGCAAGAACCGGATCGCCCTGTCCGCGGTCTGCCTGATTGCCCTGATGTTCGGCCTGGAAATCTCCAGCGTGCCGGTCATTCTTCCCACGCTCGAAAAATCACTGCATGGCGACTTCAGCGACATGCAGTGGATCATGAACGCCTACACCATCGCCTGCACCACGGTGCTGATGGCTGCCGGCACGCTGGCCGACCGCTACGGCCGCAAGCGCGTGCTGATCGTCGGCGTGGTGCTGTTCGGCGCCACCTCGCTGGCCTGCGGCATCGCGGGCAACGCGCCGGTGCTGATCGTCAGCCGCTTCCTGCAGGGCCTGGCCGGTGGCGCGATGCTGATCTGCCAGCTCGCGGTGCTCTCGCACCAGTTCCAGGAAGGCAAGGAACGCAGCAAGGCCTTCGCCATCTGGGGCGTGGTGTTCGGCATGGGGCTGGGCTTCGGGCCGATCGTCGGCGGCGCCATCGTCGCGCTGTCGAGCTGGCACTGGGTGTTCCTGGTCCATGTGCCGCTGGCCGTGGTGGCGCTGGCGCTCGTGTGGGGCAGCGTGGAAGAGTCCAGCGACCCCGACGCGAAACGGCTCGACCTGCCCGGCATCGTCACGCTGTCGCTCGCGGTGTTCGGCCTCACGTACTTCATCACGCAGGGGCCGGGCCTCGGGTTCGCGAGCCCTGTGGCCGTGGGCATCCTCGTGGCGACGCTGGCCTGCTTCGCGGTCTTCGTGTGGGTGGAGAAGATCAACCCGCACCCGATGTTCGACTTCTCGGTGTTCCGCATTCGCAATTTCTCGGGCTCGATCGTCGGCTCCATCGGCATGAACTTCAGCTTCTGGCCGTTCATGATCTACCTGCCGATCTACTTCCAGAGCGGCCTGGGCTACGACGCCGTCACGGCCGGCTCGGCGCTGCTGGCCTACACGTTGCCCACGCTCGTGCTGCCGCCGCTGGCCGAGCGCCTGTCGGTGCGCTACCGGCCCGGTGTGGTCATCCCGGCGGGGCTGTTCGTGATCGGCCTGGGCTTCATCGCGATGCGCTGGGGCAGCGGCGTGGCGCATGCGAGCTGGCTCACGTTGCTGCCCGGCTGCCTGCTGGCCGGCATCGGGCTGGGCCTGACGAACACGCCCGTGACCAACACCACCACCGGCTCGGTGTCGAGCGCCCGCGCGGGCATGGCCTCGGGCATGGACATGAGCGCGCGGCTGATCACGCTGGCCGTGAACATCGCGCTGATGGGCTTCCTGTTGCTCGAAGGGATTCACGCGCACCTGAAGAGCGCCCTGTCGGCATCGCTCGATGCAGAGCAGCTGCGCGCGCTGGCCGAGAAAGTCGCGGCGGGCAGCTTCGCGTCGCTGCCCGAGCAGTTCCCGACGCTGGCGCAGGCCGATCCGTCGGGCGCCGCCGTGCACGCGGCGCTGGTGCACAGCTTCGGCTGGGTGATGCTCTACGGTGGGATCGGGGTGTGGGTGTTGGCCGGCGTCAGCCTGCTGATCTTCGGCAATGGCAAGTCGTCGGTGCGAACGGCAGGCCTGGCGACCGCCAAGGAATCCGCGTGCTCCTGAAGCCAGGCCGCACGGCGGACCGGGACAACGCTCAGGGCGTGTTGTCGACCTGCGCCGCGCGCTTCCACGCGTCGGCGGCCTGCGCGTGGTCTTCGCGCGCCTCGGCCAGCTGGGCCAGCGCGAGCCAGGCGCGCCGGTAGAGGTCGGGGTCCTGCAGGCCCAGCCCGGCCTGCGTGAGCAGCTGCTGGGCCTTGCCCCAGAGCTGGCGCTTCATGCAGGCCATGCCGGCGAGGTACTGCAGGTTGGCGTCGCGCGGGTTGTTGCGCTGCGCGCTCTCGATGCGCGCGAGCCAGTCGGCATCCACCGAGTCGAGCCCTGCTTCGAGCGCGCGCGTGAGCTTCACGCGCAGCCCGTCGCCGAGGCCGCGCGGGTTCGCCACCATGCGCTCCCAGGCCGGCAGCAGCCAGCCGCGCGCCAATGCCAGGTCGCCACGCAGCGCGACCATGCGCTGGGCCGCGTGGATGGCCACTTCGGGCATCTGGCGTTCGGCGGAATCGAGTTCGGACCACGCACGCAGCAGCTGTGCCGGGTCGTGCGCGCCGGTCAGCAGCTCGGTTGCGAGGCCGCGCACGATGCTTTGCGCCGCCGCGTCGGAGAAGGCGCGGTGCTTGGCCAGCAGGCGCGCGGTGTCGAGCGCCTCGACCGTGCGGCGGTCCTGGCGCGCGGCCTTGAGCCGCAGCCGCAGCGCCAGCGTGCGACGTTGCGCGCCTTGCGGCAGTTCTTCGAGCCGTGCGAGCGCGGCCGTGGGGTCGCGGTCGTCGAGCGCCCAGCGTGCGGCGCGCAGCTGCACGCCTTCGCGGGTTTCAGGGCTCGCGAGCACGGTGCGGTCGGCGCTTTCGTTGAGGGCCTGCTGCAGATGGGCGTCGCGCGCGGCCTTGTCCTGCAGGGCCTGCGCGCTTTCGGCGGCCAGCAGGTGCGACAGCACACGCACCTGCTGCGCCTGCGGCAGCTCGGCGCCGAGCGCGGCCAGTGTCTTTTCCTGCGTGAGCGCGGCCTGCGCGGCCTTGCGGGCGCGCGAGAAGCGGCCGGCGATCAGCTGCACCATCGCATCGAGCAAGGCGGAGTGCAGCATGCGTTCCTTCTGCTGCAGCCGCCAGTGGCGCGCCTGCGTGGGCAGCGAGAACAGCGCCGCGAGCGCGCGCAACGCAACGTGCAGCAGCACGAAGGTCAGCAGCAGGATCACGAGCACGAGGTTCAGCGAGAGATCGACCCGCCACGGCGGCCAGAACACGGTGATCGTGCCCTGGTTGTTGCCGGCGAACAGCGCCACCGCCGCGGCGACGGCGAACAGCGCGAGGAGCCAGATTGCAGCGCGCATGAGCGGATCAGCGCCCTGCGGCCGCGGTGGTCAGCGCGGCCAGCGTGTCGTCGATGCGCACCGGCTCCGTGCTGCGCACGAGCTGCTGCAGTTGCTGCAGCTGCGTGGCGGCGGCCTGCGTGCGGCGCGAGGCCGGATCGAAATAGCGGTTGAGCGACGCGGTGACCTGGCCCAGTTCGCCACGCGCGGCGTCCATCTGGCGCGACAACAGCGACAGCCGTGCGTTGAGCAGCTTCAGCTTGAGGTTCTCTCGCAGGAAGTACGACTGCTCGGGCGCCAGCAGCACGGCTTCGGGGCTCTCGATGCGGCCCACGCGCACCAGCGAACGGGCCTCGCCGCGGATGGTCAGCAGCACGCGCTGCCACCAGGGCGCATCGGCGGGAATGGGCTCGGGACGCCAGGCGTTGACGCCGTTGCCGCGAACGGCCACCGCATTGAGCGTGGGCAGGTCGTCCACGCTGCGCACCAGTTCGTCGAGCTTCTGCAGGGCTTCGGCACTGTCGGTGCTGGCACTGCTGCGCAGGCGGTCGGCATCGCGCTGCATGGCGCGCTGCACGGGCGCCAGCCGCGGCTGCGCGGCGCGTGCGATGCGCAGGTCGCCGGCCTTGAGCGCGGCGAGCAGCGGCTCGAGGCTGCCCGTGACCTGCGCCTGCTGCAGCGCGAGGCGCACGGCGGATTCGATGTCGATCACCAGGTTCTCGTCGCGCGAACGCGAGAGGCTTTGAATGAGTTCTTCCAGCTGCGAGCGCTGCAGCGCGACTTCGGCCACGCGGGTCTCGATGAGGGCCACGCGGGCGGCGGCGTCACGCACCGTGTCGCTGGCCTGGCGCGCCAGCGTGCGCGCTTCCATCGACTGGGCGGTGGCCTCGGCGCTCTGGCGCGCGAGCTGTTCCTTCATGCCGCCGACCTTCTGCCACAGCGCGATGGTCGACAGCAGCGCGATCAGCGCCACGAGGGCCACGAGGCCCATGCCGATGCGTGCCAGCAGGGTGGCCGCGGCCGCCTGGGCGGCGGGCGTCTGGTGCGGCGCCACCGTGGCGGGCACCTGCACCGGGGCGGCGGAAGGGGGAGAAAGGTCGTCGGACGGGGACGCGGCGCTCATGCGAAGGATTCTATCGACGCGATCAGCGCTTCCCGCAGGGGTGTGCAGACACGCAACGCCCCGAAACCCGCGGCCTGCGCGGCTTCGCCGATGCGTGCATGGGTGGCGATGGCACGCGCGGCCTGCCACGAGGTGCCCGGCATGGCGCGCTGCAGGTTGCCGATGGCCTCCGAGCTGCTGAAGAGCCAGATGCCATATCCGGCGGCAGCTTCGGTCGCGATGCGGCGCTGCGCCTCGTCGAGCGCGGGCGCCAGGCGCCGGTAGGCCACGACGGTATCGCGCACGCCGCCGGCGGCGTCGATCTCGCGGGCCAGCCATTGGCGCCCGGCAGGCTGGCCGGCCTCGTCGCCGCCGCGCACGATGAGCACGCGCACGCCCGGCGACACCTGCCCGTGGGCCAGCGCCCACAGCGCCTCGGAGTCGAAGCGCGTGGCGCCGGGTGGCGGTGCGTCGATGGCGGCGGGTGGCACGCCGGCGCGCAGCAGTGCGCGCTCGGTGCCGGGGCCGGTGGCCCAGAAGCGGCAACCGACAAGGGTCGAGCTGCCCCGGTGCTGGAAGAAGTTGTCGACGGCGGTGGCGCTCACGAACATGAGCGCCGCGTAGTCCGCGAGCCGCGCCCAGGCGGCGCGCAGCGGTTCGACGTCGAGCGCGGGCGCAATGGCGATCAATGGCAGCGCCACGGCCTCGAGACCGGCCGACTGGAAATCACGAACCCACGCCGCCGCTTCGTGCGCCGGCCGCGTGACGATGACAGGCCCCGCGCGCATCGCTCGGCGCCCACCGTGATCAGTGGGCACCGGCGTCGCGCAGCAGCCCGGCGGCGTGCTGGCCGAGGGCATCGGCCCCCGCGAAGTCGCCGGCCTCGGCCTGCGCATGCACGCGCACCAGCGGCGCATCGCCTTCGGGGTCGCCCCAGGCGGCGTCGATGCGCAGCGTGCCGTCGGGCTGGCGGCGCGCATGGGCCGCGAGCGGCATGGAGCAGCTGCCGCCCATCGCGCGGCTCACGGCGCGCTCGGCGGTGGTCGAGAGCCAGTCGCCCTTGTGGGCGAGCGGCGCCAGCAGGTCGATGAGGTCCTGGCGGTCGGCGCGCACCTCGATGCCGAGGGCGCCCTGCCCTGCGGCGGGCAGCATGGTGTCGGGGTCGAAGGCGACGCGGATGCGGTCTTCGAGGCCCAGCCGCTTGAGCCCGGCCGCCGCGAGCACGATGGCGTCGTAGTGGCCTTCGTCGAGCTTGCGCAGGCGGGTGTCGAGGTTGCCGCGCAGCGGTTCGATGCGCAGGTCGGGCCGCTGCGCGCGCAGCAGCACCACGCGGCGCAGGCTGGAGGTGCCGACCACCGCGCCCTGCGGCAGTGCGTCGAGCGAGGCGTAGCGCGGCGACACCAGCGCGTCGCGCGGGTCCTCGCGCTCCAGCACGCAGGCCAGCGTGAAGCCCTCGGGCAGCTCCATCGGCACATCCTTGAGCGAATGCACGGCGATGTCGGCGCGCCCGTCTTCGAGCGCGGCTTCGAGTTCCTTGACGAAGAGGCCCTTGCCGCCGACCTTGCTCAGCGTGCGGTCCAGGATCTGGTCACCACGGGTGGTCATGCCCAGCAGGCTGACGCTGTGGCCTCGTTCTTGCAAAAGCGTTTGCACGTGTTCGGCCTGCCACAGGGCCAGCCGGCTTTCGCGCGTGGCGATCACGATGTTGCTCAAGATCGCTCCCAAAAAAGTACATGGTTTCTGACCTCTGGAATGCTAGCATGTTGCGCCGCAGCAACGGAGGCGGCGCGTCCATTCAAGTCCCCAGGAACAACATCGAATGAAAGCCAGCAAGACTCCTGCATCTCCCGCCAAGCGCCGCCAGACCGAAGACCAGCCATTGATCGACGACATCCGGCTGTTGGGCCGAATCCTCGGCGACGTGATCCGGGAGCAGGAGGGTGACGAAACCTACGCGCTGGTCGAGAAGATCCGCACCCTATCGGTGTCGTTCCGGCGCGACGCCGACCATGCCGCCGACCGCGCGCTGAAGAACCTGCTCAAGGGCCTGAGCGCCGCCGAAACGGTGCGCGTGATCCGCGCCTTCACCTACTTCAGCCACCTGGCCAACCTGGCCGAAGACCGCCACCAGATCCGCCGCCGCACCGAGGCCGAACGCGAAGGCGTGCAGGCCGACGGCGACCTGCAGACCGCCCTGGCCCGCATCCGCAAGGCCGGCATCAAGCCCGACGAGATCGTCGCCTCGCTGGCCCACAGCTACGTGTCGCCCGTGCTCACGGCGCACCCGACCGAAGTGCAGCGCAAGAGCATCCTCGACGCCGAGCGCGCCATCGCCCTGCTGCTGACCACGCGCGACGAGATCAAGCTGCGCCAGAACGCCTATGCGGGCGGAAAAGACGCGCTCTCGCCCATCGAGCTGGCCGACAACGAAACCCAGGTGCGCATCCGCGTCACGCAGATCTGGCAGACGCGCATCCTGCGTTTCTCCAAGCTCACGGTGGCCGACGAGATCGAGAACGCGCTGAGCTACTACGAAGCCACCTTCCTGCGCGAAATTCCGCGCGTGTACGCCGACCTCGAGAAGGCGCTGGTGCAAGGCGGGCAGACGCCCTCGGTCGCGCCCTTCCTGCGCATGGGCCAGTGGATCGGCGGCGACCGCGACGGCAACCCCAACGTCACGGCCGAAACGCTCGAGTACGCGCTGAGCCGCCAGTCGGAACTCGCGCTGCGCCACTACCTCACCGAGGTGCACTACCTGGGTGGCGAGCTGTCGCTGTCGGCCACGCTGGTCGATGTGTCGGTCGAGATGCAGGCGCTGGCCGAGCGTTCGCCCGACACCAATGAGCACCGCAAGGACGAGCCCTACCGCCGCGCCCTCACCGGCGTGTACGCGCGCCTGGCGGCCACGCTGCGCGAACTCAGCGGCGGCGAGGCCGCGCGCCATGCGGTCGCGCCGCAGAACCCGTATGCGAACGCCGAGGAATTCCTGGCCGAGCTGCGCACCATCGAAGAGTCGCTGGTCGAGAAGCACGGCACCGTGCTCGCGGCGCCGCGCCTGCGCCCGCTGATCCGCGCGGTGGAGGTGTTCGGCTTCCACCTGGCCACGGTCGACCTGCGCCAGAGTTCCGACAAGCACGAGGCCGTGATCGCCGAGCTGCTGGCCACCGCGCGCATCGAGCCCTCGTATGCGTCGCTGGCCGAAGAGGCCAAGCAGACGCTGCTGCTCAAGCTGCTCGACGACGCGCGCCCGCTGCGCGTGCCCGACGCCGACTACTCGCCGCTCGCCCGAAGCGAACTGGCCATCTTCGCGGCCGCGCGCACCGCGCGTGCGCGCTACGGCGCGGCGGCCATCCGCCACTACATCATCAGCCACACCGAAACGGTGAGCGACCTGCTCGAGGCGCTGCTGCTGCAGAAGGAAGTGGGCCTGCTGCGCGGCGCGATGGACAGCAACGCGACCTGCGACCTGATCGTGGTGCCGCTGTTCGAAACCATCGAAGACCTGCGCAACGCCGCGCCCATCGTGCGCGCCTTCTACGCGCTGCCGAACATCCAGGCGCTCATCGAACGCTCGGGCGCCGAGCAGGACGTGATGCTGGGCTACTCCGACAGCAACAAGGACGGCGGCATCTTCACCAGCAACTGGGAGCTGTACCGCGCGGGCATCGCGCTGGTGTCGCTGTTCGACGAGCTGAACAAGAAGAAAAAGAACCCCATCCGCCTGCGCATGTTCCATGGCCGCGGCGGCACGGTGGGACGCGGCGGCGGCCCGAGCTACCAGGCCATCCTGGCGCAGCCGCCGGGCACGGTGCGCGGCCAGATCCGCCTCACCGAGCAGGGCGAAGTCATCGGCTCGAAGTACGCCAACCGCGAGATCGGCCGGCGCAACCTCGAGACGCTGGTGGCCGCCACGCTCGAAGCCACGCTGCTGCCGCAGGGCAAGTCGGCACCGGCGAACTTCCTCTCGGCCGCGGGCGAACTCTCGACCGCCAGCATGGCCGCGTACCGCAAGCTCGTGTACGAGACCCCGGGCTTCGGCGACTACTTCTTCGGCTCCACGCCGATCCGCGAGATCGCCGAACTCAACATCGGCTCGCGCCCCGCTTCGCGCAACCCGAGCCACAAGATCGACGACCTGCGCGCCGTGCCATGGAGCTTCAGCTGGGGCCAGTGCCGCCTCACGCTGCCGGGCTGGTTCGGCTTCGGCTCGGGCGTGGAGCAGTTCCTGGCCGCCGCCGGCACCGCCGCGGGCAAGAAGGAGCGCCAGGCGCTGCTGCAGCGCATGTACGTGCAGTGGCCGTTCTTTCGCACGCTGCTGTCGAACATGGACATGGTGCTGGCCAAGAGCGACCTCGCGCTGGCCTCGCGCTATGCCGAACTGGTCACCGACCGCAAGCTGCGCCAGAAGGTGTTCTCGATGATCGAGGCCGAATGGCAACGCACCTCGGACGCGCTCACGCTCATCACGGGCGCCAAGCAGCGGCTCGAAGGCAATGCAGAAATGCAGCGCTCGGTGCGCCACCGCTTCCCCTACATCGACCCGCTGCACCACCTGCAGGTCGAACTGATGCGGCGTTATCGCGCGGGCGACGGCGGCGAGCGGCTGCAGCGCGGCATCCACATCTCGATCAACGGGGTGGCGGCGGGGCTGCGCAACACGGGCTGACCTGCACACAGCCTCCATGGACAAAGGGCGCCTTGTGCGCCCTTTCCTACGTGCGCTGTCGGCAATGAGGTACCTGTAAGGTCATTTAAAAGGGTACGGTCGGGACACGTTCACAGTTCTCGCAATCGCGCGGCAGCTCGAAGTCGTTTCACAGGAGCCCGTTGCAATGTCCGTCCCGCAGTCCCTTTCCCATTCTCAGATCGATTTCGTCGGCAGCGATTTCGAAGCCCTGGCTTCCCACATGCACCACTGTGCACGTGCCCACGGGCGATGGTTCTCGCTGCGAAGCCACATGCAACGTGTGCGCGCGCTCGCTGCGGGTCGCATTGTCACGATGGCCTGCGTGGCCGTGGTGTTGGGCATCGGCCTGTTCGCGGTCACTTGAGCGCCGCTGCCGTCGTCGACCGCCTCCAAGGGCTCAGTCACTACGCCCGGACCCTTCTGCTCGGTCCGCACGACCCGGTAGCCCTCCCGATTCGCGCCGAACTCTTCGGCGCCCAACGTTTCGAACAGCACGGCCACAGCCTGGCCCGTGCCCAGGTGGTGGAAGACGAACACCACCGCGCGCGCGAAGGCGCGCCCTTCTTTCCGCGGGTCGACGAGAACCTCGAGTCGCTGCGCGCCGCCTTCGACTACATCGCGCTGATCTCGCTGAGCGGGCGCTATGTGTCGCCGGCAGCCGAATGGCTGCTCGACAACTTCCACCTCGTCGAGGCGCAGCTCCAGCAGATCCATGACGGCGTGCCGCGCAGTTACTACGCACGCCTGCCCAAGCTCGTCACGCCGCCGCTGGCGGGGCTGCCGCGCGTGTACGGCATTGCGTGGGCCTATGTGGCGCACACCGACAGCGTGCTCAACAAGACGTTGTTCACCGCCTTCCTCAACGCGTATCAGGACATCGACGAGCTCATGCTCGGCGAGCTGTGGGCGCTGCCCACCACCCTGCGCGTGGTGCTGCTCGAAAACCTGCGCCGCGTGGCCGAGCGCATTGCCGAGAACAAGGTCGCGCGCGAGATCGCGCATGCGGCCTGGGACGCGGCGCCGCATCTCTCGGTGCAAGACCTCGACGTGCTCTACCGCGCACTGCAGAGCCACGGCCTGCAGGACAGCTACCTCACGCAGCTGTGGCAGCGCCTGCCCGTCGAGCACGGCGACGACATGCCCGCGCTGGTGCGCTGGACCGAACAGCGCTGCCCCAACGGCCCGGCGCTGATCGGCGACGCGCAGAACGCGCAGGCCGCGGCCAACCTCACGGTCGGCAACATCATCACGACCTTGCGCATGATCGGCCAGGTCGAATGGAGCGACCTCATCGAACCGGTGAGCCGCTCGCTGCGCGTGCTGCGCGAACTGCCGAGCTTTGCGAACGAGAGCGAACTCACGCGCCAGCAGATCACGCATGCAATGGAGCAGGTGGCGCGCAGCACCGAACGGCCCGAGCGCGAAGTGGCGCAGGCCGTGGTCACGCTGGCATCGGGCGCGCCGGCCGACGAAGCCGGTGCCGAGACCGACCGTGCCGACGGCACTGCGGGCTATTACCTCTTCGGCCAGGGCCGGCCCGCGCTGATCGCATCGCTGCAGGCGAACGCAGCGCCGGGCCAGGCCACACGCACCGCGCACACACGCCCCGCGCGCAGCCATCGCGGCTGGCGCCTGCCTGTCTACGTGGGGTCCGTCGCCCTCGGCACTGCGCTGCTGCTGGCCGCCGTGCTGCACAGCCTGCCGCATCGCGGCGACTGGACCACCGTCGCGGCGTTGCTGCTGCTCGCGTGGCCGCTGTCCGAAGCGCTGATTGCACTGGCGCAACGCATCATGGCGGAGTCGGTGCGCGTGCAGGCCCTGCCACGCCTCGATTTCGCGAACGGCATTCCCGAGCGGCACCGCGCGCTCGTCGTCATGCCCACGATGCTGGGCTCGACCGCGAACAACGCCAGGCTCGCGCACCGGCTCGAACTGCATTGGCTCGCCAACCGCGAGCCCCACGCGCAGTTCGCACTGCTGACCGACTGGGCCGACGCTTCGCAAGCGGCGATGCCCGACGACGCGCCCTTGCTCGATGACGCCCAGCAACGCATCGCCGCGCTCAACGCCAAGTACCCGCCAGCGGATGGCACCGCGCCGCGCTTCCTGCTGCTGCACCGCCCGCGCAGCTGGAGCGAGACCGAGCAGCGCTGGATGGGCTGGGAACGCAAGCGCGGCAAGCTCGAAATGCTGATGCGCCTGCTGGCCAGCGGCGACGCCAGCGGATTTCTTCCGCTCGCACCGGGCCAGCAGCTCGCGCCCGGCCGCACGCCCTATGTGCTGACGCTCGACAGCGACACGGGCCTGCCGCCCGGCGCGCTGCGCGACCTCGTGTCGATTGCCGCGCATCCGCTGAACGCGCCCGAGATCGACATGCCGAGCCGGCGCGTGGTCGCGGGCTTCGGCATCCTGCAGCCGCGCATCGTCACGCCGTTCCCGATGCGCAGCGAGCGCTCCTTCTTCCACTGGGTGTTCGCCGGGCAGTGCGGCCTCGACCCGTACGGCAGCGGCGCCTCCGACATCTACCAGGACGTGTTCGGCAGCGGCTCCTTCACCGGCAAGGGCTTGCTCAACGTGCGCGCGGTGCACGCCACGCTGAACGACCGCCTGCCCGACAGCGCCGTGCTGAGCCACGACCTGCTCGAAGGCAGCGTCGCCCGCTGCGCGATGGTGAGCGACGTGGTGCTGGTCGAAGACCATCCGCACCATGCCGGCGTGGCCGCTTCGCGCGTGCACCGCTGGGTGCGCGGCGACTGGCAGCTGCTGCCGCTGATGTGGCGCGCGCGCCGCTTCGGCATCGACGCGCTGGGCCTGTGGAAGATGAGCGACAACCTGCGCCGGTCGCTGGTGGTGCCGGCGTCTTTCGCGCTGCTGGTGCTGGTGATCTTCACGCAGGCCATGCCGCTGGGCTGGGCGCTGGCTGCCGTCGGCGCGGCGCTCACGCTGGGCCCGCTGCTGGGCGCGCTGGCCGGTCTGGTGCCGACACGCCGCGCCATCGAGCTGCGCCACTTCTTCGACGTGGGCGCGGTCGAGCTGCTGCGCGCCCTGGCCGGCGCGGCCTGGCAGTTCGTGCAGCTGGCGGCGCAGACGCGCCTGCTGCTCGACGCGGCCTTCCTCGCCACCTGGCGGCTGGTCGTGAGCCGCAGGCACCTGCTGCAGTGGACGACGGCCGACCAGGCGCAGGCGCAATCGAGCCAGCGCCTGAAGCCCTTCGTGCGCAGCGCGGCCCTCAGCAGCGCGGTGTGCCTGGTGCTGGCCGTGCTCGCCAACTGGAGCGCCTGGCCGGTGCTCGGCCCCCTGCTCTTCGTGCTGTGGTCACTGGCGCCCATCGCGGCCTGGTGGGGCAGCCGTGTCGACGCACACGCCGAAGACCCGCTCGCGCCCGCGCAGCGCAGCTACCTCGAGACGCTGGCGCACGACACCTGGCGCTTCTTCGAGCACGTGGTCGGCCCGGACGACCACCACCTGCCGCCCGACAACCTGCAACTCGAGCCGCAGCCGACCCTCGCGCACCGCACCTCGCCGACCAACATCGGCATGTACCTGCTGGCCACCTGCTGCGCACGCGAGTTCGGCTGGATCGACACACAAGCCCTGCTGGCGCGCCTCACGGCCACGCTCGACACCGTCGACCGCATGCACAAGCAC
The DNA here is from genome assembly GCF_059567965.1 of Variovorax sp. BGA-UO-ETr-C22. Taxonomy (NCBI): domain Bacteria; kingdom Pseudomonadati; phylum Pseudomonadota; class Betaproteobacteria; order Burkholderiales; family Comamonadaceae; genus Variovorax; species Variovorax sp. BGA-UO-ETr-C22. Next base: position 87,820 of record NZ_JCAQPA010000004.1, read on the forward strand.
AACGGCCACCTGTTCAACTGGTACGACACGCAGACGCTCAAGCCGCTGCCGCCGGACTATGTGTCCAGCGTGGACAGCGGCAACTTCGCGGGCCACCTCGTGGCCGTGGCGCAGGCCTGCCGCGCCTTCGCGGCGGACGCAAGCTGCCAGCCCCACGAAGCACCCGCACTGGAAGCACTGGCCCGACGCTGCGACGCGCTGCACGACGGCATGGACTTCAGCGGCCTCTACGACGCCAAGCGCCACCTGTTCCACATCGGCCTGCGCGTCGAAGAGAACGTGCTCGACGCGAGCTACTACGACCTGCTGGCCTCCGAGTCGCGCCTGTTGAGCTTCCTGGCGATTGCGAAGGGCGACGTGCCCCGCCGCCACTGGATGGCGCTGGGCCGGCCGTTCCTGCTGGTGGGCTTCCAGCCCAGCCTGAAGTCGTGGTCGGGCTCGATGTTCGAGTACCTGATGCCGGCGCTCGTGATGACGGAGCCCACCGACGGCCTGCTGCAGGTGGCCAACGCCGCGGCCATCGCCGAGCAGCAGGCCTTCGGCCGTGCGCAGAACATGCCGTGGGGCGTGTCCGAGTCGGCCTACTTCGCGCAAGACCATTCGCTGGCGTACCAGTACTCGCCCTTCGGCGTACCGCGCCTGGCGCTGCGGCGCACGCCGCCGACCGACCGCGTGGTGGCGCCCTACGCCAGCCTCATGGCCGCGCCGTTCGCGCCCGAAGCGGCGGTGCGCAACCTCGAACTGCTCGAATCGCTCGGCGCGCGCGGCGAGTTCGGTTTTCACGACGCGATCGACTTCACCACCTCGCGCCAGGCCGAGGGCCAGGACTTCACCGTGGTGCGCAACTTCATGGCGCACCACCAGGGCATGTCGCTGGTGGCGCTGTGCAACGTGCTGCGCGACGACGCGCCGCGCCGCTGGTTCGGCAGCGCCGCGCTGGTGCAGGCGCACGAGTCGCTGCTGCACGAACGCACGCCGCGCCAGATCATCGGCAGCGCCGACCCGCGCACGCCGCCCGAGCCCAGCCAGGCCGAACTGGCGCCGCTGTTCCAGCCGCGCGTGGTCGATCCGACGGGGCCGGGCTTCCAGCCCACGCACCTGCTGTCGAACGGCCGCTACACGGTGGCGCTGCGGGCCAACGGCGCGGGCGTGAGCCGCTGGCGCGCGTTCAACGTGACGCGCTGGCGCGACGATCCGCTGCGCGACAGCTACGGCACTTTCTTCTATGTGCGCGATATCGAAAAAGACGGAGGGCAAGCCGAGCTCACCTCGCTCACCGCCCTGCCCGCGCCCGGCGCCGACTGGCACTACCGCACCCGCTTCCTGGCCGACCAGGTGCAGTTCGATGCGACCGGCCCCGGGCTGCAGGTGCGCACCACGGTGCTCATCAGCCCCGAGGACGACACCGAGCTGCGCCACATCACGCTGCACAACTCGGGCGACGAAACGCGCACGCTCGAACTCATCTCGTACTTCGAGCCGGTGCTGTCGAACCCCAAGGCCGACGAGGCGCATCCGGCCTTTGCCAACCTGTTCGTCGAATCGCGCTGGGAACCGGCATGGCGCGCGCTGCTGCTGTCGCGCAAGCCGCGCCTGCATGGCGATGCGGTGGTGGCCGCGGTGCACTTCGTGGCCTCGGTCGACGCCAACGTGCTGTCGATCGACTGCATGACCGACCGGCGCGCCTTCATCGGCCGCAACCGCACGCTGGCCGACCCCGCGCTCGATGCGCAACCGCTCACGGCCCAGGGCAAGCAGGTGAACGGCCTGGACCCCATCGCCTGCCTGCGCGTGCGCCTGTCGATCGCGCCGGGCACCACCGCGCGCCTGAGCTTCGCCACCGCCGCCGACGAGAGCATCGAGGCGCTGATGCCCTGCATCGACCGCTACCTGCAGCCCATGCACGTGGAGCGCGCCACCCGCATGGCCGCCACGCTGGCGCAGGTGCGGCTGCGCGACCTGAGCATCGCGCCCGCGCAGAACCTGGCGCTGCAGGACCTGACGACCATCCTCACCTACACCACGCCGCGCGTGATGAGCGACCGCGGGCTGATCGACCTGCGCCAGATCTGGCGCTTCGGCATCTCGGGCGACAAGCCCATCGTGCTCGTCTACATCCACTCGATGAACGGCATGGGCCTGATCAACACGCTGCTGCGCGCGCAGCCGTGGTGGGGCTTCGGCGGCGTGGCCTGCGACCTGGTGGTGCTCAACAGCGAACCGAATTCGTACCTCATGCCGCTGCAGCGCGAGATCGAGATGCTGCGCACGCGCGTCGCACAGCAGACGCAGAACAGCTTTCCGCGCAACGACACCGCCGGCTTCTACCTGCTGCGCGACCAGGACGTGGTGCCTTCGGAAAAGGCCGCGCTCTCCAGCCTGGCGCGCGTGGTGTTCACGGCCGACGGCCGCGCGCTCGAAGTGCAGGTGGCGGCGTTGCATGAGGCACGCAGCCCGACGATTGCGGACGACAGCAGCGCGCCGGTGCAGCACCGCACGCCGCTGCTGACGCGGCAGGCCACCTCGTCGAATGTCACCGCAGCCACCGGCGACTTCGACGCCGAGAGCGGCGAGTTCCGCTTCGAGGTCGGTCCCGACCGCCGCACGCCGCGCCCGTGGATCAACGTGATCGCCAACGCCACCTTCGGCTTCCAGGTGTCCGAATGGGGCACCGGCTACACCTGGGCCGGCAACAGCCGCATGCACCAGGTCACGCCGTGGTCGAACGACCCGGTGCAGGACCCGGCCTTCGAGCACTACCTGCTGCAGGACGTGGCGACGCGCGAGATGCTGCCGCTCACGCCCGCCGGTGGCAGCGATGGCGCCACCCGCCACCGCGTGCGGCACGGCCAGGGCTACACCGTCTTCGAATGCCGCCAGGGCGACCTCGCACTCGACACCACCTTCTTCGCGGACCGCGACGAGGCCGTCAAGCTGGTGCACGTGCGCGTGCGCAACGAAGGCGCCGGCCAGCGCCGCCTGCGCGCGCTCGCGATGGTCGAGTGGCAACTGGGCGCCGCGCGCGGCGAACGGCGCACCGTGCATTGCTGGAAGCCCGAAGACCAGCCGGCCGTGTTCGGCCAGCAGCGCGAATCGAGCGCGGGCTTCGGCGGCAGCGCGGCTTTCCTGCTGCTCGCCGGCCTGCAGGGCGCGACCACCGGGGCCACGCAATGGACCTGCGACCGCAGCGAATTCTTTGCCGGCCGCGGCGTCGTCGAAGTGCCCGACACGCTGGCGCGCCGCGCCGGCAGCGGGCTCGATGCCTGCGCGGCGATTGGCGGCGAGTTCGTCGTGGCGGCGGGGGAAACCGCAAGCTTCAGCTTCGTGCTGGGCCACGCGGGCAACGCCGACGCGGCGCTCGAGCTTGCGCGCCGCTGGCGGCAGCGCGACGTGCCCGAGGCGCTGGCGCAGGTGCGCGGCTTCTGGGACGACCTGCTGGGTCGCCTGCAGGTGCGCACGCCCGACCCGCTGTTCGATGCGCTGGTCAACCGCTGGCTCGTGTACCAGACGCTGGCCTGCCGGCTCTGGTCGAAAGCCGGCTTCTACCAGGCCGGCGGCGCCTTCGGTTTTCGCGACCAGCTGCAGGACGCGATGGCCTTCGCGCTCACCGACCCGCCGCGCCTGCGCGCGCAGATCCTGGTGAACGCGGCGCGCCAGTTCCCCGAAGGCGACGTGCAGCACTGGTGGCACATGCCCGGCGGCGCCGGCGTGCGCACGCATTTCTCGGACGACCTGCTGTGGCTGCCGTACGCGTCGGCGCACTACGTCGAGGTGACGGGCGATGCCTCGCTGCTCGACGAAATGGTCGGCTTCATCGAAGGCCCCGGCATTCCCGAGGGCGCCGAAGACGCCTACTACGCGCCGCAGAACAGCGGCCGCATGGCCACCGTGTTCGACCATGGCGCGCGCGCTATCGACCGCAGCCTGAAGACCGGCGTGCACGGCCTGCCGCTGATGGGCACCGGCGACTGGAACGACGGCATGAACCGCGTCGGCCACGAAGGCCGTGGCGAATCGGTGTGGCTCGCGTGGTTCCTGTGCAGCGTGGTCGAGCGCTTCGCGCCCATCGCGCAGGCGCGCGGCGAACACGAACGCGCCGCGCGCTGGACCGAAGCGCGCACGGGCTGGATCGCCGCGCTGCACGACGCCGGCTGGGACGGCGCCTGGTTCCGGCGCGCCTTCTTCGACAACGGTGCGCCGCTGGGTTCGTCGATCAACAGCGAGTGCCGCATCGACCTGATCGCACAGGCCTGGTCGGTGCTCTCGGGCGCCTCGGACGCGACCCACACCGGCCCGGCCATGGCCGCCATCGGCAAGCACCTGCACGACGAACCGGCCGGCCTGCTGCGGCTGCTGGCACCGCCGTTTGCCCAGTCGACCCCCAACCCGGGCTACATCCAGGCCTATCCGCCGGGCGTGCGCGAGAACGGCGGCCAGTACTCGCACGGCGCCGTGTGGGCGCTGATGGCGCAGGCGCTGCAGGGTGACCATGAAGCCGCCTGGCAGAGCTTCGAGGGCCTGAGCCCGGCCCACCGTTCGCAGCACCCCGCGCGCGGCCCGGTCTACGAGCTGGAGCCCTATGTGATGGCGGGCGACGTCTACGGCGCTGCGCCCTATGTGGGCCGGGGCGGCTGGAGCTGGTACACCGGCTCGGCCGCATGGCTGCATCGCGCGGCCGTCGAGACCTTGTTGGGCCTGAACGTGAAGGGCAGGCAGTTGTCGATGACGCCGCATGTGCCCGCGCACTGGCCGGGCTTCGAGCTCGCGCTGCGGCTCGGCCAGCACCGGCTCACGCTGCAGTGGGGCACCGTCGAAGGCGCCGCCGCGCCCACGCACCATGTGGCGGTGGGCGAATGGATCGACTGGCAGGCGCTGCCGGCGGATGCGGTGCTGCGGGTCGCTCAAGCGGCAGGCAAAGGGCAGATGACGGCGTAGGTTATGGTCCGGACCCGCTTTCACCCCGCGTATTCATGACCAAAATCCAGTTCCGCCGACGCGTCATCGTCCTGATCCTCCTGTGCGTGGCCGTGGGCGGCGGCATCGTGCGGCACTACGCGGCGCCCGGCACCACCACGCGCGACATCGCCACGCTGCTGATGGTGCTGTGGGTGCCGATCATCGGCAACGTGATCGGGTGGCTCATCGGCAAGCTACCGCGCCGCACGCCGAAGCAGGCGCCGCCCGCGGGCTTCGACGCGCTGCCCGAGTTCACGCCGCACCTGGCCGTGGAACTCACCTTCCGCCGCCCCTCGGTGCCGGCGCAGGACGTGCCGCTGGGCCCCGGCGAATACCGCGGCGCGCTGGTGCTCGACACCGAAGGCTTCTCGGCGCGCTGGCGCGTGCCGCAGGGCACCTCGCTCGCGCGCGGCACGCCGGTCGCGCTCGACATCGAATTTCTCTCGCCGGCCGTCGCGCAGCCGAAGTTCGTGCAGGGCACGGCCTTCCGCGTGCTGGTCGACGAATCGTTCGTGGCCGACGGACAGGCGCTGCAGTTGCGCCCTGCCCACACTTAATCTCGGCAACTCAAGAAGACGGTGATGGCGAAAGGCGCCATTGCCGCATCCCCGGGCGGCTGCAGACAGCAAAGGGGTCGATTGTTCGCCGCAGGGAAACTGTCTACTGCTCCACCGCCCCTTGGTCGCAAGGCGGCCGGCTCGCACACTCCAATGCCCCCTCACCGGCATTGGCGTCTTCATCGCCGATGCGTTCAAGGACTGCATCTCCATGATGAATTCTTCCGGCAGCACCCCCTGCATCGACGACCTGGCCGCGCCCGCGCGCGACGCCGTGGCCGCCCCCACCCGCTCCGCGTGGCTCGCGGTCGGCTCCATCGCCGTCGGCACCTTCGCGATGGTGTCGACCGAGTTCATGCCCATCGGCCTGCTCACCGACATCGCGCGCGGCCTGAACGTGTCCGACGGCACGGCCGGCCTGATGATCACCATGCCCGGCGTGCTCGCCGCCTTCGCCGGGCCGGCGCTGATCGTCGCGTCGGGCCGGCTCGACCGGCGCACGGTGCTGATCGCGCTCACGCTGCTCCTGATCGCCTCGAACCTGCTGGCCGCGTTCGCGCCCAACTTCACGACCATGCTGGTTGCGCGCCTGATGCTCGGCCTGGCCGTAGGCGGCTTCTGGACCTTCGCGCCCGCCGCTGCCACGCAGCTGGTGCCCGACGCCTCGAAGGCGCGCGCCATGTCGTTGGTGCTGGCCGGCGTGTCGGCCGCCACGGTGCTCGGCGTGCCCGCGGGCTCGTGGCTGGGCACGATGTTCGGCTGGCGCGCCTCGTTCGCCGTGACCGGCGCGCTCGCCGCGGCCGTGCTGCTGGTGCAGCTGTGGCTGCTGCCCGCGATTCCGCCGCAACGCGCCATCGGTGCGCGCGACCTGCTCACGCCGCTCACGCGCCGCATGGCGCAGGTCGGCCTGCTCGCGGTGCTGTTCTTCATTGCCGGTCACTTCGCGGCCTACACCTACCTGAAGCCGCTGCTGCAGCAGGTGTTCGGCCTGCAGGCCAACGCGGTCTCGACGCTGCTGCTGGTCTATGGCGCGGTCGGCTTCATCGGCACCTTCCTCGGCGGCAGCCTGGTGGCGCGCAGCGTGCGCGGCACCACCCTGCTGGCGGCGCTGATGCTGGCCACGGCACTGCTGCTGTCGACGCTGATCGGCACCGGCATGGTGGCCGGCGCGGTGGTGGTGGTGATCTGGGGCGTGGCCTTCGGCCTGATCCCGGTGGCACTCACCGGCTGGATGATGGAAGCCGTGCCCGACGCGCAGGAAGCCGGCCAGGCCCTGTTGGTGACGGGCTTCCAGGTGGCGATCGCCTCGGGCGCGCTGATCGGCGGCCTGATGGTCGACAGCCGCGGCATCTCGCCCACGATGGTGCTCAGCGGCGTGCTGGTGCTGATCGCCGCGCTCATCGTCGGCACGCTGGGCCGCGCACGCGGCGGCGCGGCGCCGCTGGCGGCGATTCCGGAGTAAGTACCTTCAACGGCGGCCGGGCTTCTTTCCGGCCGCCACGATCGCCTCGAGCACCGTGCGCAGCGCCTTGTTGAGCGGCTTGTCGCGACGGATCACCACCGCCAGCGTGCGGTGCATGCGCGGGGCCAGGCGACTGGCCTTCAGCGCCGGGTGGGCACCGCGCCCCGCCATCGACATGCCGGGCACCAGGCCGTAGCCCAGCCCCGCGGCCACCATCTCCTTCATCGCCTCAACGCTGCCCAGCTCCATCACGGGCTGCGGCTGCAGGCCCTCGGCGGCAAACCAGCGATCGACCAGCTTGCGCGTGTTGGCCGCGGGCTCGAACAGCACCAGCGGCAGCGGCGCCAGGTCGGCCGGTTTCACGCGGGCCTTGAGCGGCGCGAGGTCGGCGCGGCCGATGGCGACGAACTCGTCGTCGCACACCGGGATCACGCTCAGCGAGCGCCCCGCGGCGGGCAGCGTGACCAGTGCGAGGTCGATGCTGTTGTCTTCCACCTTGCGCACGTGCTCGTCGGTGTTGCCGGTGCTCACCACCACGCTCAGCGCCGGGAAGGCCTCGCGCAGCTGGCGCAGCACAGAGGGCAGGAAGTACAGGCAGGCCGTGGCGCCCGTGCCCAGCCGCACGCGGCCCGTGACGCCGCGCGCGTGGTCGGCCAGCGCGTCGATCGCGTTCTCGACCGCCGCCTCGATCTGCGGCACATGGCGCAGCAGCTCCACGCCGGCCGGCGTGGCCCGCGCGCGTTTGCCGACACGCTCGATGAGCCGCACGGCGAGCCGGCGTTCAAGCTGGCGCACCTGCAGGCTCACGGCGGGCTGCGACAGGCCGAGCCGGTCGGCCGCGGCGGAGAAGCTGCCGGTGTCGATCACCAGGGCGAAGCTGGCGAGCTGGTCGAGGTTGAGGTTCTTTTCCAAAGTATTCCTTATGCTTTGCATAGGTTGACCAAGCTTCACTTATCGATCCTGGCTCGTCAAGATCGCCCCATGTCCTCTCCCACCCTCGCTCTCGCCACGCTCGACATCGCCGATGCCGAGCCCCACCACATGGCCCGCGTGCAGGCCATCTACAGCCACTACGTGCAGCACGACCTGTGCTCGTTCGAAGAAGAAGTGCCCCCCGTCGCGCAGATGCAGGCGCGCCGCATCGACGTGCAGGAACGCGGCCTGCCCTACCTCGTGGCGCTGAAGGATGGCGAGGTGGCCGGCTACGCCTACGCCGGCCCCTACCGCGCGCGCTCGGCCTACCGGCACACGGTGGAAGACTCGATCTACGTCGCGCCCGACATGCACGGCCACGGCATCGGCACGGCGCTGCTGCGGGCGGTGATCCACCGCTGCACCGAGGCGGGCTTCACGCAGATGGTCGCGTGCATCGGCCACAGCGGCAACGCGGGCTCGCAGCGGCTGCACGCGCGCCTGGGCTTCGAGACGGTCGGCGTGCTGCGCCACGTCGGCTTCAAGTTCGGCCAGTGGGTCGACACGGTGCTGATGCAGCGTGCACTGCGCTGACCCCACCCCGGCGGCGCCGCAGCGCGGATGGCTCGCGCTGCTGTGCGCGAGCCGCCTGCTGCAGGGGATGATCGTCACGGCCTACTCGGGCGTGCTGCCGTTCATGCGCGACGACTGGCAGATGACGGCCGCGCAAGCCGGTTCCATCCAGAGCGCCTGGCATGTGGGCTACATGAGTTCGCTGTTCGCCGTGGGCCTGCTGGCCGACCGCTTCGGCCCGCACCGCATCTTCGCGATCGGCGGCGCGATCGGCGCGGCCGCCTCGCTGGCCTTCGCCCTCTTCGCACACGACCACCGCTCGGCGCTGCTGCTGTACGGCCTGGCGGGCCTGTGTGCGGGCGCCTCGTACACGCCGGGGCTGCAGCTGCTGTCGCTCAACGCCGGCCCCGCGGTGCGCGGGCGCGCGATGGGTCTCTTCCTCGGCGCGGCGTCGATGGGCTATGCGCTGTCGCTCGCGGTGGTGGCGGGCTTCAGCGTGGTCGCGCACTGGCGCACCGGGCTGCTGGTGGCGGCGGGCTGCACGGTGATGGGCGTGCTGCTGGCCCAGCTCGCGCTGCGGCGCATGGCACCGCCCGTGCCACCGGTCGCCGGTGCGCCGCGCGAAGGCGTGCTGCAGGCGCTGAACGCGACCGTGCGCGACCGGCCCGCGATGGCCGGCAACTGGGCCTACGCCTTCCACTGCTGGGAGCTCATGGCGCTGTGGGCCTGGCTGCCCGCCTACCTCATGGCCTCGTCGCGCGGCGGCGCGACCGCTTGGCCGGCCGCGGGCATCGCGCTGGCGGCTTTCGCGCACCTCGTGAGCGTGTTCGGCAGCGTGGTGGGCGGGGCGGCCTCCGACCGGCTGGGCCGCGCGCGCGTGATGATGATCGCCACCCTCGCGAGCCTGAGCCTGTCGTTCAGCTTCGGCTGGATGTGGACCTGGCCGCTGTGGGCGCTGGCCGCGATGGCGGCGCTGTACAACCTGCTCGCCATCGCCGATTCGTCGGTCTACTCGACCGCGCTGGCCGACGTGGTGGCGCCGCACCGGCTCGGCGTGGCGTTCTCGGTGCGCTCGGTGATGGGCTTCGGCGCGGGCGCGCTCAGCCCCTGGGTGTTCGGGCTCGCGCTCGACTGGGGGCAGGCGCGGTTCGGCTTCGGCAGCACGTACGCGTGGGTCGCGGCGTGGAGCTCGGTCGGGCTCGGGGCGCTGCTCGGGCCGTGGATGATCGTTCGCTTCGCGCGCCTCAGCGCGGCAGCGGTGCCGCCCCGCGATAGCCCAGCATCGCGTCGTACAGATCGGTTCGCCGGTCGCGGTGCAGGTCGTTGAGCGGCGTCCAGATCGGAGCCGAACGCGCGGCGCCCAGGTCGACATCGGCATAAAGGATGGTTTCTTCCTCGGGCCCGGCGATGCGCCCCATCGGCCAGCCGTTCGTGCCCGCGATCAGCGAGTTGCCCATGAAGCCCGTGCCGCGCTCCTGGCCCACGCGGTCGGCGGTGGCGATGAAGACGTTGTTGGCGTGCGCGGCCGTCATCGTCAGGTAAGCCGCCATGCACACGCCGCTGGCGTCGTACAGCGGCGGCGGCGTCCAGACCCAGCCCGTGGGCACGCAGATGATGTCGGCGCCCTGCTGCGCCACGATGCGCGGCGCCTCGGGAAACCAGATGTCCCAGCACACGAGCAGGCCGATGCGGCCGATCTTCGTCTCGAACACCGGGTAGCCCTCGTTGCCGGGCGTGAACCACAGCTTCTCGTTGTTCCACAGGTGCGTCTTGCGGTAGCGGCCGATGTAGCCCTCGGGGCCGACGAGCACGGCGGTGTCGAACAGCTGCATGCCGTCCTGCTCGGCCAGGCAGCCGACGAGGTACACGCCGTGCTGCGCCGCGAACGCGACCCAGCCCTGCACCGTGGGGCCGTGCGGCACGGGCTCGGCGTGGGCGAAGGCCTCGGCGCGGCCGCTGAAGCAGTAGCCGGTGGTCGCCAGTTCGGGCAGCACGGTGAGCTGCGCGCCGCCGGCCACCGCCGCTTCGAGTTGTGCGTGCACCGCGGCGGCGTTGCGCGCGAGGTTCTCGACGCCGACCTGCGGGTCGAACTGCACGACGGCCACGCGCACGGGGCTGGCGCGCAGGCCGGGCACGGCGTCGCCGCCGGAAGGGATGTCGTGGGAAACGGGGGTTGGGAGGGTCATGGCCACTTCAGGTTTCAAATTAAAACCATGCGAATGCTAGCTTCATCAGTTTTAATTTGCAACCAATCCAACGCTACGGTCTAATCCCGCCATCCCAGGGACGCACAGGAAACACACGATGGCCAGGAGAAAAAGTCTGAGGTTCGACGCCTGCCCGATGGCGCGCGCGCTCGAGATCGTCGGCGACCAGTGGTCGCTGCTGATCGTGCGCGACGCCTTCGACGGCATGCGGCGCTTCGGCGAGTTCCAGCAGAGCCTGGGCGTGGCCAAGAACATCCTGGCCGACCGGCTGAAGTGGCTGGTGCAGGAAGGCGTGTTCGACCTCGTGCCCGCCTCGGACGGCTCGCTCTACCAGGAGTACGCGCTGACGGCCAAGGGCCGCGGCCTGTTTCCCGTGGTGGTCGGCCTGCGGCACTGGGGCGAGGCGAACCTGTTCGCGCCCGGCGAGCCGCATTCGGTGCTGCTGGAGCGCGAGAACGGTGAGCCGGTAGCGCCGATCGACCTGCGCACGCGCGACGGCCAACCGCTCGACCCCGCCGTGACCTTCGTGAAGAAGCTGCCCGTCACGGCCCCCTGACAGCGCCGCCCGCTCAGTCGTTGCCGATCGGGTACTCCAGCGCGACGCGGATCTGGCGCGTGTTGAGTTCGGCCTGCGCCTTGTTGTTGCGGTGCTCGCCGTAGCGCAGCAGAAGGGCCAGGCCCTTGGCGCTGCCTTGCTGGACCGTGTAGCGCAGCCAGAGGTCGCGCTCCCAGTGCCGGCCGCCCTGCCCGTAGCCCAGCCATGCGTAGCCTCCGCGCGGCGGCACCCGGCTGCCGTCGATGCCACTGCCGCGGATGTAGGCCGCGCCCAGGCTCAACCCGGGCGCTCCCCAACGCGCGGCATCCACTTCGTACCGCAGCTGCCACGACCGCTCGTGCGGCGCATTGAAGTCGGACAGCTGCGCCGCATTGCCGAGCCAGACGGCGCCGCGCGTCACGTAGTCGAACGGCGTGTCGCCCGCGACCTTCTGCCAGCCCAGGCCCACGCGGTGAGGGCCGTGGGCGTAGCTGGTCATGAGGCTCGCGGTGGTGTTGTCCACCGGGCCGGCCAGCGCGCGGCCCGTGTCCTTGCTGCGGTACACCTGCAGGTCGAAGGACAGCGCACGCTTCTCCGGGAGCGGCACCGTGTAGTGGGCGCCCAGGTAGCCCGTGCGCCAGGTGTCCTTCAGGCGTGCGACATAGGCCGTGAGCGACAGCGAAGCGCTGCCCTTCCAGGTGCCGCCGGCAAAGTCGAACACGTCGCCGCGCGGTGACTTCGGGTCGAGGTAATTGACGATCAACGGGTGGCTCGTGCCGCGCGCATGGCGGTCGGTCGACCCGGTGAAGCGGCCGGCCTGCAGCGTGAGCGTGTCGAACTCGCGGCTCGTCAGCAGCCAGCCGCGCATGGTCTCGGGCAGCAGGCGGGAATCGGACGCGCTGAAGACCGGCGTCTTGACGCGTTGCTCACCCACCGTCAGCACGGTGGCGGAGATGCGCGCCTTCAGCGCCACGCCGCCGCGCGCGATGCCGTCCTGCGCGTAGCCCGCGCCGTCCACCGGCAGCATGCGGATCTTGCCGACGCGCAGATCGTCGCCTTCGAGGCTGCGCGCGAGCGAGGCATGCGCGTCCACGCCGAAGCCGATCCAGCCCGGCGTGAAGCCGGACGCGAGGATGCCCATGACGCCGTAGCCCCACTCTTGCGCGTAGTCGCTGCGCCGCGCCTTCGGCAGCGTGGCGTTGCGCCCGCCGTTGCTGCGGTCGCCGTGCAGGTAGCTCCGGTGCTCGTACACGCTGCGCTGGAGCACGTGCCAGCGCGTGTCCTCGACGAAGCCGCCGCCTTCGGCCGCGAGGGCGGACGTGCCCAGCATGGCGAGAGCCGCGCCGCAGAACCGCCTCATCGCCAGCCGCTCACAGGTACTTGAGCCACGCGATGTCGCGGCGCCGCGCCTTCAGAGCGGCAAAGGCGCGCACGGCGGGGTACAGCGCGAAGGCCAGCACGCCGGTGGTGAGCCACACCATCCAGACACTGTCGAACCCGAAGAGCCGGCCCTGGTTGGGGCCCCAGACCGCCTCGGCCCCCAGGTAGAGGAACTTGAGCACGTACAGGTGCAGCACATAGAAGAACATGGGCGCCGCGCCGAACACGGCCAGCGGTGCGAGCCAGGGCGCGCCCTGCCGGCGCTCGAACAGGCGCAGCAGCCACAGCCCCACGCCGAGCGTCAGCGCGATGAACAGCAAGGACGGCGGGTACTTGGTGACGTTGAGGAAGGCCATCGCGGTCGTCAGCGCGCTGTCGCCTGCTGCCCAGGGCTTGTCGCCATAGACGTCGAGCGCACGCAGCCCCACGAAGCCAACGAGCAGGCCCACGGCCCACGCGAGCAGCCGCCGCTGGCGCTGCGGCGCATCGGCGCCGGGCAGGAACCACGGCCCGGCGACGTAGCCCAGCGCGATCACGCCGATCCACGGCAGCAGCGGGTACGACGTGCGCAGCCTCAAGGCGTCGGACAGCTCGATCCAGCCCCGGTCGTGCAACACCGCCCAAGGCACATGCAGCACATGGCCGACGGGAAAGTGCACGTCGTCGAGCAGGTTGTGTCCCGCCACCAGCACCACGCCCAACACGACCAGCGCCCGGCGCGGCAGCCACACCAGCGCCGACAACGCCAGCATCGACAGCCCGATCACCCAGATCACCTGCAGGAACACGGTGGCCGGCGGGAACTGGAAGGTCCAGGCAAAGTTGACGACCGTGACCTCCAGCAGCACGAGGAACAGGCCCCGTTTCCACAGGAACGAGGACGCCGCCGCGCGGCCGTCCGCCTGCTTCGCGCCGTAGAGAAAGGCCGACAGACCGGTCAGGAACACGAACACCGGCGCGCACAGGTGCGCCAGCAGGCGGCCGAAGAACAGCGCCGGCGGCGTCTGCGCCACGAGCATCGGGTCGGGCACCTGGTGGTGCAGGTAGAAGGTCTCGCGCACGTGGTCCAGCAGCATGAACAGGATCACGAGGCCGCGCAGCGCGTCAATGGAGAGCAGCCGGGCCGGGGCGCCGGCCCCGGGTGGCAAGGAAGCGGATGGAACGTCGGGCATTTAATTATTGCGAATTGATTCGCAATAATTTACAGCATCGGACGATGCACCCCCCTGAAGGATCTGAAGGGCCGGTTCATTCGCCGAGCAGTTCGCCGATCGGCTGCAAGTCTTCCACCCGGTCGCAGATCGACTTGATGACCATGGTGATCGGGATGCCCAGCAGCAGGCCCCAGATGCCCCACAGCCAGCCCCAGAAGATCACGCCCACGAACACCGCCACCGGGTTCATGCGGCTGGTTCGGCTGGTGAGCCAGGGCATCAGCAGGTTGCCCACCACCGTGTGGATGGCCAGCGACACGCCGCCCACCAGCAGCGCCATCTCGATGCTGCTGAACTGCAGGAAGGCCATGAGCCCCGCCGCCACCAGCACGATCACCGAGCCGATGTACGGAATCAGGTTGGTGACGGCCGCGATGATTCCCCACACGGCCGCGTTCTCCACGCCGAGCAGCCAGAAGGCCAGGCCGGTGGTCAGCCCCACCAGCCCACTCACCAGGATCTGCACCAGCAGGTAGCGCTCGATGTTGCGCGTGATGTCGTCCAGCACGTGCACCGTGACCTTCTTCTTCTGCAGGCTGGGCCCGGTGATCTTGATGAGCTTGCGCCGGAAGGTGTCGCCCGAACACAGCGCGAAGTAGGTGAGGAAGGCCACCAGCGTGAGCTGCCCCAAGGCGTTGAGCAGGCCGACCGTGCCGCTGAGCAGGTAGTCGCGCACGTTGAAGCCCGGCCGCTCGATCACGACGCGCGCCACGCCCTTGCGCGAAGCGACGCGCGCGGAGTTTTCCTCGGCCGCTTTCTCGAGCTGCGCGGCGGCCTGCTGCACGCTGTCCAGCGGCGTGGCGCTGGCGTTCTTGTCGCGGCGCATGGCCTGGCCGAGTTTTTGCGCGGCGACCGGCAGCGAGTCGAGCAGCTGCGAGGCGCTGCCCGAGAGCGAATAGCCCGTCCACCCGAGCCCGCCGAACAGGCCCAGCAGGATCGCCGCCGCGCCGATCCAGCGCGGCACGTACCAGCGGTGCAGGCGCTCGACCAGCGGCGACAGCGCGTAGTTCAGCAGCAGGCTCAGCATCAGCGGCACGAACACGGCCTGGCCCCAGCGCAACGCGAAGACGCTGGCGAGCACGGCCAGCACCACCAGCGAGGCGCTGCGCACGTCGACCGGCATGTGCAGCACGAAGCGCCTGCGCAGGGCGGAGGTCGCCTCTTCGGCGGTCGCGCTCGGCTCGACCGGCGCTGCGGGCTCGACGGGGTCGACCGGCGGCGCCGGCACCGGTGCGGGCGCAGGCGGCGGCTCATCCGCAGCCACCGGCCGTTCAGGCGCCGGCTTCGGGCCGGCCGGGGTGTCGTCGGTCATCGCGATTCCTTCAGCATCTCGCGCACCGCGGCCAGCTGGCGGCGCGACACCGCCACGGGCTCGGGCACCGAGTCGAGCCGCAGCGCCCAGCCATCGGCGTCTTCGCCGTCGTCGTAGCGCTCGAGTGCGCGGATCGCCGAGCGCGCCACCAGCGCGTTGCGGTGCACGCGCAGGAAGCGGTTCGGGTAGCGCTCCTCGAAATCGTTGAGCGAGCCGTCGAGGATGTGGCTGCGCGTGGCGGTGCGCACCGTGAGGTACTTGTATTCGGACTTGAGGTACAGCACCTCGGACAGCGGCACGCGCTCGGCGCGGCCCCGGTCCTGGATCAGCACGCACTCGGGCGTGGCCTCGGGGGCCGGCTGGGCAGCGCGGCGCTCCTTCAGGAAGCGTTCGACCTTCTGCAGCGCCTGCTGCAGCCGCTCGGCGCGCACGGGCTTGGTGAGGTAGTCGACCGCCTCCAGCTCGAAGGCCGTGACCGCGTGGCTGGCGTGCGCCGTCACGAACACCACGGCCGGCGCGTCGGGCCGGCTGCGCAGCGCGCGCGCCACCTCGATGCCGTCGATGCCGGGCATGTGCACGTCGAGCAGCACCAGGTCGAGGTCCATCGCGGCCAGGTGGGCCAGCGCCTCTTCGCCCTGCGCGGCCTCGGCCGTCACCTCGGCGGCGGGCGAGCTGCAGTCGCGCAGCAGCGTGCGCAGGCGCGAGCGGGCCAGGGCTTCGTCGTCAACGATCAGGGTCTTGAGGCTCATGATTCGGCGGGGATGGCAATGCGTACGCGGTAGTTCTTCTGGTCCATGCCGGCGCTGAACTGCATCTGCATGTCGTGCAGCAGGCGCAGCCGCTCGCGCACGTTGTCCAGGGCGATGCCGTGGCCGCGCGGCAGCGGCTCGTCGGCCCAGCGCAGCGGCGGCAGGCTGTTGACCACCTCGATCACGACCATGCCACCGCGCCGCTCGGTGCGGATGCGCAGCTTGCCGCCCTCGGGGCTGGGCTCCACGCCGTGCTTGATGGCGTTCTCGACCAGCGGCTGCAGCAGGAGCGGCGGCAGGCGTGCGTCGCTGGCGGCGGCATCGAGGTCCCAGCGGATGCGCAGGCGCTCGCCGAAACGCACCTGCTCGATGGCCAGGTAGCGCTCGGCCAGCGCGATCTCGTCGGCCAGCGTGCCCGATTCGCCGGGCACGGTGAGCGCCTGGCGGAACAGCTCGGCCAGGTCTTCGAGCATGGTCTCGGCCTTGGCCGGCTCTTCGCGCACCAGCGCGATGGCGCTGTTGAGCGTGTTGAACAGAAAGTGCGGGCGGATGCGCGACTGCAGCTCTTCGAGCCGGGCCGTAGTGGCGGCCGGCGTCTGGCCGCGCGCGCGCAGCACCATCGCCGCCATCACCAGCCCCGCGAACAGCGCGCCGGCCAGCGCGCTGGCCAGCCAGGGGGCGCTGGCGATCACGCCGGTCAGGCGCAGCAGGCCGCAGCCGTAGAGAGAGGCCAC
This sequence comes from Variovorax sp. BGA-UO-ETr-C22, assembly GCF_059567965.1. NCBI lineage: Bacteria > Pseudomonadati > Pseudomonadota > Betaproteobacteria > Burkholderiales > Comamonadaceae > Variovorax > Variovorax sp. BGA-UO-ETr-C22. Next base: position 104,411 of record NZ_JCAQPA010000004.1, read on the forward strand.
CGCGCCCAGCACGGCGCCGGCGGCGTACTGGCCCGGGGGCGGCAGGCGCCGCAATTGTTTCTTGAGCCCGCAGGCCGCCACCAGCCACAGCAGCGTGGCGGGCAGCGCGCCGCCGGTGACCGTGGCCGCCTGCACCAGCCATTCGCCGAAGGAGCCGACCACGAACAGCGTGGCCACCGCCACCACCGCTTCGACGAACACCACGGTGCGCAGCACCACGCCGATCTGGCAGGCGTCGAACAGCGCCGGGCCGCCGCGCACGGGCGCGCGCACGCGTTCCGGCGACGAAGCGGACGTGGAGGGGGAGCTGGCCGATAAAATCGCCGGGTTGCGCATCGCAGACATCAGATCCATCGGGTGACCAACCCATTATTGCCTTCCTGGACGGCTCCCATGACCCAAAACCAACTCGACAAGAAATCCGAAGCCTGGTCGGCCCTGTTCTCCGAACCGATGAGCGACCTGGTGAAGCGCTACACCTCCAGCGTCTTCTTCGACAAGCGCCTGTGGCAAGCCGACATCGAGGGCTCGCTGGCGCACGCCGGCATGCTCGCGGCCCAGGGCATCATCAGCGTGCAGGACCACGCCGCCATCGAGCGCGGCATGGCGCAGATCCGCGGCGAGATCGAGGCCGGCAGCTTCGAATGGAAGCTCGACCTCGAGGACGTGCACCTGAACATCGAGGCCCGCCTGACCCAGCTCGTGGGCGACGCCGGCAAGCGCCTGCACACCGGCCGCAGCCGCAACGACCAGGTCGCCACCGACGTGCGCCTGTGGCTGCGCGGCGAGATCGACCTCATCGGCGACCTGCTGGTCGAGCTGCAGAAGGCGCTGGTCGACATCGCCGAGAAGAACGTCGAGGTGATCCTGCCCGGCTTCACCCACCTGCAGGTGGCCCAGCCCGTGAGCTTCGGCCACCACATGCTGGCCTACGTGGAAATGTTCAGCCGCGACGCCGAGCGCATGGGCGAGGTGCGCAAGCGCGTCAACCGCCTGCCGCTGGGCGCCGCCGCCCTGGCCGGCACCAGCTACCCGCTGGACCGCGAACTCGTGGCGCGCACCCTGAAGATGGACAGCGTCTGCCAGAACAGCCTGGACGCCGTGAGCGACCGCGACTTCGCGATCGAGTTCACCGCCGCCGCCAGCCTGTGCATGGTGCACGTGAGCCGCCTGAGCGAAGAACTCATCATCTGGATGAGCCAGAACTTCGGCTTCATCAACATCGCCGACCGCTTCACCACCGGCTCGTCGATCATGCCGCAGAAGAAGAACCCCGACGTGCCCGAGCTGGCGCGCGGCAAGACCGGCCGCGTGGTCGGCCACCTGATGGCGCTCATCACGCTCATGAAGGGCCAGCCGCTGGCCTACAACAAGGACAACCAGGAAGACAAGGAGCCGCTGTTCGACACCGTCGACACGCTCAAGGACACCCTGCGCATCTTTGCCGAGATGATCGGCGGCATCACCGTGAAGCCGCAGGCCATGGAGGCCGCCGCGCTGCGCGGCTACGCCACCGCCACCGACCTGGCCGACTACCTTGTGAAGAAGGGCCTGCCCTTCCGCGACGCGCACGAAACCGTGGCCCACGCCGTGAAGGCCGCCACCTCGCACCAGGTCGACCTGTCGGAACTGCCGCTGGCCGTGCTGCAGCAGTTCAACCCGAACATCGAGAAGGACGTGTACGACGTGCTGAGCCTGCGCGGCTCGCTCAACGCCCGCAACGTGCTGGGCGGCACCGCACCCGTGCAGGTGAAAGCACAGGTCGCCCGCCACCGCGCGCGCCTGGGCTGAAGCCCGCGGCCACGCCACCGAGGGCCGCGCTTCATGTTCTACGCCATCCCGCTCGAAAACAAACCGAGCTGGCGCAACCCGCCGTGGATGACGGTGCTGCTGATCCTCTTGAACATGATCGTGTTCTGGGGGCCGCAGCGCAGCGAAGAAAACGGCCGCGAGCGCGCCGCGCAGTTCTACGTGCAGAGCGTGCTGCCCGAGCTGGAGCTGCCGCCCTTCGTCGAGTGGCTCGAAAAAACCGACCCGAAACGCGGCAAGCTGGCGCGCCGCATGCTGGCCCATGAAGAGGCCTACCCGCAGCTGCTCGAAGGCCTGCAGAACGACCCGCCCTTTCTGAAGAAGCTGCGCGCCGACCAGGTCGTGACGCCCGCCAACCCGCGCTTCGACGAATGGCAGCGCGATCGCCGCCAGTACGAGGCGATGCTGCCCGCGCCGTTCACCGCGCGCTGGTCGCAGGACTACGGCAAGGACGCCGAGTTCAAGCCCTGGACCTGGCTCACCGCCACCTTCCTGCACGGCAGCACGGGCCACCTGCTGGGCAACATGCTGTTCCTCTTCCTGTTCGGCTTCTCGGTCGAGCTGGCGCTGGGGCGCGGCACCTACCTGAGCTTCTACCTGCTGGGCGGCGTGGGCTCCGCGCTGCTGGCCGGCTGGGCCTATGCGGGCAAGGGCGGCTACGGGCTGGGGGCCTCGGGTGCGATCTCGGCGCTGATGGGGATGTACGCCGTGATGTACCGGCTGCGGCGCATCCGCTTTTTCTACCAGCTGTTCTTCTATTTCAATTACGTCACGGCCCCCGCCCTGCTCTTGCTGCCGGCCTGGATCGCCAACGAGCTGGTGCAGCACTGGATCGGCGGCCAGGGCATCGCCTACATGGCCCACCTGGGCGGCCTGCTGACGGGCGCGGCGCTGATGGCCGGCGCCATGTGGCTGGGCCGCGTGAAGACGCCCGAGACCGTGAAGTCGGAAATGGTGACCGACGACCACCGCTTCGACCAGCACGTGGCCGCCGCGCGCAAGCTGTCGGCGGCCATGAAGTTCGAGCCCGCCTGCGCCGAATGGCGCGCCGCGGCCGCCCTGCGCCCCGGCGACACCGACACGCTGCGCGCCTGGTTTCACACCGCGCGCCTGCAGCCCGCGAGCGACGATTTCCACCAGGCCGCGCGCCGCATCTTCCGCCTGCCCGCCACCGACGCCGACACGCTGGCGCTGCAGCACGCCAGCTTCACGACCTACCTCGACCAGGCCAAGCCCGGTGTGCGCCTGAAGCCCGACGACATGGCCCGGCTGGCGCGCCGCTTCGCGCGCATCCGCCAGTTCGGCGATGCCGACAAGCTCTGCCGCATCCTGCTGAAGACCGCGCCCGACCACCCCGAGCTGGCCGACACGCTCTCGGTGTGCGCCAACGGCCTGCTGCATGCGGGCGAACGCGATCGCGCGCTGGGCCTGCTGCCGCACCTGCTGCGGCTGGCGCCCAACGACATGGTCACGCGCGCCTTGCAGCGCACGTAAAAAACCCGGCACGCGGCCGGGTTCGTGTGGGGATGAAGCGCCGCTGCGCTTACTTGTCGTTGTGCAGGTAGGTGGCCTGCTTCGGCAGCAGCAGGCTGACCAGGAAGGCCACGCCCATCATCGCCGTCACGTACCAGTAGAAATACGACTCGTGGCCGATCGACTTCAGGCCCAGCGCCACGTACTCGGCGCTGCCGCCGAAGATGGCGTTGCCCACCGCGTACGACAGGCCCACGCCCAGCGCGCGCACTTCGGGCGGGAACATCTCGGCCTTCACGATGCCGCTGATCGAGGTGTAGAAGCTCACCACCGCCAGCGCCAGCGTGATCAGCACGCCGGCCATCAGCGGGCTGCTCACGCTTTGCAGGTTGCTCAGCACGGGCACCGTCATCAGCGCGCCCAGGGCGCCGAACAAGAGCATGTTGCTGCGCCGGCCGATGCGGTCCGACAGCGCGCCGAACAGCGGCTGCATGCACATGTACAGGAAGAGGCAGGCCGTCATCACGTTGCTGGCGGTCTTGATCGACATGCCGGCCGAGTTCACCAGGTACTTCTGCATGTAGGTGGTGAAGGTGTAGAAGATCAGCGAGCCGCCGGCCGTGTAGCCCAGCACCACGAGGAAGGCGCGCTTGTGGTGCTTGAACAGCTCGGCGACGCTGCCGGCGCCCTTGGCGGCGCGGGTCTTGGTGCTGGCGGTTTCGGTCAGCGTGCGGCGCAGCATCAGCGCCACGACGGCGGCCAGGGCACCCAGCACGAAGGGAATGCGCCAGCCCCAGGCCTTGAGTTCGGCCTCGGTGAGCAGCTGCTGCAGCACCACCACGGCCACCACGGCCAGCAGCTGGCCGCCGATCAGCGTGACGTACTGGAACGACGAGAAGAAGCCGCGCTGGCCGCGCATCGCCACTTCGCTCATGTAGGTGGCGGTGGTGCCGTATTCGCCGCCGACCGACAGGCCCTGCAGCAGGCGCGCGGCCAGCAGCAGCGCGGGCGCCCAGGCGCCGATCTGCGCGTAGGTGGGCAGGCAGGCAATGACCAGCGAGCCGACGCACATCATGACGACCGAGGTCACCATCGACGTCTTGCGGCCCTTGCGGTCGGCCAGCCGGCCGAACAGCCAGCCGCCGATCGGGCGCATCAGGAAGCCGGCGGCGAACACGCCGGCGGTGTTCAGCAGCTGGACCGTCGGGTCCGACTTGGGGAAGAACGAGGGCGCGAAGTAGATCGCGCAGAAGGCGTAGACATAGAAGTCGAACCACTCCACCAGGTTGCCGGACGAAGCGGCAAAGATGGCGAAGATGCGCTTGCGCTTTTCCTCGAAGGTGTAGGGGGTGGTGTCGCGGGTCGCGTCCGGGCTGGAAGCGCCGGCGCTCGTGCTGCTGCTGGCAATGGCGGTCATGCGGGGGGTCCTTGTCTCTGGCTGCAGCCCCCGCGAAGCCCGCGGAAAGCCGTGCCGGGGAGTCTGGTCCGCCAGGGGCGCGCTGTCGTCCGTAGGGCCCCCGCCGCGGGACTGCGTACCGGTACGCAGGGGTAAACCCTAAGTTCTAGCCAGAGGTTGGGGCGCTTTCAGGGCGACGCTCCCGCCGACGGGGCACCTTGCTCCGCGAATGTCCCCCGGGCTTCGCCCCTCCTCCTTGATTTCGCTGCGCAAGGCACCCCATCGGCGTGAGCGTCATCAGTGCAGTCGTTGATCGGCGAGCACCCACAGCGTGCCCGGTGGCCTGGGCACGCGCCCCGAACAAACCTACAGCCCGTGCTCGCGCAGGAAGCGGTCCAGTTCCAGGCTGCTCGAAAAGCCCAGCTTCGCGAACATGTGCGCCCGGTGCGTTTCCACCGTGCGCAGCTCCAGCGGCGCCAGTTCCTGCGCGATGCGCTTGTTGGGCAGGCCTTCGGCCACGAGCCGGGCGACCTGCATCTCGCGCGGCGTGAGCTTGGCCCACAGCGCCTGCGCGGCCTGCCGGGCCTGGCGGCGCACGGCGATCTCCTCGGCCTTTTGCAATGCCTTGGCGATGCTGTCGAGCAGGCGCTCGTCGTTGCAGGGCTTTTCCAGCCAGCCGAAGGCGCCGTTCTGCACCGCCTCGACCGCCATCGGGATGTCGCCGTGCCCGGACAGGAAGATCACGACCAGCGGGCTGTCCTGCGCGCGCAGCGCGTCGAACACCTGCAGCCCGCTCATGCCCTCCATGCGCAGGTCGAGGATGGCGCAGCCCGGGCGCTGCAGGTCGGCGCCCGCCAGGAAGGCCTCGCCCGAGGCGAAGGCCTGCACCGCATGGCCGCGCGACAGCAGCAGCAGGCCCAAAGAGCGGCGCACGGCCTCGTCGTCGTCGACGACGCACAGGTGGTTGGCAAGCAGGGGTGCGTTCACGGGGAAGCCTCCAGTTCGAGGGTGAAGACCGTGCCGCCGCCGGGCCGGTCGGCGAACGACAAGCGGCCGCGGTGGGCCTCCACGATGGTGCGGCAGATGTTCAGGCCCAGCCCGAGCCCGCCGGCCTTGGTGGTGAAGAACGGCGCGAAGACCTGCTCGGCCAGCGCGGCGTCGATGCCGGGGCCGTGGTCCGCGATGCGAATGTGCACGCGGCCTTCGCGCAGCTCGGCCTCGACCTCGACCACGCGCCGCTCGGGCGGCGTGCCCTGCTGCATCGCCTGCAGGCTGTTGGACAGCAGGTTCAACAGCACCTGCTCGAGCAGCACGCGGTCGCCGCGCACCGGCGGCAGCGCGGGCGGAATGCGCACCTCGGCGCGCACCTGCCGCTGGCGCATCTCGCCCTGCAGCAGCGCCAGCGCGTTGGTCACCAGCGCGGCCACGGCGCAGTCTTCGGTGCCGGCGGTGCGCTGGCGCACGAAGCCGCGGATGCGCCGCACGATCTCGGCACTGCGCTTGGCCTGCGCCACGGTCTCGTCGAGGCTGCTGGCCAGCAGCGGCTGGTTGCCCTGCGCGGCAAAGGCCTTGGCGGCGCTGGCGAAGTTGCTCAGCGCCATCAGCGGCTGGTTGAGTTCGTGCGCCAGCGTGGAGGCCATCTCGCCCAGGCTGGCCAGGCGCTGCGCGTGCTGCAGCTGCTCGTCGTTCTGGCGCTGGCGCAGCTCGGCGCGCTTCTGCTCGGTGATGTCGACCACCGAGCTCATCCAGCCGCTGTGGCGGCCGTCGGCGTCGATGAGCCGCGCGGTGTAGACCATGGTGATGACCTCGTGCCCGTCGCGGTGCCGCAGGCGCGACTCGAAGCCCGAGCGCGCGGGCTGCCCGCTCATCATGGCCTCGTAGTGGAACCAGTGCTGCGTCACGTCGTCGGGGTGCCAGTAGGGGTACGGCGGCAGCCGCCCCAGCAGCTCGTCGGCGCCGTAGCCGGTCATCTCGCAGAAGGCCGGGTTGACGTAGATGATGCGGCCCTGCAGGTCGCGCGCGCGCATGCCGACCAGCAGCGAGTCTTCCATCGCCTTGCGGAAGGCATGGGCCTGGTCCAGCTCGTGGGTACGCTCGCGCACGCGCAGCTCCAGGTCGCGCCGCGCGTCGCGCTGCTCGGCGAAGCGGCGCTCGCGCAGCCGCCAGTACAGCGCGCCCAGCAGCAGCACGCCGGCGCCCAGCAGGCCGAGCATCCAGGTGCGCTCGCGCGCGCGGGTGACTTCGGCGTGGTCGGCCATCACCGTCAGGGTCCAGCCCAGGTCGGGCAGCGGCTCGTCCACGGCGAGAAAACGGCGCGCCTTGCCGCCGACCGTGGTGCGCACCAGGTAGCCCGGTGCGCCCTCGATGTGCTCGACGCGCCAGGGCAACGGCGCGAAGCGGGTGCGCGCGCCGTACTGCTGGTCGTGCTCGATGCCGGCCAGGTCGGCGGGGCTCAGCGCCCGCGTGGCCTGGTACATCCAGCCCGGCACCGAACTCAGGAACACGATGCCGCGTGCGTCGGTCAGCAGGATCGGGTCGCGCACGAAGGCCCAGGCGTCGTGCAACTGGCGCAGGCTGACCTTGACGGTGACCACGCCCAGCACCTCGCCACCGCCCTCGGCGCGCACCGGCGCCGACATGAACAGCCCCGGCTCGCCCGTGGTCTGGCCCACGCCGTAGAACAGGCCGCGCCGCCCGGCCCGCGCGTCGAGAAAGTACGGCCGGTTGGCGTACGACTCGCCGACAAAGCTCTGCGGCGTGGCCCAGTTGCTCGCGGCCAGCGTGAGGCCCTGCGGATCGGTGAGGTACAGCGCGTCGGAGCCCGCGAGGCGGTTCACTTCCTCGATGTGGTGATTGGCGCGCTGCCGCGCGGCGGGGTCCTGCGGATGGGCCAGCACGGCGAGCACGTCGGGGTGCATGCCGGCGGTGAACGGCAGGTAGCCGTACTTGCCGGCGGCGTCGCGCAGGCCGAGCACGTGCACCTCCATGGCGCGGCGGATCGAGTCGGCCTGGAAGTTCGCCTCGCGCCGCGCGGCCCACTGGCCGGCCACGGCGATCAGCAGCAGCGCCAGCGCGACGGCGCCCGCCCAGGCCACCAGTGCGCGGCGGCGGGAACGCGCCGGCGATGCAGAAGAAGAGGAAGCAGGAAGGGACGGTTCGGGCGAAAGGGGCGGCATGGGAGGCAGGTCCGCAGGTCCGGCCGGCGCGGCGTGCGGAATTTTGCCCTGATCCGCGGGCCGGCTCCCTCTCAGGCCGCCGGCCGCAGCAGCCAGCGCACTTCCTGCGTCTGTTCGCTCTCGGGGTAGCGGGCCTCGAGCGTCGTGAGGATCGGCTGCGCCATGTCCGCGCGGCCCAGCCCCTGCACCAGCGCACGGGCCGCGAGTTCGTAGGCCTGCGGGATCGCCGCGTGGCCGCGGAAGCGCTTGTCGAAGCCCGACAGCAGCGCCAGCGTGCCGTGCGCGTCGCCGCCGCGCCATTCGGCGCGCGCCATCGCGATGACCATCGCCGGGTCGTCGATCACGAAGGTCTTGTCGATGGCGCGGCAGGCCTTGAAGACCTTCAGCGCGTCCGATGCCAGGTCGCGCCGCATCAAGAGCGGAATGAAGCGGCGCGCGTGGTCGAACAGCGTGTCCTTCTTGTCGGGCATGAGCGCCAGCACGCGGTGGTAGCGGCGCTGCGCGGCCAGGTCGTCGGCGTCGGCGGTGCGCTGCGCCTCGTAGGCAATGCCGAGCGCGGCAGGCAGGTCGCCGTCGGTGATGCACTGCGCCACCTCGGCGTCGGTGCGCTGCGCGGCGATCTGCGCGGGCGTGCGGCGGTCGACCGGGGCGCCGATGTCCGCGCCCGCGCCGGGCACGAGGTCGATGCCGAAGGCGTCGTGGTGCTGGTACATCACGTAGCCCAAGAGGCTGGCCATCACCCAGCCGAAGTAGATGAACGCGAAGTTGACGATCGGCAGCACGATGCGCCCGTCGAACACCGGCAGCACCATCGAGATCGCCACCTGCGCGCCCGTGCTCAACAGGAACAAAAAGAAGCACAGCAGCGCATAAGGCCAGCCGATGGTGCGCATCGCGTCCATCACGTAGCCCGGGTTCATGGCCTGGAAGAAGCTGCCCGACTGCACCAGCACGATCACCGCGGCCGGGAAGGTGAAGGACATGATGAACAGCCCCACCGTGCCCAGCACCGGCTCGTACCACGCGAGCCAGCCGATGAGCATCGTCTGCACCAGCGAAATGGCGAAGAGCTTCCACGGCAGGTAGGTCCACTCGTCGCTCGATTCGCGCCCGAAGTCCGCCGAGTCGCGGATGCCGCGCGCGCCCAGCGCAATGACCTTGAAGCCGTAGCGGCTGGCCGCCAGGATGATGCCGACCTCGATGACGACGAAGGCCAGCGCATCGGGCAGGAAGAACACGGCCTCGAACAGCAGGCTGCAGAACGACAGCACCAGGCCGTAGGCCAGCGGCCGCAGCTGGAGCGGAAAGGCGAAGAAGCTGTTCAGGCGGTGCCAGAACGGCGGGGGCGGCGGCAGGGAGTCGCGGTCGATCATGGCGGGGCCTGGGGTGCTGATGCGGCTACTTGCGGAAGAAGTCGCTCTGGCTCATCGCGCCCGCGCCGCCCAGGCGCACCACGGTGACGCCGTTGGAATGCACGAGGCGCATCTGGCCGAGTTCGCGCTCCAGACGCTGGGTGAAACTGCTCTTGTACTGCAGCACCGACTCGCCCATCTTCAGCACGCTGGTGCCCGTGACGGTGGCGCTCTTGCGGTCGGTGGCCACCTCGATGCTGTCGATGTGGTAGTCGTACTCGATGGTGAGGATGCCACCCATGCGGTCGCCGACGGTGCGGAACAGCTCGATGTTTTCCTTCACCGTGTCGCAGGCTTCGTCGCGGTTCTGGGTGGTCTCGAGGGTGCGGCCCATGGCCGTGACCTTGCTCTCGATCACCGCCTTGCGGCTGAGTTGCTTGCAGATCGCCTCGGCGTCGCGCGAGTACACGGCGTGGGCGTCCTTCCGGTAGTAGTCGCGCACCATCGCCTCGTCGAGCTTGCGGCCGCCGACAAAGAAGAACCACGCGCCCACGCAGAGCGCGATCACGATCGCAATTTGCTTCATTCCCGCCCCCGCGCGCACGCGGTCCCGCTCCGTTTTGCGGCGCAGTATACGTTGCCGAATGTTTCCAAACGGCGGCGGGATGAGGGCTCTTAACGCGTCAGCTGGCGCGATAGAAGATGTAGTCGGCCTGGTACTTCACGACCTGTTTCTGGCCCAGGTTCGTGGCGCCGCAGGCGGCGGCGGGCGCCACGCCGCCCTGCGTGGCGACGCGCTGGATGTAGCTCACACCCTGCATGGCGCCCATGCCGGTGGCGGGGTTGGCCTTCACCAATTGGTGGGGAATGTTGCCGGTGCCGTTCGGCGCCACCGCCACCTGCGTGGCCGTGACCTTCGAGCCGTCCGCGTTCTCCCAGGTGGCGGGCGGGCCGTAGTATTTGCCGACCTGCTTGCCGGCGCGGTCCATCAGCTTGGCGTCGGGGCCGACGAAGACCCACTCGTGCTCGCCCGGCGTGTTGGCCTTGGCGCGGCATTCGTAGGTGATGTCGCCGGCGCCCACGGTTTCCATGGCCACGCGGTGGCCGGCGGGCGCCTTCACGGCGTCGGGCAGGCTGGCCTGCGAGAACATCGGCAGGGGCTTGGCGCCCATGCCGGAACAGGCGGCCAGGCCAAGCGCCGCTGCGGTGGTGGAAGCCAGGACGGTCAGGGTGCGGATGTGCATGGTCGTTTCCTCGGTGTCTGTTTGATCGGTGGTGAAAGAGAAAGAGCCGCCGTCTGGAGTTCTGCATCTCGACGCCCCCTGTCCCGTGTACGCAGCCCGATGGCCAATGGATTCAGGCGGGCCGCGCTGAATCCGCCGCCCCCGCCGGGCCGTACCTCGGACATGCGCACCCATGCCCCACAATCCGCGAATGACAGCACCCAGCCCCGACGCCGAACTGATGGCGCTGATCGACCGGATCGGCCATCGCGACGAAGCCGCCCTGCGACAGCTGTACGACCGCACCGCGCCCCGCCTCATGGGGCTGGCGATGCGGGTGGTGCGCCAGCGCGAGTGGGCCGAAGACGTGCTGCAGGAGTCCTTCCTCACCATCTGGCGCGTGGCCGGCGACTACCGTGCCTCGCTGAGCCCGCCGCTGGCCTGGCTGGGGCTCATCGTGCGCAGCCGCTCGCTCGACCTGCTGCGCCGCCGCACCGCCGACCGCGCCCAGCTCACGCAGGAGTTCGACGAGCTGATGGCAGACACCTTCGAATCCGACACGCCCAACCCGGCCGACATGGCCGATGCGAGCGAGCAGGCCTGGGCGCTGCACCAGTGCCTGAGCCAGCTCGAGGGCCGCCAGCGCGAGGTGGTCAGCCTGGCCTACCTGCGCGAGATGAGCCACGGCGAACTGGCCGAACAGCTCAAGCTGCCGCTGGGTACCGTGAAGACCTGGATCCGGCGCGGGCTCGAAAAGCTGCGCACCTGCATGGGCCGCTTCGCCTGATCACGAGACCCGCCCCATGAACCTTCTTGCCCACCCCGAACTGCTCGAACTGCTGGCCGCCAGCCATGCGCTGGGCACGCTGCGCGGCGGCGCCCGCCGCCGCTTCGAAACCCTGGCGCGCGAACAGGCGCCCGTGCGCGCCGCCGCGCTGGTCTGGCAGGGCCGGCTGGCCGGCATGACCGAGCTGCAGCAGCCCGTCGCGCCCGACCCGGCCGTCTGGACCCGCATCCGCAACCTGATCGACGCCGAGCAGGCGCAACAGGCCCTCGCGCGGCAGCGCGACAACGCCACGCCCATTGCGTCTGCATCGACGGGCGGCTGGCTGCGCAGCCTCGCGCTGTGGCGCGGCGCCGCCGCGGCCGGTGCGCTCGTGGCCGTGCTGGCCGTGGGCGTCGGCCTGAACCTGCGCGAGCAGCTGATCAACGCGCCCGCCGTGCAGTACGTGGCCGTGCTGTCCGACGACAAGGCCGCCGCCTCCATGCTCGTGACCTTCGACCCGAAGAAGAAGCAGCTGGTGCTGCAACGCGTGGGCAACTTCCGCGAAGGCACCGACAAGTCGCTGCAGCTGTGGGCCTTGCCGCCCGGCGGCGCGCCGCGCTCGCTCGGCGTGCTGGACAATGCACCGGCGCTGCGGCTGGCCGCCTCGGAATCCGATGTGCGCGTGCCGGCGCTGGCGATCAGCCTGGAGCCCAAGGGCGGCGTGCCGAGCGCGGGCGGCCCGACCGGGCCGGTGCTGTTCCATGGCCCGCTGATCGAAAAAACGCTCTGACCCTGTCCTGAATTTCTCCGCTTCCGTTCTCTTTCCGATGCCTTCGATGAAATCCGCGCTGGCGGCCACCGCCGCCCTGCTGCTGGCAACCGCCGCCTTCACCGCCCAGGCCCAGACCGCGGCCGCCGCCTTCCCCTACGAAGCCGACGGCGCCGCGGCCGCCGACACCGCCTCCGCCTACCTCGCCGCCAAGGCCCGCTGGCACAACGAACTGGCCGCCTTCGCGCGCGCCGACCAGGAGCGCTTTCCGGCCCCTGGCGGCGTGGTGTTCGTGGGCAGCTCCACGGTGCGCATGTGGACCCGCCTGTCGCAGGACTTTTCCCGCGTGCCGGGCGGCATCGTCAACCGCGGCTTCGGCGGCTCGACGCTGGCCGACTGCGCCCTGTTCGCGCGCGACCTCGTGGTGCGCTACAAGCCCCGGCAGGTGGTGCTCTATGCGGGCGACAACGACCTGGCCGAGGGCCGCACGCCGCTGCAGGTGCTCGACAGCTTCGCGCGCTTTGCCAACGCGGTGCGCGCCGAGCTGCCCGACGCGCGCATCAGCTTCATCTCGGTCAAGCCCAGCCCGTCGCGCGAACAGCTGATGCCGCAGATCCGCGAGACCAACCACGTGATCTCGGCCTACCTGAACCTGCTGCCCAACAGCGAGTACATCGACATCCACACGCCGATGCTCGGCGCGGACGGCCGCCCGCGCCCCGAACTGTTCCGCGGCGACCGGCTGCACCTGACGGACGAGGGCTACCGGCTGTGGCAGTCGGTGGTGGCGCCGCACCTGCCACAGCCGCCTTCGGTGCCGGCCTCGCCCTCCAACGCGCCCTGATCAGGGCGGCGGCAGCAGGTCCTGGTATTCGGGGAGCGTGAGCAGCTCCAGGTCGGGGAACTTGCGCACCGCCTCCTTGATGTTCTTCAGCGTCTGCGCCATGCGCGCGCGCACGGTCTTGCGCACCCAGGCCTGGTCGTCGGGCGAGAGGCTGGACAGGTAGTAGGCGCCCGGCACGCAGCCGTGCAGGAAGTTCTCGGCCCTGGCCTTGGCTTCGTTGAGCCGCTTCGCGTGGACCTGGGCGATCACCTGCGCCAGGTCGGCGCCCGGCGAGGCCTTGCGCGCCGTGTTCAATTCGCTCATCACGGGACCGTCGCTGTCGAAGGAGGCCGGGTGGCAGTGGACCCACGACAGGAACATCCGGTCGGCCGCCGATTGGCGGTCTGTCCCGTCGAAGTCGATGCTTCCGCCCAGATGTTTCGCCGCAGCGGCGTGGCCGTGCTCAGCGGCCAGCCAGCGCCATTGCAGGCTCTCGCTTCGACCGGCACCGCGCCTGAGAAAGACCGCGAGAGATTCATAGGCCGGCGTATAGCCTTCCTCCGCCGCCGAGCGGAGGTCTTCCATCGCGCGCGCACGGGTCGCGGCATCGACCTCCACGCCCAGCAGAAGCGCTGAGCCGCGATGCACGCGGCCGAACGGAGTGCCGCTGTCTGCCAGCGTGATTTCGCAGGCCGATGGGTTGGCGGCGCCGTAGCAATCCAGCCGCCGTTGCACGTCCTGTTGCGCCGCTTGCGGCAAGGCCGAATGCGCCGCCGCACCCCACGCCAGCACGCAGGCCGCCAGTGCACGTTGCCAGACAACGGAATCGATCATCGCCCTCCCCCTCTTCTCAAAAAAACGAGCGGCGCTCCCTGCAGACACCTACGCCGGCGCAGGCTCCGAAGGCACGTCATCCGCCGGCGGCGGCACGTCGGCGCCGCGCGTGAAGCGCGCCACGAAGTACATCCCCGCGAACACCGCCGCCAGCAGCAGGCCGTCGCCCCACCAGGGCCGCGCCATCTGGTTGTCGCCGTAGAAGGCCAGCACCAGCAGCACCGCCACGAGGTGCGCGCAGAACACCGGCAGCGAGGCCGAGCCCATGGCCTCGAGCCAGTGCAGGCGCGGAATCTTGCGCATGAGCCAGGGCCCGAAGCGCACCGCCAGGATGCCCAGCGCCACCAGGTTCACGATCCGCAGCGGGCCGAGCTGCCACTTGTCGAACAGCAGGTTCATTTCCACATCGCCGCCGAACGGCGCCTGGCCGTTGATGCCGGTGTGGCGCCAGTAGAAACCGTACAGCGCGATGCCCGCCGCCAGCACGAGCAGCCAGGCCGGAAAGCGCAGCGGCCGGGCCTCGGGCGCATTGCGGCTGGCGCCCAGGCACAGGCCCGCGAACCACAGGAACTGCCAGGCGTAGGTGTTGAAGGCGCCCATCTCGTGGAATGGCACCGGCACGCCGAGGTAGCGCACCGCCAGCCCGTAGACCCATTCGCTGAGCCCGAACTGCGCCATCGCCCAGACCGTGGCGCTGGCCACCATCACGAGCGTCCAGCCGTGGCGCATGGCGAAGGCCAGCACCCAGGGGCTCATGAGCATGAAGAAGATGTACATCGGCAGGATGTCCAGCAGCGGCGGCTCGTAGATCAGCAGCAGCCCGAACAGGAAGCCGTCGCGCGGCTCGGCCAGGTAGTACGACACGAGGTTCTTGACCGCCGGCTGGTCGATGTGCACGCCGAGCGCCGCAATCACCGTGAACAAGAAGAGCAGGATCGCCGCCTGGCACAGGTAGACCTTGAGCACGCGCCGCCAGAAGGCCTGGCGCATCGAGTCGACCCCGCGCACGTGGCCGATGCGGCTGTAGACCAGCCCCGCCACGAAGGCCGACAGCAGCACGAAGCCCTCGGCGGCCGACACGAAGCCGAAAGGCTGACCCAGCGGATCGGTCAGCCGCGTGGGCAAGTGGGTGACGGTCATCAGCACGAGCATCAGCCCGCGCAAGGCGTCTATTTCCCAGTAGCGTTTCATTCGGTCGGCGGCGAGGTCTTGGTGGCGGTCTGCGCAGCGCACGCACGACGTCAGCGATTGTAAGAAGACCGGCGTACGTCGACCGAACACGCGCGCCAAACACGGACGGCCTATGACGCTTGGCACTCCCGGAGCGCCATGCAAATCGGCTACGCTGCGCGCTGCCTCAAGGTGGAGAACTCCGTGAACCGTTTCATTCCGACATTGCTACTGGCCGCCGGCGCGCTCGCGGCGGGCCCGGGCTTTGCACTTCAGATCACCAGCCTGACCCCGCAGGGCGAAGTGGCGCGCGTGCGCCAGGTCGTCGCCAAATTCGATCAGGCGGCGGTCAACTTCGGCGACCCCAAGGCGCCCGCGCCGCTCACCGTGAGCTGCTCGGACGCGCAGGCCGGCAAGGGCACCGGCCGCTGGACCGACGCCAAGGCCTGGGTCTACGACTTCGAGAACGACCTGCCGCCCGGCGTGCGCTGCTCGGTCACCCGCATTCCCACCTTCAAGCCCGCCGGCGGCGGCGAGCTGACCGGCCCCGAACGCTATCAATTCAATAGCGGCGGCCCGTTCGTGCGCAACTACATGCCGGGCACCTACGCCCGCATCGACGAACAGCAGATGTTCGTGCTCGAGCTCAACGGCGCGGCCACCATCGACAGCGTGCGCCAGAACGTCTGGTGCGCGGCCGACGGCGTCGGCGAACGCATTCCGGCCAAGCTGCTCGAGGGCGAGGCGCGCACCGAGCTGCTCAAGGCCTTCCATCGTGAGAAGGAAGCCGCGAAAGACCCGCTGCGCTTCATCACGATGCAGTGCAACCGCACGCTCACGCCCGGCGCCAAGGTGCAGGTCGTCTACGGCAAGGGCGTGGCCACGCCGTCGGGCGTCGCCAACAACGTGGAACGCCGTTTCGACTACCAGGTGCGCGAGCCCTTCGCCGTGTCCTTCACCTGCGAGCGCGAGAACGCGCAGGCCGCCTGCCTGCCGCTGCGCCCGATGCAGCTGCAGTTCAATGCGCCGGTGACGCGCAAGGTGGCGTCGCAGATCGTGCTCAAGGGCGACGGCAAGACGCTCAAGGCCACGCTCGAAAGCGGCGGCGGCTCGCAGAACGACGACGACGTGGTCAACAGCGCGAGCTTCGGCCCGCCGCTGGCCGAGAGCACGCAGTTCAGCATCGAGCTGCCTTCCGGCTTCCAGGACGCCTCGGGCCGCCCGCTGGGCACGCCCGGCAGCTTTCCGCTGAAGGTGGCGACCGGCGCGATGCCGCCGCTGGCCAAGTTCGCGGCCTCGCCCTTCGGCGTGATCGAACGGCTGGCCGAGCCCGGCACGCCGGCCATGATGCCGGTCACAGTGCGCCGCGTGGAGCCGCAGCTCATGGTGCAGGCGCTCACGCCCGGCAAGGTGAGCGACCTCAACCCCAAGACCGACGCCGAGATCATCGCGTGGTACCGCAAGGTGCGCCGCTACGACAGCTACACGGTCAGCCGCGACACCGCGCGCCGCGACGTGAAGGGCGCCCTGCCCCCGGTGATCGACAAGAACGAACGCTCGCACGTGCAGACGCGCATGGTGTCGCTGCTCGGCGGCCAGCCGGGCGTGAAGGCCCTGGACATGCCCAAGGCCGAGAGCGGCGACCCGCGCCCCTTCGAGGTCGTCGGCATCCCGCTCACGCCGGGCTTCCACGTGCTGGAGATCGCCTCGCAGAAACTCGGCGAAGCCCTGCTCGACGAGCGCTACAACGCCGGGCGCACGATGTACGTGCGCACCACCGCGCTGGCCACCAACCTGGCGGTGCACTTCAAGCTGGGCCGCGAGAACTCGATGGCCTGGGTCACCACGCTCGACAAGGGCAAGGTGGTGGCGGGCGCCGAGGTGCGCGTGTCCAGCTGCGACGGCAAGGCCGTGGCCACCGGCACCACCGACGCCAGCGGCATCGTGATGCTCAACGGCGTGTCGCCCGATGCACCGAGCTGCAACGGCCCGAACGAGTACGAGACCAGCGCCTGGTTCGTGAGCGCACGCGCCAAGGACGACAAGGGCGTGGAAGACCTGGCCTTCACCTGGAGCGACTGGCAGCGCGGCATCGAGCCCTGGCGCTTCAACGTGCCCACCAGCCTGGACGTGCGCCCCGACGGCATCGCCCACACCATCTTCGACCGCACGCTGCTGCGCGCCGGCGAGACGGTGTCGATGAAAAGCCTGCTGCGCACCCAGACCAGCAAGGGCTTCGGCCTGCCGGCAGACCGGCCCGACACGCTGGTCGTCACCCACATGGGCAGCGGCCAGCGCTTCACCCAGCCGCTGGCCTGGCGCAAGACCGCCACCGGCGGCCTGAGCGCCGAGAACAGCTTTGCCATTCCGCCGGCTGCCAAGCTCGGCGTGTACCAGGTCGAGCTGCGCAGCGGCGACGGCACCAGCGACGAGGGCAACAACCGCACCTACTCGACCGGCATCTTCCGCGTCGAGGAATTCCGCCTGCCCGTGCTCGAAGGCCGCATCGCGCCCACCGAGAAGAAGCCGCTGGTGGCCGCCACGAGCGTGCCCACCGACGTGCAGATCAATTACGTGGCCGGCGGCGGCGCCGCCAACCTGCCGGTGCGCGTGTCGGCCATGGTGCGCGGCAAGGGCCTGAGCTTTTCCGACTACGACGCCTTCAGCTTCAACCCGCCGCGCGCCGCCGGCGACGGCAGCGAAGCCGCCACCGCCGCCGACACCAGCGCCGGCGAGGAAGACCTCAACAGCGTGAACGACACCCGCGTGATCGCCGACAAGCTGCCGCTCACGCTGAACAAGGACGGCGCCGGCAAGGTCACGATCGACAAGGTTCCCAAGGTGAAGGCCGCGCGCGAGCTGCTGCTCGAAGCCACCTACGCCGACCCGAACGGCGAGGTGCAGACCATTCGCAGCACGCAGACGCTGTGGCCCGCGTCGGTCATCGCCGGCATCAAGACCGAGGGCTGGGTCTCGACCAGCCAGAAGCTCAAGTTCCAGGCGCTCGCGCTCGACCTCACGGGCAAGCCCCAGGCCGGCGTGACGCTCAACGTGCGCGCCGTGGCCCGCATCACCACCACCAGCCGCAAGCGCATGGTGGGCGGCTTCTACACCTACGACAACAAGACCGAGACCAAGGACATCGGCACCGTCTGCTCCGGCAAGAGCGACTCGCGCGGCCTGCTGCTGTGCGAGTCGGAGCTGAAGGAAGCCGGCGAGGTCGAGCTGGTGGCCAGCGCCACCGACAGCGACGGCCGCAGCGCCAGCGCCGTGAGCTCGGTCTACGTGACCAAGCAGGGCGAACTGTGGTTCGGCGGCGAGGACAACGACCGCATCGACGTGCTGCCCGAAAAGAAGAGCTACCAGCCCGGCGAGGTCGCCAAGTTCCAGGTGCGCAGCCCGTTCCGCTTTGCCACCGCGCTGGTGGCGGTGGAACGTGAAGGCATCATCGAGACGCACGTGGTGCAGCTCGACGGCAAGGACCCGACGGTCAGCCTGCAGGTCAAGCCCGAGTGGGGCCCGAACGCCTACGTGAGCGTGCTCGCGCTGCGCGGGCGCCTGCGCGAAGTGCCGTGGTACAGCTTCTTCACCTGGGGCTTCAAGGCGCCGCGCGAGTGGTGGACCGCCTTCTGGTACGAGGGCAAGGAATACGTCGCGCCCACCGCCATGGTCGACCTGAGCAAGCCCGCCTACCGCCTGGGCATGGCCGAGATCCGCGTCGGCACGCGCGCGCACCAGCTCGACGTGACCGTGACCAGCGACAAGCCCAGCTACCCGATCCGCAGCAAGGCGCAGGTCACCATCACCGCCAAGCTGCCCGACGGCAAGCCGGCCGCCGGCGCCGAAGTGGCGCTGGCCGCGGTCGACCAGGCCCTGCTGGAGCTCATGCCCAACGACAGCTGGAACCTGCTCAACGCGATGCTGCAGCGGCGCAGTTGGGGCGTGAGCACCTCCACCGCGCAGATGGAAATCGTCGGCCGACGCCACTACGGGCGCAAGGCCGTGCCCGCGGGCGGCGGCGGCGGCAAGGGCCAGACGCGCGAACTGCTCGACACCCTGCTCGTGTGGAACCCGAAGATCGTGCTCGACGCCAACGGCCAGGCCGTGGTGACGGTGCCGCTCAACGACGCGCTCACCACCTTCAAGATCGTGGCCGTGGCCGATGCGGGCACCAGCCTGTTCGGCACCGGCCAGGCCAGCATCCAGGCCACGCAAGATTTGCAGATCATCAGCGGCCTGCCGCCGCTGGTGCGCGAGGACGACCAGTTCCGCGCGCAGATCACCTTGCGCAACACCACGCAGAAACCGATGAAGGTGGAAGCCACGCCGCGCGCCACGCTGCTCACGCTCGAAACGCAGACCGTCGACATTCCGGCCGGCGAATCGCGCGAGGTGGCCTGGAACGTGACCGCGCCCGCGCAGCTCGCGCAGACGCGCGCCGAAGCCATCCTGTGGGAGATCGAGGCGAAAGACACCGTCGGTGGCGCGCGCGACGCGCTCAAGGTGCGCCAGCGCATCGTGCCCGCCGTGCCGCTCACGGTGCAGCAGGCCACGCTGGTGCAGGTCGACGGGCCGTTCACGCTCGACGTGGCACCGCCCGCCGACGCCCTGCCCGGCCGCGGCGGCCTGAAGATGTCGCTGCAACCCAAGCTGGCCGAAGGCCTGCCGGGCGTGCGCGACTGGTTCGCCAACTACCCCTTCAGCTGCCTCGAGCAGAAGACCAGCAAGGCGGTCGGCCTGCGCGACGCGAAGATGTGGCAGGGCGTGCTGGCCACGCTGCCGACCTACCTGGACAGCGACGGCCTCGCCAGCTACTTCCCGCCGCGCGACGGCGAAGCCAACCGCGGCAGCGACATCCTCACGTCGTACCTGCTCGCGGCCACGCACGAAGCGGCGCAGCTCAATCCGGCCTTCGCGCTCGCCGACGACGCGCGCGCACCGATGGAGTCGGGCCTGATCGCGTTCGTCGAAGGCCGCGTCACGCGCGAGTTCTGGAGCCCGCGCAAGGACCTGGACGTGCGCAAGCTCGCCGCGCTCGAAGCCTTGTCGCGCTACGGCAAGGCCAAGGGCAGCATGCTCGGCAGCATCACCATTGCGCCGAACCAGTGGCCCACCAGCGCGGTGATCGACTGGGTCAACATCCTGAAGCGCGTGAACGACGTGCCGCAGCGCCAGCAGCGCCTGGACGAGGCCAACAACGTGCTGAAGGCGCGCCTGTCCTACCAGGGCACCAAGCTCATCTTCAGCACCGAGCAGGACGACTACTGGTGGTGGCTCATGACCAACGGCGACGTCAACACCGCGCGCCTGCTGCTCACGGTGATGGACGACCCGGCCTGGAAGGACGACATCGGCAAGCTCGCCAACGGCTTCATCAGCCGCCAGCAGAACGGCGCCTGGCACACCACCACAGCCAACCTGTGGGGCGGGCTGGCGCTGGAGAAGTTCAGCAAGGTGTTCGAGAGCACGCCGGTGGCCGGCGTCACCGCCGCCACGCTGGGCGCGGTGAAGGCGCAAGTCGACTGGAGCAAGGTGGAGCGCGTGAAGGCCAGCGACGCGACCGGTGCCCCGAACCAGACCACCATGTTCGGCGCCCCCGCCTCGCCGGGCAACCTGCGCAACAACACGATGTTCCTGCCCTGGTCCGCATCGCCCACGGGTGCGCCCGTGCGCGACACGCTGCTGGTCACGCAGCAGGGCACCGGCAAGCCGTGGCTCACGCTGCAGTCGCTGGCCGCCGTGCAGCTGAAGGCGCCGTTCGCGGCGGGCTATGCGCTGAAGAAGACCGTCACGCCGGTCGAGCAGGCCGTGGCCGGCAAGTACACGCGCGGCGACGTGCTGCGCGTGAGCATCGAGGTCAACGCCAGCACCGACATGACCTGGGTCGTGATCACCGACCCGGTCCCGGGCGGCGCCACCATCCTGGGCAGCGGCCTGGGCCGCGACTCGCAGATCGCCACGCAGGGCGAGAAGAAGTCGGGCAGCGGCTGGCCGGCCTTCGAGGAGCGCAGCTTCGAGGCCTTCCGCAGCTACTACGAGTACCTGCCCAAGGGCGTCGTGAAGATGGAATACACCGTGCGCCTGAACAACGTCGGCGACTTCGCGCTGCCACCCAGCCGCGTGGAAGCGATGTACGCGCCCGAGATGTTCGGCGAGACGCCGAATGCGCGGGTGAAGGTGGAGGCGGCGAAGTGAGGCTCAAGAAGCAAGAAATCCAGAGGGGTCCTCAGGTCGTCCGCCAGTTCGTGTCCCTGAGGAATCAATCCTCTGTTGAAAGGTTCTGAGAATGAAAGTCCCCGTCAAATCGCTACTCGCGCTGGCTGTTCTTTTCTCCGGCACTGCGATGGCGTTTCAATGGCCGGCGAACAAGAAGAGCGCCGTCAGCATCACGGCCGATGATGGATGGCCCAGTCAACTCACGCAGGCCGCCATCCTGGATGCCAGAGGACTCAAGGGGACCTTCTATCTGACCGCGATGGGCTTGTCCTCGGTCCCGGCCAATGCGGGGCAATGGGCACAGGTCTACCAGCGCGGGCACGAGGTGGGAAACCACTCGTATACCCACTGGAGCGACCAGATCCTGGCAACGAAGACGTGGCAGGAAGTCGCTGGTGAAGTCGGCAACATGGAATGGTGGCTCTTGAGCAACATCTACGGCATGACGCCCGCCGATCACACCTACGCGTACCCGCAAGGCAACTATGTGGTCGGGTCACAGGCGAGCGGTCAAAGCACACAGGTCGGTGCCTGCGAATATGCAGGCCTGCTGGCCTCGTCGGTTACAGGCGCGCGCGGGTTGGGTTCCGGAGAAAACCAGCCGAGCGCGGTGGTTCGGCGCCGCTTCAACATCAGCGGACTTTCGATCGCAGGAAGCGACGCGATCGCAGTCAGCACCGCCAAGCAGGCGATCGACAACGGCATTGCCAAGGGCACCTGGACAGTCCTCGTCTTCCATTCGCTGGGCGACACCGGTGACGGCTACTCGATCAGCCAGTCGGCCTACACGCAGATCGCCGACTACCTGGTTTCGCGCCAAGCCGATCTTTATGTGGCACCCGTCGTCACGGTGAAGAACTACGTCGCAGCCAACACGCCAGCCGTAGACTGGTCCTGCGTACTCCAGTAAGCATTCCGACGCCCCATCAGGGCGAAGGCCAAGTGAAACAGATCACCGGCGGGCACTGAAACCCGCCGGTCATCCCGCCTTCATCTGCGTTCATCACCATCGCGCGAACCCACAACCTGGAGAACCCCATGGGCCTGGCCATTTGCGTCGGCATCCTCGCCGACCTGATCGAGAACGATCCCGAAGGCGCCGAACACTTCGAGGCGGATTTCGCCGCCGCGAACCGCAAGCTCGCCGAAGCCGGCCTGCCGGCGCACGTCGAGCCCCGCACCCTGCCGCCGCTCGAATCCCGCGCGCCGCTCGACGGCCTGCCCTACTCGTTCATCCACTACCTGCGCCGCGCCTACGCGCACCGCGTGACGACGCCCGGCTGGATCGCCACGCCCCTGCCGGAAGACACCGATCCGACGGAAGACGAGACGCTCGAAGACGTGGCCAACATGTTCGAAAGCCACCTGCTGTGCCACTCCGACGCGGAAGGTTTCTACCTGCCGATCGACTTCGAAGAGGTGATCTTTGCCGAGGAAGACGAGACCGACCTGCCCGGCGGCATGCTCGGCTCGTCGTACCGGTTGCTCGAAGAACTGGTGCTGGTCGCCCCCGCGTTCGGCATCACGCTCTCGGACGGCGAGCTGTCGGACGAGGAAGCCGCGCGACTCGGCGACAGCATGGGCGAGGACGAAGGCCTCTACCGGGAAATCGAATCGTGGCTGCTGCTGTACGAATCGGCCCGGCTGAGCATCGCGCACAAGACGGCGATCGTTTTCACCTGAGGGCGATGCGGCTGATCGATCGGCTGTAAGGTCCGCAGACCATGTTCGAGACCACCATCCACTGGGTCCGCGACATACAGCCGCATCGGCTGGGCTTGATGGCACGCCCGCGCGGCGGCGACCAGCTGCGCGCCGAGGTGGCGTCCTGGCAGCGTGCATCGCTGGACATGGTGGTCTCCCTGCTCGAGGCGCAGGAAATCAGGGCACTTGAACTCCGGGAAGAGCCTGCGCTGTGCGCCGAACATGGCATCGCGTTCCGGCATTTCCCGATTCCGGACCGAGGCCTGCCGGCATCGCAGCGGGACGCGGCGGCCTTCATTGCCGAACTGGGCGCCGAGCTGGTGAGCGGAAAGGCCATCGCCATCCACTGCCGCGCAGGCATCGGCCGCACGGGCCTCATCGCGGGCAGCCTGCTGCACGGGCTCGGCGTTCCGCCCCAGAACATCTTCCACCTGCTGAGCCGCTCGCGGGGCGTCGACATGCCCGACACACCAGAACAGGCGGAATGGGTCGCGCAGTACATCCTCGGCACCCACCGCCCACCGCCCCCATGAAGAAGTCGATCCGCATCGGTCGCGCGCCCGTCGATCCGCAGGCGCCCTCGCAAGGCGGGCACGACGGAACGCTCTCGTGCCCCAAGCCCTGGGACGCACTCGAAGCCACCGCCACGCCCGGCGTCCGGTATTGCAGCGACTGCGGCAAGAACGTGTTCCAGGTGAACACTACCGAAGAGGTGCGCGAGGCCGCCCAGATGGAGCGCTGCGTCGCGATCGCGGACGACAGCGCCAGCACACACGACAGCGCAACGCAAACGCCTCCCATGACCCGCCAACTCGCCACCGTCACCCTCCTCGTCCACGACTACGACGAAGCCATCCGCTTCTTCACTGAGGCGCTGCGCTTCGAGTTGGTCGAAGACACGCCGCGCGGTCCGGGCAAGCGCTGGGTGGTGGTTGCTCCAGCACGCAACACCGGCAATGCCGGCACCGCGCTGCTGCTGGCCAAGGCCGTGACCGACGAGCAGAGCGCCAGCGTCGGCAAGCAAGCCGGCGGACGCGTGTTCCTGTTCCTGCACACCACGGACTTCGCGTCCGACCACGAACACATGACATCCCACGGCGTGCGCTTTCTCGAAGCGCCACGCCACGAGCCGCACGGTACGGTTGCCGTCTTCCTCGATCTTTGCGGCAACAAGTGGGACCTGCTTCAGCCCACCGACACCCCCACCGCTTCAGGCCGCCTTGTTCCGTGACGCACGCGTTGCGGGCTTGCGCTTGCCGCTCGCGGGGCTCGTGCCAAGCCCGACGAGCAGGCTGCCGATCAGCCCTTCGACAAAACCCGCATCGAGCGGCGCGTGCCCCATCAGCGGCCTGAAGAACAACGGCCCGTAAGTCTGATCGAGCACGATCTCGAGGTCGGCATCCGGCCGGATCTCGCCCGCCTCGGCCGCTTGCTGCAACAGCACCCGCCCTTCGTCGCGGCGCGACAGGATGAAGTGGTTGCGAAGGGCCTTCGACAGCTCGGTGTCGGGGTCCGCGGCCGCAATGATCGTCGTGATGTGGCGCCCCATGTGCGACGACAGCGTGCGCACCACCGTGCTGAGCGGGTTCACTGTCTCAAGCCGACAAACATGCCTGTCCGAAGCGCCCCAACATCAGCTCTTGCGTACTCCGTACGCAACCGTCCTAGCGATGCCGAGCGCAGTTCCGATGAAGGAAGCCTGATCTGCTGCTCCCCAGACACGCGCCGCTCAACAGCCGCGGCAGCATTGTCAGCTGGACTACCGCAATGATTGGCTCTTGAGGTCTCGACAAGAGCAACAGTGATTCACGCCCCTGCCCCACTCACGATCCAATTCGCCGGAAGCTCAAAGTGCTCGTTGCCGCCGTCGGCACGTGGGTAGACTGAGCAACGTCAGAAATGCGTACTCGACGCCCTCTTCCAGGCATGAAGTACCAACGTCCAGCAATCAAGCGAAGGAACCTGTGAAACTTGCCGCCTCCCTCACCATCGTGGCCCTTTTGTCTGGCTGTACCACCGTGTCGACCGGGGAGTTCACCACGAGCGTAAACACCGTCGCGACTCCGTCGAAGTTTCGGACCATCGTGGATGGCCGCTATCGAAAGTCGGAGCAAGCAGCAATGGTGGATTGCGTCAACGATGCGATGGCCTCCCCCTCGGAGAACATCCTGCTGCCACACGTTCGGCAGACGAAACGCGCCGACGGCTACCGCGTGGACCTTGTCGTCGCCGCTTCGCAGTTTCTGGTCGCCTATGTCCGCGACGACGGTCGCTTCCAACTCGACACATCGGACTACAGTGGCGTCGTGAAGTTCAATCGCGAAGAGACGAGTATCAAGGCTTGCTTGAGCAAGCACCGCGAGGGATAGTGGTCGATATCCGCGACGAATTCCAATGCGAGAGACGGGTGCGAGCATCTACGTGAGCACATCCACACGTTTTGAACTTGCACTTGACCATGCATTGAACGGACGCGGTTTTTTCTACAAGATCAAGTCTCGAGGCGGAGTTGACGTGGTGTCCTGGGGGAAGCCGGTCCCGACATTCGAGCTGGAATCAGAAGTCCTGTTCTCCCGGAACATTCCACCCGAGAGCATCGTGCGGTACTGTGTCGCTACGCACGCCGCAACGCCCGATGACTTCGTCGACCTCTGACGACCGGCTGTAGAAACCAGCGGAATACGCTCAAGCCCTCATGTTCCTCCTTCTGCCACTGCTCCTCATGGTCGTGCTCGTGGCCATCATCTTCTTCGGCGGCTATCTGCTACGTGCTGTTCTGCCTGCAGAACATGCGCTGCAGGCTCGGCTCACGGACGAGGCCATGTCACGCTACATTGATTTCGTCACGAAGAACGCCAAGGGCATCCTGGCATGTCTCCTGGTTCTGTATTTCACGGTGGTTACGTTTCTCTACGCGTAACTCACGCTGCAGCGAAAGACGCCTCATGACCCGCCTGCTCGAAATCCGCACCTACCGCCTCAAACCCGGCACCCTCGACGACTTCCACCGCGCGATGCATGAACGCGCGGTGCCCATGCTGCGCGGCAAGAGCATGGACGTGGTGAGCTACGGCAAGTCGGACCACGAGGAAGAGAGCTACCACCTGGTGCGCGCCTACGCGAGCCGCGAGGCGCTGGAGGCCGAGCAGGCGGCGTTCTACGGTTCCACCGAATGGCGCGAGGGCCCGCGCAGCGCGCTGGTCGACCGCATCGAGACCTACCTGAACACACTGCTGTGGCTCTCGCCGGAGGGCGTCGACAGCCTGCGCGCGCTCAACGAACCAGCGCGTTGAACATCTGTCGACGACGCACGGTGCGCGGGCCTACACTGCGCCTCCCGTCATCCCCCCAACTCACTGGAGAAACGCATGAACACCCAGGAAATCGCCGCCAAGCTCGTGGCGCTGTGCAAAGCAGGGACATTCGATGAAGCCCAGGCGCTCTACGCGCCCGAGGCCGTCAGCGTCGAGGCCAGCGCGCCGCCCGGCATGTCGCGCGAGTCGGTGGGCCTGTCGGCCATCCGCGCCAAGGGCGAATGGTGGGTCGCCAACCACGAGGTGCATTCGTTCCAGGTGGCCGGCCCCTGGCCGCACGACGACCGCTTCATCGTCGGCTTTCGCTTCGACGTGACCATGAAGCCCACGGGCCAGCGCTTCACGATGGAAGAGATGGCGCTGTACACCGTCAAGGACGGCAAGATCGTGCGCGAAGAGTTCTTCTACGACGGCGACTGAGCCCGGGCCGACGCGCGACCGGATCGCCCGTCTGCTTCACCATTGTTGACGATTGAATCGTTCGCTCCATGGCAACGCCAATGGGCACCTCCCGCCTTCTGAACTAACGTCGAAAGCGACGCCTGCACGGGCTGTCCGGCAGGCGCACCGGCGTTCATTCACAGAGGGAGGAAATCATGGTCACAGGACTCCACGTCACGCAACAACGCTCGTTCACCAACCCGGCGGACTACGAGGCTTTCTCGCTGATCCGCGTGCACAACCAGCGGCTCGCGCCGCTGGGCGGGCGCAACGCCTGGGTGGTGCTGAAGACGAACGCCGGCAAGCGCTGCTGCCGCATGATCCGGGGCATCGGCCGCGACCCGGGCTTCCCCGAAGACGGCATCGAGATCGACTACGAAACCCGGCTCGCGCTGCAGATTCCCAAGAGCAGCATCAACATGCAGGGCTTTCACGGCTGCGCGATGGAAATCCGCCGGGCCACCGCGCTGGAGGTGTTGCGCGCGCACTGGGACCACCCCGATCCCGCCTACCGCATCCCGCTGCAGATCAGCCTCGTGAGCTTCGTGCTGGGGGTGATCGGGCTGGGGCTGGGTGTCCTGAGCCTGAAGTAGCCTTTGCCCGGCGGGTGCTGCGCAAGAAAACGCGATTTCGCTAGACTGGCCGCGCGGCCCTTGCGCCGCGCCTGACCGGAGCATTCGCCATGTGCCGCAGCATCAAGACCCTCTACAACTTCGAGCCCCCTGCCACCGAGCAGGAGATCCGCGCCGCCGCCCTGCAGTTCGTGCGCAAGCTCAGCGGCTTCAGCGTGCCGTCGCGCGCCAACGAGCAGGCCTTCGAGCGCGCCGTGGACGAGGTGGCCGCCACGGCCACGCGGCTGATCGACTCGCTGGTCACCACGGCCGAGCCGCGCGACCGTGCCATCGAGGCCGAACGCGCCAAGGCGCGGTCCGCGCTGCGTTTCGGCGCACCGGCTTCGACCTCGGACGCATGAAAAAGACTTCGTTCCCGCGCTGAACGGCGCACCGCCCTTCCCACACCACCAGGAGCATCCATCCCCATGCCCATCGAACTCTGGCTCGCCTTCGTCGCCGCTTCGGCGCTGCTGTTGATCATTCCGGGGCCGACCATCCTCACGGTGATCAGCTATTCGATGTCGCACGGCCGCCGCGCCAACGTGCCGCTGGTGGCCGCCGTGGCGCTGGGCGATTCAACTGCGCTGGTGGTGTCGCTGCTGGGGCTGGGCGCGCTGCTGGCCACCTCGGCCTTCTGGTTCACGGTGGTGAAGTGGGTCGGCGGCCTGTACCTGCTGTACCTGGGCATCAAGCTGCTGCGCGCCGGCATCTCGTCCACCGAGACCGCCGCGCCGGCCGCACCGGCCTCGCGCTGGCGCCTGTTCGCCAACACCTACCTGGTGACGGCGTTGAACCCCAAGGGCATCGTGTTCTTCGTGGCCTTCCTGCCGCAGTTCATCAGCCCGGGCGCCGACGTGTCGCATCAGATGTGGGTGCTGGCCCTGACCTTCGTGGCGCTGGCCACGCTCAATGCCACGCTCTACGCGGTGTTCGCGAGTTCGGCCGGCCGGCTGCTCGCCTCGCCGCGCGCGCAGCGGCGTTTTCACCTGGCGGGCGGCTCGCTCCTGAGCGCGGCCGGCCTGTGGGCGCTGATGGCGCGCCGCGCCACCTGAGCACATTCACACACGCGCAAGAAAAAAGACCGCGGGGCTGCGCGCCTCGCGGTCTTTTTCTTTGGGGGCCTTCGGCCCCGGTGTCAGTAGCGGTAGGGGTTGTTCGGCCGGCGGTCGTAGCGATTGGGCACGCCGTCGTTGTCGCGGTCACGGTCGTAGCGGTTGGGCACGCCGTCACGGTCGCGGTCGTAGCCGTGGCCGCGCGGGGGCGGGCCCCGGTCGTAGGGTGCGACCACGCAACCAGCCAGGATGGCCGAGGCGGCCAGCAGAAGCGCGAGTGTTTTCGTCATGCGGAGTTCTCCTTGGGTGGGGCTGTACGGTCGGGCGCGCCTCCTGCGAGCCCGTACCGTATTGAAGCCCCGCTGCGTGCGCATCGGGTGTCCAGATGCAGGCGCTTGTGTGAAGTTCGTTACCGGATGTGGAACCTTTGCCTGCGCTTGAGCACGCCGTAGCGACGTGGCACGATCCCGCCGATGACCGCCACGCAGCCCCAGCCCTCCCTGCCCGACCTCGCACGGCTGCGCCGCGTGCGCGACCGCATCGACCGCGAGCACGCGCAGCCGCTGGACGTGGAAGCGCTCGCGCGCGACGCGAACATGTCGGCCGGGCACCTCAGCCGCCAGTTCCGGCTCGCCTATGGCGAGTCGCCCTACGCCTACCTGATGACGCGGCGCATCGAGCGCGCGATGGCGCTGCTGCGCCGCGGCGACCTGAGCGTGACCGAGGTCTGCTTCGAGGTCGGCTGCGCCTCGCTGGGCACCTTCACCACGCGCTTCACCGAACTGGTGGGCGTGTCGCCCGGCGTCTACCGGCGCGAGGCGGCGCAGGCGACAGCGGGCATGCCGGCGTGCATCGCCAAACAAGTGACGCGCCCGATCAGGAATCGAGAAGCGCGAAACCCCGAGTCACACCTAGCATGACGGCCCGTACACACTTCGGACCCTCGTCACCATGAACCTCAGCATCCACTCGAGCTTTCTCCCGCACACCGACCCGCAGGCCTCGCTGGCCTTCTACCGCGACACCCTCGGCTTCGAGGTGCGCAACGACGTCGCCTATGGCGGCATGCACTGGATCACGGTCGGCCCCGCCGGCCAGCCTGCCACCTCCATCGTGCTGTACCCGCCGGCCGCCACGCCCGGGCTCACCGACGACGAGCGCCGCACCATCGCCGAGATGATGGCCAAGGGCACCTTCGCCTCGCTGCTGCTGGCCACGCCCGACCTCGAGGGCACCTTCGAGCGCCTGCAGGCGCGCAGCACCGAGATCGTGCAGGAGCCCACCGACCAGCCCTACGGGGTGCGCGACTGCGCGGTGCGCGACCCGGCGGGCAACCTGATCCGCATCCAGCAGACGCGCTGAGCCGGCCTCCGGCGCCGCAGCCCTCTGACCTCCTGCACGGGCGTCGCCGCCGTCGCGGCCCCGTGTCCCTTCCAGAGAAAGACCCGATGAGCAGCAAGGCCCCGAAGAAGGAAGCGAAAAACACGCAGAACAGGCACGCCGCCGACCACCACGACCTCATCCGCGTGCAGGGCGCGCGCGTGAACAACCTGAAGGACATCAGCGTCGAGCTGCCCAAGCGCCGGCTCACGGTGTTCACGGGCGTCTCGGGCTCGGGCAAGAGCTCGCTGGTGTTCGGCACCATCGCGGCCGAGTCGCAGCGGCTCATCAACGAGACCTACAGCGCCTTCGTGCAGGGCTTCATGCCGACGCTGGCGCGGCCCGAGGTCGACGTGCTCGACGGCCTGACCACCGCGATCATCGTGGACCAGGAACGCATGGGCGGCGACCCGCGCTCCACCGTCGGCACCGCGACCGACGCCAACGCGATGCTGCGCATCCTGTTCAGCCGCCTGGGCAAGCCGCACATCGGCTCGCCCAGCGCCTTCGCGTTCAACGTGCCCTCGGTGAAGGCCACCGGCGCCATCACCGTGGAGCGCGGCGCCAGCAAGACGGTGAAGCAGACCTTCAGCCGCACCGGCGGCATGTGCCCGCGCTGCGAGGGCCGGGGCGCGGTCACCGACTTCGACCTCACCGCGTTCTACGACGACAGCAAGTCGCTCAACGAAGGCGCGCTCACCATCCCGGGCTTCAGCATGGAAGGCTGGTACGGGCGTATCTTCAACGGCTGCGGCTTCTTCGACCCCGACAAGCCGATCCGCAAGTTCACGAAGAAGGAGCTCAACGCCCTGCTCCACAAGGAGCCGACCAAGATCAAGATCGACGGCATCAACCTCACCTACCAGGGCCTCATTCCGCAGGTGCAGAAGTCGTTCCTGGCCAAGGACGTCGAGGCGATGCAGCCGCACATCCGCGCCTTCGTGGAACGGGCCGTGACCTTCACCACCTGCCCCGAGTGCGAAGGCACGCGGCTGAGCGAGGCGGCGCGTTCGTCGCGCATCAAGAAGCTCAACATCGCCGAGGCCTGCGCGATGCAGATCAGCGACCTCGCCGCGTGGGTCGGCGGCCTGAACGAGCCTTCGGTGGCGCCGCTGCTGGCCAAGCTGGCGCACACGCTCGATTCGTTCGTCGAAATCGGCCTCGGGTATCTGAGCCTGGACCGCCCCTCGGGCACGCTCTCGGGCGGCGAGGCGCAGCGCGTGAAGATGATCCGCCACCTGGGCTCCTCGCTCACCGACGTGACCTACGTCTTCGACGAACCGACCATCGGCCTGCACCCGCACGACATCCAGCGCATGAACGAACTGCTGCTGCGGCTGCGCGACAAGGGCAACACGGTGCTGGTGGTGGAACACAAGCCCGAGGCCATCGCCATCGCCGACCACGTCGTCGACCTCGGCCCCGGCGCGGGCTCGGCGGGCGGCACGGTCTGCTTCGAAGGCAGCGTGGCAGCGCTGCGCACCAGCGGCACGCTCACGGGCCGGCACCTGGACGACCGGGCCGCGCTCAAGAAGAAGCTGCGCCAGCCCACCGGCGCGCTGCCGATCCGCGGCGCCAAGGCGCACAACCTGCGCAACGTCGATGTCGACATTCCGCTGGGCGTGCTGGTGGTCGTGACCGGCGTGGCGGGCTCGGGCAAGAGTTCGCTGGTGCACGGATCGATCCCCGCCGGCGCGGGCGTGGTGGCGGTCGACCAGGGCGCGATCCGCGGCTCGCGGCGCAGCAACCCGGCCACCTACACCGGCCTGCTCGACCCGATCCGCAACGCCTTCGCCAAGGCCAACGGCGTGAAGCCGGCCCTGTTCAGTGCCAACTCCGAGGGCGCCTGCCCCACCTGCAACGGCGCGGGCGTGATCTACACCGACCTGGCGATGATGGCCGGCGTGGCCACCATTTGCGAGGAGTGCGAGGGCAAGCGCTTCCACGCCTCGGTGCTCGAACACCATTTCGGCGGGCGCGACATCAGCGAGGTGCTCGCGATGCCGGTGACCGAGGCCGCCGCCTTCTTCGGCGAAGGCCCGGCGCGCACGCCGGCAGCGCACGCCATCCTGCAACGGCTGGCCGACGTGGGCCTGGGCTACCTGAGCCTGGGCCAGCCGCTCACCACGCTGTCGGGCGGCGAGCGCCAGCGGCTCAAGCTGGCCACGCACATGGCCGAGAAAGGCGGCGTGTACGTGCTCGACGAGCCGACCACCGGCCTGCACCTGGCCGACGTGGCACAGCTGCTGGCCCTGCTCGACCGGCTGGTGGATGCGGGCAAGTCGGTCATCGTCATCGAGCACCACCAGGCGGTGATGGCGCACGCCGACTGGATCATCGACCTGGGCCCCGGCGCCGGCCACGACGGCGGGCGCGTGGTCTTCGAGGGCACGCCGGCCGACCTGGTCAGCCAACGCGCCACGCTCACAGGACAGCATCTCGCGGCGTACGTGGGCACCTGACGCGTCCCGGAAGGCATGGCGGAGAATGGGCCGTCTCCGCTTTGCCTGCCGCCCCGCGGCCCCGTCTGCTGCGATGCCTCTTGCGTTCTCGTTTTCTTCCACCGCCCGGCACACCCTGGCCGTGGTCCTGCTGACGGCAGCCGCCGCCCCCTCCGCCTGGGCGCTGGCCAGCTTCGAGGAGGTGAAGCGCGACTTCCGTTCCTCCGAGACCGCCGTGCTCGACCGCCAGGGCGAGCTGCTGCAGCGCGTGCGCACCGACCCCACGGTGCGGCGCGGCCAGTGGACCGCGCTGGCCGACGTGTCGCCCGCGCTGCGCGCGGCCATGGTGCTGAGCGAGGACAAGCGCTTCTACGAACACAGCGGTGTCGACTGGCGCGCCGCCTCGGCCGCCGCCTGGGGCAACCTGTGGAACACGCGCACGCGCGGCGCCTCGACCATCACCATGCAGCTGGCGGGCCTGCTCGACGACGACCTGCGCCGCGCGGCGGGCGGGCGCAGCTTCACGCAGAAGATCGGCCAGACCGTGGCCGCCACGCAGCTGGAGCGCCGCTGGCGCAAGGACCAGATCCTCGAGGCCTACCTGAACACGGTGCCCTTCCGCGGCGAGATCGTCGGCATCGACGCGCTCTCGCGCACGCTCTTCAGCAAGGCCCCGAGCGGGCTCGATGCGCGCGAGGCCGCCGTGGCCGCCGCGCTGGTGCGCGCGCCCAACGCCCGCCCCGCGCTGGTGGCGCAGCGCGCCTGCGAGGTGCTGCGCGTGATGGAGCCCGGCGCCAGGACCGACTGCGAGGCGCTCGACATGTTCACCAGCGCGGTGGTGCAGCGGCGCGCGTTCGAGCCCAACGAAGGCATCGCGCCGCATGCCACGCGGCGGGTGCTGCGCGAGTTGCGTGATGCGGGGAACGACAAGTCCACCGCGCCCACGAGCGTGCGCACCACGCTGCGCGCGCCGCTGCAGCGCTACGCGCTCGACAGCCTGCAGCGCCACCTGCGCGAGCTGCGCGACCGCCATGTGGAAGACGGCGCGCTCGTGGTGCTCGACAACGCGAGCGGCGAGGTGCTGGCCTGGGTCGGCTCCTCGGGCCCGCTGAGCCAGGCCGCCGAGGTCGACGGCGTGACCGCGCTGCGCCAGCCCGGCTCCACGCTCAAGCCGCTGCTGTACGCGCAGGCCCTGGCCGAGAAGCGCATCACGGCCGCCTCGCTCATCGAGGACTCGTCGGCGCAGATCAGCACCGCGAGCGGCCTCTACATTCCGCAGAACTACGACCGCCGCTTCAAGGGCCCGGTGTCGGCGCGCACCGCGCTGGCCGCCTCGCTCAACGTGCCGGCCGTGCGCACGCTGGTGATGGTGTCGCCCGAGGCCTTCGCGCGCGAGCTGCGCGCCGCCGGCCTGCCGCTGCGCGAGAGCGGCGACTACTACGGCTACAGCCTGGCGCTGGGCAGCGCCGAGGTGTCGCTGCTGTCGCTGGCCAATGCCTACCGCATGATGGCCAACGGCGGGCGCTTCGGGGCGACCACGCTCACGCCGCGCCCACCCGCCCCGGCCGGCAAGCAGAAGCCTGCCGAAGCCGCGCCGCTGCTCGACCCGCGCGCCGCCTTCATCGTCAGCGACATCCTTTCGGATCCGAACGCGCGCACGCGCACCTTCGGCCTGGACAGCATCCTGTCCACCCGCTTCTGGACCGCCGTGAAGACCGGCACCAGCAAGGACATGCGCGACAACTGGGCCGTGGGCTGGTCGCAGCGCTACACGGTCGGCGTGTGGGTCGGCAACGCCAGCGGCGCCTCGATGTGGGACGTGAGCGGCACCAGCGGCGCCGCGCCCGTGTGGGCCGAGGTGATGCGCTTCCTGCACGCGCGCGAACCCAGCCGCGCGCCCGCGCCGCCCGCCGGGCTGGTCGAGGCGCGCGTGAGCTTCGGCCCGGGCGCCGACGGCAACCCGCTCGAAGCGGCGCGCAGCGAATGGTTCCTGCAGGGCACCGAGCAGCCGCTGTTCGCGCTCGACACCGGCATGGCGAGCGACGCCGCCTCGGCGCGCATCACGGCGCCGGCCGACGGCACGATCCTGGCGCTCGACCCGGACATTCCGCCGCAGCGCCAGCGCGTGCGCTTCGAATCCGAAGGGCGCGGCGTGCAATGGCGCATCGACGGCAAGCATTTTGCGCGCGGCAACAGCGCGCAGTGGCTGCCGTGGCCGGGGCGGCACCTGATCGAGCTGGTGGACGCCAGCGGCAAGGTGGTCGACCAGCGCCGGGTGGAGGTGCGCGGCGCGGGCGTGGTGGCGGCCAAGGGCGCGCGCCGATGAACGCGCCGATGAACGCGCCGCTGTCGATGCCCCGCTGGCTGTCGCTGTGCCTGGGCCTGCTGCTGTTGGTGCTGTGCCTGGCCGGCCCGCATACCGCGCAAGCCAAGCCCGTGCCGGTGCCGCCGATGAGCTCGCGCGTGGTCGACCTCGCGCAGGCGCTGCCGGCCGGCGAGGCCGAGGCGCTGCGCGCGCAGATCGCCGACATCCAGAGTCGCACCCAGGCCCAGCTCGCGGTGCTCATCGTGCCGACCACGGGCGAGGACACCATCGAGAGCTACGCCACGCGCGTGTTCGCGAAGTGGCGGCTGGGCCGCAGCGACGCCGACGACGGCATCCTGCTGCTCGTGGCGCAGAAAGACCGGCGCATGCGCATCGAGGTCGGCACCGGACTCGAAGGCACGGTGACCGACATCCAGGCGGCCCGCATCATCGACCGCGAGATGGCGCCGCGCTTTCGCGAGGGCGACTTCGCCGGCGGCGTGCAGGCAGCCGTGGGCGCGCTCGCGCGGCTGCTCGACGGCGAGGTGGGCGTTGTCGCGCCCGAGTCGCAGCAGATCGTCGTGGACCACGCCGCCGCACCCGTCCCAGCACCCGACGACGAGAAGGTCACCAGCCTGACGAGCGGCGGCCGCGTCACGCCCGAGGGCTGGGGCCTGCTGGGCGTGGTGCTGTGGGGCCTGGGCCTGGGCATCTACCACGGCCGCGGCATCGAGCGCGACCCGCCGCGCGGCACCTCGGCCTCGCGGCGTGCCGAAGAGAAAAAACGCAAGGGTCGGCGCAACGCCGGCGCGGGCCCCGAACCCTGGGCCGACGCCCTGGCGGCAATGAAGCCCGAACCGGCGCGTGCGCGCCCTGCCCCGCGCGACCTGCGCCTGGTGCTCGGTCTGCTCGGGGCCGGCCCGCTGGCGGCCGGCGCGGCGCTGCTGAACCCGGCCATCGCGCTGGTGCTGGCGATGCCGGCGATCTTCGGCTACGGCCTGGGCTTTCTCTGCGGCATGTCGCGCACGGCCGCCATCTTCATGGGCGGCTTCGTGCTCGTGATCGCGTCGCTGGTCGCCGTCGCATTCACGGTCGGCGCCGACCGCTTCTGGTGGGGCTTCCTGTGGGCGCTGTGCATCGGCGGCGTGACGCTGTTCGTGGCGATCATCGTGCGCTGCATGGTCAACACCTTCCAGCGCAGCGTGATCAGCTTCCTCGTGCGCCTGGCCATCGTGGCGGGCATCTGCGGCTACGTGTTCCACATCACCTCGCCCGGCCCCGTGCCGGACACCTCGTGGATTCCCATCGCGCTGGCGGCGTTCTTCTCGATGCTGATCGGCTTCCTGCCGCCCGGCGTCTGGGAATCGGGCAGCAGCGACGACGATGGGGACAGCGGCTGGAGCAGCAGTTCGTCGTCCTCTTCCTCGTCGTCGTCTTCGTCCTCCTCGGACAGCGGCGGTTCGAGCAGCGGCGGCGGCGCCTCGGGCAGCTGGTAAAGCGGGCGGCCGGGCCCCCTTCCGCGCCGCCTCATGCCCCTCCCGCCGACCGCGTCTTTTTGACAGTGGTTAAATTCATCCAATCATTGAATGAATAAGCCGCCCTGATCCCATGCTCGTCCAACCGCCCCGCACCTCCCTGGCCGACGCCGCCGCGAACAGCATCCGCACCGAAATCGCGGCGGGCCGCTGGCCCATCGGCTCGCGCATTCCGATCGAGCCCCAGCTGGCGCAGCTGCTGGGCGTGAGCCGCGGCACGGTGCGCGAGGCGGTGAAGACGCTGGTCTCGCGCGGCCTGCTCGAAGTGCGGCAGGGTTCGGGCACGTACGTGCGCTCGGGCTTCGACCCCTCGGCCAGCCTGCAGAAGCTGCGCCTGGCCAGCCTGCGCGACCAGTTCGAGGTGCGCCGCGCGCTCGAGGTCGAGGCCGCCCGGCTCGCCGCCGTGCGCCACACCGCGAAAGACCTGCGCCGGTTGAACGCCCTGCTCGACAAGCGCGGCCAGCCCGACCTGGCCGACGGCGGCGCGGCCTTCATCGAGCGCGACCTGGCCTTTCACCTGGCCATCGTCGATGTGTCGGGCAACCTGGCGCTGGTCGAGACCTGCCGCTTCATCACCGGCTACATCAAGGAAACCATCGCCAGCACGCTGAGCGCCAGCCTGCCCGAGCCCGACGAGGCGGCGCACCGCGCCATCGTCGAAGGCATTGCCAGCCGCGACCCCGAGCGCGCCGCCGCCGCCGTGCGCGAGCTGATGGCGCCGACGCTCAACGCGCTCGCACTGGGCACGGCATGAGCGCGATGACCTTGCCCACGGGTGCTGCCACCGTCGCGCGCACCCAGGCGGCGCCATCGGGCGCCGAAGAACTGCTGATCGACGCCGAGGTCGACAGCCTGCCCGCGCCGCGCCCCACGCCGACGCCCAGCCGGGGCCGCCGGCTGCTGCTGGGCCTGACGGTGGTGCTCATCGCCTTCAACCTGCGCCCGGTGTTCGCCAGCCTGTCGGTGGTGCTGCCGGAAATCATCCGCGCCACGGGCCTGTCGGCCACCGCGGCCAGCCTGCTGACCACGCTGCCGATCGTCTGCCTGGGCGTGTTCGCGCCGATGGCGCCCTGGCTCGGGCGCCGCTTCGGCACCGAACGCACGCTGCTGGGCTGCATGGTGCTGATCGGCGTGGGCACGGTGCTGCGCGGCACCGGCAACATCCCGCTGCTGTTCCTGGCCTCGGCCATCGCGGGCAGCGGCATCGCGGTGTCCAACGTGCTGCTCTCGGGCCTGGTGAAGCGCGACTTCGCCAAGCAGGCCGCGCTGATGATGGGCCTGTACACCATGGCCGTGTGCGGCGGCGCCGCCAGCGCCGCGGGCCTGACGGTGCCGCTGGAGCACGCGCTGGGCGGCGGCTGGACGCTGGCGCTCGCCATGTGGGCCGTGCCGGCCGCGCTGGTCACGTTCATCTGGGCGCCGCAGGCGCTGCCGCTCAAGCCGGTGGCGAGCGAATCGGGCTTCACCGTGCGCGGCCTGTGGCGCGACCGGCTGGCCTGGCAGGTGACCTTCTTCATGGGGCTGCAGTCGGCCCTGGCGTACATCGTGATGGGCTGGCTGGCGCCGATCCTGCGCGAGCGCGGGCTCAGCGGCGAAATGGCCGGCTACGTGGTGTCGCTGTCGGTCATGACGCAGGTCGTGACCTGCCTCGTGGTGCCGGCGCTGGCCGTGAAGCTGCGCAACCAGCGCGCGCTGGCGGTGGTGCTGTCGGCGATGACGGTGGCGGCCATGCTGGCCATGCTGTTCGCGCCGCTGGACGCCCCCGGCGGCATGTGGACCTGGGCCGTGGTGCTGGGCATTTCGCAGGGCGGCACCTTCGCGCTGGCGCTCACCATGATCGTGCTGCGCTCGCCCGATTCGCACATTGCCGCGCACCTGTCGGGCATGGCGCAGGGCGTGGGCTACATGGTGGCGGCCTTCGGCCCGCTGCTGGCCGGGCTGCTGCACGGCTGGACCGGCAGCTTCCGCGCCTCGGCGTGGCTGTTCGTCGGCCTGGGCGTGGTGCTGGTCATGGCGGGGCTGGGCGCAGGGCGCACGCTGCACGTGGGCGCGGTGACGGTACCGCGGCACTGATCCGCTGCTGCTGCCTGCCTACTGCAGCCCGCCGTCGCAGGCGGTCGGTTTCTGCGCGCTGTCGTCCGTGAAGTCGACGCTGGTGCGCTTGTTGCCGGCCGGCCCCGTGTGCGCCGGCCACTCGCTCTGCAGCCAGGTGTAGCGCCACACATAGGGACCGCCGGCCTTCGCCGGTGCGTCGTAGGCGATGCGCAGGCTGCCGCGGCTTTCGTCGTGGCAGTGCTTCGAGGTCTTGTATTCCTTCTCGCTGAAGCAGGCGCGGATCGACCGCGAGCACCAGTACGGGATGCCCTCGCGCGCGGCCTTGGCGCGCTGCCCGGGCGGCGTGTCCAGCGGCACGAAGTCGGCCGTCACATAGGACGCGCCGCCGCCCGAATAGCTTTCCGCTTCGTGCTGGGTCACGGCCACGGCCCAGCGGCCCTCGGCCAGCGGGTAGAGCACCGGCGCGAGGGCCAGGTGCAGCTCGGGGTCGGTGCTGCGGCGGTCGCGCTGCTGCGAGGCCACGTAAGTCGAGAAATCGTGCAGCTGCGCGAGCTGCCAGCCGCCGGTGCCGGCGTCGCGCTTCAGGCGCGCCATGGCCAGGGGCTTTTCCGAGGTGAGCAGGTAGTCGTCGGGCGCGCCGCCGTCGCGCGGGCGGTGCAGCTTCAGCGCCTGCGCATCGCAGGGCTGGGGCAGCAAGGCGCACAGGTGGGCGCGCCACATGGCATCGACGGCCTCGGGCGCCTTGACGGCCACGAAGACCTGCGCGGCAGGCGCGGCGAGCAGGGGGCCGGCCGGCAGCGACGCGAGAAGACCGACGATCCCGGCAAGAGGCAGCTTTTTCATGGGGCGCAATGGTAGCCATCGCGGGAAGCCCTGGCAGAGGGGTCATCGGGGTTTCTCCGGCCGCGCCCCGGCCCGACCGGGCGACAATGGGGGGCTCCGGCGAAAGTCCATTTCGCCCAATGAAATTTCAGCCCTCTCGACAACCCAGAACCTACGGAAGCAAGCGCATGAGCACGAAGCAACCCACCATCGTCTACACCCTCACCGACGAGGCGCCCCTGCTGGCGACCTACGCCTTCCTGCCCATCGTGCGCGCCTTCACGGCTCCGGCCGGCATCAACGTGACGACGAGCGACATCTCGGTGGCCGCCCGCATCCTGGGCGAGTTCCCCGAGTTCCTGAGCGACGACCAGAAGGTGCCCGACAACCTGGCCGAACTGGGCAAGCTCACGCTCAAGCCTGAAGCCAACATCATCAAGCTGCCCAACATCAGCGCCTCGGTGTCGCAACTCAAGTCGGCCATCAAGGAACTGCAGGGCAAGGGCTACAAGATCCCCGACTACCCGGAGAACCCGACCTCGGACGAGGACAAGGACATCCGCACGCGCTACAACAAGTGCACCGGCAGCGCCGTGAACCCCGTGCTGCGCGAAGGCAACTCCGACCGCCGCGCGCCCCGCGCCGTGAAGGAATACGCCCGCAAGAACCCGCACAGCATGGCCGAGTGGAGCCAGGCCTCGCGCTCGCACGTCTCGCACATGCACGGCGGCGACTTCTATCACGGCGAAAAGTCCATGACGCTGGACCGCGCCCGCAACGTCAAGATGGAACTGCTCACCAAGAGCGGCAAGACCATCGTGCTCAAGCCCAAGGTCGCCCTGCTCGACCGCGAGATCATCGACTCCATGTTCATGAGCAAGAAGGCCCTGCTGGCCTTCTATGAAAAGGAAATCGAAGACGCGCACAAGACCGGTGTCATGTTCTCGCTGCACGTGAAGGCCACGATGATGAAGGTCTCGCACCCCATCGTGTTCGGCCACTGCGTGAAGATCTTCTACAAGGAAGCCTTCGAGAAACACGGCAAGCTGTTCGACGAGCTGGGCATCAACGTCAACAACGGCATGGTCGACCTGTACAACAAGATCGCCACGCTGCCCCAGAGCACGCAGGACGAGATCAAGCGCGACCTGCACGCCTGCCACGAAGGCCGCCCCGAGCTGGCCATGGTCGACTCGGCCAAGGGCATCACCAACTTCCACTCGCCCAACGACGTGATCGTGGACGCCTCCATGCCCGCCATGATCCGCAACGGCGGCAAGATGTGGGGCGCCGACGGCCGCCTGAAGGACGTCAAGGCCGTGATGCCCGAATCGACCTTCGCCCGCATCTACCAGGAGATCATCAACTTCTGCAAGTGGCACGGCGCCTTCGACCCCAAGACCATGGGCACCGTGCCCAACGTCGGCCTCATGGCCCAGAAGGCCGAAGAGTACGGCTCGCACGACAAGACCTTCGAGATCCCCGAAGACGGCGTGGCCAACATCACCGACCTGGACACCGGCGAAGTGCTGATGAGCGAAGACGTGGAAAAGGGCGACATCTGGCGCATGTGCCAGGTCAAGGACGCCGCGATCCGCGACTGGGTGAAGCTGGCAGTGAACCGCGCGCGCAACTCCGGCATGCCGGTCGTGTTCTGGCTCGACGCCTACCGCCCGCACGAGGCGCAGCTGATCACCAAGGTCAAGATGTACCTGCACGAGCACGACACCACGGGCCTGGACATCCAGATCATGAGCCAGGTGCGCGCCATGCGTTACACGCTGGAGCGCGTCGTGCGCGGCCTGGACACCATCAGCGCCACCGGCAACATCCTGCGCGACTACCTCACCGACCTGTTCCCCATCATGGAACTGGGCACCTCGGCCAAGATGCTGTCGATCGTGCCGCTCATGGCCGGCGGCGGCATGTACGAGACCGGCGCGGGCGGCTCGGCCCCCAAGCACGTGCAGCAGCTGGTGGAAGAAAACCACCTGCGCTGGGACTCGCTCGGTGAATTCCTCGCGCTGGCTGTGAGCCTGGAAGACCTGGGCCTGAAGACCGGCAACGCGCAGGCCAAGATCCTGGCCAAGACGCTCGACGCCGCCACCGGCCAGCTGCTGGACAACAACAAGAACCCGTCGCCCAAGACCGGCCAGCTGGACAACCGCGGCAGCCAGTTCTACCTGGCCATGTACTGGGCCCAGGAACTCGCCGCGCAGACCGAGGACAAGGAGCTGCAGGCCAAGTTCAAGAAGCTGGCCGAAGCGCTCACCGCCAACGAGAAGAAGATCGTCGACGAACTCGCGGCCGTGCAGGGCAAGGCCGTGGACATCGGCGGCTACTACCTGGCCGACCCGAAGAAGTACGAAGCCGTGATGCGCCCGAGTGCCACGCTGAACGCGGTGCTGGCACCGGCGGTCTGATCCCGCTGCGTTGCGCCTCCCGGGCCTGACCAGGCCCGGAAGTGCCCACACCAACGGCCTGTCGCTCGCGCGGCGGGCCGTTGGTCTTTGTGCACGACTAGACTCCGATTTCTCCCGCCCCCACTGCACGCAAGAAAGAAAGGCAGGCCCCTCATGAAACGCCATTGGCTTGCTGTTGCCGCCGCCTGGCCCCTGCTCATGGCCGCCGGCAACGCCCATGCCCAGAGCCCGAGCCCGAGCAACTGCGAAACGCTGCGCGCCCAGATCGAGGCCAAGATCGCCGCGTCGGGCGTGACGAACTTCAGCGTCGTCACCATCGATGCCGCCGCCACGGCGAGCGGACAGGTGGTGGGCAGCTGCGAGCTGGGCACGAAGAAGATCGTCTACCAGCGCGAAGGCGGCGCGGCCTCGCCGCCCCCGAGCGCCACCTCGGCGCCCGCGTCGCGCGGCGAGCCCATCCTCACCGAATGCAAGGACGGCTCGGTGTCCATGGGCGGCAGCTGCAGGCCCTGAGGACCGGCATCCCATGGCCTGGTCCGCCCTGCGCCTCTTCTTCGGCCTGCTGACCCTGGTGGCGATCGGCTGGCAGCTGGCGATCCATGTCCGCATGGGCTTCGACGTCGTCAACTTCTTCAGCTTCTTCACCAACCTCTCGAACCTGTTCGCGGCGATCGTGCTGGTGCTGGGGGCGCGCCGCCTCTGGCGGCCGGCGTCCACGGGGCCCGACGAGGGGCTGCGCGCCATCTCAGCCGTGAACATGGTGGTGGTCGGCATCGTCTTCTCGCTGCTGCTGCGCGACGTCGACCTCGGCGCGCTGCGGCCGTGGATCAACACGCTGCTGCACCACGTCATGCCGTGCGTCGTGCTGCTCGACTGGTTGCTGCAACCGCCGCGCACGCGCCTCGGCGGCCGGCAACTGCTGTGGACGCTGGTCTTCCCGATGGCCTACCTGGTCTACACGCTGGTGCGCGGCAGCCGCACGGGCTGGTACCCCTACCCCTTCCTCAACCCCGCCAACGTCGGCGGCTACGGCGGCGTGGCCGTCTATGCCGCAGGCATCGCGCTGACCTTCGGGCTGGCGGGATGGGGGTTGCTGGCGTTGGGGAACCGGCTGGGCCGGCGCGCCTGACGCGGCCCCGCGCACGACCCGCCTGTTTCTGCATTTCGCAGGATCAGGCAAAAACCTCGTTCGATCCGGATACCGCCTCCGGCCCCTTCGCCCCGAGACTCCTCTGCATGCCCGGCGCACCCTTCGCGCCGTGGCGCATCGACCCGCATGAGGAGTTTTGTATGAGTGCAATCCAGGACACAGTGGTTCTCGTCACCGGCGCCAGCAGCGGCATCGGCGAGGCGACGGCGCGGCGGCTCGCGCGGCGCGGCGCCCATGTGGTGCTCGGCGCGCGCCGCACCGAACGGCTCGCGGCGCTCGCGGCCGAGATCAACGCCACCGGCGGCTCGGCGAGCTTCCGGCGACTCGATGTGACGCACCGGCCCGACATGGAGGCCTTTGCCGAGTTCGCCCTCGACACGCACGACCGCATCGACGTGCTGGTGAACGCCGCCGGCGTGATGCCGCTGTCGCCGCTGTGGCAGCGCAAGATCGAGGAGTGGGAGCTGATGATCGACGTCAACCTGCGCGGCATGCTGCTGGGCGTGGCGGCTGTGCTGCCCACGATGCAGGAGCAGGGCTGGGGCCACATCGTCAACGTCGCGCCAGTGGCCATGGGCGGCGCCACGCCCGACTCGGCCGTCTACCACGGCACGCAGTACGCGGTGCAGGCCATTTCGGAAGGGCTGCGGCGGGAACACGCGGGGCGCGTGCAAGTCTCGCTGGTGAGCCCCGACGTGGCCGAGGCCGCCGACCCGCTGGCCGAGCGCATCGCCGACAGCTACGCCTTCGAGCGCATGCGCACGCGGCGGCGACTGACGACGCCGGTCGAGGGCGTGGCGCGCGCCATTGCCGGGGCGATCGAGGGCGCGCGCTACGGCATGGCCGGCCCCGGCTGGCGCCCGGCTCCGACGCCGCGGCCGAAGCCGGCGGCACCGGTGTACTGACTGAGCGCCGAACGTCAGTAGCTCTTGTACGGCAGGAACTTGCCCGACAGCACCACGTTGACGCGGTCGCCCTTCGGGTCGGGCTGGCGCTGGATGTCCATGCTGAAGTCGATGGCGCTCATGATGCCGTCGCCGAACTCTTCATGGATCAGTTCCTTGATGGTGGTGCCGTACACGCTCACCACCTCGTACCAGCGGTAGATCAGCGGGTCGGTGGGCACGGGCGTGGGCAGCGAGCCCTTGTAGGGCACGACCTGGAGCCACTTCTGCTCCTCGGGCGTGAGGCCGAAGATCTTGCCGACGACCTTGGCCTGCTTGTCGTCGAGCGTCATCTGGCCGAGGCAGGCGGCGGTGGTCCACTCTTTCGACAGGCCGACCTTCTTGGCCACGTCGGCCCACTGGATGCCCTTGGACACCTTCACGGTGATGATCTTCTCGGTGACGTCGTTGCGGTTCATGCGGCTTGGCTCCTGGGTATGAAGGGATGCGACAGGGCAAGCAACAGGCATGCCCGTTGTCGGCCCCTGCGCCTCAGCGCTCCCAGCGGAACTTGCGCTCCGACTCCGCAATGGGCTGGTCGTTGATGCTCGCGTAGCGCCTTTGCATCAAGCCGTTCTGCGCAAACTCCCAGTTCTCGTTGCCATGGCTGCGGAACCACTGGCCCGCGGCGTCGTGCCATTCGTACTCGAAGCGCACCGCGATGCGGTTGTCCATGAAGGCCCACAGCTGCTTCTTCAGGCGGTAGTCGTGCTCGCGCTCCCACTTGCGCGACAGGAACTCCACCACCTGCGCGCGGCCGTTGACGAAGTCGGCGCGGTTGCGCCATTCGGTGTCGGGCGTGTAGGCCAGGCTCACGCGCACGGGGTCGCGCGAGTTCCAGGCGTCTTCGGCGGCCTGGACTTTCTGGAGGGCGGATTCGAGGGTGAAGGGCGGCAGCGGCGGGCGGGATTCCATGGCGGTCTTTCAGTCAAGAAATGAAGTGATGAAGGCCCGCAATGTGCCATGAGTAGACAGACCTGTCTACATGCCTACAATCGCCGCATGGACATCTCTGCACTGCCCGCGCGCGAGCGCATCCTGCTCACGGCGCACGAGCTCTTCTATGCCGACGGCATCCGCGCCACCGGCATCGACCGCGTGATCGCCGCGTCGGGCGTCACCAAGGTCACCTTCTACCGGCACTTCCCCTCGAAGGACGACCTGG
Source organism: Variovorax sp. BGA-UO-ETr-C22 (assembly GCF_059567965.1). Lineage (NCBI taxonomy): Bacteria > Pseudomonadati > Pseudomonadota > Betaproteobacteria > Burkholderiales > Comamonadaceae > Variovorax > Variovorax sp. BGA-UO-ETr-C22. The sequence goes on from NZ_JCAQPA010000004.1 coordinate 148,763, forward strand.
TGCGCGCCTTTCTCGACCATCGGCATGGCGTGTGGATGGCCTGGTTCGTCGATGCGCTGGGCCGGCGCGACGCGCAGCAGCACATCGCGCAGGGGCAGGCGCTGCCGGTGCTGGCCGACGTGATGGCCGAGTGGTTCGCCGACCCGCTGTTTCGGGGCTGTGCCTTCATCAACTCGGTGGTGGAAGTGGGGGCCAGCGTGGCCGGTGCCGCCGACATCGCGCGCGAGCACAAGCGCGAGATGGTCGAGGTGATCGCCGGCCTGTTGCCCGACGGCCCGCAGCGCATGGCCATTGCACAGGCGGCCGCCCTGGGCGTCGACGGCGCCATCGTCAAGGCGCAGATGGGGGATGCGGCGCTGGCGCGCGAGGCGGTCGACGACCTGCGGCGGCTGCTCGATGCGCTGGTCGCCCTTCGATAACATCGCATCGCTCACTCCTTCCCAAAACACATGGCATCGACGCGACTTCCCTCGACCCAGGGCCTGCAGGCCTTCGAGGCCGTCGCGCGGCTGCGCAGCGTGAACTTGGCGGCCGAGGAGCTCAGCGTGACGCCCAGCGCTGTGAGCCATCGCATCCGCCAGCTCGAGACGCAGCTCGAGCTCAAGCTCTTCACGGGCAACGACTTCGGCCTAAGCGCCGACGGCGTGGCCTACCTGGCGCGCGTGCGCGAGGCCATTGCGGCGCTGCAGCAGGTGCCAGGGCGCGAGCCCGCGTCGCAGGTGCGGCGGCTGCGCGTGGCGGTCACGCCCACCTTCTCGCGCCAGATGCTGCTGCCCCGGCTGGCCGAGTTCCGCGACGCCTACCCGACCATCGAGCTGATGCTGCAGGTGACCATGCCGGTGCGCAACTTCACGGCCGAAGACGCCGACATCGAGCTGCGCTTCGGCACCGGCCCCTTCCACGACCGCGAGTTCTGCCAGCTGCTGGCCGACGACGTCTCGCCGGTGTGCAGCCCGGCCTACCTGGAACGCCACGGCCCCTTCGAGCAGCACTTCTCGACCGATGCCGAGGTGGCGCGCGTGCAGATGCTGCGCACGCCGCTGGAGTCGTGGCGCATCTGGTTCAAGGCCTGCGGCATCGGCCTGCCCGAGCCGGCCGTGGGCCACCAGTTCAACGACCTGGGCCTGGCGCTCGATGCGGCCGCCGAAGACTTCGGCGTGGTGCTCATGCACCTGCGGCTGGGCCGCGCCTGGCTGGACAACGGCCGGCTGGTGCGCCTGTCGCCGCACAGCGCGCCCTCGCCCAACGCCTACTTCCTGTGCTGGCGCCCCGGCACCATGGAACGCTGGGAGTGCGCCACCTTCGTCGAATGGCTGCGCCAGGCGCTGCGCGAGCCGGGCTGAATAATTTTCAGCCGGGGTGTGGGCTTTTTTCAGGTCGCCGGCGCGTTTCCCCTGCAGACTCGACCCCCGGCGCTGCCGTGGCCTGCGTAGCCGGCCCGCCTTGACCTCAATAACACCAGCCAGGAGACCTCCCCCGTGCCCGACCTTTCCAAGATCACCTGCATCGAAGACCTGCGGGCGATCGCCCAGCGGCGCGTGCCGAAGATGTTCTACGACTACGCCGACTCCGGCGCCTGGACCGAGGGCACCTACCGCGCCAACGAGAGCGACTTCCAGAAGATCAAGCTGCGCCAGCGCGTGGCCGTGAACATGGAAGGCCGCTCCACCCGCACCACCATGATCGGCCAGGAGGTCGCCATGCCCGTGGCCATCGCGCCCACGGGCCTGACCGGCATGCAGCACGCCGACGGCGAAATCCTGGGCGCGCGCGCCGCCAAGGCCTTCGGCATCCCGTTCACGCTCTCGACCATGAGCATCTGCTCGCTGGAAGACATTGCCGAGAACACCGACCGCCACCCCTTCTGGTTCCAGCTCTACGTGATGAAGGACCGCGACTTCATCGAACGCCTGATCGACCGCGCCAAGGCCGCCAACGTGTCGGCGCTGCAGCTCACGCTCGACCTGCAGATCCTCGGGCAGCGCCATAAGGACATCAAGAATGGCCTGTCGACGCCGCCCAAGCCCACCATCAAGAACCTCATCAACCTGGCGACCAAGCCGCGCTGGTGCATGGGCATGCTGGGCACCAAGCGCCGCACCTTCGGCAACATCGCCGGCCACGCCAAGGGCGTGAAAGACCTGTCGTCGCTGTCGTCGTGGACCGCCGAGCAGTTCGACCCGGCCCTGAGCTGGGCGGACGTCGAATGGATCAAGAAGCGCTGGGGCGGCAAGCTGATCCTCAAGGGCATCATGGACGAAGAAGACGCACGCCTGGCCGTGGCCAGTGGCGCCGACGCACTCATCGTGTCGAACCACGGTGGCCGCCAGCTCGACGGCGCCCCCTCCTCCATCGCCGCGCTGCCGGCCATCGCCGATGCCGTGGGCAGCCAGATCGAAGTGTGGATGGACGGCGGCGTGCGCAGCGGCCAGGACGTGCTCAAGGCCCGCGCGCTCGGCGCACGCGGCACGCTGATCGGCCGCAGCTTCCTGTACGGCCTGGGCGCCTACGGCCAGGAAGGCGTGACGCGCGCGCTGCAGATCATCCACAAGGAACTGGACATCACGATGGCCTTCTGCGGTCGCACGCAGATCGACGATGTGAAGTCGGACATCCTGTTGCCGGGGACGTTCTGACGCGGTCTGGCAGGGCCACGCCCGACGGTTACCCGCTCACTTCGTGAACCGTCGGAACGGCGCGCTCAACAGGCAGCCCAGCCAGAGCGTCGCCAGCCCGTCCGATGCCTCGTCGTGCCAGCCGCTCTTGTCGTTCCAGAACAGCATCCTGTCATCGATGCTCACGCTCCACCTGGCATCCGGCAGCACTTCGCGGCGAATCCGGTTGAGGCAGGCCACCCAGTGGCTGGCCCCCTTGTGCATGGCGAACGCCTTGTTGTCGGGGAGTTTCGTGGCGCCTTCCAGTACCTTTCCCCCGGTGAGTCCGGACGCCTCGTAGAGCGTGAAGGTCTCCCAGTTGAGGCCCTTACCTGAATGCGCATGGCGGTCGGCTTCGTCGACTTTGTCGAAGGCAGTCACGATCGCGTCCAGGCGCTGCGCTTCCTCGCGGGTCAGGGGACTGTCTCGTCTTGCGTCGTAGTAGATGCTGAAGCTCATGGAGCCGATTTCTGATGAACAGGATCGACGAGGGTAATGGCTCTGAGCTGCGCCCTGGTGCATTCGATGCGGTAGGGCTAACTCGTTCACGATCGGTTTGCGATTGCCACGGCAAGCAAACCACTTGCGTCACGGTCATTGCTGATTCCAGCGCGACCTGCTGCATGTGCATGAGACAGCTCTCCCTAAGATTTTGAGGAGGCCACAACGGTCCAACAGGGAGAGAAAAATGACAGTACAGAACTCACGCAGCACCGCGCGACGCGATTCGATGAATGCCGGCCTGCGGCCGGTGCTGAGCGCGCTCACGTGGGCCGTTTCGATCCCGGTCCTCAACGTCCTGCTCACCGGACTGGCGCGACGCCAGATCCTGACATTGACGGGGACCGGTGTAGCCCTCATCGCCTGCGCCCTGCTGTTGTGGGCTGGCTTGATCTATTGGTGGCAGGTTCCAGCCACCCCCAGCATCGCAAGACGCGTGACGTACTTCATTGCCTACGTCACCGTCATGGCGCTGCTGGGGCTGATCGGCGTGTGGGTCGCCTTCTGGGCCACCGTTGCCATCCACGGGCTCTGAGCGCGATGCGCGCGGCCGACAAGCTCAGTCCGCGTACACCCCCGCCGCCTTGATGATCGGGCTCCACTTTGCAATCTCCGCCGCCACGAACTTCTTGTGCCCCTCGGGCTCGATGCGCCCGTCGGTGGCGACCACGGCGCCGAGCGCTTCCTCGCGCTTGATGAAGTCGGCGTCCTTCAGTGCTGCCTTCAGCGCATCGCTGATCTTCTTGAGCACCGGCGCGGGCGTGCCCTTGGGCGCGTACAGGCCGTGCCAGATCGTCACCTGGAAGTTCTTCAGGCCGGCCTCGTCGAGTGTGGGCAGGTCTTTCAAGAGCGGCGTGGTCAGGCGCTTGGGCGTGGTCACGGCATAGGCCTTGACCTTCTTCGCCTCGATCTGCGGCGAGGTGTTGGTGCTCTGGTCGCACAAGAGGTCGATCTGGCCGCCGATGAGGTCGGTGATGGCGGGTGCCGTGCCCTTGTAGGGCACGGGCGTCATCTCGGTCTTCGTGGCGCTCTGGTAGAGCAAACCGCACAGGTGCGAGGCCGAGCCGATGCCTGCGTTGCCCAGGTTGATCTTGCCCTTGTTGGTGGCGATCCAGGCGGTCAGCTCCTTGTAGTTGGTGGCCGGCAGGCTGGGCTTGGCGATGAGCGTCATGGGCACGTCGTTGACGATGCCCAGGTACTCGAAGTCGGTCTCGACCTTGAACGGCACGTTGCGCACCAGCGTCGGCACGGTCGCCATCGCGATGTGGTTGAGCAGCAGCGTGTAGCCGTCGGGGTTGGCGCGCGCGACCTTGGCCGCGCCGATGGAACTGCCCGCGCCGGGCACGTTGTCGATGATGACGCTGGCGCCGCCCAGCGGCTTGCGCAGCGCCTCGGCGAGGTCGCGCGCGACGCGGTCGGTCGGGCCGCCGGCCGCGAAGGGCACGACGATGGTCACGGGCTTGCCCGCGGGAAAGTCCTGCGCGTGGGCGCACACAGCCAAGGCCATCGCCGCGAGGGCGAACAGTTTTTTCATGGAAGTCTCCGTCAAGGTCAAAAAGAAATTCAGGGCGCGCGCGAAGGCACACGGCTTTCGAGCGTCGGGGGTTGCCACTCGGGCTGGATGTGGCAGCCGTTCTTGCCGTCGGTGTCGTAGCGCGGCATGAGCGCCACGCACCGCTGCGCCAGGCTCTGGGGCGTGGGCTTCTCGCCCTTGTCGATCCAGTCGAGCAATGCACCGAAGAGCGCGGGGTATTCCGAATCGCTGAGGTAGCTGTGCTCGCGCTCGGCGCTGAAGCTCTGCACCAGGTGCCCGCCGGTGCCGGCCGCGTTGCGGATGCGGCGGTAGGCGTTCTCGAGTTCGACGAAGGCCGTGGGGTCGTCGATGGCATGCAGGCCCACGGTGGGCAGCGAGGTGCGGCCGGTGGGCTGACTGTCGGCCGCGAGTGCGCCCTGGGCCTGCGGGTCGGCCGCGTAGCGCTGCACGCCGGCATTGAGCGCCGCATCGTCGGCCGAGCCGCTGTAGACCACGCCGATGTTGCCGAAGGGGTTGCGGCCCTTCAGGCGCTGCTGCACGAGGTCCTGGAACAGCCACGTCGCCCAGTTGAGGTGGCCGACGAGCGAGCGCTCGGGGATCTTCACGACCGACAGGATCGTCTTCAGCCGCGCCGCCTGCTCGGACGTGCGCTGCGCGGCCGGCGTGCCGACGCCAGTGCAGTCCTTGACACGTGCCGCGAGGTCGGCGCGCGTGAGCTTCGCGTCCATCGGCAGGCCCATCCACAGCGGGTACTGCGGCTCATCGGGCTTGGGATGGTTGCGGCAGACGTACTGGTACACCACGCGCAGGTCGAGCCGGAAGTCGTAGGCGCTGTTGCCGCCGCCGAGCACGCCGCTGGTGAGCAGCAGGCCGTCGTAGGGCGACTTCGCATCGCCCACGGGCGCATACAGTTCGGCCGCCTTCGCCGCCACGCCCGCGCCGTAGCTCTGCCCGTGCAGCAGCGTGCGCTGGGGCTGGCCGAAGTGGCGCACGACGATCTGGCGCAGCCGCTCGGTGTCTTCGGCCGCCATCGTCACCCCGTAGCCGCCGCGCCGGTAAGTGGAGCCGGCCCAGGCATAGCCGGCCTTCACGGTGATGGCCCAGCGCTTGAGGTCTTCCTCGCTGCGCGCGAGCTTGGGCGCGCCGGTTTCGGGCCCGCCGTGCGCATGCATCACGAGCACGCCGCGCTGCCAGTCTTTCGGAATGGCGATCCAGTAGAACGAGCCCGCGCCGTCTTCACCGGTGTAGCAGCGCGCGGTCTCCGGCACGGGCGACGGGCAGGCCGTGGGCTTGGGCGCAGTGGCAAGTGCCGCGTGCGCGGACAGCAGCGGCGCCGCACTCAGCCAAGCGAAGGCGGCAAGTTGCGAGAGGTATTTTTTCAATGGCGTACTCCGAGGTCCAGCGCCGCGTTCGCTCCATCGGTGGAGACGAAGGCCACGACGCCGCTGTTGAAGATGAGATGGCCCGGCCGGCCGGCACCGGCCTGCGCCACGCCGAGCACCGGCGTGTCGTAGCCCAGCGTGGTGGCCGCGCCGCCGAGGTTGAAGGCCGTGCCGACCACGGTGGCCTCGCGGCTCTCGCCCTTCACGCTGGCCACGGCGTAGCTGCCATCGGCCGCGCCGGGCATCAGCGTCTGCTGCACCGCGAGCAGGCGCAGGCCCGGCTGGATGACGGTGGCCGCGCCGCTGGAGGTGTCGGCCGCCGGCACGGCAGTGGCCACGCGGCGCAGGTACAGCGGCGTGGACACGCCGTTGACCAGCCCGATCACCACCGAGCCGGTGAGCGTGCCGCCCTCGGTCTCGGCGGTGCCGCTCGACGAGGTCGAGGTCGTGTACATGTCGAAGGCCCCGCGCGCCGTGCTGTAGCTGAGGTAGCCCTTCTCGGTGTTCTTGCAGGTCTGGTCGTAGGTCATGAAGCTGTTCGACGCCGGGCTGCGGCAGAACTGGAAGGTGCCCGCATTGCGCAGCCGCCCCGTCGACGAGAACGCCGCCGTGGTACCCGCGCCGAGCTGCTCCACGCCGGCCGCATTGAAGATCAGCGAGACCGAGCGGAAGTCCGTCGACGGCGACACGTTCTGGAAGGTGTTCTGGAACGCCACCAGCGGCGAGAAGCCGCTGCCGCTCGGCGGGTTCACGCCGCCCAGCAGCACGCCGCCGGCGCCGAAGCTGAACACCGCCCCGCTCTCGCCGCTCGCGTAGCTGCAGCTGCCCTGCGACACCAGCGAGCCGCTGCGCTGCGTGCCGACCCGCGTGGGTACGTGGCTCGCGTCGATGGTCACGGTGTAGGCCATGGTGGCCGGGTCGATCTGCACCTGCAGTTCCTCGCCGAAGCTGTTGCCGCCTTTGTAGCGCGTTGCGCTCGCCGGCAGGTTGGGGCAGGCCAGCGGGTCGCCGACCTCGGTCACGCAGCTGTAGTTGACGGCCGCATCGAGGCTGCCGCTGCCGCGGTACCTGGGCCACGACGGAAACTGGCACAGCGGGCGCGTGCGGCCGTAGCTGCCGGCCACGGCGTCCACCGCCACGGGCGTGGCGGGCGCGAGGCCGGCCTCGACCCAGCCTTCGAGCGCCGCGAGCGAGTCCCAGTTGGGAATGAAGCTGCCGGTGCCGTGGCCCATGCCGGGCACGGTGTAGAAGCGCACGTTCTGCGTGACCGCGGCCTGGCCCAGCGTGGCGACGAGCTGCCGGTAGTAGTCGATGGTCGAGTTGGGGCTGATCACCTCGTCGGCCAGGCCGTGCAGCATGATCAGCTTGCCGCCGCGCGCGAAGAAGGGCGCGAGGTTCGGATCGGTCGCGTCGGTGAGCTTCGACACCTCGGCCACCCGCGCCGCGTACGCGCCGGGGTTCTGCGGATCGAAGGTGAGCGTGTTGAAACCGGCATCGCGCGTGACGAAGAACTTCACCCACTGGTCGCCCGTGACGTACATGTTGGCGTCGGCCGAGGTGGCGGGGTTGCCCGGCGCCTTGCGCGTGCCGAGGTCGCGCGTGGTGTACGGGCCGGCCACCAGCGCGCCTTCGAGGAGGTTGTAGCCGCCCGCGCGCTTCACGCCGTTGGCCAGCGAGTACGTCGCGAACTCGAGCGGCGATTCGATGGCGTGCACCGTGTCGATCTGCGCGTCCGACAGGCAGGTGTCCGCCGTGTCCGCGCCGTTGGGGCAACGCAGCGACGCGAGGATCTGCGTGTTCAGCTGGCGGCAGCTCTCCACATTGCTCACGATGTTGTCGATCGCGCCGTCGAGCTTGTCGCAGGCCTGCATCGCGGCCTTCTGTACCAGCAGCGTCTCCGTCAGGTTGAGCCAGCCCTTGCCGCCGTCGTTGTATAGCGCGCGGCCCACCGCCACGTTCGACAGGCGCGTGCCGGTGTAGTTGAGCGCGGGCTCGTTGGCGATCACGCCGTCGTAGTCCTGCGGCCAGCGCTGGATGTAGCTCAGCGCGTCGCGCCCGCCGGTCGAGGTGCCGAGGAAGTAGGCGTGCCTGGGCTTGACTGCGTAGCGCGCGAACACCAGCGCCTGCGCCACGTCGCGCGTCTTCTTGAGCGACTGGCCGCCGTAGTTGGCCAGCTGCTCGTCGTTGGCCGCGAACTTGCCGTCGGTGATGCTGCTCGACTGGTGGCCCGAGTCGTCGCCGTAGGTGGCGTAGCCCAGCGCCAGTGGCGCGGGCTTGCCGGCGGGGCCGAAGCGGATGACCTCGGTGCCGTCGATCAGCACGCCGTCGAAACCGCCGCCGCCGAAGTGGATGGTCTTCTGGTTCCACTGCTCGGGCAGGTTGACCGCGAAGTGGATGAGCTGCGAGGCCGGGTCCACCGGCGCGATGGTGCCGCGCACGCGGCAATAGTCGCCCAGCGTGTTGCCCGCGTCGCCGGCGGCCACGGGCGTGGCGCTGGTGACGGTGGCGCCCTGCGTGGGCAGGCTGATCAGCGCGGCGGGCCGGCTCTTGCCGGCCAGGTCGACGCAGGCCACGACGGGCACCACGGGCGGGGGCACCGTGCCGGGCGGCTCCTCGGCTGGCGGGGTGTCGCCGCTGGCGGGCGGCGCGGTCGGCAGGAAGAAGCCAGGGCTTCCTCCTCCCCCGCTGCCGCCACCACAGGCGGCCAGGACCAACGACGCGCCGATCAGCGCAACGACGACACGAAACTTCGAGGCAGGGCGCGGTGTGCGCATGGATTTGTCTCCGGCATGCAGCCTCGGTGGACTGCTTTTTGAATAGGCGGCCGGACGATAGATTCCGTGTGACCTAGGGTCAAATAAAATAACAAGGCCTATTCAATACAAAAAACATATGGACATACGCGCCCTGAGGTACTTCGTGGCCGTGGCCGGCACCGGCCACATGACGCGCGCCGCCGAGCAGCTGGGCATCCAGCAGCCGCCGCTGAGCCTGCAGATCAAGGCGCTGGAGCGCGAGCTGGGCGTGCTGCTGTTCAAGCGCCATCCGCGCGGCGTGGCGCTCACCGATGCCGGCCGGCTGTTCCAGGCCGAGGCGCTGCGCATGCTGCAGGACATGGAGGCCATGAAGCAGCGCATGGCGCGCGTAGCCCAGGGCCAGACCGGCACGCTGGCGGTCGGCTTCACCAGCTCGGCCGCGGCGCACCGCTTCATGCCCGAGGCGCTGCGCGCCTTTCGCCGCGCGCACCCCGGCGTGGAGCTGCAGCTGCGCGAGGACAACGCCGCCGAGCTCACCGAGGCGCTGGCCGCGGGCCGGCTGCACTGCGGCCTGCTGCGCGTGCCGGTGGCGCGGCCCGAGGGGCTGGTGTTCGAGACGCTGCTGCGCGAGCCCGTGTGGGTCGCGATGCCGAGCGATCACCGCTTCGCGCCGCCTGCCAACGGCAAGAAGCCGGCGAAGCCGCTGCCGCTGTCGAAACTCTGTGAAGAAGGCATCATCCTCGTGCGCCGCCCGGGCGCGCCCGGCCTCTATGCCGAGCTGCTCGCGCTGTGCCACGCGCAGGGCCTGCGCCCACGCGTGGTGGCCGAAGTCGATCGCATGATGACCAACCTGAACCTCGTGGCCGCGGGCGTCGGCCTGTCGGTGGTGCCGACCTCGATGACCGGCGTGCACGCGCACGCCATCGCCTACACGCGGCTGGCCGACGGCGGCCAGCTCGACGCGCCGCTCACGCTGGTGTCACGCGCCGACGAAGACAACCTGCCAGCGCGGCACTTCGCGGCGCTGCTGCGCGGGCTGGCCGAGGGGAAGCCCGCCGCATGACCCTGCCGCTGCTGCGCCGCCATTTCCTGCAACGCATCGGCTTCGCGGCTGCGTGCGCGTTGCCGCACCTGTCGCACGCAGCTTCGTCGCCCTGGCCCAGCCGCCCCGTGCGCCTGATCGTGGTCTACCCGCCGGGCGGCGTGAGCGATGGCATGGCGCGCGCGCTGGCCGAGCCGCTGGCGCAGTCGCTGGGCGTGCCGGTGCTCATCGAACACCGCGCCGGCGCGGGCGGCAGCCTGGGCATGGATGCGCTCGCACGCGCCACGCCCGATGGCCACACGCTGGCCTTTTCGGCCATCAGCCCGCTCACCCTGCACCCGCTGCTCGCGCGCGCGCCCTACGACCCGCTGCGCGCCTTCGTGCCCGTGGCCAGCGTGATGCGCACGCCGGTGCTGGTCGTGGGCACGCCGGCCTTCGCGGGCCGCGGCTTTGCGGAACTGATCGCGCTGGCGCGCCGCCAGCCCGGCGCGGTGCGCTGGGCCACCTCGGGCGTGGCCACCATCGGCCACATGGTGCTCGCGCAGGTGCGCCTGCAAAGCCGCACCGACATCACCCACATCCCCTACCAAGGCGGCGGCCCGCAGCTCAACGATGCGCTGGGCGGGCAGTTCGAGGTGCTGTCGACCAACGTCGCGGCGCAGCAGCTGCAGTACATCGAGAGCGGCCGGCTGCAGGCGCTGGCGGTCGGCGCACCCGCGCGCATCGAGGCGCTGCCTGCGGTGCCCACGCTCGCGGAGCTGGGCTACGAGAAGGCGAACCGCGATTCGCTCTTCGGCATCTTCGCGCCCGCGCGCACGCCGACGGCGGTGGTGCAGCGCCTCAACGCCGAGATCAACCGGCTGCTGCAAGGCGACCCGCTGCGCGCGCGCCTGCGCGAGGCCTACAACCTGCCGGCCGGCGGGAGCATCGAGGACTTCGCACAGGAGATTGCGGCGGATCGGCGGCGCAACCGCGCGCTGGTGGCGGGGGCGCGGGCGCAGTTCGACTAAGGCTGCGCGGCCACCCAGCCGAAGCCCGCGTACCAGGGGCTGAAGCGTGACGGGCGCTGTTCGATGTCGACCTGCTTCACCGCGCTGGCCAGTGCGGGCGACACGTTGCGCAACGCCATCACGGTCCATGCGCGGTCGAGCTGCTTGAGCAGACGGGCCTCGCAGCCGGGGCTCTCGCGCAGGCCGACAGGTGCCAGGCCCAATTGCACCGAGACATGCCCCTGCGCGGCCGCCCGTTCCCAGAGCACGCGCTTGCGCTCCGAGCCCAGCAACGTCAGCTGGCGCAGTTCGTACGTGCCGGCCGGCAGCACGCCGGGCACGGCGTTCACCTGCAAGCGCACGTCCTTGCCCAGGCCGTTCCGGTCGGCCCCGAAGAGCCACTCGAAGTGATCGGTGGGCACCTGCGCCTGGATCGCCATCAGGCAGGGCGCGGGCAAGGGTTGCGTGCCCCGCAGCGTCTGGCGCGTGAGCACCATCAGCTCGGCGGTCTTCGACACCAGCGACAACGGGACCGGTGCCTGGTCGCCCGCCACGATCTGCGCGTCGATCTCGGCAGGCAGCGTCGGCACGGTGGCGGCGTTGGCCGCGTGCGCCAGCACCTGCGGGAACAGCACGGGCATCGTCCTGCCGTTGCCGAAGCTCTCGCCCGTGGCGATCTCCAGGCGATCAGCGGTCAGCCGGTAGTAGCTCGGCAGCGTCGCCTCGACGTCGTAACCGCCGCGGCGCGTGGTGACGCGTTGGTAGAACTCGCGCGATGTGCTCTTCATCAGCGGCTGCAGTGCGCGCACCAGTTCCTGGCGCTGCGCGTCGCTGACATCGTTCAGATCGATGCGGATGCGGTTGGACGGGTAGGTGAAGAGCTTGGCCATGCCCCGTTCGAGTTCCGCCTTGTCCGGCGCGCGCGTCACGTAGAGAACGAAGCCGCCCACCAGCGCAACAACGCAGGTCGCCAGCGTGAAGTAGCCTGTGAACTTGAAGAAACGCCCGGCCGCGCGGGAGTCCATCCGCCGCTCCAGCGCCCCGAAGACCCGCAGCAGGACGACGCCGACGATCACGACGCCGACCATCAGCAGCAGCACGGTGGCTGCGTTGAAAACGAAACTCAAAAAGCCCATGCCGCTGCGTTCAGGCGCAGCGCCCGACAACTCCAAGCAACGGGTCAGTCCTCCGCGCGCCAGAGCCGCGGATAGTCGCTCACGAACCCATCCGCCGTGACGCCCAGCACCTCCGCGTAATCGAAGCGCTTGGCCTCGTACGCGTACGTGCTGTCGCTGCGCCGCTCGTAGCGCTGCATCAGCTCGCTGAGCCCGCCGTCTTCGATGTCGACCCAGGCCGCCGGCGCGTCGGCGCTTTCGCCGGGGGCGAGGTTCAGGCGGCGCAGTTGCAGCAGGTTGGTGGCGGGGGTGAAGCCCAGGTCGAGGTCGACGCAATGCGACATGTCGGACACGGCTTCGTCGTTGAGCTTCCAGTGGCCGCGCGCGTCGCGCGTGATCGACAGGTCGATGGCCGACTCGCCGAGCCAGCCGCGCACCGTGCCCCATTGCGTGTGCCAGAGCAGGTCGCAGCGCACGCGGTAGTGCAGCTGGGCGATGCGACCGCCTTCGGTGCGGAACACCGCGGCGCCGTCGAGTTGCCAGGCCGAGGCATTGCGTTCGAGGCGGCAGGCATCGTGGCCCGGTGCATCGAGCCTGCGCCAGAGGATGGAGGCGACGGTTTGCATATGGCGCGGATCATGGCACCGGCATGCCGCGGGGCGCAAGCGGCATCCCGCAAAATGCCCTGCATGTCGAAAGCCCTTTACACGTCGTTGTCTGCCCTTTTCACCCTCCTGACAGCCGGCGCAGGCCATGCGGCCACCGCACTGAAAGACGGCGACATCGTCTTCCACACCTCGCGCTCGGCGCAAAGCCTGGCCGTGCAGCGCGCCACCGGCTCGCGCTACAGCCACATGGGCATCGTGCTGCTGCGAGAGGGCAAACCCTACGTGTTCGAGGCCGTCTCGACGGTGCGCTACACGCCGCTGGCGCAATGGACGGCGCGCGGCAACGGCGGGCGCTACGTGGTGAAGCGGCTGCGCGATGCCGACACGCGGCTCACGCCCGGCGCCGTGGCGCGCCTGCATGCGCGCACCTCGGACTTCACGGGCCGCCCGTACGACCTGACCTTCGAATGGTCGGATTCGCGCATCTACTGCTCGGAACTGGTGTGGAAGCTGTACGACCGCGCGCTGGGCGTGCGCATCGGCGAGCTGCAGAAGATCCGCAGCTTCAACCTCGCCGACCCGGCCGTGCGCGCCAAGATGCGCGAGCGCTACGGCGACGCCGTGCCCATGGACGAGCCGGTGATCTCGCCCGTGGCGATGTTCGACTCGCCGCTGCTGGTGACGGTCGAATCGCGCTGACGGCCCGCTACCGCACCGCAGCCAGCACGCTGTCGAGAAACTGCCTGGCCGGCGTGCCGAAATCTTCAGGGATGTAGTCGCGCGAGAAGTCGCGCGCAAACGCCGCTTCGAGGTCCTCGTGCGAACCGAGGTAGTCGGCGATCTCGGCGCGCAATGCGGCCAGTTCGGCCTCGGTGCTCGACTCGCGGTACGAGGCCATGATCTCGGCGCCGGTTTCGCCGAAGAGGATGTCGGCGTCCTGGCCGAAGTAGACCTTGGTGAGGTGGTCGATCAGTTCGAATCGCATCGTGGGGTCGTGAGGAAAAATCAGAACGGATGGGCGGTGAGGATGTAGAACGGCTTGCCGTTGTACGTGCGCATGTTCAGCGTCACGCGCACCTTGGTGAGCTGGCTCACGGCGGTGCTGCCGCGCTGCACGCCGATGCCGACCACGGCGGCGATGTCGTGCTCGAAGGCCACGGGCTTGGAGCCCACCGCCGCGGAGCGCGACCACGCGCGAATGGCCCGGGCGTTGGCGCGCACGGTCTGGCTGATGGCCGACTCGGCGGTGGCCAGGTCGAAGAACGACGACGAGCGCTGCAGGCTGGGCTTCTTCGCGAAGCGGTCGAACAGTTCCTGCGCCGACTTGCCCACGTGCTCGCGGATGGTGTGGCCGCCGGCCTTGGAGCCCGCAATGCCCTCGTGCTCGATGAGCCGCACGGGCTCGAGCTTGAAGCGGCTCGCGCGCACCGCGATGACGCGCGATGCGGCCAGCCCGCCGGCCACGAAGAGCGGCACCGCCACGTCGACCGCGAGCCCCACCTGCGCGCCGGTTTCGGGCGAGGCGCCCAGCGCCTGCGCGGTGGCGTCGGCGGTGAGCGCGGTGGCGGTGCGCTGCGTCTGGCCGGTCCAGATCTGGCGCGCGGCCGTGGCGGTGACGTCGCTGCCGTGCGCGCCCAGCACCACGCAGCCGACCTTGCTGGCCATGGTGGGCTCGGGCGCGACGCACAGCACGCCGGCGCCGACCAGTTCGATCACGCCGCCGATCAGCGCCGCCGTGCCCCAGAGCCGGTTGCTGAGGCTGGCCGACTCGGGCACGTCTTCGCCGCCGAGCACCGCCGCCATCTGCACCGGCGTCAGCGCGACCGACAGGCCGCCTTCCACCTCGTCGTCACCCATCGTGCATTCCTTTCCGTTCACCACCTGCGTGGGGATTGAAATTCCGCCGCATTCTTGCACGCGACACGGGGGCGGGCGAACATGCCCGGAGAGCGAGACAATTGTCACCGTGAGTTTCCAGCCCGTGCCGCCCCCGGCCCCTCCGATCCGCCGCATTGCCCACCTCGACATGGACGCGTTCTACGCGTCCGTCGAGTTGCTGCGCTACCCGCAGCTCAAGGGGCTGCCGGTGGTCATCGGCGGCGGACGGCGCCGCGTCGACGAGGCGATCCGCGAACTGCCCGAGGGCGCCACGCTGGCCGACATTCCGATCGAGGCCTTTCCGCGCCTGAAGGACTACACGGGGCGCGGCGTGATCACCACCGCCACCTACCCCGCGCGGCAGTTCGGCATCGGCTCGGCCATGGGGCTCATGAAGGCCGCCAAGCTGTGCCCGCAGGCGCTGATCCTGCCGGTCGATTTCGACGAGTACCGGCGCTTCTCGCGCACCTTCAAGCAGGTGATCCTGGACATCGCACCGCTCATGGAAGACCGCGGCGTGGACGAGGTGTACATCGACTTCACCGACGTGCCCGGCGGCCAGCGCGACGGCGGGCGCTCGCTGGCGCGGCTGATCCAGAAATCGATCTTCGACGCCACGGGCCTGACCTGCTCGATCGGCGTGGCGCCCAACAAGCTCATCGCCAAGATGGCCAGCGAGTTCGAGAAGCCCAACGGCATCTCGGTGGTCTACGAGCACGACCTCGAAAGCCGCATCTGGCCCCTGCCCTGCCGCAAGGTGAACGGCATCGGCCCGAAGGCGGACGAGAAGCTCAAGCGCTTCGGCATCGAGACCGTGGGCCAGCTGGCGGCGCGCGAGCGCGGCTGGCTCATCGACACCTTCGGCAAGGCCACGGGCGCGTGGATGCACGAGGTGGCCTGGGGTCGCGACAACCGCCCCGTGGTGACCGAGAGCGAGCCCGTGTCGATGAGCCGCGAGACCACCTTCGAGCGCGACCTGCACGCGGTGCGCGACCGCGCCGAGCTGGGCGCGATCTTCACGCACCTGTGCGAGAAGCTGGCCGAAGACCTGCAACGCAAGGGCTACGTGGGCAAGACCATCGGCATCAAGCTGCGCTACGACGACTTCAAGATCGCCACGCGCGACCAGACCATCGACCGCTTCACCGACGACGGCAAGACCATCCGCCAGGTCGGCGGGCAGTGCTTGAAGCGCGTGCCGCTGGAGCGGCCGCTGCGCCTCCTGGGCGTGCGCGTGGGCGCACTGGCCAAGGCCGGCAGCCCGGAGGCGCTGGCGCCCGCTGGCAACGCTCGCAGCGCGGCGCCGGTGGCGACCACGGCGTCGCTCTTCTGACACCACCATGATTCGACGCTGGCTGAGACGCATCGCCCTCACCCTGCTGGGATTTCTGCTGGCCATCACGCTGTACGTGGCGGTGGCCTGCGTGCTGGTCTTCCTGCCGGCCAACGCGAAACCGCCGGCCGAGCCTGCGACCGTCGAGGCCTGGGTGCTGAGCAACGGCGTGCACACCGACCTGGTGTTTCCGGTCCGCTCGGCCATCGTCGACTGGCAGCAGCTCTTTCCACTGTCCGACTTCAAGGCGCCGCCGCCCGATGCCGAGTTCGTCGCCATCGGCTGGGGCGACCGCGAGTTCTACCTGCACACGCCGACCTGGGGCGACCTGACGGCCGCGCGCGCCTTCGGGGCACTGTCGGGTGGCAATCGCTCGCTGCTGCACGTGACCTACCTGCAGCGCGCGCAGCTACGGCGCGGGGCCTACAAGCTCCCGCTCTCGCAGGCGCAGTACGCGCAGCTAGTGGCCTACGTGCGCGCCACGCTGCCTTCAGGCCGCGCGACGCCGATCGCGGGTGCGCACTACGCGAACGACGATGCCTTCTACGAAGCCCGGGGCAGCTACCACCTGTTCGAGACCTGCAACACCTGGACCGGCCGCGGCCTGCGCCAGGCGGGCGTCACGGTGAGCCGATGGACGCCCTTCGACTTCAACGTGACGTGGCATCTGCAGCCCGTGCTGCAGCCCTGACGATCTTCAGGGCTTGGGCACGCCCACCGACCAGGTGGGCCAGTTCTTCACGATGTGATCGACCACGCGCGTGCCCACCAGCGCGATGTTCTCCACCGTCTCGGCAAAGCCGCCCGCCGTCTCGCCCGGTGCCGGGTCCAGGTGCTGCAGCGTGCTTTCCTTCGGGTTGCCCTGGTCGAAGTTGACCGCCCCGCGCAGGCTCATCACGCGGTCGGTGCCGTGGGTGCGCTTGATCACGAGGGTGATGGCAGCGGCTTCCATTTCGGTGATCACGTAGTCGTCGGCGCCATAGAGCTTGGCGATGTACTGCGCCTGCTTCGACATGCCGGGGCCGTGGAAGAAGGTGTCGCCCGTCATGTGCGTGCCGGTGCCCACGAAGGGGGCGCGGCGCGCGGCGGCGTCGGGGTAGCGCAGGCGGTACTTGCGCGCCGATTCCGCGTCCTTGAGCGGCGTGTCGGCCGACAGCTTCATGGCCCAGCCGACGAGGTCGGGGTTGAGCTTGAAGCGGCGGTACTCCTCGTAGCCCTTGCGCGGCATGAAGGTGGGTTCGCCGGGCTTGTTCTCTTCGGGCGCCCAGCGGTGGCCGAGGTCGTAGTCGACCAGCCAGGTGGCCCAGCTCACCTCGCCGATGGTGCCGCGCTGCGGCGGTGTGCCGGCCACGCCGGAGATCACGTAGTAGGCCTGCGAGAAGTCGAACTTCGGGTTCAGCAGGATGGCCTGCATCGACGACGACGAGTTGACCTTGCCCATGCCCAGCACCGCGCCGCACACGCCGTCGGCGTTGCAGTACACGGGCTGCAGCGCGCCGGGCACGGCCACGGGCGTCGCGCCCTTCCAGTAGCGCTCGTACCAGTGCTGGAACTCGCCGGCGCGGTCGCCGGTGTTCTGGCCGATCTCGAACATGGCGGCCACGAACACCTTCACCTTGACGGGGGCGCCGGTGGCGGCGGCGGCAGCGCGGGTGTCGGCCGTGGGCGAGGTGGAGGCACAGGCCGTGGCGAGCAGCACGGCGCCGCACAGCGCCAGGCCGCGGCTGCCCAGGGAGAAGCGACGGGAGTTCAGGAGGGACATGGGTGGAATCCGAAGAGAAGGAAGGAAAGGAAAGCGCGCCTCGGCAACAGCGTGCGGCGTCCTACACCGCACGATTGTCGATGCTGGCACAAGCGCGATGTCATGCCTTCGATGCAAACCCCATGCCGGCCCGCGCCGGCTGCCACCTCAGCGCTGGCCGGCGGGCTGGTCTACGTGAACCCCGGCATGCCGGGCATCCGCCGGCTGAAGTGGGGCGACGGCTTTCGCTACCGCGACGCGCACGGCCGCTGGCTGCGCGACGCCGACGCGCTCGCGCGCATCCGCAGCCTGGCCATTCCGCCGGCCTACACCGAGGTGTGGATCTGCCCGCTGCCGCAGGGCCACCTGCAGGCCACGGGCCTGGACGCGCGCGGCCGCACGCAGTACCGCTACCACCCCGACTGGCGTGCGCTGCAGGACGGCACCAAGTTCGAGCGCCTCGCGGCCTTCGGGCGCGCCCTGCCCCGTTTGCGCGCCCGCGTGGCGCGCGACCTGCGCGCCGGCACCCGCACGCCCGGTCGCGCGCAGGTGATCGCCACGCTGGTGCGCCTGCTCGACACCACGCTGCTGCGCGTGGGCAACGAGGCCTATGCGAGCAGCAACGGCTCGTTCGGCCTCACCACGCTGCGCAACCGCCACGCGGCGGTGCAGGGCTCGGCGCTGCGGCTGCGCTTTCGCGGCAAGAGCGGCGTGGCGCACGAGGCCCGCGTCGACGACCCGCGCGTGGCCCGCGTGGTGCGCCAGTGCCAGCAGCTGCCGGGGCAGGCGCTGTTCCAGTACACGGACGAAGCGGGCGAGGTGCGCGGCGTGTCGTCCAACGACGTGAACGACTACATCGCCGAGGCGACTGACAAGGGCGACGGCGAGCGCTTCACCGCCAAGGACTTCCGCACCTGGCACGGCACGGTGCAGGCGCTGGAGCTCACGCGGCTGGCCTGTGCCTGGGAGGGCGAGCGCCGGCCCGGCGCCAGGGACATCCTCGCGGCCGTGGCGCGGCAGCTCGGCAACACGCCGGCGGTCTGCAAGAAAGCCTACGTGCACCCGACCGTGCTGGCGCTGGGCGAGGCGCTGGCGCGCGAGGACGACACGGCGGCGACGGGCACTTTGCTGGAGAAGATCGCGGCCCGCGCCGCCACAGCCGGCCCGGCGCGCGGCCTGGTCGCGGCGGAGCGGCGATTGCTCGCCTTCCTGCGGACGCCTCAGCCTGCGGCGAGGGCGAAGCGCACGGTGTCTGCGTCGAGCAGCACGGCGTAGCCGAGGTCTTCGGCCAGGTTCTGCAGCGCCACGGTGTCGATGGCCAGGGCGCGCGGCGCGCGGTGGGCGTCGAGCACCGCGTTCGCGCCGCCGGCCTCGCGCACCCGGGCGTGCAGGCGCAGCGCGTCGGTGCCGTCGGGCTCGATGCGGATGGTGCCGGCCTCGTCCACACCGTCGTGCAGGTAGCCCAGCGCGCCCAGGAACAGGTAGCGCAGCGCGGCGGCATTGGGCCAGCGCGGCTCGTCGTCCTGCGGGGTGGCGAGCGCGTCGTCGACCTCGAGCGCCACGCCGTGCAGGTCGAAAGCCGAGCGCATCAGCGTCATGCACTGCGCCACCAGCGCACTGCGCGTGATGCCGTCGTCGGTGGTGGCCAGTTCCCAGTCGCGCAGCGAGCGGATCGCGGCCACCAGCTCGGACACCTGGCTGTCGATGAGGTTCACCCGCTCCTCGCAGGCCGCGGGGTCGACGGGGTCGGCCGCCACCTGGCGCTTGAGCATCAACACCGCCATGCGGATCACCGAGACGGGCGCCGTCATGTCGTGCCGCAGCGCCGGCAGGGCGCGCGTGAGCAGCTCGTGGCGCACGCCGGCCGCAATCCAGCTGCGGGCGCTGGGAGACGACTTCATCGCGGCGCAGCGGCCCGCAAGGGCGCGCGGCCCGTGGGACGAGAGGCGGCAGGGAGCACGGTCAAGGCAGGATTCCTGAAGGCGGGAACAAGGCCACGAGTATCGGCCCCGCTCCGCGCCGCGGCTGTAGGAGCCTGCCTACGCGCGCCCTGCCCGCCGGGCCGCACCTTCAGCGCGCGCTCAGGGCTTGCCGAGGTAGGTGCGCACGTCCTTCACCTCGACCCCGGCGGCCGCGACGGCCGAGCGCAGCTGCGCCTCGGTCACGCCCAGCGTCTGGGTCCAGTAGCGAACCTCGTGGAGTTCGTTGACATTGATGCGGGCCGCATCCTGCGGTCCGCGCTTGCTCAGGTCATCGGCCATGGCGTGGATTCCTTGTTGAAGGCTCCCACGATGCGGCCTGCACGGAGGATCGGCTGGCGGACAGCAGCGCGGCTCCTTGCAGGATAAGTCCGAGAGCGCGTTGCAGATGTCCGGAAGCAGCGGGCCGGCGCAACGCGGCGCCCCTATCGTCGCCGCTCCTTCACTTCATCCCCGCACACCCCATGACCCCCGAGCAGAACAAGCGCGCCGTCGTCGACGCCTGGAAGGCCTTCGCCAGCCGCGACCCGCAGCGCGTGCGCGCCGCCTTCACCGACGACGCCGAATGGCTGGCGCCCAAGGACAACGCCACCGGCGTGGCCCTGGGCTTCACCGACCACATGATCGGGCCTGACACGATCGTGCGCTTCCTGGTCGAGGAGTTTCCGAAGCTGTTCGTGGCCGACGTGTCGGTGGACTTCACCCACCTGCTCTGCGAAGGCGACACCGTCGTGTTGGAAATGCGCCTGCAGGCCATGCTCGCCAACGGCCGGCCCTACGACAACGACTACTGCTTCATCCTCGCGCTGCGCGAGGGCCGCATCGCCCGCATGCGCGAGTACATGGACACGCAGAAGGGCCGCCGCAGCGTCATCGGCGACCTTCCCTCTGACCTCAGGGCTGCCGGGCCCGTGCTTGCAGTTCCCGCTTGAGCAGCTTGCCGTTGGCGGTGGTCGGCATCGCCTCGATCACCTCGATGCGCGCGGGCCGCTTGTAGGGCGACAGGTGCTCGGCCAGGTGCGCGCGCAGCGCCGCTTCGTCGAGCACCGCGCCAGGGTTCAGCTCGACGAAGGCGACGATCTGCTCGTTGCCGTCGGCCTCGGGCACGCCGACCACGGCGCACAGGTGCACGCCGGCGAAACGGCCGATCACCGCCTCGACCTCGGCCGGGTACACGTTGAAGCCCGAGCGGATGATCATTTCCTTCAGCCGCCCCACCACGAACAGCGCGCCGTCGGCGTCGAAGCGGCCGAGGTCGCCGGTGGCGTACCAGCCGCCGGGGCGCATCACCTGCGCGGTGGCGGGCGCGTCGCGGAAGTAGCCCAGCATCAGGCCCGGGCCGCGCAGCCAGATCTCGCCGGTGTCGCCGATGGCGGCTTCGATGCCCTCGGGCGTCACGATGCGCCCCTCGCCGCCCTCGACCACGTAGCCGGCCGAGGTGTCGGCGCGCGGCGCCTCGGTGCGCGTGAGGAACACCGAGCCCGCGTACTCCGACAGGCCGTAGCCGTAGTGCAGCGGCTGGCCGAACAGCCGCTCCACGCGCTGCTTGAGCGCGGGGTCGAGCGGCGCGGAGCCGGTGTACACGTAGCGCAGCTGCGGAAAGCGCGGCGCCAGCTGCTGCGCCTCGATGTGCGCCAGCAGCCGCGCGTACATGGTCGGCGGCCCGAGCAGGTTCGACACCTGCCCGTGCGCCAGCGCCTCGAGCATGTCGGCCGGCGAGAAGCTGCCGCGCAGCACCAGCGCGGCCCCGCCCGTGAGCGCGGCCATCAGCACGGTGCCGATGCCGAAGATGTGGGTCATCGGCAGGAAGGCGTAGACGCGGTCGCGCGTGTCGAGCGCGCGCACCGCCGCCGACACGCGGCCGAAGTGCAGCAGCCCGCGGTGCGACACCATCACGCCCTTGGGCGTGCCCGAGGTGCCGGAGGTGAAGATGATCGCGGCGGCATCGGCCAGCGCCGGGTCGGGCTCGGGGCGGGCGTCGGCGCGCGCGGCGGTGAACATCACGCCGGGCAGCGTGGCCGGCACGGCCGACGCGCGCTGCGCATGCGTGCGCGCCGCATCGGACGCATCGGTGGTGAAGCCACACAGCCGCGCGTCAGCGCGCTCGGCGATGGCGGCGATCTCGCCCGGCGACATGCGCGCGTTGACGCCGCACGACCACGCGCCCACGCGGCTGCAGGCCAGCAGCAGCGCGATGTGGGCGGCGCAGTTCTCGGCCACCAGCAGCACGCGGTCGGTCGGCCGCACGCCGGCGGCGAGCAGGTCGTTCGCGGCGGTCTCGACCATGGCCTGCAGTGCGCCATAGGTGGTGGTGCCATCGGGTTCGTGGAGGAACACCGCGTCCGGTGTGCGGGCGGCGCGGTCTTCGAGCAGGTGATGAATGCGGGGCTGCATCGGCTATTCCGCCTCGATGCCCTTGGAGGCGCTGGCCCACAGCTTGCGGTCCGACACGCCCTTGGTCGCGAGCACCTCCGGCGCGCCCGCCCAGACCTCGTAGCCCTGCTCGCGCAGGCGGTGCGCGATGTCTTCGCGCGCCAGCATCTTCTGCGCCGCGGCGTTCACGCGCGCCACCAGCGTCGGGTCCATGCGCGCCGGGCCGTACAGGCCGAACCAGCCGCCCACGTCATAGCCGGGCACGCCCGACTCGATCATGGTCGGCACGTCGGGCAGCATGCGGTTGCGCTGGCGCGAGGTGACGGCCAGCGCACGCAGCTTCCCCGACTGGATGAAGGGCCGCGAGGTGGCGATGATGTCGAACATCATCGGCACGGTGCCGGCCATCACGTCGGCCAGCGCCGGGGCGCTGCCCTTGTAGGGCACGTGCGTGAGCTGCACGCCGCTCATCTTCTCGAGCAGCGCGCCGCTCAGGTGGTTCGACGCGCCCACGCCCGCCGAGCCGTAGAACAGCTTGCCGGGCTTGGCCTTGGCATAGGCCAGCAGCTCGCCCACGTTGCGCACCGGCAGGTCGTTGTTGACCACCAGCACGTTGGTGTAGTCGACCAGCGGCGCCAGCGGCGTGAGGTCCTTCATCGGGTCGAAGGGCATGCTGCGCTGCACGTTCGGGTTGATGGTGATGGTCGGGCTCGCGCCGAAGAACAGCATCGCACCGTCGGGCGGCGCCTTGGCCACGGCGTTGCCGCCGAGCGAGCCGGCGGCGCCGGGCCGGTTGTCCACGATCACCTGCGTGCCCAGCTCCTGGCCCAGCGCGGGCGCGAGCAGGCGCGCGGCGCCGTCCACCGGCCCGCCGGCCGAATAGCCCACCACCAGCTTGATGAGCGGCGGCAGCGGCTGCTGCGCGAAGGCGCGGTGCGGCAGTGCGGCCAGCGCCGCGCCGCCCGCCAGCGCGGCCATGAGCTGGCGGCGCGAAAAGAGGTCGAGGGATTGCATGAGCGTTGTCTCCAGTTGTGTATGTCTTTGGCGGCTCACATCGCTCAGGCCGGCAGGTCCAGGACTTGCCGCGCGAGGATGTTGCGCTGGATCTCGTTCGTGCCGCCGTAGATCATGGCGGCGGTGGCGCCGATGAGCGGCGAGAGCACGTTGAAGCTCTGGCCGTCGAGCACCTGGTCGCCCGCGACCGCGCCCTGCTCTTCGCCGGCCTCGACCAGCAGCGCGCCGATGCGGTGGTAGGTCTCGCTGGCCCAGATCTTCAGCAGCGACACCGAGGCCGGCAAGGGCTTGCCCGCGCGCACGATGTCGGCAAAGCCCGTGTAGGCGGCCGACAGGTCGAGCACGTCGAGCCGCAGCGCCGCGAAGCGCTGCGCGAACACCGGGTCGGCGAACAGCCGCCGTGCCTGCCCGAGCCGTGCCAGCTGGCCCAGCGCGTACTGCGACTGCTTGGGGCTGCCCAGGAAGATGCGCTCGAAGCCCAGCAGCGCCTTCGCGATGGTCCAGCCGCCGTGCAACCGGCCCACGAGCTGGTCGGCCGGCACGCGCACGTTGTCGAAGAACACCTCGCAGAACTCGGGCTCGCCCGCCAGCGTGTGGATCGGCCGCACCGTGACGCCCGGCGTGCGCAGGTCGCACAGCAGGAAGCTGATGCCCTCCTGCTTGCGCGCGCCCTTGTCGGTGCGCACGAGCATGAAGATGTGGTTGGCGTCCTGCGCGAGCGTGGTCCAGATCTTCTGGCCGTTGACGACGAAGTGATCGCCCTGTGCGTCGTGCCCGGCCACCGCCTCGGTGCGCAGGCCGGCCAGGTCGGAGCCGGCATTGGGCTCCGAATAGCCCTGGCACCACACGTGCTCGCCGCTGAGGATGCGCGGCAGAAAGCGCTGCTGCTGTTCGGGCGTGCCGTGCTGGATCAGCAGCGGGCCGATCATCACGATGCCCTGGTCGGGCGCGCGCGCCACGCCGTGCTGCTCCAGCTCCTCGATCCAGGCGATGAGCTTGTCCGCCGGCAGGCCCATGCCGCCGTGCGACTGCGGCCAGGCCGGCGCGATCCAGCCCTGCGCCGAGAGCGTGAGGTACCACTCGCGCATCTCGCTCCAGCGCGCGCGGTGCGACAGGTAGCGCAGATGCGCCGGATAGCGCTGCTGCAGGAAGCCGCGCACCATGCGGCGGAACTCGGCCTCGGGCATGGCGGACCAGTCGGTGGTGCGCGCGAGGAACTCGCCATTCCAGGCCACGGCGCCGCTCGCAGCGGCCTCGGCCTCGCCGGTCAGCGCGGCATGCCGGCGCTGGTGCGCCGTGGCGTTGCCCAGCCACGCCGACAGGCACAGCACGCGCTTGTAGAACAGGCTCAGGTCGCACTCCTGCGTGTAGCCGATGGCCCCGTGCAGCTGCACCGCCGCGCGCGACGCCTGCAGCGCGGCAGCCGTGCACCGCGCGTTGACGCGGCTGGCCTCGGCTTCGAGCCGGTCAGAAGGCAACGCGCCGTCGCTTGCCAGCGCCAGCACCTCGTTGAGCGTGGCCTGCGCCACCTCGAGGTGGATGAACATGTCGACGCTGCGGTGCTGCAGCGCCTGGAAGCTGCCGATGGGCTTGCCGAACTGCGAGCGCGTGCGCAGGTAGGCCAGCGTCTGCGCCAGCATCGCCTGCCCTGCGCCGAGCAGCTCCGCGGCCTGCAAGATCTGCCCGGCCGCGAGCGCCTGGCGCAACGCCTCCTGCGCGGCCGGCCCGCTGGCCAGCACGGCGTCGGCTGGCAGCACGACCTCTTCGAAGCGAAGGTTGGCTGCCTGGCTGCCATCGACCAGCGGCACGATCGTCTCGCTCACGCCCTCTGTGCCGCGCGGCACCCACAGCAGCACGGCGTCGTCCTCGCCGCGCGCCGACACCAGCCAGCCGCTGGCGGCGGCACCGGGAAGCACCATGAGCTTGTCGCCCTGCAGCAGCACGCCGCCCCCCTGACCCGCGCGCGCCTCGCAGCCGCAGGCCAGCGGCACGGCGCTGAGGTCGCCCGCGCTTTCCTGCCACGCCAGCGCGGGCAGGCTGCGGCCTGCCACCAGCTCGGCCAGCAGGACACGCGCCGCCGGCGTGTCGAGCCGCGCCAGCAGCAGCGCGCTCAGGCCCGCCACCGCCAGCAGCGGCTCGGGCGCCGCATGCTCGCCGGCCGCGCGCAGGATCTCGGCGGCGCCGTCGAGCCCCAGCGCGAGGCCGCCGGCCGCTTCGGGCGCCAGCATGCCGGGCCAGCCGAGCGCGGCGATCTCGTCCCATCCGTGGCCCTCGTCGGCCTGCGGGTGTTCGGTGCGGGCGCGGCGTCGCGCGGTGGCGCCGCTGCGGGTGAAGTAGTCGAGCGCCGCTTCGCGCACGGCCAGGAGTGAGTCGGAATCCATCGCGCTGTCTGCCTTTTCTTTTCCGTTGCAATGACGAGTCGCAGCGTGCCCGAAGACCTCGCCGACGGGCATTCGCGATTGCGGAAGGGAGGGTTTCGCAATCACTGAGCGCCTGCGGGCGCGCGCGGGGATAGATTTGCGGCCATGACAAAGATCAAGAAATCCCTGCACACCGACCTCGGCCACAGCACGCCCGACAAGATCACCGTGCGCGGGCGCGACCTGCCCTCGGAAATCCTCGGCCACCTCAACCTGGGCGACATGGCCTTCCTGGAGCTGACGGGCCGCATCCCGACGCCGCAGGAATCCGTGACCTTCAACGCCATCGTCGTCACGCTGGTGGAGCACGGCGTGACGCCCAGCGCGCTGGCCGCGCGGCTCACCTACGCCGGCGCACCCGAAGCCCTGCAGGCCGCCGTGGCCGCGGGCCTGTGCGGGCTGGGCAGCGTGTTCGTGGGCAGCACAGAAGGCGCCGCGAAGATGCTCTACGAGGCCATTCCCTTCGGCGAGAAGCCGACGCGTCCGCTGGCCGATATGGCGAAGGACATCGTGGCCGACCACCGCGCGCGCAAGATCATCGTGCCGGGCCTGGGCCATCCGCTGCACAAGCCGATCGATCCGCGCACGCCGCGCCTCTTTCAGATCGCGGCCGAGAACGGGCTGTCGAGTCACTACGTCGCGCTGATGCAGGCCGTGCAGGAAGAGGCCGAGCGCGTGTCGGGCAAGTCGCTGCCGATCAATGCCACCGGCGCCATCGGCGCGATTGCGGCCGAGTTCGGCTTTCCGTGGAAGATCATTCGCGGCTTCGGCGTGATGGCGCGCGCCATCGGCCTCGTGGGCCACATCCTCGAGGAGATCGATGACCCGATGGCCATCGAGATCTGGCAACGCGTCGAAAAGGAAGCGGGCGGCCCCCGCCAAGACTGAACACGATGATCGCTACCGACAACCGTTTCCCCGACATCCGCGACGCCGTGCGCGACCTGTGCGCGCAGTTTCCCAACGAGTACTTCCGCAAGGTCGACGAGGCGCGCGGCTACCCCGCCGAGTTCGTCGATGCGCTCACGAAGGCCGGCTGGATGGCCGCCCTGATCCCGCAGGAGTACGGCGGCTCGGGCCTGGGCCTGACCGAAGCCTCGGTGATCATGGAAGAGATCAACCGCTGCGGCGGCAACTCGGGCGCCTGCCACGGCCAGATGTACAACATGGGCACGCTGCTGCGCCACGGCAGCGAAGCGCAGAAGCGCCAGTACCTGCCGAAGATCGCCAGCGGCGAGCTGCGCCTGCAGTCGATGGGCGTCACTGAGCCGACCACCGGCACCGACACCACGAAGATCAAGACCACCGCCGTGAAGAAGGGCGACCGCTACGTCATCAACGGACAGAAGGTGTGGATCTCGCGCATCCAGCATTCGGACCTGATGATCCTGCTGGCGCGCACCACGCCGCTGGCGGACGTGAAGAAGAAGTCGGAAGGCATGTCGATCTTCATCGTCGACCTGCGCGAGGCCATCGGCAAAGGCATGACGGTGCGCCCCATCCTCAACATGGTGAACCACGAGACCAACGAGCTGTTCTTCGAGAACCTCGAGATCCCGGCCGAGAACCTCATCGGCGAGGAAGGCCAGGGCTTCAAGTACATCCTCGACGGCCTGAACGCCGAGCGCACGCTGATCGCGGCCGAGTGCATCGGCGACGGCTACTGGTTCATCGACAAGGTCACGGCCTACACCAAGGACCGCGTGGTGTTCGGCCGCCCCATCGGGCAGAACCAGGGCGTGCAGTTCCCGATTGCCGAAGCCTTCATCGAGACCGAGGCCGCGAACCTGATGCGCTACGAGGCCTGCCGCCTGTTCGACGCGCGCCAGCCCTGCGGCGCGCAGGCCAACATGGCGAAGTACCTCGCGGCCAAGGCGAGCTGGGAGGCGGCCAACGCGTGCCTGCAGTTCCACGGCGGCTTCGGCTTTGCATGCGAATACGACATCGAACGCAAGTTCCGAGAGACGCGGCTGTACCAGGTGGCGCCGATCTCGACCAACCTCATCCTGAGCTACGTGGCGGAGCACATGCTCGGCCTGCCACGCTCGTTCTGAAGGACTGCACATGAACGCCATCGACCACCCCAGCAAGGTGCTCGCGACCTTTGCGGCCGAGCTGAAGTTCGCCGACATTCCCGCGCCCGTGCTGCGCCGCACCGAAGACCTGATGCTCGACTGGCTCGGCTCGGTGCTCGCGGCCCGCACGGCGCGGCCGATACGCAGCATCGAGCGCTTCGCGCAGATGATGGGCCCCGCTGAAGGCCCGAGCGAAATCCTCACCTCGCGGCGCACCAGCTCGCCGCTGTTCGCGGCGATGGTCAACGCGGCGGCCTCGCACTACGTGGAGCAGGACGACGTGCACAACGGCTCGGTGTTCCACCCCGCCGCCGTGGTCATCGCACCCGCACTCGCAGTGGCACAGAGCCTCGGCGCCAGCGGCGCGCAGCTGCTGACGGCCGTGGTCGCGGGCTACGAGGTGGGCATCCGCGTCGGCGAATTCCTGGGCCGGTCGCACTACCGCACCTTCCACACCACCGCGACGGCGGGCACGCTCGCCGCAGCCGCGGCGGTGGGCCGCCTGCTCGAGCTGTCGCCGCAGCAGATGCTGCATGCCTTCGGCTCGGCCGGCACGCAGTCGGCCGGTGTGTGGGAGTTTCTGCGCGACGCCGCCGATTCGAAGCAGCTGCACTGCGCGCACGCGGCGGCCAGCGGGTTGATGTCGGCCTACCTCGCGCAGGACGGCTTCACGGGCGCGGCGAAGATTCTCGAAGGCGCGCAGGGGCTGGGCGTGGGCATGTCGAGCGACGCCGATCCGGTGAAGCTCACCGACGGCCTGGGCACGCGCTGGACGCTGGCCGAGACCTCGTTCAAGTACCACGCCTCCTGCCGCCACACGCACCCGGCTGCCGACGCGCTGCTGCAGGTGATGGAACGGAACCAGCTCCAACCGGCCGACGTGTCCCGGGTCACGACGCACGTGCACCAGGGCGCCATCGACGTGCTGGGCCGCGTGACGGTGCCGGCCACGGTGCACCAGGGCAAGTTCTCCATGGGCACGGTGCTGGGCCTCATCGCCGTGCATGGCCGCGCGGGCCTGGGCGAGTTCGACCGCGACTTTCTCTCGCCCGAGGTCTCGGCCTTCCGCGAGAAGGTGACGATGGCGCTCGACGACGAGGTCGACACCGCCTACCCCGCGCGCTGGATCGGCAAGGTCAGCGTGCACACCGCCGACGGCCGCACGCTGGCCGGCCGTGTCGACGAGCCCAAGGGCGACCCCGGCAATAGCCTGAGCCGCGCCGAGATCGAGGACAAGATGCAGCGCCTGGCGCACTACGGCGAAGGCGCGACGGCCGACGAAGCGAAGGCGCTGTGCGAGCGCGTCTGGCAGCTGGCCGGCACGGCCCGCGTGGGGCGCTGGCTGGGCTGAGGCCGGTCAGGCGAACAGCCGTCCCTGCCCCGGCGAGCGCGCATCGAGCCCGGCAGTGCGCACGAGGTCCCAGAAGCCCGCGGGCGAACTGGACACCACGGGCACCCGCAGGCGCGCCTCGACCTCGCGCACGGCATCGAGCGTGACGAGGCCGCCGCACGAGATGAGGAGGCCGTCGGCGCCGGGCTGGTCGTCGAACACCTTCAGGCACAGGTCGACCAGCACCTCGGTCGACACCTGGCCCACGGCCTGCACGTCGGAGATGGCCAGGCCTTCGAGTGCCAACGGTTCGAAGTCGCTCTGTTCGAGGTAGGTGCGCAGCTGCGTGTTGACCTCGTCGATGTAGGCCGTGGCGACGGCCACGCGCCGCACCTTCAGGTGGCGCAGGCCTGCAAGGATGGCGTCGCTCATCGTCGTGCAGGGCAGGCCCGTGGCCTGTTCCATCTCGCGCTTCAGCTGGCGGGTGAAGGCAACGCCGCGAAAGAAGCTCAGCGAGGTGCCCATGAGGGAGACGGCGCTCGCGCCTTCCGCCTTGAGTTCCAGCGCCTTGCCGATGACCGAGTCGATCACTTCGGTGTAGCCGCGCGTGGAGATTTCGCCGAGGCCCAGGCCCTTGGCGCTGAAGCGGATGCGGTCGCCGTAGAGCAGCGGGCCGTCGACCGGCACGGCGCCGGCTGCGGGCGGAACGATGAGGCCGAGATGGGGCTGTGTCACCTCAGTTCCCCTCCGCCACGATGCGCTGGTCCGTGATGATGCGTTTCCATCGCGTCGTTTCCTCCGCCATGTCCTTGCCCAGCTGGGCCGGCGTGGCGTAGGCGCGCAGCGTGCCTTGTGCGGCGGCGGCCGTGCCCGTCTCGGGCATGTCGAGCACGGTCTTCACGGCGGCCGAGAGCTTGTCGACCACGTCGTTGGGCGTGCCCGCCGGTGCGAGCAGGAAGATGCGCGGCGCCACGTCGAAGCCCGGCAGTGCCTCGGCCAGCGGTGCCACGCCCTCAGCGCCTTCGAGCTTCGCGTTGTTCAGCAGCGCGAGCGCGCGCAGCTTGCCCGCCTTCGACTGCGCCATGGCGGCGGTGGCGCTCACCACGCCCAGCGGCACCTGGCCGCCGACCACGTCGGGCACGATCTGCGCCGCGCCGCGGTAGGGCACATGCACCACGAACGCGCCGGTGGATTGCTTGAGCATCTCGAAGCCCAGGTGCTGCACGGTGCCCACGCCCGACGACGCGTAGGAATAACGCCCCGGGTGCGCCTTGAGTTCCTTGACGAGTTCGGCGGGCGTCTTCGCAGGAAAGTCGTTGCCCGCGACGATCATCAGCGGCGACACGAAGGCACCAGCCACGGGCTTGAAGCTGGTCAGCGGATCGATCGCGATCTTCGGCTGCAGCAGCTTGGCGATGAGCAAGGCGCTGTCGCCCATCATCAGCGTGTAGCCGTCGGGCGGCGCCTTGGCGACGAGGTCGGCCGCGATGAGGCCGGTAGCGCCGGTGCGGTTTTCGACCAGCACCTGCTGGCCCAGCACGGCGGGCAGGCGCGCGCTGAGCATGCGCGCGACCGCGTCGACACCGCCGCCGGCCGAGTAGCCGACGACGATGCGGATGGGCTTGTCGGGAAACTTCTGCGCCCACGCGGCGGGTGCGGCGGCCAGCAGGCCGGCCAGGGCCAGGGCGGCCTGCAGGGCATGCCGGCGCGAGGGCCGCATGGCGTCTGTTCTTCTGTCGTTCATCTTGTCTCCGTGGTGGTCGGGATGCGCCGGCCGTCTGCGCGGCCTGGTCGTGGTCGGAAGTGTCGTCGGGTGGCGCTCAGGCCTTGCCTTTCCCGTGCGAGGTCGGCAGCTTCGCGAGTTCGCGCACGCGCTCGGCGTTGGGCGTGAAGCCCAGGCCCGGTGCCTCGGGCAGCGTGAGCCAGCCCTGATCGGGCACGGGCAGGCCGTCGAAGATCTGCTTGAGCATCTGCACCGCGACGTAGTGGTACTCGACCAGCCCGCCGTTGGACACGCCCGCGTGCAGGTGCATGTTGTGGAAGGGCCAGGCGCCGCCGTTGTCGATGGGCACGTTGAAGGCCGCGGCCATGCCCGCGATCTTCAGGCACTGCGAGTAGCCGCCCGAGATGGTCACGTTGGGCTGCAGCACATCGGCCGCCTGGTTCACCAGCAGGTCGCGGAAGCGAAAGGCCAGGCCCTCGTTCTGCCCGCAGGCCAGCGGAATGCGCGTGCGCGCGCGCAGCTGGGCCATCTGGCGCACGTCGTTCTGCGTGAGCGGCTCCTCGAAGAAGCTGATGCCGTAGGGCTCGATGCGGTGCGCGAGTTCGGTGGCGTGGAACAGGTCGAGGCCGCAATTCGCATCGACGTACAGCTTGACGTCGGGGCCCACGGCCTCGCGCACGGCGGCCACGCGGCGCACGTCTTCGGCAATGACTTCGTCGAGCGGACGCGGCTCGTCGCGGCGCGCCAGCGCGTGGTTGCCCACGGTCATCTTCAGGCGCTGGAAGCCCTGCGACACCCACAGCTTGGCGGCGGCGGCGAGCTGGTCGCGCTCGAAGAAGCCGAAGCCGAAGGTGGCGTACACCGGCACCTTGGCGCGCGCGCCGCCGAACAGGCGCCACAGCGGCTGGCCCAGCGCCTTGCCCTTGAGGTCCCACAGCGCGATGTCGAGCGCGGCGATGGTGTGGCTCGCGTAGCCGGTCTGGCCGCGCGGCGAGAGCAGCCAGTAGAGCTTCTCCCACAGGCGCTCGGTGGCCATCGGGTCTTCGCCGATCAGCGCGGGGCCGGCCACTTCGCGCACGGCGGCGGCAATGATTTCTTCTTCGGTGATGGCGGTCATGCCGTGGCCGACGAGGCCGGTGTCGGTCTCGATCTCGGTGAGGCACAGCGACAGCGAGGTCTGCTTGTTCAGGCCGACCACGTCGATGGTCACGGGGATGTTCAGCGGCGTGGCGCTGACGCGGATGATCTTCAAGGGTGTCTCCTTTGGTGTGCCCGCATCTTTGCGCGAGGGCCGCAGGAGAACAATTCGTTTTTGGCGAGTTCGAGCCTTCGCGCGACGCGAAGGCTCGCCGCCCGATCGCCTCAGTTCAGTCGGGGCGGCCGAGGTGTTCGAGCACCGAGCGCGCAGCGGCCGTGAGCTCCTGCTGGCGGCGCACGCACAGCAGGTGGCGGCGCAGCGCCCAGGGCGCATCGAGCTTGAGGCAGCGCAGCTTGAGGATCTGCAGCTGCGGCAGGATGGCCGCATAGGGCAACACGCCGATGCCCACGCCCTGCTCCACCATGCGACAGACCATGTCGAAGCTGCCCACCTGCATGCGCACCTTGAGCGGCACCTGGGCCTCGAGCGCGGCGGCCAGCAGCACGCGGTGCAGCGCCGTGCCTTCGCGCACCACGATATGGTCGTGGCGCAGCACCTCCTGCACATCGATGCGCTTGCGGCGCGCCAGCGGGTGGTCGCGCGCGACCACCACGGCCAGCTCGTCGGTGCGGTAGGGCAGGCATTCGAGGCCGTCGGCGGGCGTCTGGCCCTCGATCACGCCGATGTCGGCCAGGCCGGCCTGCACGGCCTTCACCACCTCGGTGCTGGCGCGCTCCTGCAGGTCGATCTTGAGCACCGGATGCAGGCGCAGGAACGAGCCGATCTGCGCCGGCAAAAACTGCGCGATGGTCGAGGCATTGGCCGTGATGCTGACCACACCCGCCACGCCGTTCTGGAAATCGTCGAGCTCGGCGCCGAGCCGGTCCATGGCCGAGAGCACGGCGCGCGCATGCAGGAGAAGCCCATGGCCGGCCGAGGTGAGCGTGACGCCGCGCGCATGGCGCACCAGCAGCGGCAACCGGGCGCGGGCCTCGAGGTCGGAGATGCGCTTGCTCGCGGCGGCCAGCGCGATGTGGCAGCGCTTGGCGCCTTCGCTGATGCTGCCGTGGTCGGATACGGCCACGAACAGGCGCAGCGATTTCAGGTCGGCGGACATGGCCCGTCGCGCCTCAGGCCAGGGTGAGGTGGTCGAACAGCTCGCGCGCGGAGGCCGGCAGCTGCTCGCGGTTGCGCGCGATGAGCTTGAGTTCGCGCTCGGCCCAGGCGTCGCTCAGCGCCACGGTCGAGATGCGCATCGCCATCGACAGCCGGTGCGCCGACGACGACGGCAGCACGCCGACGCCCACGCCGGCTTCGATCATCAGGCAGATGGCCTCGAAGCTGCTGACCTGGATGCGCGGGTTGAAGCCACGCCCCGCGAGTTCGGCGCGGCGCTGCAGGAAGCGGTGGATCGCGCTGCCGTGATGCAGGCCCACGTGTTGTTCATCGAGTGTGTCGGCAAAGGCCACCGACGACGCGCCCGCCAGCGGGTGTGTGGGCGGCACCACCAGCACGAGCTGGTTGCGCCCGAACGGGCGCGCATCGAACTCGCCGGTGTGCACGTCGCCCGCGAGGATGCCGATGTCGGCCTCGCCGTCGGCCACGGCGCGCACGATTTCTTCGCTCAGGTACTCGCGCAGATCGACCTGCACGGCCGGGTGCTGCGTGAGAAAGCCCGCGAGCTTCTGCGGCAGGTACTCGGTGATCGAGGTGGTGTTGGCGAACACGCGCACATGGCCCTTGATGCCCTTGCCGAAGTCCTGCATGTCGCAGCGCAGGTGCTCCATCTGCTGCATCACGCGCTTGGCGTGGTACAGCACCGCCTGCCCCGCCGCCGTGAGGCTCACGCCCTGCGCGCTGCGGTGCAGCAGCTTGCCGCCCACCGCCTCTTCCATCTGCTTGATGCGCGTGGACGCGGCGGCCAGCGAGATGCAGGCCTTCTCGGCGCCGCGCGTGAGGCTGCGCGCGTCCGCCACGTAGACGAACAGTTTCAGGTCGAACAGGTCGAAGTGCAGGTTCACCGGGCGGGCATGAAGGAAGCGGGAGGAACGCGCATTGTCCGGCGAACGGCGTCGCCTGCAGCCGCTTGCGGGTTTGTCCTCAGAAGGTGTGAATGGATCCGGACATGGCGGGTTCGTTCACACCTTCTCAGACCGGGTCCCAGCTGAACACGTCGGCCGAGCGGTCCAGCGGGAAGAAACTGGCGCGCATCGCGGGCATGGCGTGCTCGGCGATGCTCTCGGGCGTCCAGCCTTCGGAGCGGTGGATGGAGCGCACCGGGCGCGGCTGGCTGATGAGCGAGATCTCGTTGTTGCGCACCGAGAAGATCTGCCCGTTGACCGCGGCGGCCGCATCGCTCGCCAGGTACACCGCGAGCGGCGCCACCTTGGCGGGTGTCATCTGCTTGATCTTGTCGACGCGCGCGCGCTGCTCGTCGGTGTCGGTGGGAATGGCGCCGATCATGCGGCTCCAGGCGAAGGGCGCGATGCAGTTGGAGCGCACGTTGAACTTGAGCATGTCCAGCGCGATCGACTTCGACAGCGCCGCGATGCCGAGCTTGGCCGCCGCGTAGTTGGCCTGGCCGAAGTTGCCGATCAGGCCCGAGGTGGAGGTCATGTGCACCAGCGCGCCCGAATTCTGTTCCTTGAAATGCGTCGCGGCCGCGCGGCTCACGAAGTAGGCGCCGTACAGGTGCACCTTGATCACCGCGTCCCACTCGTCGACCGACATCTTGTGGAAGAACCGGTCGCGCAGGATGCCCGCGTTGTTCACCACCGCATCGATGCGCCCGAAGCTGTCGACCGCACATTCCACGATGCGCCCCGCGCTCGCGGCATCGGCCACGCTGTCGGTGTTGGGCACGGCCTGCCCACCCGCCGCGCGGATTGCCTCGACCACCTGCTGCGCCGGCCCGGCACTGCCGCCGGCGCCGTCGAGCCCCGCACCGATGTCGTTGACCACCACTTTCGCGCCATGCCGCGCCATCGCGAGCGCGATGTCGCGCCCGATGCCGCCGCCCGCGCCGGTGACGACGATCACTTTGCCTTCAACCATGTGTCTTGCCTCTGCTTCGGATGTTCGTTCGCCCGCGAACTCGCGGGGGAATTTCAGAATGCCACAGGGAGACGCCTGCGAGTTCAGGAATTCCGAAGAGGGGCTTAAGCCGCGGCAGCGCGCGACCGCCCGCGGGTGGTCGCTACTGCCGCGCCGTGCGGATGTTCGGTGGCAGCGCCTGCGGCCAGCTCGTGCGGAACGGGTTGATGTCCAGCCCGCCACGCCGCGTGTAGCGCGCATGCACCGCGAGCTTGGTCGGCTGGCATTGGCGCCAGATGTCCGTGAACATGCGCTCGGCGCAGGGCTCGTGGAACTCGTTGTGATTGCGAAAGCTCACGATGTACGCCAGCAGGCCGGCCTGGTCGATGGGCGGGCCGCTGTAGCGGATCTGCACGCTGCCCCAGTCGGGCTGGCCGGTGACGAGGCAGTTGCTCTTCAGAAGCCGGCTGGTGAGGGTTTCGTTCACGTGCACCTGCGTCGTGTCGCTGCTCAGCAACTCGGGCGCGGGCTGGTAGTGGGTGCATTCGATGTCGAGGCGGTCGAGGTCCAGGCCGTCGATCTCGTGCACCGGCTCGCGGTCGAACAGGTCGGGCGTGAGCAGCTTCACGCCGATGCCGGCCGACTGGTCGCTGCCGCGCCATGCGGCTTCGGAAAGGTCGGTGCGCAGGTGCTCGCGCACGGCATCGATGCTGGCGAAGGTGCTGTTGTTGAAGCTGTTGAGGTACAGCTTGAACGACTTGCTCTCGATGATGTTGGGCGTTTCGCAGGGAATGGTGAAGTGCGCGATGGCCACCTGCGGCTTGCCGCGCGGGTTCAGCCAGCTCAGCTCGAAGGCGGTCCAGAGGTCGGCGCCGAAGAAGGGCAAGGCGCCGGCCTGGATGCCCATGGCTTCGCGCTGCGTGGTGCGTGCGATGGGGAACAGCAGGCTTGGGTCGTATTTGTCGGCGTAGGCCGAGGCGCGGCCGAGCTGCGACTGCTCGGGGGTGTTGGGGTTCGTGTTGGGGTTGGTGGGGTCGTGGCTCATGGGGCGGTTCCGACATCCGCCGCGTGTGCGAACGGAGCGATGTGGTGGGCGAGGATCGTGCAGACCTCGGGCGGCAGGTCGTGGCCCATGCCGGGCACGGCGATGAAGGTCGCACCCGGAATGCGCTGCGCCGAATCACGGCCACAGGCGATGGGCACGAGCGCGTCGGCGTCGCCGTGCAGCACCAGCGTCGGGCGCTGGATGCGCGCCAGCACCTGCGGGCGGTCGTCGTCGGCGCCGATGGCGAGCATCTGGCGCATCAGGCCGGCCGGGTGGTAGGCGCGGCGCATGCTGAAGGTGAGGCGCGTGGCCAGTTGCTCGTCGGTCTGCGGGTAGGCCGGGCTCTGGATGAGCCGCAGCAGCTTGATGCTGTGCGCGACCAGCGCGGCCTCGTCGTGGCTGCGCGGGCGCCGCATGAGCATGGCCCCGACCTCGCGGCGCGGGCCCGGCAGGCCGCGCGCGCCGCTGGAGCTCATGATGCTCACGAGGCTGGCGGTGCGTTCGGGCGCGGTGGCGGCGATGCGCTGGGCGATCATGCCGCCCATCGAGGCGCCGACGATGTGGGCGCGGGCAATGCCCAGCGCGTCGAGCACGCCGAGCGAATCGAGCGCCATGTCCTGCAGCGTGTAGGCGCTGCGCACCTTCAGGCCGATGCGGTGGCGGATGGTTTCCCACACGAGGTTGCCGGTGCCCAGGTGATCGAAGCCCTGGCTCAGGCCGATGTCGCGGTTGTCGTGGCGCACCACGCGAAAGCCGGCGTCGACCAGCTGCTGCACGAAGCCGTCGGGCCACGCGACCAGCTGCATGCCCAGTCCCATGATCAGCAGGATGACGGGGCGCCCTTCGCCGCCGGTGTCGTCGACTTCGATCTGCAGGCCGTTGGCGGTGACTTTCATCGGGTCCCTGTTTTTCTTTTTACTTGAACTCGCGCTCGCGCAGCCACTTGGTGGCGACCCATTTCTCGCCCGCGAGCACCGGCGCACCGCCGTGCAGCGTGCGGGTGGCGGGGTCGGGCCGGTCGTAGCTGAAGAACACGCCGGTGCCGCGCACCGGGGCCACTTCGAGCCCGATGTCGGGGAAGGTGGTGGCACCGCCCTGCTCGGGCTCCTGCAGGTACATCACGAGCGTGGCCACGCGCTGGCCGCCGCGCTTGAGGATGGTGGGCGTGCCGGGCTCGTGCGGGTCGAAGTAGTCGTAGTGCGGGCGGTACTGCGCGCCGGGTGCGTAGCGCAGGATCTGCAGGCCCTCGCCGTACTCGAGCGGCCAGCGCAGCAGCATGGCCAGGCGCTGTTCGAGGCGCGCGACGATCTCGTTCTCGCCGCGCTCGAAGAACATGCCGTCGCTGGTGCGGTCGACGTTGAGCACCTCGCCGCCGGTGCGGGTCTCGACGGTGAGCGAGCGCGCCAGCCGCACGCGCGCGGCGGCGATCAGGCCTTCGCATTCCTCCACCGACAGCAGGTTGCCGAACACCACGACGCGCGGATGCCGCACGGTCTGCAGCACCTGCACGCGGCGGTCGCCGGCCTCGATGTACAGCGGCGCACCGTCCAGGTCGGGGCCGGGCATCTCGGTGCGCGCCGGCGCCAGGACCGCCTCGACATCGGGGAAACCGGCCTCCAGCTGGGCCAACGCGAGGTCGGTGGCGGCATCCTGCCAGCCGGCCGCCCGCATCGACATGCGCAACGCGGGCACCGAATGGCCGGCCGCGAGCTGGGCCACCAGCCATTCGCGCAATTCCGGACTGATCGCTTGGGACATCAGACTTTCCTTCTGAACACCAGCCTTTCGGCTGTCGATACCTGGGCGTCGAAACCATAACCCTCGAGATCGAATTTTTCCAGCGCCTTGGGCGTGGCCGCCTGGTGCAGCACGGCCCAGCGCGCCAGCAGGCCGCGGGCGCGCTTGGCGAAGAAGCTCACGATCTTGTACTTGTCGCCCTTCCACTCCTGGAACACGCATTCGACCACGCGGGCCTTGAGCACCTTCTGGTCAACCGACTTGAAGTACTCCTGCGAGGCGACGTTGACGACGACCGGCGTGCGGTCGGCCGCCAGGCGCTCGTTCAGGTGCTCGGCGATGCGCGAGCCCCAGAAGGCGTACAGGTCCTTGCCGTGGCGGTTGGCCAGCGCGGTGCCCATTTCGAGCCGGTAGGGCTGCAGGCGGTCGAGCGGGCGCAGCAGGCCGTACAGGCCGCTGAGGATGCCCACATGGTCCTGCGCCCAGGCGAGCTGGGCGGGCGTGAGGCTGCGGGCGTCGAAACCGCCGTAGACGTCGCCGTCGAAGGCGAAGGCGGCCTGGCGGGCGTTCTTGTCGGTGCTCTTGGACGACCAGGCGGCGTAGCGGGCCACGTTGAGGGCCGAGAGCTTGTCCGACAGGTGCATCAGCTCGGCGATGTCCTGGGGCGACTTCTCGCGCAGCAGCTTGATGAGTTCGACCGAGGGGCCGCGCGGGGCTTCGAAATGGGGTTGGGTGGCGGGGGTTTCGGAGGGGACGGGGGTGTCGTAGTCGAGCGACTTCGCGGGGGAAAGCAGGAACAGCATCAGTCGATTATGTGGGGCTGGGGTTTCCCCGGGCCGCCCCGGTAAAATCCCGGGCAATCCCACCCTGTCACCAACGGCACCCGAGGGTGCCGTTTTGCATTCCCCATGAGCGAACCTACCTCCCAGCCCGGCCTCGAGAGCCTGTCCAAATCGTTCGAACCCGCCGCCATCGAGGCGCACTGGGGCCCGGAATGGGAGCAGCGCGGCTACGCCAAGGCGGGCTTCCGCGGCACGCAGCAGCCCAAGGAAGGCGCCGAGTCGTTCGCGATCCAGCTGCCGCCGCCCAACGTCACGGGCACGCTGCACATGGGCCATGCGTTCAACCAGACGATCATGGACAGCCTCACGCGCTACCACCGCATGAAGGGCGCCAACACGCTGTGGGTGCCGGGCACCGACCACGCGGGCATCGCCACCCAGATCGTGGTGGAGCGCCAGCTGCAGGAGCAGAAGGTCAGCCGCCACGACCTGGGCCGCAAGAACTTCGTGGCGCGCGTGTGGGAGTGGAAGGAAAAGTCGGGCAGCACCATCACCGAGCAGATGCGCCGCATGGGCGACACGGTCGACTGGAGCCGCGAGTACTTCACGATGGACGACGATCTCTCGAAGGTGGTCACGCACACCTTCGTGAAGCTGTATGAAGAAGGCCTGATCTACCGCGGCAAGCGCCTGGGCAACTGGGACCCGGTGCTCAAGACCTCGGTGAGCGACCTGGAAGTCGAGAGCGAGGAAGAAGACGGCTCGCTCTGGCACATCGCCTACCCGCTGGAAGACGGCAGCGGCACGCTCACGGTGGCCACCACGCGCCCCGAAACCATGCTCGGCGACACGGCCGTGATGGTCCACCCCGAAGACGAGCGCTACAAGCACCTGATCGGCCAGCGCGTGAAGCTGCCGCTGGTGGACCGGCTGATTCCCATCATTGCCGACGACTACGTCGACAAGGAATTCGGTACCGGCGTGGTGAAGGTGACGCCCGCGCACGACTACAACGACTACGCCGTCGGCCAGCGCCACAAGCTCGAGGTGATCGGCATCCTGACGCTCGACGCAACCATCAACGACAACGCGCCCGAAAAATACCGCGGCATGGACCGCTTCGTGGCGCGCAAGGCCATCGTGGCCGACCTCGAGGCGCTGGGCCTGCTGGTCGAGGTGAAGAAGCACCGCCTCATGGTGCCGCGCTGCGCGCGCTCGGGCGCCGTGGTCGAGCCCATGCTCACCGACCAGTGGTACGTGGCCATGACGCGCCCCGGCGCCGACGGCCAGTCGATCGCGCAGAAGGCCATCGACGTGGTGAAGTCGGGCGAAGTGCGCTTCGTGCCCGAGAACTGGGTCAACACCTACAACCACTGGATGGAGAACATCCAGGACTGGACGATTTCGCGCCAGCTCT
Organism: Variovorax sp. BGA-UO-ETr-C22; assembly: GCF_059567965.1. Taxonomy (NCBI): domain Bacteria; kingdom Pseudomonadati; phylum Pseudomonadota; class Betaproteobacteria; order Burkholderiales; family Comamonadaceae; genus Variovorax; species Variovorax sp. BGA-UO-ETr-C22. The sequence continues at coordinate 188,362 of NZ_JCAQPA010000004.1, forward strand.
GGTGGGGCCACCAGATTCCCGCCTGGTACGACGAAGACGGCAAGGTGTACGTGGCCGAGACCGAAGCCGAGGCGCAGGCCAAGGCACCGGGCAAGACGCTCACGCGCGACGAAGACGTGCTCGACACCTGGTACTCGTCGGCGCTGGTGCCCTTCTCTTCGCTGGGCTGGCCCGAGAAGACGCAGGACCTGGCGCTGTACCTGCCCTCGACCGTGCTCGTGACGGGCTACGACATCATCTTCTTCTGGGTCGCCCGGATGATCATGATGACCAAGCACTTCATGGGCACTGTGCCGTTCAAGGACGTGTACATCCACGGCCTGGTGCGCGACGCCCAGGGCAAGAAGATGAGCAAGTCGGAAGGCAACGTGCTCGACCCGGTCGACCTGATCGACGGCATCGAGCTGCCCGCGCTGCTCGACAAGCGCACCCAAGGCCTGCGCAAGCCCGAGACCGCCCCAGCGGTGCGCAAGAACACGCAGAAGGAATTCCCCGAGGGCATTCCGGCGTTCGGCGCCGATGCGCTGCGCTTCACTTTTGCCTCGCTGGCCTCGCTGGGCCGCAGCATCAACTTCGATTCGAAGCGCTGCGAGGGTTATCGCAACTTCTGCAACAAGCTGTGGAACGCCACGCGCTTCGTGCTGATGAACTGCGAAGGCCAGGACTGCGGCCTGCTGGAGCACACGAAGGAAGACTGCCAGGTCGGCGGCAAGGCGCACGGCTACCTGAAGTTCAGCCGCGCCGACTTCTGGATCGTCTCGCAGCTGCAGCGCGTCGAGGCCGAAGTGGCCAAGGGCTTCGAGGAATACCGCCTGGACAACGTGGCCAACGCGATCTACCAGTTCGCCTGGGACGAGTTCTGCGACTGGTACCTGGAGATCGCCAAGGTGCAGATCCAGACCGGCGACGATGCGCAGAAACGCGCCACGCGCCGCACGCTGATCCGCGTGCTCGAGGCGCTGCTGCGCCTGGCGCACCCGATCATCCCGTTCATCACCGAAGAGCTGTGGCAGAAGGTGTCGAAGGTCGCGGGCCGCGAAGGCGCGTCGATCATGATCGCGGCCTATCCGCAGAGCCAGCCGGAGAAGATCGACGAAGCCGCAGAGGCCCACGTGGCGCGCCTGAAGGCGCTGGTCGACGCCTGCCGCACGCTGCGCGGCGAGATGAACGTGTCGCCCGCCACGCGCCTGCCGCTGTACGCGGTGGCCGACGACGCCGAAGGCGCGGCCTTCCTGCGCGACGCGGCCCCGGTGCTGCAGGCGCTGGCCAAGCTCAAGGAAGTGAAGGTGTTCGACGACGAGGCCTCGTGGCAGGCTGCCGCCGAAGCGGCGCCCGTGGCGGTGGTGGGCGCGGCGCGCCTGTGCCTGCACATGGAGATCGACAAGGCGGCCGAGAAGCTGCGCATCGGCAAGGAAATTGCACGCATCGAGGGCGAGATCGCCAAGGTGCACGGCAAGCTCGGCAACGAGGCCTTCGTGGCCAAGGCGCCGCCCGCCGTGATCGAACAGGAGCGCACGCGCCTGGCCGATTTCACCGCCACGCTGGAGCGCCTGCGCGGCCAGCTTGTGCGCCTCGGCTGACAGACGGGGTCCGGGTGGGGGACTAGGATTCGGTCATCGGCTTCGCGCCGTCCCCTCTCTCATCCCTCCTCTTTTCCTGCTTCAAACGACACTGAACCGCCCATGTCCACTTCTTCCCCGACGCGCATCCGCAAGGCCGTATTCCCTGTTGCAGGCTTCGGCACCCGCTTTCTGCCGGCCACCAAGGCGCAGCCCAAAGAGATGTTGCCCGTGGTCGACAAGCCGCTGATCCAGTACGCCGTCGAAGAAGCCTATGCCGCGGGCATCCGCGACATGATTTTTGTGACCGGGCGCAACAAGCGCGCGATCGAGGACCACTACGACACCGCCTACGAGCTCGAAAGCCAGCTCGAAGCCAGCGGCAAGGACGCGCTGCTTGAAATCGCCCGTTCGGTGTCGCCCGACGACATGACCTGCTCGTACGTGCGCCAGCCGCGCATGCTGGGCCTGGGCCACGCCGTGCTGTGCGCCGAGCACCTCGTGGGCAACGAGCCCTTCGCCGTGCTGCTGGCGGACGACCTGATGGTCGGCCCTGTCGGTGGCCAGCCGGTGCTGGCGCAGATGACCGAAGTCTTCGCGCGCCTGGGCGCCTCGGTGCTGGCCGTGCAGGAAGTGCCGCTGGAGCACGTCAAGCGCTACGGCATCGTGGCCGGCGAGAACGTGGAAGACGGCCTCGTGAAGGTCAACCGCATGGTCGAGAAGCCCAAGCCCGAAGACGCGCCCTCGCGCCTGGGCGTGGCCGGCCGCTACATCCTCACGCCCGGCGTGTTCGACGAGATCCGCAACCAGCCCAAGGGCGCGGGCGGCGAGATCCAGCTGACCGACGGCATCGCGGCGCTGATGAAGAAGGAATCGGTCTACGCCTATTCGTACAAGGGCATCCGCTACGACTGCGGCAGCAAGGAAGGCTTCCTGCAGGCGTCGGTGGAGCTGGCACTGGCGCACCCCGAGGTGGGCGCGCAGTTCCGCGAGTACCTCAAGAGCCTGAAGCTCTGAGGGCGCTGCAAAGCACTGAGAAACACACTGAAAACAAGAAGGGGCCGCGAGGCCCCTTTTTCTTTTGCCGGTTGCCGACGCTAGCGCCGCTTCAGCACGTGGATGAAGTCACTGCCCACGGTCTCCTGCGCCACCAGTTCGTTGCCGGTCTGGCGCGCAAAGGCCTGGAAGTCGCGCACCGAGCCCGGGTCGGTCGAGACCACCTTCAGCAGCTGGCCACTCGCCATGTCGTTGAGCGATTTCTTCGCCTTCAGGATCGGCAGCGGGCAGTTGAGGCCGCGCGTGTCGATTTCGCGGTCAACTTGCATTGCCAGGCTCCGGCGGCAGGTTCAGGCCGCGGCGACGCTCTTCGTTTTCCGCCGCAGTGAAGAACACCGGCTCGTGGCCGCGCGTGCGCAGCCAGTCGGCCAGCGCATAGCCGGTGCCGGCGGGCCAGCACCGCAGGTCGGGCAGGTCGTAGAGGCGGTAGTCCACCAGCTCGGGCGAGAGCTTCACCTCGCCGTCGGCCACCACGTGGTACGCGATGATGATCTGGTTCATGCGCTGGAAGTCGTAGGCCCCGACGAGCTTGGCGGCGCTGACGTCCAGGTTGGTCTCTTCCTTGACCTCGCGCGCGATGCCCTCCTCGGGCGTCTCGCCGGCCTCCATGAAGCCGGTGATGAGCGCAAACATCTTGCCCGGCCAGGCCGCATTGCGCGCCAGCAGCACCTGGCCGCGGTACTCGACGATGGCCGCCAGCACGGGCGTGGGGTTGTTCCAGTGCGTGTGGCCGCAATTAGGGCAGCGCAGGCGCTCCTTGGGACCGCCATCTTCCATCAACGCGATCCATTCGAGCGGGGTGGCGCAGGCCTGGCAGAACTTGGGGTGGGGCATGGGAAGTCTCTGTTCTTTTTCTCGGGCGTGCGGCGCCCGGAGGCGCCGCCGCAGTGTGAAGGGATCAGGCGGGGAAAACGCCCGTCGACAGGTAGCGGTCGCCGCGGTCGCACACGACGAAGACGATGGTCGCGTTCTCGACCTTCTTCGACACCTCGATGGCCGCCCACAGCGCGCCAGCCGCCGAGATGCCCCCGAAGATGCCCTCTTCGCGCGCCAGGCGCCGGCACATCTCCTCGGCGTCGTCCTGGCTCACGCTGATTTCTTCGTCGACGCGGCTCGGGTCGTAGATCTTCGGCAGGTACTCGACCGGCCACTTGCGGATGCCCGGAATGCGCGAGCCTTCGGCCGGCTGCGCACCGACGATGCGCACCGCTGGGTTCTTTTCCTTCAGGTAGCGCGAGACGCCGGTGATGGTGCCCGTGGTGCCCATGGCGCTCACGAAGTGCGTGATCTTGCCCTGCGTGTCGGTCCAGATCTCGGGGCCGGTGGTCTCGTAGTGGATGCGCGGGTTGTCGGGGTTGGCGAACTGGTCGAGCACGCGGCCCTTGCCCTGGGCGACCATCTGCTCGGCCAGGTCGCGCGCGTATTCCATGCCGCCGCTCTTGGGCGTGAGCACCAGCTCGGCGCCGAAGGCCTTCATGGTCTGGGCGCGTTCCACCGAGAGGTCCTCCGGCATGATCAGCACCATGCGGTAGCCCTTGATGGCCGCGGCCATCGCCAGCGCGATGCCGGTGTTGCCCGAGGTGGCCTCGATCAGCGTGTCGCCGGGCTTGATTTCACCGCGCTCCTCGGCTCGCTTGATCATCGACAGCGCCGGCCGGTCCTTGACCGAACCCGCCGGGTTATTGCCTTCGAGCTTGCCCAGGATCACGTTGCCGCGCTTGGCGTTTTCCGCGGCGTGGATGCGTTGCAGGGCAACCAGGGGGGTCTTGCCGATGGCGTCTTCGATCGTCGGATAATTCATGCCAGCCACTGTGCCATAATTTTGGGCTTCCTTCCGGATGTGCCCGGGTGGTGAAATTGGTAGACGCAGGGGACTCAAAATCCCCCACCGAAAGGTGTGCCGGTTCGATTCCGGCCCCGGGCACCACGAGACAACATCACACCGTCTCACCCAACATCAAAACCCGCTCGCCTCACTGGCGCAGCGGGTTTTTCTTTGCCTCAAGCCGTCTCAGCCCATAGCATCCCATGTCGGCACTTTGTCGGTACTTCTGTAGGTACTGGCAAAAGTGGCGAGAATGAAGTACCGACAAATCGAAGGGGCTGGAATGGCGCTCACAGACACGTTCGTGAAGCAGGCGAAACACAAGGGTTCGGCAGCCGGCGAACGGTATGCCGACGGCGGCGGGATGTATCTCCGAGTGAAAGCGTCGGGTAAGTACTGGCGCCTGGACTTCCGGATCAACGGCAAGCCCCAAACCCTGGCGCTCGGCGTCTACCCCGAGGTCTCCCTGGCCAAGGCTCGCCAACGGCGCGAGAAAGCGCGTGAACAACTCGCCGACGGCATCAACCCGAGCGTGGCCAAGCGCGAGGAAAAGGCGGCCAAGATCGCTGCCTCAGGGAACACCTTCGAAGTGGTCGCCCGGGACTGGCTGGCAAAAACCGCGAGCAAGCGCGGCCCCAGCACCCACGAGAAGATCGAAACCTGGCTCACCAAGGACGTTTTCCCCTTCATCGGCCGCGACCCCGTGGCGGATCTCAAGGCGAAGGATGTGCTGGACAAGGTGGCCCGGCGCATGGAGGCGCGCGGCATCCACGAGAGCGCCCACCGCGTCGTGCAGGTCTGCTCGCAGGTGCTGCGCTTCGCTGTGGCGACAGGCCTCACCGACCGCGACGTGACGGCCGACCTGCGCGGCGCCCTCGCCTCGGTCGAGAAGGCCCACTACGCCGCGATCACCGAGCCCAAGGAGGTCGGCAAGCTCATGCGGGCGATCCGCGACTACGCCGGCCACCCCGCGACCTCTGCCGCGCTACAGCTATCGCCCCTGGTATTCCTGCGCCCTGGCGAGCTGCGCGCGGCCGAATGGGCGGAAATCGACCTGGAGGCCGCGGAATGGCGCATCCCCGGCTCCAAGATGAAGATGAAGGTGGAGCACCTAGTGCCGCTGTCGCGCCAGGCCATCGAAGTCCTCAGGGGCATCCAGGCGCTCACTGGGCACGGTCGCTATGTGTTTCCCAGCATCCGCACGGGCGAACGCTGCATGAGCGAGAACACCATCAACGCCGCGTTGCGCGGCATGGGCTACGGGTCTGACGTGATGACTGCCCACGGCTTTCGAGCGATGGCACGCACGATCATGGACGAGGTGCTGAGCGAGCGGCCCGACCTGATCGAGCACCAACTGGCGCATACCGTGAAAGACCCGAACGGTCGTGCGTACAACCGCACCGCCCACCTACCCGCGCGCCGGGAAATGATGCAGCGCTGGGCCGACTACCTGGACAAGCTGCGGCTCGGCGCGGACGTGATCCCGATCAATCGCGCTGCGTGACGGCAGCCGCGTCCTGCTTGCCGCCAGAAGTGCTATTCCGCCCTTCCGGCGGCGATGTGCTGAAAGAGACTGAGGCGATCAAAGAGCTGCCGTAGCGTGGCGCCTGGAAGCTAAAGCGGCAGGACTTCAGGCGCCCTGCGCGAGCGATTGACAGCAAGACATCGAACTGCCTCAACGACAACTCCATCCCTGCCTGTAGCTTGGGCTTCATGCCAGTAATCGAGCCAACGCTGGGGATCTCAGCTCTACCTGCGGTCGGAGAGGTTGAGCCGGTGATCTGAAAATCAAATGCAAGAACGCCATTGACAGCCTCCGTGAGCGTGCCATAGACCTTCATGTAGATTTGTTCCTCGCGCCTGCGCTCCTAAATCGCTTTGCCGCCTTGGACCATCGCATAGAGGCTTAGACCCCAGTCTTCGATCGCCCCCTGTCGTCTGAGGATTTCGCGTTGGGGGCTGTGCTTTTTCGTCGCGGTGGTCATAGGCAGGGAGCGTTGTTACGACTCGGCTCGGCGCTGTAGACCGAGGGCTGGTCGATGTGAGTTTTCACATGAGCGGCAAGCAAGAAGTAGCATCCGCCCATGTGGACGCCAGCCAGCCCCATCGTGATCGCCGGCCGCACCCTGACCGATCAGGAGGCATGGTGGCATGAATTTCGAGATGAGCTTCTCGATCAGTGCAACGGCAAGCTCGACGGAGACTGGCTCACCATGGTCTGCCGCGTTGTCTATCCCCTCGCCTTCAAAGATGACCCGCGCCACATCGCAAGACTGGCGCATGCTGTCTTTGGGCTCCAGAGGTGGCAATCCGGCAGTGCAGCACACAGAGCACATATGCGCCGGCCTCTGTCAAATCAAGGCACCTGCCGCCGACGAGTGCGACGGTAGGCTTGGCCTGCCCATCATTTGCCGCCCAAGCAGTCCCGAAACCGGTGCTGCTATTGAAGCAGGAAGCAGTCCCAAAAACGGAGCAGCTCCGAATTTGGAAGAAGTCCCGTTTTTCCCGCCAAGCGCTCCCCACAAGTACGGACCAATCGCCTCTGTGCGGTGATCGGCTGCCAGCGACATCCACGCGGCGAGATTGGCGATAGCGTCATCCAACCCTGCTCGACTCTGCTGCATGTCGAGCAGAGCGGCACGCTCTTCGAAAAGTTTGACTATCGGGCGGATCATGCGCGACCTGTGCGCGCGGGTATCTGCGAGTGCAAGCCAAGCATGAGGCTCACTCTATGTGGCCTTGCTCCTGCAGCCCTGCCGCTGCGGGCTCAAAGGCGGTAAGAAATTCCTGCACCACTTCGCCGATCTTTTGGAGGGTCTGCGAAGTGATGTCAAGAAAGCATAGTTCCCCCTTGTAGTGTTGGCGCCGACCGGAAACTGAGCCAGTTTTGCAGGTAGTGCCGAAGTAAAAGTGAGCCAGGTGTTCAACCTACCCTGCTGTTTATTTAAGCAGCGGGGTTCGAGGAGTGATCACCATGG
>NZ_JCAQPA010000005.1:0-55993 GCF_059567965.1 Variovorax sp. BGA-UO-ETr-C22
CCATGAATACATGGGCTCAACCGAGGTGCCTCCGGCGGCCCGGCAGGGGCCTGAAGACATAAGAGAAATCAATCGAGAGCAGATCAACATCCGCCTCGAACACAAAAATTCAGACAGCCCCACGGATCTGGTTGCCTTGCGCCGTGCGTGCCTTCACAAATCCCTGCCGCACCCGGTGCAGCGCGAGCACGGCCTGCTGCTCGACATCCTTGATGGGCACAAAGCGCATGTTCGGCCGGGCGACAGCCTCAGCAATCGCTTCAGCGTCGGCAGCATCGTTCTTGTTGGTCTTGACGTAGGGCTTGACGAACTGCGGAGCCATCAAGCGCACGGTATGCCCCATTGACTGCAGTTTGCGCGCCCAGTGATGAGCACTACCACAGGCCTCCATGCCGATCAGGCACGGCGGCAAGTTGACAAAGAACGGTGCCATCTGGGCTCGCTTGAGTTGCTTCTTCAGCATCACCTTGCCCTGCTGATCGATGCCGTGGACCTGGAACACACTCTTTGCCAAATCGATGCCAACAGTCGTAATCTTCATGGTGGACGCCCCTTTCGGTTCAAGTGGTTGATCAACGCTTCCACTTTGGCACGTCGATGCCGTTACGGGTGGAGGCGTCCATCCCATTGGTCGGCGCCAACATACCGATGTGCCTCCTGAAATTAACGCCGCAAGAGCCCTCTCAGTCGACCTTGGCGCCAGACGCTTTGATGATCGAAGGCCATTTGCTCAGGTCGTCCTTGAGCATCTTGGTCAGGACTGCTGGGGATTGGTCCTTCGCGATGTCGACACCCTGCACCAACAACTGCGCGCGCAGGGCAGGCGATGCCAAGGACTTTTCAATTGCGTCGTGCAGTCGATCGAGCACATCGCGAGGCGTGCCGGCAGGTGCGACGAACCCGAACCAAGTGTTGACCTCGTAGCCCTTGACTCCGCTCGCGTCGAGGGTTGGTACCTCAGGCAACAACGGCAAGCGCGCCAGGCTAGTGACTGCCAGCGCCTTGAGCTTGCCAGCCTTGATTTGCGTCAGCACGGTGGGAGTGTTGTAGAAGCCCATGTCGACTTCGCCGCTCATCACCGCCAGGATGCCCTGCGGAGCACCCTTGTAGGGCACATGCATGGCGTCCGCTCCAGTCAGCCGCGAAAAGAGCACCCCTGAAAGGTGGTGACTGGTGCCGCTGCCACCAGAGGAAAAGGTCAACCCTCCAGGCTTCGTCTTGCCCGCAGCAACCACGTCTGCCACGGTCTTGGCAGTGCTGTTGCTCGGCACCACCATCACGTTGGAAACGCCGCCCACGAAGGAGATCGGTGCGAAGTCCTTGACGGAGTCATAGCCCGGCTTGGCGTACAGGGACAAGTTGAATACCAAGGTGCCTTGCGACGCCAGACCAATCGTATAGCCGTCTGGCGCGGTATGCGCCAGTTCGGCCATGGCGATTCCACCTCCCGCTCCAGACTTGTTGTCAACGATCACGGGCTGCCCGAGTTGCTTGGCCACTTCGTTGCCGATGGCGCGTGCCATCAAGTCGGCTGTGCTGCCGGCGGCCTGGGGCACCAGAACCCGGATCGGCCTGGAAGGGTACGGTTGCTGCGCAAACGCAGTAGCGACACCGATGCACAAAAACAGAGCAAGGGCCGCACCAATAAATCGAGGATGGCGAGGTTTCATGAAAGCTGCTCCAACAAGTTGAGATGTTCCTGACTATGCAACAAGTACGCCAGCACATAAAGCTCTATAGCTTCAATGCTATTGATCAATTCAAAAGCCGCCCTTAGACTAGAGCCATGAATATCCCGGTGCCAGCCATCGTTGTCCACTTTCACCTGGCTTCGGCCGCCTTGCCCAAGCATGCCCGGCTGCGGCAAGCGGTCGTCAACGCCATCGAAGCTGGCGATCTAAGTGCAGGCGCCAAGGTCATGGGCGAACGCGAACTCAGCGAGGCCTTGGGCCTCAGCCTCGGGACGACGCAGAAGGCATTGGGCAAGCTCATGGACGAGGGTTTTCTCGTCCGCAAGCAGGGACACGGGACGTTTGTCGGTAGTGACCGCAGGCCCATCGCGGGAACTTGGCATTTCCGTTTTGTCGCGCCGGAAGGGGGGCCCGAACTTCCAGTTTTCGCCACCATCACGGCCAGAGAGCACATTTCCGAGCTTGGTGCCTGGTCCTCGGCACTGGGCGCCGACCCGAAGGGTTATGTTCAAGTCAGTCGTCGACTCGACGTGGGCGGCAAGTTTGTCTGCTTGAGCCAGATGTACCTGGGCGCAACCCGCTTTGCAAAGTTGCTGCGCATCGCGGAGAAAAGACTGGCTGACACAAACCTGAAGGCCATCCTGGAGAACGAATTTTCCGCGCCAACACTGCGCTCGGAGGGATTCGCCACGATGGTCCCGCTTTCGTTGGAAGATGCCGCACAACTCAGCATCTCAGCCGGCACATTCGGCATGCAACTCGACATCGTCGGCCGCAGTTTCGGACATGTACCCATCACATTCCAGCGAGTGCTTGTTCCACCGACGCGTTTCGCTCTGAAGCTGGACTTCTTTGCGCCTCAATCAGGCAACAGCGATTCCCCAGGGCGGCACGACCCCGCCTCAAAAGTTTAGCGTCGCTGGCACATCCGTTTCCTCCCGCTTCGAGAGCCTACCCCGCGCAGGTTCGGGCGAAGCGCTTCCACCAACTAGCCACTGCCACTGTCACCGCCATGAGAAACAACGCTTTTCACTCCACCTACCTGAACGACCGCGTCGGCCATGTCACCGTCTCACCGACCACCGCCTGCGAGGCGGGCGACGCCGGATCATTCACCTACACCTACACAGCGGGATACTTCGGCATTGACGACACCGGTAGCCTCAAGATCGTGCATCGCTTCGCGAGCGACATGGGCAAGCTGCAGTTCACCGACCCGAAGGGCTGGAACTACGTCAGTGCCGAAGCGAGCAATGGCGCCGTGTTGGAACTACGCTACGACCCCAAGGGCAATATTCGCCCTTGGGACAAGACACTGTCGGTGCGTGTGCAGCGTGGGTTCTTGCGCGAAGGCGACCAGATCGTAGTGCGCATCGGCGATACGCGCTTCGGCTCGCCAGGCATTCGTATCCAGACCTTTACCGAACCGACTTTCGAGTTCAAGTTCTTGGTCGACGCCTTCGCGACCTACAACTTCGTCGAGTTGCCGAACCAGCCTTTCATCAATATTCAGGCCGGTCCAGCGGTGCTCTACAAGGCGATCCTGCCCACCGGAAGACGTGTGGGCGAGACATTCAGTCTCGGCTTCAAGGGAGAAGACAAATGGGGCAACCCCAGTCACTTGGTTGCAGGGCGTTTCTCGCTGGAGGCATCCATGCCGGTCAATGGCTTGCCCGAATCGCTGGACCTCCCCGGCGGTGACCTCTCCACAATCATTCGCAACCTCTCCGTCGACCAGCCAGGCGACCTGACGATCGTTGTCAAAGATTCGGCAGGCCGCACAATCTCCAGCTCGAACCCGCTGCGCATCGCCAGCGCTATGGAGCTTTCCCCTTTTTGGGCAGACCTGCATGGCCAGTCGGAAGAGACCATCGGCACCAATTCGGCGCGCGATCTCATCGAGTTCGCCCGCGATCGTGCATTTCTCGACGTGATGAGTCATCAGGGCAATGACTTCCAGATCACCATCCCCTTCTGGGAAGAGCTCAACCGATTGACCGCGGAGTTCAACGAAGACGGTCGCTTCGTTATCTTCCCCGGCTACGAATGGTCGGGCAACACGGGCCTGGGCGGCGACCGCAACGTCATGTACAAGCATGAGGGGCGTCCCATTCATCGATCGCACCACGCACTGGTCGAAGACCTGAGCGACGTGGCATCCGACGCAAACAGTGCCAGCGACCTTTTCAAGTCATTGGCCGGCGAGGACTGTGTAGTCTTCGCTCACATTGGTGGACGCTACGCCGACATCGCTGTGGCCCATGACGGCCTCATCGAGCGCTCAGTCGAAGTGCATTCTGACTGGGGTACTTTCGAATGGCTGCTCGAAGATGCCTTCGAGCAAGGCTACCGAGTGGGCGTGCTTGCGAATTCCGACGGCCACAAAGGCCGCCATGGCGCTAGCCATCCAGGCGCCTCTCTCTTTGGCGCCTACGGTGGACTGTCTTGCCTGTTAGCCACTGATCTGAGCCGCGACGCACTCTTTGAGGCCTTGCGCCACCGCCATCACTACGCCACGACCGGGACCCGCCTGCATCTCGACACTCGGGTCAAGTTTGACAACTTGGCCGACCTTTATGGCGATGACCCGAAGATGGGTGGCGAGATGACGAGTCGTGTCTCGAGCGCCATGATGGGCGACATCCTGCATACGGATGACGAATGGGTCACTTTCGAAATCGACGTATCAGCAGGTGTTCCCATCGAACGCATCGAGATCCGCAACCGTACCGAGGTCTTGGAGACCTGGAGGCCCTATGACGCCGAAGCACTCGGCAGCCGGGTTCGCATCATTTGGGAAGGATCAGAGTACCGAGGTCGAGGTCGACAAAGCATCTGGGACGGCAGTGCAACGTTCAAAGGCAACGGCGTGCAGTCTTTCACGCCCATCAACCTGTGGAACATCGACAAGACAGTGCAGCAGCCGACGCCAGACACGCTTGCATGGCAGACGCTCACGACTGGCGGCTTTGGCGGCGTGGACGTGAAGCTGCAAGCCGCTCAAGCCGGCGTCCTCAAGATTGAAACAGCACTCGCAAAGGCCGAAATTCCAGTGCGCGACATCGGGCTGAATGACATCGTCCTGAGCACGGGCGGCGGCATCAAGCGGCAGATGCGGGTTTTCCGTTTGCCTGACGAGAACATCGTCAAGACGGCAAAGATCAGCCGCCGCATCCAGCGCACGAAGCTGAAGGAAGATGCCCTCTATGTGTGCGTCACGCTGGAAGACGGTCATCTGGCATGGTCCAGCCCAACCTACCTGATCGCCTAGATGCCCGGCGTTTGAGGTTTGAGTAATGCGCAGCGGCGAACTATGCTTCAGTCGCCATGACAGCCGCCCTCGCCAACCTGGGTCTGCCTGAAGGCTGGAGTTGCTGGCTCGAACTCCAGCAAACCGCCGATGGCGCCTACGCGGGCAAGGCAGAACTGCGCAAGGGCCCCGCCCAGCGGTGCGTGCTGGTCATCGCGCAGCAGGCCAGTCGCGAAGCCGCGCTCGAAAGGCTGAAGCTTCGCGCCGAATATTTCATCCAAGAGTGGGACGCGCGACAGCGGCAGGGCACAGATCCGCTCCGCTGAACCCGCTGCTATCGAGTGGCTAGCAGTCGTTGATGCATACCCGCCACGCGCCCCCGCGGCGGCTGCGACCATTCGCGACAAGATCGTTTCGGCCTGTTGAGCGCGGCCCCGAGGCCACTGCTTTGGTACCGCGCCGAAGAGACGGCTTCATCGGATTTCGCCCTCGGCGCGCCTGCGGGCTAGCGAGAAAACGCAATCGCACGGCATTTCGGCGTGCCGACACGCCCAGTCTGTGCCAACCCCCTGGGCGCCTCACCTGGCGTCGAGTCGGCCGCTAGACAATGCTGTCCAGCCACCCTCTCCCTCTAACTGGAAGTTCATGGCCGTGAGCCCAGGTCGCGGCGTAGGCACAGCGCTGAGTTCAAAGCACAGATTGCGGCCGCGTGTGCCGAGCCCCGACGCCACTGTGGCGGCGCGAACACGAGCCTTCGGCCCGAACGAAAACCTCGTTCACAACTGGCGCCGCGGCCGTAGCGACGCAGGCGTTCCAAGACCTGCGGACTTTCGCTGCAAGGGAATCGTCCGCTCAAAGCCGTTATTGACGGCTGGATAACGCCGCCCCCAGCTGTGGGACGTCAACGCCGCTGGCGATCGCCTTGCTCGTGGTAGGTCGCTCGGCTCTTGCACATTGTTTCCCTTTCTTTGGCTTGCACGTGCGAAAAACCAGTTGGAACTCGACCAGCAGAACCCATCAGCGGAGTTTCGTCCATTTATCCTTTGATCTTCGAACGAAGAATTACCCACCAAGCGAGGTCTATATGAATAAGACGTGCCATTCGATTTCTCTGGCCCTGTTGTTGGCCGTGGGCGTGATACCCGCTCACGCCAAACAGCCAGCCAAGATCCAATCGCCCGCGTCGGGCGTGCTTTGCGACCGCTACGTGTGCGCCGATGACAAAGGGATCTCCCGAGAGTTGACGAAAAAGTATCTCGGCAAGAAGGCTGCCGCGACCGAGTTGTTCACGACGAGTGATGTTGATCGGACTGAATTCACCTTTGCCAATGGGATCTTCTGCGATGTAAAGGAACGACTGTGCCGTGAAGATCGATACTATGGCTCGAACGGACAGCGCAGCGGGGCCGTCTCCAAGAAGTACACCAAGGCGCTCTTTGGCGAATGACCAAAGATGGTGGTCCTGCCTTTGACACCGCTTCCATGTGCGAAATGTCGCCGCGAAGTTCAGCCGCAACACCTCGCAGCGCGCGCTCGGCCGCGTTGTTGCGCTGTCGCTGCCTTCATCGCCCCGGCCCCCAGCAGCGGCGCCAGCGGTTACTCCCCGAAGGGATTCGCCGCGAGCTCAAGCGTGGGGCTGTCAGCGTAGGCGTGGCATGGCCCATCTCGGCCGGTCCCGACGGCACGGCATGGTGCAGCGCTGTTCCGTATCGACGCGCTGTGGCTGTGCACGAAGCCGGTGGACATGCACTCTGGCGCCGAGCGGCTGCTCGCGCATCCGGTGCACGCGCTGCCCTCAAGAAGCCGACGCTTGTACGTGCCAATTCGGCCTGCTCGCAAAGCCACGCATCAGCCTGCACACTGCCCAGCACTCACTTGATGTCCAGCTTCGATGACTTCGCGAGTTCTCTCCATCTTCGGGTTTCGGATTCAACGAACTTCTGCGCATCGGTCGCGCTGCCTTTGCCCGCGATGGAGCCCCCGGCCACCAAAGCCGGCTTGAGTTCGTCCGACGCGACCACCTCGTTGACCCAGATATTGAGTTGCTGCACCTGCGCCGCTGGTAACCCCTTCGGTGCCGCGACCACGTACCACTGTGCGGCGTCGTAGCCCTTCAACCCGGCCTCCCTCATGGTCGGTACGTCGGGGAGGCTCTCGATCCGGTAGCTGGTCGTAACCGCATAGGCCTTGAGCTTGCCGGATTTGATCTGCTGCAGGACCGGCGTCACGCCCAGCATGCCGAGCGGGATCTGCGCGCCAACCACGTCGCCCACCGCTTGGCCACCCCCCTTGTACGGCACATGCGTCATCGCCGTGCCCGCACTCACGTTGAAGAGTTCGCCCGCAAGATGTTGTGCCGTGCCGCTGCCCGAACTCGCATAGCTCCACGCAGCCGGGTTCTTCTTTATCGCATGAATCAGGTCACTCAGGTGCGCGGGCGCGTTCGGCGTGCCGCTCACCAGCACCATCGGACCCTGCGCCAAGGTGGCGACCGCTACCAGGTCCTTGCCGACCTCGGGCGCCTGCGTTGCGTACAGCACAGGGCCGGGCACGGTGATGAGCGTGTAGCCGTCCGGTGCCGCCTTGGCCGCGGCCTGCAACGCGATGGCGCCCGACGCGCCGGGCCGGTTCTCGATGATGACCGGCTGCCCCGTCTTCTCGCCGAGCTTGCGTGCGGCCACGCGCGTGAGCACGTCGACGGTGCCGCCGGGCGGGAAACCGACGATCCAGGTGATGGGCTTGGCATTGGGCCAAGCGCCGGGGTCGCCAGCGGCGAGCACCGCAACGGGCAGGCACAGCGCGACGGCCGCGATCACCAGCACGCGACGGGGAAGGAACGGTGTGGGCATTCGGGACTCCTGAAGATGATGAATGTGAAAACGACGGCGCTCAGTCGGGCCTGCCTGGCGGCGTGTTGGGAAACTGCTCGCAACTCTTGTTGAAGGCCTGGACCATGCGAAGGACGGGGCCGAGCACCCAGGTGTTGAAGACCAGCACGTCGGTCTCTTCCTTGGGGTCTCGGGTGAGATTGAAGAGGTAGGGCGACTCGAGCTTGCCCTTGCCCTCGTTCACCTCCGGCTCCCAATAGAAGTGCAGCTTCCAGTCACGCCACTTCACCGCACGCAAATCGTTCTTGATGTAGAACAGAAAGCCCTCTCGCGCCGATTTTTCCTGTTCGCCGAACAGGAAGGCGCGCTGGTCGACGCCGTCGATGGGCCGGTCGGCCGGCAACGATGCACCGGCCACGCCCGCCAGCGTGGTGAAAAGGTCCGTCACATGTACCAGTTCATTGCTGGCGCGGCCCGCCTCGATCCGGCCGGGCCAGCGCGCGATGAAAGGCACGCGCAGGCTGCCTTCCATCGCCGTGTGGTACGTGCCGCGCCACGGGCCAGCTGTGCCGCGGTAAGGCGCACGGAACTCCGGGCCGTTGTCGCTGCAGAAGATCAAGAGTGTGTCGTCGGCGATGCCGAGCCGGTCGACCTCGTCGATGATCTGGCCGACGCGGTGGTCCATCTCGATCATCGAGTCCGCGAAGTCGCCCGCGCCAGTGCGTCCCGCGAAGTCAGGATGCGGCAGCGTCGGAAAGTGCAAGTGCACCAGCGGCAGGTACAGGAAAAAGGGCTTGCGCGCTGCATGGTGGCGCTGCATGAAAGCCTGCGAGTGTTCGACCAGCTCTGCATCGATGCCGCGACGGCTGTCGAGGTCGTAGACCTTGACTATCTCCGACGGCTCGCCGCGACAGCCACGCATGATGTGGGGGATGTCGGCGACCGACGGGTCGAAGCCGACGGTCGACGTGAACTGACTTTCGTCGGTCGTGCGCGGAATGCCATACCACTCGTCGAAGCCGCGATCCGATGGGTAACGGCCCTCGATATCGCCGAGGTGCCACTTGCCGAAGTGGGCCGTGGCATAGCCTTGCGCCGACAGCAGTTCGGCGAGCGTCACCTCCCAGCGCGTGAGGCCCTGCGGCAGGCCGGGGGGTACCGACTGCAGGCAACCGGTGCGGATGGGATGCCGCCCGCTCATGAGTGCGGATCGGGTCGGCACGCAGTCGCTTTCGACGTTGAAGTTCTGCAGTAGAAGGCCCTGGCGTGCCAGGGCATCGATGCGGGGCGTCGGCGCGCCGCGCAGCGCGCCGCCCCCATAGCAGCCGAGCTCACCCCAACCAAGGTTGTCGGCGACGATCAATACGATATTGGGTGGATTCACGGTGGGCTCTCGTTGAAGCGGTGAGAGGCTTCAATCTAGCCAGACCGGCGCCGGACTCCATTCCCTTCGATAGAGATTCCGATAACCCTCGGGAATGCATGAAGGCGCACGGCGCGCCGATGGCGGTACCGCTCAGCGGGCGGCCGCAAGCGACGGGCGGTCCGCCAGCAGCAGATCGCGAAAGGCCGTCATCAACGGCGACCACGTCGCTTGTGGCCGGGTAAGGAGCACCAGCGTGCGCCGTAATTCGAGCATCGGCAAAGGCAGCGCCTCGACACGGTCACGCCAGGCGCGCATTACCGAGGATGGCACCAGGCCCACCAGGTCGGTGCTGGCAATCAGGCCCATCACGGCTTCCGACATGTAATCGACCTCCAGCGTGACGTAAGGTGCTGGCGCGCCGGCCTGCTCGAAGATCCGCGTCACCAGTCGGCGCGCGGCGCTCTGGCGGCTCGGCATGGCCCAGGCGCAGTCCTTCAGGTCGGAAAGCACAAGCGCGGCCCGCCGCGCAAGCGGATGGTCGGCGCGAGCTGCAACCCGCACCGTGTCTTCGCTCAAGGCGAGCTGGTCGCAACTGAATGAGATACCGGGATAGGACGGCACGACGGCGACGTCGAGTTCGGCCTTTTCCACCGCATCGTTGAGCGCATCGGACTTACCTATGACCATCGTCAGGCGCAGGCCCGGCCGATGCCGCACCATGTCCGAGAGCACCCGCACCGCGGGTCCGTCACTGGCCGCATTGGTCAGGCCAACGCGCAACAGGCCCGCATGCTGCGCCCGCAACTCCAAGGCGGAACGCATCAGCGCGATGTACTCGGCATCGAAGCGCCGCGCCGATTCGAGGAAAAGCTGGCCCTCGGCAGTGAGGCGTGCGCCGTGTGCACCGCGATCGAACAGCGCGACGCCGACGGTATCCTCCAGTCGCCGAATAGCCTTCGAAACGGCGGGCTGCGTCACGCCTGCGGCTTCGGCCGCACGGCCGACGTGCCCATGACGAGCTACTTCGAGGAAGTAGGCGATGTCAGCATGTGAGAAGCTCATTGAAGCGAGTTTGTACGACAGCGCAACGCGGGCGCAAAGGATCCGCTTCCCCCAGGTGTACGTAAGTGCCGTACGGCCTTTGCGTCGGCCTGCCGTTCACCGAGGAGTCGACCCCGCGCATCGATCGACCGCTTGCAGGCGCAAGAGCAAGAGTCGCCTCCTGGCCGACAGTCGAAGTCTAGCTTGCGGACCAGAGAGCTATGGCTGGGTCGACGTAGGATGGCTGCCGGGCAACGCACGAGCAGTCCTCGCCTCGCCCGCCCGCTGCGAACCACGCGCCAACGACACCTTGCTCGACTTCGCCCGCTACGACGGCACCTCGGGCTTGCTGCCCGCCCACGAACTCCGAGGGATAAGGCCACCGCGAGTCTTCACCCGTTGGGTGCTGGCGCGGCTTCGCCACCACCGCTTCGACCCCGTCGCCCAGGTCGATGCAGCCATCACCGAGCGGCTATCGCGCGTGAACGACCGACCGTTCCAGAAGCTGCCGGGCTGCCACGCCAGCGTGTTGGCCGAACTGGATGCGCCGGCTCTGATGGCGCTTCCGCGCCGACCGTACTCGCTCGCACGCTTCAAGACGGTGAAGGTTCACATCGACCGCCACCTCGAGCTGGAGGTCCACCGCTACAGCGTGCCTCACGCGCCCGTCAGCTAGGCACTGGAGACGCGTCTGCCTCGCCACAGTGTGGAGTTGCTGCTGCGCGGCCAGCGCGTGGCCGCCCGCAACGAGCGCTGCAGCGGCTACACCACGGTGGAGGTCCACATGCCCGCTGCCCACCGCGCCCACTTGGAATGGACGCCTCGGCGTCTGATCGATTGGGGGCAACGCATAGGCATGGCCTGCGGCGAACTCATCACCCGGCTGCTGCTGACCTACAAGCATCCCAAGCACGGCCACCCGAACCCGAGTCGTGCGAACGTGGCTGGAATGCGACCGTTGACTGGAATGCGAGCGATGGCCCGCGAAGCGAATGTCTCACTCCCAGCTAGAGCTCTGCGCGGGACAGACCGATGGCATCAGGTGACTTCACGCCCGCTGTAGGCCCAGGCGCGGCCGACATGCTCTTGATCGCCAACTGTGGATGCCAGGCAACGAACAGCGCGATGTTGCGGATGGTGCTCACCGCCGACGAGCTCATCCACGGGCTTGTGCTCAGAGCCCCGGAACCTGTCCGCGCGAGATGTCCATGATCATTCGCACCGCCAGGTACAGGCGCGGTTCGATCGAATCGAGCATCACATACTCGGCATCGGCCGAGTGCGCGCCGAAGCCTTGCAAGCCGAAGCGCTCCACCACGGCGGCCTTGGTCTTCAAGGCCGCAAAGGCAGCGTCGGTGCCGCCGCCGGCGGCCTTTGCATCAGCGCCCAGTGGACGGTCCAGTTCCTTGTAGAGGGCCTGAGCGTGAGCTGCCATGGCGCTCGAGGCGCTGTTGGCCTCCAACGGCGGACGGCGGCGTTCGAACTTCAGCTCGACCTTGGTCTCGGGCACCAGCTGCTTCTTCACGCGCTCGTTCACCTGCTGCTCGATGCGGTCGTAGTCGGCCACCTTGAGCACACGCACGTCGGCGCCTGCGGTGGCACTGGCCGGGATCACGTTGCGGTTGGTGCCCGACTTCGAGATGGTCCAGTTCATCTTCAGGCCCGTGGCCGGGTCGGACAGGTCGCGCATCTGCAGAATTTGATGCGACAGCTCGTACAGCGCGTTCACGCCCAGCTCGGGCGCCGAGCCCGCGTGCGAGGCCTTGCCCGAGACGTTCAGCGTGACCGAGGCGATGCCCGCGGTGGCCAGCGAGAGCTTGTCATCCTTGATGGACGCGCCTTCGAACGACAGCACCGCGTCGTGCTCTCCGCCGAGCTTGGTGAGCAGCGCGCGCGAACCCGGCGAGCTGATTTCCTCGTCGCCGTTGATCAGCACGGTGAGCGTGCCGTAGTCCTTGAACTTCAGCGCCTGCAGCATCGACACCAGGTGCGTGATGACGGCCACGCCCTGCTTGTCGTCGGCAATGCCCAGGCCGTAGGCCTTGTCGCCATCGATGCGGAACGGCTGCTTGTTGAGCATGCCGATGGTGTAGACCGTGTCCATGTGCGCGATGAGCATGATCTTCTTGGTGCCCGTGCCCTTGAAGGTGGCGCGCACCACCTTGCCGATCTTCTCCGGCGTGTCTTCCATCCGGTAGACCTCGTCGCCGGCCGGCTCAATCAGTTCGACCTTGCCGCCGAGCGTGCGCAGCTTGCCCGCGATCAGATTGGCGAGCTTGTCCAGTCCTTCCAGGTCACGACTGCCCGACTCGATGGAAACGTACTCCTTGAGCGTTTCGAGCAACAAGGGCTTTTCCTTGGCAGCGAGCGCGGCGATGCGGGCATCGGGGGCAGCGGCGGCGGTGCCGAGGAAGGCCGCACAGACGGCGGCAAGCAGGAAGGTGCGGGGCTGAAGTTTCATGGACGTGCTTCTGCTTTCTTTGTCTGCTCTTCGTTGTCGTTGAATCAATGGGCCTTGTCCCATTTGGGACCCACGCCCATTTCGGCCGTCACCGACGTCTTGAATCCGATACGAGAGATCCAATGCGCGATGCAGCACTCTACTACGGTGCCACCGGCGCTTGGCGCAGCTTCGGTGCGCGCGCATGCCCAATGCCCGCGTCTGACACGTCGAGCAGAAGGACTCGCTCTGCGCTCAATGGATTCAGCTGCGGTGCCCGCCAACGTAGTGGCTGCCCTTGCCGCTACGGCCGATGCGACGACTACCAGATCGGTTCGCCGCCTCGAGAATCGGCGCCGCTGAGGCGCCAGCAACGCGAAACACCAGGCCACCCGGCATTGCCAAGGAGCCCGCGCTGAAACGACCGGCGCAGCAACGAACAGGATGGCGAACAATGCTGTTTTCATGGTCGAGGTCTCCGCGTGCCGAGCTGGCGAGCCCCTCCCCCTTCGCTTTTCTCAGGCCTCGCGCTTCCGCCCTCCCCGGGGCTCAGCGGCCTCGAAAACACCATCTGTCAGGCAAAGCCTCGGCCAGCAAGTCGCGATTCGAGCCGGCGCGCCAGTGCTGCCCCTGCTCAATTGACTGGTATGCAACGCATAGCTTCTGATGAAAAGGGCAGGAATCACCCAAGGACTAACGCGGTGGGGAAGCTCGACGGCCTGCGACTGCCCGCATCTGTGATGGAGGCCGTGAGACTGAGCTCAGATGACTACGTCTGCGTGCGCCCGCTCGACGCCCGGGACATCCGCGCGCGGCCGCGTGCAGAACACGCGGCCGGCCCACCCGACGATTGCCGCTGCGAAGGACGGTGCAGTTGCCGCCGCAGAACCACCCTTCGCCGCTCTGGCCGAGGGGACGAGATGGTGCTGGCATCGTACTGAAATCGACTTCTACTAGGCGAGTAGCTCGTCGGGAGTTTTGCCCGCTTCGAGTGCGGCCTTGAACCAAACGGGACGAGGACCTCGGCCGCTCCATACATTGCCCTGGTCGTCCTTGAACTTCGGTACATCAGTCACGCCGGACGACTTCTTCGCCTTGCGCATCTGCGTCTTCTTGCCATCGGCGTTCCTGGTTGGGCCAGTTCGAGCGGATGTCTTCTCAACGCCAAGCTCGGCAGCAGTAAAGCCGTACACCGCAATTGCCTCCTTAATACGGCTGAGCACGCCATCAGCCTCTTTCTTGCGCAGGTGCTCTGCTTCCTTCTGGAGTTGTTCAATCTGCTTTTGAATCTGGAGGAAAGTTTTCGTCATGCGAAATATTAATAAATGGAAACCTATATTAAACACGACCACACCGTGGACCCACTGCCAGAGCAAGTGGCGGCGGATTCGCCTGACCGGCTTTGACCATGAGCAAGCTGCCGACGCCCAAGGCAATTCGACAGGCCTGTGACTGTCCGCATCTGTGACGGAGGCCGCAGGCGCGGGGCTGGAAGCCGACGACTACATCTGCGTGCGCCTGCTCGACACTGGCGACGTCCGCGTGCGATCCGTGAAGAACGTGCAGATCGCGGGCTTGCCGAATGCCGATAGATGCACAGGTCCAACGGCCAGCCCACGCGAAGAGCCGAAGTGGTGCTCTCCTGTTTGGTTCATAGATTCCCAGCCGCCTGCCTGTCTTGAGATGATCCAGACCCCGTCGCGGCCCATGCCGAATGCCACCGGCCGACGTCGGCGAGTTGTTGGTGCCCATGAACGTCGTGGTGCCCTCCCCCGGCCTATGGCACGCCGGCGCGACGCTGAGCACCAGCCACCAGGCCGTCCGGCTTGGCCCTGGGCTGGATTTAGCGATGTAGCGAACCTTGGAGAAATGGGTGGCGCCGGTGGCAGTACGCAGACGGTCAGGAGCCCAGTCACCTGACTCAGCGACGGGACTGAAGGTGCGGAAGCGCGTTCAACATGTTTAACAATTCTTGTTGTCGACCCGTGCGTGTCTTCGAGAAGATTGAGGCCAAATGGCTGCGCACGGTGGGCAGGCCAATGCTCAAGCTGCTGGCCATCTGCGCGGGGCTCTGGCCGGTCATCAACAGGGGCAACAGTCTTGCCTCCGCACGGCTCAAGCCGAAGGCATTGGTCACGAATTGAGCCGCCGCTTCATTGCTGTGCTGGGGATCGGCCAGCACCAGCATCTGCGCGTTGCGCAGGTCGCCGTTGGCGGTGGTAAGCGGCTGAGGCAGCGCGAAGGCGAGTGCAACCAAGCCTCGCCCGCCCCTGCTGTTTGCCCCCATGTGCAGGCTCGCGCCGCGCCCCGCGGCGCACGCGCGGATGAGCGCTGCGAGTTCGCCCTGGCGGGGAATCGCCAAAGGCAGTCGACCCATCCATCGGGCCAGTGCAGGCTGGGCGGCCATGCGGCTCGTCGTCTGGTTCGCATGATGAATTTGCAAGGCGGCGTCCAGAAACACGATGCCAAAGTCCAGGTTGTCCAGCCCGCCGCGCATCACATCCAATTGCTCCCGCAAACTACGCTGGCGCCAATGCAGAGTGAAGGCACGCAGCAAATGCGGAAGCAGGCGCTCGAACAGACTCAGGTCGGCATCGGAGAAGTCCACCGCCTCTTCTGGGCGAAACAGGCTGATGAACATGGGCGGCGGGGCGCCCGAGGTGGATCCATCGGAGATCACTCCGGACATGGCATAGAGCGCCGGCATACGGCACATAAACTCGCGCCAGTACGCGGTTTGGCGCAGCTCTGACGTAGGGATCAGGTCGCTGGAGCGGCGCGCTACACCCGTGCGAAACAGGCCCTGCTCAATACCGCGCAGCAAGGGCGCATCGTACGCCCACCAGCGCTCGGAGTACTCGCGCGCCAGCGCTTCAGAATAGTTATGTGCGGCGTAAAAGGCCTTGTCGCACTGCCCTTCACCCTTCAACACGAGCAGGCCGATGTTGGCGTGAAAAACACCGCACAGGTGGCCGAGGAGCTTTCGCCAAGCGCTGTCCTCACCCACCGCGGCATAGCACGCGTCAATCAGGCTCACCAAGGCGTCAGTCGAGTTGATGTCATCGGCACTGGGCCGCTTGGCTCGCGCGTTTTCATCCATGTGAATGATTTTTTTCTGTTGGAACGAAGCGAGTATCCGCCGCGTTCGTCTCAAATCAACTTAGGAGGTTCATAGACATGAACCGTCGCAACAGAAACTACGCGTGCGGTCGCGCGCAAACCATCATCTGCATGGCGCTGGCAATAGTCAGCGCCTAGGTCATCGCCCAAGATGCCGAGGTCGAGGTGGACAGCGGGACTGACCATATCCACGACGGCACCAGGGCCCCAGTTCGGACCTCTCGCAGGGGCTGCTCGCACCGTCGTCTTCGTCAGTGCGACCGACAGCGGTAGCGCCGCCTCGATCTCGACACCTTCGTCGCTTCCAATGGAAACGTACGCTCCATCGCAATCACTTCATCCACCCGCCTTGTGCGCGACTCGTCGGAAGCACGCGCCGCCCCCCTGATTCGACAACCGGCAGCATATCGACGACGAACGTGAGGCCGCAAGAGATCCATATGAGCACAGACGCCAGACTCGCCGCAACCAATGGGAGTAACGCGCTACTCAGCCTAGCCATTTCCGGCCTTTCGGTTGCAATTTCGCTCTTCGCCGCGTTTGGCCGATGGATGCCCTCCCGGGCAGACAAACGCCAAATCACTGCGTGCGGATTCCCCTTTCAATCCGGGGAGCACCTTGAGCTATCGATCTTCGTCAGCAACATTGGCAGGCATCCCACCACCATCAGGTTTGTGCAAGCACACCTACCGGGTTCCCCGACACTCAGTTTTCCGTTTCTCCAAGTGGGGTCAGCGCGTCTCAATGCCGGCGATTTCGTTGAAACGGTCGTACCTCGCTATGTGGCCTACCAACTTTGGAAGAATATTGTCGATCTTCACCGTCTTGAATTGGAAGTTGTCGACTCAGCAAATAAATCTCACCCAATCTCCATCTCGGGGAGGCCCACCAAGAAAAGTTCGCTCCGCCAGTTGTGAGGCGTTAGTAGGTTGCACTGATCGCGAACGGCAGCGGTTCACCCATTGATATGCCATCATTTCCGATACATTGCTGGCGCAACTTTTCTGCCAGATCATCGAGCCTTCCAATAGTTTGCTCGGATGAGCCAAGGCATCTTGGATGATCACTTCGGAGAACAGCCCAAGGACGCGAAGAAGCCCTCTTGGCCTATCCGAAAATGTAGCCCAGCGTCATTGAAGATTGGACTATGCGCAATTGCCCCCCCACTTATGTGGGGGGACGTGCGTCCAGTTTTTCGCTACACAGGCATATACCCTTCATAGCATCGGGTGATTTGTCACTCCGTCCTGTGCTCAATGCTGCAACTCGCCTCACCTTTTAAGGCTGCCGTCCGCCGAGCCTTGGCCGTGAACGACCGATTGGCGCCTCCTATGTCGATCAGCATGGGGGAGGTACCGCAGAAAGAGTCGGCCCTGCCCTTGTCTGGCCGATTGGCGTTGCCGCCGGCATCGTTCTTGGCAGGTCGGGGAGCTGATCGGGTATACGGAATTCGACCGCAACTAGTCGTTGGAGGAGGCAGCCAATATGAGCCGCGTTGAAAGCATCCAGTTCTTCGTTGGAGATCTTCACTCCGAGGCCTCGATTCTCGCGGCCCTTCGAGCAGCGACTGGAATCGCTGTAGAAAGCTCGGACTTTCCGGTGAGTGGAGCCAGAGGATTTCTTCAAATGGATGAGTACACCGAGGGCGAATTTCGCCTTGGCTGCCTCGTATCCTGGAGGATCAACGAACTCGAAGCGCTAGACCGAAATAGGCTAGCGCGCGGACTTTGTGGGGCACTGGGCGCAGACATACTGACCGAGGTGCCAGCCCCTGATTGCGTGTGGTTGCTAACTAGATGCGACGGCTCGGAAACACTAGTTCCTATCCGAGAGGTAAATGTAGGAGCAGGGATTGAGCTCGCAAGATGAGAAGTACATTCGCCAGAGATCGATCAGGCAAGCTCGGCACTATGGCAGCCACCGGCAGAGATGGTATGGGCACTCGATTCGGCGGCATTGCAGTAGGTGATGGATGCTCCTGAGGTCTCTTGGCCGTAGAGCCCCCTGTGCGGCTACACGGCACTCAACTTTTTTACCTCAGCGGTGATTCCACGACAGGCGACAAGTTGACATACTCGCTGCTACCGTCCCCCCGACCTACTACGGCGCTCGGTTGCTGGGAGTCGCAGTTGCCCGGCTTCAGCCATGTCGTTGGGTACTCATGGCTTGGGCACATATTCTTGCTGAATGAAAACACGGATGAGTGCGCTGTTCTCTACCCCTTTCGGCAGGCATACAAGGGGTATGGGATATTCAATTCGCTGGCCGAGTTTGAATCTGCGGTTCTCAAAGATCAGGGATTTGTAGCGCACGTGTTGAAGCCGGATCATCAAGCCGCTACGCACATCTAGTCTTTCTGTCACAAGAGTAGCTTTGCGCCGGCTCTTCCGCAGCAGGGGCACTGCCCCAGACGCGCGATCAACTGGTAGCTGAGGCGATGGCGCAGGATCGCGAGGAGGTCGCCACGTAACGTGACGCTCCGCGCGCAGGACTGCTGCAGGGTACCGAAAGCCATTGCTGCGTCTATTCCAGCCTGAATACAAAGCTCAAGGTCTGAGGCGAACTCAGCAGCGGCGATGCCTCACGGTGGGCGTAGCGATGTGCCTTGTGCCAGGCCCTTGCCTGCGCTATCTCAGTTTTGCTCATGAGGTCAATCCCGTGGCTCTGCTCTTTCGTCCAGGCCTGAAAGCATCTGACGACCATTGCAGGGCTACCGATGGCCTCTTCCAATAGAACGCGGTAGCAAAATCCCGCCACCATGACATCCTTTACTGTCGCGTTCTTGCCTTCTACACGGATCACATAGTTTCGGCTGGCGGTGGACTTTGGCATCTCAATGTCGATGTGCAGGACGGGTAGCGCCTGGGACAGCGCGACCACAGAAAGCTTCTTCCAGGCCTTGAAGGTTGAGTGAATTTACCAAGTGTGCATGACGCCCGGGCTTAGGCCGGGTCGGACATCGGCGACTGGAGCGAGGATCTGCATGAACGTGTACGGATTCACTCGACAAGCGGGTCGCGTGCCACGCAACCTCTTAGCCGGACGACTTGACGTGCGTAGACAAGGCGGGGTCAGCATGTCGTCTCAGGTTTGGTTGTGGCGACGCAAATCAAGAGGATCGTCTCGCTCGGCTTGCCATGCGCCATGAAGGCAATCGTCAAAATTGGTTTATCCGCGAGCGGCTCGGCGGTCGAATTTCGAGATCGTTCAAGGGGAATGTGTGTCCTGCTGGACTCTGGAGAGTTGGTTGACGCGGCTAATGCGCTGTCGCGGGTCGGATTGCCATACCACGCGGTCGTCCACGGCGTAGAGCCAACAGGTCTTGCCTTCGCGCTCGCAGGTGTTCAGGACGTCCGCCATCGCGGCGCTGCCGGATGCAAGGGCTGCCGTGCCGTCCGAAGCAATCCCGAAGGCGCGCGGCATGGGCAAGGCAAGGAAGCGAAGATACCGGTCCCGGATGTTCTCGCGCACGGGCACGAGGGAGGGATCGTTGACGTCGGCAAAGTGGCTGTCGACCGGCAACTTGTAGATGCTGACAGCAGGCCCCGCAGAGATCGCATGCCGCTCGGGCGCAGCGGCCTGCGGCTTCCGGTAGACCACGGCGTAGTCGACCGCGTAGACACTGCACTCGCCCTGGCGTCGCTCCGTGCAATATTCCAGCGCCCGCTGCGTCGGATCCGAAGGCCGGTTGATGTCGCGCGGCACCAGGCCGTCAGCCCAGTGAACCCAGGTACTGTCGCCAGCCTGCCGGATGACGAGGGTCCGCGGCGGCGTGCTCTGCAGGAATTTTTGATACGCCGCACGGCCCTCCGCGTTCAACCCGGGAACGGCATTGATGTCCTCGATGCTGGCGACATTTGACGCTGTGGCGGCTGCGTCACCGTCGGCGCCCGGTCTGCCGCGCAAATGGACCTCGGCGCTGCCGGTTCCTGCATGGCACTCGTAGGCGCCGGGCGTCGAAAGCACATTGCCTTCGTAGAAGCTCTCGACCTGCGTCACCACGCGCACACCACGCGCACGCGCCGCTTTGGCGAGCGCCGCCAGCGTATTGCGCATCGCCTCACGGCAGGTCTCCTCGTCGCTGCGGATCACCGGCCGGCCATCGGCATAGCGCTGTGTTGTGGAGTAAGGCCGTGCGTAGCTCTCCGCCAAGAGCATCTGCACCGGCGCCGCCTTGGCCTGTGGTGTAGCCGCGAAGCGAAGCTGGACATCGTTGCCAATGGCGTCTCGCGTGGCGAGTTGCTGCATCACAGGGTCGATGGGCAACACCAGCCGTGTGTCACGCGCAAACGCGGGCGCAGCCAACGATGCCAGGAGCAGAAGGAGGCCCGTCGCGGAACGGCTTATGCCGCGGGGGAGGAAGCTCATAGGGATCACTCCCTGCGCGGAATAGAGCTTGGAGATGCTTGAAAACATAGTTATTTTTGAAAAATCCCATCGGATAAAAATGTGAACGGTCCAGAAGTGCGCCGAGACGTGCATCTGGACGCTTGGGTCGCTGCAGAAAGCGGGCGTGCGATGGATCCGTGGACGCGACGAATCGTGCACAACAACTCCAACCCTCCGGTTTTATGACGTTGTTTCCAATGTATTTTTCAAAAACTGACCAGGCACTGACCCTGTCAGCTCCATTGCGCTGAAAGGCGACACCATCGAGTGGTTTCGCTCCCGCGTCTTCTAGGAAAAACTGTCTCGACTAGCCCAGTAGTGGGAGGTGCCACACGCTTCCATCGCGACCAGGCTTGGAACGCACTTGGCGAAGAACTCGGTGAGTCTCGCGCGTTTGATCTGTCGCCGTTGGATTTCGCCCGTATCTGCATCGACGATGTGCAGTTGGAACACCGACTTCGCCAGATCCAGGCCAATAACCGGCAGATTTTCGATAGATTGCATGGTGAGGCCTCCAGGTTTAAGTGGTTGCGTTGAACCTCCACTTTGGCACGCTGATGCCGTCTCCGCGAGGCCCCATCCTGCTCGGCAGATGCCTCACTTCAACCTCGGCACTGTAGGTGGGCGGGCAATGCCATCTCCGGCTTTTGTAGACACCTCTGAGCCCCAATCCTGAGGCCCAATAGCCACGACGGTAGGCACAGGTTCTACGTGAGGCTCGTGATGCGGCCGGCGGCGTCGTAGCCGTAGCTACTGAACTCGGTGTTGGTCAGCCGAAACCGAAAACCAAACCCCGAGACTTTATCCCCTCACAAACCTACAGCCCCCGAAGAATCGTCCCCGTGACATAGGACGCCTTGGACGAAAGTAGCCAACAGATTGCCTCTGCAATCTCTCGGGGCACCCCCGCCCGGCCCATAGAAATCTTTGAGGCCACCCTGGCAGGTCTGTCCGGCTCCCTGGCCGCCGCATAGATGACCGACATCGTCCTTGGAATGCAGCTCGCTCAGGAAGTTGTGGGTAACTGAAAGCTTGAGGCCACGCTTACGCCCGTTCGGCAAGCTGCTCTTGTATCAAGTGGTGGATGCGAAAGTTGGGCGTCATGGAGCGCTTGTCTCTTATCTTTTGTGCCAACGGGGCGGACACCATCTCTGGTGGGCGTGATTGCCCTTCCAAGATGGCTTCGAGGACTGTGTTCCTCGGGCGGTCCTTACAACCCTGGTTCGTCGCGCTGCTACGCGCGCGATTTCTTGGCCAGGAAGTCGGCCATGACACGCGCAGGGTCGTCGGATTCGTAAGCAGTGCCGAAAATTTCGATGCTGTGCTGCATGGCGCTATCCAAGTACGGAACCTCGGACGTACGCAGCACGCGCTTCTGGGCACGCATGCCGCTCGAGGACAGCTGGGCTATGGAAGCAGCCATGTGCTCTGCGGTGGCAGCCAAATCCTCATGCGGCACCACTTCCGTCACCAGACCCCACCGCTCAGCCTTCTCCGCATCAATGTGCTCGCCGGTAAGCATTAGCCACCTCGCACGGCCTTCTCCAATCAAGCGGCTTAGAAAAGCGCCCTGAATTACGGAGGGGATGCCAATCTTGACCTCCGGCATTACAAACTTGGCAGAGTCGGCGGCAATGCGGATGTCGCAGCATGCTGCTAACTCGAGTCCGACCCCGATGCACCAACCTTGAAGCGCGCAGATGGTAGGGACGGGCAGGTCTCTCGCAGCTTCGCAAAGCTCGTAAAGAGCGCTGATGAAGAGGCGCGCCGATTGCGGCGTGAGCTTGGCCAGCTCCTTGATGTCGGCACCGCCGACGAATGTCTTCTCGCCCGAGCCCGAGATGACGACGGCACGCACTTCCGAGTTTTTGGCTAAGTAGCGAAGCTGCGCAGCGATGCCGAGCGCCGTTGCGCTGTTGATGATATTTAGCGGGCCGCCGCCCTCAATCGTTAGGTTAGCAACACCGTTGGGGGCTATCGAAATTCTAGTGGGCAGCATAGTGGTATCGCCTTTGGCCTCAGACAGCATGTTTTTCGCCGTTTATAGGGAGATGAGTTGAAAGGTATGCGGCCGAATGCTCACCAAGATGGGGCGAGACCGCACTGCGAACTCCAGGGAGGGGGCTAGCAGCCCACTCGCGGCCATGGGCGCGGACATGGCTCTGGAAAAAACCAACCTGCTGGAGATGTGTGTCATCCAGGAGGTTTTCTACCGAGTTCACGGGAGCACACGGTATCTCCGCCCGGCCAAGGATTTCAAGCCACTCGCTCGTGCCCTTCTCGGCAATGACACGGGATACGAACTCGTAGATGTAGTCGTAGCTGTCGGCACGCTTTGCCGCTGTGCGGAACCGTGCGTCTGCCGCGAACGTCTCGGGCTGGCCGATGACGTCAAAGAACGACTTCCAGTGTTTGTCGTTGTAAACAATGACCGCGATGTAGCCATCTGCCGTAGCGTAAGGACGCCGATGCTTGGTGAGCAGCCGGTTGTAGCCGGTCACACCTTCGTCGAAGTTGAAGCTTCGCTCACCAAGATGGTCTGCAAGAACAAATTCGGCCATCGTTTCGAACATTGCAACGTTCAGGTAGGTCCCTCTTCCAGTGCGCTCTCGCTGAAAAAGCGCCGCCAGAATGCGGTGGGCTGCAGTCACTCCGGTCAAGCGATCCGCAATCAACGCGGGCAGGTACGCTGGGTCACCGCCTGTCTGCCGGGAGAAGAGCGAAGCCAGGCCGGACTCGGCCTGGATGACATCGTCAAACGCAGGACGGTCGCCGTACGGTCCGCCCACACCGTAGCCGGTAAGCTCGGCGTAGACGATGTCGGGACGCTCGCGCATGACCGTCTTGGCGTCAAGGCCAAGCCTTGCGATGGCTGCCGTCCGAATGTTGTGAACCAATACGTCGCAATGGCGCAGCAGCTCTGCGATTTGTTGGCGACCAAGCTCGGACTTTAAGTCGACGACCACCGACTTCTTGCCACGGTTCGAATGGAGGAACATTGCCCCCATCCCTGCCTCGGCTTTGGCGCCTGCGTGTCGCATGATGTCGCCCTCTGGCGGTTCGACCTTGATGACCTCGGCGCCATAGCCGGCAAGAATCTGCGTGCAGACCGGACCCATGACGACGGAGGTGAGGTCAAGTATCTTGATGCCCGCCAATTGAGAGACCTCCTGCGTCGTCATTCGGGCTTCACTCCTGCGGCTTCCGCGCGTGCCGTCCAAGCGGCCTTCTGGGCGATTGCGAACTTGCGCATCTCCTCGCCCACCAATGGCGCCACCTCCATGCCAGCAGTGGCCAACTTCGCGGCGACATCAGGCGACTTCAAAGCTGCCAGCGTCTCCTTTGCTAGTCGCTGGACGATGGGAGCGGGGGTGCCTTTTGGAGCCGCAAGGCCCACCCAGACAACTAGGTCGAATTTCTTGAAACCCAGTTCTTGTAGCGTGGGCACCGAGGGAAAGGCCGCTAGCCGAGCAGGTGTGGAAACCGCCAGTGGTGTGAGCTTCTTCGCGTCGACGAACGACTTGACAACCGAAATGTCGCCGAACATGTAGTCGATTTGACCCCCCAGGACATCGGCAACTGCCGGAGGTTGGCTGCGGTACGGAACGCCCAGTGCATTCGCATTCGCTTCCGTATTAAATGTGCCCGCTGCGATTTGGCTGGTCGCAGAGCCGTACGCGTAGTTGAGTTGCTTCTTGTTGGACGCCTCCACCAAGGCCTTGACGCTGCTGACCCCGAGGTCGGGACGCGCAACGAGCATCAACGGTATGTTCGTAGCCCGCGCGATGTGCACGAAGCTCTCGACGCCGTCGTAAGGAACGCGCTGGATGAGCGCAGTCGCCGCGGAGTGCGTCGAGCTACTGGTCATGACCAGTGTGTATCCGTCCGCTGGCGAGGTAGCCACGAAGTTCGAACCAATGGTGCCGCCGGCGCCCGCTTTGTTGTCAATGACAACCGGTTGACCCATGCTCGTGGAGATGGCCGCACCAATGATGCGGGCTGCGGTGTCGGTCGCGCTGCCCGCGGCGAACGGAACAATGAGCTTGACCGGGCGGTTTGGGTAATCCTGGGCCCCAGCGCTCGACATTGTGGTCAGCGCAAACACCCCCGCGAGAAGGGTGGCGACGCTCATACGCCGCGAGGAAGTGGGCGCTTGGAGGGGAAACATCTGATTGGCTCCGTTGTTAATTTGCAGGGGGCGGCTGCGGAGCATCCCCCGATCGACTCAGTTCAACAATCCACTTATTTTCATATATACATTCCAAAATGGAATCAATCTAGCCAGAATCTGCCGTCGGCGTATCTCGGGGAAAAAATGGCTTGATGCCGGCACCACTTATGCGAATGAATATCACCTTGCGGCAACTACGCGTCTTCTGTGCGGTGTACGAGAAACGCAGCTTCACCGCCGCAGCCGAGGAAATGCATATGACGCAATCTGCGGCTAGCAAGCTTTGCGCGGAGCTGGAAGCAGAAATTGGACTACCGCTGTTCGAGCGCACCACACGCCGCGTGGTGCCACGGGACGGTGCCGCAGAACTATACGAATATGCTCAAGATGTTCTCAACACCATGCGTTTGGCTGGTCGACGGCTTTCAGCACTGAGAAGTCTTGAAAGCGGAGCAGTAAGCATTGCCTCATCGCCGATGACGATGTACGGGATAATTTCCAATGTCATTGAGCGCTTCAGGCAATCACATCCGCGCATCTCCTTTGACTTGCACGAGCTATCGACCGACGAAACCGTCGAATATGTGCGAACTGGGCGCTGCGACTTCGGGGTAGTTTCCACTTCGGAGGAAGACCCCCAGCTCAGTGCACGGGTTGTCTACTCACACCCGCTGTTGCTCGCTTGTAGCCCGAAACATCCCCTTGGCCAGCGCGAGGCGGTTGGCTGGAGCGAGGTTGCGGAGCAGGAGCACATCTCGCTTCGAAGTGTCTACAGCACTAGGACGACGGTCGACAGAATCCTCGCGGCAAAGGGTTTGGAATTGAAGTCTTCCATCCAAACAGGGACGCTGGCCACAGCGCTCAAACTATCGGCGGCCGACCTCGGGGTCACGCTGATTCCCCATTACGCAGCCGCTGCAGCAATTGAGCGCGGTCTGCGAGTCATCAAGATTGAAGATAAGACCAACTATTCGCACGACCTTTCTCTAGTCACGCGACGTGGCTTGAAGCCGTCGATAGCCGCGGCCGCCTTTATGAAGGCTCTGGAGGAGGAGCTAGTCCGGCTCGCGGCGTGACATGAGACTCGAAACCGCCGCCCGCCATTGCCGTGGTGCTGAGCACCGCGGATAACTTAATGGAATTCAGCCCGTATGGCCTCGGTGTGCGGGCCGATTGTTGGAACCATTCCCAATCGCGCGGCTCATCTCTCACAAACGCAGGAGGTGCGACGATATGCGCTTTCCCATGAGACGTTCCCACCGAGATGTGTCGAAGTTGAGGGTGAGCAAATATTGCTGAAGTCAATGCGTCGCAAGCCCCCGGATGGCCACTTCAACTTCCTCCACCTTTGGCCGGGTAAATTCCTCCAGGGCAGGACGTGAGGGATTATGAGTTTTCGGGGGTGCGCAATGCACTACGGGCGGCGGCCTCCTTGAGG
Source organism: Variovorax sp. BGA-UO-ETr-C22 (assembly GCF_059567965.1). Taxonomy (NCBI): domain Bacteria; kingdom Pseudomonadati; phylum Pseudomonadota; class Betaproteobacteria; order Burkholderiales; family Comamonadaceae; genus Variovorax; species Variovorax sp. BGA-UO-ETr-C22. The sequence goes on from NZ_JCAQPA010000005.1 coordinate 25,735, forward strand.
CGATAGCTCTTGCCCTCGAACTCGAGCATGGATGCGCGATGCATGAGGCGATCCAGGATGGTGGTTCCCACGGTCGCGTCGCCGAGGTATTTGCTCCAGTCCTGCACGACGCGGTTTGAAGTGACGATGAGGCTGCGACGCAGCTTGTAGCGCTGGTGACGCCCGTTTCGAGGATCGCCCGCCAACTGTTGCCCATGTCGAAGATGCGGCGCACCTGCGGCCCGCGCGCGTACTGCCGTTTGAAACGCAGGAAGTGGACGGCGCTGAACACCAGAAGGACAGCTTCGAGAACACAAGTGACCCAGTTCTCAGTGTGAATCAACATGCCGTTGCCCCTTTCTTAAACCGGTCAGTCAGATCGGGCCAGACCCAAAGCGTCCGCGAGGACCCAAGCGGGCGGCTCCTGCAATGCGACCGGCCGCAGAAACCGCTCAATGGAAACGCCCCCCACTGAGCTTGTTTGGGGTGCCGTGGACGCGGGCCAGGGTCCCCCGTGGTGCTGCGCCGGTGAAATGGCGACCCCGGTGGGTACGCCCTCGAAAAGGACGCGGCCCGCAATCGCCTGCGCAGTCGCCAAAATGCGGCGATCATCGTCGCTGCCGGTACCGAGGCCCCACAGTGTCACCGTCAGGCTGCCGCCCACCGCACGAAGCGCATCCAGCAGCCCGTCCGTAGATGCAAAACGCACCACCAATGCAGCAGGGCCGAACACTTCCTCACGCAGCGCAGGGTCCGCAATGAATGCCGCGACGCTTGTCTGCATCACGACAGGCGAGGGCACTTCTCCGTCACGAGCCGCCGAATACAGCAAGGGCGTCAACTCGGGATGCGCGAGCCAATGCGCCACGCCATGTTCGAAGGCCTCGCGCATGGCCTGCGTCAGCATGCGATGCTGCGGTTGAGAGCGCAGGGAATCGCCGAGCTTTGCCGCAAATGCGTCGAACTCGGCCTCGGACGGAGCCAGTACCAAGCCCGGGCTTGTGCAAAATTGCCCGCTCCCACTTGCGATGGATGCGGCCAGTACCTGTGCCAAGGGAAGGGCGGCCTTCCGAAGCGCCGGCGCCAACGCGACGATCGGGTTGATCGACCCGAGTTCTCCGAAGAAAGGGATTGGGCGCGGCCGGGCATTGCATGCCCGCCACAACGCTTGTCCGCCGCGGAACGATCCAGTGAACGCGACGGCGGAGATCGCCGGATGCTGCGCCAGGCGCAGTCCGACCTCATGGCCTGCGCCTTCCACCAGGGTGAGCAGTCCCTCCGGCCAGCCCATATCCCGTATAACCCGCACTGCCTGCGCGAGCACCGCGCGGGAGAGCCCCGGGTGCCCCGGATGCGCCTTGACGACGACCGGACAGCCGGCAGCCAAGGCGGCGGCCGTATCGCCGCCCAGCACCGAGAACGCGAAGGGGAAGTTGCTGGCCGCGAACATCGCGACCGGGCCCAACGGCACGCCGATGCGCACCAGGTGCGGGTGGCCCTGCGGTGGAGCGCCCGGCTCCGCCGGGTCGTCGATTCGCGCGTGCGCCCGCCCGTCCTCGGCTTGCTGGGCGAAAAAGCGCAGCTGAAAGGTCGTGCGATCGAGTTCACCCTCAAGGCGGGCGGTGCTCAGGCCGGTTTCCTGTGCTGCCATCCGGACCAGTTCGTTGCGCTCCGCCTCCAGGGCGGCGGCCAGTGCGCGCAGCAGTGTCGCGCGCTCGGCGCCCGTGCTACCAGCGAATTCCGGTGCGGCTCGCGCGGTCGCCTCGGCGGTGGCATCGACCATTTCAAGGAGAGAGGTTTGGTTCATAGAGGTTTCACCTGCCCCAGCGCAGGACAACCGGATCGAGCCGACGCGCAATCTCCAGCAGGCCTTCGCGGGCCTCGGAATGCATCACCGGCCACGGATGGCGCGGTGCGTCGCAGGCGATCACCCCGCCTTCCTTCATCAGTGCCTTGGCGGCCAGGAAGCCGCATTGGCGGTTCTCCTGATTGATCAGCGGCAGCCAGCGTTGATAGAGGTCGAACGCCTTGTCCCGGTCTCCCATGCGATGCGCTTCGATGATGGGCCGAATACCGTCGGGGAAGCCGCCACCGGTCATGGCGCCGGTCGCGCCGGCATCGAGGTCGGCCAGCAGCGTGATGCCCTCTTCTCCGTCCCACGGGCCTTCGACGGCATCGCCACCCAGCGAGATCAGCGCTCGAAGTTTGGCCGCCGCACCGGGGGTCTCGATCTTGAAATAGGAGAGTTGCTCGATCTCGCGCGCCATGCGTGCCAGAAAGGGTGCGGCTAGCACGACGCCGCTGGCAGGCGCGTCCTGCACCATGATGGGAATGCTCAATCCGTCCGACAGGCGTGCGAAGAAGTCGTAGACCTCTTTTTCCGGCACCCGGAAGGTAGCGCCGTGATACGGCGGCATCACCATGACCATGGCCGCACCCATCGCCTGGGCGCGCCGGCTTCGTTCCAGGCACGCCTTCGTGGAGAAGTGCGTCGTAGTCACGATCACCGGCACCCTGCCGCGCACATGCTCCAGCGCCGTGCGGGTGAGGATCTCACGCTCGTCGTCGGTCACGAGGAATTGCTCAGAGTAGTTCGCCAGCAGGCAGATTCCGTCGACGCCTGCATCGATGAGGAAATCCAGGCACCGTCTCTGGCTATCGAGATCGAGATCGCCCGCTTCGGTAAAGGGGGTGGGAGCAACGGGAAAGATGCCTCGGAAGCGAGGTGACTTGGCGATGTTCATGCGCGAATCAAAAAAATTGGACCGAGATGTGTCAGGTGATGACGCTCAGCTGCCAGGGAACGAACTCCTGCTGGCCGTACCCGTGCCGCTCGCTCCGTGAAGGCTCGCCAGAGGCGGTGGTCAGCATGAGCTGGAACAGTTCGGCGCCGAGCTCCGGGATCGAGCGGCCGCCCCCGAAGACTTCGCCGCAGTTGAAATCCATGTCGTCGCCTTGACGCAACCACAAAGCGGTGTTGGTTGCCAGCTTCAGCGATGGCGATGGTGCGCAGCCGTAGGCCGAGCCTCGACCCGTCGTGAAGCAGATCAGATTGGCGCCGCCCGCGACCTGGCCGGTTGCCGAAACAGGGTCGTACCCCGGTGTGTCCATGAACACCAACCCGCGCGTCCGTACCGGCTGTGCATATTCGTAGACCTCCATGAGGTTCGTGGAGCCTGCCTTGGCGATCCCGCCCAAGGACTTCTCGAGCACGGTCGTGAGTCCGCCGGCCTTGTTGCCCGCCGAAGGATTGTTGTCCATCGACGCGCCGTTGCGCGCGCAATAGTTTTCCCACCACCGGATGCGGTCGACCAGCTTGCGGCCCACGGCCTCCGACGCTGCGCGTCGGGTCAGGAGATGCTCGGCGCCGTAGATCTCGGGCGTCTCCGAGAGGATCGCCGTGCCGCCGTGGCGCACCAAGAGATCTACTGCCGCGCCGAGTACCGGGTTGGCCGAAATTCCCGAATGACCATCGGAGCCTCCGCATTGCAGGCCCACGACCAGATGGCTCGCGTCCACGGGCTCTCGCCGCACGTCATTGGCGGCGGGCAGCATCTCGCGCACCAGTTCGATGCCGCGTGCCACGGCACGCGTGGTGCCGCCGGTGTCCTGGATGGTGAAGGTTTGCAGGCGTGCACTCGGCGTGAGGCCCTGGGTCTTCACAAGCGACGAGATCTGATTGGTCTCGCAGCCCAGTCCGATCACGAGGATTCCCGCGAAGTTCGCGTGCGTTGCATAGCCGCCTAGGGTCCGCTGGAGAACTTCCAGACCCTCGCCCTGCGAATCGATCGCGCACCCTGCGCCGTGCGTGAGTGCGACCACGCCGTCCACGTTGGGGAAGGCCGCGAGCATGTCGGGAAAGATGTCCCGACGAAAGCGGTCCGCGATGGCGCGCGCCACGGTGGCGGAGCAGTTCACCGACGTGAGGATGCCGATGTAGTTGCGAGTGGCAACGCGGCCGTCCTCGCGCACGATGCCCTGGAAGGTGGCGCGCTCGTCCACGTACTGCGTGACGCGGGCCTCCGTGCCGATGGCGTAGTCGCGCGTGAACTCGCCCATGCTCAAGTTCTGCACGTGAACGTGCTGGCCGGCGCGGATTGGCTGGCTGGCGAAGCCGATAACCTGGCCATAGCGTCGAACCGCGCTGCCGGGCTCGATGTTCCGCGTGGCCATCTTGTGCCCCGGCGGAATCAGGCCGGCGACAGTCACGCCTTCGCTGTCGATGTGCGTGCCGGAAACGAGCTGCGCGAGCGCGATGACCACATCGTCATCGGGATGGAGGCGAATTGTCGGCGGCGCGGCCGGCGTGTGCGCGTCCGCGGATTGCGCGCTTGCTGGAGATGAATGCGACATGTCTATCTACGCCCTTGCCGGCGGGTCATGTATGAATCGAAGGCCAACGCGAAGAGCAGGACCAGGCCCTTAATCACCAGCTGAAGGAACGACGAGATGTTCAGGATGCTCATGCCGTTGTCTATGGTGGTGAGCAGCACGGCCCCGACGATAGCGCCGGGGACGGTGCCGATTCCTCCCTTCAGCGCGGTGCCACCGATGACGGCGCCGGCGATGGCATCCAACTCCAGGTACATTCCGGCCGTCGGCGTGCTGGCGCCGACGCGCGCGGTCAGCAGCGCGCCCGCCACACCATAGAGCGCCCCCATGAGCATGAAGCCCAGATACAGCTGCCGCGCCAGCGGAATGCCGGCGAGAACGGAAGCCTCCTGGTTGGAGCCGATCAGGTAGGCGTTGCGCCCGAAGACCGTGCACGTCATCAGCACCCACAGGACCATGCCGATGGCCCCGACCCAGACCAGCGCCGTCGGAATGCCGCGGAAGCCGACGCATACCCATATCAGGAGACCCACGGCGGCGGTGAGCCCCACCAACCGACCGATCAATCCCGCGCTTCGAGTCTCGCCCATCAGCATCGCATCCTGGCGATGGCCGCGCACCATGAAGAAGACGCCGATCGCGTAACAGGCAAGCAGCAAGACGACGGAGGGGCCGATCGGAATGAAGGCTTCGCTTAGCGCCGAGAACTCCTGGGGCACCGGGGCCAGTGTTGCGGCATCGGTCGCGTAAAAGCCGATACCTCGGTACGCCAGCAGCCCGGCGAGCGTGACGATGAAGGACGGCACGCCCACCGTGACAACCCACAGCCCTTGCCACAGTCCGATGAGGGTACCGGCCGCCACGGTGATGAGCACCGTGGAAACGATGTCCATGCCATACGTGATTTGAAGCGTCGCGGCCACCACGCCGCACAGGTAGACGGAACTGCCGATAGAGAGATCGATCTGCCCCATGATCATCAGGATCGACACCCCCGCCGCGACGAGCGCGACGATGGATGCCTGGCGCAGCAGCAACGACAGGTTGCGAGGGGTCAGGAACAAGTCACCAGAGGCGACATTGAAAACCAGTGCCAGTGCGAGAAACACGACCACCATGGTCAATGTCCTCGCGCTGATGACCTGGCCAAGCCCGCGTCGAGTTGCGGGCGAAGGGGGGGTGCCGGCGGTGGCGCTGATCGTCATGGTCTGTTTCTCCATCAGTGGGATTGCCCCGTCGCGGCCGCCATCAGTGCCTGCCGCGTGGGCTCTTGTTCGAATGCTCGGGTGATGCGGCCCTTGTACATGACCAGGGTTCGGTCACTCTCGTCGATGATTTCCGTCATGTCGCTGGAGATCATCAGGACACCGGTGCCGCCGTCAGCCAGTTCGCGCAGTAGGGCGTAGATCTCGGCGCGGGCGCCGATGTCCACGCCGTAGGTAGGTTCGTCCACGATGAGAATGCGCGGGCGAATGGCCAGCCAGCGCGCCAACAGGACCTTCTGCTGGTTGCCTCCGCTGAACCATTCAATCCGGTATTCCAGCTTCATCGGACGTAGTTCCATCTTGCGAACCAACGCCAGGTTCCGTCGCACTTCCTCGCGACTGCGGATGAACGGACCCCGGCAGACTTCGCGTAGGCTGGCCGCGCTGACGTTGTGCAGCACGGAGTGCCCTTCGATGATGCCGGTCTGCTTGCGATCCTCGGTGAGCATGCCGACACCGCGTGCAATGGCTTCGCGCGGCGTGCGAGGTCGGCCAGGGCGTCCTTCGATCTGTACCTCCCCGGTCACACTGCCGGGCCAGGCGCCGAACAGCGCCTTGGCGAGTTCCGTACGACCTGCGCCGACAAGGCCGAACAGCCCCAGGATCTCGCCACGCTGCAGTTCGAAGGACACGTCGTCGACCCGTCGGCGGCGTGCCCCGAAGGCTTCGTGAACCGTCAGTCCCGAGACCGAAAGAACCGACTCGGCGCGTTGCGGCCGAGCGCGTCGCGCTCGAGGTTCCGGATCGCGCCCGATCATCGCGCGCACCATCTCTGCAATGGGACCTTGTGCACTGGGGAACTGTGCAACCACCCTTCCATTGCGCATCACCACGACACGATCTGCCACTTCGGCGATTTCGTCGAGGCGATGGGTGATGTAGATGCAACCCACTTTTTGCGCCTTGATCTGCTTGATACGCTCGAACAGATGCACCGCTTCGCCCTGCGTGAGCGACGCCGTCGGCTCGTCCAAAATCAACACGCGTGCAGCCGCCTTTGACAGCGCAGCCGCGATAGTCACGAGCCGTTGCGCTGAAGGGCTCAGTTCGCCCACCGGTGCGTCGGGATGCGCGTTCACGCCAAAGAACGCAAGCCTCTCGGTTGCGAGCGCGTGCAGTTGCGCCTTGTCGACGAATCCGCGATTCGACGGCAGCCGGCCCATGAACATGTTCTCGGCGATGCTCAGATTGGAGGCGACGTGGAGTTCCTGCGCCACCAGGACGATACCGGCGGCTTCCGCGTCGCGCACGTTGCAGAACCGCTGGGCCTGGCCGTCCAGCAGCATCTCGCCATCGAAGGTGTCGCCGCCGTAGACGCCGGAGATGATCTTCATGAGGGTCGACTTGCCGGCACCGTTCTCGCCGATCACGGCGACGACTTCGCCCGCATCGACGCGCAGGCTCACGTCGCTGACCGCGGCGACGCCCGAGAACGACTTCGACACCCCGCGAAGCTCCAGCGAGGGAGTGCCAGAGGCGCTACGCACTTGCAAGTCCTGCATGCCCAGTCTCACTGGCACGTGGTCTTGCCGGCGCCGTAGACCTGCTCGGTCGTCACCCAGCCCTTTGGTGCGTCCTTGGTGATGAAGGCGCAGAGATTGTCCCGCGTCACCGCGGTGACCCTGACCAGTTGGGTGGGCACCGGCCCGGAGCCCAGGTCGACGACGGTGCTGCTGGCCGGCTTTTGCTTGCGCGCGAGCGCCACTGCCGCACGGACGGCGGAGCGACCTTGCTCCTCCAGGTCAGTCCACACCGACATGGTCTGAACGCCCTGCGCAATCAGTTGGAGACTCGCGGGGTCGGCGTCCAGTCCGGAAAGGTAGACCTTGCCCGCAAGATTGCGCGCCTTGAGCGCTTGAGCCACACCCAGGGCCATGCCGTCATTGGCCGTCACGAAGGCATCCACCTTGTCGTTCTGCGCACTCAAAACATTCTCTGCGTTGGAGAGCGCGAGCTTGGGGTCCCAGCCGCGGACGAACTGGTTGAAGACCACCTTCACATCCTTGTTTTTCACCAGCAGGGTGTCGTACTGTTTCGAGATGGCCTGCGCCACGTCATTGCCGGCGTCGCCCTTGATCAGGGCCACCGTACCGTGCGGCGCGTGCTGGAGAGCCCCCTTGGCCTGCAACTGACCGACCAGGTCGTTATTGCGCATGACGAAGTAGTCGAGCCGGGCCGTCGACACGCCCATGTCATAGCCGACCACGGGAACCCCAGACTCCTGGGCAGACTTGACGATGCGCCCCCCTGCCTGCTGGTCCACCGGCACGATGATCAGTGCATCCGGCTGCTGGCTCAGCAGGTTCTCCACTTGTGAAGATTGCAGCGCCGGGTTGTCGTTAGCCCATTGGACGATGAGGCGCGCGCCTTGCGCCTTGGCTTCTCTTTCCATCGCCGCGAGGTCGAAGGCCCAGCGACGCTGCATCTGCGTCTTCATCGCGACGGCGATCACCGGCGCCTTGTCGCTGGCGACGGACGGTGTGGCGAACATCGCGCTAACGGCAGCCGCGGCGAATGCCACGGCACAGCTCAATGAAGTACGGAACGAAAGACGGCGTTGCATGATTTGTCTCCTGAAGTTTCTCGATCGTGGAAAGCGGGCCCGCCCGCCGATCCCGCAACGTGTGTGCTGATCGGGCGAAGCAAGTACCGGGGATGACCTCAGCGCAGAGGCTCAAGGTTTGAAGAACACACTCTCCATTCGGGCCCACCACTCGCCTGGCTGACGCGTCTCGAAGGGAATCTGCATCGGATCGCAGAGCTTCCACCAGTCCTTCATACGTGACTCCTGTGCAAGACGCGCCTGGTCACCAGCGAAGTCGCTGCCGTGGTATTCCCAATACGCAAACAGAAGGTTCTCCGGCTGCTTGAGAAAGATCGAATAGTTGCTGATGTTGGCGGTCGAGATGATCTCGACGATCTCCGACCAAGTTTCGCGATGCAGGCGTTTGTACTCGGGAATGTCTTCTTCCCTGAGGCGGAGCACGAAGCCCATGCGTTCCATGATGTGATGCCTTGTGATCGTGGTTTGCGTTGTTCGTCAACCGTGGTTGACGACTTCGGCGTGCGCGGCCTTCCACAACCGGGCGTCCTTGGGAATCGCCAGCGGGTCGTCGACCTTGGGCTCGGCACCTTCGATGTCCAGCAGAAAGCGCTCCGCAGAGCCGGCTCTGTCATACAACGCCCGCGTCAGGTGTTCCCGCTCATTGAGTTGCTGGGGGATGTCGCGCCGGCCAATGGCCAGATGAAGCACACGACGCTTCTCGCCGCTCTTGTTGGCGGTGCCTCCGTGCCAGATGTGTCCGTTGATCACGGCGATCGACCCGGCCCGTCCTGTCACGTGGATCTCCTTTGGGTGGGTTGCCACAGGATCTGCGGGGACCATGGCCGCCTGTTCGGGCGTCACCGCGATGTGCTCGAACTCGGCCATGTTGATGTCCGGCACGTTGATGGGAACCCACTTGTGCGACTGCGGCACAAGCCGCGTCGGGCCGTTTTCTTCGGTCATGTCGTCGAGCATGACCATCGTGTTGATCATTCGCCAGTCGTTGTTGTGTGCGCGCGGAACATCGCTGTGGAGCGGCTGCTGCCCTTGCCCTTTGGCTGGATTGCGTGCGTTGAGCGAGTAGACCCGGACCTCGCCAAGCAGGTGATGGGCAACGGCCAGCGTCGGCGCGCAGCGCAGACACCGATCGAAGGCCGGTGATTTGTTGAAGAGATTCGACAGTCGCAGCGCGCCGGGCTCTATGTGGACTTCATGGCCGCCATATTCGCCCTCGATGGCTTGCAGGCGCTCGATCTCGGAGATCATTTCGGCGACGTCTTCCTTGGAAAACACGTCGGGAATGATCAGGTAGCCTTGTTCGTCGAAGGCACGGATCTGCTCCTGCGTGAGGATAGACGTCGAGATGCCGAGTTGCGCGAGCGCTTTTGCAGTGTGCATGATGGTTCCTTGGGGTAAGGTCAAAGTTGCTTCGCCTGGCCGGCGAGGCGCGATTGCAGTTCGTCCGAATCGATGCGGTAGAAGGCGAGCGCGTTGTTTCCGAAGATTCGCTGCAGAGCCGCTTCGCCAAGAGGGGCCAGCAACGTCTCGCACAACCTCAGCCAGCGCCCGTACTCGATCGCACTAGTCGAGACGGGCCAGTCGGAGCCCCACATCAGACGCTCGGACCCGAAGATCTGCACAAGGTGCTCGATGTAGGGACGCAGACGCTCCTCTGTCCACCCCGCGCCTGCCTCGGTGGCCAGGCCCGAGAGCTTGCACAGGGCATTGGTGTAGCTGGCGATAGCGCGCATGTCGGCGGCCCAGGTTTGGAATTCGCTGCGCGCGATCTCGGGCTTGAGGCCATGGTCCAGGACGATGCGGAGGTCGGGGTGGCGCTGTGCGCGCGCAAGAAAGCGACGCACATGGCGCGGATAGCCCAGCGCATCGAAACTCAGCCCGAGCTCTTGTGTTGCCGCGAACGCCCAATCAATGTCCTTGCGCAAGACCCAGTCGTCGTCGGCGATGTCCTGCACCATAGGGCGAACCGCGACCAAGCGCGGATGGCGCGCCAGGCATTCGAGTTGCGCTTTCTGGCCGGGCTGCTCGAAGTCGATCCAACCCACCACGCCGGCCACCGACGGTGTGGCGTCGGCGATGCCGAGCAGGTAGTGGGTTTCGTCCACCGTGGGCGCCGCCTGCACGAGGATGCTCGCGTCGATGCGCGCTGCGGCCAGCAATGGTGCCATGTGCTGCGGACTGAAGACACGCTGCAGACAACTCGGCGCATTCGGCATCCAGGGATAGTCGCCCCGTTCCGGACACCAGTAGTGCTGGTGCGCGTCAATCCGCATGCCGAGACTCCTCGGTGGTCGCTGCTTGGGGCGCCACGATGGGCGCGTCCTCGCGCAACAGGCCCTCGCGCTTCAGATCACTCCACAGCGCTTCGGAAATCGGTGCGGTGACCGATGCGACATTCCCGCGCACTTCGTCCGGCGTGATCGCACCGGGGATCACACTGACCACGGCGGGATGCATCAGCGGGAACTGCAGTGCTGCATCGCGCAGCGCAGTGCCGTGCGCACGGCATACACGTTCAATCTCGCGCACGCGCTGCAGGATGCCCGCCGGCGCCGGCGCATAGTTGAAGAAGGCGCCGTCCTTGGGGCCGGTCGCGAGTACACCCGAGTTGAAGGGCCCGCCGATGATTACGCCCATGCCACGACTCTGGCAAAGCGGCAGGAAGGAGTCGAGCGACTCCTGCTCCAGCAGTGTGTAGCGTCCCGCCAGCAGGAAGAGATCCACGTCGGCGTGGCGCGCCACAGTTTCGCAGACCTGCCATTCGTTGACGCCGATGCCGATCGCATCCACGGCGCCCTGTCGACGCAGTTCGTCGAGCGCCCGCATGCCGCCGTCGAGGAATTCGCGCGTGCGCTGCGCGCTGGCTTCGGCGCTGCCGTGCGTGAAGATGTCGATATCGTGGCACAGCGAGATGTCCACGCGGTCGAGGCCCAGCCGTTCGAAGGAGGTCTCGAAGCAGCGCATCACGCCGTCGTAGGAGTAGTCGTAAACCACCTCACGTGAGGGCACGTCGAAGAACTTTCCGATGCCGTCGCGCGCGTCGGGCGAGGTCCTACGAAGGATGCGACCGACCTTGGTGGACAGCAGAAAGCTTTCGCGGGGCTGTTCGCGCAGGAACGAGCCGACCCGGATTTCCGCCAGACCGTAACCGTAAAGAGGCGCCGTGTCGTAGTAGCGCAGACCGCTGCCCCAGGCTTCGGCGAGCGATTCGCGAGCCTGTGCATTGGAGATCGGCCTGTAGAGGTTGCCCAGTGGCGCGCTGCCGAAGCCGAGCGCGCTGAAGTCAAGCACCCGGCCCGCGCGACTGGTAAAGCGGCGGCCGCCCAGGGCCTTCGGTGAATGGTTCAACACTGGTTTCTTCTTTCGAATACTGTTCCCGGAGGAGATGGGTTCATGACGCGAGAAACTCATCTACGTACATTGCATTCCAAGTACATATGTACATTGTATTCTGCATACATTTTGAGTCGTGATTGGTGGTTTCCCTGAGACCCTTCGACGTACCACGGTTCGCAACCGAATGCAGAATCTGGGCAACACAACCGGCAAGAAGGCACCTGTGCGCCCCGCCCTCGTGCAGAACGTCAGCGGACATCCGGTTTTCGGAGAAAGGGGTGAGGCCTCAAGCGGTTTCGCTTCGAGGGGCATCAACGACCTGTGACTAAGATGAACTTGAACATCAGCGGCGCCACGCGCCTGGAAGAATTGACGACCGCCTCCCTGGTTGAGGATGGTCACGCACCGATCCAGCAGCGCGTCTACTCGCGGATCCGGGAGATGATCGAAGACGGTCGAATCCGCCCTGGCGAACGCCTTCTTGAAGTGCATGTGGCCAAGGCGTTCGCGGTCAGCCGATCGCCGGCGCGGCGCGCGCTGCAAGAGCTTTGCGAGGCAAAGATCGTGCGCGCGGCACCAGGCCGCGGCTACGTCGTCGTGGGACGGCGTAGCGAGCGCGGCCCTGCCGAGTTCGCCAATATCGTTCCCACTACAGTGGAACCGATGGCGCGCTGGCGGCAGGTCTATGCCGAGATGGAACACCAGATCTGTATCGGTGTTGTAGCTCACTCGCTGCGGATCACCGAGGAACGCGTTGCCGAACACTTCAGCGTCAGCCGCACCGTTGCACGCGATGCGCTCGCAAGGCTCCAGGGCGTGGGCCTGGTCTCCAAGGATCGGCAGGGCCGGTGGCTGGCCGAACGCCTTACTTCGGAGCGGCTGCGCTCGCTCTATGAACTGCGCTGGCTGCTGGAGCCGCAGGCGCTGGTGCAATCGGCTCCAACCGTGGACGAGGCCAAGGTGCGCGCCTGGCGCGAGAAGCTGCTCTCTGCGTTGCACGATATTCCCAAGCTCGGTAGCACCACGCACATCGATCTTGAGAACGACCTGCATGTGCTCATGCTGGCGGGCTGCCAGAACAAGGAACTCTTGCGGGTGCTCGAACGCACGCACTCGCTGTTGGTCTCCAATCCCCATCGATTGAGCTTCAGGGTGGGCTCCCCCCGCGAGCACATGAGAAGCAGCCTCAGCCAGCATCTGGAGGTGCTCGACCTGGTACTGACGCGCAAGCTCGACGCTGCGGGAAAGGCTCTGCATCGTCACCTCGTGGAGTCGTGCGAGTTCTGGCTGGAGAACTGGGGCCGAGTGGAGGCCGAGCCGGTGTCGCCTCTGCCGTCCTATCTTGCGCCGGTCGATTCGTAGCGTAGTGCGACGCAGGGGCCGGCCGTGCGAGCAGGATCGGCAGACGTCCCCAGCAGGCTGAAGTACGAAGCCAACGCGCCAAACTCACCGAAGGGGGACCTTCGAGTGAGGTATTTCAGCAGCCTGCTGGGCCGCCAGAAGTGCTGGTGGGCGTCCACCCTCATGGAGCGGCTCTACGCGTGGACGGCAACAGGCCCCGCTGCGCCAGGTTGCCCATGAGTGCGGCGATGCCGAACTCCCAGCGCTCCGCGCGGTCCGCGTGGACGACCCGGTTGACCAAGGCCCCGAGTTGCGCAGCCGATATGCGCACCACGTCGCCGACCGCATGCGTGAAGCCTTGGCCGGGCCCGAACCTGTCCTGGGTGGGCGCGAACATGGTGCCCAGGAACAGCATGAAGCCATCCGGGTAGGCATGCTGCGGGTTCAGCACCTGCGCCACGATGTCCAGCGGGTCACGGCTGATGCGGCTGAGTGAACTGCGGCCATGCAGTACGAAGCCGTCCTCGCCCTCGACGGACAGCGCCACTTCACAGCGCCGCACGTCGTCGATGCCGAAGTGGCCGTCGAACAGGCGGATGAACGGCCCGATGCCGCACGACGCGTTGTTGTCCTTGGCCTTGGACAGCAACAAGGCGCTGCGCCCTTCGACATCGCGCAGGTTCACGTCGTTGCCCAGCGTGGCACCAACAACGGTCCCACGGCTGTTCACGGCCAGCACGACCTCGGGCTCGGGGTTGTTCCACTGCGATGCCGGATGGATGCCGACCTGCGCGCCCGCCCCTACGGCCGACAACACGGGCGCCTTGGTGAACACTTCCGCATCGGGGCCGATGCCGACCTCCAGATACTGCGACCAGGCACCGCGTGCAATCAGCAACTGCTTGACCTGCAACGCCTGCTCCGAGCCTGGCACTATGCCCGCCAGGTCGCCGCCCAGCACCTCGCCCAGTTCGCGGCGAATCGCGCCAGCCTTGGAGGCATCGCCGCGGGCCTGCTCCTCGATGACACGCTCCAACAGGCTGTCGATGAAGGTCACGCCACTGGCCTTGACGACCTGCAGATCGCACGGCGCAAGCAACCAGGGGCGTCCTTTGTCGCGGCGGGTCTCGTCGGCATTGGCCAGCACTTCTTGCAGCGTGGCCACCACGGGCGCACTGTCCCGTGCCTGCCGTACGGCAGCGGCCAAGTCCTCGTGCTCCAGCAGCTGGCTGGTGGTGGGGGCCAGACCCGACAGGTCGACCAAGTGGAGGCCGTGCACAGCAACGGGCATGGGGCCTATTTCCGGTACCCATAGGCGCCCCACGAGCAGGGCTCGGGCGGCATCGGCGGGCAGGACCGCATCCAGGGCGGCTATCGTGGAAAGTGTCATGGTTGTTTATCGGTGGAAGGAGGAGAGGAGCCGCGTGGCCCGTACGTCGTTGCTTGCACCCTAGTTAGTCGTGCTCTTGACCCTGCGCCGCGCAGTGGCGTCGCCGCCCGGTGGCGCGCAAGAGGCGCGTACGACCAGCTCCGGCTTCAGCACCACGGTTTGCGGGGCACTAGCGTCGCCATCGATGCGTGCCAGCAGCCGCTGCAACGCCGCCGAAGCCATGGCGGCAATCGGTTGGCGCACCGTCGTCATCGCCGGTGAGAAGGCCGTTGCCCAGGGGAAATCGTCGATGCTGGCAACCGACAGGTCCGAGGGCACGACGAGGCCGAGCTCGGCCACCGCCTTCATCAGCCCGATCAGCATGTGGTTGTTGGCAACGAACACGGCTGTGGGACGAGGCTCAGCCGCCAGCAATTCCCGGGACGCCTCGTATCCATGCTCCACCTGGAAGTCGCCTTGCCGCACCATCTCCGGCGGGACTTCCAGGCCGTGCTGTCGCATGGTTTCCAGAAATCCTTGCAATCGATCTGAGCCTGGCGACTGGTCAGTGGGACCGGCCACCGTGGCGACAAGCCGGTGTCCGCACGACACGATGTGCTCCGCGGCCAACTGGGCGGCGCGGCGGTTGTCGAGCATGACACCGTCCACGCCCATTCCTGGCGGCGCGTTGTCAACGAACACCAGCTTCATCTTGCCGGCCTGGGCGACTACATCCCGGCAGGCCTCGGCACTGCCGGTGGCGCACAGGATGGTGCCTGCAGCCTGATGGGAGCGCATCAGCCGTACCAGCGCAGCTTGCCGTTCCGGACTCTGCTCGCTGATCGCTAGCAGCACGGTATATCCCGCCTGTATCGCATCGCGCTGCACCAAGTTCACGAACTCGGTGAAGAACGGGTTCGTGATATCGGGCACGATGAGACCGATCAACGAAGTCTTACCGCGCTTGAGACCGCTCGCCACCGAATTGGGTTCATACCCCAGTTCGGCAACCGCCTGCAGCACGCGCGCCTTCAGATCCGGGCTGACGTAGGCCGTACTGGCCAGCGTCGCCGACACCGTGGCGATGCTGACTTTCGCCACCGCCGCCACATCCTTCATAGTTGCCATCCGATTGATCCTCCTGATTTCGTTCAGCATGCCTGCTTCACGAGCGTCCCATGTCACGCTCGATCCGCCGCTCTTTCTCCACTGCCTCTGCTGGCGTTAGCGCGCCAAACCGCATGTCCACGCGCCAGGCATCACCACCCGCCAGGGCGACGTAGCGCCCGGCGGATTTCTCGGCGTGGTAGCCCTCGACACCCGATGTCGCCGGGAACGACAGCCCCAGTGCATCCTGGTCCGCAGTCCGGCACAACCACCGCACCGTCTTCGGTGCCTGGTCGGGGCGATGCGAGGCGTAGTCCGCAGCACCGTCGGGGTGGACCTGCAGCGCATGCGCCCAGCCGTCGGCATCGGAGACCATGTCGACGGCAAAGACCACCTCCGGGTCGTAGGCCACGCCCGCTTGTAGGCGGTGGTGCGCCTGCGGGTCCACCGCCAGGGCCTGCAGCAGTTCCGCATACCCGTGGGCTGGTGCGATGTGATCCGGGATGGAACGACGTACCCGCACCGCCTGCGGCGTATAGGGGGCACTGTAGACCAGGCGTGCGCCATCCACGGGGCGGAAGTTGGCGTGGCCGAGGTACATCAGATCCATCGGCGTGCGCTTGAGATTGCGTACTTCAAGCCCGACCTCCAGCATGGCGGAGTCGCGCTGGATGCCGACGTGCGCCATGGCCCGGTAGTCGGTCGAGAACGCGACGGTGTGCCGGTAGCTGCCACGCACCCAGAGCATCTGGCTGGCTGCATCGAACTCCAGACTGGCCTCATCAAAGTCCGCATTCGGCAACTCGCCATGCAGCGGGTGGTTGTCCCGCGGCCCAGGCGCACCCAAGCCGGTGAGGCCGCAGTGCAGGAAGAACGCGCCATAGGTGCGAAGATAGTCCGTGCTGCGCGAAGGCTGCTCGAACATGGAACGCATCGCCAGTTCGCGACCATTGAACGCAGCCCGCCAGATCTGCTGACCGCGGAACGGCAGCACCACGATCTCTCCGCGTGCGTTGCGGATGCGCAAAGCTTCGACGCCGGAGTCGAAACGGAAGGTGGAGCAGGCCAGGCCCGGCGCTTCCAGCAGCGGATGCTCGCGCTCTCCAAACATGGCCGGGCGCAGGATGATGCGGGTCGTCATGGCGCTGACGGTACGGGTGCATCGGCACGAACCAGCCCCTCGGCCTTGAGTTCCTGCCAGAAGGCGGCTGGGATTGCGGCAGCGGGCAGCGCGGAGGCGGAGCTTGCCTCCTGCGGGTGCTTGGCTCCCGCGATCAGCGTGACGACTGCGGGATGAGCCAATGGAAACTGCAGAGCCGCTTCAATCAGACGCACGCTGTGGCGCTCGCACACCTTCTCAATGCGGCGGACGCGCTCAAGAATGGCGGGTGGTGCAGGGGCGTAGTTGTAGAACGCCCCCGGGGCGGCGCCGGACGCCAGAATGCCGGAGTTGAAGGCCCCCCCTAGCACGATGCCGATGCCACGCCGCTCGCACAGTGGCAGCAACGTGTCCAGTGCCTCCTGTTCCAGCAGCGTGTAGCGGCCTGCCAGCAGGAACAGGTCGAAATCGCCGCGCTCCGCCAGGATCTGGCAGGCCTGCCATTCGTTGACGCCGGCACCAAAGGCCTTGATCACGCCCTGTTCGCGCAAGGCAAGGCAGGCCCGATAACCGCCCTGCAGGAATTCGTCAATGTAGTGGTCGCGTCGCTCCACGCTCCCATGGCTGAACACATCCAGGTCGTGGGCATAGAGGATGTCGATGCGGTCCAGGCCCATGCGCTCCAGCGAGAACTCCACTGACCGCATGACGCCGTCGTAGCTGTAGTCGAACTGTTCCTGGCGCGAGGGTACCTCGAAGAACTTGCCGATGCCTAGGCGCTCGTCCGGCGCGCACAGGCGCAGCAGGCGCCCCACCTTGGTCGACAGCACGAAAGGCTGCTCGCGCCGCTCGAACAGGAAGCGGCCCAATCGCCGCTCCGCCGTGCCCAGCCCATACTGTGGCGCGGTGTCGAAGTAACGCATGCCGGCGTCCCATGCCGCTTGCAGGGTCGCGCGTGCCTCCTCATCGCTGATCGCCGAGTAGAGGTTTCCCAGCGGTGCCGTGCCCATACCGAGGCGCGAGAAATGCAGGCCGCCGTTGCCGAGCCTGTCCCAATGTCTGTAGTCCATGGTTTCCTTCAATTGCGGATGCGCGCACCGCTTGCGGTATCGAACACGCAGGCCTTGCTGGCGTCCACCGCGATGCTCATGGCCCCGTGCATCTCGCGCTCGAAGTACTTGTCGGCCTTGACCACCGCATGCGTCTCGCCGATCTGGCAGGTAACGATGGTTTCCTTGCCGGTCATCTCGGTGGAGTAGATGCGGCCGTCCAGGGAACCCTTGCCGGGGTCTCCGATGTAGGCATCTTCGGGGCGAAATCCGAGCGTGACTTTGCTGCGCGGCTGGAAACCCGGCAGGGGGACGCGTCCGGCCGCGCAGATGAACGACGCATCGGCAATCTCACCCTCCACGAAGTTCATGGGCGGCGAACCGAGAAAGCCCGCGACGAACAGATTGGCCGGGTTTTCGTAGATCTCGCGAGGCGGGCCGACCTGCTGCACCACACCGGCGTTCATCACGGCCACGCGGTGCGCCAGGGTCATTGCCTCGATCTGGTCGTGCGTCACGTACACCGTGGTGACGCCCAGGTCCCGCTGCAGGTGCTTGAGTTCCGCGCGCATGTGGTCGCGCAGCTTGGCGTCCAGGTTCGACAACGGCTCGTCCATCAGAAACAGCTTGGGCCGCCGAACCATCGCCCGCGCCAAAGCCACGCGCTGGCGCTGCCCGCCGGAGAGTTCTCGCGGGTAGCGGTTGAGGTAGGGTTCCAGGTGCACCTTGGCAGCGGCTTGACGCACCTGCTGGTCAATGCCCTCCTTGGGCACCTTGCGGAGCTTCAGCGGATAACCGACGTTGTCAGCCACGGACATGTGCGGATACAGCGCATAGCTCTGGAACACCATCGCGATGTCGCGGTACTTTGGCAGTACGGAGGTGACGTCACGGTCGCCGATGGCGATGGTGCCGCCGGACACGGACTCCAGGCCCGCGATCATGCGCAGCGCGGTGGTCTTGCCGCAACCTGACGGGCCGAGCAGCACGAGGAATTCGCCTTCGGCGATGTCGAGGCTCAAGCCCTTGACGATCTCTACGTTACCGAAGGACTTTTTGACATTGGACAGTGTGACGCTCATGGTGGTCTCCGGGTCAACCCTTGACGGCCCCAGCCATCAGGCCGCGGGCGATTTGTTTCTGCAATGCGACGGTCAGTGCGACCACGGGCGCGATCATCAAAATGATGAGCGCAGACATGGTCCACCACTGCGGGCCGCGCGTAGCGTTCTGCGCAGCGATCAGCAGGGGCATCGTCTGGGTGTTGGCAGTGGACAGGAATAGCGCCAGCAGGTACTCGTTCCAGCACAGGATGAAGACCAGTAAGGTCGTTGCCACCAGGCCGTTTCGGGTCATCGGCAGGACGATGGTCCAGAAGATGCGCATCTTCGAGGCGCCATCGATCGCGGCCGACTCTTCCATGTCGATCGGAACGCCGGCGAAGAAGTCACGCATCAGCCAGACGACGATCGGCAGGTTCACCGCCACATAGGTCGCGATCAAGGCAACGCTGGTGTCCAGCAGGCCTGCGCGCTGGAACATGACGTAGATCGGCAGCACGGTCACGACCGGGGGCAAGATGCGATTGGAAACGACCCAGAACAGGACATCGTTGTTGCCAACCTCACGCCGCAGATGCCGCGAGATCGTGGACAGGAACAGGCAGAACAAGCCCATGCCTGACACGAGCGCGACGCCCAGCGGAACATCCAGGGCAGCTGTGGCCACCGCCACCGCCCCGACGATGATGATGAACGCGACAATGGAGCCGACCTTGACCCGGTGCCGCACGCGCACCAGCGAGTAGGCCGCCATGGCGCCGAGCAACACCGCAATGACCGTGCTGATGGCCGCGATGTACAGCGAGTTGAGGTAGGGCCTCAGCGTGTCGCGCCCCGTCTCGACCAGGATGTAGCGCCAAGCATCCAACGAAGGCTCGAAGTCCACGAACGGCAGGTAGAACGGACCATCGCTGACATGCACAGGCAGTTTCAGCGAAGTGATCGCCACCCAGTACAGCGGAAACAGCACCACCACTGCCCAGAAAACGAGGACGGTATAGGCAGCGACGCGGGCAAACGGAGAACTGGAGACAATGTCTCGTGGCTCGAACAGGCGCTGCCAGAGGCTGCGCGGCGGCATAGGGGTTGTTGTCATGCGGCCTCCCGCTCATGGGCACGCGCGCTGCCCGAAGCAAAGTTGAAGAATGCCGAGCAGCCGATCACGGCAATGAACAGCAACATGTAGCCAACCGCCGCCGACTCGCCGAGCTGTTGCGTGCGCCACGCGATGAACGAATGCAGGGTCATGGACTCGGTTGCGATGCCTGGGCCGCCGTTGGTCAGCACGTTGGGCAGGTCGATGATCTTGAAGCTCTCGATCAGCCGGATCAGGACGACGGTGGCCGCGACGGGAGCGATGGCAGGCCAAGTGACGTCGCGGAACACGTCCCATGGACCGGCGCCATCCAGGCGCGCCGCTTCGATCTGCTCCGTGGGCTGGTTCTCTACGGCGGCCAGCAGCACCAGGAACATGAATGGAACCCATTGCCAGGTGTCAGCGATCACGACGACGATGCGGGCCGCCCATGGGTCACTCGCCCAGGAAAATTCACCCAGTCCCAGTCCACTCCACAGTGGCGCCAACGGCCCCATGGACATGTCCGCCATCATGCGAAAGGTGTAGGCAATGCCCACCGGGGTCAACATCAGCGGAATGAAATAGACCACCCTGAAGAAGCTCTTGCCACGCAATGGCAACGCGCAGAGCAAGGCCAGGCCCAGTCCGATGCCAAACTGCGCCGTGACACCCACAACGACGTAGAACAGGGTCGTGACCAGCGAGCCGGGCGCACCCTCTGCGCTCACCGTCCCGACCGATAGCAAGAGCAGCGCCCCTACGAGCATGGCGATGAGCAAGCGTCCGGCCCAGCCGATGACCGAAGACCGTCCGCCACGTGCAGACCGCCACAGCCAGCGCAGCAGCGCGATGCCGGCCAGCGCCATGACGGACCAACCGATGATTCCGGGCGATGCCCAGAAGCCGAGGAAATGATCCTGCTGCGATCCAAACAGCAGCCGCTCGAAGTTGCGCCAGCCGACGTACTCCAACTTGACCCCACCCGCCTCCAGCGAGAAGCGCGACAGCGCCAGGTAGCTCGACGCCAGCAATGGGAAGATGGAGAACGCCAGCAGCACCAGCACTGCCGGCAGCACCATCAGCCGGCTGGAATGGACGTCGAAGCGCTCGGCCAAGCGGGCCATAAGGCCGTCGCCGGCTGCCTCGCTTTGCGCCTGCTCGCGGTAGGTTGCGGACATGGACATCGTGGGGTTCGTTCTGATCGATCGGGGTATAGAGCAAACCGGCCCGTCCAGCGAGCCGGTCCGGTCCTCAGCAGGCTACTTGTCGAGGCCCAACGATGCACGGTAGGCAGCCAATTGCTTGTCCGCGCCGTTGTCCTGGTTCAGTTCTTCCCACGCCTTTTGCAGTTGCGACAGGGTCTGCGCCTTCTTCACACCACCGGACAGGAAGCGAGCCAATGCCGTGTCCAACGCGACCTGCTGGTATGCCTGGTTCTTGGGGATGCGCAGGTCCAGGGCCATGTTGGGGCTCTCCAGGCTGGCCTTGATCGCACCCAGGTAATTCTCGGCCGCGGCCTTGCTCATGCCGGCATCCATCCACAGTTGGATGTTCTGGAAATGCGACAGGCGGTAGGGGTTGAAGCCCGTCTGTCCCAGCGTCACGTCCTTCGAAGACTGCGCGGGGTTGGAGACGTAGGAGAAGAAGTCGTAGGCCGCGCGCTTGACCGCATCCTTGGCCTTGGCATTGACTCCGCCGGACCAACCGCCGAAGGCCGCGTACGGTGCATGGTTGACGCCATCGATGGCATAGGGGCAAAGCTTGACATCGCACTGCGCCAACTTGCCGGTGGTGCGGTCCAGTACCTTGCGCGAGCCCGGCAGCATGATCGCCGCCACCTTGTCCATCACCTTGGAGGTCTTCGCGTCGATGGCCAGGGTGCCGGTATCGCCCCAGTCCAGGGTCAGCGCGCAGCGCCCTGTCATGAACAGGCTTCGTGCGTCGCCGATGTCGTGGTTGATTTCGTCGGGAGGGCCGTACTTGCCAGTCTCCGCATAGGTGTCGAGTGCGGCGCCGAAGGCCTCGTTGTTGACCAATGGTTTGCCGGTCTTCGTGTCGAAGAAGATGCCCTGATTGGTGCCCTGCGATTGCAGGTAGCTCGCAGCGATGGACATGAACATCCAGTAAGACTGGGCATTGCGCTTCTTGGCAATGCAGGACCCGTAGTCTGGTTTGCCGTCGCCGTTGTGGTCCTTCCCGTTCGCCGCCTTGGCAATCGCCAGGTAGTCGTCCCAGGTCTTCGGCGGATTCAGCCCGAGCGACTTCAGCACGTCCGTCCTGTAGTAGACCATCTGGAAATCGCCGTCCATGGTGACCAGGTAGGACTTGCCCTTGTACTTCTGCGAGAAGTCGCGAAAGAACGGAGCGATGTCGTTCTCCTGCAGCGCCTTGTCTGCGGCCATGGAGGCACTGAGATCCTGCAGATAGCCCGGCACGATGTAATCGACTGCCCATTGCGGAGGAATCACGGCGGCGTCGATCGAGTTGGTGCCAGAGGCCCAGTCGGTCAGCACCTTGGTGTACAGGTCCGCGAACGGCACCGTGACAATGTTGATCTTTGCGCCGGTGAGCTTTTCGAAATCCGGCGCACGCCGCTGGAGCGGTTCGGCCGTGATGGGGCCCGTGAAGGTCATGATATTGACCGTCACGCCAGTGTGCTGACCAGCGGCGAAGGCTGATCCTGCTGCGGCGGTTAACGTCGCCGACAAGGCCAGCGAAAAAAAGTTGCGTCCGATATGCATGCGATGTCTCCTCAGTAGTGGGCAATGGGGTGCGGCTAACTTCAGTTCCACCAGCCGTTGTTTTCGCGCTTCTTCTGCCGCAGAACTTCGTCACCAGTCTTGGGCTCGATCTCAAGTAGCCAGCGGTGGACAGGGCTCATGCGCTCGTACAGATCAGGGGTCAGGTAGTCGATCTGGCACAACTGCTGCGGCAGATCGCGGCGTGTGTAAGTCAGGTGCAGCACACGGCGCAGCGCATCAGTGTTCTTGAGCGTGCCGGCATGCCAGATGGAGGAATTGATGATGACGACATCGCCGGCTTTGCCCGTCACCAGAACTTGGCCTGGATACGGCGCATCGAGGTCGGCCGGCACGCGCGCCTGCTCCTCGGGAGTCAGTGGCATAGGCTCCCAGTCCGCCTGGTTGATGTAGGGCACATTGATCGGAGCCCAGTGGTGAGAACCGGGTACAACGCGGGTCGGCCCGTTGTCCAAGGTCATATCGTCAAACAGGACAATGGCATTGAGAACCCACCAGTCCTCCGGAAAGAGCTTCGGCACATCAACATGGAGCTGTTGCTGTCCATACCCTTTGACCGGATCGCGCAGGTTGGCGCCGTGCACTTTGAATTCGCCGAGCAGGTACTGGGCGGCGGCCAACACCGGCTTGAGCTCCAGGCAGGCATCGTAGACGTCAGTTTTGTTGAAGATGTCCGAGATCCGTCGAGCACCTGGCTCGATGTGCACCTCACCCCCACCTTGATCGCGCTCCTTTGCATGGATGCGCTCAAACTCTTCTGCCATGCGTGCGCACTCGGTAGGCGACAGCACGCCCCTGACGATGTAGAAGCCGTTGCTATCCAGTTGTTGACGGTGCTCAGGCGTGAAGTCGCTTGGCTGAACGCCAAGCTTGTTCAAGGCTTGCTTCGAATACATGTTGCTCCTTCAGGTGGTCAGAAGATCGCTCGCAGGTGGACCTCAGTCCTTAGGCGAAACGTTTAGCTAAACGATTCGCTGTAGTCTAGGATTGCGTCCAACAACGCATGTATGGGGGAAACCCGAGTTTTACCGGTCTAACGAAGTGGGGGCGTGGGGCGAAGGCCTCAGCCCGGAACAGATCGTGGCGCAAGCCCGGCGCTGCGGCGGCATTTCTCGGTTGCCGAGACCTGGCTGCCCGGCCGCACGTTGGTGAAGCTGTTAGCGCCAGTGCAATCGAGATCAGCGCTTTAGCTGGTCAAGATTGCGCTGGCACTAACAAGCGTGGGCGAACGGACACTGCACCGGCTGTTCTCCAAGGAGATCGGGATGACCTTCGCGCAATGGCGTGAGCAAGCGCGCTTGCTACACGCACTTCGGAGGATCGCCGAGGGTGACAAGCTCATCGAGGTAGCCTTCGATTGTGGGTACTCCAGTCCGAGCGCATTTGCAGCGATGTTCAGGCGACATTTCAAGACATCGCCGTCAACCTTTTACCGGTGATATTTCGCTCTCTTGGGCCTGGGCGGATGACTAGAAAGAAGTCGCTCCCGAGCGACCGGACAAACTTTGCCTGTCGGCTTGGTTGCAACAGCTAAATCAGCTTGCCCCCGTATTTCAGGCCACGGGCTATTCGCAATGCCGCGTCTGCTCGGTCTGAGCAAAGCGCTGTTGTGCAGCGCGATGCTGCCTGAACTCCCTGGGTGATTTCATCTTCAATGCCGAATGCGGGTGCACCTCGTTGAAGTGCTCGAAGGCGGCGGCCATCTGCGCCATCACCGTTCTCGCATCGGCAAGGTCCACCGGCTAACGTAGCCTCGCTTGAACGTGTTCACGAAGCTCTCGGCTATGCCGTTGACGAAGGATGCGAACGATTGGCACGCGCCTGCAACACATTGGAGAAGATCTGATCAGGTTCTGATCCGAGCCGCTGTTAGATGTTCGACAGCACCGAGTGCGATTTCGGCACGGATATAAGAACGACTCGGACCTAGGCTTGCTGACTCAGTGAGACTAGACATGATGGTCGCTCTATTGGCGAAGGAAGGCTCGTCTCCGGTATCGTGGATTGCACACTCAGGTGCGCAACCCACGATACCGGAGACGAGCCCTTCGCGGCGCTATCGAGCGACCATGATGTCTAGGAGCTCGGCAGCGCCGGGAAGTCGGTGCCCAGCCATTTTCGATAGAGCTTGTTCAATTCGCCATTGCCCTTGTTTCGCACCACGAACTCATCCACGGCCTTCTTCAGTTCGAGCTGGCCCGGTCGCAACACGATGCCCATGACCTGCTGACGCAACAGCATCTTCTGCTCGTAGGTGTTGGCCGGTGCGCGCTGAGCGATCTGCGCGGCCACGGTGGTGGAGCAGCCGATGGCATCGACCTGGCCGGATAGCAGCGCCTGCATGGCCGATGCGTCGTCATCGAAGCGACGGATCTCGGTGCCCTCGGGCGCCATACCCGTCAATGTGACATCCTGCACGCTGGCGCGAGCCACCCCCAGGCGCTTGCCCTTGAAGTCGGCCGCCGCCTTGATCTCGGCCTTTCTGGCGCCATAGAGCACCACGGATGCCGCTGCATAGGGGATCGAGAAATCCACCTGCTTCGCACGCTCGGGGGTGATGGCCAGTGAGGCAACCAGCAGGTCGACCTTGTTGGTTAGCAGGAAGGGAATTCGATTCGGGCCCGTGACTGGCACGATGTTGACCTTGACGCTCCAGTCCTTGGCCAGCAGCTTGGCCACGTCGGCGTCGTAGCCGTCGGGTTGATTCTTGGCGTCGGTGGTTCCGTAGGGCGGAAAGTCGACCAGCATGCCGATGGTGATCTCGCCCTTCTTCTTGAAGTCAGCCACGGTTTGGGCCGAGGCGAAAGGCGCGAGCACGGTCAGCGCAGCGCCAAGGCCCAGGGCTGCCAGGACGACGCGGCGGTTGGAGGTACGGGTCATGGTCTGTGTCTCTTTGCTTGTCATGGGTGCGCGCTACATCACGCCGAATGTCTTGAATGCCTCAACGGTGCTCATGCCGTTCTTGATGGCCCTGCGGACGCTGCTTTCCGTGGCGACCTTTTCCAGCGCGAGGCCGATGGCCTCCACCTCGGCCTCGCGGGGAATGATCAGCACGCCGTCCTGATCGCCGAAAACGATGTCGCCTGGGCGCACGCGGACACCCTGGATCTCCACCGGCACGCGGTAGTCCACTACCTTGCCACGCGGCCCCTGGTCCTGGGAGTAGCCGCCGAGCGAGAACACGGGCAGGCCCAACTCGATCACCTCCGTCGTGTCGCGGGAATAGCCGTCCAGCACCGCGCCGGCGGCCTTCAGGTGCATGGCGCGCGTCGTCATAAGGCCGCCCCACAGCGCGAACTGGGGCGCTGATCCGGTAGCGACGTAAACCTCGTGGGGCGCAAGGTCGTCGAGCGCGTGGAACAACAGGCCGAAGGCCTGCTGGCTCAGCGGGGATTTGCCCTCGGGCTCAGCGCGCGAGAAACAGTTGGTCTCCAGCACCGGCATGGCGCGGCCTACGACGACCATTGAGCGCTCGACCGGCTTGATCGCCGGCGATAGGAACTGGTGCATCAGCCCGAGCGTGTCGAGAATGTCGCCGACCACGGCCGGAAACAGGCGCGTGCGCATAAGACCGAACAGCTCGGCATCATCTTTCCACATGGATTCTTGCCTCCTTGAGAGAGGTGGATTGAACGCGCCAGATCCTGCGACGACAAGCTGTCACCCTGTATGATAGGTCTGAAGGACCAAGCCATGACAGCACACCCCTTCGTCCCCGGCCGCCTTGAGCGGAACTCGCTGACCGAGCAGGCGGTGCAAAGCCTGCTCCAGCACATCCAGGACGCCAAACTGGGCCCAGGTGCGCCGCTGCCTTCAGAAGCGCGGCTGGGCGAGTCGCTCGGCGTCAGTCGGACGGTCGTGCGGGAGGCACTGAGAACCCTGAAGGGCCTGGGCGTCGTGGAAATCGCCAATGGCAGGAGTCCAATCATCCGACGCGACCTGGACGCGTCAGCGCTCGGCATCTATTTCTCGCGCGCGTTGCTGGTGCTGGAGAACTCGACGGAAGACTTGATGGACGTGCGCGCGAGCCTCGAAGGCCGCGCGGCCTCGCTGGCCGCCCGACGGCACACCCCGGAGCAACTGACTCGCATGTCTGATCTGATCATTCAGATGCAGACGCAACTGCGCCGTCCTTCCGTCTATGCGTCACTCGATACCGAATTGCATCTGGAAATCGCGCGCGCCAGCGGCAATCTGCTGTTGTTTCAAATGATCGAGTCAGTTCGCGCTTCGCTTGAGGTGCAATCCCGCAAGGGCATGGAACGACGCAAGACCGAGGCTAGCTTGCAGAAGGTGCAGGACGGCCACGCCGAACTCGTAGCGCTGATCGGTGACGGCAATGCAGAAGGCGCAACGGAATGCATGCGCTTGCATATCGAGAGTGCGCTGCGCATACTGAGCACGTCAGCCGCACGTCGTCCAAAACGGTTGAAACCATAGCCTGGGTCCTGCCTGGTTGTCCATTTTTTTGCGCGCTGCACTTGTTTTCAACGTGGCCGGTGTCCACGCACAGCTTGTGTCGTCGCAAGCGCAGCTTTCGCTCGCGCTGACAGCACTGCGTCTGAGCAGAAGGTCTGATCGGAATTGAGTCCCTTGGCCGGATTTTTCCGCGGTAGAGACACTTCCGCCTCATGACAACCCTCGAGGCGCGCGTGGAGAGACACCTTAGATACAGCCCTGTGATAGCTCGGTGTGGAGGAGCAACAGCGTCGTGTCGTGGGTGCAACAACCGTCGTGGCAATCCTCCCCATGTGCCGACGTTCGCCCAGACGGGCTTCACTGCCATTACGCTGGTACGGCCGGGAGGGGGCAGGTCAACTTCAACGCCACCGAGTGGCCGCTTCCGAAAAAAATGTCGCATTCGGGCCCGACGCGGAAGTAGCGGCTGCTCTGAGCCAGTCACTCAGAGCCGGCAGACCAAGGCTCCGTGTCGTAGAACATCGATAGCGAGACGGCTGGCACCAGTACAAGCCGAAATCCCGCCTTGCGGGAAAGCCGAATCGCTCCCTCTCGACTGCTTTCGAGATGCCCAATGAACTCGATGAACTTAAGGTACTGTGAGTTCCTTGTGCGAACCTCCTCGCAGTAGCTCAGCCGGGCCGCTGCTATTGGGGCCGCCTGCGCGGCCACGCTCAGTTTGATCCCAAGCTCCATTCCATAGTCAACGCGAAGTTCGGCCGAGATCGAAGGGGAGCTGAAGGTATAGACGTAGCCTTCTTTCTCGTCCCCTTCGCAGCTTGATGCCAGCGCAAGCAGCTCCACAACATCCGCTCTTTTTTTGAGAGCTTGACGTTCGTGCGAAAGTAGGGTCGGCATGAGAATTTCTTTACTCGTTTGTGGGTTGATTCGGGAGCTCAGACGGGCGACCGCTGGTGACCAGCAGCCGGCGCTGCCCCTCTCACTGCGGTGACAGGCGTCAGTCGGCGGGGTATCAGGACCGTAGCGCGGTGACTTCGATCTCGATCTTCATACGCGGATCCGCCAACCCCGCTGAGATCATCATGGCAGCGGGGCGAACTTCGCCGAAGTATTTACGCAGCACCGGCCAGCACCGGCTGAACTCAGCACCATTTGGCAAGACATACGTAACACGAACGACATCCTGCAAGCTGGCGTTCGCTTCTCGCAATGCGGACTCAATGTTCTTCAAACATTGCTCGGTCTGTTCAATCAGGCTGTCCGAGATGGACATGGTGTTGTAGTCAAAGCCTGTAGTGCCCGAAACAAACACCCAGTCACCAACTACTACCGCACGGGAGTATCCGATCTCCTGCTCGAAGGTCGAGCCTGAACTGATGAGTCTTCTGGTCATTGGGTATCCCTGGTGGAGATTACGTGGCCGATAGGTCGCGTCAAGTGCTCGCTGCGCCCGTATTTTTCCTTGGCGGGCCGGTCTCTGATCGACGACGCACTCGAAAGACGGCGCGCCTCGGGCGCGGAAAGCACAACCCAAATCGACCATTCCGGCCGAAATGGGCGGCATTCACGCACGTCGGATCCCGGCCGACTGTAGCCGAAGCTATGCCGACTGAGCGAGGCCCGTAGCGGCTGCATGACTTGCTCCGAAACAGTCATCTACCTGGTCTCTGCGGCCCCATCACCGTACCGATTCTTGTCACAAGGATTGGTCCATTCCCGACCACCGAGTACTCAATATCCCCCGTGGCGATAAGGCGAACAGTCTGGTAGGGAAATAGCCATCCTTCGTAGGACGCCCGAATTGCGGCATCAACGATTGTGTAGGCCCCTCCTGGAGGAGGCGAGATGCGCTCCGTGATGTACTGTTCCGCCAAGACACGCGCATCGCGCATTTCTATATTCATCGACATCACCTTTTTATGTACGGGAGTGAATCTCATCACAGCCTCGCCCACGTCCATCAGTGACCGGTCTTGGGCTGCGTTCTTCCGCACCGATGACCAGCCGCCCCTCGCTGAAAGCAGTGGCTACCAAATTTTGTACCAAGGCTTTCTCTCCCTCGACGACTCAGGAACAGCCTGGAACTGACGGTGAAGCTGCCCCATCAGCGATTGATAGAGCGGCATGCTAAAGAGCTGCAAATTTGCGACCTCCAACTTCCCTCCAAGCAATGGGTGAAGTTTCCATCCAAGACACTCATCTAGCTGAGGCTCAAGTCCATTTCCCGCGGCGATGGGGAGCCAGCCCGCGATAAAGGTTTTCTCCAGCCAGTCGGCGGATTTGTTGAACGTGTTGTATTCGTTGGAGTTGCGGGCCACCTGCAGATAGGTCCCTTCGAGGACTGAGAGTACCCACAGGCTGCCGTCAGGCTTGCCGAACACCCAATCGCCAAACGCAGAAATGAAAAGAGGGGTGCCGTCGGGTGGGACGAGCCAACTCCATTCCCGCAAGAAATCGTCGACTTCGTACTTTCCCGCCTCGACCATGAGTGGTCGGAGTGAGTTCATGAATGCCTCCTAACGAAATGTAGATCGCGGGAAGCCCGGGTCGCCATCGAGAACAAACATCGCCTGGCGGGCTCCGTCTGCGCAGACGGAGCAGCATCGCGCCGCGGCGGCGAAGGTTGGGTCTTGGCGACAAGAACCCTCCATTATTTGCCGTTACAGCACAAGTCCCTTTCCGAGAAGAAGTCGTACCGCTCTTGCGCGAATGAAGAAAGTGAGGAACTGGGATCACTCGGCAATGGGATCAGTATGGCTCGTGCGCGGCCGAAGCCTTGTCGCTTAACCATTTTTGAGATTTGAGGCGAATTGCAGCATGAATGCCTACGTGTGCCAGGTTTACTGCGTGAAAGTTGAGAGACCAAACAATGTGACGAAAGTCTGGTCCTTGCACGTCCGAGAATTCACGCGCCTACATCGTGCGCAACGAGGACGTATCGGGTTATTCCGATCTTTTCAAGCAAATGATGGACTTGCTTTGCGAGAGTCTGCATGTCGCATGCCGTCCATTAGGCAATCAGAATCATCTTTGTCCTTTTAAATCTGGCGCAACAATCTTGTACGTTCTAGCAAGCTGTGCCATCACTTGGCGCCATGCGAACCAGCTCTGCGGCGATCCGTGGGATCAGGAGGAAGTGCTTCCAGCAATTGCTGCGCGCCGTGAATCGCGGACCGTTCTGCAACGTACTGATCGATCCTGTCGATTTATCACGCTCCCCGATCCGGGGTCACACGAATAGCCATTGCAGCGGTGATTGCGCTCGAAGATGACGGAGTTGGAGCCAAGAAAAAGCAAGGCTGTGCGGGCCCGCTCAGCGCTGTACAGATCGACCGCTACGGCGACGCACTGCCGCCGATCCGCGCGTTCGTGCCTCCGATGGAGCCTGTCCTGAATTTTGTGTTCGAGGCATAGCATGACGAGAAGGAGCATGTATGCCAGTGAGCAAGACGAAGATGAAGAACGCGGCGATCGCCGCCAGGATGGCGGCCTTGCCATCGAT
>NZ_JCAQPA010000006.1:0-506006 GCF_059567965.1 Variovorax sp. BGA-UO-ETr-C22
CATGGTGATCACTCCTCGAACCCCGCTGCTTAAATAAACAGCAGGGTAGGTTGAACACCTGGCTCACTTTTACTTCGGCACTACCTGCAAAACTGGCTCAGTTTCCGGTCGGCGCCAACATGCAGCGCCTGATCGAGAGCGGCCGGCTGAACCCGGCGCAGGCGGTGTCGAAGATTCCCATGGGCCGGATGGCCGAGCCCGAGGACATGGCGCACGCGTTGTGCTTCCTGGCCAGCCCCGGCGCGCGCGTGCTCACCGGACAACTGCTGGTGCTCGACGGCGGATCGTCCGTGTGCGGAGGGAGTCAGTCGCTGCCAGCCTGCGAGCATCTGCTGCTTCCGTTCGATGCGCCCTTGCGCCCGCATCTCGAGTCCGTGCGCGAGCCGGCCTGGCATGCGGCACTGGGCGTGTGGGTGCGCGCGCATGCAGGCCACCTCGACCGAGCGGGCTGTCCGGCGGTCATCGACGCGCGCGCGCTGGAGGCACGGCCCGGCACGCGGCTCGATGCCGTGCTCGATGCGGCTCGCTGCTTTCGTTCGAGCCACGCCGCGCTGGCCAGCCTCACGCTGCTGCTGCCTGCGTCCGAACCGGAGCTCGATTGGCCACTGGCCGGCGACGCCGATGCGGCCCGGATGCTGGTGGCCACGCTGGCCGCCGAATGGGGAGCGCAAGGGTTGCGCATCAACGCGCTGGAGTTGACGCACGGCCTGGCGCCACAGGCCTGCCTGCCTCTGCTCGACTACGTGGCTGGCCCGCGGGCGCAGTTTCTGACCGGGCAGGTGCTGAGGCTCGGCACCGGGCATTGAGTTCCTGCGGCGGGCGCGTCGCTGTCTGCTGCAGCCGTTCGTGACTCGGTGACTCGGCTTTCCCGGTGTCGGCCCGCCAACCGCTCGACCGCCGACGTGTACGCCGCGTGCGAATGGCCGCAGGAGCTTCAGGCCTTCAGGCCTTCAGGGCTTCGCTCGCCGCGGCGCGAATCCGGTCCGCCGATTGCCGCGCGCGCCGCATGATGCCGCGTGTGTCGTAGGCCAGCAGTCTGCCGTTGCGCTTCACGATCCGCCCGTCGACCATCACGGTGTCGACGTTGGCCGCACTGCCGCTTTGCACGATGGCGGTCTCGACATTGCCGACCGGGCCCATGTTCAGGTCTTGGGTGCGCACCAGGATGATGTCGGCGCGCTTGCCTTCGGTGATCGAGCCGGTGACCTCGCCCAGTCCCATGGCGATGGCGCCGTTGAGGGTCGCCATCTCGATCGCCTCGGACACGCCGACCGCCTTCGACTGCGCGCTGGGCGTGCCGGCCCATGGCACGCCCAGGTTCCAGGTGAAGCGCATCGCCTCGAACATGTCGGGCGGGGCGATGGAGGTCGCATCGCTCGACAACGAAATGGTCAGGCCCGCGTTGCGCATCGCGAAGAGCGCGGCACGCGCGTCGCCGGTACCGCTGAGCCGCAGTTCGGAGTGCGTGGCAAAGGACAGCGGCGTTTTCGTGCGCGCCATGGCCGCCAGGTCGGCTGTGCTGGCGGGCACGTAGTGCGCGAGCATGAAATCCGGCCCCAGGTAGCCGCGTCGTTCGTAGTCGACGGCATCGACGTTGTTGGGGGCCTCCTGCGGTGCGTGGATCGCGACGGGCAATCCGCTGGCCTTGGCGGACTTCATCTCTTCGTGGAACACGGCGTCGGTGCTTTGCTGCGGGCCGCGCAGGTTCAGCCCCAGGTGCACCAGCCCGTCGAAGGGCGAGCGCTCGCCGAACCACTCGCGCCGCACGCGCGCCAGGTCCTCGTAGCGGTTGAGTTCGTCGGCGGGCATCTTGTCGACGTGGCCGTAGGCGTAGCGGGCGCGCAGCAGCGCGTGCTGGTGCGCACGCAGCTCGGCATCGGCATGGGCGGGGGAGCGTGTGTTGTGCGACCAGTTGTGCACGGTCGTCGTGCCGCCGTTCGCCAGCTCGGCGCAGCCCAGCATCACGCTGTTGTAGAAATCGTCGGGCGTGTACAGGGTCGAGGTCGCGTTCTTGGCGGGGTAGTACGAGAAGCCGCCGTCGCGTGCGGTGAAGCTGCGGCCGATGGCGCTCCACATGTGATAGTGCGAATTGACGAAGCCCGGCATGACGATCATGTCGGTCGCATCGATGATCTCCGCTCCAGCCGGTGCGGTCAGGCCGCGCCCGATCTTCTCGATCACGCCGTTGCGGATCCATACGTCGGCGCGCGGCAGCACGCCCTTGGCGCGGTCGACCGTGATGACCGCGCCGTTGCGGATCAGGTAATTGCCGCGTCGAAGGCCCGGCGATGCGGGCGCACGCGCTGTGCGGGCCGACACCGATGCCGAGCCGACCAGCGCCGGTGCACCGGTGGCGGCGACCATCAGGGTGCCGACAAAACGGGTGAAGTCTCTCTTGGTTGTTTTCATGGGTCGACCGAGTGATTGAAGTGACGGAAAGAAGAAAGAAACGAAAGCCCGCTCAATACGCCTTGAGAAGAAAGGCCGCCGTCATCGCCAGCCCCGTCAGCACGACGAAGCCGCGCACCACCTCGGGCTTCAGCCGCCGTGCCGCCATGCCGCCGGCATAGCCACCCACCGTGGCACCGAGGGCCATCCACAGCGCGTGCGTCCAGACGATCGCGCCGCTGGCCGCGTAGATGGCGACGGCGATCAGCGTCAGGATCGCGGAGACGAAGTTCTTGATGCCGTTCATGCGTCCCATGTCCGTGTGCCCCAGCGCACCGAGCACGGCGAGCAGCAGGATGCCGAGGCCACCGTTGAAGTAGCCGCCATAGACGGCGACCGCGGCGATGCCCAGGTCGGCGATCCAACGGCCTCGCGGCTTGTGGTTGTTGTCGGCGGCGGCGAGCCTTCGGCGCACCAGGCCGGGCCCGATCGCGAAGAGCAGCGTCGCGGCCAGCAGCAGCCACGGCACGATGCGGGCAAAGGCATGGTTCGAGGTCGACAGCAACAGCGCCGCACCGGCCGCGCCGCCGAGCACCGACAGCACACCCAACCGCAGGAGCGAAGGCGACATCGGCCCAGACAGTTCCTTGCGCAATGCCCAGGCGCCGGCCAGGTAGCCGGGCAGCAACGCGGCGGTTCCGGTGGCGTTGGCCGACACCAGCGGCACGCCGACCATCGCCAGTGCCGGCAGGGTCAGAAAACTGCCGCCGCCCGCCACGGCATTGAGTGCGCCGGCCAGGGCCGCGGCGCCGCCGAGCAGCGCCCCGTCGAGCAGCATCACGGCTTGCGTGCCGGCAGTGACATGCGGTCGGTGTGCAGCAGCAGCGTGAGCAGCACGCCGACCGCCGCCAGCAGCGTGATCTGCACCAGCCCGGCCGTGCTCCAGCCGAAGCGCGAGGCGATGCCGCCGATGATGAAGCCCGCGACTGCACCCGCGCCGTACAGCGTGGTGACGAACACGCCCGTGGCGCGGCTCGTGAGCGAGGCATGCACCGCCTTGATGTGATACCCCGCCAGGTTCACGTACAGCACGCCGCTCACCACGAAGCCCCACGCGAAGGACAGCGCCGACTGCACCACCATGTCGGTGGGGCCCGAGAACATCAGGAAGCCCAGCAGGCCGGTGCCCATGAAGCTCGCCGAGAGCACGAGCTTGGGATGGAAGCGGTCGCCGAGCCAGCCGCCGAAGATCGATGCGAAAACACCGAAACCGAAGGTGCTCATCACGCGGCCGGTGTCCGACGGCGTGTAGTGCAGGTGCTCGCGAAGGAAGGTCGGGTACATGCCCAGGTAGCCGTAGATGCAGAGCCCACCGATGACGCTCATGCCAGTCAGCAGGGCCGTGTTGCGGTTCCACAGGGTGGTGGCGCCGCGCTGGTCGGCGCGCCCGCCGGTGGCCGCCACGTTCTCGGTCATGCGCTTGCTTACGGTGAGCGCGATGATCGCCATAGCCGCGAAGCCCGCGACGCCGAACACGATGAGCGGCAGGCGCCAATCGCGCTCGACGCCGATCAGGTGGCCGCCGAGCAGCGGCCCCAGGATCGCGCCTATGCCGAAAGAGAAGTTGATGGCGCCCACGGCGGTGGCCCGGTAGCGCGCGAAGTAGCTCGCGGCAATGGCGATCACCACCGTCAGTTGCATCGCTTCGCCGATGCCGGTGACGGCCCGGTAGACGATCATGTCGGCGAAGCCGTACGAGTAGGCCGCCAGCAGCGTACCCAGCGAGAAGATCGCAATGCCGATCTGCAACACCGTCTTGCGCGACAGCCGCGCCAGCAGATAGCCGGTCGGAATGCCGGCCACGGCCATGCCCAGCGTGAAGATGGTGGACAGCAAACCGGTGTCTGCCAGGCTGAAGCCGAACTCCTTGCGCACGTCCGCGGCGATGAGTGGAAAGATCTGCCGGTCCATCGCGTTGAGCGCGTACGAGGCGAGCAGCACCAGGAACATGCCGATCTCCAGTGCGGTGATGGGCGCCTCGCGGCGCGCGCCACCGACCGGTGAAATGACCGAGGTTGAGGAATGCACGTGTCGTCTCCTTCTCGCCGAGCGAGAAATCTGTTTGTTGTTCGTTCGTTGCACGGGATCGCCGACGCTGTGCCGGCGAGGGTTCACGCAGCGGGGCTTGCCGCGCCGTACCAGTCGAGGATCTGCTCGCCGGTCAGGAAGGCCACTTCCTCATGCTGCTGGATGTGCGCCAGCGCTTCTCGGAAGTAGCGCAGGCGGTGCGGCGCGCCCATGATGTAGGGGTGCACCACCAGCGCCATGACGCGGGCCGAGTCTTTCGCGTCGGCGTAGAGCTGTTCGAACTGGTCGATGGCGCGGTCGCGGTACTCGCTGGCCTTGTGGTGCTGGATCAGCATCATTGCCACGTCGTTGCATTCCTGCGTGTAGGGCACGTTCACGATCGTGCCGCCGTCGCGCGTCTTCAGCCGCACCGGCTGATCGTCGAGCACCCAGTCGCACACGTACTCGTAGCCCTGCTCGGCCAGGATGTCGGGCGTGTGCCAGGTCTCGGTGAGCCCCGGGCCGAGCCAGCCGCGCGGGCGCTTGCCGGTGTAGGCGCGAATGGCCTCGGTGGTCTTGGCGATGTCCTCGACCTCGTCGGGGACCTTTTGCATGTTGCGCTGCCCGAAGCCGTGACCGATGAACTCCCACTGGCGTTCCTTCGCCGCCTTGGCGATGGGCTCGTAGGCGCCGATGGCCGAACCGTTGATGGCGAGCGTGGCGTTGATGCCGAGTGCGTCGATCACTTCGAGCATGCGCCAGAAGCCGACGCGGTTGCCGTACTCGTGCCAGGCCCAGTTCGGGATGTCGGGCATCGGCGAACCGCCGGCCGGTGGTGTCAGCACGGTGCGGGGCATGGTCTCGTCGATATTCCATTCCTCGACGTTGACGATCACCCAGACTGCCAGTCGTTTGCCGCCGGGCAACTTCAGTGCGGGACGGTCCGCGATGGACGAGTACGAGATGCGTTCGAGTGGTTTCATGGTGTCTCCGTGTGCTGTTGCGGGCTCAGACGATCTCGACCTGCAGGGGCGAGAGCCCGTCGATGCGGCCGGTGAGCTTGTCGCCGCGCTGCACCGGGCCGACCCCTTCGGGCGTCCCGGTGAAGATCAGGTCGCCGGGCAGCAGGCGGTATTGCTTGGACAGCTCGCTGACGATCTCGTGGACGTTCCAGATCATCTTTTCGAGCACCGAGTCTTGCCGCACCGCGCCGTTCACCGAGAGATTGAGCGTTCCCGAGCGGATGTGCCCGACCTTCGCCACCGGATGGATCGGGCCGCAGGGCGCCGAGTGGTCGAAAGACTTGCCCTGTTCCCACGGCAGGCCGCGCTTGTTGCATTCGCGCTGGCGGTCACGCCGGGTCATGTCCAGGCCCGCAGCGTAGCCAAAGACGTGGTCCAGCGCGGTGTCGGGCGACACGTTCGACGCATGGCTGCCGATGGCCACGACGAGTTCGAACTCGAACTGGAAGTCGTCCGTCAGCGTGGGGTAGGGTACGCGGCCGTCGGTCACCACCGAGTCGGACGGCTTCTGGAAGAAGAACGGCGGATCGCGCTCGTCGCCTTCCTTCATCTCCCGGATGTGGGCCAGGTAATTGCGGCCCACGCAGTAGACGCGGCGCACCGGAAAGCGTTGGTCGCTGTCCACGATGTCGATGGAAACGGGCAGGACTTGCAGGGCGTCGGTATTTGCGGGGACATCGGTCGCTTGCGCGAGTTCGGCCGTCGGGTGGGGGGACATGGGTTTGTCTCTCTGGAAGGTTTGGAAAGGAGTGGCTAGAGTCTAGGAACGAGGCCTTCTCACCTCAACGCGCAGGCTTGCGCAAAGATATGCAATCCTTGCGATCTTGAGATCAGCTCTTCATGCCACCCACGCCTTCCCCCGACGAATTCGTGCCGCCGCCCCGCGCCGGTGCCGCGCGTGCCGCCATCAGCAACTACACGATGGCGGCGCGGGCACAGCGCGCCTATTTCGGCATTCATGACCAGAGCAACTGCCTGCCGAATCCGGTGCCGCACCGGCACGAGTACTTCCAGATTTACGTCAACACGCGGGGCGAGACCACGCACTACATCGGCGGGAATCAGCGCGCCATCGGCGCCGGCACGGTGAGCTTCGTGCTGCCCTTCCTGGTTCACTACATCCCGAACGCGGCCGACGGCGTGTTCCATGTGATCAACATCAGCAAGGACTACCTGCTGCCGTCACTTGACCTCGACGTGTTCGAGCTGTCGGAGGTGCCGTTGTCACGCGCGCCCGAGCTCGCGCCTTTCCGGTTCCAGCATTGCCTGGATTTCCGCTTCGATGAAACCGAGACCCACCAGCTCCAAGCGCTGTGCGAACACATGGCGCAGGAAGCGCAGCGGCCGCCGGGTGAAGACACCGCCAGCCATCTGCTGATTCGCAGCCATCTGCTTCACTTGATCGGCATGGTGTGGCGGCGCTACGGCGAGGAGTTTCGCAACTGCGAGGCGCAGGGGATGGCCCTGCAGTCGTACCGGCCGGCGGTGCTGCGCTGCATCCGCTACATCAGCCGCAACCTCGCGCAGGAGCTGACGCTGGGCGATGCGGCGCATGCGAGCCATGTGTCGCCCACGCATCTGGCCCACCTGCTGAAGAGCGAAACGGGCAAGACCTTCCTGGAGCTGGTGACCGAACGCCGGATCGAGCGCGCCAAGACGCTGCTGGTCTTTACCGGCGCCTCTGCGGCGGAGATCGGCGAAAGCACCGGTTTCGGAGAGCCGACGCAGTTCGCGCGCCGTTTCGGGCAGATCGTGGGGGCGACGCCTTCCGCGTACCGGCGGCAATTTCAGCGAGGTGGGAATCGGACGTGGGACTGACGGCGCGGTGCCCCCAGTAGCAATCAGGCTCTCGAGCTTGACATCGGTGGCTGCGAGTCCGACGTTGGCATTCGTTGCATGGCAGTCCTTCGCGTACGGCGGCTCCAGACGGGTTGCCGACACTCAACGTGGCCCGCCTGAGTGTCCGCTTCCACTTGTGTTGCAGCCCCAGCCTGGCTTCTTCAGAACGAGCGCGGCAAACCGAGCAGATGTTCCGCGACATACGCGAGGATCAGGTTGGTCGAGATCGGCGCCACCTGGTACAGCCGCGTCTCCCGGAATTTGCGTTCGACGTCGTACTCGTTGGCAAAGCCGAAGCCGCCATGAAACTGCAGGCACGCATTGGCGGCTTCCCAACTGGCCTTGGCGGCCAGGTACTTCGCCATGTTCGCTTCCGCGCCGCAAGGCTGTCGGGCGTCGAAAAGCTCGCAGGCACGCCAGCGCATGAGGTCGGCGGCTTCCACTTCGATGTGGCTCTCGGCAAT
This sequence comes from Variovorax sp. BGA-UO-ETr-C22, assembly GCF_059567965.1. Lineage (NCBI taxonomy): Bacteria > Pseudomonadati > Pseudomonadota > Betaproteobacteria > Burkholderiales > Comamonadaceae > Variovorax > Variovorax sp. BGA-UO-ETr-C22. Next base: position 7,781 of record NZ_JCAQPA010000006.1, read on the forward strand.
CGGGAATTGCACGCCCTGGTTCTGACCGATCGGGCGGCCGAACACGACACGGTCCTTCACATACCCGGTCACGCGGTCAATGAACCACTTGCCGTCGCCGATGCATTCCGCGGCAATCAGCGTGCGCTCAGCGTTGAGCCCGTCGAGGATGTAGCGGAAGCCCTGGCCTTCCTCGCCGATCAGGTGGTCCGCCGGAATCTCCAGGTTTTCGATGAACAGCTCATTGGTCTCGTGGTTCACCATGTTCGCGATCGGCTGTACGGTCAGGCCGTTGCCGATGGCCTGGTGCAGGTCAACCAGAAAGATCGACATGCCTTCGGATTTCTTCTTCACCTCGGCCAGCGGCGTGGTGCGCGCCAAGAGGATCATCAGGTCGGAGTGCTGCACGCGCGAGATCCACACCTTCTGCCCGTTGACGACATAGGTGTCGCCCTTGCGCACGGCCGTGGTCTTGATCTTCGTGGTGTCGGTGCCGGTGGTGGGCTCGGTCACGCCCATCGACTGAAGCCGCAGCTCGCCGCTGGCGATCCTTGGCAGGTAGCGGCTTTTCTGCGCCTCGCTGCCGTGGCGCAGCAGCGTGCCCATGTTGTACATCTGGCCGTGGCAGGCGCCGGAGTTGCCGCCGCAGCGGTTGATCTCCTCCATGATCACCGAGGCTTCCGCGAGTCCGAGGCCGGAGCCGCCGTAGGACTGCGGGATCAGCGCTGCCAGCCAGCCCGCGGCAGTCAGTGCATCGACAAAGGCTTCGGGGTAAGCGCGTTGCTCGTCGATCTTGCGGTGGTATTCGTCGGGAAACTCGGCGCACAGCGCACGCACGGCGTCGCGGATGTCCTGGTAGTTGTCGGAAGAACGGTTCATGGTGTATCTCGATGGCAGGGTGAGTGGGGCATTGGCCGCGCGAGCGCGTGCATTCCTTGCGGCCACGAGGGCGCAATGAACGACCGATGCAGGGAACGGAAAGAAGCGAAAGGGGCCGAGCGGCCCCGGGGTGTCAGGCGGGCGCCGTCATCAGTGGGATGAGTTCGCGCACGTCAGGCAGTTCTTCGAGCCGGCGCAGTGCCGAATCCAGTGTTTCGGCCTGTGAAGGCGGCAGCCGCGGCTTGATCGAGGCGCAGCAGGCCATGAACTTGGCCTGCTGATCGGGTGCGGGCAGCGGCCGGCCGGGGCTGCCGAGAAAGTGCGGCACGGCCAGCCGTAGCGTGTCGCCCCGTTTGAGCACCACCTCGACCACTTGCGGACCCAGGGCGTTCGGGTTGGGGTTGCCGTCGTCCAGCACCTCGACCCGGCGTGCCAGTTCGAAGGTGCGCGCGTCGTTCAACGCGGGCGGGTCGAAGGCCTCGATGCCCACCCGGCCCTTGCGCAGCGCCGTGGCCACCACGTAGCCCATGCTGAGCTTGGCGCTGGCCGAGTCCATGCCAGGCTGCGCCGGCCGCCCCACAAGCCGTGCGATCAGCGGCGAGGCATGCACGCGTACGGTTTCCACGTCGTCCGCTCCGAAGCCATGCGCGGCCATGAGATCGACGACCGCATCGACGCCCGCGTGGGTCGCGCGGCCGGTGGGGTAGGGCTTGTGGCTCATGCGCGCGATCTGGAAGACCTGGCCGACGTCGTTCGCCACGTCGGCCCAGCGCGACTGGCCGAAGTCATAGAGTGCGAAGTAGCCGAACGGGCCCTCCAGGATGTCTCGCGGTCCCGGGAAGCCGGCACGCGCCAGTTCGAAGGCGGAGACGGCTGCGCGTGCGTTCAGGCCCACCTGCAGGCCGACCGCGGGCGAGCCCTCGGCATGGGCCTGCATGGTGCCGGAGAGGTGGCTGTACATGAGGCCGAGTGCGTTGTGCATCGTGTCGGCGTCCATGCCGGCGAGCTTGCACAGCGCGGCCGTGGCGCCGAGGCCGCCGCACATGGCAGGGCGGAAGAAGCGCATCGGCGCACGCTGCGCCAGCGCGACATAGATGGCCACGTCGAGTCCCAGCGTCACCGCCGTGATCAACGCCTTGCCCGAGACGCCGCCTTCGCGTTGGGCATAGCCGAGTGCAGCCGGCACGATGCAGGCGAAGGCATGGACCACGGCGACGTCGTGCACCGCGTCGAATTCCTGGTTGAACACCTGGTAGGCGTTGAGCATCACGGCCGACGGGAATGGCAGCTTCTCGCCGCTGCCCCAGACCGTGACGGCGTCGCCGTCGCCCAGGGACTGCGCTGCCTGCTTGAGTGCCGGCATGCGCGGATGGCGCGAGCCGGAAATGCCGACGCCGATGGTGTCGTAGATGAACATCCGCGCCGCGTCCACCGCTTCGGGTGGCAGGGAGTCGAAATCGCGCGAGCGCACGTGGGCGATGAGGGTATCGATGGCGTTCATTGAGGCATCGGGACAAAGGGGACGTCGCCGGACCGGGCAACGAGCGGCGCCGGCGCGGGGACCTGCGCGGCGTACCAGTCATGGAGGGATGAGCCCGTCACCACCCGCACCATCGGGTGCGCGAGCAGCAGGTCGAGCATGGCTTCGAAATCGCCGAAGCGGTGGGGCACGCCCATCAGGTGCGGATGCAGCCCGATGGCCAGCACACGGGGTTGGCCCAGGCGGACGACTTCGCGCGCAAAGACCTCCAGGGTGCGTTCGAGCCGCAGCTTCATTTCGGGCGAGGAGTGCTTCTCGACCGCATAGATCACCGAATCGTTGACCTCCAGCATGTAGGGCAGGGCCATCAGCGAACGGTGCTCGGTTTGCATCCAGCACGGCAAGTCGTCCAGGCACCAGTCGAACACATGGTCGATGCCGGCGGCGGCGAGGATGTCGGGTGTGTCCGCCGCTTCGCGCAGGCCGGGCGAGAGCCAGCCGCGCGGACGAACGCCGGTGAAGGCGGCGATGCGGTCGAGCGACTTCACGATGGCTTCCGCCTGGGCGTGCCCGTCGAGTTGCGCCAGCGACTGCTGCTGCACCCCGTGGCCGATGAATTCCCAGCCGGCCTCCAGGATGGCCTGCGCGGCGCTCGGGTGCGAATCGATCACGGAGGCGTTGAGGCTGGCGGACGCGCGCAATCCGCGACTGCGCAGCGCCTCGATCATGCGTGGCAGCCCGCAGCGCAGGCCGTACTCGGCCCAGCTGAAGTTCGGCACATCGGGCACCGTCTCCTTGCCGTGCGGCGGCGTCAGCAGCGTGCGCGGCATGGGGCGGTCGAAAGGCCAGTGCTCCACGTTCACGACGATGTGCGCGAGGATGTGGCCGCCGTCCAGCGGCATCAACGGCGGGCGCTCGGACGAGAGTTGAAAGGGGACGCGTGGATTGCTCATGAGGGGTTCTCTTGCAGGGTGGCGGTCATCGGTTCAGCTCCCTTCGAAACGCGGCGCGCGCCGCTCGGCAAATGCAGCCTGGCCCTCGGCGTAGTCCCGGCTGGCGAAGCACTGGCGCACCATCGCGTCGATCGCTTCCCGGGCCTGCGCTGTCGGGGGCTCCAGCGTAGCGAGAATCGCGGCCTTTGCGGCCCGCAACGCCAACGGCGCGTTCTGGGCGATCAGCGCCACGCGTGACGCCACTTCGGCGTCGAAGATCTCGGCGTCGATGCAGTCGTTGACCAGGCCCAGGCGCATCGCCTCGGGAGCGTGGAGGCTGCGCGCCGTGTAGAACAGGTCGAAGGTGGCCGGTGCGCCCAGCAATCTCATCAGCCGCTGCATGCCCTCGAACGCGTAGCCCAGGCCGATGCGCGCGGCCGGCATGCGAAAGCGCGCGTTCGATGCGGCGAAGCGAAGGTCGCAGGCGAGGGCGATGCCCATGCCGCCGCCCATGCAGATGCCCTGGATGCGTGCCACTGTCGGCTTGGCGCATTCGGCCAGCACGCGCTGGGCGGTCGCCACCGCGTGGTCGTAGGCGGCCACGGCGTCGGTGCCGCTGCGCTGTTGCGCAAACTCGCTGATGTCGGCGCCCGAGACGAAAGCGGCGTCGCCTTCACCGGTGACGACAATCACGCGCACGGCGCGGTCGTCGGCCAGCGCCTGTACGGCTTCGGCGAGCTGCTGCCACATGGCCAGCGTCATCGCGTTGTGTTTGCGCGCATGGCTGATCACCAGGGTTCCGACCCCCGCTGCGGTCTCGGTCCGGATGTGTCCTTCGCTCATACCACGGCCTTCGCTTGCAGCTGTTCGATGTCGGAATGCGTGTAGCCGATCTCGGTCAGCATCTCGGTGGTGTGCTCGCCCCAGGCCGGGGCGGCGTGCGCGATGCGCGCTGGCGTGCGCGCCAGCGTGATGGGCTGCGACACCAGCCGATAGCGCCGGCCATTGCCCGCCTCCACATCCTGCGCGATGCCCAGATGGTTCACCTGGGCGTCCTCGAAGACCTGCGGAATCGAATAGACGGGGCCCGCGGGCACGCCGGCGCGGTTCAGCAGTTCGACCCAGTGCGCGACCGTCTGGCTCTTGAAGACCTCGGCCAGGGCCTCGTTGAGTGCCAGCCGGTGTTCGACACGCAGCTTCTCGGTGGCGAATTCGGGCACCTCCCTCAGCTTCGGAGCCTGCAGGCATTCGCACAACCGCACCCAGTTGCCTTCGCCGGACGCGCCGAGATTGAACACGCCGTCGCTGGCCTGGAAGAGGCCCATCGGGCTGCTCGTCGGGTGGTCGTTGCCTGCCTGGGCGGGCACGTCGCCGTCGTTGAGATAGCGCGCGGCCTGGAAGTCCATCAGCGCCACCTGCGTGTGCAGCAGTGAGCCGTGCACCCATTGCCCCTGCCCGGAGCGCTCGCGCTCCAGCAGCGCGATCAGGATGCCCGCTGCTGCATAGACGCCGGTGCCCGAATCGGCCACCGCGAGGCCGGCGCGCACGGGGCCCTGTGCCGGGAAGCCTGTGACCGACATCAACCCGCCCATGCCCTGGATGATCTGGTCGAAGCCCGGGCGCCAGGCATAGGGACCGTCCTGGCCGAAGCCCGAGATGCTCGCGAGGATGATCCGCGGATTGACCGCGCGCAGCGCCTCGTAGTCGATGCCCAGTCGCGCCTTGACGTCGGGGCGCCAGTTTTCCACCACCACGTCGGCTGTTTCCACCAGCCGCATGAAGGCCTCGAGCCCTTCCGGCTTCTTGAGGTTCAGCGTCATCGATCGCTTGTTGCGGTTGAGGTTCTGGAAGTCGCCGCCCCAGCGGTCGGCTGCGAACATCGCCTCGTTCGGGTCGACACCCGCGGGAGGCTCGATGCGGATCACGTCGGCGCCGAAATCCGCAAGGATGCGCACGCATGTGGGGCCGGCGCGAACGCGGGACAGGTCGAGCACGCGAAAGCGTGCGAGGGCAGGGGAGGCGTTGATCTTGGGCATGGTTTCTCCGTGGGAAGTCAATGAAGCGGGGTGCTGGCGCGACGGACGTTGCGCGCCGCGGGAACGGAAGGAGCACCCGTCGGCGCGGCGAACTGGTGTCCGAAGGCCAGCAGCTCGGCCTCGGTGCCCGGCGCACCGATGGCCTGGATGCAAACGGGCCGGCCGCGCGCATCGGTACCGATCGGGAACGACAACGAAGGGAGCCCGAGGTAGTTCACGAAGGCGTGGTAGTGGTGAAGCGCGACCAGTTCGCGCGGGTCGAAGCGGTCGGAGGTGGTGGTCACCGTTTGCGCGTCGGGCACGCCGCGCGGCAGCGAAGGCAACAGCAGCACGTCGGCTTGCGCAAGGTGCCCGGCGACGAAGGCGTCGCGCCAGCCCGCGCGGGCTTCGCAGGCGTGCCGGTACCAGGCGGCCGGGACGGCCCAGCCCGGCAGGAGGATTGCCTGCGTGATCGGCGCCAGCGAGCCCAGTGCGTGGCGCACGCTGTGCGCATGCGTGGCCGCGGCCTCGACGTGGAGCACGATCTGGGCAAGACACGACAGTTCGTCGAGCCCGTGCAAGGACGCGCGGTGCCATGCCACCGCGTGCGAGGTGGCGCGAGATTCGAAGGCCCCGAGCCGGCTTGCAACGTCGTCGCGCAGGTCGGGCTGGTCCAGTGCCGACGCCACGCGCCAGCGGCGATGGCGCGACAGGTCTTCCTCGATGCCTTCCAGGCTGAGCAGACGCTGCGCCATCGGCGCTTCGTCGGGCAGCAGCGCCGCGAACACATGGGCCGCATCCGACACCGAGCGCGCCACCACGCCGACGGTGTCCAGCGACGGCGCCAGCTGCGACACGCCACCTGCGTCGATCACGCCGGCGCCGGGCTTGAATCCGACCACGCCGCAGGTGGATGCGGGAATGCGCACCGACCCCGCGGTGTCCGTCCCCAGCGAGGCCCGGCACAAGCCGGCAGCCACCGCCACGGCCGAGCCGCTGGACGACCCGCCGACCGCCGCCGCCGGGTCCAGCGGATTCAGCGGTGCGGGAAAGTGCGGGTTCTCCGCGGTGGCGCCGCAAGCGTACTCCGCCATCACAAGGGCGCCGAGGTAGGTCGCGCCACGCTCGGAGAGGCGTCGCAAGGGGGCGGAGGGAGGGCTGGTCACCGCATCGGTCGCAGCGCCTTCCGGTCGTCCTTGCCCTGCGGCGCGCAGCCCTGTGCCGAACACGTCCTTGTGCGCCATTGCAATGCCGGAGAGCGGGGCATCCGCGATCGGCCGGCTGTCCGTCGCGCGCTCGACCACGCAGCGATGGACCGCAGCGCCGCGCTCGAAGGCGTCGCGCTGCAAGGCCAGCGATTCGTCGGCCGAGCTGGCACCCGTGGCAATCGACCGGCGCAGCGCGGCGATGGAGGGTGTGCCCGCATCACTCATGCGCGTGCTCCACGGGGCGGATGTCGAACGGCGGTGTGGTGCCGGCGGCCAGACGGCTCGCCATGGGCGCCAGCCGTGCCAACGTGCGCGCCGCGCGGACCTGAAGTCCGGGTGCGGCATCGATGCCATGCAACTGCAGGCTCAGCGCGACCCATGTCTTCCATGGCTCGAGGGTGGGGTCGGTCAAAGCGGTCTCCTGGCACCGTGCGCTCTCTCTGGAGCAGGTAAAATTAAAAGATGGATGAGGTCTATAAATATATTTATAACTCACAAAAATGTTTTATTCAATCGTTTTTTTACGGGAGCTCGCCCCATGAAAACCGCTGAACGCATCCGCCTTGCGGTCGAGGAGTCCATCCGCGACGGCACGCTCCTGCCCGGAGACACGGTGGACGAACAGGCGCTGATGACGGCCTACGAGGTTTCGCGCACGCCGGTGCGCGAGGCGCTGCTTCAGTTGCAGGCCCAGGGGCTGGTGGAAAGCCTGCCGCGTGGCGGCATGGTCGTCGCGAAGATGGACATGACCCAGCTGCTGGCCATGTGGGAGCTGCTGGCCGAGCTCGAGGGCCTGTGCGTGCGGCTGGCCTGCGAGCGCATGACGCCCGAAGAGCGGCTCGACCTCGCCAAGTCGCACGAGCGCGCCGCCGCCGCGGTCAAGAAAGAAGACGTCAAGGCCTGGCAGGAGCACAACCGGCGCTTCCACGAGGCGCTCTACCAGGGGGCACGCAATCCCTACCTGCGCCAGGAAATCCTGCGGATGCGTTCGCAGACCGGCGCCTACAGGCGCCACGCCTTTGCCGCGTTCGGTCGCCTCAAGTCGTCATGGGAGCAGCATTCCAAGCTGCTCGACGCGATTCAGCGGCGCGATGCCAGGGCGGCGGCCGAACTGATGGTCGAGCACATGAGCCCCGGCCAGGGCTCGACCAACTTCGCGTCGTTCATGGCGGCGCTGCCGAAGGAACTGATGGGGTGAGCGGCGGCAACTGCTGCTTCAGGAAGGTGACCAGCGCGTGCACTTTCAGCATCAGGTGGTCGCGCGTCGGGTAGACCGCAAAGAGGCGCCGAGGCGGCGCCACGTAGGCGTCGAGCGCGGTCTGCAACGAGCCGTCGGCCAGTGCATCCTTCACCATCACCGACGGCACCAGGCCCAGCCCGACGCCCCGGCGCATCGCGTCGATCAGCAGCAGGCTGTTGTCGGCGCGGAACGTGCCGCTGACCCGCACACGCGCGCGCCCGTCCGGTCCGTCGAACACCCATTCGTCGCGGTCGTCGCCCAACAGGTACTGCAGGCAGTTGTGGCCCGACAGATCAGCGGGTGTCGCGGGCCGGCCGTGGCGCTCCCAATAGGCGGGCGCGGCGCACACCACGCGGGCCAGGTCCATCAGCGGCATGGCCACCAGGCTCGAATCTTCCAGCCGCGCCTGGCCGCGCAGCGCGACGTCGATGCCTTCGCGCACCAGATCGACCGGCCGGTCGTTCAGCCGCATCTCGAGTTCGATGCCCGGGTGTTGCGCCTGGAACGCATGCAGATGCACGTGCAGATGCGACAGCGTGAGCGAAACCGGCGCCGCCACGACCAGCCGCCCGGTCAACCCGCGGCTCACCGAGCGGACATCGGTCAGCGTGCGCTCGGTGTCTGCCAGCGTCCGCTGGCAGAAGCTGTAGAAGCGCTCGCCGGCTTCGGTGAGCTGCATGCTGCGCGTGGTTCGCGCGAGCAGGCGGCAATCGGTCCAGGCTTCCAGCGACTGGATGGCCTTCGTGACGACCGAGTTCGAGAGGTTCAGCGCGCGGGCGCCCGCGGCCAGGCTGCCCTGTTCGACGACGCGGCAAAAGTACTGCATGGCAGCGTAGCGATCCATGGCGCCGAGCGTACCAGCCGAGGCGGCCAACGCAGCACGCGCGAGCGTCTCAGCGCCGCAGCGGGATGGCGATGGGGCGCATCGGTGCGGCGTCGCCGCCACGCAGCTTGAGCGACGCACCGATGAACGCGAACTCGTAGACGCGGTCCTTGGCGAGCGCTTCCAGGTTGACCAGCTCGATGATCGGCGCGCCCTGCTGTGCGAGCAGGTAGGTGTGCACCGGCACGTAGTTGTCGTCGGCATCGGGCGGGAAGGTCTCGAAGCTCAGGTTGTCGGCACCCACGACCATCGCGCCACCCGACTCCACGAGAAAGCGCGCGGCATCCACGCTCATGCCCGGCGGCGAATCCATGTAGGCGTCGGCCTTGTCGTAGAGCTTCATGCGGCCGGTGCGGATCAGGACCACGTCGCCTGTCTCCAGCTTCACGCGCTGCTTGTCGAGCGTCTCCTGCAGATCGGCCCGGGTGACGCGGTAGCCGGGCGCCAGCATCTCGACGCCCTTGGCGGCGGCAACGTCGATCAGGACCCCGCGGGCCACGATCGGCGGGATGGTCTCGGCGCCGGTCTTCTTCCAGCCGCGGTCGCCCAGGTGTTCACGCGCCTCGAAGCCGTTCCAGATCTTGCCGTCGAGGCCGAAATGGTTGAGCGCGTCGATGTGCGTGCCCATGTGGGTGTACATCGAGATGGCCGCGCCGGTGTAGCTCACGTGCTTGTTCTGCGTGTGGCCGACGCCCATCGGGTCGTCGACCACGGTGCCGTGCGGCGTGTGCGTCATCCAGATCTGGTAGCGCGGATCGCCGATGCCGTGCCAGCTCGGCATGCCGACGAAGTACTCGACCGACAGGTCGTACACACGCGCACCGTCCGCGCGGGAAAGCACCTGGGCCTTGGTGCTCGCGGTCATGAGGTTGAGTCGGCCGAGTTCGTCGTTCGGGCCCCACGGGCTCTTGCCCACGACGGGGGCTGCGAAGGCGAGGGGGACGCTCATTGCACCCCACACAGACGCCGCGGCGCCGATCCTGCGTATCCATTGCGACATTGAAAACTGCTCCATTTCGTTCGGTTGCTTGGTTGGCTTGGCACGCACTGCGCGGTGCCAGGTGCTGACCTTAGGAGGAACGAAGTCGCGCGGAAACCGTGCCGGCGGCAAAGGTCCTTTCTCGATTCGCGAACGATGAAACCGGCGGAGACAGATCCCACGGAGGGTAACTACCAATGTGCGATGGAATGTCTATAAATATATTTATAAACATTATGCGTACACCATGAAGGGCGACGCATTCCTGGAGTTCTGTCATTGAAGAAAAAGGAAACTGCTGTGGACGCTACCTCTGTCTCATCCCTCGCGCGGCCTTCGGCCGGCGCCCATTCCCTCTCGGACCACGACCGCATGCATCGCAAGATCGCATGGCGGTTGGTGCCGTTCCTGGTGTTCCTGTTCCTGCTGGCGTGGATCGACCGCGTCAACGTGGGCTTCGCCAAGTTGCAGATGCTGCAGGACCTGCAGTTCAGCGAAGCGGTCTACGGGCTGGGTGCCGGCATCTTCTTCATCGGCTACTTTCTGTTCGAGGTGCCGAGCAACCTGCTGCTGCAGAAGATCGGCGCGCGCAAGACGCTCGCGCGCATCACGATCCTCTGGGGCCTCACGTCGATGGCGATGATCTACGTGGAAACGCCCACGTCCTTCTATGTGCTGCGATTCCTGCTCGGCGCATTCGAGGCCGGCTTTTTCCCGGGCGTGATGCTGTACCTGACGTACTGGGTGCCGGCGCATCGCCGCGGCAAGATCAACGGGCTCTTCATGACCTCGTTTGCCATCGCGGGCGTCGTCGGCGGGCCGCTCGCAGGGCTGATCATGAGCGGCATGGAAGGCGTCGCGCCGTTTCGAAACTGGCAGTGGCTCTTCTTGCTCGAAGGCATTCCTTCGGTGCTTGCCGGCTTCGCGGTGCTGGCCTGGCTGCCGGACCGGCCCCAATCCGCACGATGGCTGACCGAGGCCGAGAAGCACGCGCTGGCCGCCGAACTGCAGAAGGAGAACGCCGATGCCCCCAAGCAATCGAGCTTCGGCCGGGCGTTGCGCAACCCCATGCTGTGGCTGTGCACCGCCGCCTATTTCTGCATCGTGAGCGGCAACGCCACCATTGCCTTCTGGACGCCCTCGATCGTCAAGGAGCTGGGCGTGAAGGGCACGCTGAACATCGGCCTGCTGTCGGCCATTCCGTTCATTCTGGGAACGGTCGCGATGGTGCTCAACGGCATGCATTCGGATGCCACCGGTGAGCGGCGGCGGCACTGCGCCTATGCGACGCTGATCGCCGGCGTCGGGCTCGTGGCCACCGGCGTGTTGATCGAGCAACCTGTGTTCGCCATGGTCGCGTTGAGCTTCGCGACCATCGGCATCCTCGCCGCCTTTCCCGTGTTCTGGTCGATCCCCGCTTCCTTTCTCACGGGCACCGCTGCGGCGGGTGGCATCGCTTTCATCAACTCGGTCGGCAACCTGGCGGGGTTCGCTGCGCCCTTCACGATGGGGTGGCTGAAGACGTCGACGGGAAGCGTGGCCGCGGGCCTCTATGCGGTCGCGGGACTGGAAATCATCGCGACGCTCGTGCTGTTGTATGCGATGCGCAATCGAGCACGCTAGACAGTGGTGCATCGCTCCTCCTGAATCCTTGCCGTTGCACCGCATGCGCCTTGTGAGTCAAAGAGCGTTGCCCTTCCGGGGCGGAAGAGACGGCCCCTGTGCGGGCCTTCCCTTTGCCCGGCAAGCGCGCAGCGCTGCAGCACGCGGGAGTTCAGGGCCGACCACCTGGAAGGTCCGCAGCGCGAGTCAGTGCCCTCAGAAGGCGTGCCGAATGCCCATGTCGTAGCCGGTGGTGCTCGAGGGGACATAAGGTGCGCTGATCCCGGCGATGCCGTTCGCAAACCTCACCCCGCCTCCGGGACTGATGGCCATCGCCGCATTCACGGACCCGTTCCACTTCATCCTGGTTCGCGCGACAGTGGCATAGAGCGCGGTGCGCTTTGACAGGTTGTACACATAGCCGACGGCGAACTTCTCGATCCTGGCATCGTTGTCTTGCAGCCATGTCGCGGGATTCAAGGCATTCACCGCATGAGGAGATGCATAGTTCACGCGCGAATAGGACGCACGGATCAATCCAGGCCCGACCGGGGCCGTGATGCCGATCAAGCCACCGGTGTACTTCCCATTGTTCTCGTTCCTGAAGGGATACGGAATACCGCCGATATTGGCTACGTTCATCTTGCTGCGCTCATCCCTGATCTGCGACAACTGGCCGAACAATTTGACGACATCGAAATCGTAGGAGACCCCAGCGTTGAGGATCTTCAAACGGTCCTTGTCGAATCCGCTGAGATCGTCCTTGGCGTCTTCCTGGTAAGCGATGGCCAGGTTGAGGGGGCCACGTTGATAACCGAAGCGCCCCCCGACGTTTCGCCCTCCCTTGCTCGGACTGTGGCTCACGCCACTTTGCTTCAGGTTCTCATGCAGCGAGTACATGACCTGGCCGTAGAACCCGCCAAGATGGCCCGGCAGGAAATAGCCGACGCTGTTGGAGGCGCGAACGTAGTTGTCAAAGGGCATCAGGTTCGCGGGCGACTTTCCGTGGCTGGTGGTGAGCCCCGTGCCGATCGGATTCCATAGGTTCGCGCCAACCCCGACCGTGCCAAAGGGATCGAAGACCGTCAGATTCCAATAGGTCGGCACATAGTCCCGGCCCAGGCGCACTTCGCCGAACGGCCCCGACAGGCTGACCGTCGAGCGGCGGTCGAAAACGCCAAGCCCCTGGGCCCCGTCGTCCGGTGTGAGTGTGGATTCCAGCCAGAAGCCTGCAGCAAGCCCGCCGCCCAGATCCTCCTGTCCGCGAATGCCCAAGAGAGAAGGGGTGTGCGCGCCCGACGCGAGCTTCGTGGCGCCTTGCGAGATGGATGCCGGCGCTGCCAGGGACCACCAAGGCAGGCCTGCGGGCAGCACGCTCTTGGTCTGGTAGTGGCTCACCGAGATGTCAATGACGCCGAAGAGTGTCACAGAAGACTGCGCCCAGCTCGAAGGCCCGATGAACAGCGATGCAAGTGAGATGGGAAGAAAAAGCTTACGCCCGTGGTTGTGCATGAATGTCTCCTTCGTTGTTGTTGATTGCGCAGGGGAAAAACGGCCTGCCGCCGCCTGCGCCCAGGTCTTGTGTCTAGGCTGAGGGCGCCTCGAAAACGGTCGCGACCGCCCCGTCGCGCAGCCATTCCTCCAGAACCCGCGCCAACGGCTTTTCCGATGCGGTCTTGGGGATCGCTTCGATGGCCATCAGCCGCCCGGGAAGGGCGTTCTTCGACAGCGTCTCGCGCAAACGCGCATGGAGCACCGAAAGGTCCAGGTCGGCGTGATGGGGGACGACGGCTGCGACGACATCGCATTCGCCAGGCGCCCCCGAGGCCGCTGCCGTGCCGAACACAAACGCATCGCGGACCAGTCCGGTGTCCGCGATGGTCTTCTCGATCTGCGCCGGGTCGATGAATTCGCCGTTGCGGCGAATGCCATGGCCGCGGCGGTGCTCGAAGTAGAGCCAGCCGTGCGCATCGGCGCGCACGATGTCGCCGGTCCAGAGCCAACCGTCCTTGCCTTTGCTCTGCGAGGCCTGCGGGTCTTCGAAGTACGCGATGTCGAAGGGCGCGCCGCTGGCCGGCCGGAACGCCAGTTCGCCCGGCGTGCCCGCGGGCGCATCGCTGCCGTCTTCGGCGACGATGCGGACGGAGAACGCCGGGTGCGGGCGGCCGATGCTGCCGACCGGACCTTTCCCGAAAGGGTTGACCGTCAGCCCGCCTTCGGCGGTGCCGTAGAACTCCAGAACATGGACGCCGAAGCGCTGCTCGAAGTCACGCCAGATGGCCTGCGGCATGCCCGCGGCGACGACGAAGCGCACGACATGATCCCGGTCGCTGGGCGACGGCGGCTCGCAATAGACAGCGGTGGTCATGCCGCCTAGCAGGGTGAAGGCGGTGCACCGGTGTCGACGCACGATCTCCCACAACCGCGACTTGGTGAAGCGGCGCGACATGACACAGGCGATCCCGAGCCTCAGGGCTGCACCCAGCGTGACCAACTGGGCGTTGGCGTGCGTCAGCGACAGGCCGGAGTAGAGGCGATCGTCGCCGGTGTAGCCGAAGGCGGAGGCCGCCAGTGCCGCCGTGTCGACGAAGCGGCGGTGGGTGATCACGATCCCCTTCGGCTCTCCGGTCGTGCCGGAGGTGAAGAGAATCTGCATGGGGTCATCGGGATCGACGGGCGTGAAGTGTGCCGAGGGGAGGCCTGCCTGTGTGTGGCGGGCCAGCAGTTGCGCGTAGTCCAGCGCTTCGCAGGCGCGCGGCGCATCTGCCGCAAGTTCGCCCGAGATGACGCGCACGACCCAGCGCAGGTGGGTGGCGCGCGATCGAATCTGCGCGACCGCAGCGGCGGCATAGTCCGCCGCGATCACACCCACGCAGTGCGTGCGATCGATCAGTGCGGCGAGCCTGTCGCCTTGCGCCCGCGCATCGATCGGTACCAGCACCGCCCCGAGGTGCGCGGCCGCCACCATGGCTTCGACGAACTCGGGGTGGTTCGCCATCACCAGCGCGATGGCGTCGCCACGTCGGATGCCCAGGCCTTGCAGGGCCCGGGCCAGCGCCAGGCCGTTCTCGTGCAGTTGCAGGAAGCTGCGGTGCTGCTCGGGCAAGGCCGGGCCCGCCTCGAACGTGAGGGCGATCGCATGGGGACGCGTGCGCGCATGGTGGCCGACGAGATCGGCCAGGGTCTTGAAATCCGTCATGTCAGTCCGCCTTGATGCCCGTCTTGTCGATCAGGGCCTTCCATTGCGCCGTCTCTTGCGCCGTCAGCGCAGCCAGTTCAGCCGGCGTCGAGCCCTCGGGGGTCAGGCCGAGTTGCAGCAGATGGCTTCGGAATGCGTCGCTCTTCAGGATCTGCTGCACCTCGGCGTTGAGTCGCACGATGACCGGCGCGGGCGTGCCCGCCGGTGCCCACAGGGCGTTCCAGCCGCTCAGCTCGAATCCGGGCAGGGTCTCCCGGACCGTCGGCACCTGCGGCAGGACGGAGAGTCGCGTGGGTGTGGTCACCGCCAGGGCCTTGACGCGGCCGCCGCGAACGAGCGCCAGCGCCGAGGCCTGGGGCTCGAGCCGGACCTGCACGCGCCCCGCCATCAGCTCGGTGTTGGCATTGGCGCCGCTGCGGTAGGGCACATGCAGCAGATCGATGCCGCACTGCGCCTTGATCAGCTCCATGCCCAGGTGGAAGGCGCTGCCGTTGCCCGTGGAGGCATAGGCCAGCTTGCCGGGCTCGCGCTTCGCCAGGGCGATCAGCGACGGGAGGTCGGAGGCCGGCAAGCCGCTGTGGGCGAGCAGCACGTACCCGCCGCGCGCGACCAGGCTGATCGGCGCCATGTCCCTGGCCGGGTTGTAGGGCAGCCGCGGGTAGAGGTGCGGGTTCATCGTCGCCACCTGGTTCATGGCGTAGAGCAGCGTGTGCCCGTCGGCGGGCGCCTTGAGCGCCTTGTCGGTGCCGATGATCCCCGAGGCCCCCGGCATGCCTTCCACATAGACGGGGTTCGACAGGCGTGCCGACAAAGCTTCGGCGATCAGACGCGCCACGATTTCGGGTGCGCTGCCGGTGGTTGCGGGCACGATGACCTGGATCGGCTTGGACGGCCAGGCCGCCGTGGCGGCCCTGGCAGCGTTGCCGACGAGGCTGGACAAGCCCAGGGCGATCGATTGCCCGAGGAGAGTGCGTCTGGAATACATGGTGGCGTGCTTCATGAGCGTTGTGCAGCCCGTTCAAGAATGGTGATGGTCGCGGCCGCTTCCTCATGGCCCAGGAAGCCGCCGCCGTTCTCGGCAAGGGCCAGGCGCGCATTGGCCACCTGTCGCCCGCCGGCCTCGCCGCGCAATTGCAGGACGAGCTCATGGATCTGCATCAAGCCGGTGGCGCCGATGGGATGCCCCTTCGACTCCAGTCCCCCCGAGGGGTTGACCGGCCGACGGCCGCCCAGTGCGGTGTGGCCATGCTCCGCGAGCCATCCACCCTGGCCGGGCTCGCACAAGCCCAGGTGTTCGCACTGGACGATTTCTCCGAAGGCCGTGGCGTCATGGACCTCGCTCACGTCGATGTCCTCAGGCCCGACGCCGGCATCGGCGTAGGCGCGCAGTGCGGCGCGGCGGCTGATCGGCGTCTCGCGTCCATCGACGCGGTCCGATCCGCTGACGAGAACACTGGCCCGCACGCGCACCGCACGCTTCGCATCGAAGCGCTCCAGGGCGTCCTCGCGCACGATCAACGCCGCAGCCGCGCCATCGCCGATCGGCGCACACATCGGCAGAGTCAGGGGCCAGGTGATGGCGCGCGCCGCGAGCACCTCGTCGACCGACATCGCGACGCGATGCTGGGCCAACGGGTTGTGCACGGAGTGGCTGTGGTTCTTGGCGGCCACATGGGCCAGTTGCCGCTGCGTGGTGCCGTGGCGTGCCATGTGCGCGCGGGCCAGGGCCGCATAGATGTCCATGAAGACGCTGCGTTGCTGTGCGACGGGGGCTTGTGTGGGGTCCTCACCAGCTTGTTGTGCGAGAAAGCGCAGCAGTGCCTCAGGCCTTTCGGCGTCATGGGCGCCATCGAAGATGGAAAAGGTGCGGGCCTTGTCCGGGTGCGACAGCTTCTCCGCTCCCACCGCCAATGCGACGTCACACAGTCCGGCGCGCAGATGGGCGCAGGCGAGGTAGAAGGCGGTCGAAGCACTGGCACACGCGTTCTCGACGTTGATGATCGGAATGCCATCCAATCCCGCCTCGCGCAGCGCCACCTGACCACCGATCATGTGCTGCCCCTGCAGGAGCGACTGGCCGACGTTGGCAAAGAACGCCGCACCCACCTGGTCGGCCGTCGCACCGGCGTCGGCCAGGGCGAGATCGATGGCCTGGCGGGCCATCGTGCGCAGCGCAACGTCCGCGAAGCGGCCCGTGGGCGTGCTGCCGACGCCCACGATGTACAGCGGAACCGTCATCTCAGGCCTTCGCTGCCGCGGCGGGCACTGCCGTGCGGCGGATCCGGTTGCGCAGCGTGCCGATGCCCTGCGCCTCGAGTTCGATGACATCGCCATCGCGCAGCAGGCGGCCGGTCTCCACGCCGCAGCCACCTTCGAAGGTGCCCGAGGCGAAGAGTTCGCCAGGGTGCAGCGTGCACGAGCGACTGGCATAGCTCACGATGTCCTCGAAGGTCAGCTGCATGTCGACGGTGCTGCGGGTGGTCTGCACGACACCGTTGAGCCTCGACTGCACCTGCAGCTGGTAGAGGTCGGGGATCTCGTCCAGCGTGGCGATGCAGGGGCCGATGGCATAGGCGCCGTCGAAGTCCTTGCTCTTGCCGGCCGGGCTGCCCTCAGCCACTTGCGTATCCCGCGCGGTGAAGTCGTTGAACAGCGTGACCCCGAAGATGTGGTCGCGTGCTCGCGACACGGGGATGTCCTTGCCACCCACGCCGATGACGACCGCCAGTTCGAGTTCGTAGTCCAGCGATTCGGCGAAACCCGGCCAGGCGATCTCGGCATCCGGCCCGGTCATGTTGAGCGGATTGCCGGTGTAGAAGCGAGGCACGGTGAACCAGTTTGGGGGCAGCTCGAGCGAGCCATCGGTTTGTGCGGCGGCCATGGCGGCCTCCGGGTCGGCTGATCGGGCGGCCAGTTGCTCGGCGCGTCGCCGCAGGAAGAACCTGGGGTGCTCGATCATGGTTCCCCAGTCCCGGATCAGCGGCGGATTGGGCAGCGGGGGAAGCAACGCGGCGCCGGCCAGGGAGTCTGCAGCGCCGCCGTGCTTGGCGATCTGCGCACGCGCAAGGTCCCAGGATGCAGGGCCTGCGCGCAGGAAAGCCAACGCAGAGCCGAAGGCCTCTTCGCCAGGGTGGCGAGCCGTGAGGTCCAGCACGCCGTCGACGCCGATGAGGGCACCGAGGCGAGGTGCGTCAAAGCCCTCACGCACAAAAGTCACGATACGCATTGAAGTCGCTCCTCAGTTGGACAGGAAGGCCACGGCACGGGCGGGGGCGGCGCTGGCGCGTGCCAGCTTCAACGGGAAGAAGCCCACGTGGAAGCCGCGAAGCGGCAAGGCACCGAGGTTGCACAGCTGCTGCACGATGAAGGCCTCCTTCTCGCGGATCGCCTTGTGGCCATCCCACAGTTGCTGCTTGTCGCCCGTTTCCTTGAAGGCCTGGGCCATCACGGCGAAGGGACGGTCCCAGCCGACCGCATCCGTGCCGAGCACGGTGGCCCCTTGCTCCGACAGGAACAGCGTGCCTTCGCGGCTCATCCCCGGGTACTGAAAGAAGGCCGGCTCGCCCAGGCGATATCGCTCCTGTCCGGTCCGGATCAGCACGGCGTCGCCGGGACGGATGGGCTCGCCCACTGCGGACAACGCCTGGCGAAGCGCATCGACGGGGATGGCCTGCCCAGGCTGCGCCCAAGGGCGCACATCGAGCACCTTGCCGGGGCAGAAGAGCTCGTTCAGTTCGACCTGGTCGATGGTGCGTGAGGTTCGCCCCTCGCAGGTCGATCCGCTGTGCAGCGGTGCGTCCACGTGCGTGCCGCAATGCGACGACATGTCGTTGAGCACCTCCGAACCCCAACCCTCGCCGTCGGGCAAGTCGTCGTGGCTGCAGCCGAAGAAGTGGCAGAAGCGGTCGCGGCCGTCCGGCGTCGCCGGGTGGGAGTAGTCCACCCGGGGAGCCACGACGCCCGCAGCGGCGGCCATGGCGGGAGGAAGCAGATCGCGGTCGTGCGGGTCCAGCGTCGAGGACAGATCGATCAATCTCATGAAGTCTCCTTTAAGTCATACGTGCGTATAAATATACAACTGTATGATTTCAAGGATTGGCTGTCAACGAACTTCAATACCTCGCCACTTCCCTCATGCCCAAGCCCACCGCAGCGAAAACCGCCGTCTCTTCGAAGCGGCAGGCGCTTTCCGACACCACCGCAAACCAGATCCTCGACGCCGCCGAGGCCCTGTTTGCTGCACATGGCTACGGGGGCACCAGCATGCGAGCGATCGCGGAGCGGGCCAACGCCAACCTGGGAGCCTTCCACTACTACTGGGGATCGAAGCAGGCGCTGTGCAAGGCCGTGCTGGAGCGCCGCCTTGGGCCGGTGATGAAGGAGCGCAAGGAGCGCCTGGACGCATTCGAGGGTCGGAAGGTCCCCTTGCGAGACATCCTGCGGGCGTCCATGGCGCCCTCACTGCTTGTCGCGGGAGCCAGTGTCCAGGAGCGCGAGTCGTTCCGTGCGTTCTACGGCCGCATGCTGATGGACCCTGCCGATGAAGTGCATGCGCTGACAGCGTCCATCGTGGACGATTTCGCGCGACGCTTCGTGGATGTCGTGAGCCACGAGCTTCCTCACTTGAGCAGCGAAGAGTTCTACTGGCGGGTCATCTTCGTCTACGGTGCCTTCTTCTATGCGCACAGCACGCACACGCGGGTGCAGGCGCTGTGGCCCGAGAAGTTGCAGCAGACCAGCATGGAGGCCGGCGTCGACTTCCTGGTGAACTTCATCGAGGCCGGTCTCAAGGCAAAGCCGGCGCCCAGATCCGCGGGTTGACGGGCCACCTGACAGACAAGCGTCTGGTTCGGGGGCAGCACTGAGATACGTGATTCGAATGTTCCGGTCGCGCTGGCGGCCATGGCACTGCTCGTCCGAAACAAGAGGCCGGAGCGCCAATAACAAGACCCCTCACGAACACCGGCCGCAGTGATCGAGATCGAAAGCGACCCGATCAAATGACGCTCAGGAAATGCGACTTCGTTCTCTACGCCGCGTCTTCTGGCATGCCATCAGCACCAAATGCGACACCGCGCTCTTCCAGCTTCTCGCGCGCTGCGTGGTGCACCACGCCGCGTTTGCGCGTGTCGGACTCCAGCAGCCTGCGCAACGTGGCCTGGCTGACATTGGCATTGCGCACCACTTCCATGCGGACGCCCCAGAACTTGTCATTCGCAAAACGATCCAGGATCTCTTCGTCTGCATCCGGGTTCATGGCCGCCACGGCGCGTATGGCCTGATTGGGATCAGTCAAGAAGGGCTCGAGCTCAACCGCATTGGCCGCACCACTGGCAGCGGTGTAACGAAGCGCCTCTGCAGCTTTCTGTTCAGTTGTCTTTTTGACCATTGCACTCTCAAAGTGATGAAGCTCACCGAGCTTCTCATGCGCAATGGTTGATGCATCCGAATTCCGGCCGCCCGGGTCGGATATGCGGCCATGGATCCCGCAAGAATCCTCGCGACCTGTGGGGGATGAAACGACTTTTCTCCAGCTTTCGGCTCAAGCGGCGACGGGCGCGCAGCCAGTGCCAATGGGGCGGCAGGGATGCCGCCAGCATCGGGCCATGAGGCATGCCGGGAAAGGCGAGGTACTGCGCACGCACGCCTGCGGGGTCGAGTCGCCCCGCCAGGTCCCGGCCAGCCTGCAGTGGCACGGCGGCACGCTGGCGTCGCAGGCGTTCGGCGCGCGCCGCGCTGACACCTGCAGGAGGTGGCGCGGCAGGACTCTCGCCTTCGGTCGAGGCGCCTTGCATGAACAACAGCATGGTCTCGCGCCCCGCCGGCAGGGGGCGGGGTGTTCGGCCTCGCGCAGGATGAAGCCGTCCTGCCACCACAACGAGGGGGCCGCCGCCGCGTAGCGCGAGAAGAACTGCGGCCGGTGCAACAACGCGTGCAGCGCGAACAAATCACCGTATAAGTGTCCCGCACAGCGTGCGGCGTCGCGGATCCAGCGGTGCGCGCGCCGCCAGGGCCGGCACCGCTTGGGCGACGATGAAGTCGAGAAAATGATCGGCGCCGCCGCCTGGTCGGCCAGGTTCCTCATCGTCCCAGGTCGGATCGTCCGCGCGCACCGACGGCGTGTAGTCATAGGCGCGCATCGCCACGTCGAAACGCAGATCGCTGTCGGGGCCGATGGCCAGGATCATCGGCGCGTCGCCGCGAGCGCTCAGTGCATCGAGTTGTGCATTGCCGAGCGAGCAGGCGGCAATCATTGCAATCGCACAGGGAATTTCAGGTCAAAGGGAGTTCCAATGCGGTCTACGACAGGCCGTTCTACGGACTTGCCTGTCAGGATCGTCCTTCAAGCAGACATCGGCGGCCCCGAGTCCGGCGGCGGAAATCGCTGCAAAGCAGACAAGCGCGGCTGGCTACATGCAAAGAAGGCGGGATGGGAATGAGTTCCTCATAAGCCACACAGTCGATAGCTGAAAACGGTGGCCGATCAGTGCGCAGGATCCATGCGCAGCCGGTACGCAACGCCATCGCGTCCAGGGTCGGCGCCGCCATGCAGGCCGTCGGCCTGCACCTGCACGCCGTGCACCCAGCCGATGGTGTAGTTGTACGGGTTGCGGCCAATGGCGTAACCCTGCGCTTCCAGCGCGCGCGTGGTGGAGCGCGGAATGCGGTTGCACACGTCGATGGCGTTGCTGGTGGACGAGAAGCGAGGTGCCGACACGGCTGCCTGCATCTCCATGCCGTGATCGATCACGTTGAGCAGCACCTGCAGCACGCCCATGGCGATCTGCGTGCCCCCCGGGGCGCCGAGCACCACGTCGAGCTCACCGTCCTTGAAGGTCATGGTGGGGCAGGACGAGGTGAAGCGGCTCTTGCCCGGCTGGATGCTGCCGGCGCGGCCCGGACGCGGGTCGAACACGCCCATGCAGCCGTTGTACAGAAAACCCATGCCCGGGGTGATGATGCCCGAGGGCATGGCCAGCGAGTGGGTCAGGGACACGGCGTTGCCGTCGGCGTCCACCACGCTCAGGTGGGTGGTGTCGCGCGGCACGGGCGCGCCAGGGTTCACGCGCTCCACGTTGAAGCGATGGCCCGTGCGGATCTGCTCGGCCACTTCCCGGGCCATGTCCTTGGACAGGAGCTGATCCAGCGGCACATCGAAGAACTTCGGGTCGCCGATGCAGCGGTCCTTGTCGATCGTCGCCTTCTTCATGGCCTCGCACACCCTCTGCAGGTAGGCAGGGCTGTTGTGCTCCAGACTCGCCAGATCGAAGTGCTCGAGGATGTTGAGCATCTCCAGCAGCATGGCGCCGCCGCCCGGGGGCTGGTTGGTCGTGATGGTGCGGTCGCGGTAGCTGCCCACCAGCGGCGGGTTGCGCTGCACCTGATACCGGGCCAGGTCGTCGAGCGTGATCAGCGCCCCCAGCGACTGCAGGTGCGTCACCATCTTTTGCGCCAGGTCGCCCTGGTAGAACGGGCGCGCACCTTCTTCGGCAATCTGGCGCAGCACCGCAGCCATGCCTTCGTTGCGCAGCGGCGCACCGATGGGCTTGGGGCGGCCATCGGGGCGGCAGTACAGCTGGCGGCTTTCCTCGCAGTACTGCAGCCGCTCCAGGTTGCCGACGCGCCCCATGGTGGGTTCGTCGATCCAGAAGGCGTGCATGCCGGGTCGCACAAAGTAGCCGTCCGCAGCCCAGCGGATGGCGGGCTCCACCACCTGCCGCCACGGCAGGCGGCCGTGCGCCTGATGCATGGCCTCCAGGCCCTTGAGCGTGGCCGGCGTGCCGATGGACTGGGGGCCGATGTCGTTGACGCGGCCCTTGAGGATGAAACCGAAGCCGTCCTTGGTCTCGCCCTCGAGCAGGTGCTCCCACATGTTTGCCCTGGCCGCCAGCGGCGCGGGCGAGTGGAAGTCGAAATATTCATGCACCTGGGCGCCCGGCAGGTAGACGGCGGCGGTGCCGAAACCTGCGATACCGCACATCAGCGGATCGACCACGGTCTGGGCCAGCGCGGTGGCCACGGCGGCATCCACCGCGTTACCGCCCGCGCGCAGGATGTCGATGCCGGATTCGGCGGCCTCCGGCTGCGGACAGACCACCATTGCTTCTTTTTTCATGAGGTGTGATGACGAACCCCTTGCTGCATCGGCGATACGGCAAGGGGTGAAGATGGAAGAAAAGGGGGCGGTGCTTGTGCGGCCGCCGGCTTACTTGGCGCTGAGGTTCAGCGCCCCGAGCGTGGGCCCCCAGGCCTTGGCGTCACGCGCCGCCGTTTCCATGACCAGCGCGGAAGGGCCGGACATGGGGATCACGCCCATGCTTTTGAGCTTGGCCTGCACGTCGGGACTCTGGTGGAAGGCCGTCGTCGCCTTGTTGAGCTTTTCCACAATGTCGGCCGGCGTGCCGGCGCGCGCCACCACGGCACTCCAGCCCATGTTGTCAAAGCCCTTCACGCCCAGCTCGCCCAGGGTGGGCACATCGGGCAGCTCAGGGGTGCGTTGCGGCGACAACACGGCCAGTGGATTGAGCTTGTGGTTCTTGATGTGGGGCAGGGCGGTGCCATACACAGGTGCCATCACCTCGGTTTGCCCGCCAATGGTGGCCAGGATGCCGTCGGCCTCGCCCTTGTAAGGGATGTGGGTCATCGAAATGCCCAGGGCATTGGACACCAGCTCGACCGCCAGGTGGGTGGAGTTGCCCAGGCCGGCGGACGCGAAGTTCAGCTTGCCGGGTGCCGCCTTGGCTTTTTCTGTCAGATCCTTGAGCGTCTTGATGCCCGTGGCCGGGTTGGCCGACAGCACGAACGGCACCGTCGTCAGCATGGTCACGCCAACAAAATCCTTCTCGGGGTTGTAGGGCAGTGGCTTGTAGGTGAACTGATTGAGCACCATCAGCGACACGCTGCCCAGCAGCAAGGTGTAGCCATCGGCGGGCGCATTCAGCGCGTTCTGTGCGGCAATGAGGCCGCCCGCACCGGGCTTGTTCTCCACCACGATGGTGGCGCCAATGGCCTTGCCTGCGTGTTCAGCCCACATGCGTGCGATGGTGTCGCTGCTGCCGCCCGGGGCCTGCGACACGATCAGGCGCACGGGACGACTGGGGTAGGAGGCTTGCGCGAACACGGTGGTGGCCGTGGCGGCCGCGACCGCGGCACCCATCAGGATCTTGTAGATGTTCGTGATTGCTTTGGGCACAGGGATTCCTCAGAAGGTCTGTCATGGAAGATGAAGTAATTTTCATGACAATCCCTGCCATCCACCTAGTGAAAATGCAAAATGGATGCATGAAGGTTTACTCATGATCGAGCGTTCGGAAGGCCTGTCATGGGCACGAGGCATCAAGGTCCGGCATCTGGAGTCCTTTCTGGTGCTGGACGAGGCGGGCACGCTGACCGAAGCGGCGGCGCGGCTGCACATGACGCAATCTGCCATGTCGCACTGGCTGGCAGAGCTCGAACGCGTGGCGGGCACGCCGCTGGTGGTGCGCGGGCGCAAGGTGCAGCTGACGCCTGCCGGGCATCTGCTCAAACGCCTGGCCATCACCGTGCTGGGCGATATCGCCCGCACCGGCCTCGAAATGCATGCAGTGGCTGCGGGACGCGTGCCGCGATTGAACGTGGGCAGCGTCTGGGCAGGCATCGCCGGCGGCCTGCCCGAAGCCGTGACCGCCTTCCAGCAGCGCCATGCCGATGTGGCCGTGTCCATCCACGACGGCCTGTTCGACGACCTGCTCAAAGGCCTGGACACGCGTGCCATGGATGCCGTGATCGGCGTTCTGGATGCGCGGGCGCACCAGCCGCAACTGGCGCACCACGTGCTCTTTGACGACCGGGTGAGCATCGTCATCGGCCAGGGCAGCAAGCACTGGGACAGCAACCAGCCACTGGGCTTTGCCGACGTGTTACGCGAGCAATGGGTGATGCCGCCCCTTGGCACGCTCACTCGCATCCAGATGGATGCCTACCTCATCGAGCAACAGGCATCGTGGCTGGTGCCCAAGGCAGAAACCGCCTCGTTGGCCATGATGCAGGCGCTGCTGCAAAAGGGCGACTATGTCGGCGTGTGTGCGGAATCCATGGCGGACTACATGGCCTCGCTGGGGCTGTTCCGCAAGGTCGCCGTCGATTCGAACATCCGCTTCGGCCCCATCACCGTGGTGTGGAACCGCGAGCACGTCTCGGCCACGCTCATGGATTTCATTGCCTGCCTGAAGGCGCATGCGCGGGGCTTGCCTGCCGCACACGTGCAGGAGGCGCCCAGCGCTTAGCGGCCCGCCAAGGCAAGTGTCTCAGGTCGAATCGGAAGCTTCGTAGACCACCACTGCCGCGGCCAGGTCCTCCAAGGCGGTGCCCACGGCCTTGAAGACGGTCCGCCCGTCACTCTCGGCGCGTCCCTGGATCCGGCCCGCGGCCAGGTCGGCCAACTCCCCTGCCACATCGTCGGCGGCGAACACGCCGCGCGACAGGGGCCCGAGCAATTCGCCACTCTTTTGCAACGCCTCTTGTGTATCAACAAACAGACGTGCACCCGCAAAGCAGGCGTCGTCGGCTTCGCGCATCTGCGGCGTGAAACTGCCGATCAGGTCGAGGTGGCTGCGAGGCCGCAGCCACGCTCCCTGCACCACCGGCTGCGTGGCGAGCGTGGCACAGCTCACGATGTCGACATCGTTCACCGCGTGGGCGAGGTCCGGCGCAACGGCCGCCTCGATGTTCTGCGCGCACAGCCGCACAGCGAGTGCCTTCGCCGCAGATTCGTCGCGGTCCCACACCACCACGCGTTCGATGGGACGCACGGCGCGGTAGGCCTCGGGAATCAGACTGCCGACACGTCCGCAGCCGACGACCAGCAGGCTGCGCGCATCGGCAGGCGCGAGATAGGACGCGGCCAGGGCGGAGGCGGCAGCGGTGCGGCGCGACGTGATCTCGTTGCCGTCGATCTGCGCCAGCGGCTCACCCGTGCTGGCGTCGTACAGCACATAGGTCGAGAACAGTCCGGGCAGGCCGCGTTGCGCGTTGTTCGGGAAGATGGTCACTGTCTTGATGCCCAGGTAGCGGTCGTGCTGCCACGCCGGCATGACCAGCACGGTGCGGGGCGAGGTGTGCGTCCCGGCCTGCAGCGAATGCGTGTGTCGCAAGGGCACCTCGCAGCCAGCGATGAACATCTCCCTAAGCGCCGGGATCAGGCAGTCGAAGGGCAAGGCACGCCGGGTGCTTTCGGTATCGATGATTTTCATGGGGTCACGGATGGAGTCAGTTGAGTGAAAATGCCGGCCGTCATGCCTCAAGCACCACGTCTTCGAGTGGAACGGCCTGGCAGGCCAGGCACACGGCCGGGTCTTCCGGTTCGCTGCCGTGCAGATGGCGCACCTTGCCGCTCAGCACGCGCACCGCACAGCTCTCGCACTGGCCCACACGGCAGCCGCTGGCCATCTGCACGCCGAGCGATTCGCCAAAGGTCAGCAACGTGCCCTGCCGGGGCGTCCACGTTGCGGGGGCGTGGCCCGAGCGCGCGAAGCTGACGGTGAAGCGCTGGTCGCCGTCGGCGGGCGGCGTGGTGGGCGAGCGGAAGACCTCGCTGAAGATGTCGAAGCGCGGAACGCCCCGCGCCACGAGGCCGGCGGTCACCGCGTCCATCATGGCCGGCGGTCCGCACAGGTAGAAGCGGGCGCGCTGCGCGATCAACGCGTCGTCCACCACGCTCGCGTCGATGAAGCGGTCCGACTGGTAGTCGATGCCCTGGCGCTCCTGCGGCCGTGGTGCGTTGTAGTGGTCGACAACCTGCAACTGCGGCAGCCGCGCGCAGTGCTGCGCAATGCGCTCGCGAAACGCGTGGGTCGTGCTGTTCTGGTTGGCGTAGTAGAGCCAGATGGCCGGCCCCTGCGCGCCGTCGGGCAGCGATTCGAGCAGGCTGATGAAGGGCGTGATGCCGATGCCGCCCGCGAAAAAGACCAGCGGCTGCGGCGAGTGGCGCGGCAGCACGAAGCCGCCGGACGGCGCCCGCAGCGAGAGGGTGTCACCGACCTTCAGCGCGCGGTGCAGATGGCTCGACACGCGCCCCTCGTGCGGCGTGCCGTCGGCCGAGCGGCCGCGCTGGTGGCGCACGGCCACGCTGTAGCTGCGCCGGCCCGGCACCTCGGCCGCGCCCGTGAGCGAGTAGGCGCGCGTGACCTGCGTGCCGTCGTCCAGATGCAATTGCATCTCGATGTGCTGACCGGGGCGGTAATCGGGCAGTTCGCTGTCGTCGACCGGCTCGAAGTGGATGCCCAGTACACCGTCGGCCTCAGGCCGCAGCGCGCTGATGCGGAAGGGGCGGTAGCCGGACCACTTTCGCTGCCGCATCTCTGTGGCCGGGTCGCGTTCGATGTCGCAGAGAAACGAGCGATGCGGCACCGAACCGCTCACCGGATCGCAGCTGTCAGCGGATATCAGCGCGTTGAAGTTGCTGCCCAACGCGCCTTCAATCGGCAGGCCATCGCGGTCGAGCTCGGGGCAGCTCTGCCACCAGCCGAACTCGGCCACGATGACGTCGTCCGCCAGTTGGGGCGTGACGCGTGCGACGAAGCGGGCCTCGCCCACGCGCGTGCGGACGCGCATCCAGTCGCCGTCCACGATGCCCTTGGCGGCCGCGAGCGCGGGGCTCAATTCGGCCACCGGATCGGGCGCGCGCTTGCGCAGCGAGGCCAGACTGCGGTGCTGGCTGTGGCAATAGAAGCCGTTCTTGGCCGAACTCAGCACATAGGGAAAGCGGCCCTGGCGCGTGGCCTTCGCATCGCGCGGCGTGTCTGCCGGTTCGACGAAGGTGGCGACCGGCGGCTGGCCGTGGCGCAGCAGGGTTTCGGAATAGAGTTCGACGCGTCGCGTCGGGGTGTCGAAGCCGCGCACGCCGGTGGGCGTGGCGCGGGCGTACTTCTGCTCGCTCGCGTCGATGGCGCAGGCCATGCCTTCGGGCCGGGCACGCAACTGGTCGACCGTGAGGCCGAGCGGCTCGAGCATGTGGTTCCAGCCCGCGTCGAGGCTGCCACCGAAGAAGTCGCCCCCCATGCCCAGGCGAACGGCCAGGTCGAACAGCACGTCGTTGTCGGCGCGCGATTCACCGCGTGGCGTCACCATGCGCTGGCGCAACTGCACCCAGCCGGCCGCACGGTCGTCGATCTCGAAGCCGATGCGCAGGCCCTCGCGCTCCCAGGGTGTATTGACCGGCAGCAGGATGTCGGCGTACCGGGCGGCGGGTGTTTCGAACAAATCGCAGTGCACGTGGAATTCGAGCTGCGACAGTGCCTGGTGCGCGAGCGCGCTGTCGGCCTGCGACACGGGCAGGTTGGTGCCGAAGGCCATCATCGCGCGCACCCTGTAAGGCTCGCCTTCGAGAATCGCGCGGTAGGTGTCGCGCGCCGTCACCCAGCCGTGCGCGGGAGGGCCGATCGGGCGCTGCGCCAGACCGAGGGCCTTGGCGCGCTGCGCGTCGGGCAGCAGTGAGAGCGAGTTGACGGCGTTGACGCGCGGACCGACGCGAACGCGGTTCGCACCGATGCGGTCGAAGCTGCCGCACAGCGCATACAGCGTGGCGACTGCGCGCTCGGCTTGCGTCGCGTTGGTGTGCTGGCCGATGCCGGTCCAGGCGTGATAGGCCACGCGGCGGCACGTGCCGAAAAGATCAGCGACCGCGCGCAACGAAGCCTCGGCAACGCCGGTGATGCGTTCGACATTCGACGGCGTGTAGGCGGCACAGCCCTGGGCCAGCAGTTCGAAGGCTGGCGCACACGACAGGCGATGTGCGCCCACGTCGATCTCGACCGCGCCGCGCAGGCGGAAGTGGGCGGCGTCTTGGGTTTGCGCCGCCTGCTCGGTGTCATAAGGCACCGCGCGGTCCAGTGCGTCGTTCCACGCCACGAAGCGGTTGCCCTGGGCATCGGGCCACAGGTCCTGCTCGCGCAGGAAGTGTCCGTTGTCGCTGCGCACCAGCAACGGTGCATTGGTCCACGCGCGCACGAAACCTTCGTCGAAGCGCGCGTCCGCGATCAGCAGGTGGATCAGCCCCAGCGCCAGTGCCGCATCGGTTCCGGGCCGCACGGGCAGCCAGGTGTCAGCCTGCCGCGCGAGCGCCGTGGGGCGCGGATCGATCACCACCATCTTCGCCCCGTTCGCGCGGCCTCGGCCGATCGCATTGGCCTGCGCCAGCCAGGTGTTCGCGGGGTTGTGACCCCACAGCACGATCAGTTCGGCCTGCGCGTAGTCGGCCGCGGGCATGCCGCAGCCGAAGGTGAAGGCGTGCGCGAAGTCCTTGTGCCAGTTGCAGACCTCGGTCGCGTAGCAGATGTTGGGGCTGCCGAAGAGGCGCACGAAGCGCTCGATCCAATCGATGCTGTCCGTCAACGGCGTGCCGCTGGGCGTGGTCACGGCGAACACCACAGACTCGGCACCGCTCTCGGCCTTGATGGCACTCAGGCGCTTGGCGGTCTCGGCCAGTGCCTCGTCCCAGCCGATGCGCACCCAGCCCGGATCCGCCTCGGTCTTAGGCCTCGTGCGGCGCATCGGGTAGCGCAGCCGGTGCGGGCTGTGCACCAGCTCGGGCGCAGCCTTGCCCTTCATGCACATCGCCTGGCCGGTGGGGTGCGAGGCGTCGGGCTTCACCGACACCAGCATGTCGTCACGCACCTCGTTGAGCGTGCCGCAGCGCGAACGGCAGAGTGTGCAGTAGCCCTGCTTGGTTTGCGTGGGCGCCGTCGTCGTCATCACTTGCATCCGGTATCTGCGCGGCTCAAGGCATCACCGGCGCGACATAGCTCAGCGTGCGACCGAAGGCCCAGAGCATGAAGAGCACCAGCGGCGCATGCACCAGCAGTTGCAGGAAGGTAAAGCCCACGATGTCGCGTGCCTTCAGCGACAGCACACCCAGAAGCGGCAGCATCCAGAACGGGTTGATCAGGTTGGGCAGTGCCTCGGCCGCGTTGTAGACCTGCACGGCCCAGCCCAGGTGGACCTTCAGGTCGTTGGCCGCTTGCATGACGTAGGGCGCCTCGATGATCCACTTGCCGCCACCCGAGGGAATGAAGAAGCCCAGCACGGCGGAATACGCGCCCATCACCACGGCGAAGCTGTCGACGCTGGAGATGCTCACGAACAGATGCGCGATGCGGTCCGACAGCGTGATGCCTGCGTCGCCCTTGGCGCCGGTCAACATGGCCGCGATGGCACCGTACAGCGGGAACTGGATGATCACGCCCGCCGTCGACGGCACTGAGCGCGACACCGCGTCGAGAAAGCTGCGCGGGCGCCAGTGCAGCAGCAGCCCGATCATGAGGAACAGCAGGTTGTAGGTGTTGAGGCCCGAGATCGCGATCAACGGGCTCTTGGCCATGAACTCCTGCGCCAGCCAGCCGAAGCCCAGCGCGCACAGGAGCAGCGTGAGCAGCGGGCTGCGCTCGAACCACTCGCCGGGGCGGCGCTCGGCGGACTCGGCGGAAGCGGGCTTGGCCTCCGTGAGGTCCACGCCCAGGTCCTGCGCCGTGACCGCGTGCTTCGCGTCGGGCGCCGACCACAGCGCGATGGCCACCGACACGACCATCAACACCAGCGCCATGGCGACCGACTGCCACAGGAAGATGGTCTGGCTGAACGGGATCACGCCGGTGATGTCCAGAATGCTCTTGGGCAGGCTGCTGGCATTGGCCTGCAACTGCGCTGCCGACGAGCTGAGCCCCAACGCCCAGGTCGCGCCCATGCCGAGGTAGGCCGCCGCGCCGCCGGCGCGGTAGTCCATGCGCAGGTCGAGTCGGCCGGCCAGCGCGCGCACATAGAGCGCGCTGAAGATCAGCGAGATGCCCCAGTTGAAGAGCGACAGGATCATGCTGATCGCGGCCACGTACGCGATGGCCTGGCGCCCCGACACGGGCAGTGCGGCCAGCTTGCGGATGAGTCGCGCAGCCGGCGGCGAGGTCGCCACCACGTAGCCGCCGACGGCCACCAGCGCCATCTGCATCGTGAAAACAATGAGGCTCCAGAAGCCGTCGCCGAAAGACTTGGCCACCGCTTGCGGGCTCGACCCGTTCAGGAGCGCGGCGCCCGCGACCACCACCACGGCGATGGCCGCGAACACGAAGGCGTCGGGAAACCAGCGCTCGGCCCAGGCGGTGAAGCGCAGGCCCAGGCGGCTCAACAGGCCGGCATCGGTCGAGGCCTCCTGGGGTACAGGAGGGTGGGCGCCGTGTCCGGCGGAAGTGTGTGATGTCGATGGCATGGGGGTCTCCTGCTACTGCTGCTGGAACGGTGGGCGTCCTCGTCACACGCCTGACATGGCGTGCTGCTCGGATGTTAGGAATTGCCATCGACAATTCATAATCTCTATTTTCAATAGAGCGATATAGGATGAATCTATGTCGATAACGATCAAGCAGCTGCAGCACTTCGTGGCCGCAGCGCACACGGGGCAGGTGTCCCGCGCAGCCCAGCGCTGCTATGTGAGCCAGCCGTCGCTGACCACTTCGCTCAAGAACCTGGAGTCGACGCTGAAGGTGCAGCTCTTTACGCGGCACTCCGACGGGCTGCGGCTCACGGTGCAGGGCGAGGGCTTTCTTCGGCACGCGGAGCACATGCTGCACACGCTCGATGCGGCGGTGGAGGAGACGCGCAACTCGGTGTCCTCGGTCGAGGGGCGGGTGCAGATCGCCATCACCGACACCGTGTCCGAATACATGCTGCCCAAGATCATCGGCGCGATGCGCAGGCAACTGCCGTTGGTCGAATTCGAGCCCGTGGAGCGCAACCGGCTCGAGATCGAGAACGGCTTGCGCAGCGGCGAATTCGACCTGGCCGTGGTCCTGGTGTCGAACCTCTCGCGCGCGCCGGACATCCGGCGCGAGAACCTGCTGAAGTCGGAGCGCCGTCTGTGGACTTCGTTCGACCATCCGTTGGTGGCGCAGAAGTCGGTGTCGCTGCGCGAGATCGCGCAGATGCCCTTCGTGCTGCTGGACATGGACGAGCACGTGGACACCGTGGGCCGCTACTGGAGCGCGATGAAACTCAAGCCCAAGGTCGTGTTCCGCACCAAATCGATCGAGGCCGTGCGCAGCCTCGTCGCACAGAACGTGGGTGTGACCATCCTGTCGGACCTGGTGTTTCGCCCCTGGTCGCACGATGGCGGGCGCATTCGCAGGACGGTGGTGTCGAGTGCGGTGCCCTCGATGGACCTGGGGCTGGCCTACCGGCGCGGAGCCGTTCTTTCCGAAGCTACGGCAGCCTCTGCGAGTACCTTGCGCTTGCTGGCCAAGACGCTGACGAGAGAGTCACAGCCGCGGATGGATGACGAGCCGCTGTAGCTTTCGAGTGGGCCGCTTCCTGCGACACGCATGGCAGGCGTGGGGTGAGCGACAGCTACCGGCAGTTGTCGCCCAGTCATCGAAGGCGGGCTTATCGCAAGCCAGAAGAATCGCGTCCAGGACCGCGTCTCTGGCGGCCTCATCGGCATTGTCCCGGCAGGCCGCGCAATACGGGCAGCAGTTGCTGCGTTCGCACAGGATATTTCAGAACAGCCGGAATTGCGGTGCGTCACCCTGTTAAGAAGAAGGAAGGGGGCGGCCGCACTGCGCCGACCGATCAGGCAGTTCCGGCTTCAGCCACGCGCAACCGGTAGAGACCGACGTCGACGAGCCCCGCGTGGAAGCCGGCCTCGCAGTAGGAGAGGTAGTAGGTCCACAAGCGCTTGAACGCGGCGTCGAAGCCGAGTGGCTCGATCTGCGGCCAGGCGGCGAGGAACCGGCGACGCCACTCTGCCAGGGTTCGCGCGTAGTCCTTGCCGAAGCAGCGAGAAGCCTCGATCACCAACCCTGCGCGTTGCGCCTGTTCCCGCAGCACGCGCGGACTGGGCAGCATGCCGCCGGGAAAGATGCAGTGCTGGATGAAATCGGTCCCCTGGCGGTAGCTGTCGAACTGTGCATCGGCGATCGTGATCGCCTGCAGCACCACGACGCCACCGGGCTTGAGGCGCTCGCGCAAGGTGGCGAAGTAGGTGGGCCAGTAGGCCTCGCCGACGGCCTCGATCATCTCGATGGACACGATGCGGTCGAACCGGCCCTGCACGTCGCGGTAGTCCTGCAGCCGCAGGTCGACCCGGTCGGCCACGCCCCAGTCCTGCGCGCGTTCGCGGGCGAAGGCCAGTTGCTCGCTCGACAGCGTGACGCCGGTGACGCGCGCTTCGTGCCGGCGGGCCAGGCTCGCGGCCAGCGTTCCCCAGCCGCAGCCGATCTCGAGCACGTCGCCCCCTTGCGGGGTGTCGAGCATGTCGGCGATGGCAGCGAGGCGGCGCGCCTGGGCGGCTTCCAGCGTGTCGTCGTCGGCGTCGCTGAACATCGCGCTCGAATACAGCATGCTGTCGTCCAGCCAGTGCCGATAGAACGTGTTGCCCAGGTCGTAGTGGAACGCGATGTTGTGCCGGCTTCCGCGCCGGCTGTTGCTGTGGGTCAGGTGCCGCAGCCGCGCCGCCCAGCGCGCCAGCCCGCGCCCCTTGAGCAGCGATCCCCAGGCCGACTCGTTGGCCAGGCCGAATTCGAACAAGGCCAGCAGGTCCGAACTTTCCCACTCGCCATCGCGAAATGACAGGGCCAGGCCCAGATCGCCTTGCAGAGCCAGGCGCAGCAGCGGGCGCCAGCTCAGCAGGCGCAGGCTCGCGTGCGGCCCGGGTTCGCGGCCGGCCACGTCGATGCAGCGGCCGCCCGGAAGGCTCAAGCTCAGCCGGCCGAAACGCGTGCGGGCCAGCAGCCGGCGCAGCGGCGAGAAGAACGGCGCGGCACCGAAGGCGGGGGCGGAAGGCGTGGTCAGGCTCATGGGGTCTTGCTCGAAGAAACGATGGTGAGGTCGCGCTCGGGGGCCGCCGGTCGCGGGTGCAGCGGCACGCGCTTGATCCACAGCCGCAGGGCCTGCCAGTGGATGGCGGCCACCACCTTGAGGGTCAGCAACGGATGGGTGACGAACACGCGCAGCAGCGCCAGGTCGCTCAAGGGCGCACGCTGGCCGTCGAGCCGCGCATTGAGCACGGCGCCCGCCGCGTCGTGCACGCTGATGCCGACCGAGACCGCCTCGCCCGGCGGCGCGATGCGAAAGCGGTAGTGCAGGTCCATGCCGTTGAAGGGAGAGACGTACATCTGCTTGTCGCAGTGCTGCTCGACGATGGACGCGCCGTCATCAGCGACCGGGATCAGGTAGCTGTGCCGTTGCCCGAAGGTGTTGTTGACCTCGTACAGCAGCGCCTGCAGCGCGCCGCCGGGTGCATGGCAGAACCAGACGCTGAGCGGGTTGAACACATGGCCGAGCAGCCGCGGCATGGCCAGCAGCCGGATCGCGCCGCCGGTCGGAAGTCCGGCCTCGCGCAGCCGCGCTTCCACCTGGGCCCGCAGGTCGCGGCCCGAGCCGTCGCCATGGTCGGCGGCATGGAAGCTGAACAGGTTGAACCGGTCCACCGAGAAGCAGCGCAACCGGGCGTGCAGTTGCGGCAGTTCGTCGATGTCGATCAGCAGGTTGTAGACCCGGTAGCTCAGCCGATGCCGCTTCGGCCGCAACCGCTGGTGCATGACGCGTCCGATGTAGAGCGCCGAGCCTTCGTGCGCGTTCATGAGGCGACGGTCTGCGCGCCTTGCGGCAGATGGATGCGCCCGGACTCCTGCGCCACGCGCCAGGGTCGGCGCACGCCGCCGAGCGCTTCGGCGACGGCCAGGCCGGCCTGCAATCCGTCCTCGTGGAAGCCGGCGCCGAAGTAGGCGCCGCAGAACCAGGTGCGGCGCTGGCCCTGCAGCTGCCACAGCTGGCGCTGCGCGGCCATGGCCGCGGCATCGAACAGCGGGTGGTCGTAGACCTCGGTGCGGATCAGGTGCTCGGGCCGCAGGTCGATCGCCGGGTTCAGGGTCAGGAACAGCGGCTCGGCCGCCGCGCCCTGCGGCAGGTGGGGCTGCAGCCGGTTCATCCAGTAGGTCACCGTCGGGGCCGCGCCGCTGCCGCGCGTGCCGAGGTAGTTCCAGCTCGACCACACGGCGCGCCGCGCCGGCATCAGGGCGGGGTCGCGGTGCAGCACGGCCAGGTTGCGGCTGTAGGGCAGGGCACCGAGCAGGGCACGCTCGGCACCGGTGGGCGCGTCGAGCAGCGCCAGCGAGCGGTCCGCATGGGTGGCCAGGACCACCTGGTCGAAGCGCTCGGGCCACCAGCCGGCGCTGGTGCGAAGCCGCACACCTGCCGGCTCGCGATGCAGTTCGAGCACGGCCCGGTCCAGCTGGATGCGGTCGGCGAAAGGCTGGCTGAGGCGCTGTACGTATTCGCGGCTGCCGCCCACCACGGTGCGCCAGACGGGGCGGCCGCTGATCTGCAGAAGCCCATGGTTCTCGCAGAACCGAACAAAGGCGGCCACCGGATGGTGACCCACCTGCGCCGCTGGCGTGGACCAGATGGCCGCAGCCATGGGGTAGAGGTGGTCGTCGCGAAACGCGCGGCCATAGCCGTGGGCATCCAGGTAGTCGTCGAGCGCCTGGTCGCCTGCGACCTGCGCATCGCGCGGAGCTTCGCGGTAGAACCGCAGCAGGTCGCGCAGCATGGCCCAGAAGCGGGGGCGCGCCAGGTTGCGCTTTTGCGCGAACAAGCCGCGCAGGTCGGTGCCGGCGTATTCGAGCCCGCCAGCGTCCAGGCTCACTGCGAACGACATGTCCGAGGCCGCGGTCGGCACGGCCAGGTGCTGGAACAACGCGGTGAGGTTCGGGTACGCGGGCTCGTTGTAGACGATGAAGCCGGTGTCCACCGGCACCGGGCCTTCCCGGCCTGGCGCGTCCACGGTATGGCTGTGGCCGCCCAGCCGGGGCTCGCTCTCGAACACCGTGACCTCGTGGCGCTGGGACAGCAGCCAGGCGCAGGACAGGCCCGAGATGCCGGTGCCGACGACGGCGATGCGCTGGCCGGAGGGCACCGAAGTAGGCATCGGCAAGGCGGCAGGCGGGGCGAGAAGAGGCAGCATGGGGAGCCTTTGGCGAGTCTTGCTGCCCTGTACGCAGAAAACGGTCATTTGGATTACCCGCGTGCCGCTGCGATGATCCGAACGCCGCTCCCTTGCGTATGACAGGACATGGCCGTCGCTCCCGATCCGTCCAACCCCAGTGCGGGCACTCCGGTGCCCCGCGGTCGCCGAGCGTCCGTCTTGACCGTGGTCTCCCCCGATTCCCAGCCGTTTCCTCGCGCCGACGATCTCTGGGCCCAGGCGATGGTGGCCGTGGCGCAGCGGCAGGACCGGGACGCGTTCGCGCAGCTGTTCTCGCATTTCGCGCCGCGCGTCAAGCACTACCTGATGCACAGCGGCAGCCCGGCCATCCAGGCCGAGGAACTGGCCCAGGAAGCCCTGGTCACCGTCTGGCGCAAGGCCGCGCTGTTCGATCCGGCCCGGGCGGCCGCTACGACCTGGATCTTCGCCATCGCGCGCAACCTGCGTGTGGACGCGCTGCGGCGGCGCCAGGGTGTGCAGTCGTCTGAAGACGCAGTCGACTTCGACCTGCTCCTGTCGGACGAGCCGGCTGTCGAAGACCAGCTGCACGACGCGCGCCTGAACGAACGCCTGCGCGGCGCGCTGCGCCAGCTTCCGCCCGAGCAGCAGCAGGTGCTGCACCTTTCCTATTTTGAAGACGCGCCGCATGCCCGCATCGCGGCCCAGCTGTGCATTCCGCTGGGCACGGTGAAGTCGCGCGTGCGCCTGGCGGTCGCCCAACTGCGCCGCCTGCTGGAACATTGACGATGGACATCCGACACCACCCCGACGACGACCTGCTGCTGGCCGGGTCCTCCGGCCACTTGCCGGCTGGCATGCGACTGGTCCTGGCCAGCCACCTGGAACTGTGCCCGCTGTGCCGTGAGCGCGCGCGCGCACTCGATGCCGTGGGCGGCATCCTGCTCGATGGCCTGGAAGCGGTCCCGCTTGCCGATGACGCGCTGTCGCGCACCTGGGCCCGGATCGATGCGCACGAAGGCGCTGAACCCGCCCCCGTGCGGGTCAGCGCGCCCCCGCCGCTGCCGCCCGGTGCGCGCTGGCCGCGCGCGCTCGCTCATTGCAGTGCCACGCCCTGGCGCTGGATCGGCCCCGGCATGCGCTGGAGCCGTGTGACCGTGCCCGAGGCCCCGGAGGCCAACGTCTTTCTTCTGCGCATCGCGGCGGGCAAGTACCTGCCGCAGCACACGCACCAGGGGCAGGAGTTCACCCAGGTGCTGCACGGCCGCTTCCACGATGGCCGGGCCTTGTTCGGTGCCGGCGATTTCGATGCGGCCGATGCCGAGATCAACCACCAGCCGGTGGTCCAGGACGGCAGCGAGTGCATCTGCCTGGCCTCGCTGGACGGCCGGCTGCGCTTCGACGGGGCTATTGCGCGTTTCTTCGGCGCGCTGGTCGGGATGTGAGGCGCGCCGCGACCCACGCCGACACGCCGCTCACGGCCGTGCCCCATGCCAGGTCGGCGGCCGTGACGGCCCAGGGCCAGTCGCGCAGCGTGGCCTGGTTCGTCAGGTCATAGGTCGCGTAGGCCACGAGCCCGAGCAGCGCGCCGCGACGCAACGCCACGGCGGGCTCGCCAGCCTCCAGTGCCGGCGCGATCGCCAAGACGACCAGGCCGACCAGGTAGAGCGCATAAAACAGCGCCGCCGCCGTCCAGTCCACCTGCGGCGCCATCAGCGCACCGAGCGCGGGCTGGTACAGGCGCGGCCCCATGACCGACAGCCAGATGGCGTCCAGCACCAGAAAACACACGAGCGCCCACAGGTAGGCAGCGAGCAAGGTACGCGGGGATGGCTTCATGGGGTGCTCCGTGCAGGAGAGGTCAGTCGGTAGCTCAATTGGCGATCGCCCTTGGTGTCAGCGTCGAGCCCGATCCAGCGTCCGCTGTCGGCGGCATACCAGATGCGGATGCGCTGCTGCGCCGCCTGCAGTCGCCAGCCGCGCGCCCGCACGGGCTGACCGCGGACCTCGAGGGTCGCATCGGGCAGCGGCTCGAAGCGGACCGGCTCGACCTTGCCCGTCTGGGGATCGATCAGGCGCTGTTGTTTCACCAGCCGGGGATTCCAGTAGGCAAAGCTCATCGGGCAGTCGCCGTCGAAGCGCTGCGCGATCTGCTGGCGGGTGCCGTCGTCGTCGGTCTCGGCGCGCAGCTCACGCAGGCAGTCGCCGGCCCAGCGCTCCTCGGCCTGGTGCCGGTAGCGGTAGACCGGGATGCCGAGCACGCGCACGGTGAACAGGGCACGACTGTCGACGCTGCGCGTCGCCGCCGTGCCGCCGACGACAAAGCGATGGGTCCCGATCGGCTTGCCATCGAGCGTGGCGGTGAAGTGCCATTCGCCCGTTTCCTCGTCACCTTCCTGTGCCGCGGCCAGGCAGGTCGTCTGCGCCAGCATCAGCCCCAGCATCAGCCCCAGCATCAGCCCCAGGGCGCTGTGCTTCATGGCCGGGCGCCGCGCCGCGGCGGCCAGGGAATGAAGGCGCTGGTGCGTGCCGCGTAGCTGCGGTAGGCGGGCCGGCGCTCGGCGATGTCGTGCTCCAGCAGCGACACGCCCGACACCTTGAGCAGCAGGACGGTCATCAGCAGCGGAGACACCAGGCACCACGCCACCGCCCATCCGCCCGCTGACAGCGCTGCCAACCCAAGGCCCCACCAGACGCAGGCCTCGCCGAAGTAGTTGGGGTGGCGCGACCAGGCCCAGAGGCCGCGGTCCATCACCGCATCCTCGCGGCGCGGGTTGCACAGGAAGCGGGCGAGCTGGGCGTCGGCCACGGCCTCGAAGACCACACCGCCGCCGGCCAGCAGCAGGGCCAGCACGTCCAGCCAGGACAGGGGCGACGGGTGCGCGAACGCGGCCAGCAGCGGCCAACCGACGATCCATGCCAACACCGCCTGGAGCCCGAACACGAGGTAAAGGCTTTTCAGGCCGAAGTGTGGTTCGTTGCGCGCACGCATGGCCTGGTAGCGGCGGTCTTCGCCGTGGCCCCAGTTGCGACGCCCGATGTGCAGCGCCAGCCGGCAAGCCCATACCAGCAGGAGCCCGAGCATCCAGATGCTGCGGGCGTCGAGCGCGCGGGCATGGGCGCCGGCGTAGGCAAGGGCAGGCGCCGCGATCATCAGGGGCCAGATCCGGTCCGCCAGGCTGGCGTCGCGCACCACGACGCTGAACACCCAGACCGGCAACGCCAGGCCGAGGGCGATCGCCAGGCCCAGGCAGGCGAGCGACAGCATCACCGTTTCTCGAACAGGTAGTGGCCGACCCACCACTGGCCGCCCTCGGCGTAGCCGAAGAGTTCTTCCACCGAAATGAAGAAGAGCCGCCAGCGGGTCCACCACACCGGCGCGTCGCGCTCTCCGTAGACGGCGGCCAGCAGGGGCATGAGAGTGGCCCGCCGGGCGTCCATGTGCGCCAGCCAGGCGGCCGAGGTCCGCGCGTAGTGGCGGCCATCCCAGCGCCAGCGGTGCAGCAGGCGCAAGTCATCCTGGCAGCGCAGGGCGAGATCGTCGCTCGGCATCATGCCGCCGGAGAAAAAGTGGCGGCTCATCCAGTCGCTGGCATCGCGCTCCTCGAACGGGTAGGGCGCTTCGCGGTGAACGAAGACGTGCATGAAGAACCGCCCCTGCGGTTTCAACCAGCGGGCCACATGCGAAAAGGCGCGCGGCCAGTTGCGCAGGTGCTCGAACATCTCCACC
This sequence comes from Variovorax sp. BGA-UO-ETr-C22, assembly GCF_059567965.1. NCBI lineage: Bacteria > Pseudomonadati > Pseudomonadota > Betaproteobacteria > Burkholderiales > Comamonadaceae > Variovorax > Variovorax sp. BGA-UO-ETr-C22. The sequence continues at coordinate 46,869 of NZ_JCAQPA010000006.1, forward strand.
GACACCACCCGGTCGAAGCGCTCGCCGGTCTCGAAATCATTGAAGTCGCAGGTGATCACCTCGAGGTTGTCCAGGCCGCGTGCGGCGGCCTCGGTCGTAATGAACAGCCGCTGCGAATGCGAATTGGAGACCGCCGTGATGCGGGCGCGCGGGAAGTGTTCGGCCATCCACAGGCTCAGCGAACCCCAGCCGCAGCCCAGCTCCAGAATGCGCAGCCCGTCTTCCAGGCCGGCGCGCGCGCAGGTCTCGGCCAGGGCCGCCGCCTCGGCCTGCTCGAGCGTCTGCACTCCTTCAGGCCACCAGCAGCAGCTGTACTTCCGGTGGGGGCCCAGCACGCCTGTGAAGAACTCAGCGGGCAACTCGTAGTGCTGCTCGTTGGCTTTTTCGGGCAGCAGGGCCAGCGGTGCCTCCTGCAGTCCGTCGAAAAATGCCTCCGAACGCAGGGCGACGGCTTCCGGGTCGCCGCTGTCCAGCTCGACCAGGCGCTGGCGCAGCAGCCGCCGCACGCCCAGCCGAACGGCGCCGTCGGGCACCAGGCCTTGTTCAACCCAATGGATGGCAGTGGAGGTGCTCGAGGCTTGGGGCATGGCGGTGAGTGCAGGAGGAGAGTCTCTTCTTCCTACGCCAGGCCGGCCGCAATGGATCACTGTTCGTCGGCTTCAGCGCACGGGGACTGAGGCGACGGTGCGAAGTACGGCGGTCGGACACTTGGCGGCGTCACAGGCCAGGCCCACTATTTCTGGACAAACTGGACATGCACCGCGAGAGCTGCGAAGCGGACGTAGCTGTGCACACGGCTCCCGGCGTCAAGAGAGGGCTGAGCCCGCGCCTACGCTGATTTCACGAGGCTTGATGCATCGGCGTGTGGCGCGACTGGCCGACGATCCGGATCGCAGACGCAGGGGCCGTCTGAATCGCCGGATGGGCGGGCGGGTGCAAACCCTGAGTGAACGGCTAGACCACGCCCCGGAACAAGGGCAGGCAGGCCATTGCAAGCTGTTTGATGTGGCGGTCGTCGGTGCCGCAGCAGCCGCCCATGACATTGAGGCGCTTCAACCGGTGCATCTTGAGCGCGGCATAGGCCTGCCCCAACTCCACCGGGTCGCCCGCATCCAGTTCGGGCGCCTCGTTCAACTCGGCATGGCTCATCCTGGAGGCGTTCGCGCGCAGACCGCGAATCCGCTCGGCCCACGGCGCGTCGCCATGCACCACCTGCTGGAAGTGGCTGGGGTGGGCGCAGTTGATCATGAAGTAGGCCGGATAACCCGCGGTGGCGCCGTCCACCTGCTGGATGGCATCCGCCAGGGACTGCCCCGTCGGCAGCCTGCCATCGGTCTCCACCGTGAAGGAAATGACGACGGGAATGTTCGCCTGCTTCGCTGCCAGCGCGATCCCCGACGCCTCTTCGACGTAGTTCATGGTGATGGCGGTCACCAGGTCGGCCGCGGTGCCGGCGAAGGTCTCGACCTGCGCACGATGGTAGTCCTGCGCTTCGCGCACCGACATGGCACGGTCCGGGACATAGCCGTCGCCGCGAGGTCCGAGGCATCCGCTGATGACGATCGGCGTCCGGCGAGTCTGGTAGGCATCGCGGACGTCCTCCAGCAGAGCCACCAGCTGCCGGTTGACCGCCGCGAGCTCCTCGGGGCCGTAGCCCAGCCTGCTCCCCCAGTCTGGATTGGACCGCCAGGTTGCCGTTTCCAGAATCAGCCCGACGTCGAAGCTTCTGGCCAGCGCCGCGTAGGTCCGGAAATACTTCCGCAGCACTCTTTCGCCTTCCGGCGTTCGGAGCAGGTGAAAGGCGGCAAAGTCGGGAAGTTCCTGCCCCTCCAGAAAGATCAGGGTGGTCTCGATGCCGCCGTCGGTCATGAAGAAATCATCGCCGAGCTGCGGCAATGCGCTCCTGTAGGTTGCCATCGCTGACTCCTCTCATTCGGGTGTCCGAATGGCCGCAGCCGCCAAGGCGCCGGGCCCGCGAAGCGGATGATGACAGTGAGCGCCTCGCGGGCCAAGTGCATGGCCGGCAGCGCGCCTTCCTCCCCCTTCAGGCTTCGGCTGTCGAGCAACTGCCGGTGGCGGTCACTCGAAGCCTGACGGAGGGGCTGGAGTTCACGGAGTGATCTCTCCGGATCGGATGGCCATGCGTACAGCTCCGGCTGTCGTCGTGACCCCCAAACGTCGGCGGACACGCCGCAGGTGATTCTCGATGTTGCGTTCGGAAAGGCCCATGCTGGATGCAGGCTTCCGCCGGCCGCTTTCCGGCAGCCATCCAGCGCATGACCGTTTGTTCGCGCGGAGTCAGGCGATGCTCGAACCGCTGAGCCTTTCCGGTCGACGCCTGCACCCGGCGGCTCCGTGCAACGGCGTCAGCTCGTTCGGCGCTTCACATTCGGAACCAAGGCCTTGATCACCGCGTCGGCCATCCGATGCAGAGACGGCGCGTTCTGATAAACCCGCTCCATCACTGCCAGGCCTCGGGTGAATGTGATGACAACCTGCGCGGTTTCCTTGGGGGACAGCGAAAGCTGTGTCGACATATCCCCCTTCGACATGGCTGCTGAGACGACGCCCTGGAGCTCATCGAGCAACTGACGCAGCCGTTCCTGGATGCGTGGGCCTGCACCATCGACCTCCGTTGCTGTCTTCGTGGTGAGACAACCCCGAGGCGGTACGCCTTGCGTCATGTTGGCGATCGCGACCTTGAAGAAGGCGCGCAACGCCGCCTCTGCGCGCGGTTTGTCGAGGGCTGTGCGCGCGTTGTCCAGAAACCTGGTGGCGTAAGCCTCGAAGGCCAGCAAGAACAGTTCCTCCTTGCCGCCATAGGCGTGATAGAGCGAACCGCGCTGCACATCGGCGGCCTCTGCCAGATCGGCCATGGACGTGGCCCGCCAGCCTTTTTGCCAGAACACGTCCAGCACGGCGTCCAGCACCTTGGCCTCATCGAACTGCCTGACTCCTGCCATGAGAAATCCTCGCGCTTTCTATTTTTGACAACGACGTCAAACTTGACAATACTGTCAATGATAATCCGTCCGCCATGCAGGCGATGACCGCGGCGCCAGGCAAGAAACTTCCATCGTTCTGAAGGAACCCCAATCGATGACTCGGCTTTCTGCCTCACCGCCAGTTTCCCAACTCGGCATCGATCGTCGATGGGTGGGTGTGCTGTTCGGACTCGCTTCGGCCCTGATCTGGGGCGCCTTTCCGGTCGTGACTCGCTTCGGGCTGACTCACACGGCCTTGGACGTCTACGACATCACCTGCATCCGGTACACGGTCTCGGGCGTGATGCTGCTGCCGTTTCTCGTACGACGAGGTCTCATGGGGCTGAGCTGGACCGCCATCGCGCTCATGACCGCCGGCATTGGCGCGCCCTACATGCTGGTGGTCGCCTTCGGCCTCGGCATGGCGCCGGTGGAGCAGTTCGCCGTGGTCACGCCTGGCAGCATGATCCTGTTCTCCGCGCTCATCAGCGCCTGGGGACTCGGCGCCAGGCTCTCGCGCAGGGAGACGGCGGGCATTGCGCTGATCATCCTCGGGGTCGCGTTGGTCGGCTTCCACAATTTCAGCGCCGTCCGCTCCTCGCCGTGGGCCTACCTGATCTTCCTGCTGGGCGGGCTGCTGTGGGCCATCTACACCGTCTCGTCCAAGCAGTTCTCTGCATCGGCGCTGCACGCCACCGCCATCGTTTCGGTGTTCTCGATGATCATCTACCTGCCCGCCTACCTCGCGACGCGCGGGCTGCACCTGTTGCAAGCGCCGCTGGGCGACATCGGTGTGCAGGCGTTCTATCAGGGGGTCATGGTCTCCACGGTGGCCTTGTTCTTTTTCAGCAAGTCGGTGCAGATTCTGGGTGCAGCTGTCGGTGCCACGTTCGCTGCACTCGTTCCCGGCGCGGCGACGCTGCTCGCCCTGCTGGTCCTTGACGAGCGGCCCAGCGCCACAGCCATTGCCGGGCTGGTCATCGTCACAGGCGGCATGACGGCGATGCTGATACAGCAACGTCGATCCTCGTCCCCCGTTGAATCCAGGGAACATTGAGTCCCTGAACCCGGCAATTTTCCGTCGAGGAGTTTCTGCATCGAAGGGCGCGGCGGCCTCCGTGCTTCATTCATCGAACAGGCGGCGCAGCCGCGAGGCCGTGGAGCAGCACCGTCCAGTGCTGGAGTCGGGCCATGGCGGCCGCGCGGCCTTCCTGCGCCGCTTGTGGACCGCTGCCGTCCTCGGCCAGCGCGATCAGTTCGTGGGCAGCCGTCGTCACGGCCCGCGCGAAGTCCTCAGTGTGGCCTCGCCACACCACGATGCGATGGTGCAGGCCCATTTGCGCGGCGCGCTGCGCATTGATCGCCTGCTCGGGCTGGTCGGTCAGGAGCAGGAGGATCGGCTTGCGGTACACCGCCGCGACCGACAGCGCCGCCATGCCGGGCGCGGAGACGATGAAGGCGCTGCGTGCGGCCCGCTCGATCCAGTGCTCGTCCTGCGCGTGCCAGCCCGCGCGCTGCGCATAGCCTTCGCCGACGAGATGCGTCGGCGTGCGCGCCTCGGCCAGCCCGCGCTCCAGGCCGTCGGCCAGTGCGGCTTCCTTGAAATGCGGGTTGAGGTACACGGCGGCCTGCGGCGCGAAGTCGTCGTGCGAGTCCGTGTCGGCGCCCACGATGGCCACCGGCGTAGCGAGTCGGTGACTGCCGCGTCCGTCGGCCTGCGGCTCGCCGTAGGCGAAATCGTGCGCGATGCGCGCGCGGCTGCGGTCGATCTGCCACGCGACGATGCGGCCGAAGATGTTCGCCATCCACGCCGGCATGCGCCCGCTGAAGTTGGTCTGCAGCGCATGCCGCAGGCTCGCGCCGTACACATGCACCACCTTGCGCCGCCAGACCGGCATCCAGCCCATGAACAGCAGCGCGGGGTGGAAGGAGTCGTTCACCACCAGGTCCGCATCGCGGAACCACGCGCGCAGCCGAAGGATGTCGCGCAGCATGCGCTCCGGGCGGAACACGTAGTGCGCCACGTTGCGGTCGGTTTCGCGGCGCAGCATGTTCTGCTCGCGGTCGAACTGCACCGCGTAGTGGCGCGAGAGCACCGGCGCCTCGATGCCGAAGCCGGCAAGAAAGCGCGCGCCTTCATCGGAGGTGGTGAGCACCTGCACGCTGGCGCCCGCGGCGCGCAGCGAATGCGTGAGCAGCTGCGCGCGCATCAGGTGGCCGCGCGCGTCCGCCGTCGCAAGGTAGACGATGCGCGGCGGCATCGACGGACTCAGGCCGCCACCGGCCGCGCACGGCCGGGGCGCAGGCGCAAGGCCACGCCCGCGAGGTACATGCCCAGCGCGCCGGTGATGCCGAAGCCGCGCTCGGTGTCGCGCACCTCGCGCATCAGCTGCGCGAGCCGTGCTTCCTCATGCGGCGCCACGCAGCGCTGCAGCGTGTGGCTGCACAGGCGGATGTGGCGGTCTTCGTCGGCCAGCACGCGTGTGAGCAACGGGTGCAGCGCGTGCCGCGGTCCGATCAGCGCGCAGTGGCGCTGCAGGATGCGCGAGGCCATCTGCTCGGCGGCGAGGCCGATCGCATACGCCGGCACGAGGCCACCGTGCGCGAAGTGCGGTGCATGGCGCTGGATGAGGCGCTGCCAGCGCGCGAGCTTGCGTTGGCTCAGCCAGTCGGGCTGCGGTGCCTCTTCCGGTGATGCGGCCGCCTGCGCGGTGCCGCCGCGCGCGACGATGGCGTCGGCGAAGAGCCGCGCATGCAGTTGCTCGTCGGCCAGGTGCTGGTCGAGCTGGCGCGTGAGCCACTCGGGCGCGTTGGTGCGCAGCTCGCGCTGCAGCGCCTGCTCGGACGATTCCTCGCCGATCAGATAAAGGCGCAGCAACATCACTTCACCGGCGCGGCTCGCATGCATCTGGCGCAACGCGGCGCGCTTGATGTGGTGCACCAGCCGGGCCTGCAGCGCCGGCCAGCCACGCAATTGCGGCGGTGCGAGGCAGTCGAACGCCGCGTTCGCCGGGGCGGTGTCAGCGTCCATCGGTTTTTTTGGTCACCGGGGTCTGCGGCTGCAGTTGCTGCCAACCGAGCACGAGGCCGATGAAACTGCCTTGGAGGAAGGCGCGCGCCGATGCATCGGCACCGGCGAACTCGCGCTGCTGGCCGTCGTAGCGCACGTAGCCCTTGCCGCCCGCGGCACCGAGCACCAGCTTCTCGTTCTTGTGGAAGCCGCGCTGCATCAGCGGCAGCAGCAGCGACTGCGATTCGAGGCCATAGAGGAACAGGTCGCGCTGCACCACCTGGCGCGGAATCTGCCCGCTCAGCGCCTGCAGCTCGAGCGACCAGTCGCCTTGCCGCATCGCCTCGGACAGCTCGCCGCCCTTGGCCGCAGGCGCGTGGAAATGCGCGCGGGCCACCGACTTGGAGGCACGGCTCAACCCCAGCCCGACAGTGATGTCCGCATCGGTGGCGCCGCCTTTGCGGTTGTCCCGCACCTGCACGAATTCGTTGGCGAGCCGCGCGGCGATCGAGGGCCTGGAGAGCGTCTCGGCGATCTGCGCCGGCGTGAGCACCACGCGCTCGGCGCCGCCCTCGATCACCACGACCTGGTACGGGTCGATGCGGATGTCGCTGAACTCGCCGCCGACGGGCGAGTGCGCATGGCTGCTCACCGACCACCCATTGCCCGAGCGGCTCAGCAGCGCATGGAAGGTCAGCGGCACGCGCTGGCCACTGTGGCGCGACTGGCCCGAGCCTTGCAGCAGTACGTCGCCCACGATGGTCTTCTGGCCGTAGCTGCGCGGGTTCGCAAAGCGCAGGGTGTGCGCCGCGCTGTCGAGTGCGGCGCGCGTGTCGGCGTCGTCGAGGGCGAGGCGGTTGCACTCGTTGGCGGGGCCCGCGAGCGCGGAGAAGGGGCAGCCGCTGTCGGACTTGAAGTTGAAGACGCCACGCCCGGTGAAGTCGGCGGCGCCCGCCGCGGTGCATGCACCGGCCAGCACCAGAAGGCCGAGGATGTTTTTCTTGTTCATGTCGGGCGATGGTACGAAAGCGCCTGCGCGTCCGCGTTCGTGCGGCCCGTCGTGTGCAGGCCGATGCCGCGCGCGAAGGCGCCCAGCATGTCGATGGCCGAGAAGCCCACGATCAGCGCCACGCCCGCGAGCCAGCGCAGGCCCCGCAGGGGCGGCAGGTCCTGGTGGTTGAGCGCGCGCATGCTGAAGCCCAGCCGCGTGAACAGCACGCACAGCGGCCCGATCGGCCCGCTCTTCGCAAGCCACTGCCAGCGCGCCGACACATAGCTGCGCAGGAGGTGCGGCGTGAGCGAATAGGTGTCCTGCCCGCGCATCCAGCGCAGCTTGAGCGCCTCGGCGCGCGTGTCGGGCAGGCGGTGTTCGGTGTGGGCCGCGGCCGCGTAGTGGATGGGCACGTTCGCCGCCTTCAGCCGCATGCCCAGCACCTGGCAGTGCGCGCGGTAGACGCCGTCGAGCGCCTGGTAGCTGTGCTGCTCGAACACGTCGCGGCGAAAGGCCACGTTGTTCGCGTAGAAGTTGCTCGTCGCGCCCGCGTGGTCGGCGTTGGGAAAGTACATGAAGTCGATGGTCGTGAGCGCGGTGCCCACGATGCTGGCCGCGTAGCTCGTGCGGCCGGCGACCACCGCGGGCGCATCGGCGCCGCGCGTGAAGGGCGTGAGCATCTGCAGCAGCCAGTCGTCGTCGGGCAGGCAATCGGCATCGGCGAACACCACGTGGTCGCAGCGCGCCGCATCGGTGGCCGCGAAGCCGACGTTCTTGGCGTCGTAGTAGCCGGTGGCGGCGTCGATGCGCACGAAGTCGATCGGGCGGCCCGCCAGCACGGTGACGGCCTCGCACGATGCGGCGCTCAGCCCGTCGTGCGTGATGACCACCTGGGCCAGGGCCGTGAGCGGCAGCTTCTGTTTGGCCAACAGGGCGATCAGGCGCTGCAGGCTGGTGCTTGTGGCGGCTTCGGCATCCGCTCCGCCGCGCAGGTTGTTGGTCTCCAGGACCAGCGCGCAACGCGCGGCAACGTGATCGGGCATCATCGAATTTTCCTGTCGGGACATTGTTTTGAAGGCTTGCATCCTGCTTTTATCTCACAACCGCCGCCGCTGCCAGTGCCTGAAGGGAGGGGCTTGCGCATGAAGCTCGCCATCTTCGGCGCCGGTTATGTGGGCCTCAGCTTCGCCGCCTGCATGGCCGAAGCGGGGCATGAGGTGCTGTGCGCGGATGCCGATGCCGGCCGCATCGAGGGGCTGCAGCAGGGGCGGATGCCGCTGCACGAGCCGGGGCTGGAGGCGCTGGTGTCACAAGGCCTTGCGGCAGGGCGGTTGCGCTTCACAGCCGACGAGCACGCGGCGAGCCTGCATGGCGACATGCTCTTCATCGTGGTCAACACGCCGGCCGACGCGCAAGGCGACGTCGACCTGCGACATGTGATGGCCGTGGCCCGCAGCATCGGGCAGCACCGGGACCGCGACGCCGTGGTCGTCTGCAAGTCCACCGCACCGGTCGGCACCGCTGAGCAGGTCGAGGCCGTGCTGCGCGCGGCGCTTTCGCAGCGCGGTGCGGCCCATCGGATCACGGTGGCCGTGAACCCCGAGTTCCTGCGCGAAGGCTCGGCCGTGCGCGATTGCCGGCAGCCCGACCGCGTGGTGATTGGTGCGACCGACCCCGCGGCCATCGACCTGCTGACACGGCTCTACGAACCCTTCGTGCGCGACCCGGCGAAGCAGCTGCTGGTGATGGACCGGCGCTCCGCCGAGCTCACCAAGTACGCCGCCAACGCGATGCTCGCGACCCGCATCAGCTTCATGAACGAGATGGCGCGCGTGGCCGAGCATGCGGGCGCCGACATCGAGATGGTGCGCCGCGGCATCGGCTCGGACCGGCGCATCGGCCCCGACTTCCTGCAAGCTGGCGCGGGCTATGGCGGCTCGTGCCTGGCGAAGGACGTGCGGGCGCTGCGGCATGCGGCCGATCGCGAGGGGCAGCCGCTGCGCATCCTCGCGGCCGTCGAGACCGCGAACCATGAGCAGAAGGGGCGCCTCTTCGACCTGATGACGCACCACTTCGAAGGCCGCATCGCGAACAAGACCATCGCCCTCTGGGGCCTGGCCTTCAAGCCCGACACCGACGACATGCGCGATGCGCCGAGCCTCGTGCTGCTGGAGCGCCTGTGGGCGGCGGGCGCGCACGTGCAGGTGCACGACCCGGCGGCGATGCCGAATGCGCGCGCCATCGTCGGCGAGCGCGCCGATGTGCGCTGGTGCGACACGCCCGAAGACGCCTTGCAGGGTGCCGACGTGCTGGCGCTCGTGACCGAATGGCCCGTATTCCTCCGCCCCGATCTGGCGCACATCGCCCGCACATTGACGGCGCCCGCGATCTTCGACGGCCGCAACCTCTACGACGCCTCCGAAGTCGAAGCCGCCGGCATCGCGTACTACGGCATCGGGCGCGGGCGGTCAGTGCGGCGCTGAATCGTCGTCAGCAGCATGCCGGTCATTCGCCGGCTTTTGATCCATTGAAAACGTCAACCCCATGTCGGAACGCATCGAACTGAAGCTTGATTGGACAAGAGAACAGGTCCGGCAACTGGCCGCAAACGGCGAGGTGTCCATCCTGCAATTTTCCGCCGCACAGGAGGTGCCGCCTTCGATGCTGGAAATCCTGAACGAAGATCTCTTCAGGCATCGGCCGGACATCACATGGCGGATGTATGGAAGCTACGCGCGTGTGTGCGATCTTTCTTGCCTGAGGCTCATGCCCCATGTCGAAAGGTTGAGCCTTGACTGCCTCACTCGGATCAGCAATGCGCATGCCGTAGAGGCCTTGCCGAAGCTGAAGGAGTTCGTCTTTGATGTGTACGAAGCAGAATCACTGGATGTGTTGAACGCAGTGCCCACGGACCTGCAAAGACTCCGAATCGGCAAGACGAAAACGAAGAAGACCGATCTTTTCGGGCTGGAGCGCTTTTCCCATCTGAGACGACTCGTTGTTGCCGGCCACACGCGAGGCCTCGAGGTGATTGGAAAGCTGTCGACCTTGAATGAGGTGTCCCTCATGGGGATGCCTCTGTCGAACCTGGTCTTTCTGCGGCATCTGCCCCACCTGCATACGCTTCAACTGGGATTCGGAAGCGCGCAGAACCTGGACACGCTTGCGGGCCTGAACGCCCTGAGACACCTGGCACTGCTGCGGATCAAGGATTTGTCGGACCTGTCAGTCGTCAGCCAACTGGAGACGCTGCAAAGGTTGACCGCGCAAGATCAGCCACACCTTGCCAGCTTGCCCTCGTTGGCTGCGCTCGAGGATCTGGCGCTGATCGTCCTCAACAACGTGGGGCTGAAGGACCTGAGGTGGGCGGCCTCTGCACCGGCGCTCGAAAGCCTGGCCATGTTTCAGATGCCAGCGCTGGCGCACGGTGACATCCAGAGTCTCCTGCGTCAGCCCGGCCCTCTGAGGCGGCTGATGGTGGGATTGAAAAGCGCCCGCGAGCACAAGCTCGCGCGACAGGCGATCGAGGAATCAGGCCTGTGGGACGATGGCGGATGGTGGCGGTGACATCGCGACCCTTGGTGTGGTCGTCGCATTGAACTGCGAGGTGACGTCTGTACTCATCAATTCGGAGACGGCCTGCATGAGCATGGCCGCACTGACCGGCTTGGGCAGCCCCACTCGCATATTCGGGCCAGCGCTCATTCCTGGCGCGCGTGGCTTTGGCGCACGGCTTGCAGGTACCCGTCCAATGCCAGCAGGACCTCCTGAACCATGACGTCCGCGCTCGGCAGGGCGGCGCTCACCAGCAGCGTCTGCTTCACCAGCGCATCGACGACGGTATAGGCGCCGAAGGCCACGCGCGCATCGTGCAGCCCTTCGGGCCAGTCCACCGCGCACGTCAGTGCCTTGCCGAAGAGGTTGACGTTGTGCTGGTACAGGCGGTTGTAGACGAGCTGCGGCGAGACGCGGCGCTCGATGGAGCTCAGCACCCGCCAACGCCCGCCGCCCTCCAGCATCGTGTGCACCTGGGTCTGCGCCAGCAGACGCGTGATCTCGCGCAGCGTGCGTTGGCCTTCTGCCTGGACGACGTCGTCCACCGCGCTGGACAGCGCGGTCGAGAGCTTGCGCACCCAGGTGCGCACGGTCATGGCCGCAACCGCTTCCTTGCCGGGGAAGTATTGGTAGACGCTGCCGACGCTGACGCCGGCCACGTTGGCGATGTCGCGCATCGACGTCTTCTCATAACCCTTTTCCAGCAGCAGGAGCACGAAGGCGTCCTGGATGGCGATGGACGTCATCCATGCGCGTGACTGGGAGGGCTTGCGTCGGGGTTTGAGGGCGGTCGTCATGGCTGAAAAGCGAACACCGGGACGGCGCACGCAAGGAGGAGGGCCTCGTTGCAGAGGGAAATCAAGGCCTCGGGGCGCGTCCCGAAAACTGAACATGCCTGCCCGGTCGATTTCCTAGACTTCTTCCAACCCAAGGCAGCCGGTGGCCGCGAGCCCCGAACCTCACTTCAACCCAAGGCCAACGCGCGCACTCGTCATTCTTGCATGTCACCTCCTGCGTCCTACAAAGCACCTCTGCGCGAACTGCGCTTCGTCCTGAACGATCTACTCGGCATCGACGGAGAACTGACGACGCTTCGTCCCGCCGACGCCCCGCACCGTCTCGCGAGGGCGAAGGGAGACCCGACGCGAGGCGTTCGCCCCGCACCATGACTACCATCTACATCGACGAAAGCGGCCACAGCGGCGACATGGTCGACAGCGGCACGGGCTACGACTTCAAGCGGCAACCCTACTTCGCGTTGGCGGGCGTCGGGCTGCAGGACGAAGAGGAGTGGGACGAACGCATCCAGGCCTTGCGCGATCGCCACCGCATTCCCTCGGGCGAACCCGGTGCCCGATCGCTGGCATCCAGGCCGGAGTTCTCCGCGGCCGTGATCCACGCCTTGCTCGACCGGCGGGCACCGCTTTTCGTCGAGCTGGTCGACAAGCGCTACTTCATCTGCACCTGCATCACGTCGTTCCAGTTGCTGCCGTCCTGCCTGGGCTACCCCGAGTCGATGCGGCTCGACTTTCTCAGGAACGCCGTCGCGGATTTCCTGCACGCCCATGCCGATGCGCATGTGCTGGACAGCTTCGTCGCGTCCTGCCTGACGCCGGAGGCCGAGACACTTCACGCATCGTTTGCCAGCCTGCGCGACCTGGCCACGCAAACCGAGGAGGAGGAAGAGGCCGCGGCGCAGGTCGCCAAAGGGTTCGGTCGCATCGTCGAAGCGGCGAACACGGAGTACCACGCGCTGAGTGGCGCCCAGCATCAGCCCTGGCTGGAGTTTCTTCCGCCTCCCGAGCTCAACACGTCGTCGACGCAGGCCTGGACGTTGCCGAACCTGGCGTCGTTCATGCGCATCTACGCCCGGATCCACCTCTACTACCGGCACTGCCTGGCCGATGTCCGACTGGTGCACGACCAGAATTTCGAGGTGCAGCGCATCCTGGGTCAGGGGAAGGTCGCCGCCGAAGGACGGGACCGTGCGATGGAACTGCTGTGCACGCCTCCGTCCGACCACCGTTTCGAAGAAGTGGCCGCCCTCGACTTCAGGCAATCGCACGAAGCGGCCGGCGTGCAGATGGCCGAGGTGGTGGCGGGCGCCACGATGCGGTTCTTTCGTGACCTGCACGCAGGCACAGGCGTGTGCCCCGCGCTGCGCGAGGCCATGATGCGGCTGATCTCCGAAGGGGACGAGCGCACGGGGTACGGCCTCAAGCAGGTGGTGCCGACCCGCCAGGTTCGCATCGGTGCCGAAGAAGCGTGGGCCTGAGCGGACGATCGCGTTTCGTCGACCGCCGACGCGGAACCTTCGGGCGGGCAGGGCCTCCTATCTGGCTTCTCCGCTTCTTTCCCCCCGTTTCGCCCGATGAATGAAATCCGCAATGCCGCCGCCGAGCTCGCTCTTTTTCGCCGCCGCGTGGTGGTGGTCGGTTGCGCGGTGCTGTTCGGATTCGGACTGATCGGCGCGCGGCTGGTCTACCTGCAGGTGGTGCGCCATGAAACGCTGGCGGACCGGGCCGAGAGCAATCGCACCGCGATCGTCCCCGTGGTGCCCAACCGCGGGCAGATCCTGGACCGCAACGGCGTGGTGCTGGCCTCCAACTACGCCGCCTACACGCTGGAGATCACGCCGTCGAAGGTGGGCGACATCGCCACCGTCATCGACGAGCTGGGCGAGCTGCTCGAAGTGACGCCCAGGGACCGCCGCCGCTTCCAGCGCCTGCGCGAGGATTCGCGCAGCTTCGACTCCCTGCCCATTCGCACCCGCCTGAGCGATGAAGAGGTGGCGCGTTTCGCGGCGCAGCGCTACCGCTTCCCCGGCGTGGAAATCAGGGCGCGGCTGTTTCGCACCTACCCGCACGGCGAGGTGGGCGCGCACGTGATCGGCTACATCGGCCGCATCAACCAGCGCGAGAAGACCGCGATGGACGACTGGGACGAAGACGAGCGCGCCAACTACCGCGGCACCGACTACATCGGCAAGGTCGGCATCGAGCAGAGCTACGAAAAGGCGCTGCACGGCCAGACCGGCGTGGAGCAGATGGAAACCTCGGCCGGCGGGCACGCAGTGCGCCGCCTGTCGCGCCACCCCGCCAGGCCGGGGCAGACGGTGATGCTGTCGCTCGACATCAAGCTGCAGAAGCTCGTGGAAGACATGTTCGGCGAGCGCCGGGGCGCGCTCGTGGCCATTGACCCGAAGACCGGCGAGGTGCTGGCCTTCGTGAGCAAGCCCACGTTCGATCCCAACCTGTTCGTCGAGGGCATCGACACCGAGAACTGGAAGGCGCTGACCGAGTCGCCCGACAACCCGCTGCTGAACCGCGCGCTGCGCGGCACCTACCCGCCGGGCTCCACCTACAAGCCCTTCATGGCGATGGCGGCGCTGCAGACCGGCAAGCGCAGCGCCGAGAAGGTGGAGAACGACCCGGGCTTCTACAACTTCGGCGGGCGCACCTTCCGCAGCCACCGGGGCGGGCTGGGCGGCGTCGACATGCACCGCGCCATCCAGTTCTCGAGCAACACGTACTTCTATTCGCTGGCCGCCGAGATGGGCGTGGACCTGATCCACGACTTCATGGCGCCCCTGGGCTTCGGGCAGTTCACCGGCATCGACCTGCAGGGCGAGTCGCGCGGCGTGCTGCCCAGCAGGGCGTGGAAGCGCGCGGCCTACCGGCGTGCCGACATGAAGACCTGGCACCCGGGCGAGACGATTTCACTGGGCATCGGCCAGGGCTACAACAGCTTCACGATGCTGCAGCTGGCCTCGGCCAACGCCACGCTGGCCAACGGCGGCGTGCGCTACCAGCCGCACCTGGTGCGGGCCATCCGCGACACGTCGACCGGCGAGGTGGTGCGGCAGGTCCAACCCCCGGCCCAGGACCTGGGCTATGCGCGCAAGCACGTCGAGGTGGTGCGCGACGCGATGGTGGCGGTCACCAAGGGCGGCACCGGCACGCGCGTGTTCGCGGGCGCCGCGTACACCTCGGCCGGCAAGACCGGCACCTCGCAGGCCGTGGGCCTGAGCCCGAAGGCGCGCGCGAGCGGCAAGGCCCTGGAGGCGCGCCAGCGCGACCACGCGCTGTACATGGCGTTCGCCCCGGCCGAAGACCCGACCATCGCGGTGGCCGCGATCGTCGAGAACGCGGGCTTCGGCGCGGCGCACGCGGCGCCGATCGTCCGGCGCGTGTTCGACTACTGGATTGCGGGGCAGTACCCCAACGACGCCGACATGGCGGCGGTCCAGGTGGGGAAGGCCGGCGCGCCCATCGGCCAACCGCTGGTGGCCAGCGAGGTGCCGGTGTTGGACGACGGTGTGCAGGGGGATGAGGCTGGGGTGCTTTGAGGGGCCGGGGGCGAAGCGTCAACCCGGCGCGAGCCGCTGAGCAAACCAGTCCGCCACGAAGGCGGTCCGCTCCGACGCGTGGTTGTAGATCGTGTGCTCGCCGTCTTCCCACACGCGCAAGGTGACGTCGGGGTTCGTCGCGGCTTCCCGAAGTCCGATCAATAGCTGGGGGGCGCCGGGGCGTCGGCGGGGATGGCGCCGGGTTGGAAAACCTGCGTGAAGTCGCAGCACTCCTGTGCAAGCAGCACCGTGGAGTCGATCAACGTGCTTCGCTGCTCGCTCCTGCTCATTGCGACGTAGGTGATGTCGGGGATTGCCGGCGTGACCTTGATGGGTTGCAGCAAGCCCAGGTCGACCATCGGAGCGAGGCAATCACGAGGAAGGGGACTGATCCCGATTCCAGAAACCGTCATGCCGATGATGGCAATGATGCTGTTGCTGGGCAGCGATTGCTTCGGGGTGAGGCCGAAGGACTTGAACCAGTTCTCCGAGGCGAGGCCCGCCCCCGAGCGGCTGCCCTGGGTCAGGATTCGATGCGAGGCCAGCTCGTGGAGGCGCAACGTCCTGTCCGCAGGCAGCAGGCCGGGCTTGCACATCCAGGCACTGACCACCTTGCCGATGGCTTTCTTGGTGATCCGGCTGTCGTCTTCCGCGTCGGGAACGATCGCCAGATCAATCTCGTCGGCCAGGAGTCTCTTGCGAATGGTCACGCTGCCGTCGACGTCGGGCTCCAGCACAACGCGGGGGTGATGGACCTGCATCATGCCCACCAGCCGCGGGAACCAGGTCATTGCGGTGAGTTCGGTGAGGCCGATCCGCAGTCTTCGCTCGACAACCTGTGCCTGTGCAAGCTGCTCCATCGCCTCGTCGCGCTGGGCAAGAAGCCGCTTTGCGATCGCAAAGGTCTGCTGCCCCTTCTCCGTCAATCGGGCGGCGCGTGAAGAGCGGTCAAACAGTGAAGTGTCCAGCAGGCTCTCCAGTTCCTGGACTCGCCGCGAGATCGCCGACTGCGTGGTGTGAAGCTTCTCCGCGGCCTGCGAGAAGCCGCCAAGCTTGACCACCCAATAGATCGCCTCAAGTTGCTTGAACGACATCATGTTCGTTCTGCCGGTGGGACTTCATGCACTGCGGGTTCCCCCTGGGAATATGTGTAAAACAGATGCAATTCTATAAAAATAAATCGTTTTTTTTAATTTTTCAAAGTCTCCAGAATGCGGGCTTCCACCTCATTTCTTGGCCTCTGGCATCTAGCCGCTTCAGGAGTTGCGCTCATGTTTCGATTGACTTTCACTCGCGTCATCGCCGTCGCTCTTTGCGTCTGCGCCACCACGGCACAGGCCGATCGTCTCAGCGACATCAAGGCGCGCTCCAGGCTGGTGTGCGCCACGCTGACGGGGGCGGAACCCCTTGCGTTTCAGAACCCTGCCACCCGCGAGTACGTCGGCTTCGACGTGGATACGTGCAAGAGCCTCGCAAAGCACCTCCACGTTGAACTGGAGCACCGCCCGATTTCCGTCGAAGCCCGCATTCCCGAGTTGGCGCTGGGGCGTGTGGATGTGGTGGCGGCCTCCCTGGGCTACACGAAGGAGCGTGCCGAGCAGATCGCCTTCTCGGACATCTACTACCAGCTGCCCTTGAAGATCATCGTGGCGAGCAATTCGCCCATCCAGACGTTCGCCGACCTTGCCGGGAAGAAGATCGCCGCCAACAAGGGCTCGACCTCGGAGCTCAACGCTCGCAACAAGCTTGCGGGTTCCGAAGTGGTGACCTACCAGGACGGCACCATGGCCTTTCTGGCGCTCGCACAGGGAAAGGTTCAGGCCTATGCCATTTCTCAAGCGCCTGGCGCGCGACTGCTCCACGAAAGCTCGGGCAAGTTCCGCTTCCTCGACGAGTCCCTCGTCTACGAGCCCACGGGCCTGGGTGTGAAGAAAGGCGAGAGCGAACTGCTCGATGCGGTGAACAAGGCGCTGCGCGACATGGAGTCGTCTGGGGAACTCGACGCGTTGTGGCGCAAGTGGTTCGGGCCCGACACGAAGCTGAAGATCGTTCGCGAGAAGAAGCTGACGCCGCTCAGTGCGTTTTGATCAAGCTCGCAAATCAGAGCCACGAGCGCATCCATGCTTGATCTGAATTTCGGGGCCGTGTTGAACGGCCGCTATCTGGACTGGTTGATCGCTGGCGCGTGCAACACACTCGTGCTCTTCGCGGCTGCATGGGTGTCGGGCCTCCTTCTGGCACTTGTCGTCGTTTCCATGCGGCAGTCCGGTCTGGCCGGACTCCATGCCGTCTCCAAAGGGTTCGTTGGCTATCACCGGAACGTGCCTGGCCTGGTCCAGATCTTCATCTGGTACTTCGGCGTGCCTCAGGTGCTGCCCGAGGCCTGGCAGGCGTGGATCAACGCCCATGGGAGTGAATTCATCTTCGTCTGGATCGCGCTGACGCTGAACGCGGCGGCCTTCATGTCGGAGGATCTGCGCAGTGGTGTGCGGTCCCTGTCGCCCACGCAGATGGAGGCGGCGCGAGCGCTGGGCCTGTCCTACGCCAAGGCGATGCGCTTCGTCGTTCTTCCGCAGGCACTTCGCGTCGCAGTGCCGCCCTTGACCAACCAGTCCCTCGGGCTGTTCAAGGCGACGAGCTTGGCCATGGCGATCGGCCTCGCCGAACTGACCTATGCGGCCCACCAGATCGAGAGCGAGAGTTTTCGCACCTTCGAGGTCTACGCCATTGCGTCGATCTTCTACTGGGTCTGCTCGTTCGCGCTGATGGGCATCGGCCACGCCTGGAGCGTTCGCCTGGATCCGCTGCGAGGTGTCCGATGATCGACATCCTCCACGACTATGGCCTTCTGCTCCTGGTCGGCCAATTTCCGAATGGTCCCGTTGGCGGCTTGGCGCTCACGCTGTTTCTCGCCGTGTCCGGGCTGCTGCTTTCGTTTCCCCTCGCCGTCGTGATGGGGGTGGCCCGAACGTCCCCCATCAAGGCCGTTCAGTACCCGGCGACCGCTGTCGTCTACGCCGTGCGCGGCCTGCCTGTCCTGATGCTGATCTTCTGGGCCTACTTCATCGTGCCGATGGTCGTGGGGCACAGCATCTCCGGGATCACCACCTTGATCGTCGCCCTTGTCGTCTACGAGCTCGCCTTCATGGGGGAGGTCGTGAAGGCGGGCATCGTGGCCGTCCCCAAGGGCCAGGTCGAGGCCGCCCGATCGTTGGGGATGACCTACTTTGCAACGATGCGCAAGGTGATCCTGCCGCAGGCGCTCGTCAACATGATCCCGAGCATCCTGAACCAGTTGATCAACCTGATCAAGAACACGTCGCTCGGCTACATCATCAGCGTCGGCGAACTGACCTACTCGGCCTACCAGATCAACGCCCAACTGCTCACCCGTCCATTTCAGGTGTATCTGATTCTGGCCATCACCTATTTCGTCCTGTGCTGGGCGCTGGGATTGGCTGTCTCCCGGTTGGAGAAGAAGTTGAACCAAGCACGCTGCACGCCCGACGTGCCGACCCCCCTCCAGCGCCTGGTGTCCAAAGAGACCACGACATGATCACCTTCGACAACGTGGACAAGTTCTACGGCGGCTATCAAGCCCTCAACCAGATCAACGAAACCGTCAAGCAGGGCGAGGTGGTGGTGGTGTGCGGACCCTCGGGTTCCGGCAAGTCCACGTTGATCCGAACGGTCAATCGGCTGGAGCCGATTTCGAAGGGCCGCGTCATGGTCAACGGCGAAGACGTGCACAACCCGAAGACGGACGTGAACAGCTTGCGCAGTCGCATCGGCTTCGTCTTCCAGAGCTTCAACCTTTTCCCCCATTTGAGTGTCATGCGCAATCTCGAGCTGGCGCCCATGACGGTGGCGAAGGTGAGCCAGAGCGAGGCGCGCGAGCGCGCAATGGAGTTGCTGGTGAAGGTTGGCTTGGCGCACAAGGCGGATGCCTACCCCCCACAGCTCTCGGGAGGCCAGCAGCAGCGTGTGGCGATTGCCAGAGCGCTCGCGATGCGTCCGCCGGTGATGCTTTTCGATGAACCCACGAGCGCGCTGGACCCTGAGATGGTGGGTGAGGTCCTGGCCGTCATGAAGCAGCTGGCCTTGGATGGCATGACCATGATGTGCGTGACCCACGAGATGGGTTTCGCGAAAGAAGTGGCCGACCGAATCCTGTTCATGGACGCGGGGGCGATCGTCGAGCGTGCCGTTCCCGATCAGTTCTTCGCCAATCCACAACACCCCCGCGCCCGGAAATTCATCGCCGAAGTTCGGCGACCCTGAGTCCCGGCCGCATTCCGATCAAGCCGATTGTGCGCAGCTGCACAGGAGTCGTCATGTCCAATTTTCTTTCCAAGTCTCTGGCTCGCATCAAACCGTCGAGCACCATTGCCGCCACGCAGCGGGCTCGCGAGCTTGCCGCGCAGGGCCGCGACGTGATTGCGCTCAGCACGGGCGAGCCCGACTTCGAGACACCCGAGCATGTTCAGGTGGCTGCCATCCGCGCACTCACTGGCGGCAAGACCAGGTACACGCCGACCCACGGCATTCCCGAGTTGCGTGATGCCGTCGTCGAGAAGTTCCAGCGGGAGAACGGCGTTGTCTACACGCGCGATGAAATCATCATCAGCAATGGCGGCAAGCAGGTCATCGCGAATGCGTTCATGGCCACGCTCAACGCGCACGACGAGGTGCTGATTCCCGCGCCCTACTGGGTCTCGTATCCGGAGCTCGTGGCCCTGTGCGGAGCGACCTCCGTCATCGCGCAGACGACCGCCGCCAACGGCCTGAGGCTGACACCGGAAGCGCTCGAGCGGCACATCACTCCCCGAACGAAATGGGTCGTTCTCAACTCGCCAGGGAACCCCTCCGGCGCAGCCTACACGCGCGATGAACTGCGTGCGCTTGCAGAGGTCCTGCTGCGTCATGAGCACGTCTGGGTCATGAGCGACGACATCTACGAGCACCTGGTGTACGACGCGTTCGAGTTCGCAACCATTGCAGCCGTGGAGCCGCGGCTGCGGGAGCGGACGCTGATCGTCAATGGCGTTTCGAAAGCCTATGCGATGACGGGGTGGCGCATCGGCTATGGCGCCGGGCCGGCCTCCTTGATCAAGGCGATGGACGTGGTCCAGGGGCAGGTGACATCCGCCGCCAGTTCCGTCGCGCAATGGGCGGCTGTGGCGGCGCTGCAAGGCCCACAGGATTTTCTGGCGGCGAGGCGCGAAGTCTTCAGGCAACGCCGAGACCTGGTCGTTGACCAACTCGATGCCTGCGTTGGCCTCGCATGCGCACGACCCGAGGGCGCCTTCTATGTATTTCCATCGTGCGCCGGAACCTTCGGGAAACGAGCGCCCAGTGGCCAGTTGATTCAGGACGACGCGACATTCGTGCTGGAGCTTCTTGCCGCAGAAGGCGTCGGCGTTGTGCATGGAAGCGCATTCGGCATGCCCGGTCACTTCCGCGTTTCGTACGCCGCGAGCACGCAGAGCCTGGTCGAAGCCTGCAAGCGCATCCAGCGCTTCTGTGCCGAACTCTCTCCCTGCTGAATCCGCCGGCCACGCGACGCAGCCGCGCGCGAGCTGCTCTCAATCCCTGCCGTAGAGGCCGCGCGAATTGAAGCTCCCAGATTTCTGGTTGATACGGAATCAAAAGCCTTACCCCTTGATTGACAAGATAGGAGATAAAAATGCCGCTGTGGACGGAATTTGAACCTGCACAAGCCGTGAATGAATTTCGCGCCTTTGCCCAAACCTACGCAAAGCCCGCTGCGGCTCAACTCGATCGGGATGACGCATACCCCTCCGATGTCGTGGAGCAAGCGGCAAAACAGGGCCTGAATGCGTTGATCGTCCCTCAAGAATATGGAGGTGGCGGATGCTCATTCCGGCGAGTGGTTTCGTTTTTCGAAGAAATTGGGGTGGCCAGTGCCTCTGTCGGAATTTCTCTGAATTCCAATTTCCAGGCGCAGAACGCAATTTTGCGATCTGGCAACGAAAAGCTAAAGAACGAGTTCTTGCCGAAATTTTCTCAGGGCTTGACAGCGGCCTATGCGCTGACTGAGCAAAACCATGGCAGCGACATCCGTTCCTTGGACACCAAGGCGGTGCTCGAAAACGATCACTGGATCCTGTCCGGCCAAAAATCATTCATTACATCGGGGAGTGGTGCCGATCTGTTCATCATCTTGGCCCAAACCGAGAAAGGACTAGGGGTTTTTGCAGTTCCGCGAGAAATACCTGGCGTGAGCACCTTTGTTGGCGAGAGGAGCGAGACCTTTGGCGGGCGAAACGGGCCACACGTGGAACTCAAACTCGAGAACGTTCGGTTGCCCTACGAATACCTTCTCGGCGAGCCGGGTGGAGGCCTGAAAGTCGTGCTGCGCAATCTGAACTATTCGCGCACGCTCAACGCGGCCATGGTCATTGGAATGGCGCGTGCAGCATTCGACGAATCCCTTGCCTACGTCAAAAACCGAAAGGCCTTCGGGCAATCGGTCTTCGATTTTCAAGGAATCCAATGGTATTTCGCAGAAATGCTCACGGACATCGACGCCGCCCGCCTGTTGCTGTACTCGGCGGCTGACGCATTGGAGGCGCAGCGCGAGCCCGAGCGCTACGCCAGTGAAGCAAAGCTGTTTTGCTGTTCCGTTGCCAACCGGGTGACGTCCCAGGCCATTCAGGTTTGCGGCGCATACGGAACGGCTGTGAATTCGCCTTTCAATCGCTATTGGCGGGATGCCAAGGTTGCTGAGATCGGGGGAGGGTCGGTGGAAATATTGAAGAACACGATCGGTAAATACATTGGCCGAATGGAGTTGGGTTGATTGAAAAGCAGCCTGCAAATCGGTCGACTGACACAAAGGTCGCTGCCCATCTTCTTCTGAAGAAGACAGTGGTGGCGAAACGCTTCAAATATCCTGCGGAGAACCCAAGCAATGCTCAATCAAAATATCCGTAATCTGGCGCTCTTGATCCAGGACGCCGTTCGACGATCGCCTGAAGCGGTGTTCGGCACAGACAAGGTGTCGGCCCCCATGGCAGATGCTTTCAAGACGGCGCAGACGCTTTGCGCATCGATGTCTGGCGCCATTCTCAAGGGACAAACAGTGGCTTTTGTTGGAGTCACCAGCGAGCACTACTTGATCTTTTGGATGGCTTGCCAGTTGCACGGCGTCCGCACGGCACTCATCAATCCGCACTACCCTCAAGACCTGATCAGGGAAATGCTGCTTGATCTGAATCCAGATGCCGTTGCATTTTTCGATGACACGTACCGCGCACCCACTCATCCGAACTGGGCTTCTATCGATGCACGAAACGCGTGGTCCGGCCATTTGGTTGTAAAGAGTGCCGAGATCCCGAGATCAGGCAAATCAGACGTGCCAGTCGAGGGCGATGCGCTCTTGACGGGGCTGGCCTGCGACGGCTCGGAGATCGCGTGCTATATGCATACCTCGGGCACCTCGGGTCGCCCCAAGTTTTGCGCACTGAGCCACTCTTATTTCATCAGGCTGGGCCGCTTCATTGCCGACTCTCTCGGCTACGTTCGCAATGACGTTGTCTTTGCGCCGATGCCGATGTTCCATATCAACCCTCTGGGCTACGGTGTCGTGGCTGCCTGGACTGCAGGCGCGGGCGTTCTGGGGACACAGCGTTTTGCCGCACAGAATTTCTGGAGCACCGTGAAGCAGATCGGCGCGACCGCACTCGTTCTGCATGTCACGCCCCTTCAGATGCTGATGAAGGAAGCGGATGTCGACGCAAGCGCGGGCCATAAGGTGCGCGTGGTGTTTGGCGCCATCAGCGAATTCCTGGGCATGTTCGGAATCCCCATTGGAATCACGGCGTATGGGTCCACCGAAGCCGGTGGGCTTTGTCATACATGGCATGTTCGCGCAGGCGACCGCTCCTTGGCGGAAGAAGGCCCTACCCACTACGCCGGGCGCGTGCGTTTCGACGCCGAATTCAAGATATCCGAAGAGGGGGAAATCCATGTCAGAGCGCGGGAGGCGGACACGCTGTTTTCTGGCTACCTTCGCGACGGAATGTTGGACCCCTCGACGGATGCTGACGACTGGTTTCACACGGGCGACCGAGGCCGCGTCGACCACCTTGGAAACCTTGTCTTCATCGAGCGGATGAGCGAATCCATCCGGGTCAACGGCGAATACGTTCCGATCGATTTCGTGGAACGCTCTTTGGAAAAAGAAGCGGAGTTGTCCGAGTTCGCGATCTGGTCGAGAGCGGACGCGGTGAGCGGTCAACGCGTTGTCTTGTGGATTGCAGATCCTCGAATTGACCTGGAGAAGACGCTTGCAGCAATTCAACGTTTGCCGAGCATCATGCGGCCCGTTGAAATCATCCAGATCGCGAGCCTCCCTCGGGACACCGGAGTGAACAAGGTTCAGCGCCGACGGCTGCACGATGAGCACGCACTGTGGCGCCATGAAGTTTCCGCGCAATAGCACTCGAGGGTACTTTTCATGAATGCTTGTCGTGTCAGCTGTGAACTCACAGGGCATGTTGCCGTGCTCGAAATCAACAATCCCCCGCACAATTTCGTCGACGTCGAGCTCGTCAAGGAATTGGCCGACAGTTTCGAGCATCTCGATGCTGTCGAGGATTGCCGCTCGATCGTTCTGCGCAGTGGCGGCAGCGTGTTTTGCGCTGGAGCGAATTTCGACCGAACCGAAAACAGCGCGGCGCTCGACCCGTCGCCGTTCTATGCGCAGGCCATGCGGCTTTTCTCGAACAGGAAACCCATCGTTGCGGCGATACAGGGCGCTGCCATCGGCGCCGGATTGGGGCTTGCCCTGGTCGCTGACTTCCGCGTGGGATCGCCCCAGTCCCGGCTCAGCGCCAACTTCAACCGACTGGGCATTCATCCCGGTTTCGGAATCAGCCACACCTTGCCGCGCATCGTCGGTGCGCAAAAGGCAGCCTGGATGCTCTACACGGGCGAGCGGGTCAGTGCGCAGCAGGCATTGGCGCTGGGGTTGATCGACGCTCTTTCCGAGGATCAAGGCCCGTTTGCCACGGCACTGGCCATGGCGGAAGAGATTGCGCGCTCGGCGCCCGGTGCCGTCCAAAGCACGAGGCGCACGTTGCGAGCGGGATTCGCGGACCACGTGATGCAAGTGAATCGCCATGAGTGCGCGGTTCAACTCGAGCAGTTTCGGCATCCCGACTTTCTGGAGGGCGTGAGGGCTGCCGCACAACGCCGCGTTCCGGTGTTTCAGGGTCGTTGAACGCCTTCTACATCAGGCCCGCAGCGTTGCGGAGCCTGGACCTTCGCTTGATCTGTCAGTGCAGGGCGCATTGAACATTCACGGGACACGATATGAATCGAACACTTACCGAGAGACATCCAGGGGCTCCTGATCGCTCGACCCACCTGAGTCGGCGATCCGCCATGCAGCTCGTGACCGCCGGTCTGGCGGTGTGGACTACAGGTGCATGGGCGGCGTCGGCGCAGAGCGATGCCTTTCCCGTGCGGCCCATTCGCATGGTCATTCCATTTCCTCCATCGGGCGCCGCCGATCTCGTCGGCCGCGTGTATGCCAAGGCTCTGGCAGAACTCTCGGGCCAGCCGGTGGTTCCTGACAACAGGCCTGGTGCGAGTGGCCTGATCGGTGCACAGAACGTGCTCGCCTCTGCGCGCGACGGATATTCGCTGCTGATCGGGAGTTCGTCGACGCTTGCAGTGAACGCCGCCATCGCCAAGAGCTTGCCCTACGATCCCCTGACGGACTTCGTACCAGTGGGCGTCCTGGCAACGGGGCCCGTTGTGCTTGTGACGGGGGCATCCTCGGGAATCAAGAGCTTCGAAGACCTGGTCCTGAAAGCACAGGCTCATCCCAGGACCCTGAACCTGGGCACCGGCTCCACGGCCTTGCAGCTGCAAGCCGAATGGCTCAACGAGACAGTGGGCATGAAGATGACGGCCATTCCGTACAAGGGTGGCAGTGAAGTGGCATCCGCCTTGTTGGCAAACGCCGTCGACGTTGGAATGCTGGATGTGTCGGCAGCGCATGCCCTCATCCGGTCGGGCAAATTGCGAGGTCTTGTACTTGGTGCAAGCCAGCCTCTCGCCTCGCTCCCGGGTGTGCCGACGACCGCGCAACTCGGTGTCAGGGGCTATACCGGTGAATCCTGGATCGTCGCTGCGGTAGCTGCGGGCACTCCGGATCATGTGGTTGACTACTACGCCACGGTGCTGGCGAAGGCCGCCAGGCTGCGGTCGACGCAGGATTGGCTCCGCGAGCGAGACCTCGGCTACGTCTATCGCACCGCAGCGCAGACCAAGGCGTTGATCGCTGCCGACATCGCGCTCTACAAGCAGTTGGTCGATCGACTGGGTATCCCGAAGGTATGAAGGCCATGACACCAGCACCTCGCACACTGCTACTGGCTGGGCGCTACAGCCAGGTCTTCAAGGAACCTCTGTTGGCTTGTCTCGGCCCCGGTTGGGTTGCCGAGTCATGGTGCGCCGAAGAGGGCATGGAAGGCTTGACGCGCAAGGCAGCTGCGGCCGAAATCCTGATCGGATCTGCCGAATGGGCGCGACACGCACAAGGCCTCGGTGTTGAAGCGACCTTCGCCGCCAGCCGCCGGCTCGGCCTGACCATTCTCCCGTTCTCGGGTGTCGACTGGTTGCGCTCCGAGTGGGTGCCAGCCAACTCGGTGGTCTGCAACGTCAGCAACGGCAGCGATCCCATTGCCGAGTACGTGATGGGCGCCATCTTGAACGCCGAGATTCCATTCCGCGAGATGGATGCCGAATTGAGGCAGCACCGATGGACCTGGGGCGGCGGCTCCGTTGTCGGTCGCAAGCACGGCGAGTTGCAAGGCAAGACCATCGGCCTGGTGGGCTACGGAAGAATCGGCCAGCGTGTCGCTCAATTGGCCGCTGCGTTTCGAATGCAGGCGATCGCCGTGAGTCGATCGCCCGGCGTCTCCCGCGAGCTGAACTGGTGGCGCGGCATGGAGGCTCTGCCGACCCTCCTTGCGCAGAGCGACTATGTTCTTCTGTGTGTACCGGGTGGCGCAGAAACGCTGAACCTGATCGACAAGGATGAGCTGTCTCGCATGAAGTCGAACGCCATCCTGATCAACGTCGCACGTGGGCCGGTCGTCAACGAGGCGTCACTCTTTGGAGCACTTCAACGGCGCGAAATTCGTGGTGCCATCGTTGACACCTGGTACACGTATCCGCCGCCGTCTTCGATGGTGGGCGCGCCCGGCAGCCTGGCGTTCGAAACTTTGGACAACCTGGTGATGACACCGCATGCCGCGGGATGGACGGATGCACTGGAAACGCGCCGGGTTGAAACCGTCGTGCGCAACGTGCACTGCTACCTGCATCGCAAGGCGCTCACCGAGGTTGTCATCGACAAGCGTTCGGCGACGAGCGAATGCCTTTGATTTCATGGAAAGCGTTTACTGTGTCTGGAGAAGAACGATGCAATTGACAGCAGCCTGCCTGCCGCCGCCGGAGAACTATGCGGCCCCCGACTTTCAGGTCCCCGCGCGGGCGTGCGATTCTCATTGCCATGTCACGCCTGAAGATTTCTTGAACACGGTGCCGGACGCGAGCTACGAACCCGCACCGGCACCGCCGGCGGAACTGCGCCGCTTGCGCCGATCGATCAAGTTCGAGCGATCGGTGGTCGTTCAGGCCAGCGTGTATGGCAAGGACAACCGCGCCGTCGAGCAAGCGCTGCGCGCTGAGCCGCAGGTGCTGCGTGGCGTGGTGGTGGGTGATGCGGACACGACCGATGCACAGCTCGATGCCTGGCACGCCATGGGTGTCAGGGGGATGCGATTCATCATGTCGGGCCAGCTTGGCGGTACCGTCGATCTCCATGACCTGAAGGTCCTGGCGCCGAAACTGGCGGACCGTGGTTGGCATGCCGAGATTCTTCCCAGGGAGGATCAGTGGCCCTCGCTCAAGTCAACGCTGGAGCAGTTGCCCTGCACGCTGGTCGTCGACCATCTCGGCGGGTTGTCCTTGGGGGCGCAGTCCGGTGAGGCTGAGCGTGTCTTGTCGTCGCTGCTCTCAACGGGCCGTGTGTGGGTCAAGCTGATCGGCTATCGCCTGTCGGCCGACCTTCGAGATCCTCGCATCGCCCGCCGCGCCCAGCGCTTGTACTCGGAAGCGCCAACTCGCATGGTCTGGGGAACCGACTGGCCCCATGTTGGCTTTTCGGTTGAGCAGGACGCTGGCGTCTTGCTCAATGCTCTGGCGACCTGGTTTGACCACGATGCAAGCGCCATCGAGAGGATCCTTGCCTCCAATCCTGAGGAGCTTTTCGACTTCCCGCGAGCTGCCGTCCGCGTGGATCCCGTCGATCCGATCATCGTTACTGGAACCCCACAGCGCCGAACTTGACGCTCGGGGCGAGAACGGGGGAAGGCGATTCGGCACGGTCAGCGCATCTGTTCAATCCGGTAGCCCCGCTCGGACGGGTTGCGATCACCGGGCGCCAGCTGGCCGGGCCGGGCGAGAATCCTCCGATTCCCCGTCCGCCTTCCCGTCCCACCCGAATCGCCTAGCGCCCGTGACCTCCACCGACCTCCAGGGCTTCATCCTCACGCGCCACTGGCGTGATGCACCGACCGGCACGGAGATCGAGTACTGGCTGGCCACCGAGGCCGGGCCGAGAAAAGTGGTGCTGACTTCCCGCAGCAGCGTCGCGTTCGTCGCCGCCCGGCACAGGGCGGCGGTGGAAGTCCACCTCGCGGCCATGCCGGGCGTGCAGTTGCGCGAGCTGGAGCTCCGGAATTTCCAGCAGGAAGCCGTCCTCGGCGTCTATGCGACGCACTTCCGCCAGATCGGCCGGTTGGCGCGCGCCCTGCAGGCGCAGGGCATCCCCTTGCTCGAAGCCGACGTGCGCCCGCACGACCGCTACCTGATGGAGCGCTTCATCACCGCCGGTGTGCGGGTGGAAGGCGGTCGCGCCGAGCGCGCCACGCTCGTCGACTGCAAGCTCAGCCCCGCGCCCGAATTCCGGCCGGTACTCAAGTTCGTGTCGCTGGACATCGAGACGAGCCAGCATGAAGGGCTCTACTCCATTGCGCTGGACGGCACGCCCGAGCGCATCGTCTTCATGCTCGGTGAGCCGTCGCCCGGGCCGGGCGAGCCCATGGACTTCTCGCTCGTCTACTGCCCGACCCGCAAGGCGATGATCGAGCAGCTCAACGACTGGTTCGAGCGCAACGATCCCGACGTCCTCATCGGCTGGAACGTGGTCCAGTTCGACCTGCGCGTGCTGCAGAAGACCGCCAACGACTGCGGCGTGCCGCTGCTGCTGGGGCGGGAGCGCCGGCCCATCGAGTGGCGCACGCATCCGGGCAAGCAGGGCTACCTGTTCGCGCCCACGCCGGGGCGGATCGTCCTCGATGGCATCGAGGCGCTCCGGGCCGCGGTGTGGAGCTTTCCGTCCTTCAGCCTCGAGAACGTCTCGCAGACGCTGCTGGGCGAAGGCAAGGCCATCGGCGACGAGTACGACAAGATGGCGGAGATCGAGCGGCGGTATCAGCACGACAAGCCCGCGCTCGCGCTGTACAACATCCGCGACTGCGAGCTGGTCCTGCGCATCTTCGAGAAGGCGAAGCTGCTGCAGTTCATGATGGAGCGCGCCCAGGTCACCGGCCTGCAGGCCGACCACTTCGGCGGCTCCATCGCCGCGTTCAGCCACCACTACCTGCCGCGGATGCACCGCCTGGGCTACGTGGCGCCGAACGTGGGCGAGATCGCGAGCAAGGCCTACCCGGGCGGCTACGTGATGGACTCGAAGCCGGGCTTCTACGACTCCGTCGTGGTGCTGGACTACAAGAGCCTCTATCCCTCGATCATCCGCACCTTCCTGGTCGATCCGGTGGGCCTCGTCGAGGGCTCGAACGCCGCCGATCCGACCGGTCTCATCCACGGACCCCAAGAGACCGTCTTCTCGCGCGACAGGCACTGCCTGCCGCAGATCGTGACCACGCTCTGGCACGCGCGGGACGAGGCCAAGCGGGCGAAGAACGAGCCGCTGTCGCAGGCGCTGAAGCTGCTCATGAACTCCTTTGCCGGTGTGCTGGGCGCGTCCGAGTGCCGCTTCTTCAACCCGAAGCTGGTGTCCGCCGTGACGCTGCGCGGGCACGAGATGATGAAGCTCACGCGCGAGTTCGTGGAGCAGCGGGGCTACGAGGCCATCTACGGCGACACCGACTCGATCTTCATCTGGCTCCGGCGCACCCACACCAACGAGGAGGCGCATGCCGTCGCGGCCCGCCTGGCGGCCGACATCAACGACTGGTGGGCGCGCAGGCTGCGCGAGGAGCAGGGCCTGGAGAGCTTTCTCGAGATCGAGGTCGACACGCACTACAAGAAGTTCTTCATGCCCACCATCCGCGGCTCGGAGGTCGGCAGCAAGAAGCGCTACGCCGGTCTCAGCGTGGATGCCGCAGGCAAGGAGGAGATGGTGTACCGCGGCCTGGAGATGGCGCGCAGCGACTGGACCCCGCTGGCGCGCCAGTTCCAGGAGGGCCTGCTGTCACGCATCTTCCAGGGTGAGCCGTACAAGGCCTTCGTGACCGACTATGCGAAGGCGACGCTGGCGGGCGCCAAGGACGACCTGCTCATCTACCGCAAGCGCCTGCGCCACCGGCTCGACGACTACCTGGTCAACGTGCCGCCGCAGGTGCGGGCCGCGCGCATCGCCGACGAGCACAACGCCCGGGTCGGCCGGACCCAGCAGTACCAGAAGGGCGGCTGGATCCAGTACGTCATGACCCGCAACGGGCCGGAGCCGCTGGAAACCCGCCATTCGCACATCGACTACGAGCACTACCTCACCCGGCAACTGCAGCCGATCGCCGATGCCATTCTTCAGCCCATGGGAGACAGCTTCGCGGCCTTGACGACGTCGCAGCGCGAGCTCTTCGAGCCAGGATCGCCGTGAAGCGACCGCAGGATCAGGTGCCGGGTCGCGGGTCCTTGTCCGTGATGGACAGGTCGACCGGCACCCGCGTCTCGTGCCGGATGTTCCCGGGCATCTCGAACACCACCGTGAGGTGCCCCTTGACGCGCTCGAATGGCTTGTCCAGCTTCACGTAGAAGCCCCGCTGGCTGCTCAGGGCGTTGTCGTAGGTCCAGAGCGAGAAGTCCTGCAGCGACGGCGCACTGCCGTCGTCCTTCAGGCGCAGCTTCTCGTTCTTCTCGTTCGTCAGCGCGTAGTCCTTGATCCGGTAGGTGGCAGCGTCGGCGATGTCGTCGTTCGTGTTGACGATGTGGCCGTTGCGCTTGTATTCGTCGACCTTGGCCTTGGGCAGCGGGTAGTAGGTCAGCACGTCGAACGCGCTCGCCGGCTTTTTCCGGATCAGCGTCTGGTCGGAATTGATGACCATCACATGGGCACCGAGTTGCGTGAGCAGCGCCCGCGCCTGGTCCGGGGTGTACGGCTGGCGCGGTGCGGCGTGGGCCTGCGAAGCGGGCAGGGCGAACAGGGTGGACAGGACCAGTGGCAGCAGTTTCTTCATCGGGGAGCCCGTGCGGGATGAATGGCGGATGCCGGCCATTAGGCCATGGCAGCGTCATGCCCCCGGGGTGCTCCTAGTCGTCGTCGCGCACCCGGTACTGCCCCATCAGCGTGCGCTGCACGGTCGGCGGAACGGCCTCGTAGTGCGACAACGCGATGGTGTAGCGCCCCTGGCCGCTGGTCATCGCGTTGAGCCGCGACTGGTAGTTGGCCAGCTCTACCTCGGGCACCTGTCCGCCGATGGCCACCGTGCCGGCCCCCAGGCCCGACGTGCCGGTGACCAGGCCGCGCCGCGACGACAGGTCGCTGGTGACGTCGCCCACGGCATGCTCGGGCACGGCGATCTCGATTTGCACGATCGGCTCGAGCACGGCCGGTTGCGCCTCGCGGATCGCCGCCATGAAGGCCTTGCGGCCGGCGGTCGCGAAGGCGATGTCCTTGCTGTCCACGCTGTGGTGCTTGCCGTCGTAGACCACCACGCGCACGTCGACCACGGGGTAGCCGGCGATCGCGCCGTAGGCCAGCACCTCGCGCACGCCTTTTTCGACCGCGGGGATGAACTGATTCGGAATGGCGCCGCCCCGGACTTCGTCCGCGAACTCGAAACCCGCGCCGCGCGCCAGCGGTTCGATGCGCAGGAAGACTTCGGCGAACTGGCCGGCGCCGCCGGTCTGCTTCTTGTGGCGATGGTGGCCCTCGGCCGGCGCGGTCACGGTCTCGCGGTAGGCGATGCGCGGCGGCCGCGTCTGGACCTCGAAGCGGTACACCTCGCGCAGGCGTTCGAGCACGAGGCGCAGGTGCAGCTCGCCGAGGCCGTAGAGCACCGTCTCGTTGGTCGCGGCCACATGCTCGATGCGCAGGCACGGGTCTTCGGCCGCGAGCTTGCCGAGGATTTCCCAGGCGCGCTGCTCGTCGCCATGGCGCTTGGGCTCCACGGCCAGGCCGTACACCGGCACCGGGAACGGCAGCGGCGCAAGGTGCACATGGCTGTCTTCGGCCGCGTCGTGCAGCACGGCATCGAAATGGATCTCGTCGACCTTCGCCACCGCCACGATGTCGCCCGGCACCGCGTGCGACACCTCGACATGGTCCTTGCCCTGGAGCATGAACAGGTGCCCGACCTTGAAGGGCTTGCGGCCGTCGCCGATGTAGAGCTGGCTGTCGCGCGTGACCGTGCCCTGGTGCACGCGGAAGATGCCCATCTTGCCGACGTAGGGGTCGATCGTGACCTTGAACACATGCGCCAGCACGTGCAGCGACGGGTCGGGCCGGGCCTGCATGGGCTGGGCCTGCGCGCCTTCGCCGACGAGGAACTCCGGCGGGTTGGCCTCGGTCGGGTCGGGCAGGAGCTTGACGATCACGTCCAGCAGCTCGGCCACGCCGGCGCCGCTGCGCGACGAGGTGAAGCACACCGGGATCAGGTGGCCTTCGCGCAGCGCCTGCTCGAGCGGCGCGTGCAGCTCGGACGGGTCGACGTCGCCTTCCTCGAGGTAGCGGTCGACGAAGGCCGCGTCGACCTCGACCACCTGTTCCACCAGCGCGCGGTGCGCCGCTTCGACGGGGCCGAAGTCGGAGCGTCCGAAGCGGTTGAAGAAGCAGTCGATCACCTGCCTGTTGACCCCGTCGGGCACGTTCAGCGGCAGGCATTCGCGGCCGAAGGTGGCCTGGATGTCGGCCAGCAGGCCCGCCAGCGAGATGCCTTGCGAATCGATCTTGTTGACGATGATCATGCGGGCCAGGTGGCGCGCGGCCGCGTAATCCATCATGCGCACCGCCATCGGCTCGATGCCGGTGGCGGCATTGATGACCACCGCCACCGTCTCGACCGCCTCCAGCGCCGGCAGGCTCTGGCCGAGAAAGTCGGGGCCGCCGGGCGTGTCGATGAGGTGGATGCGCGTGCCGGCGTGCGTGAGGTGCATCACCGAGGCGTTGAGCGAATGCAGCATGCGGCGCTCGAGCGGGTCGTGGTCGCTGACGGTGCTGCCGCGCTCGACGCTGCCGCACGCGCCGACGGCGCCCGCCTTGAACAACAGGGCCTCGGCCAGGGAGGTCTTGCCAGCGGCCGCCGCGCCCACCAGCGCCAGCGTTCGCACTGCTTCCATTTCGGCCGCGAGGCCGTTCGATCGGCTTGGCATGGCGGGACTCCTTTGCGCGTCCGCAAGGCCGGCCCGGCGGCCCGCAAGGGCTCGGGTGCTGCGCATCGACGCCGGGCCAGCGTACGGGATTGACCGTGCCGATGCAAGCCGGGGAGGGCGCACCGGTCGGCCGCTCAGGGCTCCTGCGGCGCGGTGCCTTCGGATGGTGGCCGGTCGGCGGGCAACCTGCCCAGCCGCGACGAGGTCGCGCGCTCCGTGCGGATCTTACGCAACGTGTTCGTCAACGCCTGCGGGCTCGTGTTGAGCTGTCTCGCGGCCTTGGCCGGACGCATGCCCTCGACCAGCACCAGCCGCGCGGCGGCAAGGGACGGGGTGGCCTGCAGGTGCAGCAGCTCGGCCACCTGCCAGAACTCGGCCGAGGTGAAGGTGCCGAGGTCCGGCGGCAACGAGCGCGACGGGACGGCCTGGCGTTTCTCGAAAACGCAGTGGGGCGCCGGGTCCATCTGCCCGACCCGCGCGACCAGCGCCTCGAGGTAGGCCTGCGTGGCGGGGGTGTTGGAAACCCAGTTCGAATGGATGACCAGCTTCGTCCCGTCGTCGGGGAACGTGTGCTCCCAGCTGACCCTCAACTCCGTCATGGCTGGCTGCGGAACGAGCGCATCGTGGGGCGGCTCGTTTCCATGTGATTTTTTTGCATTCGTGCAGTATGTCGCGACAACTCGCGCATTCTTTTGTCGATGTCGCCAGTGTGACCGATGAAGGTGGGTTTTATCCCGGACTTTCGGTGTAGGCGAATGGAAAGACGGGCTGCCTCGCGGCGATGTGGCACGCGATGCCCAGCGGTCACCGGAGGCGAGCCAAGAAGGGCGCACGAACACGCGCCGCGCGCGGCCGGCGCGACGAGGGCTGTCTTCCTTGCGGTCTGTCCGCCCTAGGCCGATGCGGCCGATGGCTGGGCGGATGCGGCCTGCGGTTGTTCCTGCGAGGTGCGAACCGGCGCGGGGGGACCGCAGTCGTCCGGCATCTTGCGCGAGGTGCCTCTCACGAGGTGGCGGGGCACGTGGTGTGTCTTGATGAAAAGTGCCAGCGCCTCGCTGCGCGCGGGCTCGGAGACCGGTAGAAACATGTGCAAAGCGCTCATGGTGTCGTTCCGTCGATGCCAGGCAGGAAGGCGGCGCACCCGCTTGTGCCGGGTGGCTGGCGACCCCTGGCATGGCCGCCCGGCGAGCATTATGAGCGTCTGGATCAACCGCGTTGGCGCTGATGTTTTCGGGCGTTCGGCCGCGCCAGAATGCTTGCTTGTCAACAGGAGCACTCCCATGGGCCACACCGCAACGATCGTCTCCACCGACGTCAATTTCAACCACCGCATCCAGGTCGGCAAGTTCCAGCTCGTGGCGGACGAGCCGGCGTCGCTGGGCGGGCAGGGCGCGGGGCCGGCGCCCTACGACTACTACCTGGCCGCGCTGTCCGCCTGCACCGCGATCACGCTGCGGATGTACGCCCAGCGCAAGGGCTGGGAGCTGGGCGAGTTCAAGGCCGAGCTGAGCTTCACGAAGGACGCCGACGGCAAGGCGCACATCCACCGCGTGCTGCACGCCAGCGCACCGCTGACCGACGCGCAGTGGAGCCGGCTGCTCGAGGTGGTGGCCAACACGCCCGTCACGAAGACGATGCGCGAAGGCGCCGAGATCACGAGCGAGCGTGGGGTGGCGGCCGCCTGATTCGGGCCGCAGGCGCGGCGCCGCTCAGCGCCGAGAGATCACGCGAACCACGGGTTCGCTGTGCACGCGGAAACCCATGCGCTCATAGATGCGTCGCGCGCCCGCGTTGCCCTGCATCACATGCAGCACGGGCACTTCGCCGCGCTGCATCTGCTGCGCCACCAGGCGCGTGACGAGGCGCTTCGCGTAGCCCTTGCCTTGCGCATCGGGGTGCGTGCAGACACCGCTGATCTCGCGCAGCGTGCCGGCGGCCATGCGCTCGCCGGCCATCGCCACGAGGCGGCCGTCGGCGTCGAAGCAGCCGACGTACTCGCCGAGTTCGATGGTGCGCGTGGAGAAGGGGCCGGGGCGGGTGAGGGCGGCCAGGGCCAGCACTTGTTCTAGATCTGCTGCGCCGAGCCGAACGACATCAGGAAGCGTGTCGGCCACGGGTGCAGGCGCGTCCCAGATCATCTTCACGATGACCGATTCCATGTCGACCTGCCAGGTGGACGGCGCGGGGCCCGACCAGCCGATGGCATAGAAGCGCTCGTCCGGCGTGCAGAAGGGCAGCAGCGCGTCGAGGTCGGGGTGCAGTGCGTCGGCAAAGCCGACGATGGGGGAGAAGCCTGTGGCGTAGCGGCGTGCGGTCGATGTGCCGGCGGCAAAAGACGCATGCGGGCCCGAGAGGGCGTGCCAGGTGAGGTTGGTGAGGAGGTCTGTCATGGGGGCTGGATTGTCTCGGTCTGACAGGAACCGTTTCGGCGCCGTCCGCTGTATGGGGCGGCGCCTCCTCGTTGAGGACGAGGAGGTGTGTCGCGTTGCACGGCGAGGGCAAGCTCGCCGGCGTCAGCGACTCAGTGCATCAGCACTTCATGGCCGTGGCTTGTGCGGCGAAGGCGTCGGAAGCGGCCTTGCAGGCAGCGCCGAGTTGGGCTGCGTTGGCGCCGTAGCTGGCCCAGGTGGCCTTGGTCTGCTCGAGGCTGGACTTCAGGGCGTCGGCGGCGGCGCCACTTTGCTTGCCCACGCAGGCGCTCACCTTGTCCAGGTACTCCTGGCATTCCTTGGGCACGTCGGCCGATGCCGTCGTGGTGGCCGCGGGCGCTGCGGCAGCCGGTGCGCTGGCGGCCGGTGCGGGTGCCGGCGTGGCCGGTGCGGTGGCAGCAGGTGCTGCGGGAGCGGCCGGCGCTGCGGGCGTGGACTCTTGCTTCGAGCAAGCGGTGATGGCGGCAGCCACGAAGATGAGTGCGAGCAGTTTGTTCATTTTTTCTTACATGAGCGAGTTGGATGATGTGCCACGCCTCGTGTCCTCCGGCGCGCAGTGCGCACACCAGGAACGCAAGATTCGGGGCCGGAACAGTATCACCGCGCCCTGTGCAACAGACTCCTGTGAAGGCAGGAATCGAGGGTCTGCAGATGCTCCAAAAACGTAACAATTATCTTGAATCGTTAAATATTGCCGGGTTAAGCAGTCGAAGCTGCGCGGGCGTACGCAGGGGGCGCGATGGCCCGCCGAACCGGGTGCTCGACCAGCCTCGCATCTGCAAGCGGATGTTGTTGATTCTTTCGAATTACATCGAAGCGACGAGGCCGCGCGAAGCGTCCCGGATGCGCGGTGCGGGCCGTTTCGGAAGTCCGCCGGGCGGCCCTGCCGTGCCCTTCGGCCGTTGCGCACATGGTTACAACCCCATGCCGCGGACCCGTCCGTCGTGGTGCGCGGCCGCAGGCAAGCAATGGCCGGATGGGGCCCGGTTCCCGGTGATCGAATTACCTCCGGACCCTTGGTTTGTGCATTGCATCAATTAATTCTTATGGTGAAGGTTTTCATTGCCGATCGCGCTCCGCATATTTTTACAGTTGTGAATCGACCTCGATGAATTGAGGCGTTGTTCCATATATCGCGAATAGCGAATGCCTTGTCGCCAAGGAAGAGGGAATTCCCGCCCCTGTTTTCCACGGAATTCCGTAGTTGAAAACCGGCAATGGATCAGGCGTTTCGATCGGACGAGGTTGCAAAGGCGCTGAGCACCCGGCTGTCGAGGGAAGATCGCCTTGCACAGAGGGGAAATACGGCAATGGATATGCCTTTCATATGAGCCGGTGAATGAACCACGATGCGGGTAACAATTAATTTCAAAATGCGGAGGAAAGCAAGGAAAGGCGTGGTTTTTGTGTTTTTTTGACGTGGTTGGCGCGAAACGAGAGAACGTTAATAGTGGACACATTTGCATATTTGTCGTCACACTTTGAGCCATGCCAAGGTCTCAATCGCCCCAATTCCTTCGCCCACGCGCTCATCGATTTGCGCTGGAAAGCCGGCAGCTATTTGATGGCGCCGCTTTTGTGGAGGCCGCCGCGGCGGCACCGGCGGACGCGCCGCAGGGCCCGCACGGGGATGCGCCGCATGCCGCCGACGCGGCGGCGCCCGTTGCCGTGCCGCATGGGCGCGAAAGCACGCCCGAAGCGGACGCGCGATCCGCGCCTGGCCCGGCCCCGACCCCGACCCCGGCCAGCGAGGTCTACGTCGTCGACAAGAATGTTGCCAATTGGCAGCAGCTCGCCGCCTCGGTGCCGCAGGGCGCCGACCTGATCCTGCTGGACACCGGCTCGTCCGGCGTCGAACAGTTGCGCCAGGCGCTCGAAGGGCGCAGCGGCCTCACGGCGCTGCACATCCTCAGCCACGGCAGCGCGGGCGAGATCACGCTGGGCAACGAAACCCTCGACGTCGCCGGCCTGGCGCGCTCGGCCGGCGCCTGGCAGGCGATCGGCGCGAGCCTGGGTGCGGACGGCGACATCCTGCTCTACGGGTGCGACGTGGGCGCCGACGGGCAACGCTTCGTGCAGGCCCTGGGTCGCGCCACGGGCGCCGACGTGGCGGCGTCGCTCGACGCCACCGGCGCGGCCTCGCGCCAGGGCGACTGGTCGCTCGAAGCCGCAACGGGCCTCATCGAGACGCGCGCCTTCGCCGCCGCCGACTACGACGGTCTGCTGGCCGCGCCCACCGTGTCGACGACCACGCCGCGCATCACGGTCAGCGAACCCAGCTCGCTCAACGCGCCGGGCGCCGACCGCGCCACGCTCAGCGGCTGGACGCTCACCGACGACGGCGCGGGCAACGTCACGGTCGACGTGACCGTCGAGAACCCCGCGCTGGGCGCGCTGTCCAGCGCCAGCATGGCGGGCGTCACCACCGTGCCCGGCGGCTACCGCTTCGTCGGCAGCGTGGCCGACGCCAACGCCTGGATCAACCAGCTGGTGTTCACCGCCGCCGACACCGAACTGGGCAACGCCACGGCCACCACGCGCATCCTGGTGTCGATCACCGATTCGGAAACGCCGGCGCTCACCGCCAACCGCGCGCTCGACGTGACGATCACGCCGTCGAACGACCCGACCACGGTGGCCGACGCGGCGCAGACGGTCTCCGAGGGCGGCACCACGCTGCTGACCGGCACCACGCTCAACGCCGTCGACCCCGAGGTGACGATCGGTTCGCAGAACACCGGCCAGATCGTCTACGGCATCGCGACCAACACCACGCACGGCTACCTCACGCTCAACGGCGAGCGCATCGGCGTGGGCTCGGTCTTCACGCAGGCCGACGTGCTGGCGGGCCGCGTCGCCTACGTGCACACGGCCACCGGCGCGGACCAGAACCTGGACGACAGCTTCGTCATCGTCGTCAACGACGGCGCCACGCCGCTGGCCGGCTCCGACCACGCCACCATCACGCTGAACGTCACGCCGCTGAACCAGCCGCCCGTGGTCTCGGGCGGGGGCAGCGTGTTCGAAGGGCAGCCGCCCAACGCCATCGACCCCGGCGGCAACCCGGCCTCGGTCGTGGGCAACTTCATCGTCGCCGACGGCGGCGGCGACGACGCCAGCGGCGACCTCACGGTGCGGCTGACCAGCCTGCCCACCGACGGCACGCTGTACTTCACCGGGACCGTGCTGATCGGCGGCGTGCCCCAGAACGTCACCAACCGCGCCATCACGCAGGCCGACATCGATGCCGGCTTCGTGTTCGGCTACGACGACCGCGGCGGCCTCACCTACGGCAACAACGGCCAGCGCGACAACAACGGACAGAGCTACCCGTTCACCGACGGCTTCGGCGTCACGGTGAGCGATGCCGGCGGCGGCACGGGCACGCCGTCGTCCACCTCGGGCACCATCGCCATCAACGTGCGCCCGGCCAACGACGACCCGGTGCTCGACCCCGGCAGCACGCTCGAGGCGACCGTGGACCCGGCGGGCGGCGGCTACACCGTGACGCTCACGCCCGGCATGCTCGGCGCGACCGACGTCGATTCGAGCGACGACAACCTGACCTTTGCCGTCACCTCGATGAACGGCCTGAACCAGGGCTACCTGCTGCTCGACGGGAAGATCCTGCCGCCGGGCGGCACCTTCACCATGGAAGACGTGCGCTCGGGCCGCGTGCAGTACGTGCAGACGCAGGGCGCGGCGGCGGGCGACACCGACACCTTCAGCTTCCAGGTGGTCGACAACACGCTCGGGCCGACCTGGGACGCCAACGGCAACACCGTGATCCGCGAAGGCGCCGACCGCAACCCCGACGGCACGCTGAAGACCTACGAGTTCACGATCAACCTCGTCGAAACCCCGGCGGGCAACGGCGATCCGCTGCAGACCATCGACGGCACCGTCACCACCTCGGGCTCCAACCACGCGGGCACCGACCAGAACGGCGCCACGCGCGGCACGCTCAGCGAAGGCGGCTCGGTGGTGCTGGGCGGCACCGGCTCCGACTTCAACACCGTGCCGGGCCTGAGCTACGTGGTCGAAGGCGTGCCGCCGTCGCAGGTGATCTACACGGTCACCGACTACACCGGCACCACGGGGCCGGTGCGCAACGGCGTGCTGCAGCGCTTCGATGGCGCGACGTGGGTCGACATCGACACCTACGAGACCTTCACGCAGGAAGACCTGAACGCCGGGCGCATCCGCTTCCAGCACGACGGCGACGTGGAAGACTTCGAATCGGCCGTGTCGCTCTCGGTGACGGCCGGCGTCGCCGTCGGCGGCGTGCGCAACGTCTGGAACACCAGCTTCTCGTTCTTCATCACGCCGGTCAACGACGTGCCCGTGGCCACCGGTTCGTCGAACACGGTCATCCGCGAAGGCGAGACCGCCTACCTCACGACCGGCCAGATCCGCGTGGTCGATGCGGACGACGCTGCGAGCGAAAGCTACCTCGAAGGCTCGGCCACGCTGCTGAACGGCGACCCGAACTACGCCTTCAACAACGGCAGTACCGGGCCGGGCGCGATGCAGTTCGAGTTCGACAGCCTGCCCACCGGCGGCCAGCTGCAGTACTGGAACGGCGCCGCCTGGGTGGCCGTGGCCGTGGGGCAGCGCATCGACGCCTCGCTCATCACCGGCAGCGCCGGCACCACGGGCCTGCGCTTCGTGAGCGACGGTTCCGAAGTGCGCACGACCCAGTTCAACGTGCATGCCGTGGACCGCTGGGGCGCTGCGTCGAACCCCGTCACCGTCGGCATCCAGATCACCAACGTCAACGACGCGCCGGTGATCGCGCCCGACCCGACGCAGCCCGACCCGCCCGGCACCGCCAACCAGCCGCTGACCGTGGCCGAGGGCGGGCGCGGCCAGATCACGCCGGGCATGCTCAGGGCCTTCGACCCCGACAGCACGCTCACGCAGCTGCAGTACACGATCACCTCCGTCACCACGCACGGGCGCATCATGTACTCGACCGACGGCGTCAATTTCGTGGCGCTGGGCGTGGGCTCCTCGTTCACGCAGGCCGACGTGAACGCCGGGCGCATCTACTATTTCAATTCGGGCGACGAATCCGACGGCCACACCGAAGCCAACGGCGATCCGCCGAGCGACCGCTTCACCTTCACGCTGAGCGACGGCGACAAGGAACAGGCCGGCGGCCAGTTCTGGATCTACGTCACGCCGCTGAACGACGCGCCCACGGTGACCGCGCCGGCCGGGCCCATCGACATCGACAGCAGCAACCCGGCGCACAACCCCGTGCCCGGCTTCAACGTCGGCGACACCGACCTGGACGCGGTGATCCAGGGCGAGACCGACTTCGTCCAGGTGACGGTGCGGCTGCTGGACGCCAACGGCAACCCGCTGAATGCCGCGGCCTACACGGGCGCCACCATCGGCTCGACCTCGATGGGCGGCGTGACCGTCGACGGCGACAAGAACGGCAACGGCGACTTCCTCACGCTGCGCGGCACGCGCGCCCAGGTGAACGCCGCGCTGGCCGGCCTCACGCTCACCTTCGACACCGACCGCGACCAGGCCTATCGGCTGCAGGTGATCGTCGACGACCGCCTGCGCGACACCGCCACCGGCGTGCTGCAGCCCGGCGCCAACGGCGGCCCGCAGAACGAGCCGAGCGTGCCGGGCGGGCCGAACATCGCGATCCCGACCACCGAGTACGACTGGTACGCCGACACGGTGCCCACCACCGGCGACATCACGGGCAACATCGCGGCCGCCTCGGTGCTGGTGCGCGCGTCGAGCGAGAACGACCCGGGCGTGCTGGTCGTGCCGCCCGTGCACACGGTCTATGAAGACCAGCCGACCTACATCGGCACGGGCTTCGTGGTGTCCGACCCCGAGTCGGCCGCCTTCGGCACGCCCATCACGCTGCGGCTGACCGTGCCCAACGGCACGCTGGGCATCGGCGGCACCGGCGGGCAGACGAGCTTCACGCTGCCCAGCGGGCGCGTCGTGACCATCGCCGGCGACAACACCGGCGCGCTCACGCTCACCGGGCGCGCCAGCGACATCCAGGAACTGATCACCAGCGGCGCCGCCACGGGCCTGACCTACCGCAGCGCCACCCACGTCAACCACGACCTCAACGGTGCCGACGCCGGCGACGTGACGCTCACCGTCTCCTTCGACGACACCGGTTCGCAGATCGGCGGCGACACCGGCGGCGGCAGCGTGTCGAACAACCCGCCCGACATGACGATGGCGCTGACCATCGTGGCGGTCAACGACGCGCCGACGGCCGGGCTCACGCCGGGCACCAACCCGAACACGCCGCTGTACCTGACGGGCGGCAGCACGCCGTCGGCCGTGCCGGGCTTCGTCGTGCGCGACCTGGACATCGACGGCGATGGCGGCGGCATCGCGTCCGGCGAAGCCGATTTCCTGCAGGTCACCGTGCGCATCACCAACGGCACGGGCGCGCCGCTGGGCGCGGCGCAGTACACGGACGGCGGCAGCGACGCCATCACCATCACCTCGAGCAATGCAGCCGGCTCGGGCGTGACCATCGACAGCACCTTCGACGGCACCGGCAGCGCGCTCGTCATCCGCGGCACGCGCGCGCAGGTGCAGGCCTACCTCGATGGCCTGCAGGTGGCGCTGGGCGGCAGCCTGGCCAACACCGACCAGACCTACCGCGTGCAGGTCATCGTGGACGACCGCCTGCGCGAGAACAGCAGCGGCGCGCTGGCGGGCGGCGCCAACGGCGGCGAGAACAACAACGCGAACGGCGGCACGGTGGCGGTGCCCACCACCAACGTCAACCCCTACGCGCTGATCCCCGCGGGGCTGACGGCGAACGTGGCCTCGGCCTACCGCACGCTGTTCCCGTCGTCGATCAACGACCCGGCCCACATCGCGGCCGGCAACCCGACGGTGGACGAGGGCAACGGCAGCGTCACGCTGACCGGCCTCACGGTCACCGACCAGGACGCAGCCGCCACCGACGTGCTGACGGCCACGGTGTCGGTGCCCCCCGGCTTCGTCATCAACGGCGTGGGCGGCAGCGGCGGCACGGTCGGCCCGTTGGGCGGCGCCAGCATCACCATCACCGGCACGCTGGCGCAGATCAACAGCCGCATCAACGCCATCTCGATCGCGCTGCCCGACGCCCCCGGCGCCGCGCTGCCGGCCGACTGGAACGGCGCCTTCACCGTGACCGTGGTGGTCAACGACGAGGGCCACACCGGCGGGCGTCCGGGCAGCCTGGCGCCCGGCGACAACAGCACGACCGGCACCTTCGCCTACGCGGACGGGGTCGGCAACCGCCTGGTCACCACGCGCACCTTCGTCTT
The DNA here is from genome assembly GCF_059567965.1 of Variovorax sp. BGA-UO-ETr-C22. Taxonomy (NCBI): domain Bacteria; kingdom Pseudomonadati; phylum Pseudomonadota; class Betaproteobacteria; order Burkholderiales; family Comamonadaceae; genus Variovorax; species Variovorax sp. BGA-UO-ETr-C22. The sequence goes on from NZ_JCAQPA010000006.1 coordinate 89,160, forward strand.
CACGGTGGCGCCGGTCAACGACGCGCCGGTGGTGGTGGGCGGCACCACCCAGACGCTGCCGAACGTGACCGAAGACGTGGGCAACAACGCGGCCGGCACCCCCGTGGGCACCCTGTTCGGCTCGCACTTCGACGACGCCGCCGACCTGATCGACAACAGCGGCAACGGGGGCACCGGCGGCAGTTCGTCCGACCAGTTCTTCGGCGTCGCGATCACGGGCCACGTCCCGGACCCCGCGCAAGGGGCCTGGCAGTACTCGCTGGACAACGGCACCACCTGGATTCCCGTCGGCGCACGCACCGACGGCACGGCCCTGGTGCTGGCCGCCGACGCGCAGCTGCGCTTCGTGCCGGCCGCCAACTTCCACGGCACGCCCACCACGCTGACCGTGCGGCTGGTCGAGACCGACACCAACAACGACAGCGCCACCGCCGACCCCACCTCGGGCAGCCAGGTCGACGTGTCCGGTGCCCGCAACGGCGGCACCACCGTCTACAGCGCCGGCACCATCGTGCTCAGCACCACGGTGATCAACGTGAACGACCGGCCGACGGCGACCGATGCGACCGTGCCCGCCGGCGTCGAGGACGTGACGGGTGCCGGTGTGCGCGTCGACACGCTGCTGGGCGGCGGCTACGGCGACGCGACCGACAACCAGACGTCCATCAGCGGCGGCGGCGATGCATCGACCTCGTTCGGCGGCATCGCCATCGTGGGCAACAACGCCAATGCCGCGCAGGGCGCGTGGGAGTACAGCCTGAACGGCACCGACTGGCTCGCCGTGCCGACGGGCGCGTCCGACACCAGCGCCTTGCTGCTGCCCACCAGCGCGCAGCTGCGCTTCGCGCCGGCGGCCGACTTCAACGGCACGCCCGGCGGGCTGGTCGTGCGCGTGTCCGATGCGCCGGTGGCGGCGGGCAGCGGCGACATCAGCGCCAGCGTCAACGACGCCACCAGCCAGTGGTCGGTGCTGCGCAACGTGTCGACCACCATCGCGCCGCGCAACGACGCGCCGGTGATCGGCGGCACCACCCGCGCGACCGCGGTGGAGAACAACCAGACCGGCACCGGCGTCAGCATTCCGCCCGTGGCGCTGGTCAGCGGCGGCACGGTCGGCGACCTCGACCTGGCGACCACGCCCGGGCTGGCCGCCGGCGTGTTCGGCGCGGGCTCGCTCACCGTGAGCCTGGACGGCTACCAGCCGGGCGACCAGCTGTTCGTCAACGGCGCGCTGCCCCCGGGCGTCAGCGTCTCGGGCGGCAACGGCGCACCGCTGGTGGTGCAGTTCGACGCCGACACCACCGTGGCCGAGGTGCGGGCGGTGCTCGACCAGCTGTCCTACCGCAGCAGCAGCGACAACCCGACGGCGTTCGGCACCGACAACGAGCGCGTCTACACCATCGTGCTCAACGACGGCAACAACGTGCAGCCCGGCGGCAACGCGGGCGGCCCGCAGCCGTTGAACAGCAACGTGCTCGCCGGCACGCTCACGATCACCGCCGTGAACGACCCGCCGACCGCGGTCGACGACACGCACAGCATCGACGAAGACACGCCCTCGGTGGGCAGCAACGTCATCAGCGGGCGCATTCCCGGCGAAGCCGACCACGACCCCGACAGCACCACGCTCACGGTCACCAGCATCCGCACCGGCCCCGAGGCTGGCGCCGGCACGGCCGGCACGCTCGGCAGCCCGCTCACCGGCACCCACGGCAGCATCGTGCTGAACGCCGACGGCAGCTACACCTACACGCTGGACAACAGCGACCCGCGCGTGCAGGCGCTGATCGCCGGCGAGACGCTCACCGACCTCTTCACCTACGCCATCTCCGACGGAGCGGGCGGCACCGACATCGCGCAGATCACCATCACGATCCGCGGCGCGAGCAACGACGTGCCGGGCATCACGGTGACCGACGCCAACGGCAACGCGACCGGCCAGGTGACGGTGCACGAGTCGGGCCTGACGAGCGTGGGCGACACCAGCGAGACAGCGGGGGCCGGCTTCAATATCGCGGCGGCCGACGGCGTGGCGAGCATCAACGTCGGCGGCACGGTGGTGACGCTGGCGCAGCTGCAGGCACTCACGCCGGGCGCGCCGATCACGATCACCACGCCCGACGGCCAGATCCGCCTCACGGGCTTCAGCGGCACCACGCTGCCCAACGGCGTCGTGATCGGCGGCACGGTCAGCTACACCTACACGCTGACCTCGGCGCAGAACCACAGCGCGGGCGAAGTGACCGAGGCGGTGGCGCTGAGCGTGACCGACCGCGACGGCGACGTGGCCAGCGGCACGCTCACGGTGCTGATCGTGAACGACGTGCCCACCGCGAACCCCGACACGAACAGCGTCACCGAAGACACCGCGCCGAACCCCGTGACCGGCAACGTGAAGACCAACGACCGCGAGGGCGCGGACACGGCCGTGCCGGTGACGGGCGTGAGCTTCGGTGGCACGGCCGGCACGGTCGGCAGCGCGCTGGACACGGAATACGGTGCCATCGTGCTGAACGCCGACGGCAGCTACAGCTACACGCTGGACAACACCGACCCGCGCGTCAATGCGCTGAAGGACGGCGAGACGCTCACGGACACGGTGAGCTACACCCTCACCGACGCGGACGGCGACACCTCGACCACCACGCTGACGATCACCATCCACGGCCACTCCGACGCCAGCCCCGAGATCGTGCCCGTGGACGGCAACGGCGCGGCCACGGGCCAGACCGAGGTTTACGAGCGCGGCCTGGTCGACGGCCCGGGCGGTCCCGATGCGCGCGAGAACGGCAGCGGCGTCGTCACGGTGTCGGCGGCCGACGGCCTGCAGACCGTCACCGTGGGCGGGCGCACGCTGACGCTGGCCGAGCTGGCCAGCCTGGGCACCACGCCGGTCGTCATCACGACGCCGCTGGGCACGATCACGCTGACGGGCTTCACGGCCACCGCCTCGGTGGGCGGCGTGCCCACGGCGGGCAACTTGGCCTACACCTACACGCTGCGCGCGCAGGTGCCGCAGCCGGGCGCGACCGAGAGCACCGAAGCCATCGACCTGCAGGTGACCGACGCCGGCGGCGCCACGGCCACGGGCACGCTCACCGTGCGCATCGTGGACGACGTGCCGCAGGCCACCGACGACACGGCCGCCATCACCGAAGACGCCGCGCCGAACACGGTGTCGGGCAACGTGGCGAGCAACGACACCATCGGCGCGGACGACCGCAACGTCGCGCCGGTGACGGGCGTGAGCTTCGGCGGCGCGGCCGGCACCGTGGGCGCGTCGATCACGACCACGTATGGCGCCATCGTGCTGAACGCGGACGGCAGCTACACCTACACGCTGAACAACGCCGACGCGCGCGTGCAGGCGCTGTCGGTCGGCGAGACGCTGACCGAGCAGGTGCGCTACACGATCACCGATGCCGACGGTGACACCAGCACCGCCACGCTCACGATCACCATCCGCGGCGCCAACGACCTGCCGGGCATCGCCGTCACCGACGCCAACGGCGCGGCGACCGGGCAGGTCACGGTGTTCGAGTCGGGCCTGGTAAGCATCACCGACACCGGCGAGCGCGCCGCCAGCAGCTTCAACATCACCGCGGCGGACGGCGTGGCCAGCATCAACGTCGGCGGCACGGTGGTGACGCTGGCGCAGTTGCAGGCGCTCACGCCGGGCGCGCCGATCACGATCAACACGCCCGACGGCCAGATCCAGCTGACGGGCTTCAGCGGCACCACGCTGCCCAACGGCGTCGTGACCGGGGGCGCGGTCAGCTACACCTACGTGCTGGGCGCGCCGCAGAGCCATCGCTCGGGCGGTGTGCTGACCGAAGTGACCGAGCAGATCGCGCTGTCGGTGACCGACCGCGACGGCGACGTGGCCAACGGCACGCTCACCGTGCTCATCATCAACGACACGCCGCAGGCCACCGACGACACGGCCACCATCACCGAGGACGCGGTGCCCGACACGGTGAGCGGCAACGTGAAGGCCAACGACCGCGACGGCGCGGACAACGGCAACGGCGTGCCGGTGACGGGCGTGAGCTTCGGCGGCGCGGCCGGCACGGTGGGCGTGTCGCTCACCACCACGTACGGCGCCATCGTGCTGAACGCTGACGGCAGCTACACCTACACGCTGGACAACGACAACGCCGCCGTCAATGCGCTCAAGACCAACGAGCAGCTGACCGAGACGGTGCGCTACACGATCACCGATGCCGACGGCGACACCAGCACCGCCACGCTGACGATCACCATCCACGGCCGACTGGACGGCGACCCGGCCATCGGCGCGGTGGACGGCAACGGCGCGGCCACGGGGCAGGCCGAGGTGCACGAGCGCGGGCTGGTCGACGGCCCGGCTGGCCCCGACACCCGCGAGCGCACCACCGGCACCATCGTGGTCTCGGCGAGCGACGGCATGCGCAGCGTCACGGTGGGCAACCGCACGCTGACGCTGGCCGAGCTGGCGAACCTGGGCACGACGCCGGTCACCATCGACACGCCGCGCGGCACGCTGGTGCTCACCGGCTTCACGCCCACCAGTTCGGTGGGCGGCGTGCCGACGACGGGCGAGCTGGCCTACACCTACACGCTGGACGGGCAGGTGGCGCAGCCGAACGCCACCGAGAGCACGGAAGACATTGCGCTGCTCGTGACCGACGCCGGCGGCGACACGGCCACGGGCACGCTCACCGTGCGCATCGTGGACGACGTGCCCGAAGCGGTGAACGACACCCACGCCATCACCGAGGACGGCGCGCCGAACACGGTGGGCGGCGACGTGAAGGCCAACGACACCCTTGGCGCCGACGACGCCAACGGCGTGCCGGTGACGGGCGTGAGCTTCGGCGGCGTGGCCGGCACGGTGGGCGTGCCGATCACCACCACCTACGGGCGCATCGTGCTGAACGCCGACGGCAGCTACACCTACACGCTGAACAACGCCGACCCGCGCGTGCAGGCACTGGTCGTGGGCGACACGCTGACCGAGGTGGTGAGCTACACGATCACCGACGCGGACGGCGACACCAGCACCGCCACGCTGACCCTCACCATCCACGGCGCCAACGACGGCGTGACGCTGGTGATCGGCGACAACAACGGCCCCGACACGGCCGGGCAGGCCACCGTGTACGAGCGCGGCCTGGTCGAGCCGGGCGACGCGAGCGAGACCGTCTCGGGCAGCTTCTTCGTCACGGCGCCCGACGGCCTGGGCAGCATCGCGGTGCACGGCACCACGCTCACGCCGGCGCAGCTGGCCGCGCTCGGCACGAGCCCGGTCACCATCGCCACCGACCGCGGGCGCATCACGCTCACCGGCTTCGACGCGGCCACGGGCACCGTGCGCTACACCTACGTGCTGGGCGCCGCGCAGAGCCACGCGGGCGGGCAGGTCACCGACGACATCGCGCTGCAGGTGACCGACCGCGACGGCGACACCACGCAGGGCACGCTGCGCGTGCTGGTGATCGACGACGTGCCCACGGCATGCAACGACGCCACCTCGATCGGCACCGCGCGGCCCGGCGCCACCGCCACCGGCAACGTGTTCGGCGGCAGCGGCATGGGCGCGAACGACGTGGCCGACCGCCTCGGCGCGGACGGCACGCCGACGCCGGTCACGGGTGTTTCTTTCGAAGGCGTGGCCGGCACCATCGGCGGATCGACGGCGGGCCGCTACGGCAACCTGCGGCTGAACGCCGACGGCAGCTACAGCTATTCGGTGAACGCCAGCAACGTGCGCGTGGCCTCGCTGGGCGACGGCCAGACGCTGACCGAGGTGTTCGACTACGTCATCACCGACGCCGACGGCAGCACCAGCACGGCGAAGCTGGTCGTCACGATCAACGGCACCTCGCAGCACCGGCCGCTCACGGGCGACCAGGTGTTCCCGGCGGACTTCGGCGACCCCAGCCGCCGCATCGACCAGTCGATGACGCCGGCGTTGTTCGTGCAGATCGCAGTGCAGGAATCGCAGCGCCTGAGCCAGATGCTGTCGGGCGCGATCGCCGCGCGCGCGCTGGGCGGCGACCGCCTCTTCGGCGAGGACCGTCCCACCGACCTGTGGGGCGAGCCGCAGGGCGTGGACTACGCCGAACACGTGAGCCGAGACGGCGTGGCCTTCTCGCTGCGCATGGTGCGCGACGTGGAGCAGACGCTCGCGCTGCGCGGCGTCACGGCCGGCAAGCTGGTCGACGGCGCGAGCCCGCTGTTCGGCGATTTCGACAGCTTCTCGGCGCCGCAACAGCAAGCGCCGCAGGAGGCACCCGCGCGCGACGGCGGGCGCATCGTGGTGCCGCGCGCCGATGCGGCGCATCCGTCCACCGAGGCGGCGCAGGCCGATGCGGCACCGGCAGCCGGTGCCGCCGCGCCGGTGGCCACCGACACGGCGCGCTCGTTCTCCAGCCGCGTGGCCGCGGCCGCCGCGGAGCGCGACGCGGTGCGCGAGCTGCTGCGGCATCCGCAGCGCGCCACGCCCACCGTGCGCGTGCCCACGAGTTGATCGACGCAGAGAAAAACGCCGGAGCCATCGAACCATGTCCTACCCATCGAGCACCATGACCGACATTCACAAGCACCCCGCGTCGACCTTCCGTTTCCCCCTGTCGTGGACCGCCGCCGCGGCCGCGCTGATGCTGGCCGGCTGCAGCATGACGCCGGTGCAGCTCACGCGCGACGAGATCGTGGTGCGCGTGCGCCATGACCAGAAGCAGCTGTACAAGGACCAGGCCGCGGTCGCCACGCCCATGACCTATTCCGAGGTGCTGGCGCGCGCGCTCAAGTACAACGCCGACTACCGCCTCAAGCTCATGGAGTCGGCGCTGGCGCGCGGCCTGCTCGACGTGTCGGCCGCCGACATGCTGCCCAAGCTGGTGGCCGACGCCGGCTACAACGACCGCAGCAACGACTCGGGCGGCACCAGCATCGGCATCGAGGACCGCGTGGTGAGCCTGCGGCCCTCGACCTCGGAGCAGCGCTCGCATTACTACGGCCGCGCCACGCTGTCGTGGAACGCGCTCGATTTCGGCATCAGCTACTTCCGCGCCAAGCAGGCGGCGGACGAGGTCAACATCTCGGAAGAGCGCCGCCGAAAGATCCTGCAGAACATCGCGCAGGACGTGCGCAGCGCCTACTGGCGCGCCATCGGCGCGCAGCAGCTCATCGGCGACGCGGACCGGCTGGCGGTGCGCATCGAAGATGCATTGAAGAAATCGCGCGAGGCCGAGCGCGCCGGCGTGCTGCCGCCCGCGCAGGGCCTGGCCTACCAGCGCGCGCTGCTCGATGCGATGTCGCTGGTCAACGCCAAGCGCCAGGAGATGCAGTTCGCCAAGCGCGAGCTGGCCGCGCTCGTGAGCCTGCCGCCGGGTGTCGACTTCACGCTGGTCGAAGGGCCGCAGGACGGGCGCGCGCCGGTCACGCTGGACATCGACAAGCTCGAGGTCGCCGCGCTGGAAAACCGCGCCGAGCTGCGCGAGGAAGACTACAAGGCGCGCATCGGCATCGCCGAGACCAAGAAGCAGATCGCCTCGCTGTTCCCCAGCCTGAACCTGTATGCCGGGGCGCGCTACGACTCCAACTCCTTCCTCTACAACAGCAACTGGAGCGACGCGGGCGTGAGCCTGTCGATGGACCTGTTCCGGCTGGCGGCCATCCCGGCCATCAACCGCACCAACGACGCGCGCAAGAAGACCGACGAGGCCCGCCGCCTGGCGCTGACCATGGCGGTGGTCACGCAGGTGCGCGTGTCGGCCGAGCGCTACAAGCTGGCGGTGGTCGACCAGGAGCTGGCGGCCGAATCCAGCCGCGTCGACCAGCGCATGGCCAGCGTGGCGCGCGCCGGTGCCAGCAACCAGCTCGAGAGCGAGCTTGAGGCGCTGCGCGTCGATGCGCGCGCGCTGGTGTCGCGCTTCCAGCTGGCCACGGCCTATGCGGCCACGCAGACCTCGTACGGCCGGGTGCTCAATTCGGTCGGCATCGACCTGATGCCGGCCACGGTGGCCAGCACCGACATCAAGACCGTCGCCAGGGCCATCGAGCAGAGCATGGCCGAAGGCGAGAAGGCGGTGTTCCTCGAAGCCGCGCTGATCCCGGTGCGCAACCGGCCGGTGAGCGTGCGCGTGCGCGACCTGCCGTCGGGCGTGAGCGAAGCGGCGGTGCGCGGCGCGGTCGAGCGCATCGTCATGCGCAACGAGCTGGTGGCCTCGGGGGCGGCCGATGCACTCGTGCTCACGCTGGCCTTCCAGCGCAAGGTGCCGCAGCAGCGCGGCACCACGCGCGCCCAGTGGCGGCTCACGCTGGCCGAGCCGGGCGGGCGCGAGCTGCTGTCGCAGAACTACGCGAGCTACGTGCCGGCCGTGACGACCGAAAGCGCCGTGAGCGCCTTTGCCGAGGCGGCGACGCTGTCGGTGATCACGGACGTGCGCCGCCTCGCGCGCACGGGCGCCACGGTGACGCAGAAGTGAAAGCGAGCCCGCCCTTGAAACCGTCGTCCTTCTCCGCGCTTCGCATCGGCGTGCTCCTGGCGTGCGCACTGGGCGGTGCCCTGCAGGCCGGCGCCCAGCCGGCCCCCGCCCCGCGCAGCGCCCCGGCGGGTGCGCCGGGCAACCTGGCGCCGGTGCGTTTTCTCGTGGTGGCCGCGCAGGAAAGCGTGCTCTCGGCCTCGGCCCCGGGCCGCTTCGCGAAGGTGCCGGTGAGCCTGGGCGACACGGTGCGCGCGGGCCAGGTGCTGGCCGCCTACGAATGCGACGAGATCCAGGCGCGCCGCGCCGCCGCGCGGGCCGAGCACGAGGCCGCCAAGGTGCAGTACGTGGGCAAGCTGAAGCTGCAGGGCCTGCAGTCGGCGGCCGAGATCGAGGTCGAGCTGGCCGCGGCCAACGTGAACAAGGCGCAGAGCCAGGTCCGCATCTTCGACGCGCAGATCGCGCAGTGCAATTTCGTGGCGCCCTTCGCCGGCAAGGTGGCGCGCGTGCATGTGAAGGTGGGGCAGGGCGTGAACCCCGGCGCGCCGGTGGTCGAGCTGGTCGGCAACGGGCCGCTGAAGGCGCGCATGAACGTGCCCTCGCAATGGCTCGCGTGGTTGAAGACCGGCCAGCGCCTGGACGCCACGGTCGACGAGACCGGCGCCGCCGTGGTGCTGAAGGTCACGCGCGTGTCGGGCCGCGTGGATGCGGTGAGCCAGACCATCGAGATCGAGGCCGAACTCGCGGGCGAGGCGGCCGGCCAGGTGCTGCCGGGCATGAGCGGGCAGGTGCGCGCGCCGGTCGGCAGGGGATGAGCGCCGCGCGCGGCAAGGGCGGAGCGTCGTGACCGATCTCGCGTTCCATGCGCTGGCCGCCAAGGTGCGCGCGGCGCAGCGCCCGGCCGACCTGGCCTTCCTGATCTGCAACGAGACCCACGCACTTGCGCCGTACCGGCAGGCCGCGCTGGTCGGCTTCTTCGGTGCGCGCCGCACGCGGCTGGTGGCGCATTCGGGGCTGGCCGATGTCGAGTCCGACTCGCCCTATGCGCTGTGGCTGGCCTCCGTGGCCGACCACCTGAAGGCGCGGCTGGACGAACTGCCGGCCGCCGCGCGCGTGCTGGCGCTGTCGCCCGGCATGCTGCCGCCGGCGCTCGCCGCCTCGTGGGCCGACTGGCTGCCCGACCAGGTGTGGGTGCTGCCCATGGCCGACCCCGACGGCCGCGCGCGCGCCGCGCTGTTCCTGGCGCGCGAGGCGCCGTGGCCTACCGAGTTCGACGCCAAGGCGCCGGAGTTTTTGCTGCTGCAGGCCGCCGCGATGTACGGCCACGCGTGGTGGGCGCTGACCGGGCGCCGCCGCTCCATCGGCACGCTGCTGCACGAAGCGTGGGCGCGCAAGCCACTGCGCCGGGCGCTGGCGCTGCTGCCGCTCGCGCTGCTGGTGCCGGTGCGCGAGTACGCGCTGCTGCAGGCCGAGGTGATCTCCACACGCAGCCAGGTGATCGCCTCGCCGCGCGACGGCGTGATCCGCCGCATGACCGTGCCGCCCAACACGCCGGTGGTGGCCGACCAGACCATCGCCGAGCTCGACGACACCACGCTGGACAACCGCCTGGCCGTGGCGCGCGCGGCGCTGTCGACCGCGCGGCTGGAACTGCACCAGGCCTCGCAGCGGGCCATCGAGTCGCAGTCGGCCAAGGCCGAGTTGAGCCTGGCCGAAGGCAAGCTGCGCGAGCGCGAGGTGGAGGTGGGTGCGCTGCAGCGCGAAGTGGCGCAGCTGCAGATCAAGGCGCCGGCGGCGGGCGTGTTCGTGTACTCCGACCCCGACGACTGGGCCGGCCGTCCGGTGCAGACCGGCGAGCGCGTCGGGCTTCTGGCCGACCCGGCCGTGCTCGGCGTGCAGGCCTGGGCGCCGGTGAGCGAGGCGGTCAACCTGGCGCCGGGCGCGCCCATGACGCTGTTCCTGCGCGTGGCGCCGCTGGACCCGGTGTCGGCCCGGCTCGACCACGCCGGCTACCAGGCGGTCGAGGCGCCCAACGGCGTGGCGAGCTACCAGCTGCGCGGCCACCTGAGCGAGCCCTCGGGCGTGGCGCGCATCGGCCTGCGCGGCACGGCGCGCGTCTCGGGCGAGTGGACCGTGCTCGGCTACCTGCTGCTGCGCCGGCCGTTCGCGGCGGCGCGGGAGTGGTGCGGATGCTGAGCGGCACGGCGCCCGCAGGCCGTGGCGCCCCTGCGGGCGCTGCAGCGCCGCCGCCGTGGCCGGCGCTGCGCGAGGAACTGCAGATCCACCCGGCCGGCGCCAACGGCGACGGCTCGCCAGCCTGGCATGTGTGCGACCCGGTGCGCAACCTGTTCTTTCGCATCGGCTGGCTGGAGTTCGAGATCCTGCAGCGCTGGCCGATGGCCGACGCCGCGCGCATCGCGCAGGCGATCGAACGCGACACCCCGCTGGCGCCCGACGCCGACGACGTGGCGCGCTTCCAGGGTTTTCTCGAACAGCACCAGCTGCTGCGCACCGTGCGCCGCAAGCCGCCGATGCCGGCCTGGCGCTGGCTGCTCAACAACTACCTGTTCGTGCGCATTTCGCTGGTGCGGCCGGCGCGGCTGCTCGAGAAGATGCTGCCCTGGGTCGAGTGGCTCTACAGCCGTTGGTTCGTGGCGCTCAGCGCGCTCGCCGCCGGCGTCGGCGTGCTGCTGGCCGCGCGGCAATGGGACACGGTGGCAGCCAACCTGCGCGGTGCGCTCAGCTGGGAGGGCGTGCTGGGCTTTGCCGGCGCGCTCGTGGTGTCGAAGCTGCTGCACGAGATGGGGCACGCGCTCATGTCCACGCGCCACGGCGTGCGCGTGGGGCACATGGGCGTCGCGCTGCTGGTGATGTGGCCGATGGCCTACACCGACACCGGCGAAAGCTGGAAGCTGGCGCGCTCGCGGCACCGCCTGGCCATCGCGTCGGCCGGCATCTGCGCCGAGCTGGTGCTGGCCGCGTGGTCGACGCTGTTGTGGGCCTTCATGCCCGACGGCGACCTGCGCAATGCGCTGTTCTTTCTGGCGACGACGGCCTGGGTGCTGACGCTGGCCGTGAACGCCAGCCCCTTCATGCGCTTCGACGGCTACTACATGCTGACCGACGCACTCGATTTTCCGGGGCTGCACGAACGCGCGGGACAGCAGGCCCGGCGCGCGCTGCGGCGCTGGCTGCTGGGCTTCGACGATCCATCGCCCGAGACGCTGACGCCGGGCTTCCGGCGCTTTCTCATCGCCTTCGCTTTCGCCACCTGGGTCTACCGACTGGTGCTGTTCATCGGCATCGCGGTCGTCGTTTACCACGCGTTTTTCAAGGCGCTGGGTGTGTTCCTTTTCATCGTCGAGATGGGCGTGTTCGTCGTGCGGCCGGTGATGGCGGAACTGCGCGTGTGGCACGCGCGGCGCGGCGAGATCAGGCCGCGGCGGCGCCTCGGCGCGGCGCTGCTGCTCGCGTTCGTGGCGGTCGTGCTGCTGGTGCCGTGGCACGGCGGCATCTCGGCGCCGGGCGTGATCCGGGCCGGCGTCGAGCAGCCCGTGTTCTCACCGTATGCGGCGCGGCTGGCGGCGATGGAAGCGAACGACGGCGCGGCCGTGGCGGCGGGTCAGTCGCTGGTCACGCTCGAAGCGCCCGGCCAGACCGAGGAGCGCGAGAAGGCGCGCGTGATGTCCAGCGCCTACGCGCGCGCGGCGCGCGGCGCCATGGGCCTGGAAGAACGCCCGGCGGCGCAGCAGGTGCTGGCCGAGCAGCAGGCCAGCCGCTGGGACACCGAACGCCGCGCGCGCGACGCCGAGCTGCTGCGCCTGCGGCTGGTGGCGGCGCACGGCGGCACGCTGCGCGACGTCGATCCGCTGCTGCAGTCCGGCACGTGGGTGGCGCCGTCGCAACTGATGGCGATGGTGGTCGACGGGCGGCGCTGGCGCGTGGAAGCGCTGGTGCCCGAGCACGACCGCCAGCGCCTGGCGGCCGGCAGCCGCGCGGTGATCCTCGTGAAGGGCCGCACGCGCAAGCTCGAAGGGCAGGTGCGCGCCATCGACAACAGCCCGGTGCGCCGGCTGCCGCACCTGCTGCTGGCGCAGGACCACGGCGGCCCGATCGCGCTCAACCCGACCGCGCAGAAGAAAGACCTGCGCCCGGCCGAAGCCTGGTTCCGCGTGACGGTGGAGGGAGAAGACGACGCGCCGGTCGATGGCGTGCGCGAGGTGCGCGCGCATTTCGAAGGCACCCGCGAGAGCCTGGCCCGCCGCTGGATCCATGCGGCGACCTCGGTGCTGATCGAGCAGTCGGGGTTCTGAACAAGCGCGCCCGCTTGCGCCGGCCGGCCACGTGCCGGCAGGCGATGCCCGCGGTCTGCCTTACAGCCGGGTGTGCTCGGAGCGCGGCAGGCGGTCCTGGTCGGAACGCAGGACTGCCAGCATGCTCATGAGCGTCACGCCCGCGGCAAGACCGACCAGGAAAGCAAGCACAACGAGGGAGGGGTCGGTTGTCATGCGGTTCTAACGCCGACCCATCCCGCAAGGTTTACGAGTGTTTACACTTATTTGTCATGTCTGCAGGTCCGGGGTAAACAGGCGTCTGCAAAAGGGTCCCTGTGCTTCGGCACCCACCTGCCACACGGCGTGGCTATAGTCGTTCGACCATGCAGAAACGGATCGAGGTTGTCTTTGTCTCGCGGCGCAATTCGCTGCGCAGCGTGCTGGCCGAGGCCTGTCTTGCCCACCTCGATGCGAAGCGCTTTTCGGTGCGCTCGTGCGGGCAGCCGGGGCGGCTGGCGGCGGACGTGCACCCCGCGGCCGTCGAGGCACTGGGCAGCGCCGGCATGGCCTTGCCGATCTCGCCGCCGCGCAGCTGGGACCTGCTGGCGCGCGCGGGATCGCACAACGCCGATGTCGTCATCACGCTCGACCCCGCGCTCGAACCGCTGCAGCCGCGCTGGCCCGGCCAGCCCGATGCGGCCCTGTGGCCTTACCCCGACGTGGCCGGCGCCCACACCGGCCCGGACGACGCGGCGCATGGCGCGCTGCAGGTGCTGTATTCGCTGCGCCGCCGGCTCGAGTTGCTGGTCAACCTGCCGCTCGCGGGCGCCGACCGCAGCGCGCTGCGCTCCGACATCCGCGACATGGCGCACATGCGCTGACGCGCTGACGCGCTCCGCTAGGGAGCGGCGAGCCGCAGCACGAAGGTCTTGGTGTGCGGGTCGGTGAGAAACACCTGCGCCACCTGCCAGGCCTGCGCATGCGCGTCGCGCCAGGCGGTGGCGTACTTGATGTCCAGGCGGGTCATGGGGGGCTCGTCGAGCCGCTCGAGCCGGCGCCAGAGCCGGTAGCAGTGCGCGACCTGCCGGGGCGAGCCGAGCAGTTCCTCGAGTTTGATGCGGTAGGTGAATGCCGCCACCATCACGTCGCGCACCGTGACGTTGCGGCCCTCGACTTCGATGGTGTAGAGGTGCTCGGCGGAGTGGATCTCGTCCTTCATGCGGCGGCGCGGAAATCGGGGCGGACGGTGTCGACCTGCGGGGCAGGCCGGTCGGGAGGATGCGCAGAAAGAGGGAGACGGATCACGGCCGCTCCATCCTAGATGGCACGCTGTTTCGGCGCGAGTGCCGAAAGTCATGCGGATGTTCACACATGGTGTCCCTTTGCGCGAAGCGCGTGAAATTGTTATTAAACGAAATTAAATGCTAATACCTAGGAACTATGTCCTAGGGCGGCGCCGGCAGTAGCCCTAAGCTCCTCACTGACATGAGCGCCACACAGCAACATCTTTTCGTCGAACTTTCCGACGGTTGGTCCAGCGAGATCGACATCCGCCAGACCACCGGCGGCCGCTATGCCGGCGTGGCCGAACTCCGCCTGCGTGGGCTCAAGCGCGGCGTGCTCGTCTTCATGCAGCAACCCTCGCTGGACGCCGCGGTCGCGCGCGTGCGACTGCGGGCCAGCCAGTTCGCCCGCGAGCGCCTGTCGCTCGCCGAAGCCCGGACCGGCGCACGGGCGAGCTGACCGGGTTCACCCGCACCCGCCGCACCTGCGGTTGAAGTTTTTCTATCCCGGCCATCGGGATTGCCAAACCCGCTGCGCCCGCAAGCGGCGCACCATCGAGGCTCACGGATCTCACCGATGGAGCACACGACATGTTGAAGACCTTCAGGAAAGCCATGGGCGTCGCCATTTCGCTGGCCGGGTTCGTGGTGCTGGTGACCCAGCAACTCTGAACGCCCGGCCTCTTTTCCCGCATGCCGCCGCTCAGGGCCGGGGCGGCAGCAGCGGCGAGGTGTACACCGCCGGCGGCGGACGCTGCGGATACACCGAGGTGCCGAAGGTGTTGCCCATGCGGTGCCCGGTCGCCGCGCGGTTGAACAACCCCAGCTGATTGCCCGGCCGCTGCGTGATCGCTTCCGAGGCCAGCCCGGGCGCCGCGTCGTCCGGCCCGCGTGTCGGCAGGGTGGGTGCGAGCTTGCGGGTCAGGCAGTCGTAGGCGGGCGTGCGCTCGCCATTCACCACCACTTCGACGCAGCTGCCGTCGGCCTCGCCGCCACCGGAGGGCGGCGTCTGCGCCTCCGCGCCAGTGCCGATCACCGAGAGCATCACGCCGAACAGCCACACACCGACGCGCATCGTTGCACTCCAGGAAAAAAAGAAGAAGGAACGCCGTGCCGCGATCACGGCCAACCGGGCAGTCTGGGCCCCGTGCAAGTCAGGAAGAAGACGGAATCTCGCGAGGTCGGAAGTGTGAACGAAACGTCACATGTCGGTCATGCACGGTCGCTAGTCTCGCCCGCACGCTCACCCGGGCCGCACGGCGGACGGCCGCTTTCCAGACCCTTCGTTGCTGCTGTTGATCCTCCGTCACATGACACGTACTTCCGCATCGGGCGGTGGCCTGACACTGTCCTGGTGCCTCGTCATGGCGCTGGTGATGTGCGCCGCCCACGCCGCGGCAGCCGACGACATGGCGAGCGACGCGCCGGCGCTGCATTTCGATCTGCCGGCGCAGCCGCTGGCGCGCTCCCTCGCCGTCTTCGGCCACCTCACCGGGCATTCGGTGCTCGTCACCAGCCGCCTCACCGACGGCCGCGAGGCGTCGCCGGTGCAGGGCGACTTCGCACCGCGCGACGCGCTGCAGCGGATGCTCGCGGGCACCGGGCTGGTGGCGCGCTACACCGGCGCCAGCGCGTTCACGCTCGTGCCCGCACAGTCGGCGACCGCCGTCCCCGACGAACGCGCGCCGGCGGGCGCCGCCCCGGCCGGCAACGTCCCGGCCTTGCAGGCTTACGCGGCCGTCCTGCAGGGCGCGGTCACGCGCGTGCTGTGCATCGCGCAGCCCGACGCCTTCGGCCGCTACCGGCTCGCGGTCCAGTTGTGGATCGACCCGGCGGGCGCCGTCACCGAGGCACGCCTGCTCGAGGGCAGCGGCGTGCCGGCGCGCGACGCAACGGTGCTCGCCAGCCTGCGCACGCTCGGCCTGGACACGCCGCCGCCGGCCGCGCTGCCGCAGCCCGTCACGCTGCTGCTGACCCCGCGCCCCGACCCGGCGCGCGACTGCCGGCTGTACCTGCGCGCGCGCGCGGCCGGCGCTGCGGGCTAGGCGCATGTCCGAATCGATCAAGGCCTCGCTGCGTGCGCTGTTCCTCGCGCGCTATGCGCAGTTCCGCAAGCACCTGCACCACCGCCTCGGGTCGGAAGACCTCGCCAACGACGCGCTGCAGGAGGCCTACCTGCGCGTGGAGAACTCGACCGTGCGCAGCGCCGTGCGCTACCCCTCGGCCTACCTGTTCCGCATCGCGCTCAACGTGGCGGAAGACCAGCGCAAGAGCAATTCGCGGCTGCTGAGCGTGGGCGAGGTCGAGGCGCTGTACGACATGGCCGACGAGGCCGCCGACCCCGCGCGCGGTGCCGAGGCGCGCAACGAACTCGAGGCGCTCGAGCGCGCGCTGGCCGAACTGCCGCGCCGCCGCCGCGCCATCGTGCTGGCCGCGCGCGTCGACGAGATGCCGCACAAGGACATCGCGGCGCGCTACGGCGTGTCGGCGCGCACCGTCGAGAAGGAATTGCGCGCCGGCCTGGAACATTGCTGCGAGCGGCTCGGCCGGGATTTCATCCAGCGCTTCGGTCCTGGCGCCGGAAAACAGTCTCCCCATGATGACCGCTGAAGAACCCCAGGCGACCGAGGCCATGAAGCAGACCCTGCAACGCGAAGCGCAAGCCTGGGTGGTGCGGCTCGGCTCGCAACAGGCCACCGAAGACGACGCCCAGGCCTTCCGGCGCTGGTGCGCGCGCAGCCGCGACCACGCGCAGGCCTTCGTGCAGGCGCGCCAGGTGTGGCAGGCCATGGCGCCGGCCGCGCAGCGCGTGCGCCAGCAGGAAGCGCGCGAGGCGGCCCGCCGTCTGCCGGTGCCCGGTCGCCGTGCTTTCCTGGGCGGTGCGGTCGCGGCGTCGGTCGCCTACCTCGCGGTGTCGCCGCCGCTGGCGCTGTGGCCCTCGGTCGCCGAATGGGGCGACGACTACCGCACTGCCACCGGCGAGCAGCGCGAGGTCGCCATGGGCGACGGCGTGGTGCTGCAGATGAACACGCAGACGCGCATCAACCTGCGCCGCGGCGCGACGCCCGAGCTTGCAGGCGAGGCCATCGAACTGGTGTCCGGCGAGGCCGAGGTGCTCGCCGGCGGCCCGGCCTCGGCGCGCGTCACGGTCGCGGCGGGCGGCGGCACGGTGTCGGCGACGCGCGCGCGCTTCAACATCCGCCACCTCGACGGCGAGGTCTGCGTGACCTGCCTCGCGGGCCAGGTCGATGTGGCGCAAGGTACGCAGCAGGCGCGGCTCGACGAAGGCCGGCAGCTGCGCTACGGCCCCGCGGGGCTCGGCGTCGTCACCGGCGTGGACACCGGCCCCGTCGTCGCCTGGCGCCGCCGCCAGCTCGTGTTCGACCAGGTGCCGCTGTCGCAGGTGGTGGCCGAGGTCAACCGCTACCGCCACGGCCGGCTCATCCTCACGAACGAGGCGCTGGGCCGCAGCCGCGTGCAGGCCAGCTTCTCCATCGACCGGCTGGACGACGTGGCCTTCCTCGTGCGCGACGTGTACGGCGCCGAACTCACGCAGCTGCCCGGCGGCATCGTGCTGCTGGGCGCCGCCAGCGCCTGAGGCGCGTCGCAGCGTGCCGATCCGCGCGTTCGTGAAGATTTCGTGACATGGTGCAGTCGCGCCGGACCTTCGCTGTCATAGCTCGGTAGTCCACGGGCCCTTGCGCTTCGTGGCCCCGATCGAGCAACGAAACACGAACCCATGGAAGTCCGCATGCAACGCAGCAGCCGCCGCACGGTGTCCCGGCGCAATCCGCCGAACGCGTCCTCTTCTTCTTATTCGTCTGCCGCATCCGCGCAGGTCCGGCTCACGCCGCTGGTGCGCGCCATCGCGCTGCTGCTGGCCGGCGGCGCCGCGTTCGACGGCGCGCAGGCGCAGCAGGCGTTCAGCGGCGCGTGGATGGCGCAGAAGAACATGGCGCAGAGCACCGCGCTCGCCACCGGCCGCCTGCCCAACGGCCTGCCCGCCGCGATGCTCGCGGGGCCGCAGGTGCAGCAGCAGCGTGCCAACGAACAGCTGCAGCAGTCCCTCGGCAACCTGAACCTGGCGGCGCGCGCCATCGCGGCGCAGCAGTCGGCGCAGGCCGCGGCGCGCGCCGCCGCGCAGCACGACCCGTCGGTGCCCGACGGCCTGGCCGAAGGCGGCCTGAAGGTCGACAC
The DNA here is from genome assembly GCF_059567965.1 of Variovorax sp. BGA-UO-ETr-C22. NCBI lineage: Bacteria > Pseudomonadati > Pseudomonadota > Betaproteobacteria > Burkholderiales > Comamonadaceae > Variovorax > Variovorax sp. BGA-UO-ETr-C22. Next base: position 107,382 of record NZ_JCAQPA010000006.1, read on the forward strand.
CAATTCGCTCACCGCCGGCTGGCACAACGCACGTCCGCTCACGCCCGATTCGCAGCGCCTGGCCGCAGGCCGCACGGTCGTCACGGTCGAGCAGACGGCCGACAAGGCGATCCTCAACTGGGAGACCTTCAACGTCGGGCGCAACACCACGGTGAAGTTCGACCAGCAGGCCAGCTGGTCGGTGCTCAACCGCGTGAACGACCCGAAGGCGCGGCCTTCGCAGATCCAGGGCCAGATCCAGGCCGACGGCACGGTGATGGTCGTGAACCGCAACGGTATCGTGTTCAGCGGCAGCAGCCAGGTCGACACGCGCAACCTCGTGGCCGCGGCCGTGGGCATGAGCGACGCGCAGTTCAAGCGGGGCCTGTACAGCGAAACGCGCGGCAGCACGCAGGTGCCGGTGCTGGCCAACGACGTGGTGCTCCACGCCACCGGCGCCACGCACGGCGCGGCCACCGCCGACGTGGTGGTGGAGCCCGGCGCGCGCATCGCCACGCGTCGGCCCACCAGCGTGACCGAGGGCGGTGGCTACGTGCTGCTGGCCGGGCGCGAGGCGCACAACCACGGCAACATCACGACCGCCAACGGCCAGACCGTGCTGGCCGCCGGCGACGCCTTCGTGATCCGCAAGGGTATGGGCACCGACGGCAACAGCGACTCGAGCACGCGCGGCAACGAGGTCGATCCGCTGCGCCTGGGCGGCAGCGCCGCCGGCCGCGTGCGCAACACCGGCCTCATCGCCGCGCCGACCGGCGACGTGACCCTGGTCGGCAAGACGGTGGAGCAGCAGGGCGTGCTGCTGTCCAGCAGCTCGGTCAACACGCGCGGCACGCTGCACCTGCGGGCGGTGGGCGAGGCCGGCGAGGCGCGCGTCACGCTGGCGCCGCAGAGCACCAGCGCGATCGTGCTGGAGAACGACGGCGCGACCGCGCTCGACGTGCAGCGCGACACCCTGCTGAAGGACTCGATGCGCCTGAGCGACGGCGGCTACAACCGCCGCGACCAGTCGCTGGTGAAGATCGACTCGGCCGGCGACATCGACTTCGACGGCGGCTCGCTCACCCTGGCCACCGGCGGCCAGGTGCAGGCGCGCGCCGAGCGCCGAACGCGCGTGGCCAGCGGCGCCGCCATCGACGTGGCCGGCGCGGTCGGCGTCGGCGTGGCCATGGCGTCCAACAACGTGAAGATCAACGTGCAGGGCAACGAGCAGCGTGATGCGCCGCTCAACCGCGACGGCAAGCGCCTGAACAACCTGGACATGTGGATCGACCGCCGCGACCTCGTGCGCGTGGCGGCCGGCGTCAACGGCTACGCCGGCGAGCGCTGGTACACCGGCGGCGGCCTGCTGGAGGTCGGCGGCTACCTCAACACCGACGGGCACACCGTCGGCGAATGGGCCGCGTCGGGCGGCACGGTGGCCTTTGCCGGCGGCGAGCTGGTCACGCAGCGTGGCTCGCGCATCAACGTGGCCGGCGGCACGCTCGACGTGCAGACCGGCCGGCTGCAGCAGAGCTGGCTCAAGGGCCCCGACGGGCGCCTGTACAACCTGTCGACCGCGCCGGCCGACATCGTCTACACCGGCCTGTACCGCGGCTTCGAGGACGAGCACGCGCGCTGGGGCAAGACCACCACCGGCTACTTCTACAACCCGCTGATCGCGCCGCGCGAGCGGCTGGAAAACGGCTACACCGTGGGCCGCGATGCCGGCCAGGTGCAGGTCGGCACGCGCGCCGCAGTGCTCGAAGGCGACATCGACGCCACCGTGTTCCAGGGCGAGCGCCAGCAGCGCAAGCGCGATGCGGGGCTGGACAGCTACCGCCAGCTGCAGACCGCGGCGCCGCTGGCCGGGCGCCTGGTCATCGGCGGCGTGGCACCGGTCTACGACGCCGCCACCGGCCTGCTGCGCGACAACCCGTCCGCGCGGGTCGACCGCGTCACCTTCGCCGAGGCGCCGATCTCGCCCGCCTCGCTGGCCGATGCGCTGGCCGCCGGCGAGGCACTGCCGAAGGACCTCGCGGGCCATGTGCGCATCGACAGCCAGTGGCTGCAGCGCCAGCGCCTGGGCGGTGTCGTCGCCTATGCGAACGACACGGTGGCGGTGACGTCGGCCCTTGCCGTCGCGCCCGGCGGCAGCATCGCGCTGCACGCACCCACGGTGGCGGTGGAGGCCGACCTGGTCGCGCGCGGCGGCAGCATCGCGCTGGGCGACCTGGTCAGCCGCTTCGCCAGCGCCAACGGCGGCAGCTGGGTCGACATCTCCATTGCCGACGTGCTGCCGGTCGGCTACGCGCCGCGCGTGGCGGTGGGCGAGGGCGTGCGGCTGGATGCGCGCGGCCTCTGGAGCCACATCGCGCAATCGCCCGATCGCATCGAGGGCCTGCCTTACGTGGATGGCGGGCAGGTCACGCTGCGCAGCACCGGCGATGTGGTGCTCGGTGCGCGCAGCCTGGTCGATGTGTCGGGCGGCGCGGCCCTGCTGGCCGGCAACGAACTGCGCGGCGGGCGCGGCGGCGACGTGACGTTGATGGCGGCCCAGCCCGGCAACGAAGGCGCGGGCCCGGGCACGTTGCGCATGGACGGCGAGCTGCGCGGCCACGGCGTGAAGGGCGGCGGCAAGCTGACGCTGGCCAACGGCGCGGCCATCGGCATCGGCGAGCTGCCCGCGGGCGGCGACGGGCAGCTCGCGGCGGGGCGCAGCAGCACCGTGCACCTGCGGCTGGCCGGCGACTACGTGATCGCGGCCGGCAGCGAGATCCCGATGGACTTCGCCGTCACGGTGTCGCGCGCGCTGCCGGGCGAGGCGCTCAAGGAGAGCGTGCAACCCGGCGTCAGCAACGCGCGCACCGTCATCACCGGCGCCGACTGGGTGGTGCCGTCGGGCACGCAGGCGTTCCTGCTCGACGGCAAGGGCTACGAGCCGGGCCAGACGGTGCCGGCCGGCAGCGTGCTGGCGGCCATCACCCTGCTGTCCCAGGGCTACGTGCTGCCCAAGGACGTGTTCCCCTCGGGCCTGCCGATCCCGCCCAAGACCACGTCGTACAAGGCCGGCACGGTGGCCGCCGCCGACACCGTGATGCCCGCGGGCACGCCGATCGTCGCCGGCACCGCGCTGCCGCGCGCGGTCGCGGTGCAGCCGCTGCTGCGCCTGGACACCGACCTGTTCCGCAGCGGCTTCGCGCAGTACACGGTGCGCGGCCAGGACGGCGTGGCGGTGGCCGACGGCGCGCGCGTGGACGTGCGCATGCCGGTGCAGCGCTTCGACCCGGTCGCCGGCGCGCTCGCGCCCACCGGCGCCGACCCGTCCATCGCGCTGCCGCTGTGGATGCCGCCGGTGTACCAGGACGATCCGGTGAAGCAGAGGCTCACCCAGCGCGCCGGCGCCGACCTGACGCTGGAGGCCGGCACGCGCTACCAGCGCGCGCCGCTGGTGGTGGGCGAGGGCGCCCACATCGCGCTCGACCCGGGCCGCACGCTCACGCTGCGCGGCAACGACCAGATCACGGTCGATGGCACGCTCTCGGCCTGGGGCGGGCGCGTCGCGCTGCTGCCGGGCGAGCACGGCATGGGCAACGCGCGCAACCTGGCCGACGGCATGCCCAACGCGCGCTCGTACTGGATCGGCGAGCACGCGCTGATCGACGTCGCCGCGCGCCCGGTGGTGGCCACCGACGCGCGCGGCCACCGCTACGGCCAGGTGGCCAACGGCGGCACCATCGAGATCGGCGCGCGCCATGTGCTCGATGCCACGCAGGTGGACGCGGCCGATGCCTTCGTGGTGCTGCGCCCCGGCGCGCGGCTGGAGGCCTCGGGCACGTCAGCGACGCTCGACCTGCCGGGCCGTGGCGCGACCGAGGTCGCCAGCCACGGCGGCACCATCGCGCTGAGTTCCTTCCGCGGCCTGTTCCTGGACGGCGACCTGCGCGCCGCGGCGGGCGGCGCGGGCGCGGCCGGCGGCATGCTGGCGCTGAACCTGGACACGCCCATCTACGGCACGGTGGCGCGCTACAACCTGAAGGGCGAGAACGTCGACGACGCGGTGCGCGTGCCGCGCGAGATGCTGCTGGCGCAGGTGCAGGGCCGCAGCGCGGTGGCCGACGCCGCCGGCCTGCGTCCCGGCCAGGCGCACGGCGCGCTGGCCTACGGCACGGCGCGCATCGGCGTCGACCGCATCCACGACGGCGGCTTCGACAACCTGTCGCTGCTCAGCCACGGCATGCTGTCCTTCGACGGCAGCGTCGATCTTTCGCTGGGCCAGAGCCTGCGCCTGACCACCACCGCGCTGGCCCTGGCCGAGGCGTCCGCGCCCGATGCGCGCGTGGCACTGGCGGCGCCTTACATCCGCCTGGCCGCCAGCGGGCGCACCCAGATCGACGACTACATCCTGCCCAACCCGGTGCTCGGCTCGCGCAACGCCGGCGGGGGGGCCGGCACGCTGGGCGTGCCGCTGGTGTCGGCCGGCAGTTCGCTGCGGCTGGACGCGCAGCTCATCGACCTGGCGGGCATGGTGCAGCAGGGCGTGCGCGGCACCATCGTGCGCAACGTGCCCGAGGAGCTGGTCGTGGAGCGCAACGCCTTCGACCGCACGCTGCTGCGCAGCAGCGGCGACCTGCGCTTCTCGAACAACGCCAGGTTCTACGTGCCGGGCGACCTCACGCTGGCGGCGGCGCAGATCTACCCGGCCACCGGCGACAGCGGCCTGGTGCAGGTCGGCCAGCGCAACGTCATCGACAAGTGGGGCACCCGCCAGGCCGAGATGGACATGAACCGCCGGCTGGTGATCGAGCGCGTGGGCGACACGCCGGCCATGCCGCAGTCGGCCTTCGGTTCGCTCACCTTCCACGCCGCCCACATCGAGCAGCGCGGCGTGCTGCGCGCGCCGCTGGGCGGCATCGCGCTGGGCAGCGTCTTCGGCGACACCTCCACCAGCACCGTGCAGCTGCATGCGGGCAGCCTGACCTCGGTCAGCGCCGACGGGCTGCTGATGCCCTACGGCGGCACGCAGGACGGGCTGACCTATCTCTTCAACGGCAAGGACGTGGCCTACCGCGTGCCCGGCGTCGGCCCGGCCATCACGCTGTCCGGCCACGCGGTGGACGTGCGCGAGGGCGCGGTGCTCGACATGTCGGGCGGCGGCACGCTCACCGGCACCGCCTTCCTGGCCGGGCGCGGCGGTTCCACCGACGCGCGCATGCACCCGCTGGTGCAGGTGGGCGCGCAGCGCAAGGGCTTCGTGCTGCCCGGCCTGGCCACCAACCCGGTCTATGCCATCGTGCCGGGCGTGCAGCCGCTGCAGGCGCCGCTCAACGCGGAGAAGGGCGCGAGCGATCCGGCACTGGGCCGGCAGATCACCGTCGGCGCCGGCGTGCCCGGCCTGCCGCCGGGCCGCTACACGCTGATGCCCTCTACCTACGCGCTGCTGCCCGGCGCCTTCCGCGTCGAGCTCAACGGGCTGGCCGCGCAGGTCGGCGCGCCGGGCAGCGCGACGGCGATGCGCAACGGCTCCTACACCGCGCCCGCGCAGCTGGGCGTGGCCGGCACCGGCATCCACGACGCGCTGCCGCTGCAGGCGGTGTTCACGCCGGGCGACGTGCTGCGCACCTACGCGCAGTACAACGAGACCGGCTATGCCGACTTCGCCGTGGCGCAGGCGCTGCGCGACGGCGTGCCGCGCCCGCTGCTGGAGCGCGACGCCAAGGCGCTGCGCTTCCAGTTCGGCCTGAAGGGCTCGGCGGGCGAGATGCCCGGCGAACCCGCGCTGCGCTTTGCCGGCACCGCGCGCTACGCCACGGTGGGCGACGGCATGGGCGGCACGGCGCTGGTGCTCGGCGGAACGGCGCGCTCCTTCGAGGTGCTGGGCGACGGCGCCGCGCCCACGCCGGACTTCAAGGGCACCTCGCTGCACGCGCGCGACCTCAACGCCATCGGCGCCGCGCAGCTGGCCATCGGCGGCGCGCCGGCGGGCACCTTCGTGCAGGACGCCACCGCGGCCGACCGGCTGAGGGACGCCAACCGCCTGGGCTTCAGCGGCGCCGCTGAGGGCATCGTGCTGCGCGAGGGCGCGGTGCTGCGCGCGGGCGAGGTGTTCCTGGTCACCGACCGCCGCGACTCGGGCATCACCGTCGAGTCCGGTGCGGGTATCGACACGCTGGGCCGCGGGCCGGCGGCCTGGGACTCGCGCCGCGGCTATATCTACGAGCCGGGCTTGCGCAGCGTGCTGGCGGTGTCCAACGGCTGGATCGACATCCAGCCACCGTCCGCGTCCAGTGGCGGCCAAACGGGCCCCGGCCGCATCGACATCGGCGTGTGCGCCCCCAGCGGCAACTGCAGTGCCGGCGCGCGACTGTATTCCGAAGGCACCATCACCGCCGCCACCGACCAGGCCTTCACGCTGGGCGAAAGCACGCGCTACGGCACGCGCAACCTGGTGCTGGCACTGGGTGGCATCAACGTCGGCGGCGAACGCGCGCTGGGCGATGCCGCCGCGCGCGGCGCGCTGCCGCCGGGCCTGACGCTGAACCAGTCCGTGCTCGACCGCCTGCTGCGCGGCGACACCAGCACCGGCGCGCCGGCGCTGGAGAACCTGGTGTTCACCGTGCGCGACGCGGTCAACTTCTTCGGCTCCACGCAGCTGTCGACCATCGACCCCGCCACCGGACGGTCGACGATCTCGCGCCTGATGCTGACCACGCCCGCGATCTACGGCTGGGGCGATGCCGACAGTGTGGCGCGCATCCACACCGACGTGCTGGTGTGGAACGGCACGCGCACGCCGCCCGGCCTGGTGGCCACCGGCGGCGCGGGCACCGGCAGCGGCCGGCTGCAGATCGACGCCCGGCGCATCGAACTGGGCGCCGCGCGCGACATGCGCGTGGACACCGTGCACGACATGGACCGGCTGGTGCTGGGCTTCGGCGAGGTGCAACTCAACGCGAGCGAACAGGTCACGGCGCGGCAGAAGGGCTCGCTCTCGGTCTACCAGTCGCAGGGCGCGTGGGACGAGGCGGCCAAGGGCCATGTGCGCACGGGCGGCGCGCTGCGCATCGACACGCCGCTGTTGACCGGCGAGGCCGGCTCGGTGATGCGCTACACCGCCGGCGGCGACGTGCGCGTGGCCGCGCCGCAAGGCATGCAGCCGGTCGCGATGACCGACGCCGAAGCGTCGCGCGCGCTCGGCGCCGAGATCGCCATCGACGGACGCAGCGTGGCGCTCGACACCGCAGTGGTGCTGCCCAGCGGCAAGCTGGTGCTGCGCGCCGACGGCGACGTGCAGCTGCACGACGGCGCGCGGCTGGACCTGGCCGGCCGGCGCCTGCGCTTCTTCGACGTCGACAAGTACAGCTGGGGCGGCGACGTGGAGATCGAAAGCCGCACGGGCAACGTGCGCCAGGCACAGGGCGCGCAGATCGACCTCTCGGCGCAGAACAACCGCGCCGGCCGGCTGGCCGTCACTGCGCTGGGCGCGGGCGCCGGCCAGGTCGAGCTGCTGGGCCGCATCGCCGGCGGCAGCAGCGGCGAGTACGACGCGGGCGGCACGGCGGTGCCCTACGCGGCGGGGCGCATCGACGTGCGCGCGCAGCGCCTGGCCGACTTCGCCGGCCTGAACCGCCGCCTGACCGACGGCGGCGTGGTCGGCGAGCGCAGCTTCCAGCTCAAGCAGGGCGACCTGGTGGTGGGCGACGAGCTGAAGGCGCGCGAGATCAACCTCTCGGTCGACGGCGGCCGCCTCACCGTGGCCGGCACCGTGGACGCTGGTGGGGTGCAGGTCGGCAGCATCCGGCTGGCGGCGCGCGACGGCGTCACCATTGCCGGCAACGCGCTGCTCGATGCGCACGGCACGCGGCTGCGCGTGGACAGCTACGGCCAGGCCATCGAGGCGCCCAACCGCGCCACCATCGAGATCGACAGCGGCAAGGGCCGGCTGGTGCTGGAGAACGGCGCGCGCATGGACCTGCGCGCCGGCACCGATGGCACGCCGCGCGCCTTCGGCACGGTGGAACTCAACGCGCCGCGCCTGGGTGGCGCGCGCGGCAATGACATCGACATCGACGCCGGCGGCACGCAGCGCATCGAGGGCGCGCGCACGATCACCGTCAACGGCTTCTTCCGCTACGACGACGCGCCCACGGGCACCGACCCGGACATCAGCGGGCGGCCCTACCAGCGCATCGACCAGGCCTACCTGCAGGCCAAGCACGAGGACAGCACGGCCTTCATGCGCAACGTGCTGGCCAACGGCGCGCTGGTCGACGGCCGGCTGGCCGGCCTGCGCGCGTACGGCGATGCCTTCCACCTGCGCCCCGGCGTGCAGATCGTGAGCCGCACGCCCGACGGCGACCTGCAGATCGACGGCGACCTCGACCTTTCGGCCTTCCGCTACGACAGCCTCAATGCGCGCACGCAGCGCACCGGCGTCTACGGCTCGGGCGAGGCCGGCGCGCTGGTGATGCGCGCGGGCGGCAACCTGAAGATCCACGGCAGCATCAACGACGGCTTCGACACCTCGGCGCTGCCGGCCACGCGCGACGACGACGGCTGGGTGCTGCTGAAAGGGCGCGTGCCCTTCGGCGGCGACGTGGTGGTGCCGCGCGGCGGCGCCGTCACGCTGGCCGAGAACACCTTCCTGCAGCCCGGGCGCGCGCTCAACTTCCAGGCGCCGCTCAAGGCCATGAGCCTGGCCGCCGGCACCGTGCTGCCGGTGCGCGCGGTGCTCACCGAGGGCTACACGCTGCCCGCGGGCACCGTGCTCGGCGGTGCGGTGCGCGATGCGTCCGGCCAGGTCCTTCATGCGGCCGGCACCGTGCTGGCGCAGCCGCTCGTGCTGGGCGCGAACATGCAGCTGGACCCCGGCGTGCGGCTGGCGGGCGCGGCCAAGGTCGGCCCGATGCTGTGGCCGGTCGGCGTGCCGCTGCCGTTCCCCGACGGCGCCGTGCTGGACGTCAACCAGCCGCCGTTCTACCGCTACAACGGCCCGGTGCTGGCGCGCGAGGTGCCGCTGCAGCGCGGCGCCGTCATCCCGGCCGAGACGGTGGTCGTGCTGCCCGGCGGCGCGGCGTCGGTCCGGCTGCGGCTGGCCGACGGCGACGGCAACCAGGGCCGCAACTTCGCCATCGCGCCGATGCTGGCCGAGGGCTCGCAGTCGTGGTCGATGCGCCTGGTGGCCGGCGCCGACACGCAGGCCGCCGACAGCCGCGCGCTGCAGCCGCGCGGGCCGCAGCGCGACCTGCTGCTGGCCGACACGCACTACGGCAACGCCTTCACGAAGCAGCTGGTCTCCGGCGGCAAGGTGTGGTCCTGGAACCAGCAGGCGGCCGACGAAGGCTGGGGCAGCTTGGGCAGCGTCCTCACGCCGGAGGAGGTGTCCTGGGGCATGTGCGACATCGGCTATTGCGACCTGGTCTCCGAGACCCCCGAGGTCTGGGACTTCAAGTCCTATCCCGTGCGCCAGCCGCTGTTCAGCGTGGTGCGCACCGGCACCGGCGACCTGGACCTGCTGGCCGGCAACGACTTCACGCAGCGCTCGCCCTACGGCATCTACACCGCCGGCACCCGCGCCGCGGCGCGCGCCGACGACGCCGACTTCCACCTGCCGCGCGCCAAGGGCCCGCAAGGCACGGTGCTCAACGGCGGCTACGACATCTTCGAGCAGTTCGTCGACAGCCAGAGCCTGTACCGCGCCTGGTACCCCGACCACGGCGGCAACCTGCGCATGCGCGTGCAGGGCGATGCGCGCGGCGACACCATCGGCGTGCGCGGCAACATGCGCCGCACGACCGACGAACTGGGCATCTTCCGCAAGCAGATGCCCAGCGCCATGCTCGGCAACTGGCTGTGGCGCCAGGGCACCGGCAGCGTGGTGCCGGGCGCCGAGGGCGTGCCCACCGCGTGGTGGATCAACTTCGGCAGCTACGTCGCGGGCCACGAGGGCACGACCTACGACCTCGGCGGCCTCTGGCCCTACCTGGTCGGCTTCACCGGCATCGGCACGCTGGGCGGCGGCAACCTGGTGTTCGAGACCGGCGGCAACGCCGGGATGATGGAGCAGATGGGCGACCACAGCGCCACCTACGTGGCGCGCAGCCAGGGCCTGCATCTCGCCGTGGGCAGCACCGGCCGCGTGACGCGCGCGGGCGAGCTGCTGCTGACCGGCGGCGGCGACCTGGACGTGCGCATCGGCGGCACGCTGAACCCGGCGCCCGAGGTGCGCGCAGTGCCCGCCAGCACCACCTGGCAGGCCGGCAGCCTCCAGCGCTACGACCGCATGCGGCTGGACCTGAACGGGGTCTTCGCCAACCTGCGCGGCGCGCTGCGGCTGGAAAGCGGTGCGGTGGGCGGCATCGAGCTGGACTTCGGCACCCCCGGCCCGAAGGACTCGCGCGCGCTCAGCCCCTACGTCGCCGGCTCGTCGATCGCCTCGGGCGGCCCGGTGCTGATCCCCGGCGATGCCGGCGTGCGGCTCGACGCGCGCGGCGACCTGGTGCTCGGCGGCGTGGCCGATCCGGGGCGCGTGCCCACGCTCACGCACGGCACGCCCTTCAGCGCCAACGGCACGCAGCACCGGGGCGAAGGCTGGACCTGGTTCTCGCTGTGGACGCCGTCGACCGCGATCGACCTGTTCAGCGCCGGCGGCAACCTCACGCCGACGCTGGGCTGGACCGACCTGGGCGATCGCACCAACCACCAGGCGACCGATGGCCGCTTCGTCTACCCGGCGGTGCTGCGCGCGCTGGCGGCCAGCGGCAGCTTGTACTACGGCAGCGCGAGCTCGGGCGTGCGCGACGAATCGAGCAACGGGCCGGTGCTGTCGCCCTGGAGCCTCACGCTGGCGCCGTCGCCGGTCGGCCCGCAGTACGCGGTGAAGCGCACCGCGCAGCTGGAGCTGCTGGCGCGCGACTCCATTCATGCGGCGGGCTACACCGTCACGCCCTCGGGCGCCGATCCGTCGCGGCTGGTGGACCCGTTCCAGCCGGGCTTCGCCGCGCTGGGCGGCGAGCTCTGGTACGGCCGCGAGCTGATCCACAACACGGCCGCCGACGCGCTGCTGCCCTCCATTGCGCTGGACGGCCAGAATTCGTGGCTGCGCTTTCCGCTGTTCACGCTCACCTCGCCCAGCGTGGCCGACGTGGCGCCGGCGGGCCAGCCGCCGTCGCGCTTCTATGCGCTGGAGGGCGACATCGTGGGCCTGCGCACCGGCTCGATCGTCTACCGCGGCTCCAACACCGGCGTGGCGACGCCGAACGGGCTCTGGTACGAAGGGGCGGGCCCGGTGGCGATCCGCGCCGGGCGCGACATCGTCGGTGCCGGCACCGCGCTGGGCGAGGTCGATCTCGTGCCGTCGGAGGGCGCGGGCTGGCGCGGGCGCGATTTTCCCGGCCGACCGGAACTGCCGCCGCAGCCGCAGACGCTGAACGCCGCCTCGGCGCGCGGCAACCTGATCGTGCACCGCCATGCCGACGACGTGTCGGTGGTGGAGGCCGGGCGCGACATCCGCAACAGCAGCTTCCACATCGCCGGCCCCGGCGAGCTGGTACTGAGCGCCGGGCGCGAGCTGTACATGGCCGACAAGGGCGAGCTCAAGAGCCTGGGCGCCATCGTCAACGTGAAGCCGGGCGACCGCAGCAGCGGCGCCGGCATCTCGGTGGCGGTGGGCGTGGGCCGCGACGGGCCGGACTGGGCCGGCTTTGCCGCGCGTTACCTCGACCCCAAGCGCCGCGCCGCCAGCGGCCAGCCCTTCGCCGACCAGCCCGGCACCGCGCTGTACAGCTACGGCGGCGAGCTCACGCTGGCCGGCTGGCTGTCGCAGCAGTTCGGCTACGGCGGCGACGAGGCCGGCGCCGATGCCTACCTGAAGCGCAAGCAGGCCGAGATCGACGGCCAGCGCAGCGAAGGGGGCGGCAGCACGCGCCGCGACCTCGTGCGTGAGTTCGGCCTGGCCGAAGGCCTGCACCTGGTGAACTGGCTGCGCGACCGCTTCGGCGGGCGCAACAGCCAGGGCCGCCACTTCGACGCCGCCACCATGGACGCGCAGGCCTTCTTCGCCGCGCTGCCGCCCGAGCAGCAGCAGGTGTACCTGCGCAACGTCTACTTCGCCGAGCTGCGCGCCGGCGGGCGCGAGTACAACGAAGAGGGCGGCCCGCGCCGGGGCAGCTACCTGCGCGGGCGCGAGGCCATCGCCACGCTGTTCCCCGCGCAGGGCGCCGACGGCAGCGCGCGCCGCTACCAGGGCGACCTGACCATGTTCAGCAGCGCCAACTACTACGCGAGCAGCTCGGACCCGTTCACCAAGCGCCCGCAGGCCGGCAAGAGCTACCTGCGGCGCGACGCCTGGACGGCCGCCGGCCGGCCCAGCGACATCGGCGTGTACGACGCGCTCGACGCTGGCATCCACACCAACTTCGGCGGCAACGTGAACATCCTCGTGCCGGGCGGGCGCACGCTGGTGGGGGTGGACGGCGGCTTCGTGCCGGGCGAGGGCTCGGGCGTGCTGACGCAGGGCGCGGGCGAGGTGCAGATCTACTCGCTGGACAGCATCCTGCTGGGCCAGAGCCGCATCTTCACCACCTTCGGCGGCGGCATCCTGGCCTGGTCGGCGCAGGGCGACATCAACGCCGGGCGCGGCTCCAAGTCGACCGTGGTCTACACGCCGCAGCGGCGCCTGTACGACGACGCCGGCAACGTCAGCCTGTCGCCGACCACGCCCAACACCGGCGCCGGCATCGCCACGCTGAACCCGATCCCCGAGGTGCCGCCGGGCGACATCGACCTGATCGCGCCGCTGGGCACCATCGATGCGGGCGAGGCGGGCATCCGGGTGTCGGGCAACGTGAACCTGGCGGCGCTGCGCGTGGCCAATGCCGAGAACATCCAGGTGCAGGGCAAGTCCACCGGCGTCCCGGTGGTGGCGGCGGTGAACGTGGGCGCGCTCACCAACGCCAGCGCCGCCGCCTCGCAGGCCGCCACCGCGGCGCAGGACGCCGTGCAGCGCGACCGCGCGGCCCAGCGCCAGGCGCTGCCCTCGGTGTTCACCGTGCGCGTGCTCGGCTTCGGCAACGAACCCGCGGGCGGCGAGGGCGGCGGCGGTGGTGCCGGCCGCGAGCGCAGCGGCGCGGCCTACGACCCCAAGGGCGTGGTGCAGGTGCTCGGCGCGGGCGCGCTCACCACCGCGCAGATGCAGTCGCTCACGCCGGGCGAGCAGCGAGGGCTGAAACGCTGAGCGGCTGAACCTTTGCGCTACCCGCGCAGGCGGAAAAAACAGAAGGGCCTCCCATGCGGAGGCCCTTCTTCTTATGTGCGCGAAACCCGTCGCGCCGGACCTCGTGCCGATTTCTTGATGAAGTTTTCGTGACAAACGACAGTCGCCGCGCACGCCGTGCGTCTAGGTATCGGTACGCAGCAGCGACATGAAGGCTCTCCACCATGAGCCGCTGCCACGCGAGCTTCATCCTTGAGAACCGAGCTGTAAATGCATGACATGAAGAAGAACGCCCCACCGACCTGCTGGAGAGCGGTGTGGCTGGCGGTGATGGCGATCGGTGCCCCGGCGGCAGCGTTCGCACAAGCACCTGCCGCTGTCTCCACGCCGGCCGCGACCTCGGCCACCCCACCGGCCGCGGGCGCGCCCGCCGCCACCGAACCGGCCCGCAAGGTCGACATCGCCGAGTACATCGTGCGCGGCAACACCGTGCTCGACGCCCGCGCCATCGAGAAGGCGGTCACGCCCTTTCTCGGTCCCGAGCGCACGCTCAAGGACGTGGAGGGTGCGCGCGACGCGCTGCTCGCGGCCTACCAGGCGGCGGGCTACCAGTCGGTGTACGTCGACCTGCCCGAACAGCAGGTCACGCAGGGCGTGGTGTTCCTGCAGGTCAACGAGACCCGCGTGGGCCGCGTGCGCGTGGTGGGCGCCGAGTACAACTCGCCGCTCGACGTGCGCGACCAGGTGCCGGCGCTGAAGGAGGGCGGCGTGCCCGACTTCAACAAGGCCCAGGCCGAGCTCACCGCGCTCAACCGCAGCCCCAAGCGCCAGGTGATGCCGCTGGTGCGCCCCGGCACCATGCCGGGCACGATGGACGTCGACCTGAAGGTCGAGGACCAGAGCCCGTGGCGCGCCAGCGTGGGCCTGAACAACGACTACAGCGCCGACACGCGCAAGCTGCGCGCCAGCGCCTCGCTGGGCCACGACAACCTCTGGCAGATGGGCCACAGCGCCTCCATCAGCTTCTTCGGCGCGCCGCAGGACCTGAACCAGACGCAGGTGTTCTCGGCCTCGTACAACGCGCCGCTCAAGGGCACGAACTGGAGCCTGGAAGCCAACGCCTTCGTCTCCGACAGCAACGTCGCCACCGTGGGCGGCACCACCGTGCTGGGCAAGGGCCACTCGATCGGCCTGAAGGCCACCTACACCGTGCCCAACACCGGCAACTGGTGGCATGCCTTCAGCGTGGGCGTCGACTTCAAGAACAACAAGGAAGCGCTGACGCTCAAGGGCAGCGGCGACACCGTGCCGCTCAAGTATGCGCCGATCACGCTGTCGTACTCGGGCTTCCGCCAGACCGACAAGAGCCAGTACGGCGTGGGCGTGTCGCTGGTGGCGGGCACCAGCAGCTCGTTCAAGTACGGCAGCGACTGGGCGGCCTTCGACTACAAGCGCTACAAGGCCTCGCCCAGCTTCATGGTGCTCAAGACCGACCTCAACGGCGCGCACAGCTTCGAGGGCGGCACGCAGGTGGCCTTCCGCGTCAACGCGCAGATGACCGATTCGCCGCTCGTCTCGAGCGAGCAGATCGCCGCGGGCGGCATGAACTCGGTGCGCGGCTACCTCTCGGCCGAGGCCACCGGCGACTACGGCGTGGTCGGCTCGGTCGAGCTGCGCAGCAAGCCGCTCGCCTTCCTGGGCAGCACCGTCGAGAACTGGCGCGTATACGCCTTTGCCGACGCCGCGCGGCTGCGCCTGAAGAGCCCGCTGCCCGAGCAGGCCGAGCGCTTCTCGCTGTATTCGGTGGGCGTGGGCACGACCTTCAAGGTGGGCACGTATTTCTCGGGCCGCGTCGACATCGGCTATCCGCTGGTCGACGGCCCGCGCACCAGGAAGCACGACACGCAGGTGAATTTCAGCATCACCGCGAGCTACTGACCGAACGAACGACCGACGGCAACAGCCATTCCTCTTTTCGATTTTTTTCTCATTCCACGAGCTTTCCGGAGAACCCTGTCATGCGACGACTTCTTTTCATCGCGCTCACGCTGCTGAGCACGCTTCTGCCGGGCCTGGCCCATGCCTGGTGGCAGGCCGAGTGGGCCTACCGCAAACCCGTCACCATCGACGGCGGCCCGCAGGCCGGCGCCATCGGCAGCGATGCCGGCCGCGTGCCGGTGCTGGTGCGCCTGCACACGGGCAACTTCAAGTTCGAGGGCGTGAGCGAGACCGGCGCCGACCTGCGCTTTGTCGCGGGCGACGACAAGACCGTGCTCAACCACCAGATCGAGCAGTTCGATCCGCTGCTGGGCATCGCGCTGATCTGGGTCGACGTGCCCAACGTCTCGGCCGGCACGCCGCAAAAGCTGTGGATGTACTACGGCAACCCCAAGGCCCCGGCCTCGGGCAACGGCCAGCGCAGCTTCGACCCCGACTACACGCTGGTCTACCACTTCGCCGAAGGCGCGGTGCCGCCGCGCGACACCACCGCCTACGGCAACAACGGCCAGACCGCGGCAGTGCCCGTCGAAGGCACGGTCATCGGCAAGGGCGCCCAGCTCGGCAACGGCGCGCTGATGCTGCCCGCCACGCCCTCGCTGGCCGTGACGGCCGGCGGCACGCTGACCTTCTCGGCCTGGATCAAGCCCGATTCGCTCGGTGCACGCCAGGCGATCTATGCGCGCCGCGACGGCGCCGGCGAACTCGTGGTCGGCATCGACCAGGGCGTGCCCTTCGTGCAGGTGAACGGCCAGCGCAGCACGCCCGGCCAGCCGGTGCAGGCCGGCCAGTGGGCGCACCTGGCGGTGAAGGCCGAGGGCGACAGCGTCGCGCTGTACGTGGGCGGCCGTCCGGCCGTGTCGCTGGCCGCGAAGCTGCCCGCGCTGAACACCGCGGCCGCGCTCGGCGCCGATGCACCGGCTGCCGCATCCGCTGCACCGGGCGCTGCACCCGTCGCCGGCTTCGCCCCGTTCACCGGCGCGATCGACGAAGTGCGCCTGTCGAAGGTCGCACGCCCCGACGCGCTGCTGCTGGCCGATGCCGTGTCGCAAGGCGCCGAGTCGCGCCTGGCCGCTTTCGGTCCCGACGAGCAGCAGGCCGGCAAGAGCCACTTCGGCTTCATCCTGGCCGCGATGCCGCTGGACGCGTGGATCGTGGTCGGCCTGCTGGGCCTGATGATGGCGCTGTCGTGGGCCATCATGATCGGCAAGGGCCGCAACTTCGGCGCCACCTCGCGCGCCAACGCCACCTTCATCGAGCACTTCCGCGAAGCCGCGGGCGCACCGCTGGACCGCCTGGCCACCAACAACACGGTGCCGCAGGAAGTGCGTGCCGATTCCTCGCTGTGGCGCCTGTACGAAGTGGCCATCGAGGAGATGCGCCGCCGCCATGACCGCGGCTACGACCTGAACGCCGTGTCGGCCTCCACCATCGGCGCCATCCGCGCCGCGATGGACGGCGTGATGGTGCGCGAGACCGAGCGCATGTCCAAGCGCATGAACTGGCTGTCGACCACCATCGAAGGCGCGCCGTACGTGGGCCTGTTCGGCACCGTGATCGGCATCATGCTGGTGTTCGTGGTGGCGGCCATGGCCGGCGCCGTGGACATCAACTCGGTGGCGCCCGGCATGGCCGCCGCGCTGCTGTGTACCGCTGCCGGCCTGGGCGTCGCGATCCCCGCGCTGTTCGGCTACAACTGGCTGGCCTCGCGCTCGGACGCCATCGGCGCCGACATGGCCGTGTTCGTCGACGAGTTCGTCACGCGCCTGGCCGAAGAGCAGGGCGAGGGCCGCTCGCTGCCGGTGGCCGTGCAGGCGCGCCGCGCCTGAGGACCGCGCACCATGGCAAACACAGCCGCGAAGTTCGCCGTGCGCAAGCGCACGGGCGGCATCAACATCACGCCCTTCGTCGACGTGCTGCTGGTGGTGCTGGTGATCTTCATCCTCACCAGCAACGCCAGCATCCCGGGCATCAAGGTCGACCTGCCCAAGGCCAGCGCCTCGGTGGCGCTGGAAAAGCCCAAGACCAAGGCCATCACGATCGACAACGCGGGCAACGTGTTCCTGGACGCCTACCCGGTCACGCTGCCCGAGCTCGAGGAGCGCCTGCGCACCGAGAAGGCGCTGTCGCCCGACTTTCCCGTGATCGTGCGCGGCGATGCCAGCGTGCAGTACGCGAAGGTGGTCGACGTGCTCGACCTGCTGCGCCGCATCGAGCTGAACCAGATCGGCCTCGTGACCGGCAAGCAGAAGTGAGGACCGGAGCGTGAACCCTCGCGACCCGATTTCTTCTGCCTTGCCTGCGCCGCGCTCCAGTGGTGCAGGTGGAACGGCCGCGCTGTGGCGCCGCTGGGGCGGGGTGGTCATCGGCCTGGCGATCGTCGTGGCGCTGGCGCTGCTCGTGTGGCGGCTCCTGTCCGACACCGCGAGCCAGAAGCGCGTGGTGGCCGACGCGCCCACGCTGATGCTGCCGCCGCCCCCGCCACCGCCGCCCGAACCCGAGAAGCTGCCCGAGCCCGAGCCGGAAAAGATCAAGCCCGAAGTGGTCGAGCCCGAGCCCAAGCCGGTCGAGCCGCTGGAAGCGCCGAAGGACGACGCGCCGCCCAGCCCCTCGAAGGACCTGGGCGACCCGGTGACCATGGACAGCGCCGGCCAGGCCGGCAACGACGCCTTCGGCATCCAGGCCGGCAGCGGCGGCGGCATGAGCGGCACCGGCGCCGGCGGCGGCCTGGGCAGCGGCTCGTACGCGCGCTACGTGTCGAGCATGTTGCAGCAGGCGCTGTCGCGCGACCCGCGCACGCGCCAGCTGGTGTTCGACGACATCCAGATCGACCTGTGGCTCGGCGCCGACGGCAAGACCACGCGCGCCCAGCTGGTGCGCGGCACCGGCACCGAGGACATCGACGAGGCCGTGCTGGCGCTGGTGCGCGGGCTCGATCGCGTCGACGAACGTCCGCCGGCCTCGATGCGCTTTCCGATGCGCGTGTCGATGAAAGGCCGCCGGCCATGACTTTCCACACTTGTACGGCCGACGCCCGGCCCGACTCCTTTCCTCCAGTGAACGAAGCGATGAACACCCTGCACAACACCCTCCCGCGCCGGGGCGCGATGCCGGCCCTGCGCCAGTGCGCGCTCGCGGCGGCCGTGGCCTCCGCCTTCGTGCTGTCGGCCGGCACCGCCACGGCCCAGACCGCCGCCGCGCCCGCGGGCGAATCCGCCATGGTCAAGCTGATCCGTGGCCTCATCCAGAGCGGCACGCTCGCCAAGGACGTGGGCGAAGCGCTGCTGGCCCAGGCCCAGACCGAGGCCATCGCCGCGCAGCAGGCACAGCGCCAGGCGGCCGTGTCGGCCACCGCCGCATCGGCCACCGTCGCGGGCGGCATGCGCCTCGAAGCGGGCGACGTGCGCGTGCCCTACATTTCGCAGACCGTGCGCGACCAGATCCGCGACGAGGTCAAGGCGCAGGTCATGGCCCAGGCCAAGGACGAAGGCTGGGCCGCGCCCAACGAGACGCCCGAGTGGAGCAAGCGCATCCGCTTCGAAGGCGACGTGCGCGTGCGCAACGAATCGCGCAGCTACGCCGGCAACAACAGCGACATCGAGATCAACTGGCCCTCGCTCAACCAGGGCAGCGGCTACGACGTCAACCCGAACACCAACCTGTCGCTGCCGTCGATCCTGAACACGCGCCAGGACCGCCGCAACCTGTTCCGCGCCCGCGCCCGCGTGGGCCTGCTGGCCGACCTGTCGGAGAACACCAAGGCCGGCGTGCGCCTGGCCTCAGGCAGCGACGAGAGCCCCGTCTCGACCACCACCACGCTGGGCGGCGGCCTGGGCAAGAAGAGCGTGTGGCTCGACCAGATGTGGATCTCGCACAAGCCGACCGACTGGCTCACCGTGACCGGCGGTCGGTTTGCCAACCCCTTCATGTCGACCGACCTGCTGTACTCCAGCGACCTGAACTTCGACGGCATTGCCGCGCAGTTCGACAAGAAGCTCGCTGCGAACCGCGACCTCTCTCTCTTCGGCACCTTGGGCCTCATCCCGCTCGAGTACTCCGCGGACGGTTCGCCCACGCGCAGCCAGCGCAAGATGAAGAGCGAGAACAAGTGGCTGCTTGGCGCGCAGGTGGGCGCCGACTGGAAGATCAACGAAGACAACCGCGTGCGCGGCGCGCTGGCGTACTACAACTTCCGCAACGTCAGCGGCCAGGTCTCCGAGCCCTGCGCGCTGTACGCGGGCGCCGACGGCTGCAGCACCGACTGGTCGCGCCCGGCCTTCATGCAGAAGGGCAACACGCTCATGCTGCTGCGCGACATCTCGCTCGACCCGCTCAACCCGGCCGGCACGCCGCAGCCGCAGTACGTGGGCCTGGCCTCGAAGTTCCGCCTGATCGACCTGAACCTGCGCTGGGACACCCAGGTGGCCGGCAACAACCTGCGCCTGGACGCCAACTTCGTGCGCAACACCGCCTACGACGCCAACGACATCTGGAAGCGCGGCGGCATCCGCGGCGCCATCGTCAACAACTTCGGCCCGACCGGCGGCACCACCCAGTCCGACTTCAAGAGCGGCGGCAACGCCTACATGCTGCAGGCCACCTACGGCAAGCCGGCACCGGCCGCGCGCGGCGACTGGAACGTGCTCGCGGGCTACAAGCGCATCGAGCCCGACGCCATGCCCGACGGCTACAACGATTCGAGCTTCCACGGCGGCGGCACCAATGCGCGCGGCTACTTCCTGGGCGGCTCGTACGCGATCGACAAGAACATGTGGTTCACCGGCCGCTGGATCTCGACCAAGGAGGTCTACGGCCCGCCGCTGTCGATCGACACCCTGCAGCTCGAATTCAATGCGCGTTTCTAAGAAGGAGTCCGCCGTGTCCCGAACGATCTTCCCGGCGCTGGCCCTGGCCGCGCTGGCCGCCACGGCCGGCGTCGCGCAGGCCCAGCAGCCGCAGGGCCAGAGCATGGAGGAGCGGCTGCGTGCGCAGCTGCGCACCACCACCACCCAGCTGCAGCAGGCGCAGAACGAGCTGGCCGCACTCAAGGCCGGCCAGCCCGCGGGCAAGGCGCCTGCGGCACCCGGCGCGGCGCCCCCCGCGTCCGAGCTCGAGACGCTGAAGAAGGAACTGGCCGCCAGCCAGGCCCAGCTCGCGTCCGAGCGCCACGCGCGCGGCCAGGCCAGCGCCGGCAACGCGCAGCTGCGCGAGCAGGCCCAGGCCGCCAGCGAGAAGGCGGGCGCGCAGATCGCGCAGTACCGCGGCGCCTACGACGAGCTGCTGAAGATGGCGCGCGCCTCCGAGGCCGAGCGCCAGCGCCTGGCCGGCGAGGCTGCGCTGCAGCGCACCGCGCTCACGCAGTGCGAGGCGAAGAACACGCAGCTGTATGCCGTCGGGCAGGAAGTGCTGCGCGCCTACGAAACCATGGACGTGGGCAGCGTGCTCGCCTCGCGCCAGCCCTTCGCGGCGCAAAGCCGCGTCAAGTACGAACAGATCGCGCAGCAGTACGGCGACAAGCTCTACGAGAGCCGCTTCGACGTGCGCGCCGTGAGCGCGCCGGCGCCTGCGGCTGCTGCATCCGCCACGGAAGGAAAGCCCCAATGAACCCCGCACAAGCCACCCCCGCAGCCGGGCTCGGCCGCCGCCTGCGCGCGGCAGCCGGCGTGCTGCTCGTCTCGTCGGTCGGCGTGGCCGCCGCGCAGCAGCCCGCCGCGCCCGGCCCCGCCGTCGTCGCGCGCATCGGCGAAGTGACCATCGGCCAGGACGAGATCGAGAAACTGCTGCAGACCCTGCCCGAGACCGAACGCGCGGCCGTCAAGGCCGACCGCGCGAGCCTCGACGGCTGGCTGCGCCAACGCCTCGTGAGCGAAGCGCTGCTGCGCGACGCCCGCGCCAAGGGCTGGGCCGACCGGCCCGACGTGAAGGCGAAGATCGACGCCGCCACGCGCGAGATCACCGCGCGCATCGTCGCCACCAGCTACCTCGAATCCGTGAGCCAGGTGCCCGCGGGCTTCCCCTCGGACGCCGAGGTGAAGGCTGCCTACGACCAGGGCAAGACCGGCTTCAACCTGCCGGCCGCCTACCGCGTGGCGCAGATCTACCTGGCCACGCCCGAGCGCGACCCGGCCGCCATCGCCAAGGTGCGCGACGAAGCCAACCGCCTCGCCAAGCAGGCACGCGGTGGCGACTTCGCCGCCGTGGCGCGCGCCAGCTCGCAGGACCGCCGCAGCGCCGAGCGCGGCGGCGAGGTCGACACGCTGCCGCTCGCGCGCATCCTGCCCGAACTGCGCGACACCGTGGCCAAGCTCAAGCAGGGCCAGGTCAGCGAACCGGTGCAGGCCGAGGCCGGCTTTCACATCGTCAAGCTGCTCGACACCCAGCCCGCGCGCACCGCCACCCTCGAGGAAATGAAGCCGCAACTGCAGGCCGCGCTGCGCCAACAACGGCAGCAGCAGCTGGTGCAGGCCTACATGGCCCAGCTGGCGCCGCCGGCGCAACTGAGCATCGACAGCGCCGCGCTCGACGCCGCGCTCAAGAAAACCAACTGAACCCGTTTCCCCCTTTTCAGAAAGAAGAACCACACCATGAACACCACCGCCACGACCCCGCAAGCCGACGACCAGGCCGCCACGCCGGTGCCTTTCGACATGCTCGACGCCGTCACGCCCGACCAGGTGTCGGACGCCATCAAGGCCGCCGGCGGCGCCGTCACCGCCATCGAACAGGATGGCGTGGTGCGCCTGCACAGCGCCAGCCACGGCATCGGCTTCCAGGTGCTGTGGGGCAATGTCGTCACCACCACCCAGTACACCGACTTCACCCTGAGCTGCCCGCTGCGCGTGCAGGGCGGCACGCTGCCCGAGGCCGTGCTCGCCGCCTGGCACCGCAGCAAGCGCTTTGCGCGCGTGGCGCAGCACGGCGATTTCGTCGTGCTCGAGATGGACGTGGTCGTGGCCGGCGGCGTCAGCCCCGCCTACCTGGCCTTCGCCGTGCGCCTGTGGATGCAGATGATGGGCGAGTTCTTCCTGCACCTGCGCAACTACGGCCCCGCTGCCGAGACGCGCGGCGATGCGGCGAATGCCGACGCTGCTGCTGCCACCGCCGCCGTCCAGGGTGTGCCCGCCGCCGCGTGATGCCACTGCCCATGCGCGCCGCATCCGGCCTGTCCGTGGACGACCACCACCATCCCTCGCACGACTCGCCCACGGGCCGCGCCATCCAGGCCGCGGCGCGCCAGGCCCAACGCGCGCGCCGCGCCGAAACCGTGCGGCTGCGCCAGCGCGCCGCGCTGCTCGAGCTGCTGGTGCAGACCATGGCGGAGCTGCACATCTCGATGGCCGAGCTCAATGCGGCGCGCAAGGCGCTGGCGCCTGCGTGGCGGCAGGTGGGGGACGGGGGCGGCTCGCTCGATCGCGATCTGGAGCGTTGACGCCATGCGGCGAGGCGGCGCAGGGTAGGGCAGAAT
The DNA here is from genome assembly GCF_059567965.1 of Variovorax sp. BGA-UO-ETr-C22. Classification (NCBI taxonomy): domain Bacteria; kingdom Pseudomonadati; phylum Pseudomonadota; class Betaproteobacteria; order Burkholderiales; family Comamonadaceae; genus Variovorax; species Variovorax sp. BGA-UO-ETr-C22. The sequence continues at coordinate 130,034 of NZ_JCAQPA010000006.1, forward strand.
CGCGCGCCCCACGCTCCCGAAAGGCCGCACCCGTGACGACGCCCGCCCGCTCTGCCCAGATCGCACAGACCACGCCCACGGGCGCCGCCATCGCAGAGAAGGTGGCGCAAGCCTACGACTTCGGCGAGGTCCGGTCGTGCGAGCTGCTGCGGCGCAGCTTCAACCATGTCTACGGCCTGCAGTTTGCCGACGGCCGCCACGCCGTCGCGCGCCTGAGCGCCGACCGCCCGCGCGGCGCCCCCAACATCGGCTACGAAACGGCGCTGCTCGTGCACCTGAAGGCCAGGGGCGTGCCGGTGGCCGGCGCGCTGGCGGCACGCGATGGCGCACATGCTGTCGCGATGGACCTGCCCGAGGGCGAGCGTCCGTTGATCCTGTTCGAGCATCTCGACGGCGACGTGCCCGGCGACGTGCTGCCCGACGTCGAAGCCACCGGCCGCGGCCTGGCACTGCTGCACGAAGCCGCGCAGGACTACCACGGCCCCGCCAGCCGCTACACCCTGGAACTGCCCGACCTGCTGCACGCGTCGCTGGAGCGCCTGCACGCCGCGCCCACCATGACCGACGCGCTGCGCCCGGAGTTCAGCGCCATCGCGCGCGCGCTCGAAGCCCGCATCGCCGCGATGCCGGCCCTGACGCGCGTTCACGGGCACGGCGATTGCCATGGCATGAACAACTTCGTGACGGAGGGTCTGGACGGCGTGCGCGTCGCCTCGTTCTTCGACTTCGACGACGCAGGTCCCGGTTGGCTGGCCTACGACCTGTGCGTGTACCTGTGGGCGATGCACCCGCGCACCGTGGGCGGATCGCTCGACGCGACGTCGCTGGCGCGTTGGCGCAGCTACATGGCGGGCTACCGCAGCGCGTGCCCGTTGCCCTCGGCGGATGTCGACGCCGTCGCCGCCTTCATGGCGGTGCGGCAGTTCTGGCTCATGGGCGAACACGCGGGCCGCATCGCGGTGTGGGGCACGCAGTCGATGCCGACGAGCTGGCTGCGCACGCAGGTGAAGATGTTGACGGGGTGGGCGGAGTTGCAGACGCCCGAGTGAGGATTCGGCTCAGGCTTGCGCGACCCAGCCTCTGAATGCCATGCCCGCATAGAACAAGCGGACGTTGGTGAAACCCGTCTCTTCCAGCAGTGCCTCTTCCTGCGCCGGGCTGAGCAGCGTCAGCGTGGAATCGATCGCGGAGGCCGCCTTGCGTGCGTTGTCCGGATCGACACCGGAAGCCGCTGCGAAAGCGACATAACGCGAGAGCCACAACTCCCGTTCTCCATCGGTCGCTTGGGGAAAACTGAGATGCGCCATGACGAACGGCGCACCGGGCTTCAGGCGGCGACGAATTTCCATCAGCGTCGACTTGCGTTCATCGAGCGTCAGGAAGTGCATCGTCAACAAGCAGGTCGCTGCATCGAAAGGTCCTTCGGGTGCGGTGTCGGTGTAGCCGTGGTGCAGCGTGACCCGTTCGGCGAGCGGGCCGAGCGTTTCCGCGGCGAGGTCGAGCATGGGTTGCGACGGATCGACGCCGACGAAATGCCATCGGGGATGCGCCTGCGCGAGCACCTTCAACTCCATGCCACCACCGGCGCCGATGACCAGCACGTGGGCCGCATCCGGCGCGCGTTCGGCGACGAGCAGGGCTGCCATCGTCTGCAGGTCGTGCAGGCCTGGCACCAGGCGGGCGGCTTTCTCGGCGTAGTTGTTGGTGGTGGACGACGTGCTGAAGGCGGGCGTGGGTTGGAGCATGGGGACAGTCTATGTGGGCATTGCATGCCTCGCAGGTGCAAGGTATTCGGCAGAATCTGGCCGGAAGCGGATGTCCACCCGGGGCACGCCTCATGGGGTTTCAGAACAATGACTGACAACGACACTTTCGACACCGAACTCTCACCCGCCGAGCGTGAGCAGGTAGCCAGGCTGCCTGAGTCGGACCTGGCGCTCATCGACGCGGCGCTTCTTTCGCAAGTGACCGGCCAATGGCGCAAGGTGGCGCGCGTGGTTGGCATGGCGATGCTGTCGATGCCCGATCACACGGAGAACGTTCCCGATGCGTTCTTCGCGAGACGGGTTGCCTTGCTTGTCGAGTCCGGGCGGTTGGAGTCGCAGGGCGACCTTCGACGCATGCGGTTCAGCGAGGTGCGGTGGAGATCGGCCTGACGGCAGAATGCCGCCAAGAGTGGTCCGGAACAACTTCCCCTTCATCACAACGGGAGCAGGAGCTGATGGCAAGCCGCATCATGTATATCGAAGCGAAGACAGGCGGCCTGACGGGGCCGGCTCGCATTGGGCGAGTCACGTGCTCCAAGTCCGGGGCCACGCTGTACTACGCAGGGAAGTCCTTCCGCAGCCTGAAGGGGGACGGTTTCAAGTCGAACTATTTCGACGTTGAGACCGGCGAGCACTATTGGATTTCAGGGCCTCGACGCGATGGGAGAGATGCCCTCTACGCGACGCATGTTCGGCCCATCGTAGACGCAGACGTTCAGGACGAGTACTGGACGAAGGTTCGCGGTGTGGCGAAGTTGCCCCATGGCGAACGATAGGGCCAGGAGCCAACCGTGGACATCATTTCTGCGCACGCTTTCAGCAGCAACCACAGAGAGCAGATCGAGACGAGCGAGGTCTGCGGCTGCTTCTATTGCTTCGCAAAGTTCTCGCCAGTGGAGATCGTTGAATGGACCGATCAAGGTTCGACCGCGCTGTGCCCGAGATGCGCCATCGACTCGGTCATCGGCGCTGCGTCGGGGGTTCCCTTGTCCGATGAGTTCTTGCGGCAGATGCATGCCCATTGGTTCGACGCGTAGTCAATTTCGGTCAGAAGCGGACTTCTCCTGAAGCAGACTTCATTCATGAAGACAACTGGCATGCCCGCCCCGTCCCTCCAGGTTCGACGCGCGACATTCGACGACGCCGCCCGCATCGATGCGCTCTACGGCCAACTGGTCGCAGACACGGCGCGCTGCGTGCTGCCCGAACGCCTTCAGGCGTTGTCCGAAGACCCGAGGACGGCGCTTCTTGTTGCGGAGATCGATGGCCAGGTGTGCGCCACGGTGCTGGTCTCGCTGTGCGAGGACGTGATGTACAAGCGGCAGCCGTTCGCTGTCGTGGAGAACGTTGTCGTCGACGCGGCCGCTCGCAACCGAGGGGTGGGGGCCGCGCTGATGCGGGAGGTCGAGGCGTTCTGTGCGGCGAGCGATTGCTCGAAGATCATGTTGCTGAGTTCGGTGGAGCGTGAGGATGCCCATCGGTTCTTCGAGCTGCGGCTTCGATGCCTCGATCAAGCGTGGGCTCGTCAAATATCGACGGTCCTTTGCTTGAAGAGCGACCTCGGGGGCGCATGACAACGATCCTTCATCTCATCGGACCCGGCGGGGCGGGGAAAACCACGGTGGGTCCGTATCTGGCTCGCCGACTGGGCTGGGCGTTCGTCGATCTCGACCAGCACTTCATGTCCCGCGAAGGGAACATCGACGCCGTCATCGAGGCGTCTGGCTACTTGGGCTATGCGAGGCGGAACGTGGCCGTCTATCGGGAGGTTCGATCTGCGTTGACCCGTCCCACCGTTCTCGCGCTTTCGTCCGGATTCCTCACGTATCCGGAAGACGTGGAGGAGGGGTATCCCACGTTGCGTTGCGCCATCGAAACCGATGCGCTGACCTCGCTGCTGCTGCCAGCCTTCGAGCTCGAGGCATGCGTGGAGGCGATCGTGCAACGCCAGCTTTCGCGGCCGTATTTGCGCGGTGACAGCGCGAGCGAGGAGCGGCGGATACGGGAGCGATTCCCAAAGTTCATGGCGATGCCGTGTGCCCGTTTCGGCAGCGACGCTGCGCCGGACGACGTCGCGTCGCAGATTGAACGATTCGTGTGCAGGTGACGGACGCCGCTGCCGAAGAGAGAGCCAAGCGGCTCTCTCTTGCCGCCTCAGGCCAGCGTCGATACGCGCTCAGCGCGAGACACCCTCGCAAGCCGCCACGTCATCCCGATCCCCACAACCGTCGCGATCAACCCCACCAGGAACACGCTGGCGTGACCGTAGTGGTCGGCAATCAGCCCCGCCATCGGGCCCGTGACGCCGTACGCCAGATCCTGGAATGCCGCGAAGCCGCCGATCGCTGTTCCGCGCAGGTGGGCGGGCACGCGCTTGACGGCCTCCAGTCCCATGGCGGGGAAGACCATCGAGCATCCCATGCCGGTCAGCAGTGCGCCCACCATTGCCACGGCGGGATGGGGCGCCAGCCACAGCAGCGCTTGACCCACGGCCTCGATCGCCAGGGAGACGAGCGCCACTTTGATTCCTCCGATGCGGTCGGGCAAGCGGCCCGCCAACAGTCGTACCAGGACGAAGCCCAGGCCGAAGCACGTCAGTCCATAGCCGGCACCTTGCCAGCCATGCGCCAGGAAGTACAAGGGGAAGAACGCGCCCAAGGCCGCAAAGCCGACGCCTTGCAGGCCCACGACCGCGCCTTGCTTCCAGATGAGTCCCAGCACATCCGAGAACGGTGCGCGGCGCCCCTGTGCCGACATGGCGGGCGCGATGGACCACAGCATCGCACCGCTGACCAGCGGCAGGGCGATGCTGCCCGCCATCAGGCCGGCGAAGCCGAGCCGCTCCAGCAGCCAGAGGCCCAGCGGACCGCCCACCGCGAAAGCGCCGTACATGCCGGTGCCGACGAGCGCCATGACCTGCCCGGAACGCGCGGGGCCCATGGCCGCCATCGCCCAGCCCAGCATGCCGACGAGTGCGAAGCTTTCGCCGAGGCCCAGCACGAGACGCCCCACCAGAAGAACCAGGTACGCGCCGACGCCATGGCCCAGCACCGGCAGCGAGGACGCCCAGCACAGGAGCGATGCCGCCGCATAGAGGACAAGGCCCCGGAACATGGCGAACTTGCCGCCGCGTTCGTCAGCCAGACGGCCCGCCCAGCCGCGACTCAGGATGGTGGACAAAAAGGCAATGCCGACGCCCAGGCCAGACGCGACATTGCCCATGCCCAGCGTCTGCGACACATGGAGCGTCACGGCCGGCATCGACATGGCGACAGACAGGTAAGCGAGAAATAGCGCGAGGGTCATCCAGACCAACGTGCGCAGGGAAGAAGAGTTTGTTTGGACGTTCGTCATCGAGCGCCGCTCCTTGAGTTTTCAAAGGCGGCACCAGCCGGTCGAATGGGCGGGACGATGAGCACCGAAGCGACCAACGCACACCGCCAGTCGGCATGCGGGTGCCACTGGTGATGCGTTGGTTGACGTAAACGCTTACGGCTGGATGGAACTCTGAACAGGTCAGAGTCGATTTTTGCAGCGGAGATTCTAGCAACGTGATCGAGAACGAATCGCTCGCGCGCAGACTTCGGCCCGGTCTTCATGCGCCTGCCGCTCGCTGGCTCTCCCTGTCCGGCTACAGTCGGATGGCTCCATGTCCCTGACCCTATGAACAGCATCACTTCCCGCGATCCCGCCCGAACGGCGCGGCGCTTCGCTGCACTCCCTCTCCTGTCGACGCCCACCCTGACGGTGGAGCGCACATAGCCATGCACGAAATCATCTGCCCCCATTGCAGCAAGGCATTCAAGATCGACGAAGCCGGCTACGCGGACATCCTGAAGCAGGTGCGCGACGGCGATTTCGAGAAGCAGCTGCACGAGCGGCTGGAACTGGCCGAGCGCGACAAGCGCGCCGCCGTCGAACTCGCACAGACCCGGGCCGCCGGCGAACTGCAGAAGGCCGCCGCCGCCAAGGACGGCGAGATCCAGGAACTCAAGGCGAAGCTCGAGGCCGGCGATGTCGCGCGCAAGCTCGCCGTGAGCGAGGCCCTGGGCGCCGTGGAACGGGAGCGCGACGCGCTCGCGAACGAGCTCGAAAAGGCCAAGCAGGACAAGCTGGCCGCCACCGCGCTCGCCGAAGCAAGGCACGTGGGCGAACTGCAGAAGAGCGCCGCCGCGAAGGACGTGGAAATCCAGGAACTGAAGGCCCGGCTCGATGCCATCGAGGTGGCGAAGAAGCTCGCGATCAGTGAGGCCGTCAGCGTGGTCGAGAAGGAGCGGGACCAGTGGAAGAGCGGCCTCGAGCGGGCGGAGCTCGAGAAGCAGCTCGCCGAGAAGTCGCTCAAGGACAAGTACGAGACGCAGATCAAGGACCGCGACGACGCGATCGAGCGGCTGCGGGACATGAAGGCGCGCCTGTCGACCAAGATGGTGGGCGAGACCCTGGAGCAGCACTGCGAGACCGAGTTCAACCGCATCCGGTCGATGGCGTTTCCCCGCGCCTACTTCGAGAAGGACAACGACGCGCGCACGGGCAGCAAGGGCGACTACATCTTCCGCGACGCGGACGAGGCCGGCACCGAGATCGTCTCGATCATGTTCGAGATGAAGAACGAGAACGATCGCACCGCCACGAAGAACAGGAACGAAGACTTCCTGAAGGAACTCGACAAGGACCGCATCGAGAAAGGGTGCGAGTACGCGGTGCTGGTGTCGCTGCTCGAGCCCGACAACGAGCTCTACAACACCGGCATCGTCGATGTGTTCCATCGCTACCCGAAGATGTATGTCGTGCGGCCGCAGTTCTTTTTGCCGATCATCACGCTGCTGCGCAATGCGGCGATGAACTCGCTCAAGTACAAGTCGGAGCTGGCGCTGGTCAAGGCGCAGAACATCGACATCACGAAGTTCGAGACCGAGCTGGAGACCTTCAAGGCCGCCTTCGGCAGGAACTACGACCTGGCCCACGGCCACTTCCAGAAGGCGATCGCGGAGATCGACAAGTCGATCGACCACCTGCAGAAGACGAAGGAAGCGCTGCTCGGCACCGACCGCAACCTGCGCCTTGCGAACGACAAGGCGCAGGACGTGACGATCAAGAAGCTGACGCGCGGCAACCCGACGATGGCGGCCAAGTTCGCCGAACTGAAGAAGCTCGGGTCTTCCGAGACGGAATGAGCCTGGGAGCTACGCAAAGAAATTCATGAACAACATCACCATCGACTACCGCCAGGACGTTCCCCTGGACCCGGCCGACGTCGCCCGCGTCTTCGACCGCTCCGGCATCAAGCGCCCCACGAACGATCTCGCCCGCATTGCGCGGATGTTCGCCGCGCCCAGCCTCCTGCTGTCGGCCTGGGTCGACAACGAACTGGTGGGGCTGTCGCGGTCCCTGACCGACCATGCGTACTGCTGCTACCTGTCGGACCTGGCGGTGGACAAGAAGTACCAGGGCCATGGCATCGGCCGGGAGCTCGTCCAGCGCACGCAGGCGATCATCGGCGATGAGGTGTCGCTGATCCTGCTCTCGGCACCCGACGCGATGTCTTACTACCCGACGCTCGGCTTCGAGCTGGCGCAGAACGCGTACGTCATCCGGCGCAAGCGCTAGAGGCCACTGCGCCACGCCTCACGGCGACCGCCGTGACCCCGCCAGCCCGGCCTTCGCGTCCAGCAGGTGCCCGAGCGGCAGCGCCGTTTCCGACTTGATCTCGCGCAGCACGATGCTCGAGCGCACGTGCGTCACGCCGGGCAGGCTGAACAGCACCTCGTGCAGGAAGCGCTCGTAGTGCTTCATGTCGGGCACGGTCACGTTGAGGATGTAGTCCGCGGGCCCGGTGGCCGACACGCAGCGGATAATCTGCGGGCTCGCAGCCACGGCTTCTTCGAAGCGCTGCACCATCGCCTCGCTGTGGCGGTCGAGGTTCACCTCGGCCACGGCCGACACGTGCAGGCCCACGTGCTCGGGGTCTACGAGCGCGGTGTAGCCGCGGATGACGCCGGCCGCCTCCATGTCCTTGATGCGCTTCCAGCAGGGCGTGGGGGACAGGCCCACGGCCTCGGAAATCTGCTGCACGGTCTGCCGGCCGTCATGCTGCAGTGCAGAAAGAATCTTGAGGCAATGCTCATCAAGAGAAACAGAACCGACGTTCATCGTGATTTTTGAGTGAATTCTTCTTCAAACAAGGGTCTGCGCCAGTGTATTGAAGAAACACTTACTTGGGGGGCCGCAGAACAATTCCGGGCATGAACGCCCCACTTGAAGCGACCGCACTCCGACGGCCCGACTACCAACTTTCCGACAACCTCTGGGCCGATGCCGGCTCGGTCTTCCTCACCGGCACGCAGGCGCTGATCCGCATCCTGGCGATGCAGGGCCAGCGCGACGCGGCACGCGGCCTGCACACGCAGGGCTTCGTGAGTGGCTACCGCGGCTCGCCGCTGGGCATGGTCGACCAGGCCATCTGGAAGGCCGGCGAGCGCTTCAAGAAGACCGGCATCCGCTTCGTGCCCGCCGTGAACGAGGAGCTGGCCGCCACGCAGGTGCTGGGCACGCAGCGTGTCGAATCCGACCCCGAGCGCACCGTCGATGGCGTGTACGCCATGTGGTACGGCAAGGGCCCGGGCGTGGACCGCGCGGGCGATGCGCTCAAGCACGGCAATGCGTATGGCTCGTCGCCGCACGGCGGTGTGCTGGTGGTGGCGGGCGACGACCACGGCTGCGTGTCGTCGTCGATGCCGCACCAGAGCGACCACGCCTTCATGGCCTGGCGCATGCCCGTGATGCAGCCCGCCAGCGTGGCCGAGTACCTGGAGTTCGGCCTGTACGGCTACGAGCTGTCGCGCTATTCGGGCGCGTGGGTCGGCATGGCGGCGCTGTCCGAGATCGTCGAGAGCGCGGGCACGGTGGACCTCGATGCGGTGAATGCGCGCGTGGCCGCCTGGGAAGACGCCGATGCCGTGCGCGCCGCCACCGGCCACGCGGCACCGCCCGACGGGCTGCACTACCGCTGGCCCGACCTGCCGTCGCTGCGCATCGAGTCGCGGCTGGAAGACAAGCTCGCGGCCGTGGCCGCCTTCACCCAACGCAACAGCATCGACCGCCACGTCATCGTGAGCCCGCATGCCAAGGTGGGCATCGTCACCTGCGGCAAGGCGCACCACGACCTGATGGAGGTGCTGCGCCGGCTCGAGCTTTCGCCCGATCAGCTCGCGCGCGCCGGTGTGCGGCTGTACAAGGTGGGCCTGAGCTTTCCGGTCGAGCAGACGCGCCTCAAGGAATTCGCGCGCGGGCTCGGCGAGATCCTCATCGTGGAAGAGAAGGGCGCGGTGGTCGAGACGCAGCTGCGCGACATCTTCTACAACGCACCGCCCGATGCGCGCCCCGTGCTCGTGGGCAAGCACGACCATGCGGGCCAGCCGCTGGTGTCGGCGCTCGGCGAGCTGCGGCCTTCGCGCCTCATCGAGCTGGTCGCGCACTGGCTGGCCGCGCACTTTCCCGAGAACCACGACCTGGGCGATCACCTGCAGCATGTGCGCGACTTCACGCCGCCCGAGCTGCTGGCCAATGCGAGCGATGCGGTCAAGCGCCTGCCGTACTTCTGCGCCGGCTGTCCGCACAACACCAGCACCAAGGTGCCCGAAGGCTCGACCGCGCGCGCGGGCATCGGCTGCCATTTCATGGCCAACTGGATGGACCGCAGCACGGCGGGCCTGATCCAGATGGGCGGCGAGGGCGTCGACTGGATCTCGCACGCCATGTTCACGAAGACGCCGCACGTGTTCCAGAACCTGGGCGACGGCACCTACTACCACTCGGGCTACCTCGCGATCCGCCAGGCCGTGGCGGCCAAGGCCACGCTCACCTACAAGATCCTGTTCAACGATGCGGTCGCGATGACCGGCGGCCAGCCGGTCGACGGTGTCATCAGCGTGGACGCCATTGCGCGGCAGGTGGAGTCGGAAGGCGTCACCAAGGTGGTGGTCGTGAGCGATGCCATCCATCACTACGACGCCATCAAGAACAAGTTTCCGGCGGGCACCGAGTTCCACGACCGCGCCGCGCTCGACGAGGTGCAGCGCCGCCTGCGCGAGATGCCCGGCGTGACCGTGCTCATCTACGAGCAGACCTGCGCCGCAGAGAAACGTCGCCGCCGCAAGAAGGGCGAGCTGGCCGATCCGCCCAAACGCCTGTTCATCAACGAGGCCGTGTGCGAAGGCTGCGGCGACTGCACCGTGCAGAGCAACTGCGTGGCCGTGCTCCCGCACGAGACGCAGATGGGCCGCAAGCGCAAGATCGACCAGACCAGCTGCAACAAGGACTACTCCTGCGCCAAGGGCTTCTGCCCCAGCTTCGTGGGCGTCACTGGCGGCAAGCTGCGCCGCAAGAGCGGGGCGCTCGCGGCCGGGCGCGATGCCTTCCTGCACCGCGTGGGCGCGCTCGCGCATCCCGCGCCGCATGCATGGACTGGCCCCTACGACCTGCTCGTGACCGGTGTGGGCGGCACTGGCGTGGTGACGGTGGGCGCGGTCATCGCGATGGCCGCGCACCTCGAGGCCAAGTCGGCCAGCGTGCTCGACTTCATGGGCTTCGCGCAGAAGGGCGGTTCGGTGCTGAGCTTCGTGCGGCTGGCCGACACGCCCGAGCGGCTGAACCAGGTGCGCATCGACACGCAGCAGGCCGACGCCATCCTCGCGTGCGACGTGGTGGTGGGCGCCTCGGCCGACGCGCTGCAGACCGTGCGGCACGGGCGCACGCGCGTGCTCGCCAACATCCACGAGATTCCGGTGGCCGAGTCGCTGCGCAACCCCGATGCCGACCTGCATGTCGACCTGCTGCTGGAGAAGATGCGCTTCGTCGCGGGCGAGGAGCAGGTCGAGACCTTCGATGCGCAGAGCCTGGCCGAGGAGTTCCTGGGCGACACGCTGGCCGCGAACATCGTCGCGACCGGCTACGCGTGGCAGCGCGGCCTCGTGCCGCTGAGCCTCGAGGCGCTCATGCACGCGATCGAACTCAACGGCGTGGCCGTGGCGGCCAACCAGTCGGCGTTCTCGCTCGGGCGGCTCGCGGCCGGCGACCCCGCGGCGCTCGACCAGCTGCGCGCGGCACCGGTCGAGGCGGCGGCGCACCAGGTCGACGACCGCCCGCTGGAAACGCTGCTCGCCGATGCGCGCCGCCATCTCACCGGCTACCAGAGCGCCGCGTGGGCTGCGCGCTTCGAGCAGCGCATCCGCGCACTGCAGGCGGTCGAGTCCGCACTGCCGGGCGGCGACGCGAGCCTGCCTTTCACGCGCAACGCGGCGCGCAGCCTCTTGAAGCTCATGAGCTACAAGGACGAGTACGAGGTCGCGCGCCTGTACACCGACGGTGCGTTCCTGCAGAAGCTGAAGGGCCAGTTCGAAGGCGACCTGAAGCTCGAGTTCCACATGGCGCCGCCACTGCTCTCGCGCCCCGCGCACGGACAGGCACCCGCCAAGGTGCGCCTCGGTGCATGGATGCTGCCGGCCATGAAGTGGCTGGCCCACGGCAAGCGCCTGCGCGGCACGCCCTTCGACCTGTTCGGCCACACGGCGGAGCGCCGCACCGAGCGCGCGTTGATCGATCACTTCGACCGCCTGCTGCAGGAGATGGCCACCGCGCTGACCCCCGACAACCAGCCGACCGCCGCGCGCATCGCGGCGCTGCCGCTGTCGGTGCGCGGCTTCGGCCATGTGAAGCTGGCGAACCTGGATTCGGCGCGCTTGCGCGAGGCCGAGCTGCTGCACCGCTTTGCGCCATCGCGCTACGCGAAGCCGGTGGACGCGCCCGGCGCCGGGCAGATTCGGGGCATCGCCATCGTGGCGAGCGCGCGGTAGCGGGCGCGGGTGGCGAGCGTGAGTTGCTCGGCTACGATCCTTGCCGAAGCACTCACGCCCGCCACACCCCGACGATCACAGGACCCATGCGCGCTTTTCTCTACTACGCCCTGATGCTCCTGCTCGGATGTGCCTGGTACCGGTACGGACAGAAGCTGCTGCGCAAGGGCTATCGCGATGAGAAGGGTGAACTCACCCAGGGGCTCGTAGGGCCCGTCGGATTCCTCATGGCCGGTGGCGTGACCTGCTACCTCTTCTTCGCCATGCTGCGCGCCCTGGTCCGGGGCGAGGTGCCCTGCGTCGGAAAGGGCTGCGTGGGGCAGGTCTACACGCTGGCGGCGCATGCGGGCGATTACTGGGCCAACATGTTCTTCTTGGCGTGGTGCGTCCTGGGCCTGGGCTATGCGATGTACGTGACGCTCAGGATCTGGTTCCGGGCTTAGCGCGCGCAGTGCGCGCAGTCGGCTCCCGCGCCAGCATATCGACGACCAAAGCAATGAACCACTGGTGCAGCGCCGAGGTCTCGTGCCGCTCGTGCCAGACCAGTTCGACAGTGCGCGGCGGCGCCGCCAGCGGTGGGGCCACGCGCTTCAGGCCCGTCATGCGCATCGTCTCCAGGCCCTCGGACCAGGGCAGCACGGCGAGCAGGTCGGAGCGGCGCACGGCCTCGTAGGCGGCGGAGTAGTGACTCACCGTGCTGACGAGGTTGCGCTGCAGGCCCCGGCTTTGCAGCACGCGGTCGTAGATGCCGCCGACACGGCCCGCCAGGCTCACATCGAGGTGGCGGGCGGCCAGGAATTTCTTCAGCGGAATCTTGTCCAGCTTCGCCAGCGGGTGGTCGTTGCGCATGAAGCAGGCGAAGTCCACCGACCACAGCCGGCGTGAGCGCATGAAGCCCGGGCGCTGCACGTCGTCGTTGTAGGCGCCAATGGCGAAGTCGGCCCGGTTGTCGTCCAGCGACTGCCCGAAGTCCACGACCGTGCCGGGGTGGGTGTGCAAGCACATGCCCGGCGCGAGCTCGCCGAGCCGCTCGAGCAGGCGGGGGGCGACGATGCAGGCCACGTAGTCGGTCATCGAGACCGTCAGGCGTGCGTCGCTTTGCGAGGCATCGAAGCTCTCGCCCTCGAGCGTGCCCCGGATGGTGCGCAGCGACCGCGCCAGCGGCGCCCACAACTCCGTGGCGCGCCGCGTCGGGCGGATGCCCGCGCCGTTGCGCACGAACAAGGGGTCGCCGTAGGTCTCGCGCAGCCGGCGCAACGCGTTGCTGACCGTGGGCTGCGTCAGCGACAGCTTGGACGCGGCGCGCGTCACGTTGCCTTCGTTCATGAGGGCTTCGAAGACCTTCAGCAGGTTGAGATCGGCGTTGCGGTAGTTCATGGGCAGGGGAGGCTGAAACCATTCACACGGTCAATGGAGTGGATTCAGCATATAAATTTTTCGGAATTGTGACGCGATCCTACGATCCCGTCATTCCTCACCGCCCATGCCCTCGGAACCCGGCAAACAGACCCATGACTCAGATCCTCGTCAAGAACGCCCGCCTGCTCGATCCGCTGAAGCCCGAGCTGCAGGACCGCCACGACATCCTGATCGAGGGCGACACCATCCGTGAGGTGTCCGACCGGCCGATCGTGGCGCGCGATGCGCGGGTCATCGACGCCGCAGGCAAGACCGTGATGCCCGGCCTGATCGACCTGCATGTGCACGTGGTGGCCGTCGACCTGAACCTGCAGCGCCAGGCGCTGATGCCCAACGTGCTGGCGACGCTGCGCAGTCTGCCGATCCTGCGCGGCATGCTGCGCCGCGGCTTCACCACCGTGCGCGACGCCGCCGGCGCGGGCGATGCGTTCAAGCACGCGGTGCAGTCGGGGCTGGCGCAGGGGCCGCGCCTGTTCGTCTCGGGTCGCGCACTGAGCCAGACCGGCGGCCATGGCGACGGCCGCGCGCGCTCCGACTATCTGGTGGCCAACGCCGTGTGCCCCAACTGCGCCCGTGTGGGCATGCTGGCCCGCGTGGCCGACGGCGTGGATGCCGTGCGCAAGGCCGTGCGCGAAGAACTGCAGATGGGCGCGGACCAGATCAAGATCATGGCAGGCGGCGGCGTGGCGTCGCCTACCGACCCGGTCGATGCGCTGGGCTACAGCGAAGACGAGATCCGCGCCATCGTCGGCGAAGCGGCGGCCCGCAACACCTACGTGCTGGCCCACGCCTACACCCCGGCCGCAATCCAGCGCGTGGTGCGCTGCGGCGTGCGCACGATCGAGCACGGCAACCTGGTCGATGCACCCACCGCCGCGCTCATGGCCGCGCACGGCGCCTATGTGGTGCCCACGCTGGTGACCTACGACGCGCTCGCCAACGAAGGCGCGGTCCTGGGGCTGCCGCCCGCCAGCGTGGCCAAGGTGGAAGACGTGCGCGGCGCCGGGCTGCGCTCGCTCGAGATCTACAAAGCGGCCGGCGTGAAGATGGGCTTCGGCACCGACCTGCTGGGCGAGTCGCATCGGCTGCAAAGCGACGAGTTCCGCCTGCGTGCCCAGGTGCTGTCGCCGGCCGAGATCATCGCCAGCGCCACGCTGATCGGCGCCGAGGTGCTGGGAATGAGCGACCGGCTCGGCCGGCTGATCCCGGGCGCGCTGGCCGACCTGTTGCTGGTCGATGGCGACCCGATGCGCAACCTCGATTGCCTGTTGGGGCAGGGCGAGCGCATTCCCCTGGTGATGAAAGCCGGCGTGGTCGAGTTCGACGCGCTGTAGCCCGTACCCCCGAGCTGTTCAGACAACCTGCCGGATGCCTCCGGCCCTCTTCAAGGAAACGACACATGCCCAAGCTGACGCAAGCCGTCTGGCGGTACCGCCACGACCAGATGGTCCGGTTGATGGACGAACTCGCCGTCGATGCGCTGGTGTTCACCACCGCCGATTTCTTTCAGTTCGCCACCAACTTCCACACCGACGTGCAGCCCTGGGAGCGGCCGATCTTCGCGGTGGTGCCGCGCCAGGGCGAGGGCTTCCTGGTCATGAACGAGCTGTCGACGAACCACATGCGCTTCTCGATGGAGGCGCACAAGGTGTGGATCACGGACGTGATGTTCTATGCCGAGCATCCGATGGTGAGCAACCGCCTGCCGCTCGTGTCGCAGCTTCCCGAGATCCTCGCCGAGCGCCTGAGCCGCGCCGGCCTGCGCCGCTCGCGCATTGCGCTGGATGCCGGCAGCGGCGTGATGGCGGCCGTGCAGCGCCTGCTGCCCGACCTGAACGTGCGCGTCGCCACCGCGGAAGTGCGCAGCCTGCGCTGGCAGAAGCACGCCGAGGAACTGGCCGTCATGCAGGCCATGGCCGGGCTGACGGACTGGCTGCAGGACCGTTACCGCGAAGCGATCAAGCCCGGCCGCCTGGTGCAGGAGATGGACTGCGCGATGGCCAGCCTGTTCGTGCAGGAGGCCGCCGAGCGCTTCCCCGGCGAGCAGTTCGAGGTCGTGCGCTGCTGGACGCTCAGTGGCCCGGCGTCGGCCTCGCCGCACGGCGACGGTGCCTCCTGCGGCGCGCGCATCCGTGAAGGCGACGTGCTGGTGAACATCGTCATTCCCCGCCTCAACGGCCTGACGATCGAGAACGAGCGCACCTGGTTCTGCGGACGTCCCGACGAGCAGAAGAAGACACTGTGGACAGCCGCCCGCGACGCGACCGATGCGGCCATCGGCGCGGCCGTGACAGGCCGGCCCGTGTGCGCGATCGATGCCGCGGCGCAGGCGGTGATCGAACGCGCCGGCTTTGCCGACTGCATCCGTCACCGCACGGGCCACGCCATCGGCATCGTGCACCACGAGTACCCGGAGGACATGGCCTTCAGCCAGCGTCCGCTGCGCGACAACGAGGTCTATTCGGCCGAGCCCGGCCTGTACGTCTACGGCGTGGGGGGCTTTCGAATCGACGACACGGTCGTGGTGGGCGCGACGCCGCGTGTGCTCACCGCCACGCCCAAGTCGCTCGACTACGCCACCGTCGGTTGATACCGCTCACACCTTTCGCAACCACCGACCTTGACTTCATCATGACCACCCGTCGCACCATGCTTTCCGCGTTGGCCGTTGCAGCCTCGCTGCTCGCCGCACCCGCCTTCGCGCAGGGCTTTCCCTCCAAGCCGATCAAGGTCGTGGTCCCGCAGCCGGCCGGCTCAGGGCCGGACACCTTGGCGCGCACGCTGGCCGATGTGCTCGCCAAGAGCATCGGGCAAAGCGTCGTGGTGGAGAACCGGCCCGGCGCCAACGGCACGCTGGCTGCGGCCTATGTGCTCTCGCAACCCGCGGACGGCTACACGCTGTTCCTGGCCGGCGTCTCGAACATGTCGTGGAACCCGCACCTGTACAAGTCGCTGGGGCACCAGCCGGCGCGCGACTTCACCGGCGTCGCTGTCATCGCCAACACCCCGTTCGTGACCGTCGTCGCACCGAGCCTGGGCGTGAAGACATTGCCCGACCTCATCAAGATGGCCAAGGCCGAGCCGCAGCGGCTCAGCTTTGCATCGGCTGGCATCGGCAACTCCACCCATCTCGCGAGCGAGCTGCTGAAGTCGCGCACCGGCATCCAGATGCAGCACGTGCCCATCAGCGGCGCGGGTGGCCCCAACGCGCTGACCAGCGTGATGGCGGGCGACACGCCGGTGATGACGACCGTCCCCGTCGGCGTCGTGCCGCTGGTCAAGAGCGGCAAGCTGGTGCCATTGGCCGTGACCGGTGAGCGGCGGCTGGCGCAGCTGCCCGACGTGCCCACGTTCAAGGAGCTGGGCATCGACATGGAGGTGCCCGGCTGGTACTCCCTGGTGGCGCGCGCAGGCGCACCCGGCGACGCGGTCGCGCGGCTCAACGCCGAGATCAACAAGGCCCTGGACACACCTGAGATGAAGGAACGCCTGGCCGGCCAGATGCTGATCGGCGTCAAGTCGACCCCGGCCGATGTCTTGAAGTTCACGCAGCGCGAGTCGGCCGCCTGGGGGCCCATCATCGATCGGCTGGGCATTGCGCAGTGAGTGACATGGCGCAGGTTTCTTTCGAGGCGCTGGACCACGCGCTGCGGCGGTTTCCGGGGCACCGGCTGTTCACCGTGCTGGCGATCGACCCCGGCCTTGCGGCGTCCCGGCGCCTGTACACGAGCGACCCGGTGGCGTATCCGTGCGGCGGTACCAAGCCACTGCACCATGACAACGACTTCTTTCGCGAGGTGGTGCAGGGCGGCCGGGCGCGCATCTGCGTTGATCAGGAAGACTGCCGTCGCGCGTTTCCCGACCACGCGCTGATCGACACGCTGGGCTGCCGGTCTGCCGTCAACGTGCCGGTGCGGCACAGCGGCTGCACCATCGGTTCGCTGAACCTGCTGCACGAGGAACACTGGTACCAAGCCGACATGGTGCCCGCGCTGATGCGCTTCGCCGAACAGGCTGCGCCCTTGCTTCTTTCGCTCCGATACGTTGAGATGCCCGCATGACGATCCCTCGCCGAACCTTCGTGCTGAATGCCGCCGCGTCTTTGTGCGCTGCAGCGCTCGCCACCGCGGCGCGTGCAGCCGGCCCGGTTTATCCCAGCAAGCCGATCACCATCGTCTTTCCCTACGCGGCCGGCGGCGCCACCGACGCCATGACGCGCCAGATCGCCGACCTCATGGCCAAGGCGCTCGACCAGCCGGTCATCGTCGACGCGAAGCCGGGCGCCGGTGGATCGATGGCGCTGCAGCAGGCCGTGCGCGCCAACCCGGACGGGCACACGCTGGTGCTCGTGGCCAGCGGAACGATGGCCGTCAACCCCTACCTGTACGACCTGAAATACAAGCCGGTGGAAGACCTGGCGCCCATCACGATCCTGGTCGACATTCCCTTCGTGGTCGTGACAAGGCCGGACTTTCCCGCACGCACCCTCAAGGAATTCATCGCCCATGCCAAGGCGAATCCGGGAAAGATCTCGTTCGCGAATGCAGGCGTGGGCACGCAGGCCCACCTGACGCAGATGATGTTCATGAAGGAGGCCGGCATCTCGGCCAACGTCGTTCCCTACAAGGGCGGCACGGGCGCCATCGCCGACCTGCTCGGCGGCCACATCGACGCCATGATCGACAACGCCGCCGCGCAGGTTGCGAACGTGCAGGCCGGCAAGGTGCGCGCGCTGTTCGTCACCACGCGCGAGCGCAGCGAATCGCTGCCCGGCGTGCCCACGGCGCAGGAGGCGGGGTTGCCGGGCTTCGTGACCTCGGGGTGGTTCGGGCTGGCCGCGCCGAAGGGTACGCCGCAGGCCGTCATCGACAGGCTCAACGCGGTGATCGTCCAGGGCATGGCGCGGCCTGAGGCGCGCCAGCGCTTGATCGATGCGGGGTGGATGCCGGTTGGCAGTTCGCCCTCTGAGGCAGCGGCGCGGGCCCGGTCAGACCTTGCGCGCTTTGGGCTGCTTGCGCCGCAGATCGGGCTGAAAAAGGAGTAAAGGTCTGCTGGTGAGTTGACTTTCGTCACTTTCGGCCGGCGGCGCATGACCCTAACATGCGCGCCATGAGCATTCCTGCGTCGACCCGGGCGTCCGCCATCCTGATCGTGGACGACCACGACCTGGTGCGCCTGGGCGTGCGTGCCTTGCTCCAGGCGCAGGCCTCGCCCGACGGGCCGGCGGTCGAGGTCTTCGAAGCCAGCAGCATGGCGCAAGCACTGGCTGTGTACGAGCGCTCTCAGGCGAGCATCGGGCTGGTGTTGCTCGATCTGGCACTTCCTGACACACGAGGCTTGAGCGGCGTGTCCGTTTTTCTCCAGCGTTATCCGCAGGCCCGCGTGGTCGCGTTGTCGGGCGCCGGCGCCACCGCGCTGGCCCAGAACGCCATTGCGCAAAGTGCGTTGGCTCAGGGCGCCAGCGCGTTCTTGCCGAAGTCGGCCAACCTCAAGGAGGTGGTGAGCTTCATCCGTGCCTGCGGCCTGCTCGGGCGGGACGTTGTCGATGGCCTGCCAGGTACGTCCAGGTGGGTTGCGCGGGCACCCCGCCGTTGCGCCGGTGGCGCCCTGAGTTCGCTGACAGGAAGCCAGGCGCGTGTGCTGCAGATGATTCTCGAAGGCAAGTCCAACAAGGAGATCGCGCTGTTGGCCGAGTTGCGCGAAGGCACGGTGAAGAACTATGTCTCGACGATCCTCTTGCTGTTCGGTGTGCAATCGCGCGCGGAACTGATCAGCAGCCTGCGTTGATTCACCGCAGGAGGTGCAACGCGATCGTCGAAGAAACAAGAACGAAGGGCCAATTCATGAATGACGCTGCCCGATCGATGCATCAGGCCCCGGCGGCCGCCGATCTGGACCATCGGGTGCTCCGCGAACACGTGGCCTCGGTGTATGCCGCACACACGACGGCCACCTGTGCGCACATCGGCTTCGCCATTGCCATTGGCATCTTCGGCTACTTCAACATCGATTCGACCCACCACCTGTTGGTGATCGGCATGGTCGCCGCCGTCGTGTCGATGAATCTGTATGCCTTGCTTGCGCCGCGGTGGACGCCGGATGTCCCCTTGTCCGAAAGCCACCATTGGGCGCGCCGCTACACGTGGATCGTCACGCTGGTCAGCGTGACCACGGCGCTGCCATGCGCCTTGTTCCTCGTGCTCATCCAGAGCCCGGCAATGACGACCGTTGTGATCGTCGTGATCATGGTCAGTTGGACCCGGGCCATTCAGGCCCGTTGGCCGATCAAGGAGGCCATGTTCGGCTGCGGCATCCCCGTGATGGGCGGGCTGATTCTTGCCTTGATCTGGCACGGTGGCACGCTGCACTGGTTTCTGGCGCTCTTCAGTTTCGCCAATCTGGTACTGACACTGCACGAAGGGGTGAAGCAGAACAAGCGGCTGACAGCCTCCTTGATGTTGCAGTTCGAGAACGAGATGCTCGCCGCACAGTTGCGCGAACGCATCGCCGCCGTGGAGCGAGCCAGCGCGGAAAAGACCCGCTTTCTTGCCGCGGCCAGTCACGACCTGCGCCAGCCGATGCATGCCATTGCACTGTTCGGCGCGGCCATGGAAACCGCACTGCACGACCATCCTGAAAGAACGAATGCCAAACGCCTGATGCGCGCCGTCGACGCGCTCGGCGCGTCACTGGACACCATGCTCGACGTGTCGCATCTCGATGCAGGCGTCGTCGTGTCTGAACCGCAGGCCCTGGAACTCGATGCGCTGCTTCTTGTCCTCAACCAGACCTTCACCCCCTACGCTGAGCAGAAGGGTCTGCAATTGCGCATCCGTGCCAGTGGCATGTGGGTGCGCAGCGACATCCAGCTGCTGTTCCGCCTGCTTTCGAATCTGGTCGACAACGCCTTGAAGTACACCCACGAGGGCGGTGTGAGCGTGGTCGCGCGGCGGCGAGGCGACAAGGTGTGGCTGGAGGTTCGCGACACCGGCGTCGGCATTGCGCCTGAGCAGTTGAGCCGCATCTTCGAGGAGTTCTATCAGGTCGACAACCCGGGCCGCGACCGGGCGCGCGGACTCGGAATCGGGCTGTCGATCGTCCAGCGCCTGTCGCACCTGATGTCTCACCCGATCGAGGTGCACTCGCGACCGGGACGTGGCACGCATTTCCGCGTGGTCCTGCCGCAAGCCGAGGCAGCGATCACCGCACCGGCCGAACTGCTGCTCGATGAATTGGAGATGCCCGCGCATCGCAGCCTTGCTGCACCGAACCTGCACGGGCCGGTGCTGCTGATCGACGACGAAGCGGAGATTCGTCTGGCCATGGCGGCACTGCTGCGTGCGCACGCCGTCGATGTGGTGGCTGTGACGGACGAATCGCATGCGGTCGAAGCATTGGCGCACCCGGATGCGAAAAGCCTTCCGTTCTCGATGCTCTTGTGCGACTACCGGCTGGCCGACGGGGGAGATGGACTCGAGGTCGGCCTGCGCTTGCTCGAGCGCTTTCAGCTCGACATTCCCCTTCTGCTGATAACTGGCGAGACGGCCCCGCAGCAACTGCGGCGTGCACAGTCATCGGGGGTGCCGATGCTGTTCAAGCCGGTGAGCGCCGCTGCGCTCCTGCAGGCGATGGCGGAACTGACATCCGTCACGGGGCAGACGCGGTTTTTTTCTCCGGCGACCCGCTACTTCAGAGACCCGTCGCCGGTTACCTGATTGTCTGCCGCGTCATTGCCACGGCGCTGTTCGCCTGGTGGGCCGATTCGAGTTTCAGAGACGCCTTGCCAAGACGTTCTTTTTCAAAGTCAGGTGAGAAGAATAGATCGGGAAGGAAAATCCCGAATCGTCACGTGCATCCTCTCGATATTGGAAAGAGAAGACGCCGTCTCTCTTCCGATCTCACGATTCTCATTAGTCATAACTGCCTCACAACCAAATATCAATTTCCCATAGCTTTCAGGTTGTGTGACTTTCGGCATGGGGAAATTTCTGCCGCCAGCCATACAAACGTCGACGGCGATCTGACGGGCCACGCTGGGAGGCCCGATCGCCATGGACAACGTTGCCATCTCGGCAGCATTGGCTTCGACAAAATTGAAAGGCAAGGGAATGAAATTCAGAAAATCTGCAGTGGCTGCTGCAACGGCAGTCGCCTTGATGCTTGCGGCATGTGGGGGTGGCAGCGGGGGCGGAGGTGGCGGTGGCTTCCCCGTGGGGCTTATCGGGCCTGGAACGGACGACCCCGGAACACAAGGGCCAGGAACACCAGGCCCTGGAACGCAAGGGCCCGGGACGCAGGGGCCTGGAACGCCGGGCCCAGGAACGCAGGAACCTGGAACCCAGGAACCTGGAACACCTGCACCCGCGCAATATAAGACGCTCCCGTCTGCCTGGGACGGCGACAAGGATTCCTACATCGCATCAGTGCCGGCCGTCGTGCAGCAACTGAACGACCAGGGCGCCAAGGGCAGTGTCCGCATGCGCCCCGTGGGAAGCAATTCGCTGTATGTCAATCCGCAAGCCGCCAACGACAAATACAGCTACAAGGAATTCACGCTCACCTTCTCCGGTCGCGATGGCTGGGACGGGGCCAGCAACGCGCTGCTGCAGCGGTTGGAAGACGAGGGCGCCAAGGGCTATGTGCTGCACCACCTGGTGGGGGAGACGCATACCCTGGACGATTCCCTCAACGCCATTCGCAAGGCCAGCTTCATCCTGGTCAAGAACGAAAGTCAGCCCGTCACCTACACCTATCGGAAGTTCAGCTTCGATCTGATGATGCCGGCAGACTTCATCGCACAGTTGAATGCGTGGGGGCAGGAAGGCTATCGCTTCCTGAATACGGAGTTGGGTCTCAGCCCGAGCGTGAATGCGATCGTCGTCAAAAGCTCTGCAGCCGCAGGGGCGACCTACAGTTACGCGTTCGAACCCATCGTCTCCGATCCCAAGCCGCAACTCACCAGCCGCGGTCAAAGCGGATTCCGCTACAGGGGCTATTTCGAGTACTTTGCGAACCGCAGCGGACAGCCCGTCCGAGGCGTTTTCAATACCTACGAACTCGACAGCAGCAAGCCCGCGGCGGTGGCCTATCGCTTCTCGGATGAAATGCCTGGAGGCCCGGTCGATATCAATACGACCGAAGGACTCGCGCGACTCAATGACCAGGCGAGCCAAGGATTTTTCTACGCCGGCCTGAGTGTTCCTACCGGAGCGAGCGGGGGCGCCGCGATGTTCTTCGCGGATTATGCGGTCTATGTTCAGGGCGCATTGCTGGCGGACCTCAATCGCGGAGGCGCCGTTCTTTTCCCCTAGACATTTGGCATGGGGGCCGCCTGCCTGGGCAGGCGGCCATCCTGTCTAGAAGTTGCCGCGCAAGGTCACCATGGCGCTGCGCGGTTCGCCGTAGACATTGCCCCAGGCCGGCGCGCCGACGGTCTGGTAGTAGGTCTTGTCGAACAGGTTGTTCACGTTCAGTGCGGCCGACCAGTTGCGGTTGATCTGGTAGGCAACGCGCGCGCTCCAGACCGCATACGAGGCCTGCTCCAGCTTGATCGCGCCCGTGGTGCGTGAACTCGCGGTCTGGAAGTTCACGCCGCCGCCCAGCGTCCAGGCGTTCAGCGCGCCGGGCAGGCGGTACTCGGTCCACACGCGCACCATGTGCTTGGGCGAATACGTGCTGGCGAAATCGATGCCGGCATTGGCCGTGTCGTTCAGGTACTTGAAGTGGTTGAACGTGTAGCCCGCGAACACCTGCCACCCGCGCGCCACTTCGCCGCTGATCTCCGCGTCGAGTCCCTCGCTGCGCACCTTGCCGGTGGACACGGAGCAGTAGGTGCTCCTCGTGCAGACATTGACCAGGTCTTCCTGCGCCCGGTTGTTCTGGTCGAGTCGGAACAGCGCCAGCGAAGCGTTGACCTTGCCGTCGAGCAGCTCGCCCTTCAGGCCCGCCTCGTAGTTGCGGCCCTTGACGGGAGGCAGCATGTCGCCGGCGGCGGTCATCGCGTTCTGTGGCTGGAAGATGTCGGCATAGCTCACGTACGCCGACCATTGCGGAGTCAGGGCGTAGATGAGTCCGCCATAGGGCGTCAGAACGCCGTTTTCGCGATAGGGCTCGGTTGCCGGGTTGCCGGTGATGCGGTCGCGATCGCTGGCCCGGTAGCGCGTGACACGGGCGCCGGCAACCAGCGTCAACGGATCGCTGAGGCTCAGGCGCGCGACACCGTAGGCGCCCGATTGGGTGATGCGCGTCTCGGTGTCGCCGCCGCGGTAGCGCCTGGCGACGAAGGTCGCGTCGCTCGGCTCGGCGATCGCCGAGACCGGTGCGAAGACGTTGTTGGCAACGCCGGCCAATTGCATCAGCGAGAAGTCGCTGTGGTTGAACATGCGTCCGGTGTTGGCGCCGAAGCTCACCGAATGCCTTCTGCCGAAGGCGTCGAACTTGCCGTCGACGGCGAGGTCGAGCGTCTTGTTGTCGGTCTTGAAATCGAACAGGCCGCCGTACATCACGTTGCCCGCCAGGGTCACCGGATTCACGGCACCCAGCGGGAAGGCGTACTTGATGTCCTGCTGCTCGCGCACGTAGCCGGCGGTGACCTTGAGCGACCAGTCGGCGTCGAAGCGGTGCGCGAGTTCGGCGAACGCCGAGGTCTGCGCGCTTTTCCAGCGGTTCCAGTCGGCCGCCAGGTAGGTCGACCGGCGCAGGTGCAGGTCGGCGCCGTTGCTGTAGCTCGGCAAGCCCTGGAAGAACGGGGTGGCGCGCAGTTTTTCGTGGCTGACGCCGAGGGTGAGCACGGTCTGCGGCCCGATGTCGGCGGCGAGCACGCCGTACAGCACGCCAGTGCGGCTCTTCGCGGTGTCGTAGAAGTAGTCGCGGTCGTTGCCGCTCGCGACGACGCGGCCGCGCAGCGTGCCGGCTTCGTTCAGGGGGCCGCTGGCGTCGACCTCCGCGCGGTAGTTGTTCCATGAACCCGCGCTGGCCGAGAACTGCAATTGCTTGTCGGCCGTCGGACGCTTGCGCACCATGTTGATCGTGGCGCTGGGCGAGCCGGCCCCTTGCAGCAGGCCCGTGGCGCCGCGCACCACCTCCACGCGATCCAGCGTGGCGGCACTGCTCGTGAAGCTGTTGGCCTGGGGATAGTAGAAGGCGCGGTTCACCCCGTCGTACTGGTAGCTGTCCACGCGGAAGCCCCGGGAGTAGACATAGCGCCCGCCCATCGGGCTGTCGTACATCGTGATGCCTGTGGTCTGGGCCAGCACGTCGTCGATGGTGTGCAGGTTCTGGTCGTCCATCTTTTGGCGCGTGACCACCGTGACGGACTGGGGGATCTCCTTGAGCGTCTGCTCGCCCTTGCCGACGGTGACGATGCGGCTGGCATACGACCCCGAGCCCTCGGTGATCGCGCTGCGCTCGGCCTGCGCCGTGACGCGCACTTCACTGAGCAGGTTGCTCTGCGCGTCCGCGGGTGCGGCCGGTGGGGTCGCGCCCGGTGCCGGATGACGCAGCGTGTAGCCGCCGCCTGCGCGTGCGACCGCTTCGAGGCCGGTGCCCGTGAGCAGTCGCGAAAAGCCGTCGCCGACCGCATGGGTGCCGCGCAATCCACCGGTGCGGCGGCCTTCCGTCAGCGAGGGTTCGAAGGACAGCGTGACGCCGGCCTGTGCGGCGAAGCGAGACAGCGCCGGGCCCAATGCGCCTGCGGGAATGTCGTAGGCCGCGGTGGCGGCTGCCGGCGGGGTCGCCTGTGCGGTCGCGGCGCCTGAAGCGGCGAGCGCGAAGGCCAGGCAGAGGGTTCTCACGCCGTGGGTCACGGCGCTCGGGCGCGCGGGCATGCAAAGGGAAAGTGGCCGCATGGGCGCGGTGCGGGAGGAGGGCAATGCCATGGTTCGGTGGTCCTGTTCTTGCCGTACTCGCAGCACGGCTCCATGGCTTGCCCGACCAGGCTTCAAAAAGGGACAGGGATCAGCGAAAAAATTTTCGATCTCAGGCCGGCACCACCGTCACCCACCACCGCGTGCGCGTGAGCACCTGCACGGGCAGTGTGGTGGCCACCATCGAGAGCACGTAGTCGGTATCGCGCAGCTGGAACGCACCGGAGATGCGCAGGTTCGCCACCTCCGGGCTGCAGTGCAGCAGGCCCGGCCGGTAGCGCGACAGCTCGGCGCAGAAGTCGGCCAGGCGCATGTTCTCGGCGTAGAGCACGCCCTGTGTCCACGCCTGGCTCTCGGGCGAGACGGCGGTGAGGGCCGAGGCGCCCCGGGCGTTCAACACGGTCTGCTGGCCGGCCGCAACGATCCCCGCAGGCGACGACGCCCCGCGCAAGGTGACCTCGACCGCGCCCTCGGTGACCGCCAGACGCACATCGGGCGATGCGGTCTCGTGCGCGTCGTCGCCCAGGCGCACGGTGAAGCGCGTGCCGAGCGCGCGCAGCCGGCCCTGCACCGTTTCCACGATGAAGGGGCGCGCGTCGGCCGCGGTCGTGACCCGGATGGCACCCGCGCGCAGCCGTACCGTGCGTTGCGTGCCGTCGATGCGCACGTCGATCGCGCTGCCGGTGTCGAGCAGCACGCGGCTGCCGTCGGCCAGCCGCACCTCGCGCCGTTCACCGGTGGCGGTGGCGTGGTCGGCGGTCCAGCTGTCCCACGGCGCCAGGCGCCAGGCGAGCCAAGCGGCCGGCGCGGCAGTCGCCAGGACGGCCAGCGTGCGCAGTGCGGCCCTTCGGTTGCCGCGTGCCTGGCGCGCCAGCACCGGCACGCCGATGTTCGCCGGCACGGCGCCGAACTGTTGCGACAGGCGCTCGGCACGCTGCCATGCACGCTCGTGCGCCGGGTCCGCATGGCGCCAGGCCGCGCAGGCCGCGTGGTCCGCTTCGCCTGCCCGGCCGGAGTGCAGCCGCACCAGCCATTGCGCGGCCTCGCCCAGCACGGCGCTGTCGGGTGCGGATGCGGGTGGCCGTGCGCTCATTCCACCAGCGCCAGGCAATGCGCGAAGCCCAGGGCCATGTGGCGCTTGACGGTGCGTTCGCTGACCGACAGGCGCTGGGCGATCTGTGCGTAGGTCAGGCCTTCGAGCTGCGACAGCACGAAAGCCTCGCGCGCCTTGGGCGGCAGGCCGTCCAGCATCGCGTCGATGGCGTCCAGCGTCTGCAGCAGCTGCAGGCGGTCTTCGGGCGACAGCGCCAGCGCCTCGGGCACCTGCGCGAGCGCATCGATGTACGCGCGCTCCAGTGCCTGCCGGCGCCAGTGTTCGCTGACCACGCCCTTGGCCAGCGTCGTCAGGTAGGCGCGCGGCTCCCGCAACGTGGGCAGCACCTGCGGTCGCAGCAGGACGCGAACGAAGGTGTCCTGCGCCAGGTCGGCGGCGCTGTGCGCACAGCCCAGGCGCCGGCGCAGCCACGTGCTGAGCCAGCCGTGATGCTCGGTGTAGAGCGCGTGCACGGTGTGGGTGTCGGCGGAAGGCATGGAGAGGGAAGGCGATGCAATTGAGAATTACTCTCATTTTAAGAGCATCGCGGCCTGGCGCGCTGCGCGCTGCGTTCGGCATGCTGCGCGACGCAGCCAGACGCCGTCCCGGTACAGATCACGAATCCCTCAATCCGCGACCCCTCACCGCAACCCCGACTGCCGATCCGCCGCCTCCACCAGCTGCATCAACCCCGGCCCGATGGTGTCCAGCAGCTGCGCCTTCTTCCAGCGGAATCCCGGCACCGCGCAATTGAACAGGAGCCGGCGCGGCCCATAGCGGATGCGCGCCGCGGCGCCCGCGGCAAGCACGCCAAAACCTGAATCCCCAAGATTGATCGCGAAGCCGCGCTTGCCGTAGTGCGCCACGCTCTCGCGCACGCCTTCGAGGCAACGCGCGTGCTCGTCGGGCCGCTCGTGCTTCACGCGGGCCAGGAACTCCTGGCGTTCGCCCGCGGGCAGCTGCGCCAGCCACGCACGCCCCATGGCGGTTTCGACGATGCCGCGCACGGCGCCCACGCCGGGGCGCTTGAGGGTGCCGCCCTCGTGGGCACAGGTTTCCAGGTAGACCACATCCAGGTCGCTGGTCACGCCGACCGACACCGCGCCCTCGACGCGGTCGGCCAGCTGCTGCATGGCCGGGCGCAGCAGGGCCAGCATCGGCGTGTTGATGACGTAGGGGTAGCACAGCGCCACGGCGGCGGGGCCGATGAAGTAGCGGTCCAGGCGTTCGTCGTGGTCCAGGAAACCCATGGTGAGCAGGGTGCGGCACAGGCGCGAGACGGTGGGGCGCGACAGGCCGAGCTTGGCCGCGAACTCGCTGTTGGCGTGCGCGCGCGGGTCGCCCACGAAGGTCTGCAGGATGAGCAGGCCCTTGGCCAGGGTGCCGGCGATGTACGGGTCTTCGTCCCGCACGCGGCGCAGGTCGTCGGAATGCTTCATGGGCTGGCGGCGATTCTGGACAGGGCGGGGCATGGGAGTGAATTGCAGTTTCAATGATTGAAATTCAGTGCCGGCAATTGTGGACCTGCTTCCTACAGTCGCGGCCACCATGATCCGAGACACCCCCCACTTCGAGGCCCTGCGGGCCGACATCCGCGCCTTCGTTCGCGAACGCTGGCATCCGCTGGAAGACCAGGTCAGCCGCGACAACGACATCCCGCCCGACGTGGTCGACGAGCTGCGGCGCAAGGGTTACTTCGGCTGGAGCATTCCCGAGGCGTACGGCGGCCTGGGCCTCACGACCGAGGAGCTGGTGCTGTGCGCGATGGAGCTGTCGCAGTCGTCGGTGGCGCTGCGCGCCCGCGTGGGCACCAACACGGGCATCGGCTCCGAAGCGCTGGTGGCCGACGGCACCGAGGCGCAGAAGCAGCGCTGGCTGCCGCGCATGGCCACGGGCGAGCTCACCGGCTGCCTGGCGCTCACGGAGCCCGAGGCCGGCTCGGAGGCGAGCAACGTGCAGACCACCGCGCGCCGCGAGGGCGACCACTACGTGCTCAACGGCAGCAAGCGCTTCATCACCAACGCGCCGGTGGCCGATGTGTTCACCGTCATCGCCCGCACCGAGGATGGCTCGAAGGGCAGCAAGGGCGTGTCGGCGTTCCTGGTCGAGCGCGGGCCGGGCCTGACGACGGGCGCGCCCTACCGCATGATGGGCCAGGCCGGCTCGTTCGTGTCGGACGTGCATTTCGACGAATGCCGCGTGCATGCCGACCAGCTCATCGGCGGGCGCGAGGGCGCGGGGTTCCAGACGGTGATGAAGGTGCTCAACAAGCAGCGCCTGCACCTGGCGGCGCTGTGCACGGGGCCGGCCATCCGTATGCTGGACCTGGCCATGGCACACACGAGTGGCCGCAACCAGTTCGGCCAGGCCGTGGCTGACTTCCAGCTGGTGCAGGCCATGATCGCCGACAGCCGCACCGAGATCTACGCGGCGTGTTCGATGATCCTCGAGGCGGCGCGCGCGCGCGATCGCGGCGAAGACGTGGCCCTGTCGGCGTCGATGTGCAAGTACTTCGCGTCGGAGATGTGCGGCCGCGTGGCCGACCGCGCGGTGCAGATGTTCGGCGGCTCGGGCTACGTGGCCGACTTCAGCCCCATCGAGCGCTACTACCGCGACGTGCGCCTGTTCCGCCTGTACGAGGGCACGAGCCAGATCCACCAACTGAACATCGCCAAGCTGGCATTGCGCGAGGCGGGGGCGCGATGAACGTGCGCACGGACCTCGTCGCACGCGTGCGCGACTTCGTCGAGCGGCATTGCATCCCGCTCGAATCGAATGCCCACGTGCACGACCCACGGGCGATGGATGCGGCGCTGTCGCAGCTGCGCCCGGTCGCGCGCGAGCTGGGCCTGTACCTGCCGCAGATGCCGGTGGAGCAGGGCGGGCTGGGCCTGTCGTGGGTCGAGCGCGCGGCGGTGTTCGAGGAGGCCGGCCGCAGCTACCTGGGCCCGGCCGCGCTCAACTGCGCCGCGCCCGACCAGCCCAACATGATCAGCCTGCTGCGCCAGGGCACGCTCGCGCAACGGCAGCGCTACCTGCAGCCCTTGGCCGAGGGCCGCATCCGCTCGTGCTTCGCGATGACCGAGCCGGCGCCCGGCGCAGGCTCCGACCCGTCGATGCTGCGCACCACCGCGCGGCGCGAGGGTGACGGCTGGGTCATCGACGGCCACAAGTGGTTCATCACCGGTGCGGTGGGTGCGGCCTTCTGTATCGTGCTGGCGCAGACGGACGAAGGCCCCACGCAGTTCATCGTGGACATGGACCACCCGGGCCTTTCGCTGGTGCGCGCCATCAAGGCCATCGACCCCTTCGCCGTCGGCGGCCATGGCGAGCTGCGCTTCACCGCCTGCCGCGTGGGCGCCGACGCGGTGCTGGGCGAGGTGGGCTCGGGCTTCGTGGCGGCGCAGCAGAGGCTGGAGCCCGCGCGGCTGTCGCACTGCCTGCGGCTCACGGGCCGCGCGCGGCGCGCGCTCGAGATCGCGCAGGCCTACGTGTGCGAGCGCACATCGTTCGGCGAGCGGTTGGCCGACCTGCAGCAGGTCCAGGCGATGGTGGCCGACTGCCACATCGACCTGCATGCGAGCCGGCTCATGAGCCTGGACTGCGCGCGCCGCATGGACGAAGGTCTGTCGGTGAAGACCGAGTCGGCGATGACGAAGGTCTTCGTGTCCGAGGCCCTGAACCGCGTGGCCGACCGCGCGGCGCAGATGTGCGGTGCGCTGGGCATGTCGGAAGACGCGCCCATCGCCCTCATCGTGCGCGAGCTGCGGCCCTTCCGTATCTACGACGGCGCCTCCGAGCTGCACCGCGCCACGCTCGGGCGCCGCTTCCTCACGCACTGACACGCTGAACACACAGAGAAACTGGAGACTGACGATGACGTCCTTGATCAAGAAAATTTCGCACCTGGCCGCCGGCCTTGCATTCGGCCTGGCCGGCTCGCTGGCGATGGCTGCCTTCCCCGATCGCCCCGTGAAGCTGGTCGTGCCTTTCCCCGCCGGCGGTAGCACCGACCTGGTGGCGCGCGAGGTGGCGCTGGAACTGGGCCACGCGCTGGGCCAGCCGGTCATCGTGGAGAACAAGCCCGGCGCCGGCAGCCTCATCGGTTCCGAGCTCGTGGCCAAGTCCGCACCCGACGGCTACACGCTGCTCATGGCGGGCCTGACCAACATCTTCCTGCCCTACGTGCACAAGGGCCTCAGCTGGAACCCGGTGGACGACTTTGTGCCCGTGGGCCTGGTGGCCGACCTGCCGAACGTGATCGCGGTCAACGCGAAGACGCCGTACCAGAAGCTGCCCGAGCTCATCGCCGCCGACAAGGCCAAGCCGGGCCAGCTTGCCTTCGGCTCCGCGGGCCCGAGCACGCCGTCGCACCTGGTGTGCGAAATGATCAACCACCAGGCCGGCATCAAGATGCAGCACGTGCCCTACAAGGGGAACGCGCCGGCGGTGAACGACCTGATCGCCGGCCACATCCCGGTGATGTGCAACAACCTCGGCGGCACGCTGCCCTACATGAGCAGCGGGCAGATCCGCATCCTGGCGCAGACCGGCCGCACGCGCTCGCCCTCGGCGCCCGACGTGCCCACCTTCGCCGAGCTGGGCCTGCAGGGCTTCGACAGCGGCCTGTGGGTGGGCATCGTCGCGCCCAAGGGCACGCCCGATGCCGTGATGCGTCCGCTGCGCGCGGCATTGGCCAAGGCCTTGCCCGCGGTGAAGGACAAGCTGGCCAAGCTGGGCGCGGCCGCGCTCGATCCGTCGCTGCCCGCCTACGGCCAGCGCATCGCCGCCGACCGCAAGCTGTGGGACCCCGTGCTCAAGCGCGTCGACCTGAAGGGCAACTGATGGGCCAGCCTGCCGACCACGCGCCCCTGCACGGGGTGCGCATCCTGGACATGGCGACCGTGCTCGCCGCGCCGTTCTCGGCCACGCTGTGCGGCGACATGGGCGCCGACGTCGTCAAGCTCGAGCTGCCGGGCGGCGGCGATCCGCTGCGCGGGCTCACGCCGGTGCACGAGGGCCATCCGCTGTTCTGGAAGACCGCGAACCGCGGCAAGAAGGGCATCTCGCTGGACGTGCGCAAGCCCGAGGGCCGCGCGCTGTTCCTGCGGCTCATCGCCGGCTTCGACGTGCTGGTGGAAAACTTCCGCACCGGCACGCTGGACGGCTGGGGCATGGACATCGCCACGCTGCACGCGGCCAACCCGCGCCTCATCGTGCTGCGCCTCACGGGCTTCGGCCAGACCGGGCCGTATGCGCGCCGGCCAGGCTTTGCGCGCATCTTCGAGGCGATGAGCGGCTTCACGCACCTGACCGGCGAGCCCGACGGTCCGCCGCAGCACATGAACTATCCGCTGGGCGACGTGGTGGCGGGCCTCTTTGGTGCGTTCGCCATCAGCACCGCGCTGGCCGAGCGCAATGCGTTGCCACGCGATCGGCAGCGCGGCGCCGAGATCGACCTGTCGGCCACGGAGGCGATGTCGCGCCTGCTCGATCCGCTGGCGGCCGAGCACCGCATCGGCGGCGTGGTGCGTGAACGCACCGGCTCGCGCGCCACCTATACCGCGCCGTCCAACGTGTTCCGCGCGCTCGACGGCGTGTGGTTCACGCTGGTGGGCACGGGCGGGCCGATCTTCGCGCGCATCTGTCGCGCGATCGACCGCGACGACCTGCTCACCGATGCACGCTTTGCCGACAACGCCGCGCGCATCCGCCACCTCGAGGCGCTGGATCGCATCATTGCCGACTGGTGCAGCAGTCTTCCATTCGCGGAACTGGCCGTGCGGCTGGACCGCGAAGACGTGCCCTACAGCAAGGTGTATTCGATCGCCGACCTGCGGGCCGACCCGCACATGCAGGCACGCGGCGCCTTCATCGACGTGCCCGACGAACAGTTCGGCTCCGTGCCCGCACCGGCGGCCGTGCCGCGCTTCGTGGGGCGCGAAGGCGTGCGCCCGGCCGCCACGGGGCCGCGCACAGGGCAGCACAACGCCGAGGTGTATGGCGGGCTGGGCCTGGGCGAGGCACAGCTCGCGGCGCTGCGCGACGCGCAGGTGATCTGAAGCGCGCCTGTGCTTTCGCCTGCCCTGCGGGGTAGGCGTTTTGTCATGCCTGTCCCCGTGCCGTCGCGGGACACCTGACTCCCCCAGAAAAGGGCGCTCCGCTCATGTGCGAAAGCGGTGCGATTCCTACAGTCATCCCCATGCCGAACGCTTCTTCCCACGCCGGGAAGGCCAGCGGTTTCGGCCGGCCACGATCACCGGGGAAACCGCATGGAACCGCTCGAAGTTCTGCCGAGAACCGCCCTGAGCCTGCTGCGCGAAGACGCCGGCATGTCGTTCATGGAGGTTGCGCTGATCGGTGCGCTGGTGATGGTCGTGGCCATTTTGCTGGTGCTCGCCCTGCGGCGCAGTGCCTGAACACGGGGAGCCCGCCATGCAGGAATTCAACGCTGTTCTCGAACTGCTCGCGATGCTGGCCACCGACATCCGCATGCTGGCGCTCTTCGCGCTGCTCGGCGTGGCGGCTGTCAGCGACTGGCGCTCTTATCGCATTCCCAACTGGCTGACCTTCGGCGGCGCGTGCTTCGCCCTCATCTACGGAACGATGGCGGCACGCACGCCGGCGTCGGGCGCGGCGAGTGCATTCGGTGGCCTGGCCGTGGGCTTCGCCGCGATGCTGCCGTTCTATGCGCTCGGGATCATGGGCGCCGGCGACGTCAAGCTGATGGCGATGACCGGGGCCTTCCTGGGGCCCCAGCAGACGCTGATGGCCTTGCTCTTCACTTTCATCGCGGGCGGCGTCGCGGCGCTGGCCTTCGCGATCCATCGCCGCCGCCTGGTCCACATGCTTGGCAACGTCAAGGCCACGGCGCAGGGCATGGTCATTTCCAGCATCGCGGGCATGCGGCCCGACGGGCGCCTGCAGGCGGGCCAGTCTGTGGGCAAGTTGCCCTACGGCGTCTGCATTGCGGCGGGCACGGTGGTCCAAGTGCTGGCGCACCAGCTGGGCTTTGTCTAGCTCCTACATGTTTCACCCCTGGCGGAGGTTCGTATGAAGAACATCAAGGCGATCGGGCTGATCTTTCTGGCCCTGCTGTTCGGGCTGGCGGCCGCGGTCTACGCGACCGGCTGGATCTCGCGACAAGGCGGCATCGCGTCCAACAAGGTCGTGGTGGCCGCCGTCGACATCGACCTGGGCAGCCGCGTCAACGCGCAGATGCTGTCCACGGTCGACTGGCCCAGCGGCTCGGTGCCGAACGGCTCTTTCAGCGACATCAAGGCGCTGAACGACCGCGTGGTGAAGGTCGGCGTGCTGCGCGGCGAAGCGCTCATCGAGGGCAAGCTGGCGCCGGTGGGCACGCAGGGCGGGCTGTCGGCAGTGATCGCCAGCGGCAAGCGGGCCATGACGGTGCGCGTCAATGACGTCGTCGGCGTGGCGGGCTTCGCGCTGCCGGGCAACTACGTCGACGTGATGGTCAACGCCCAGCAGGACAAAGGGCGAGGCGAAGACGCGCTGCAGATCAGCAAGACCGTGCTCGAGAAGGTGCTGGTGCTGGCGGTGGCCCAGGAGGCCAACCGCGACGACACCAAGCCGAAGGTCGTGAGCGCGGTGACGCTCGAGCTTTCGCTCGAAGACTCCGAGAAGCTCGACCTGGCACGCAGCGTGGGCACCCTGTCGCTCGTGCTGCGCAACCAGATGGACAAGACCACGGTCGCCACCCTGGGCATCACCAAGGGGCAGCTGTTCGGCGAGAAGAAGGACATCGTGCCGGTCTCCACCGCGGCGGCTCCGGCCCGCCCGCGGGTGCGGCTGGCAGGTCCCGCCACGCCGCGAGCCTCCGAGTGCGTGGAAGTGATCCAGCACACAGGCCGCTCGCTCACCTGTTTCTGATCGTCCATCAGGAGGAACACCAAGTGCGCCCACTCACAACAACCATCGCCCGTCTGCTGGCGACCCTCGCGACAGTGGCGACCCCCGCCATGGCCGCGGAGGTCGTGGCAGCCGCCCCCACCACGGCCGCCGCCATGCCTGCGCCTGCTGCGGCAGCTGCAACGGTTGCGGCAGCACCCGCGGCCCCGGCCAGCCGGCGCTGCACCGCCATCATTCCGGACTCCGACCCGACCTATGCCGTGCTCGGCAAGTCGGTGGTCATTCCGTTGAAGGCGCGCGTGGTGCGCATCGTGGTCAGCGGCCAGCCCCAAAACCAGGCGGCCGCGCCGGCGGCGGCGCAGGGTGCCCCAGCCATGGCGGCGCCCCCCCAGCCCCGCAGCGATGGCGTCGGTGACATCGAGGTCACGCTGCTGAGCCCGACCGACCTGTTCTTCCGCGGCCGCCAGGCCGGCTCGATGAACGTCGTGCTGCAAAGCGCCGACGGCACCTGCTACATCAAGGACGTGATCGTCACCATCGATCCCGGGGCGCTGCAGGCCAAGCTGGCCGAGCTGATGCCCGAAGAGCGCCGCATCCGCGTGCGCAGCGCCGAGCGCTCCATCGTGCTCACCGGCGAGATCAGCGACGCGCTGAAGCTGGACGACGTGATGAGCCTGGCCGCGGCCTACGGTGCCGACGGCAAGAAGGTGGTGAACCTGCTGCGCGTGGGGACACCTCAGCAGGTGATGCTCGAGGTGAAGATCGCCGAGGTCAGCAAGACGCTGCTCGACCGGCTGGGTTCGCGCGTGGGCTACTCGCGCACGAGCGGCGGCGGCCTGCACAACTACTCGCTGATCTCCAATTTCCTGAGCACGGGAGGCGGCCTGGTTGAGGCGCTGCGCATCGGCCGCGGCGTGGTGACCATCGACGGCCAGAAGGACGACGGCCTGGTGCGCATCCTGGCCGAGCCCAACATCATGGCCATCAGCGGCCAGCAGGCCAGCTTCCTGTCGGGCGGAAAGATCTTCATCCCGGTGGCGCAAAGCGGTGGCAGCGGCATCGGGAGCACCATCACGCTGGAAGAAAAAGAGTTCGGCATCGGCGTCAAGTTCATGCCGACGGTGCTCAACGGCGACCGCATCAATCTCAAGATGGTGTCGGAGGTGTCGGACCTGTCGCAGACCGGCTCGCCCTTCACCACGGTCGGGGGCGTGACGTCCGTCGTGCCGTCGCTCACGGTGCGGCGCGCCGACACCACGGTGCAGCTCAACGACGGACAGAGCTTCGTCATTGCCGGGCTCATCAAGAGCAACGCGACGGAGGCGATCAAGCGCTATCCGGGCCTGGGCGAAGTGCCGGTGATGGGCGCGCTGTTCCGCAGCACCGAGTTCCAGAACGAGCAGACCGAGCTGATGTTCGTCATCACGCCGCGCCTGGTGCGCCCGCTGGCCGAGTCGCCGCGTGTGCCGACCGATAACCACGTGCTTCCCAGCCGCGCCGAGATCTACCTCAACGGCGCCCTCGAAAGCAGCACCCCGGCCCCGGCCGCCCCGGCCAGCGAAACCCCGTGAGGAGCCCCGCCATGTTCATCCGATCGACCCCCCTCGTGCTCGCATGCCTCCTGGCAGCAGGCTGCTCGAGCGTCACGCCCCACTACGACGCGCGCTTCGGCGAAGCCGTGCGCGACGCCAGAAAGAAGATGACGCTGAACCCGAACGCCGGCAAGAACGGCGACCCGGTCACGGGCATGGACGGCCGTGCGTCGCGCGAGGCGATGGTGCAGTACCAGGAGTCCTACAAGACGCCACCGCCGGTGACCAACGTCATCAACATCGGCGGCGGCATCGGCAGCCAGAGCGGCGGCTCGGGAAAGTGACAGGCCGCGTGAGGCGGGTTCATTCCACTCGAGTCTTCACATGGAAAGGAGAACGCGACGAATTGCAATGACATTTTTCCACCACCACTCTTTTTCAAACCCGATTTCCAACTGTTCAAACCTTGAAAGGAAAGAACCATGAAAAACTTTCTTAAGGCCATCGGCCAATCGACACGCGGCTTCATGCTCGAGGAAGAAGGCGCACAGGTCGTCGAGTACGCGCTGATCATCGCGGTCGTCTCGATCGCGCTGGTCATCGCGTTGAGGTTGCTCACCACAGGGGCCACCTTCACGAACTTCATCGGTCGCGTCAACACGTGCCTGAACGGGCCGGGCCCCTGCGTCTAAGTGGCGTTCAGGGAGGGAGCAGGGCCGGTCCTCCGGCCTGCTTCATTCCATCCGTTCATGCGCTTCCACCTGACTCTTTTTTCACCACAAATCGAGGTCATCACCATGTTCAAAAGATTTCTGAAAGACGAAAGCGGTGCTCAGGTCGTGGAGTACGCGCTGATCATCGCCGTCGTTTCCATTGCGCTGGTTGTTGCGCTGCAGTTGCTTGCCAGCGGGGCGCCCTTCACGAACTTCATCGGTCGCGTCAACACGTGTCTGAACGGGCCGGGCCCCTGCGTCTAAGTGGCGTTCGGGGAGGGGAGCGGGGAGGGCCCCTCCGGCTCGCTTCGCTCCACCTTCTCACCCGTTTCCACGCGACTGTTTCTTCACAAGAGCCGAGGACATCACCATGTTCAAGAAATTCCTGAAGGACGAAAGCGGTGCCCATGTCATGGAGTACGCGCTGATCATCGCCATCGTCTCTATTGCATTGGTGCTCGCGCTGCAGCCGTTGGTGACCGCAGCGGATTTGGGAACCCTCGTCGCCCGGATCGTCGTCTGCCTGAGCGGCTCCGGCTGCGTGTAGGGCAGAAACGTCTTCTCCATCGTCCAACAAGAGGTCCGATCATGAAAGCCCGCCGCACCCCTCGCCGCCAGCGCGGCGCGATGATCGTCACGGCCGCGCTGTTCCTGTTGTTCCTGCTCGGCTTCATGGGCATTGCGCTCGATTTCGGCCATTTGTTCGTCGTCAGGACCGAGCTGCAGACAGCGGTGGACAGTTGCGCGCTGGCCGCGGCGCGCGAGCTCGACAAGACGAGCTCGGCGATCACGCGGGGCAAGAGCGCCGGCCAGACGGCCGGCAACGCGAACCGGGTGAACATGCAGTCGGCCACCTGGGG
This sequence comes from Variovorax sp. BGA-UO-ETr-C22, assembly GCF_059567965.1. Lineage (NCBI taxonomy): Bacteria > Pseudomonadati > Pseudomonadota > Betaproteobacteria > Burkholderiales > Comamonadaceae > Variovorax > Variovorax sp. BGA-UO-ETr-C22. Next base: position 167,004 of record NZ_JCAQPA010000006.1, read on the forward strand.
CGGGCAGGGCCAGATCACAGCCGCTGAAGTCACGTTCCGCGACGCTTCCTATGCGCCCACGAGCGTTCCCACCGCGGCCGTCTACGCACAGTGCGCGCACAGCCAGCCCAACATCAGAATGTGGCTGATGCAGGCCATCGGCGCCTTCTCGGGCGACACCGCCGGCAACCCCGCGACACGCAGCGTGGCGGCGAGCGCCGTCGCCACCCGGGCGAGCGCACAGACCGCATGCCCCATTCCGGTCGCGGCGAAGCCGAAGCCGGGCGGCACGGCGCCGAACTACGGCTTTGTCGTCGGCGAATGGGTGACGCTCATCATGGCGCAGAACGCTGCCGTGGGCGGCCAGATCGGCTGGGCCAACCTCGACGGCAGCAACAGCGCCTCGGAAACCGAAGCCGAACTCAACGGCCGTTGTGGCGCCAGGGTGGGCGACACGATCGGCACCCCCGGTGTGCAGACCTCGGTGGCCGACACCTGGAACTATCGCTTCGGCATCTACAAGAACAGCGGCGATCCGAGCGTGGATCGGCCCGACTACACCGGCTATGCCTACACCTCGCTCAACTGGCCCGCGCAGTTCAATGCCTATACCGGCGCGCCAGGCGGTGGCGCAGACCCGACCGCCCAGAACTTCGTGACCAAGCGAGCCGCTTTCGCGTCCTGCGCGGACACCGGCACCAAGGTGAAGGGTGCGAACAGCTGCGAGTCGATCACCGGGTTGTCGCTCAACAGCTTCCAGAAGCTGGCCACGCCCGGCAACGTGGCCGGAGGCCACATGCAGTACGGCATGGACCGCCGCTTCGTCACGGTGCCGGTCATCGACGGCGGCAACCACGTGATCGACTACCTCTGCATGCTGATGTTGCAGCCGCTGAGCATTCCGATGACCGACACGCAACTGGAATTCCTCGGCAACGCAGGGGCCGCCGGCAGCCCCTGCACCACCAGCGGGCTGGCCGGTGGATCGGCAGGCCCGTTGGTTCCGGTCCTGGTGAGGTGAGCATCATGAAAAATTCCCATCGCACCCAGCATGGCGCCGCGCTGATCGAGCTGGCGCTCATCACGCCGCTGCTGCTGCTGCTGACCTTCATCACCACAGAGTTCGGCCGTGCGGTGTACGAGTACAACACGGTCGTCAAGTCGACCCGCGATGCGGTGCGCTACCTGTCGGTGCAGACGCCCGGCACGCACATCGCCGAGGCGCGCAACCTGATCGTGTACGGCAACATCGCCGGCACCGGAACACCGCTGGCACGCGGGCTGAGCCTTTCGAACGTGCCCGCCGGAAGCTGCTGCACCTGGCAGGCAGCAGGAGCCAACCCGATCATCACCACGGTCACGGTGCGCGTCAGCAGCTACGCCTTTCATTCGCTGTTCCCTTCGGTGATGGGCGTCGTTCTCACCGGAGCGAACGGCAACATCGTCTTCAGCGACATCACCGCCACCATGAGGGCTCCGTCATGAGACACCACGTCAAGGGCGCGACCACCGTCGAATTCGCCTTGGGTCTGCTCATCTTCCTGATGCTCGTGCTCGGTATCGTCGACTTCTCGCGCATGCTGTTCATGTGGAGCGCGGCCCAGGAGGCCACGCGCGCGGGAGCCCGGTATGCGGTGGTGTGCGACGACACCGCCTACCAGGCCCAGGTGCTCGCTCGGATGCAGGCGCTGCTGCCACAGATCAACACGGTGTCGGTGACGTGGGAGCCTTCGGGCTGCACGGCGGCCACGTGCCAGGGTGTCACGGTCGGCATCACCGGCCTGAACTACCAGTGGATTTCTCCCATCGTGGGCGCCGCGGCGCCGCTGATCCCCATGCCTGGGTTCTCCACGTATCTGCCGCGCGAGGTCATGCGCAGGGATCCGAACAGCGCGGCCATCTGTTCCTAACAGCACACCGGACACGACCATGAAGATCGCCATCGTTTCCCCCAATCCGAACCACCTGCAGGACATGCGCAAGGTGCTGGAGCCGCGCGGCCATGCCGTGTCGCTCTTCGAAGGCGGCAAGAGCCGGATGCAGGCGGTCGTCGACAAGGTCGCGCCCGACCTGCTGCTGGTCGACGGCATGTGCTGCGACCCGCAGGAGCTCTCGCTGGTGGAGGCCCTGACGCTTCGGCATCCGGCGGTGGCGGTGGTGCTGCTGTGCGCGATGCAGACGCCCGAGTTCCTGATCCACGCGATGCGCGCCGGCGTGCGCGAGGTGCTGCCGTCGCCCGCCGACACCGCCGCGCTCGAGGCCGCCGTCGATCGCATCGCGCTCAAGATGGCCGGCTCGCAGGCGCGCAGCCCCGGGCGGGTCGTGGCGTTCATGCCCTGCAAGGGCGGCAGCGGCGCGACCTTTCTCGCGACCAACGTCGCGTACCAGCTGTCGCGCGAGCGCTCGGTGCTGCTGATCGACCTGAACCTGCAGTTCGGCGATGCGTTGTCGTATGTGAGCGACCTGCGCCCGACCGCGACGATGGCCGACGTGGCGCGCGACATCGGACGCCTCGACGCTTCGCTGCTCGCGGCGAGCGTGGTGCGCGTGTCGCCCAGCTACAGCATCCTGCCCGCGCCGGAGGATCTGGCGCGCGCGATGGACGTGAAGGCCGAGCACATCGACGCCATCCTGCAGGTGGCGCTCGCGCAGTACGACTTCGTGATCTTCGATCTCGGCACGCGCATCGACACGCTCACGCTGCGCGTGCTCGACCGCGCGGAGCGCATCTTCCCCGTGCTGCAGACCAGCCTGCCGCACATCCGCAACGTGACGCGCCTGGTGCAGGTGTTCAAGTCGCTCGGCTACGCCCCCGGCAAGGTCGAGCTGTTGGTGAACCGCAGCACTGGCGGTGGCGAGATCGGGTTGTCGGACATGCGCCGGTCGTTGCCGGGTGCGACGTTCACGACGGTGCCGGACGGTGGCAAGGATGTCGACGCCTCCATCAACCGCGGCGTGCCGCTGGCGGAGATGTCGCGCAGCAGCGCACTCGCCAAGCGCCTGGACGAGATCGCCCACACGCTCAGCCCGCGGCCGGAGGCGACGCCCGGCTTCATGGGGCGGCTGTTCCGCCGTGCCTGAGACAGGTCGGATTCCCATCAATACCCAGGCGGAGGTGCCAACATGTCATTCAGGGAACAACTCAATGCGATCGACAGCGATGCTGGCGCGCGCTCGGCGGGGCCAGCGGGGCCGGTCCTCGAGCTGACCACGTCGCCTTTCGCCTCGGACACCTATAAGCTGCTGAAGGAGCGCATGCACCTGAAGCTGCTGGACCGCTTCGACCTGGCGGCGCTCGAAACCCTCCAGCCCGACGCCCTGCGCCAGGAAATCTCGACCATGGTCGGGCGGCTGCTGCAGGAAGAGCCCGAGGCGCTCAACGACATCGAGCGGCGCACGCTGATCCGCGACATCCAGCACGAGATGCTGGGCTTCGGACCGATCGAGCTGCTGATGGCCGACCCGACCGTCTCGGACATCCTGGTCAATTCGCCGGACCAGATCTACGTGGAGCGCCGGGGCCGGCTGGAGCTGACCAACGTGAGCTTCACCGACGAGAAGCACCTGCTGCGGATCATCGACAAGATCGTCTCGCTGGTGGGGCGTCGCATCGACGAGTCCAGCCCGATGGTCGATGCGCGGCTGCCCGACGGTTCACGGGTCAACGCCGTCATCGCGCCGGTAGCGCTCGACGGGCCGATGATGTCGATCCGTCGCTTCGCAAAGATCCCGCTGCGCATGGCCAACCTGGTGGGCGATCTCAAGTCGCTCACGCCGCCGATGGCGCAGATGCTCGAGGGCCTGGCCCAGGCCAAGGTCAACATGCTGATTTCGGGCGGCACCGGGGCAGGGAAGACCACGCTGCTGAACATTCTCTCGGGCTTCATTCCGGAGACCGAACGCATCATCACCATCGAAGATGCGGCCGAACTCCAGCTGCAGCAGCCGCACGTCGCGCGCATGGAGACGCGGCCGATGAACATCGAAGGCAAGGGAGAGATCACGCAACGCGCGCTGGTGCGCAACGCGCTGCGCATGCGGCCCGACCGCATCGTGATCGGCGAGGTGCGCGGCGCCGAGGCGGTCGACATGCTGCAGGCCATGAACACGGGCCACGAAGGCTCGCTGACCACCATCCACGCCAATTCGCCGCGCGATGCGCTGGCGCGGTTGGAAAACATGATCGGCATGGCGAACCTGAACCTGCCGCACCGCACCGTGCGCCAGCAGATCGCCTCGGCGATCACGGTGGTGGTCCAGGTGTTGCGGCTGGTCGACGGGCGGCGCAAGGTCACGAGCATCCAGGAGATCACCGGCATGGAGGGCGAGATCGTCACCATGCAGGAGATCTTCACCTTCCACCAGACGGGCATGGGTCCCGACGGCCAGGTGCGCGGCCATTTCCACGCGACCGGCGTGCGGCCGAAGTTCATGGAGCGGCTGCATGCGTACGGCGTGGACCTGCCCGACAGCATCTTCGATCCTGAAAAGCACTACGAATAGGAGCTCGCCATGTTCGACAACCTGGGTGGTGACACGCTGATCACGGTCACGGTGCTGGTCTTCGTGACCGCGCTGCTCATGATCGAGGGGCTCTACCTGCTGTGGCGGTCCTACAAGGGGCCCGACGCGCGCAAGATCGAGAAGCGGCTGCAGGCGATGTCCGCCGCGGTCGACCGCACGCCGCAGGCCCATCTCGCCAAGGAACGCATGCTCAGCGACGTGCCCTGGATGCAGCGCCAGTTGCTGGCGCTGCCGCGGGCGCACCGGCTGGACCGCTTCATCCTGCAGGCAGGGCTGGACTGGACGGTGTCCAGCTTTTTGCTGGCCTGCGGTGCGCTCGGCGTGTTCGCGTTCTTCGCCGTGTGGCTCGCACACCAGCCCGTGTGGCTGGCGCTGCTGGCCGGGGCCGTGGCGGCGGTGCTTCCCGCCATGTACCTGCAGCATCAGCGCAGCCGCCGGCTGGAGCGCCTCGAGAAGCAGCTGCCGGACGCGCTGGATCTCGTGACGCGCGCGCTGCGCGCGGGCCATTCCTTTGCCAGCGGCGTGCAGATGATCGGCGAGGAAATGCCCGAGCCGATCGCCAGCGAGTTCCGCCTGGTGGCCGACGAGGTGAATTTCGGCGTCTCGCTGCAGCAGGCGCTGACCAACCTCAGCGAGCGCGTGCCGCTCACCGACCTGCGCTACTTCGTGGTGTCGGTGCTGATCCAGCGCGATTCGGGCGGCAACCTGACGGAGGTGCTGGGCAACCTGAGCCGGCTCATCCGCGCGCGCTTCAAGCTGCTCGCGCGGGTGCGGGTGCTGTCGTCCGAGGGGCGGCTGTCGGCCTGGATCCTGGGCCTCATGCCGTTCGCCCTGGCGGGGCTCATGAACATCTTCAATCCCGAATTCATGGCGCCGCTGTGGACCGACCCGATCGGCCAGACGGTGCTGCGCTACATGCTGGTGCTGATGCTGGTGGGCATCGTGCTGCTGCGCAAGATCGTGAAGATCCACGTCTGAAGGAGAAGCGCCATGGCCATGCTGTTTCCCATCCTGGTTTTTCTGTCCGTGTCGCTGGCGGTCATCGGCCTGGCGGCGTGGCTGTCCCCGACGCGCACCGCGCAGCGGCTGCAGGCGGTGGCGCCGTCGTCCGGCAAGTCGGCCTGGACCGAGACGGCCGTCAAGCTCGTAGGCCCGTTCGCGCAGTTGTCGTCCCCGACCGGCGACGCCGACCTGTCGCCGCTGCGCGTGCGCTTCCTGAACGCCGGCATCCGCCATCCGGATGCGTACCTCATGTACTTCGGCCTGAAGACGCTGCTGCCGCTGGGCTTTGCGGCCGTCGCGTTCCTCATGTTGCAAGCGACGGGGTCGGAGGGCGGCATGACGATGCTGCTGTGGCTTGCGCTGGCCGCGCTGGCCGGCTGCTACCTGCCCAACCTGGTGCTGCGCCTGCGCATCCGCGCTCGGCGCCGCGAGATCTTCGAGAACTTTCCCGACGCCGCCGACCTCATGCTGGTGTGTGTGGAGGCGGGGCTCGGGCTGGACGCCGGGCTGGCCAAGGTCACCGAGGAAATCAAGATCAAGAGCCAGGCGCTCGCGCAGGAACTGCACTGGACCAACCTGGAAATGCGCGCCGGCGGCACGCGCGAGAAGTCGCTGCGCAACCTGGCGCTGCGCACCGGCGTGGAAGAAATAGGCACCTTCGCCACCATGCTGACCCAGGCGGACCGCTTCGGCACCAGCATCGGAGAGTCGCTGCGCGTGTTTTCGGACGACCTGCGCCACAAGCGCCAGGTGCGCGCCGAGGAGCTGGCGGCGAAGGTGCCGACCAAGATGCTGCTGCCGCTGGTGCTGTGCATCTTCCCGTGCATCTCGCTCGTGATCCTCACGCCGGCGGTGATCCGCGTGGTCCGGATGATCGGGCCGATGCTGAGCGGCGGGCAGCTTTGAGAGGGCGCGCACGCGGCGCACCGCGTGCGCCGCTGCAGCGGATCAGGCCGCCAGCGTGTCGAGCTGGTGCTTGATCGCGTAGATGTACAGCTCGAGCCGGTTCGTGACGCCCAGCTTCTGGTAGATCGCGCACAGGTGATTGCGCAGCGTGTGCTCGGTGACGAAGGCGCGCTCGGCGAGCGCCTTGTTGGAGGCGCCGCAGCCCGTCGCGACGATCCGGATGATCTCGCGCTCCTTGTGCGTCAGCGTGGCCTGGCGCGCCGTGTCGGGGTCGGCCTTCGGCGGCTTCCTGGCCGACGTGAGTTCGGAGAAGACGCGGCCCATGGTCTGCGCGTCGACGCACAGCTCGCCACGGAACACGCGCTCGATGGCGTCGAGCAGCTGCTGCGCCGAGGCGTCCTTGCCCACCACGCCGCGCGCGCCGCGCAGTATGGCCAGGTCGAGCGTGCGCTGCTCTTTCTCGGCCGTCAGCACCATCACGCGCGACACCTCGTTGGTCAGCAGCCGGGGCAGGATGTCCAGCGCGCTGTGGCCGTCCAGGTCGAGGTCGAGCACGATGACATCGGGCGCGAGGCTTTGCGCCGTGGCCACCGCTTCGTCGCAACAGCTGGCCGTGCCGACCACCTTCATGCGCGGCTGTTCGCCGTCGATCAGCTTCGACAGGCCCCACAGCATGGTCTTGTGGTCGTCCACGAGCAGCACGGCAATGGGATGGTCGGGATGGTCGAGGGTTTGCATGACGGACTCCTTCCTGTGTCTGCGGCGGGCGGTCAGATCGGGATTTCGATCCGTACCGCCGTGCCGCCATTCGCGCATCGGTCGACATGCGCCTGGCCGCCCAGGGCCGCGGCGCGCTCGGTGAGAGAGCGGGGGTGGAAGGCGGTGAAGCTTTCCTGGCAGGCGTCGTTCTCGATGCACAACGCCAGCTGGCCGTTCTTGCAGTCGATGCGCACGCTGCCGTGGCGCGCATGGGTGTGCTTGCAGATGTTGTTCAGCCCTTCGCTCACCATCTGCAGCAGCTCCGCGGTCACGCGGTCGTCCAGGTGCAGCGGGCCGTCGACGGCCATCACGATGTCGATGTCGATGCCGTACAGGCCCTTGATCCGCGCGGCCTGGCGTTCCAGGTGGGGCCGCACGAGCCCACCGGGGTCGTCGTTCGCACCGTGCCTGACTTCGCCCGCGTAGCGGCGCAGGTCGGCGATCACGCCGTCGGCCACGTCCGCGAGCTTGTCCAGGTCTTCGCGCAGCGGGTTGTCGGCGGCGGCCCGCTTGCGCAGCGCGCACAGGCCCATGCGCAGGCCGATGTAGGGCTGGATGGCGGTGTCGTGCAGGTCGAGTGCGATCTTCAGGCGCTCCGTCGACGCGGCTTCGGAGGCCATGCGGTCGAGCACCTCGATGGTCTCGATGACCGGGAAGATCTGTTCCATGAGGTGGGCGAGGAACAGCGCGTCGGACTTGCCCAGCCGCCCGTCGCGCGACGAGATGAACACCCGGCCTTCGCCTAGGCGCATCGGCAGCGGCGCGCTGATGAAGGCCCGCGCCTCCAGCAGGGCGGCGATGGTGGTGCAGTGCGCCGCGCCGGCTTCGTCGGCGCTGCGCCAGGCGGTCGTGCCGGCTTCGAAGACACGGTGCTGCGCGCGCAGGTGGTTCAGCGGCCAGGGCAGGCGGCTGCTCAGCACGACGCTGTCGGGCGCCAGGGCCATGAGCGGCGATTCCGCGAGGCGGCCGATGGTCTCGATGCTCACCTGCTCGCAGGTGTCGTCCTCGCGCAGCGTGCGCAGCAGCCAGGTGCCGGTGGCGAGGTCGCGCGTCAGCAGGATGCAATGGCTGGCCCGGAAGAAGGCCAGCGTGCGCTCCATCGTGCGGGCGATGGTGCGTCCGGCGCCGAAGCGCGGGTTCGACAGCTGGCTCACGTCGCCCAAGAGCGCCAGGCGCCGTTGCAGCGCCAGCTTGGAGCCGCCCCAGTACACGATCATGTGCCCGAGCGCCAGCAGGAAGGCGGTGCGCATCAGCAGCTGCGACGTGTCGCCCGTGCACGTGGCCAGCCCGCAGGCGGTGAACGAGGCGACCGAGGCGATCGTCACGCGGGCGCCTTCCTCGAAGCCCCAGCGGAACGAGGAGGTGAGGATGGCGAAGAAGTAGAAAAGGAAGAACAGGCTGTGGGTGCCGTCGGTCACCGCCACGATCAGCGTGAACCACAGCACGTCGGACCAGTGGATGGTCCGGCCCTGGAAGTAAGGCCGTCCCACCGCCGTGCAGACGTGGATCAGCAGGCTGTGAAGGATGTAACCGAGGAAGGCCAGCCAGACCGTGGCGGGAACTTGGTTGTGGCTATCGGCGGCATCGACCGTGATCGCCAGCAGGGCCGAGATCGACAGCACGAGGCGCATGCGTCCCACCATGAGCGCATCCGCCGCCAGGCTGGCGTCGATGCTGGGGGCGGAGCCGCGCACTCGCATGGGGATGCATCCTGTGCATGGACCATGTCAGGCACCGCGAGAGATCGCGGTACGGACGGAAGCGCTTGGCAGTGACAGTTTGGAATACATTTTTCTTGCCAGAGACCACAACGTGTGACGAGTTCACATTACTACTTTGGTGTTCAGATGCAATTGAAATATTGTTCCATTAACATTTGGTAACTATATTTGCATTAGATTTCATGCGGATAAATGGGCCACTGCACGAGGGTGGCGAGAGGTCATGGCGCCGGCAGGGGAGGCCCCGGAGAGGGTGAGGTACCTCAACGGGGCGTCCGCCAGCCTGTGCGAAGGCGCAGCCCGCGGGGTAACCCCGTTGCGCGGCCTCAGGGCAGGAACAGCAGCATCCCGTACACCGCAAACAGCATCAGGTGCATGAGCCCCTGGATCGGCGAGGTGCGCTGCCCGTTGAAGCTCAGCAGGCTCAGCACCGCCGTCACCGCGAACAGCAGGGTTTCCGCGCCCGAGATGCCCATGAGCACCTGCTTGCCTGTGACCAGCCCGATGACCAGCACGGCCGGCACCGTGAGCCCGACGGTGGAGACGAAGGCGCCCAGGCACAGGTTGATGGCGCGCTGCATCTCGTTGTTCATCGCGGCGCGCACGGCGGTGATCGACTCGGGCGTGAACACGATGATGGCGATGAGCACACCGCCCACGGCCGCTGGCGCGCCGGCCGCGGCAATGCCGTAGTCGGTGACCACCGCGAGGTAGTGCGCGAGCAGCACGATGGGCAGGATCATCGCGAGCAACAGCAGCGAGCGAACGACCACGGCGCGTTTGTCCAGGCGGGCGTGATCGGCCTGCGCGGCAGGCGAGGGTGCGGTCGCCCGCACTGACATCCGCCCCGGCGCCGGCTGGATGAAGAAGCGCTGGTGGCTGCGCATCTGCATCCAGAGAAACGCGCCGTACAGCACGGCCGTGAGCACCGACATGCCGATCGCCTGCACCGGCGTGAACTCGCCCGCGCCCGAGCTGTGGTTGGGCAGTACCAGCGCCGTGCCGGTCAGCAGCACGATCATCGACAGGTAGGCGCCGGCGCCCTGCGCGTTGTATTCCTGGTCGCCGTGGCGGGCCGCGCCCGCGATCAGGCAGATGCCGATGACGAGGTTCAGGATGATCATCATCACGGCGAAGATCGAGTCGCGCCCGATGGTCGGAAACTCGCCCGGGCCCAGCAGCACCGAGGCGATGAGGATCACCTCGATCGACACGATCGAGAGCGTCAGGATCAGCGTGCCATACGGCTCGCCCAGCTGGTGCGCCAGGTGGTCCGCCTCGCGCACCACGCCGAACGAGGCGGCCAGGATGGTGACGAACAGCGCCAGGAAGACGCAGCCGGCCACCACGGGGCTGATCGGCGCGGCCAGCCAGCGGTCGCCGAAGGCCACGAAGAGCCCGACCACGAGCCAGGCGGCGGCGATCAGGGCCCAGGTGGCGGGCGGGACGAGGCGGGCGGGGGAGGGGGTTGTTGTCATGGGCGTTGTCACTCCGACATCAAGAGGGAAGCCAGGGCCAAGAGGCCGCTGCCGGCGAGGCTCAGCCCGCTGGCAGCCCACAGGGCCTTCACGTCGCGTAGCTCGCAGCCTTCGCGGCGCGCATGCCAGGCGGCATAGGCCAGGGCCACCGCCATGGTCAGCGCGGGCCAGTGCAGATCAAGACCGTTCATCGCGCGGCTCCCGATGCGGTGGGCGCGCGCGGGCATTCGGCGCGGTAGGACAGCCGCGTCGCGCCCGTACGCACGTGCAGGCGCACGGCGCCGAGCGTCAACCGGAAGGCATCCGGCACGGTGGCGCGAGCGCGAGGAAGGCGGAAACGGGAGAAGAAGCGTTGCGCGGCGAGGCGCCAGGAAGGGAGCAGTGTGGCCATGTCGAAACTTCGCGAGAAGTCAGGAAAGGGCCGTCCCTTGCAAGGTGAAGGTGCAAGGCCGAGGTCGTCCTCGGCCCGGTTCGCGCAGGGCGCACGAACGAAAAAATGATAGCAGGGAAATCGGAACCGACGCCCTCAGCCCCCGCGTGCGCGCACCTGGGCCGCATGCAGGAGGCGGGCGCTGTCTACCTTCTGCTTGGACAGGAGCCGCATCTTGCTGCAGCTTGAGCAGCGGTACAGGCGCAGCCAGGGCAGCAGGCGCATCCACCCTCTGCGCGGCTGGCGGTCCATGTCCTGAAGGTGGCAGGGGCAGGCGGAAACCGAATGAGTCGACGACATTTGTCAGAGTGACCATGCTGTCCAGATCCCACCCTGACCAAGCTCTGCGGCTCTTCGGCTACTGGGAATTGAAAGTATTCATTCTTACGACAAATGTAAACAAGCACACTCACCTGATTTAGGTATTCGCGCCCCGATTTCCTCGGTTTCGGTCACACCCCGTTTCACTTCTCCCGCGCTTCCTGTGCACCAGTTCACAGAGGGAAAGCCGCCAGTTGACCGGTGTAAACTGCCCGGTTTTCTCCCTCTCTCGCGGTATGGTGCAAGTGTCACGGCGCACAGGCTTCACCGGCTCGGCGCTCACTCGCTTGCTCGCTCAATTGAGCGACATCGACGTTCCCGAATCCAGGCAAGCCCTCGCGGATCGTTTGAGTCAGTGGTTCAGTTGGACCGACGCCATCTCCTTGTCTGCAGCTTTGGATTCCGATCTGGGCGTCGCCGTGTCCGGCGTCCGGGCGTCCGAGGGCGCCGAGGAGGCGCAGGAGTGCGCGCGCCTGAAGGCCGCACTGGCCAAGGGCAATGCCGACGGCGGCGTGGCCTCGGTGCTGCCGGGCGCGAACGACGACTTTCCGCCGTACCGCCGCCGCTACTTCGCGCGGCAGCAGGCCATGGAAACAGCCATCGAACCGCTGCGCGCCCGCCTGCGGGCCCGGCTCGCCACCCGCTCGCCCGAGCTGGCCCGGCTGGCCGCGGTGGACGCCATCCTGGAACAGGTGGTGGGCGCCCGCGAACGCAGCCTGCTGGCGACCGTGCCGACGCTGCTGGAGAAACACTTCAAGCGCCTGCGTGAGGCCAACCAGGCCGCGCAGGACGCCAATCCCGACACCCCCCAGCCGCCACCGACTGCCGCCGGCGGCTGGCTGAACGTGTTCGGCCGCGACATGCAAAGCGTGCTGCGGGCCGAGCTGGACATTCGCATGCAACCGGTCGAAGGCCTGCTCGAAGCCCTTCGCGACCGCTAGCCTGCAGCCCCACAAGAGACAACAAGCTTCCATGAACAGATTTTTCCATTACGCCGTCTTCCTCGTGGGCCTGGCCGTCGTGTGCTGGGTCGGTGCCAGCTACGTCGGCCACAACCCGCTGGCCCTGGTGATCACGGCGCTGATCGGCGCGTTCTACCTGATGGGTGCGCTGGAGCTGCACCGCTTCCACCAGGCCACCGGCACGCTGTCGCATGCGGTGAACGACCTGTCGGCGCCGCCGGCCAGCCTCGGCGACTGGCTCGCCGGCCTGCATCCCTCGCTGCGCAACGCGGTGCGCCTGCGCATTGAAGGCGAGCGCGTCGGCCTGCCGGGTCCGGCGCTCACGCCCTACCTCGCGGGCCTGCTGGTGCTGCTGGGCATGCTGGGCACCTTCCTGGGCATGGTGGTCACGCTCAACGGCACGGGGCTGGCGCTCGAAAGCGCGACCGACGTGCAGGCCATCCGCAACTCGCTGTCGGCACCCGTGCGCGGCCTGGGCCTGGCCTTCGGCACCTCGGTGGCGGGCGTGGCCGCATCGGCCATGCTGGGCTTGGCCTCGGCGCTGTGCCGGCGCGAACGCCTGCTGGCCGGGCAGTCGCTCGACACGCTCATTGCCACGTCGCTGCGCGGCCACTCGCTGGCCCACCGCCGCGAAGAGTCGTTCAAGCTCATGCAGCAGCAGGCCCACGCGATGCCCGCGCTGGTCGACCAGCTGCAGGCCATGGTGGCCGCGATGGACCGCCAGAGCCAGTCGATCAACGAACGCCTCGTCGCCAGCCAGGACACCTTCCACCAGAAGACCGAAGCCGCCTACACGGGGCTCGCCGCCTCGGTCGACCGCTCGCTCAAAGACAGCCTGGCCGACAGCGCCCGCATCGCCGGCGAAACCATCCAGCCCGTGGCGAAGGTGATGCCCGAACTGGTCGGCCAGCTGCAGACCATGATGGCCGCGATGGAGCGCCAGACCCAGGCGCAGAACGACCGCCTCGTCGCCAGCCAGGATAGCTTCCACCAGAAGGCCGAAGCCGCGTACACGGGGCTCGCCGCTTCGGTCGACCGCTCGCTGAAGGACAGCCTGGCCGACAGCGCCCGCATCGCCGGCGAGACCATCCAGCCCGTGGCGAAGGTGATGCCCGAGCTGGTCGGCCAGCTGCAGACGATGATGGCCGCGCTGGAACGCCAGGGCCAGGCGCAGAACGAGCGCCTCGTCGCCAGCCAGGACAGCTTCCACGAGAAGGCCGAAGCCGCCTACAGCGGGCTGGCTGCATCGGTCGATCGCTCGCTGAAAGACAGCCTCACCGACACCGCCCGCATCGCCGGCGCAACGATCCAGCCCGTGGTCGAGGCTGCCATGCTCGGCATCGCGCGCGAAGCGGCCTCGCTGCAGGGCGGCATGGCGCAGGCCGTGGAACGGCAGCTCGAAGGCCTCACGGGCCGTTTCGAGGCCTCGACCGCCGGCGTCGCCGACACCTGGAAGGCCGCGCTGGCCGAACACGAGCGCGCGAGCGGCGCGCTGTCGACCGACCTGCGCGGCACGCTCGAACGCTTTGCCGAAACCTTCGAGCAGCGCTCGGCCGCGCTGGTCGACGGCGTGTCCGCCCGCCTCGAAAGCACCGTGGGCAGCGTGTCCGACACCTGGGGCAGCGCGCTCGCGCAGCACCAGCGCGTCAGCGAAAAACTGTCGGGCGATTCGCACCAGGCGCTCGCCGCCGCGGCCGCCACCTTCGAACAGCATTCGGCGTCGCTGCTGCGCACCGTGGGCGAGGCGCACACCAGCCTGCAGACCGAACTGGCGGCGCGCGATGCGCAGCGCCTGTCGGCCTGGAGCCAGTCGCTCGAAGCCATGGCTGCGTCGCTGCAGAAGGAATGGCAGCAGGCCGGCGCGCACACGCTGAGCCAGCAACAGCAACTGAGTGACACGCTGGCGCAGGCCGCGCGCGACGTGTCGGCGCAGGCCGAGGCGCATGCCAAGCAGACCGTCGCCGAAGTCGCGCAGCTGCTGCAGGCCGCATCGGACGCACCCCGCGCCGCGGCCTCGCTGCTCGACACCGTGCGTGAGGCGCACGCCAACCTGCAGACCGAACTCGCCACGCGCGACGCGCAGCGCCTCGCGGCCTGGAGCGGCTCGCTCGAGACCATGGCCGCCTCGCTGCAGAAGGAATGGCAGCAGGCCGGCGCACACAGCCTGAGCCAGCAGCAGCAGATGAGCGAGACGCTGGCGCAGACCGTGCGCGACATGTCGGCGCAGGCCGAGGCCAACGCCAAGCAGACCGTGGCCGAAGTCGCGCAGCTGCTGCAGGTGGCGGCCGAAGCACCGAAGGCCGCGGCCGACGTGATCGCCGAGCTGCGCCAGAAGCTGTCGGACGGCATGGCGCGCGACAACGACATGCTCGAAGAGCGCAGCCGCATCCTTGGCACGCTCGAAACCTTGCTGGGCGCGGTGAACCACGCCTCGACCGAACAGCGCAGCGCCATCGACGCGCTCGTCACGGCCTCGGCCGACATGATGGAACGCGTGGGCAGCCGCTTCACCGAGAAGGTCGAGAGCGAGACCGAGAAGATGGCCGGCATCGCCGCGCAGATCACCGGCGGCGCGGTCGAGGTGGCGAGCCTGGGCGAGGCCTTCGGCTTTGCCGTGCAGCGCTTCGGCGAATCGAACGACAAGCTGGTGGCGCACCTGCAGCGCATCGAAGGCGCGCTGGGCAAGTCGCTGGCGCGCAGCGACGAGCAGCTGGCCTACTACGTGGCGCAGGCGCGCGAGGTGATCGACCTGAGCATCATGTCGCAAAAGCAGATCGTCGAAGACCTGCAGCAGTTCGCCAGCCGCCAGACCGCCGTGACCAGCGAGGCCTGAGATGGTGCGCGACGAGATCGACCTCGACGCCGGCCTGGAGCCGACCGTCCCCGTGTGGGCGGTGTTCGGCGACCTGATGGCGGGCATGCTGGGTGCGTTCGTGCTGATCCTGGTGTGCGTGCTCGGCATGCAGCTGGACCTGGCGAGCCGCCTCGAGACCGAGGTGCAGCAGCGCCGCGCCGAATCGCAGCGCCGCGAGGCACTCGAACAGGCGCTGGCCGGCCCGCTTGCGGCGGGCCGCGTGACGCTCAACAACGGCCGCATCGGCATCAGCGGCAGCGTGCTGTTCGCTTTCAACTCCGCCGACCTGCAACCCGGCGGGCGGCAACTGCTCAAGAGCCTGGCCGGCCCGCTGGGCGCCTACCTGAAGGCGCGCGACGAGATCCTGATGGTGAGCGGCTTCACCGACGACCGGCAGATGCGCGACGGCGCGCGCCTGTTCGCCGACAACTGGGAGCTGTCGGCCCAGCGCGCGCTCACCGTGACGCGCGCGCTGATCGAAGAGGGCGTGCCCTCGTCGTCGGTGTTCGCCGCCGCCTTCGGCGCCGAGCAGGCCGTGGCCTCGAACAGCGACGCCGAAGGCCGCGCGAAGAACCGCCGCGTGGAAATGGCGCCGACGCCCCGGCCCAAGAACGCCCCCGACGCTGCGAAGTCCCGTGAGTAACGACACCGCACCGGACGACCAGGTCGATCCCGTCGCGGCGCTCGACGCCTGGCGCGCGCGCGGCGACGACCGCTTCGACCCGGTGCGCTTCCGCTTCATCGAGGCGATGGCGCAGCGCGCGGCGGCGCACGAGGGCGAGGCACGGCGCCTGCTCGATGCGCGGCTGGCCAGCCTCATGGCGACCTACCGCGCCGATCTGGAGAAGGTCGAACCCGAGGCCGAAGCGCCGGCAGAGGCACCGCTGCACACCGCGCTCGCCGAGCTGATGAACCACATCGCCCAGCTCGCGCCGCTGCCGCCCCCGCCCGACGCGGAGGCGACCGACGGTGACACCGTGCCCAGCCTGTCCACGGCGCCCGAGCTCAAGACGCTGAGCTACTTCCGCGGCACCTGGTCCAGGCTCGCCGCCGACCAGCGCGTGACGCAGTCGCTCGCCAAGGTGCCGAAGAACGCGGGCCCGCTCAACACGCACCACCTCGTGCAGCGCGCGCTCACGCTGATGCGCGACCTGTCGCCGCAGTATCTGCAGCGCTTCATGGCGCACGTCGATGCGCTGCTGTGGATCGAGCAGGTGAACGCCGCCGCCGAGGCCGCACGCGTGGCGCGCACCGAGAGCCCGCGTAAGAGTTCGCGCAGCCGCGCGAGCTAGAAGCTCAGCCCGCCGCGTCGTGGCACACGACGCACAGCTTGTTGCCGTCCGGGTCGCGGAAGTACGCGCCGTAGTAGTCGGGGTGGTAGTGCGTGCGCAGCCCCGGCGGGCCTTCGCAGCTGCCGCCGTGCGCGAGCGCGATGCGGTGCACCGCATCGACCATCGCCCGCGTGCTGGCGGTGAACGCCGCCATCTGGCCGTTGCCCGCGTCGTGCGGCCGGCCGTCGTGGGGCTTGCAGATCACGAAGAACGGCCGTGCGCGTCCCGCGCTGTGCCAGCCCGCCCAGGGCTTCTCCGGCTCGCAGAAGCGGCGCTCCAGGCCGAGGCCGTCCATCACCGCGTCGTAGAAGGCCAGCGCGCGGTCGAAATCGGAGACGCTGAAGAAGACATGGGAAAACACGTCGGCTCCTTGTGAAGAGGATGAATGTCCAGCGGATTGTCGTCAGCGTGGCCAGAGCCACCATGCCAGCCCGGCCGCAACCAGTACCCAGATGCCGATGACCAGGGCCATGCCAGTCTTGCTCGTCGGCTTGCTGCCCGTGCGCGCCATCCATTCCTCGGCCCGCACGCGGCTGCGCACGATGACCTCGGGCGGCAGCAGGCGCACCGCGAGCCAGATCAGCGCGGGCAGCAGCAGCACGTCGTCGAGGTAGCCGAGCATGGGAATGAAGTCGGGAATCAGGTCGATGGGGCTCAGCGCATAGGCCACGGTGAACCAGCACAGCGCTTTCGGCAGCCATGGCGTGGCCGGGTCGCGGCAGGCGAACCAGAGGGTGACGGCGTCGCGCTTGATGCGGCGCGCCCAGTCGCGCAGGTTCATCGTGGCCACGCGCCTCAGGCCGCGCTGCGCGGCCCGAACATGATGATGCCCATGCCGACGAAGCACACGGCCACGCCGACCCAGTCGCTGGCGGAGGGCGTCACCTTGTCCACGGCCCAGAGCCACAGGATCGCCACGCCGATGTAGACCCCGCCATAAGCCGCATACACGCGGCCGGCGGCGGTCGGGTGCAGCGAGAGCAGCCACGCGAAGAGCGCCAGGCTCAGCGCCGCGGGCAGCAGCAGCCAGGCCGACTGGCCCTGCTTGAGCCACAGGTAGGGCAGGTAGCAGCCGACGATTTCCGCGAGCGCGGTCGCGACGAAGAGGCCGAGGGTCTTGAGCAGGTCCATGGCCGCCATTGTGGCGGTGGCCTGTCGATCTCAGGGCTGTCGTCCGGGGCCTGTGCCCGGCCGCGACGACGGCTCCCACACATCGGGCGTGGTGGCGACCAGCGACTTGAAGTCTTTCCACGGCCGCGCGCCCGGCACCGTGCGTCCGCCGACGATCACCACCTTGGCGTAGGCCACCATGCGCTCGCGCAGGTAGCGGCGCTCGGACTCGGGCCAGGTCTCGATGGCGTGCGGGCCGCGCGACAGCACGATCTCCTTCACGCCGCGGATGCGGTTGTAGGCGGCCACGGTGCCTTCGAGCGATTCGGCGCGGTCCCACAGGCCCTTGCCGAAGAAGGCGGCAGGCCAGCGGTCCATGCCCGCGAGCGTGGCGGAGTTCGGATAGAAGAGGATGTGGTGGTCCGCCGCCATGCCGCCCAGGAACAGGTTGCGGTCGGCCAGGTCGGGTGCATCGGGCAGGTAGCCCGCGCCGCTGGCGAACGACGACAGCAGGATGGCGCCGCGGATGTTGCGCCAGCCGCGCGCCGGCGTGCAGTTGGGCACGGGCATGTCGAAGCTGCAGGCGGCCACGTAGTTGCGCGTCATGGCCCAGGCGGTCGACATCGAGCCGCGCGAGTAGCCGCCCAGCACCAGCGGAATCTCGCTGGCCTTCTGGCCCGCCAGCAGCCGGCCGCGCGCGGCATTGCCTTCGAGCAGCTGGCCCGTGGGCGTGAGCACCCGCAGGCCCTGGCCGTGCTCGAGCTGCGCGAGCACGCGGAACACGTCCTCGCCTTGCTCCAGCGTGTTGGTGTCGCTCACGCCGCCCGACAGGCCTTCGCCGCGGCGGTCGTAGGCCAGCACGTCGAAGCCGGCCTGGTTCAGCGCATGCAGGTTCTCGCGCCACCAGCGCTGGCCCATGGCCTCGGTGGTGCCGTTGGGGAAAGACACCGGCACGGCCTTGCCGCTGGCGCCCTCGATGCGGTAGGCCACCTCGTCCGGGTGCTGGACGGCCGTGAGCTGCCCGCCGCCGCCCGCCGCCATGACGGCGAGGGCGCGCACCTTGCGGCCGCGCCCGTCGTCCACGCCCGCGCCTTCGAGGTACCAGCCGCGCAGCTTGATCGGATCGGTGAGCTTCAGGTCGAGCCGCTCGAAGGTGTCGCGCGGCACGGTGAACTCGACGATGTGGGTGCGCGCGTCGGCCTCGGCAATGCCTTCGCGGTAGGGCGCCTTCGCGAAGAAGGCGGGGCGGCGGATCTGCTTCAGATCGACCGTCGGGCTGTCGGCATCGATGCGCCCGGCCGGATCGACCGCGCCCGTCACGCGCGTGGCGCGCGCCTTGTTGGGCGGCAGCCAGCGCTGCATCTGCGCGTTCACGCGCTCGAAGCAGGCCGGCTCGGCCTTGCAGGTGCGCCAGCGCGCCTTGAGCTGGTCGTCGGTGAACGCGCCGACGTGGTAGTCGCCGCCCGCGTAGCCGGTGGGCACGGGGTAGGCGCTCATGAGCACCGGCACGCACACGCGCGGGCCGCCGGCGTTCACCGCGGTGCCGGCCTGCGGCAACAGGTAGCCGCCCACCCGCGCGTTGCGGTCGGCGCCGACCCAGGCCATGCAGTCGGTGGGCGGAGGCTTGCTGGCGGCGGCCTGGCGCTGTTCGGCGGTGGTGCCGGTGGTGCAGGCGGACAGGCCCAGCAGGGCACCGAGCAGGGCGAGCGGAAGGGTGGCGCGGGAAGAACGCATGGGGCGGGAAACGCTCGCGGAATGAAGAACCATGTGATTGGAACGCAGCCGGGGCGTCAAAAGGGACCGCACAGGACCAAGCGTGAACAAATGGATGCCGATACTGTTGCAGAAGGCATGCCAGCGCGGCGGGTGTGAACGCCGCGTTCTGGCGCAGGAGGGTTCCTACTGCTTGTGACCGGACACTGCCTCCCGAAGCATCGGCTGGCGCGCCAGCACGTCGTCGCGCGGGCCGTGGTCGCGCACGTGGCCGGCTTCCATGAGGATCACCGTGTCGAAGCGTTCGAGCAGGCTCAGCCGGTGCACCGAGGCGATCACGCAGGCCTGCGGAAACGCCGCCGCGATGCGCCCCAGCACGCGCGCCTCGGTGGCGGCGTCGAGCGCGCTGGTCGGCTCGTCGAGCAGCAGCAGCGAGCTGCCCTCGGCCGCGAGCACGCCGCGCGCCAGGCACAGCCGCTGGCGCTGTCCGCCCGACAGGTTGAAACCGCGTTCCGAGATCGCGCTGTCGAGGTCGCCGCGCGTGGCCTGCAGCACCTCGTCGAAGGTGCTCGTGTGCAGCGCGGCGCGCAGGCGCTCGTCGTCGCAGGGGCGGCCGAAGGCCAGGTTCTCGCGCACGCTGGCCTCGAACAGCTCGGTCTCCTGCGGGATCAGCGTGGCGAGCTGGCGCAGCCGCGCCCAGTCGGTCGGCACGCCGTCGAGCGCCAGCGTGCCGCCGTGCGGCGCATACAGGCCGGCCAGCACGCGCAGCAGCGTGCTCTTGCCGCCGCCGCTCGGGCCCACCAGCGCCACGCGCTGGCCCCGGTGCAACGAGAGCGCCACGTCGTGCAGGCCGCTGCGCGTCGGTGCCGCCGGGTCGTCGGCAATGGTGCCGCCGCCGCGCGGGGCGTGGCGCCATTGCAGCTGCTCGACCTGCAGCTGCGTCCACGGCGCTCCAGCGTCGATGCGTTCATGCGCCGGCACTTCTTCGGGCGGGGCCTCGAGCGTGGCGCTCGTCGGCGCGTGCCAGATCGGCTCGGCGCTGCTGTAGTCGGTGTGCATGCGCGCAAAGAAACTGAAGTTGGCCGCCACCGACGTGACCACGCCCGCTGCCTGCTGCGCGTACTGGTAGATCATGAACACCGCGCCCAGCATCACGGCCTGGCCCGGCGCGCGCGCCTGCCACACGTAGATCACCACCAGGCCCCAGGTCAGCGCCAGCCCCATCAGGTCGACCGCGAACCACTTGCCTTCGTTGAGCACCACGGTGCGTTTCAGCGGCAGCGAAACGGCCGCCATGCGACGGCGCAGCAACAGGCGCGACGCGCCCTGCAGCCGCAGGCCGATCACCGTGGAGGCGTTGCCCAGGAAGTCGAGCAGCGCGGCCACGTAGCGCCGGTCGGCGTCGTTCTCGGCGCGCGCGAGCTTCATGAGCGCGCGGTCGATGCGCACGATCAGCACGCCGATCAGCACATAGCCCGCGAGCGCCGTCACGCCGCTGGTGCGCGACAGCAGCGCCAGCGCCACCAGCGGCCCGACGAAGTTGACGGCGTTGGTGAGCCAGATGAACTGGTTCTGCGCGAAGTCGGCGAGCGCGCGGCTGGCCTGGTGCACGCGGTGCTGCAGCTCGCCCGAGTGGTGGCTGTCGTGCCAGGCGAGCGGTGCGGCGGCGATGCGCGCATAGAGCTGGTCGGCCAGCGTTTCGCGCACCTTCAGGCCCACGTTGCGCTCGAGGATGCGGCCCGGCCCGTGCAGCGCCCACGCGCCGACGTACACCCCCGCGAGCGTGGCGATCCAGCGGCCCGCCGCGGGCAGGTCGCCGCGTTGCAAGGCGTTGATGGCCTGGCCCGCGAGGTAGGGCAGCGTGAGGCGGATCAGCTGCGAGCTCGCGAGCAGCGCGGTGGCGGCCAGCAGCTGCGCACGCGCACCAGCGGCGAAGTGCCACAGCGCGGCGTAGAGCGCACGGATCGCGCGGCCGGGGGATTCGGTGGAGGAGGTGGTCGAACCCGTCATGCGCGCTTCACCCCGCCTTGCGGAAGGTGAGGTTGATGCGCTGCGCGCCGAGCCGTGCCTGCAGCGGATGCGGTGCGTCCTTGAGCGGCAGCACGCCATGAAAGCGCAGCCGGTCCACGCCGCCCCACACCACCACGTCGCCGTGCACCAGCGGAATGCGGGTGGTCTTGTCGGCGCGTGCGAGCCCGCCGAACTGGAACACCGCCGGCATGCCCAGCGACACCGACACGATCGGCGCGCCGTGGTCGCGCTCGTCGCGGTCCTGGTGCAGCGAGAGCCGGCTGCCCGGCTGGTAGCGGTTGACCAGGCAGGCGTCCGGCGCAAAGCCGTCGAAGCCCGCCAGCGCCGCCGCGTCGCGCGCGAGCAGTGCAAAGGCCTCGGGCATCGCGGGCCAGGGCGCGCCGCTGTCGGGGTCGACCGCGCTGTAGCGGTAGCCGCGCCGGTCGCTGGTCCAGCCGAGCGCGCCGCAGTTGGTGAGCGCGACCGACATGGTGAAGCCGCCCGGCGTGACCAGGTGGCGGAACGGCGCGCGTGTCGCCACGTCGTCGATGGCGTCGAGCAGCGCGTCGGCGCGCGGCAGCGCAAAGCCCGGCAGCACGAAGGCGGCCGGGCCGATCGGCTCGCGCGCGGCGCGCGGCGGGGCGTCGAAGAGATCGAACGTCATGGGAGCATTGTCGCCAGCGGCAGGGGTGCTTCGGACCGTGGGCGGCGCCTGCGATGCATTCAAGCTGTCACAAAGCGTCACTAGCATTCCGAGCACCAAAGCAGTACGCGGCACCGGCCCGGCGCCTGCGATTCCTCCTTCGTCACAGGACCCGGCATGTCTCGCGTTGCTCGGTCACGGTGGGTGTGTGTCTTGACCCTGATCCTCGGAATTCTGTCCCTCGCGGCCGTGTCGCATGCCGGCGAACCTGCGCCTTCGCCCGATGCGGCGGGGCGCATCGCCTTCGACCTGCCGGCCCAGCCGCTGGCCACCGCCGTGCAGGTCTACGCGCAGGCGACGGGGCAGTCCGTGTTCTTCGACGGGCAGCTCACCGCCGGCCTCGAATCCGCCGCGTTGCACGGCCTGTTCACCCCGCGCGAGGCGCTGCAGCGCCTGCTGGCCGGCACGCGGCTGGCCGCGCGCCACACCGACGCGCGCACCTTCACGCTGGTCGAGGCCGAGGCGGCGCCGCCCGTGGTTGCGACGGCACCGGCCGCGCCCGCCGCCCCCGCCATGTCCCCGCGCGATGCGCGCGTGGTGCAGCAGGCGCTGGAGCGCACGCTGTGCCGCTGGCCGCATGCGCGCCCCGGCACCTACCGCGCGCTCGTGCAGCTGTGGGTCGGGCCCGGCGGCCATGTGCGGCGCACGCGGCTGCTCAGTTCCTCCGGCCTGGCGCAGCGCGACGCCGCCCTCGAAGCCGCGATGAACACGCTGGTGCTCGAGCGCCCGCCCGAAGGCGAGGCCGACCAGCCGCTCACGGTGCTGCTGCTGCCGCGCACCGGCGACCGCCCCGACGTCTGCGACGCAGCGGTTTCTCCCTGAGCACGCCGTGGAACAGGACACCCCCGGCTTCCTGCGCAGCCTGCTGACCAGCCGCTACATCGACTTCCGCAATCGCCTGCGCCGCCGCCTGGGCTCGGAAGAGCAGGCCGACGACGTGCTGCACGAAACCTGGCTGCGCGTGCAGCGCATGAGCGACCCCGGCCCGGTGCAAAGCCCCATGGCCTACCTGCTGCGCATCGCGTCGAACGTGGCGGAAGACCGGCGCATCTCCCACGGTCGCCTGCTCGACTTCGTGGAGGTCGAGGAGCTGCTGCATTTCTCGGACGACAGCCACGACCCGGCCCGCGTCTCGGAAGCGCGCAGCGAGGTGCAGGCGCTGGAGCGCGCGCTCGAGGAGCTGCCGCGCCGCCGCCGCGACATCTTCATCGCCTCGCGCGTGGACGAGACGCCGCATGCCGACCTGGCGCGGCGCTACGGCGTGTCGGTGCGCATCGTCGAGCGCGAAGTGAAGGCCGCGCTGGTGCATTGCGCGGGTCGTTTGGGGCGCGATGTGATCCAGCGGTTCGGTCCCGGGGCCGGAAAACAGTCAGAGAAGGTGTGAACGAACCCGCCATGCCCGCTCATCCCGCCCAGACACGCCCCCTCCGCGTTGCAAATGCTCGCCATAGCCCTGGCTATGGCTGCGCTTTGCGCCTTGATGGGACGTGCCTGGACGGGCTGCTCGGCCACGGCGGATCCATTCACACCTTCTAAAGACATGATGGCCGCCCCCACCCCGACCGATCGCGAACGCGCCGCGCTGGAAACGCAGGCGCACGACTGGCTCGTGCGCCTGACCTCCGGCCGCGCCACCACCGGCGACGCGCAGGATTTCCGTCGCTGGTGCGCCCGCAGCCCGCAACATGCGCAGGCCATGGCCGAGGTGACGCGGCTGTGGGACCTGACCCGGCCCGCCGCCGAAGCGGTGGCACGGCGCATGCCCGCGATGGACACACCGCCGCGCGCGGCCATCGCCGCGTCGCGCCCGCCGATGTTCGGCCGCCGCCAGTTCCTCGGCGCCGCGCTCGCGGCCGGTGCCGCCGCTTTCGTCGTGGTGCGCCCGCCGGCCGGCCTGTGGCCCGCGCTGTCCGACATGACGGCCGACTACCGCACCGGCACCGGCGAGCAGCGCCGCGTGGTGCTGGCCGATGCGGCGGCCGTGGTCGAGATGAACACGCAGACCAGCCTCAACCTCGCGCGCGGCGCGGAGGGCGATCCGCCCCTGCTCGACATGCTCGGCGGCGAAGCGCAGGTGCAGCTCGATGCGGCGCGCCGCGCGCCCTTCACCATGACGGTGGGCGGCGCGCGCCTCGTGGCCGCGTCGGCCAGCCGCTTCAACGTGCGCGCCACCGGCGGCGAGGTGTGCGTGACCTGCTTCGCGGGCTCGGTCGAGCTGCGCGACGGCGAGCGCGTGCTGGTGGCGGGCGAGGCGCAGCAGATCCGCTACGGCGGCCGGCGCGAAGCCGAGGTGGCGCGTGCGCCCGACCTCGCGGCGGTGGCCGCCTGGCGCGAGCGCGTGCTGGTGTTCGACGACACGCCGCTGGCGGCCGTGGTCGACGAGATCAACCGCTACCGCCCGGGCCGCCTCATCGTCACGCGCGCCGAACTCGGCCGCCGCAAGGTGCAGGCACGGCTGCGTCTGGACGAGCTCTCGCGCGTCGAGACGCTGATCGCCGCGAGCTACGGCGCGAAGCTCACGAGCCTGCCCGCGGGCATCGTGCTGCTGGGCTAGCTGCGCTGTGTGACGCGGCTGTGAAAAAAGCGGCGCGTCGTCTTCGTTCGCAAATTCTCCCGAACTTTTGCAGCGCGCGTGTCGGTCGCATCCGGTGAGCCCGGTCTCTTCTCCAGAACGGTTTTTCTCTGGGGTATGACATGAGCAACAAGACATTCCGCCGCGCGCCGGTCGCGCACGCCGCCGCCCTCGCGCTGGCCATGGCGGGCCTGGCGGGCAATGCACAGGCGCAGCGCGCCTTCAGCGCCGCGTGGATGGCGCAGAAGAACGTGACGCAGGGCACGGCCGTGGTCACGGGCTACCTGCCCAACGGCACGCCGGCCTCGATGCTGACGAACCCGCTGGCGCAGCAGCAGAAGGCCAACGAGCAGCTGCGCCAGTCGCTCGGCAACCTGGGCCTCGCGGCGCAGGCGATTGCCGCGCAGCAGGCCGCGCAGGCCGCCGCACGCGCCGCGGCGCAGAACGACCCCTCGGTGCCCGACGGCCTGGCCGACGGCGGCCTGAAGGTCGACACGAATTCGCTCAGCGCCGGCTGGCTCAACGCCCGCGCGCTGAACCGCGATTCGCAGAAACAGGTCGACGGCCGCACCGTCGTCACCGTGGAGCAGACCGGCGACAAAGCCATCCTGAACTGGGAAACCTTCAACGTCGGGCGCAACACCACGGTCGATTTCAAGCAGCAGGCCGACTGGGCCGTGCTCAACCGCGTGAACGATCCGAAGGCGCGGCCGTCGCAGATCCAGGGCCAGATCAAGGCCGACGGCACGGTGCTCATCGCCAACCGCAACGGCATCGTGTTCAGCGGCACCAGCCAGACCGACACGCGCAACCTCGTGGCCGCTGCCGCCCACATCGGCGACGACCAGTTCAAGGCGCGCGGCATCTACTCGAACGACACCGCGCCGAGCTTCACCACGGCGAAGGAAGACCAGGGCAAGGTCGAGGTGCAGGCCGGCGCACGGCTGACCACCAAGGAGCCCGCCTCCGTCACGCAGGGCGGCGGCTACGTGCTGTTGCTGGGCAAGGAGGTGGCCAACGCCGGCGAGATCGCCGC
This sequence comes from Variovorax sp. BGA-UO-ETr-C22, assembly GCF_059567965.1. Lineage (NCBI taxonomy): Bacteria > Pseudomonadati > Pseudomonadota > Betaproteobacteria > Burkholderiales > Comamonadaceae > Variovorax > Variovorax sp. BGA-UO-ETr-C22. Next base: position 192,415 of record NZ_JCAQPA010000006.1, read on the forward strand.
GCGCAAGGGCCAGGTGCAGCTCGCGGCGGGCGACAGCTTCGTCATCCGCAAGGGCATGGGCACCGAGGCCAACGCCTTCTCGACCACGCGCGGCAACGAGATCGCGCCGCAGTTCGTGGCCGACAGCACGGCGGGCACGGTGCGCAACACCGGCCTCATCGTGGCGCGCGAAGGCGACATCACGCTCGCCGGCCGCGACGTGCGCCAGGACGGCGTGGCGCTGGCCACCTCCACCGTCGCCGTGCGTGGCACGGTGCACCTGCTGAACTCGGCCGCCGACACGCGCGGCAACGTGGCGCTGGGCAAGGGCGCGGTCACGGCCGTGCTGATCGAGGACGACGGCAAGGCCAGCGCGCTCGACAGCCAGCGCGATGCGCTCATCAAGGAATCGGCCGCGCAGGACGCCGCGCGCGCGCTCGTGCCGCCCGCGCTCTTCGACAACCTCTCGCGGCTGTCGGACCGGCGCGACCAGTCGCGCATCGAGATCGTCTCGGGCGGCGACATCCGCTTCGAGGGCGAGTCGCTCACGCTGGCCACCGGCGGGCAGATCGCGGCCAGTGCCACGCGCCGCAGCTTCGTGGCCGACAAGGCGCGCCTCGATGTGTCGGGCGCGGTGGGCGTGAACGTGACGATGGAATCGAACAACGTCAAGGTCAACGTGCAGGGCAACGAGATGCGCGACGCCCCGCGCAACCGCGAGAGCGGCAAGCTCTTCAACAATGACGTGTGGATCGACCGGCGCAAGCTCGTGCGCGTGGCGCCCGGCGTGGGCGGCTACGAGGGCGAGCGTTGGTACGCGGCGGGCGGCCTGCTGGAGGTCGGCGGCTACCTGGGCAACCAGGGCCACGGCATCGGCGAATGGGCCGCGCAGGGCGGCACGGTGGTGCTGGGCGGCAGCGAGGTGGTCACGCAGGCGGGCTCGACGGTCAACCTGTCGGGTGGCTCGCTCAACGTGCAGACCGGCAAGATCTACCAGACCTGGCTCAAGGGCAGTGACGGTCGGCTGTACAACCTGAACAGCGCGCCGTCGGACCTGCTGTACGACGGCGTCTACAAGGGCTTCGAGGCCGAGCACGTGCGCTGGGGCAAGGCGAACACCGACTATTTCTACAACCCGCTGATCGGGCCGCAGCGCAAGCTGGAGAACGGCTACACCGTCGGGCGCGACGCCGGCCGGCTGGTGGTGAGCGCGCCCACGGCGGTGCTCGAAGGCGACATCGTGGCCGAGGTGTTCAACGGCGCGCAGCAGACGCGCGCCCGCGACGCCGCGCTGGACGACGGCTACCGCCAGTCGCAGACGGCGGTGGCGCGCGGCGGCGTGCTGGCGGTGGGGCGCTACGGCGCGCTCGGCCGCATCGACCTGTTCGACACCGACGTGCGCTTCGGCGACGTGGCACCGGTCACGCAGCAGATGGCCGCGGCCGACGCACTGGCCGACGAGCGCATCGGCACGCTGTGGCTCGACGCGGCGCACCTGAATGCGCAGCACCTGTCGGTGCTGGACATCGGCACGCGCGGCAGCATCAACGTCGAGAAGGCGCTCACGCTGGTCGACGGCGGACGCATGGCCCTGCTCGGCGCGTTCATCGACATCGGCGCCGACGTCACGGTGCGCGGCGGCGCGCTGGAGGCTGGCAATGTCTTCATGTCGCCGGTGGCGGGGGCCCAGCCGCGCGCGCTGGTGAAGGAGGCGGCCTCGTCGGTCACCGTGCGCGACGGCGTCGTGCTCGACCTGCGCGGGCGCCGCGTCGACATCGGCACGGCACCTGAAGACTCGGCCACGCTCGCGGTCATCGACGGCGGCACGGTGCGCCTCGAATCGACGCACGGCGTGACGATCGGGCAGGGCAGCCTGATCGACGTGTCGTCGGGTGCGGCGCTGCTGGCCAAGGGCAAGCCAAAGGGCGGCAAGGGCGGCAACGTGACGCTGGTGGCCGACTCGGCCGCGTCGCCCACCGATGCGAAGGGGCGCCTGTCGCTCGGCGGCGAGATCCGCGGCCATGGCGTGAACGGCGGCGGCACGCTGAAGATCGAAACGGGCCACGCGCTGCTCATCGGTCCCGACCCGGCGCTGTCGGATGCGACGCAGCTCGTGCTCGACGCGTCGCGCCTGCAGTCGGGCTTTTCCACCTACGACTTCGACGGCCATGCGGGCCTCACGGTCGCGCCGGGCGCGCAGCTCGACGTGCTCATGCCGGTCTATCGCATCGCGCCCGGGGCCGGTGCCGACCATGAAGGCGGCATCGCATTGCAACTGTGGACGCCGCCGCTGCTGCAGCAGGACACGGTGAACCGCCAGGCCGTGCAGCGCCAGGGCGCCGACCTCGTGCTGCGTTCGCAGCGCCGCATCACCGAAGGCGGCAACATCGCCATCGGCGCGGGCGCGGTGGTGACGGTCGATCCGGGCCGCTCGATCCAGCTGCTCGGCGGCGGCCTGAGCAGCTTCGTGGTCGATGGCCGGCTCAACGCCTGGGGCGGGCGCATCGCCATCGACATCGAGGCGCCGGCCTTCAACTCGCCGCTGAGCACGTCGCTGCAGCCGCACAACCGCTCGGTGTGGATCGGCGAGGGCGCGGTGCTCGACGTGGCGGCGCGCGCGCAGACCGGCGTCGACGACGACGGCCGCCGCTACGGCACGGTGCGCAACGGCGGCACCATCTCCATCGGCGGCGGGCTCGACTGGGAAACCAAGGGCGCGGCCAACGCACCCGACCTCGCGATCGTCATCCGCCCCGGCGCGCTGCTCGATGCCTCCGGCAGCCATGCGCGCATCGACGTGCCGGCGGCCGGTGGCCTGTGGCGCGAACTCGACGTGGCCAGCGACGGCGGCAGCATCGTGCTCAAGTCGGCGCACAGCCTGTACCTCGATGGCTCGCTGCGCGCCCACGCGGGCGGCGCGAATGCGGCGGGCGGCACGCTCGCGGTGGCGCTCGAAGCGCCGGTGTTCTCGAAGATCTACACCGTCGACGACGCCGTGCGGCAGGCGCGCGAGCTGGTGATCTCGCAGGCGCAGCAGCCCAGCGGATTGCCGGCCACCCTCAAGCCGGGCCATGCCGATGCGGCACTGGCCTACGGCAAGGGACGCCTGAGCGCGGACCAGGTGCGGGACGGCGGCTTCGGCAACCTGTCGCTGCTGGTCAACGGCCTGCTGAGCTTCGACGGCCACGTCGACCTCACGACCGCGCAGAGCCTGCGCCTGTACGCCGGCAGCTTCGCGCTGGCCGACAGCGCGGCCACCGATTCGAGCGTGCGGCTCGCCTCGTCCTACCTGCGGCTGGCCGGCGTGACCGGTGCGCCCAAGCAGGACAACGAGGTGATCTACACCACCACCTGGCGCCACGGCGCATCGACCCGCGCGAGCGAGGCCGCCTTCACGGCCGAGGCTGACCTGATCGACATCCGCGACCGCGTGGGCTTCGGCGCGCACGGCGAGATCGCCATGAAGACCGGCCCCGCGCAGGTGGTGGACCGCCGCGGCTTCGACACCGTGAGCATGACCAGCCGCGGCGACTTGCGCCTGCTGGGCGGCACGCCCACGCTCGGCCTGCTGGGCGCGACCACGACCGAGCTGGCGACGCTGGGCGACCTCACGCTCACCGCCGCGCAGATCTATCCCGCCACCGGCGCCAACGCGCAGATCCGCGCGGGCTACGACGAGGGCCGCGTGCTCGACATCCGCCGCCAGGTCGAGGGCGACGTGGCGATGCCGCAGTCGGCATTCGGCACGCTCGCGCTCGGCGGCGGCACGGTGCGCCAGGGCGGCATCGTGCGCGCGCCGCTGGGCAACCTGATCGTGGGGCAGGACGGGCGCAGCACCTTCGAGGCGCGCGCCACCGTGGTCGACCTGCTGCCGGGCAGCATCACCTCGGTCAGCGGCGCCGGTCTGCTCATGCCTTATGGCGGCACGACCGACGGCATCGGCTACAGCGTGGCCGGCGCGCCCATCGACAAGCGCGCCATCGGCAGCAGCGGCATCCTGCTCACGGGCGACAGCGTGGTCGGGCACCAGGGCGCGCTGCTCGACCTGTCGGGCGGCGGCGAGCTCACGGGCGCGGGCTTCGTGAGCGGGCGTGGCGGTTCGGTGGACGTGCTGCGCACGCCGCTGGCCAACGCCAACCCGGCCAACACCTTCAGCAAGGCGGGCAACGGCGTGTACGCCATCGTGCCGGGCTTCCAGGGCGGCTACGCGCCGGTGTCGCCGGACGCGGGCGCGGGCGAGCCGGCCATCGGCCGGCAGGTCACGCTCGATCATGACGTGGGCGGGCTCAAGGCCGGCACCTACACGCTGCTGCCTTCGACCTACGCGCTGCTGCCCGGTGCCTTCCGCGTGGAAGTGGGGGCGCAAGGCGCGCTGCCCGCGACGCCGCTGCCGGCCGGCTACGGCTCGTACGTGGCGAGCGGCTACCTCGGCGTGGCGAACACGGCGGTGAAGTCGTCGCTGGCCAGCCAGCTGGTCGTCACGCCGGCGGCGCTGGTGAAGCAGCACGCCAGCTACAACGAGATGGGCTACGACGCCTTCGTGGTGGCCGACGCGGCACGCCGCGGCGGCGTGCGTGGCGAGATCGCGGCCGATGCCCGCAACCTGCTGCTGGACTACTTCTATTCCAAGCCGAAGGACGGCGTGTCGATGCTGCAGTTCGACGGCACGGCGCTGTTCAACCCGGCGGCCGGCAGCACGGGCTTCGGCGGCACGCTGTCGGCGAAGGGCATCGCCATCGAGGTGACGGCACCGGGCGCGCAGCGCACGGCCGGGTTCACAGGCGCGTCGCTGCAGGCCGACCAGCTCAACGCCTTCGGCGCACCACGGATGATCCTGGGCGGCCAGATCGATCTGCCGTATGCCGACAACTACGCGACCTTCAAGTCGAACACCGGCCATGTCGTCGTGCGCAGCGGCGCGACCTTGCGCGGCGCGGAAATCTTCCTCGTGGCCGGCGGCTACGGCGACGGCATCCAGGTGGAGCAGGGCGCGTCGCTGAACACGCTGGGCGCCGGTGCGCCGGCCTACGATTCCACCGATGGCGTGGTCTTCTCGGCGGGCTTGGGCGGGGTGCTGGGCCTGTCGAACGGCTGGATCAACCTGCTGCCGCCCGTCGCCGGAGGGATACCCGCCACGGTCCAGATCGGCGCGTGCCCCAGCGGCGCCTGCACCGGCCACACCACGCTGTACGGCGAGGGCACGCTGGCCGTGGCCACCAACCGCTCGTTCACGATGGCCGACAACGTGCGCTATGGCGCGAAGAACCTGCTGCTGGCGGTGTCCTCGGTCAACCTGGGCAGCGACGCGGCGCTGCAGCAGGCGGCGGCCAACGGCCAGCTGCCGTCGGGCCTGTCGATGAACCAGGTCATCCTGGCGAACCTGCTGGCCGGCAACAAGGGCGAAGGCGTGCCCGCGGTCGAGACGCTGGTGCTGAACGCGCGCGAGTCGGTGAACATCTACGGCGCGGTGTCGCTGGACACGCTCGACCCCGCCACCGGCGTGTCGTCCATCGAGCGGCTGGTGCTGGGCACGCCCGCCATCTACGGCTACGGCGGCGCGGGCGACACCGCGAAGATCACGACCGGCGAATTCATCTGGACCGGCCTCACGCCGCGCCCGCCCGGCAACGACGAGATCTTTCCCGGTGGGAACGCACCGGGCGGCGCCATCGGCAGCCTGCTGGGCCACGGCACGCTCGACGTGTCGGCCGCGCGCATCGTGCTGGGCCACGCGCCCAACACGCAACCCGACGCGGGCTACTCGGCGGACCGGCTCGCGCTGGGCTTCGGCACGGTCAACCTGAACGCGAGCGAGCGCATCACCGCCAACGGCAAAGGCACGCTGGGCGTGTACCACCAGCAGGGCGCGTACGTGACGGGCAAGGGTTACGACCACACGGGCGGCCAGCTGAACCTGCGCACCCCGCTGCTCACCGGCGAGGCCGGCTCGAACAACCGCATCACGGCGGGCGGCGACATCGTGGTGAGCGCACCGGCAGGCGCGCAGCCCGCCGGTGACGCAGCGCTGGGCGCGCAACTGGCGCTCACCGGTCGCAACATCACCATCGACGGCACGGTGGGCCTGCCCTCGGGCAAGCTGCAGCTCACGGCCAGCGGCGACGTGACGCTGGGCGCCAATTCGCGCATCGACCTGGCGGGCCGCGCCGTGCAGTTCTTCGAGCAGACGCGCTACAGCCGCGGCGGCGACCTGGAGGTGACGAGCACGGCCGGCAACATCGCGCAGGCGGCGGGTTCGGTGATCGACCTGTCGGCCACGCACAACCGCGGCGGCTCGCTGCAGGCGACGGCGCTGGGCGCCGGCGCGGGGCGCATCGACCTGGGCGGACGCATCCTCGGCACCGCGAGCGGCACGTACGACGCGGGCGGCACCATCGTGCCCTACGACGCGGCCGAGATCAGCGTGCGCGGCCAGACCGTGGCCGACTTCGCGGGCCTGAACACGCGCCTGAACGAAGGCGGCGTGACGGGCGCACGGCGCTTCCAGATCAAGCAGGGCGACCTCGCCATCGGCGACGAAGTGAAGGCGCGCGTGGTCGAGGTCACGCTCGACGGCGGCAGCCTCACGGTGAACGGCCGCATCGACGCCAGCGGCTTCCAGGTGGGCGCGATCCGCCTCGCGGCCAAGGGCGACCTCACGGTGAACGGAACGCTCGACGCGCACGCCACCGGCCTGCGCGTGGACAGCTACGGCAAGATCATCGACAGCCCGAACCGGGCCATCGTCGACCTCACGAGCACGCACGGCACGCTGACCCTGGGCGGCGGTGCGGCCATCGACCTGCGCGCGGGCACGGCCGTGAGCGCGGCGCAAGGCAACGACGGCGCATCGCGCGGCACGCTCGCGCTGAACGCGCCGCGGCGCGGCGACAACGACGTGGCGGTGAACGTCGCCGGCACGCCCGCGATCCAGGGCGCGAAGAGCATCGCGGTCAACGCCTTCCGCACCTACAGCGACGCACCGCTGGCGAGCGCGCCCGACGTCACGGGCCACGTGCCACAGCTCATCACGCAGAAGTACCTCGACGAGATCGACGGCCACAGCAGCGCCTTCATCGACAAGGCGCTGGCCAACACCTCGCTGTCGGCGCGCCTGGCGGGCCTGGGCAGCTACCACCTGCGCCCCGGCGTGGAGATCGTCAGCAGCACCGGCGAGGGCGACCTCAGCGTGGTCGGCGACATCGACCTCTCGGGCTACCGCTACGGCCCCGGCGCGAACCGCACCGACCCGGCGCGCCGCGGCTTCGGCGAGCCTGGCGTGCTGGTGATCCGCGCGGGCGGCAACCTCAACGTGTACGGCAGCATCAACGACGGCTTCGCGCCGCCGCCGGCCACGCCCGACGACAAGGGCTGGTACCTCACCGAGCAGCGCACGAAGTTCGGCACGCCGTTCACGCCCGACGGCGGCGACATCGTCGTGCCGATCGACGGCGTGGTGCTCGACAAGGGCACCGTGTTCCCGAAGGACGCGCTGCTCAACTACGACGTGCCCGCCGAAGCCATGGCGCTGCCGGCCGGCACGGTGCTGCCCGTGACCGTGACCTTGGGCGCGGCCTACACGCTGCCCGCCGGCACGGTGCTGCGCGCCAACGTCTACAACGCCGACGGCAGCGTGCGCCTGAAGGCCGGCACGGTGCTGGGCGAGGCCGTGGTGCTGGACAGCGGCATGAAGCTGGGCGCGGGCACCGCGCTGCGCGCCGAGGCCAGCGTGCAGGCGATGGTGTGGCCCAAGGGCGTGCGCCTGCCGGTCGCGATGAAGGCCGACGGCACCATCGCGCTGGCGCGCGGCGCGGTGATTCCGTCGCTGACCGATGTGCAGCTGCCGAACGACGCGGCCGTCAACCTGCGGCCCGAAGTCGACGGCGTGCAGGGCCGCAACTGGGCCGTGGCGCCGATGCTGGGGCAGGGCGCGACGAGCTGGAGCCTGCAGCTCACGGCCGGCGCCGACCTGGACTCGGCCGACCGCCGCGCGGTCGATCCGGCCAAGCACGGCGCGCTCATCCTGGCCGACAGCCACGCGATGTACAACGTCAAGCTCACGCCGGGCGGCAGCGGCTTCCTGTGGGGTCCGAACGGGCCCATGTGGGGCCACGACGAGGGAACGCCGATGGACCCGCTGGATTTCGAGGCGGGCTACTGCGACTGGGGCGGTGAGGGCACCTGCGTGGTCGACCCGGCGCGCCTTTCCTACTTCTGGGGCCCCAACGGCGACGACTGGGACCCGAGCTTCGTCGAGGGCACGCCGGTGCTGCCCGAATACGTCACGATCTGCGAGTGGGGGCCGGGCATCTGCACGACGGTCATCAACCCCGTCAAGGACGTCACCAAGTACACGCCGCTGTCGCCGATGTTCAGCGTGCTGCGCACCGGCACGGGCGACCTGGGCCTGGCGGCGGCCGGCAACTTCGTCATGGAGTCGCCGTTCGGCGTCTACACGGCCGGCACGCGCTCGGCGCCGCTGCTCGACGCCAACGGCCTCGACCCCTTCAACCTCGCACGCGGCAAGGCCGTCGGCGGCTCGGTGATCGGCCCGCAGACGGCGGACTACAGCGCCGCGCTCGCGGCCTACCAGGCCTGGTACCCCGAGCAGGGCGGCAACCTCGACATCACGGTGGGCGGCAACGTCGTCGGCGACGTCTGGGGCCACTTCTCGGGCGAGCGCGGACAGGCGCCGAGCGCCGCGGTGGGCAACTGGCTGTGGCGCCAGGGCTCGGGCACGGCCCTGGCTGGCAGCGACCGCATCGCGACGTCGTGGTGGATCAACTTCGGCACCTACGCGTTGCCGGCCAGTGCGCAGTTCAGCACCGACAGCAGCCCCGAGCCCTTCCTGGTGGGCTTCACCGGCATGGGCACGCTGGGCGGCGGCAACCTCACGCTGCGCGCGGGCGGCGACGCGGGCCTCACCACGCGGCTGGGCAACGGCCAGGTCTGGCAGCGCAGCGAGGCCATCGTGGCGGCGGTCGGCAGCACGGGCCGCGTCGACGCGAACGGGCAACTGACGCTCACCGGCGGCGGCGACCTGCAGCTGCGCATCGGCGGCGTGGTGAATCCGAACCTGGCCGCGGCGCAGTACGGCAGCTCTGGCACCAATACGCAGTACCAGGACCTCAACGGCGCCCTGGTCAACCTGCGCGGCGCGGCCACCGTGTCGGCCTCCGCCATCGGCGGCGTCGAGGTGCGCTACCGCAAGTACGCGTTCTCGCTGCCGGGCCAGGAGGGCGATGTGAAGGACACGCGCCCCATCGACCCCTTCACCCCGACCATCGGCGTCGGCAATGCCGGCATCGTGCTCGTGCCGGGCGATTCGGCGATGTACCTGGACACGCCGGGCGACCTGGTGCTCACCAGCGTGGCCGACGCGGGCCGCGCGCGGGTGCCGAACAGCTCGGCATTCAAGTTCGGCGGCACCGAGTACGGCATCGGCCAGGGCTGGTTCACGCTGTGGACCGAGCGCACCGCGATCAACCTGTTCAGCGCGGGCGGCAACCTCACGCCCGGCACCGACCTGGCGAACCGGGAGGCCGCCGGCCGGTACCTGGGCAGCATCAACATGAGCGACAACGTCACGGTCTACCCGTCGATCCTGCGCGCGACGGCGGCCTCGGGCAGCCTGTACTTCGGCTTCTCGGCCACGCCCGCCACGCAGGCGCCCGGCCGCGCGCTGGTGCTCGCGCCGTCGCCATCAGGGGCGCTCGAGTTCCTGGCGGGCAACTCGCTGTTCGGCGGCGGCTATCCGGTGGGGATGTCGGGCGCGGTCACGCCGCTGCCCACGCCCTGGGCGCCCGCCTTCGTGGGCTACAACTCGCGCCAGCAGCCGGTGGTCTACAACACCAGCCCGGAGGGCTCGATGGTCGGATCGCCCGGCGTGCCGAACTACGGGGTGGTCGACAACCACCCTCTGTTCGCCTTCGGACCAGACACGCTGGGCCCCCGCGCGCTGCACGCAGCCGATGCGCCGCCCTCGCTGTTCTATGCCGTGCGCGGCGACATCCTGGGCCTGGCCAGCGGCACGGCGCGCAAGGTGCAGGCCAGCGGCGAGCCCGCGCCCGAGACCTGGTACCGCTCGGCCGCGCCGGCGCGCATCCGCGCCGGGCGCGACATCGTCGGCACCGAAGCGCTGATCGTGAACAACGACCCGCGCGACGTGTCGCTGGTGCAGGCCGGGCGCGACATCCTGTATGCGAACCTGCAGGTGGCGGGCCCCGGCACGCTGGAGGTGTCGGCCGGCCGCCACATCACGCAGGACGACCGCGCCAGCGTAATCAGCCGCGGCGCATTGGCCGAGGGCGACACGCGCCCTGGCGCGAGCATCGCGATGATGGCCGGCATGGGCGCGATGGGCGTGGGCGGGCCGGACTTCTCGGCCATCGCCGACCGCTACCTCGACCCCGCGAAGCGCGCCGAGTCGGGCCCCGGCCAGTCGCTGGCGAGCCAGCCGGGCCGCGTGGTGAAGACCTATGACGCCGAACTGGCCGCATGGCTGAAGGAGCGCTACGGCTTCGTCGCCACCAGCGTCGACGTGAAGGACCCGGGCAGCGCGCTCGTGTACTTCAAGGCGCTGGCGCCCGAGCAGCAGCGCGTGTTCCTGCGCGGCGTGTACTTCGCCGAGCTGCGTGCGGGCGGGCGTGAGTACAACGACGTGGACGGCCCGCGCTACGGCAGCTACCTGCGCGGGCGCGGCATGATCGCCACGCTGTTCCCCGACCTCGACGCGGCGGGCCAGGAGATCGTGCGCACCGGCGACATCATCCTGTACGGCCCCTCGGGCGTGCACACCGACTTCGGCGGCGACATCCAGATGCTCGCGCCGGGCGGGCAGATCGTGGTGGGCGTGCAGGGCGCGGTGCCGCCGGGCAGCGCGGGCGTGATCACGCAGGGCATGGGCCACATCCAGCTGTTCAGCGAAGGCAGCCTGCTGCTGGGCCTGTCGCGCGTGATGACCACCTTCGGCGGCGACGTGCTGGCCTGGTCGGAGCAGGGCGACATCAACGCGGGCCGGGGCTCCAAGACCACGCTGGTCTACACGCCGCCCAAGCGCGTGTACGACAACATCGGCAACGTGAAGCTGTCGTCGCAGGTGCCCAGCTCGGGCGCCGGCCTGGCCACGCTGGCGCCCATCGCCGAAGTGCCGGCGGGCGACATGGACCTCATCGCGCCGCTGGGCACCATCGACGCGGGCGAGGCGGGCATCCGCGTGTCGGGCAACGTGAACCTCGCGGCCCTGCAGGTGGTGAACGCGGCCAACATCCAGGTCAAGGGCGAGTCGGCCGGCCTGCCGGTGGTGGCCTCGGTGAACGTGGGCGCGCTCACCAACGCCAGCGCGGCGGCCTCGCAGGCCGTGGGCGCGGCGCAGGAGGCGATGCAGCGCGAACGCGCGGCGGCGCGCCAGGCGCTGCCCTCGGTGTTCACGGTGCGCGTGCTGGGCTTCGGCAACGAGGCCGCCGACGGCACCGTCGCGCCGGCCGACGCGGGCCGCGCCACGGCGCGCCCGGTGGGCTACGACGCGCACAGCCCGGTGCAGGTGCTGGGGCGCGGGCCGCTGGGCGATGCGCAGAAGACGAAGCTCACGGCGCAGGAGCGGCGTCTGCTGGGGCAGTGAGAGGGAAGGGCGGCAGATGAAATTTTTGTGACAAACGACATTCCGGGGCGCGCAGTTCCGTCTTTGTCTCAGAGCTTTCGTGACTGTCCGATGCCCCCTCTGCTGTTGTCTTCTGCCGACCCGCGCCCGCGCCCGCGCCCGCGCCCGCGCCCGCGCCCGCGCCCGTGGGCGTCGTTCCTGCTGGCCACGGCGTTCGCCGTCCTGGCCGGTGCGGCGCATGGCGCGCCGCCCGAGGCCAACGCCAGCGGCGTGTTCCTCAACGCCGCCGGCGACGTGCTGACCGCGCGCCATGCGGTGTCGGACTGCCGTTCGCTGTTCGCCCTCAAGGACGCGCAGGTGGCGCAGGCCCGGGTGATCGCCGAGAGCGCCGAGCTCGACGTCGCGGTGCTGCGCACCACCCTCACGCCGTACCTGCACGCCACGCTCGCGGCGGACGCACGCACGCCGGCTCCGGGCAGCGTGGGCGTGTTCACCGAGGCCTACGCGGTGCTGCAGCGCATGCCCGACCGCGCGGCGTTGCTCAGCAACGCCATGACCGTGCCCGGCGTGGAAGGCCTGCAGCTGCTGTCGGGCGTGCAGCCCGGCGCCAGCGGCAGCGCGGTGCTGGGCGCCGACGGCCTGCTGCTCGGCGTGGTGGTCGAGCGTGTCGCCGCTGCGCCGCATGCGTCGGGCATGGTGCTCAGCCGCGCGGCCTCGGCCGCGGGCGTGGCGGGCGGCGTGACGCGGGTGCGCGCGGTGCCGGCGGCGCGCCTGCGCGACTTCCTGGACGCCCACGGCATCGCCTACACGCACAGCCGCGAACCGCAGCTCGGCCCGCAGCAGTCGCCCGCCGCGCGGGCCTCGACCCTGTCGGTCGGCGTGCTGTGCGGCTGAGCGTCCTTCTTCGACTTTTCATTGGAACTCCCATGACCTCTTCTTCCGGCAAGATCCGCGGCTGGCGCCGCCTGCGCCTGGCGCTCGGCGGGCTCGGCCTCGGGCTGTCCGCCGCCGCCGCGCCCCTGGCCGCATCGGCGCAGGCCCAGCCGCAGGTGCCGCAGCACTGGATCAGCTACGCCAACCTCGCCAGCAACCAGCTGCAGTCGTCGCTCAGCGATCCGGCCAGCGACACCGTGGTGCGGCTGCACACGTGGATGCAGGAACGCATGCTGAAAGAAGGCCAGCCCGTGCCGCCCGCGCCGGTGGTGGTGCGCGTGTGGGTCGCGGGCAGCGGCAAGGTCGAGCGCGTGGCCTTCGATTCGCTGGGCGATGCGCAGGCCGACACCGACCTGCGCGCGCTGCTCACCGCGCAGCCGCTGGCCGAGCCACCGCCGCGCGACATGCGCCAGCCGATGGTGCTGCAACTCACGCTCAGCTTTGTCGCGCGCACCTGACCGATCGCGCCGCCTTTGCGTGGCGCTGCTGGGCCTGGCGGCTTCAGTACCGCTGCACGCCGCCATGCCCTGGCCCGTGCCAGGGCTCGCGGCATTGGTGAAGGCCTTCGGGCCGGCCGTGGTCCACATCGGCGTGGAGCGGCCCTCGGTGCCGGCGCGCCGCTTCAGCGACCGCTGGCTGCTGCGCGCGCCGCCGGCCGAGGCCGACGAGAGCAGCCTGGGCAGCGGTTTCCTCGTGAGCGCCGACGGGCTCATCCTCACCAACGCGCACGTCGTCGCGCACGGCACGCAGATCCGCGTGAAGCTGCCCGATCGGCGCGAGTTCCGGGCGCGGCTTATCGGCCTGGACGCACTGGCCGACGTGGCCTTGCTGAAGATCGACGCGACCGGCTTGCCCACGGTGCGCATCGGCGACCCGGCGGACGTGGAGCCCGGCGACGGCGTGGCCGCCATCGGCTCGCCCTACGGCTTCGGCAACTCGGTGACGGCCGGCATCGTCAGCGCCAAGGGGCGGCTGCTGCCGGGCGCGGAGTCGATGCAGTTTTTGCAGACCGACGTGCCGATCAACCCCGGCAACTCGGGCGGGCCGCTGTTCAACCTGCGCGGCGAGGTGATCGGCATCAACTCGCGCATCTACAGCCGCAGCGGCGGCTACCAGGGGCTGTCGTTCGCCATTCCCATCGATGCCGCCATGCGCATCAAGGACCAGCTGCTGGCCACCGGCACCGTCACGCGCGGGCGCATCGGCGTGTCCGTGCAGGAGGTGGGGCAGGCGCTGGCCGACACCTTCCGCCTGCCGCGCCCGGCCGGCGCGCTGGTGACCGACGTCGAGCCGCGCGGCGCGGCGGCGCGGGGCGGGCTGAAGACCGGCGACGTGATCCTGTCGGTGCAGGGCCGCGAGGTGGTGCAGGCGGCCGACGCGCTGGGCTTCATCGCCGAGCAGGTGCCGGGGCAGCGCGCGCGCCTCATGGTGTGGCGCGACCGCGCCGAGCACGTGGTCGAGGTGAAGGTGGAGGGCTACGACACGCCGCGCCTGCAGGGTGATGCGGCGGCAGCGGCCTCGGTGCCTTCGCGCCTGGGCTTCGCGGTGCGCCCGCTGGCGCCGGCCGAGCGGCAGTTCCTGCGCGTGGAGGGCGGGCTGCTGGTGCAGCGCGTGAACGTCGCGGCGTCGCGCGCGGGCGTGCAGCCGGGCGACGTCATCCTGGCGCTCAACGGCCAGCCGATCGACAGCGCTGAAGCCCTGGCCCAGGCGCTGGAGGGGGCCGACGGCACGGCGGCGTTGCTGGTGCAGCGCGCGGGGGCGCGGATCTTCGTGCCGATCTGCGCGCAGGCCGGGTCGCCGAAGTGCTGAGAAGGCCTCGCGCTGACCGGCCAAGTCATCCGAACGTCATGCAGCGAACCTAGCATCCGCTTCGACATGCCCCCCGGGCCGTGGCTTTCGCCGGGCGTATCGAACTCATGCGGCATGCACCTCTTTCCTTTCCTCTCGTCTCCCTGGCCGGCATCGCGCTGGTTGCCTGCATGACCGGGCCGTGGATGAGCGCCCGCGCGCAGTCCGACGCGGCGCCGCTTCGGCCGCAGGCCGCGCGCATCGCCTTCGACATCGCGGCCCAGCCGCTGGCCGCGGCGCTGGAGCAGTACGGCCGCGCGACCGGGCTGCCCGTGTTCTTCGATGCCGAACGCGTGGCCGGACGTCACGCCGCGCCCGTGCACGGCCTGTTTGATGCGCAGGCCGCACTCGATGCGCTGCTCGCGGGCACGGGCCTGGTCGCCGACGACGCCGGCGTGGGGGCCACGACCGCCTTCGTGCTCCGGCTCGCGCCGGCTGTGCCCGCGCCGGCACGTCCGGCTGATGCGGTGCAGGTCGCGCCTGCGACCGTTCACCGCGGCTACGACGGGCTGGTCCAGACCCGCGTCTGGGAAGCCCTGTGCGCCCACCCGCGCGCAGCGCCGGGCGGCTACCGCGCGGCGATGCGTTTCGTGATCGACGGCACCGGCCGCATCGCCCATGCCTTCCTGCTGCACACCAGCGGCGAGCGCGCACGCGACGACGCCATCCTCGACACCCTGCGGCAGCTGCGCATCGACCGCGCGCCGCCGCCGGACATGGCGCAGCCGCTCACGATGCTGATCCTGCCGCGCTCGCAGACGCCGGGGCTCGAGTGCCCGGTGCGGCACTGACGCCACCGCCATGCCCGAGAACGCGCTGCCCGCGTTGCGCGACTTCCTGGTCGCGCGCTACGACGAGCTCAAGCAGCGGCTCGCGCGACGACTCGGCAATGCCGAGCGCGCCGGCGATGCGCTGCAGGACACCTGGCTGCGCCTGGAAAGCCGCGACGACATCGACGGCGTGCACGACCCCGCCGCCTACCTGCTGCGCGTGGCCGTCAACCTGGCCTACGACCAGGTCGCGAAGCAGGGGCGCCTGGCCACGTCCGACGAGATCGAGGCGCTGCTCGACGAAACGCCCGACCCCGCGCCGGGGCCCGCGCAGATCGCGCAGGACCGCGCGGAGCTGGCCACGCTGCGCGCGCTCATCGAGCGGCTGCCGCCACGGCGCCGGCAGGTGCTGGTGATGGTGCGCTGGCAGCACCTGCCGCAGCGCGAGGTGGCGGCGCGGCTGGGCATCTCGCTGCGCACGGTGGAGAAGGAACTCAAGGAAGCGCATGACCACATCGCCGCCCGCATGGGTCGAACGCCCGAAGCAAAGGAGCCGCATGAAAAATAAAGTGCGGTTCACCGCGTCGAGAGCCGTCTCATGGGTATGCGACATCTTTCAGCGCGCACGGGTTGAAGCCCCGATGACCCCGCCCGATGCACACGCCCAGGCCTTGCGCGAAGCGCAGGCCTGGCTGCGCCGGCTGTCGTCCGGTGCGGCCACGCAGCACGACGTCGAGGGCTTTCGCCGCTGGCGCGATGACAACCCCCAGCACCAGCCCGCGCTGGCGCAGGCCCGGCGCCTGTGGCAAGCGCTCGACCCGGCCATCGGCGGCATGCCGGCCGAGGTCCAGCGAGCTCCCATCCTGTCGGCGCGGCCGGTGGCTGCGCGCCGTGCGTTCCTTGGCGCGGCGGTGGGCGCGGCCGGCGCCGCGGGCGTGGCGGTGGTCTCTCCGCCGCTGGGCCTGTGGCCGTCGCTCGGCGAATGGAACGCCGACTACCGCACCGCCACCGGCGAGCAGCGCGCGGTGCAGGTGGCCGAGGGCGTCGACCTGGTGCTCAACACGCAGACCAGCGTGCAGCGCCGCAGCGTCGAGGGCCGCGTCGTCGGCATCGACCTGATCGCGGGCGAGGCGGCGGTCGACCTGGTGGCCGGGCCGCAGCCCTTCGGCATCGTGGCGGGCGCGGCCCGCAGTGAGGCGCAGGCCGGCCGCTTCGAGGTGCGCTACCTCGCGGGCCGGGGCTGCGTGACCTGCCTTGAAGGGCGCGTGCGCGTCACGCACGCAAGGGGCGCGCGCGACCTGCAGGCCGGCGAGCAGGTGCTGTACGACGCGGGTTCGCTCGGGCCGGTGGCCGCCGTGGCCACCCGCGAGGCCTCGGCCTGGCGCAGCGGCGTGCTCGTGTTCAGGCAGACGCCGCTGGCGCACGTGATCGAGGAGATCAACCGCTACCGGCCGGGCCGCGTGGTGTTGCTGGCGCAGCGCCTGGCCGGGCGCGAAGTCAGCGGGCGTTTCGCCATCGCTTCGCTCGACACGGTGCTGGTGCAGATCCAGCGCTCGTACGACCTCGAGGCGCGTGCACTGCCGGGCGGCGTGCTGCTCCTTAGCTGATGAATGTGACAGCCTGATTGGCCCTCGCGTGCACTCAGGATTGGTCCAGAAACTTAGCGGTTTTGTTTGCGTCTGTCGGTCTGTCCAGTAAGGGGCACGGATTCCGTGCCGGTGCATTTCATTCTTTACTGGGCGTCAGATGAACACACATGAGGGACACCGCAGCCGCCGCCAGGGCGCTGCCGTGCAGGCGAGGAGCTTCCGGATTTCGCCGCTGGCACAGGCCATGGCGCTGGCACTGGCCGCCGGTGCGGCCGCCGCACCGGCCCATGCGCAGCGCGCCTTCAGCCCGACCTGGTTCAACGCCAAGGGCGCGGCGCAGGCCACGGCCACGGCCACCGGCCTGATGCCCAACGGGCTGCCGGCGGCGAACCTCGCGGGGCCGCTCGCGCAGCAGCAGCGCGCCAGCGAGCAGCTGCAACAGTCCATCGGCAACCTGAACCTGGCGGCGCGCGGCATCGCAGCGCAGCAGGCGGCACAGGCGGCCGCGCGGCGCGCCGCGCAGAACGACCCCTCGGTGCCCGACGGCCTGGCCGAAGGCGGCCTGAAGGTCGACACGAATGCGTTGACCGCCGGCTGGTCGAATGCGCGCGCGCTGACCGGCGATTCGCAGCGGCAGGTGGACGGCCGCACGGTCGTCACCGTCGAGCAGACGGCCGACAAGGCGATCCTGAACTGGGAGACCTTCAACGTCGGGCGCAACACCACCGTGGCCTTCGCGCAGCGCAAGGACTGGGCGGTGCTCAACAAGGTGAACGACCCGCAGGCGCGGCCTTCGCAGATCCAGGGGCAGATCAGGGCCGACGGCACGGTGATGGTCGCCAACCGCAACGGCATCGTGTTCAGTGGCAGCAGCCAGGTCGACACGCGCAACCTCGTGGCCGCGGCGGCGCAGATCGACGACGCGCAGTTCCAGGCCCACGGCGTGTACGCCAACGGCAGCGCGCCCAACTTCAAAAACGCGCAAGGCCGTGTAGAGGTGCAGCCCGGCGCACGCCTTTCCACGCCCGCGCCGGGCTCGGCCACGCAGGGCGGCGGCTATGTGCTGCTGCTGGGCAGCGAAGTGCACAACGCCGGCGAGATCGCCACGCCCGGCGGGCAGACGCTGCTGGCGGCGGGCGACCACTTCACCATCCGCAAGGGCGTGGGCACCGACGGCAACCTGGGCTCGACCACGCGCGGCAACGTAGTCGCGGTCACGCTGGACACGAACAGCCCGGCGGGCACGGTGCGCAACACCGGGCTGATCCAGGCGACCACCGGCGACGTCACGCTGGCCGGGCGCGAAGTGGTGCAGGGCGGCGTCATCCTGTCCAGCACCTCGGTCAACACACGCGGCACGGTGCACCTGAACGCGACCGGCGCCACGGGCCAGGTCCGGTTCGGCGAAGGCAGCACCACGGCCATCGTGCTCGACACCGGCGGCGCGACAGCGCTCGACAGCCAGCGCGCCGGGCTCATGGCGCCGGCGGTCCAGCTGGGCACCGGCAGCATCGTGCTGGCGGGCAGCGACCGCCGCGACCTGTCGCGCGTCGAAGTCGCCAGCGGTGGCACGGTCGAGTTCCAGGCCGGCTCGCTCACGCTGGCCACCGGCGGCCAGGTGGTGGTCGACGCGAAGCAGCGCAGCCTCGTGCGCGAGGGTGCGCGCATCGACGTGTCGGGCGCGGTGGGCGTGAAGCTCGCGATGGAATCCAACAACATCAAGATCAACGTGCAGGGCAACGAGCAGCGCGATGCGCCGCTCAACCGCGACAGCAAGAACCTCAACAACAACGACCTGTGGATCGACCGGCGCTCGCTGGTCTTCGTGCCCGGCGGCACCGGCGGCTACCAGGGCGAACGCTGGTACACCGGCGGCGGCCTGCTCGAGGTGGGCGGCTACCTCGGCACGCAGGCGCACGGCGTGGGCGAGTGGATG
This sequence comes from Variovorax sp. BGA-UO-ETr-C22, assembly GCF_059567965.1. Lineage (NCBI taxonomy): Bacteria > Pseudomonadati > Pseudomonadota > Betaproteobacteria > Burkholderiales > Comamonadaceae > Variovorax > Variovorax sp. BGA-UO-ETr-C22. The sequence continues at coordinate 211,066 of NZ_JCAQPA010000006.1, forward strand.
GCGCAGGGCGGCGTGGTGGGCTTCAGCGGCGGCGAACTCGTCACGCAGCGCGGCGCGAGCATCAACATCTCGGGCGGTACGCTCGACGTGCTCACGGGCAAGCTCAACCAGAGCTGGCTCAAGGGCGCCGACGGGCGGCTCTACGAAGTGTCGAAGGCGCCGGGCGACCTGCGCTACACGGGCGTCTACAAGGGCTTCGAAGACGAACACGCGCGCTGGGGCAAGAAGACGACGGGCTTCTTCTACAACCCGCTGATCGGCCCGCAGACGCGGCTGGAAAGCGGCTACACCGTGGGCCGCGACGCCGGCCTGCTCATCGTCGGCACGCAGGCCGCGGTGCTCGAAGGCGCGATCGTCGGCGAGACCTTCCAGGGCGACCGGCAGACGCAGGCGCGGCAGGCTGGGCTCGACGGCTACCAGCAGTCGACCGGCGCGGTGGCGCAGCGCGGGCAGCTCGTCGTGGGCCGCTACGACGCCTACTACGACAAGACGGCCGGTGCGATCCACCGGCGGCTCGACAGCGCCGGCATTAAAAACGTGGTGCTCGGCGACACGGCCGAAGGCATTGCGGCCGGTCTCGACCTCGCGACGGCGTTGCCGGCCGAACGCCGCGACACGCTGGTGCTCGATGCGGCGCAGCTCAGCGGCTTTCGCCTGGGCGCGGTGCGCATCGCGGCCACCGACAGCATCGCGGTCGACAAGGCGCTGCAGGTCGGCGACGGCGGCCACCTCGTGCTGTACAGCCCGAACGTGAAGGTCAACGCCGACCTCGTCGCGCGCGGCGGCGGCATCCATCTGGGCAACGTGCTCGAACAGGTCAGCCTCAACTACCTGAAGGACACGAGCACGCTCACCGCGCCCGACGGCGGCACGACCTCGGTGGTGCTCGAAGGCGGTGCGACGCTCGACACCCGCGGCCTGTGGACCCATCTGCTGACGAACCCGGCCGACGCGGGCGGCGTGGCCTACCGCAACGGCGGCAGCGTGTCCGTGCGCAGCACCGGCGACGTGGTGCTGGGCACCGGCAGCGTCATCGACGTGTCGTCCGGCGCGGCGCTGTTGTCGAAGGCCAAACAGCAAGGCGGCAAGGGCGGCAGCGTCACGCTCGAGGCGGACGGCTTCAACACGGGCAGCGGCCATGTCGCGCTCGACGGCGCGGTGCTGCGCGGCCACGGCGTGGACGGCGGCGGCACGCTGAGCGTGCAGACGATGCGCGTCGCCATCGGCGACACCTCGGGCACGGCGCAGGCCGACACGTTGATGCTCGACGCCGGCTTCTTCGACAAGGGCTTCAGCCGCTATGCGCTCATCGGCAACCACGGTCTCACGGTGGCCGACGGTGCGCAGATCGACGTGACGATGCCGGTGTACCGCTTCGGCGCCCACGCGCAGGACGTCGCCACCGGCAGCCGTCCGTCCCAGGCGCTCGAGGTGTGGACGCCGCCGCTCTACCAGGAAGACGCGATCAAGGCCGTGCTCACGCAGCGCAAGGGCGCGAGCCTGTCGCTGCAGGCCGGCACGACGACCACGCTCGCCAAGGAGCTGCCGACGGTGCAGGCCGTGGTGGGCAAGGGCGCGGCGATCCATGTCGACCCGGGCCAGGCCATCGAGGTGCGCAGCGCCGGTCAGCTCACGGTGGACGGCACGCTGCGCGCGAACGGCGGGCGCATCGTGCTGAAGACGGTGGACATCACCGACCTCGAGGCCGACATTGCCAATGCAACGGCCCATGCCCGCTCGATCTGGATCGGCGGGCAGGCGGTGCTCGATGCGTCGGCGCATGCGGCCACCGCCACCGACACCACCGGCAAGCGCTACGGCCTGGTGCGCGACGGCGGCAGCATCGTGGTCGGCGGCGAGATCGATGCGGTGGGGAGCAAGGCCACCGCGTCGCAGAACTTCGTCGTCGTGCGCCCGGGCGCGCTGCTCGATGCCTCCGGCACGCATGCGGTGCTCGACGTGCCCGGCATGGGGGCGACCGATGTGAGCAGCAATGGCGGCAGCATCTCGCTCGCGTCGTACAACGGGCTGCAGCTGGACGGCACACTGCGCGCCGTCGCGGGCGGCGAGCGCGCGGCCGGCGGTACGCTGGCCGTGGTGCTCGGCACGCCGGGCCTGCGCCTGCACCTGGACCCGCTGCAGCAGGCGGAAGACCGCGTGCGCCGGCACCGCGTGCTGGTGCTGGGTGTGGCGCAAGGCGCACCGCTCGCGCCCGACACCCTGCAGGCCGGCGTCGACGACGGTGCGCTCGCATACGGTCAGGGCCGACTGGGCACCGACACGGTCCGGCGCGGCGGCTTCGACACCCTCTCGCTGTTTGCCGGCTCCACGCTCGCCTTCGAAGACCGCGTCGACCTGCGCATGCGGCAGGGCCTGCAGATCTATGCCGGCGGCCTTGCGCTCGCCAAGGATGCGCCCGACGACGCGCACGTGGCACTGTCGGCCGCGCACGTGCGGCTGGCTGGCGCGATGCCGTCGTTCACGCGTGAAGTCCTGAGGGCGCCCCTCGCCGAAGGCGGTGTGGTGCGCGTGCCGTCCGGCGCCCGCCTCGATGTGGCGGGCGACCTGATCGACATCCGCGACGGCATGGGTTTCGGCGTCAACGGCAAGGTCCCGGCGCTCGACGGCGCGAGCGAAGCGCCCACGGTCGACCTGGCCGCCTTCGGCCATGTCACGCTGGCCAGCAGCGGCGACCTGCGCTTTCTGCAAGGCCGGCAAGACGTCGGCGTTTCCACGAGCCTGGTCGTTCCCGGCAGCCTGACCCTGCGCGCCGCGCAGATCTATCCGGCCACGGGCGTGGTGGCGCTGGTGTCCGCGGGCCTGGCGCCGGACGGCACCTACCGGCCCGACACGGCGCTGCGCATCGAGGGCACGGGTGCGAGCCCGCAGGTGCCGTACTCGGCCTTCGGTGACCTGTCGCTGCGCGCCGGCGTCATCGAGCAGGGCGGCGTGGTGCGGGTGCCGCTCGGGCAGCTGACGCTCGGCGATGCGCTCACCACGCAGGTCAGGCTGCTGCCCGGCAGCCTCACGTCCGTGAGCGGCGAGGGGCTGGACATGCCCTATGGCGGCACGGTCGACGGCATCAACTACCTGTACGACGGCAAGCAGGTCAAGCTCACCGGCGTGGGCGCGGGCGACACCTACAAGCGCAACCAGACGATCGGCCTCACGTTCATGGGGGCCAGTGTGCAGGGCCATGAAGGCGCCACGCTGGACCTGTCGGGCGGCGGCAACCTCCGGGGCGCGGGCTTCGTGAGCGGACGCGGCGGCTCGACCGACGCGCGCTTCAGCCCGCTGATGCAGGTCGGCGCCCGCGGCGGCTTCACGCTGCCGGGGCTCGCGACCAACCCCGTGTATGCCATCGTGCCCGGCGTGCAGCCGGCAGTGGCACCCACCGGCGCGGAGAAGGGCGCGGTCGATCCGCTCGTGGGTCAGCACATCACCATCGGCGCCGGCGTGCCGGGTCTGCCCGCGGGCACCTACACGCTGATGCCCTCGACCTATGCGCTGCAGCAAGGCGCCTTCCGCGTGGAGCTGAACGGCGCGGCCGGCCTGGGCGCGCCCACCGGCACGCTGGCGATGCGCAACGGCTCGTGGCTCACGGCTGCGCAGCTGGGCGTGGGCCGCACCGGCATCGGCGACACGCTGTTCCGTCAGGCGATCGTGACTTCGGGCGAGGTGCTGCGCAGCTACTCGCAATACAACGAGATGGGCTACGGCGACTTCGTGCGCGCCGACGCGCTGCGCGTGGGCGTGCCGCGCGCCATGCTGCCGGCGGACGCGCGCAACCTGCACCTGAAGCTCGCGCCCGGCGCGGGCGCCGAGGCCTTGCGCTTCGACGGCACGGCGCGCTTCCAGGTGGGCGAGGGCGGGCGAGGCGGTTCCGTGGTGGCCACGAGCAGCGAGGAGCAATTGGGCCTCGAGATCGTCGCGGCCGGCGCGCCGGCGACGGCGGGCTTCCACGGGGTCACGCTCGACGCCGGCGCGCTCAGCGGCATGGGCGCGTCGCGCCTGGTCATCGGCGGGTTGCAGGGCGCCGACTATGGGCAGAGCGGCAACGTCATCCAGACCGGCGACGGCGGGCAGAGCGTGGTGCTTCGCCAGGGGGCGGTGCTGTCCGCACCCGAGGTGTTCCTGGCCGCGGTGGGCGCGACCGAGGGCACGCCGCTCAGTGTGGTGGTCGAGCAGGGCGCGCGCATCCACACCCTGGGCCGTGGCAAGGCCGCCTACGATGCCGGCGACGGCTTCGTCTACGCCGCGACCGGCCAGATGCTGATGGTCTCCAACGGCCGGGTGAGCACGCTGCCGGTGCCGCAGACCCAGGCCACGTCGGACAACCGCAGCCTGCAGATCGGCGTGTGTGCCAGCGCGTCGTGCAGCGGGCAGACCGAGCTGTATTCCGAAGGCACCATCGCCATGGTGACACCCGACCGCTTCGAGATGAACGAGGCGGTGCGCTACGGCACGCGCCACCTCACACTGGCGGTGCGCGGCATCAACGTGGGCGACAGCGCCGCGCTGGCCGCCGCCGCGCAGAACCACACGCTGCCGCCGGGACTGGCCATGAGCCAGGCCCTGCTCGACCGCCTGCTGCGCGGCGACCGGCAGTACGGCGCGCCCGCGCTCGAAACGCTGGAACTGAGCGCCAGCGGCGGCGTCAACTTCTTCGGCACCGCGGCGCTGGACACCATCGACCCAGCCACCGGCAAGGCGACGATGGCGCAGCTGGTGCTGGCCACGCCCGCCATCTACGGCCAGGGCGGCGCGGATGACGTGGCCACCATCCGCACCGGTCGCCTGGTGTGGCAGGGCGCGACCACGGCGCCTGCTGCCGTGGTGCGCGACGGCGCGGGCACCGGCAGCGGCACGCTGAACATCGAGGCCGAGCACATCGAGTTCGGCTACGGCCCCCACAGCCAGCCGAGCGGCCTGGAAGACGCGGGTCGCCTGGTGCTGGGCTTTGCCGACGTGAACCTCAAGGCCTCCGAGCGCGTGAGCGCCAACCACAAGGGCAGTCTCTCGGTCTACCAGTCGCAGGGCGCGTACGAAGCGGGCAAGGGCTACGCGTACAGCGGCGGCAACCTGCGCATCGTGGCGCCGCTGCTGACGGGCGAGGCAGGCTCGGTGAACCGTATCACGGCGGGCGGCACGCTGCGCGTGGCCGCGCCCGCGGGCGCGCCGGCGGCGGCCACCGGCGATTCCGCGCTGGGCGCCGAGCTGAGCCTGCGCGGGCGCGAGTTGACGCTGGACACCGCCGTGGCGCTGCCCAGCGGCAAGCTCACGCTGAGCGCCGAACGCGACCTCGTGCTGACCGACCGCGCGGTGCTCGATCTGTCGGGCCGCGAGGTGGTGTTCAACGACCTGAGCAGGTACAGCGCCGGCGGCGACGTGGTGCTCGAAAGCCTGCACGGCAACCTGCGGCAGGCGGCGGGGTCGGTGATCGACATCTCGGCGCAGAACAACCGCGCGGGCGCGCTGAAGGCGATGGCGCTCGACGATACCGCCGGCACGGTCGACCTGCAGGGCCGCATCCTCGGCGCGAGCAGCGGCCACTACGACGCGGGCGGCACGCGGGTGCCGTTCGCGGCGGGCAGCGTGGACGTGCGCGCGCGGCAGCTCGGCGATGCCGAGTTCGCGGCGCTCAACCAGCGGCTCAACGACGGCGGCGTGTTCGGCGCGCGCAGCTTCCAGTTGCGCCAAGGCGACCTCGCCATCGGCGACGGTTTGAAGGCCGGCGAGGTGAACGTGTCGCTCGACAACGGCAGCCTCACCGTGAACGGCACCATCGATGCGAGCGGCGAGCGCGTGGGCCGCATCAGCCTGGCCGCGAAGCACAACCTCACGCTGGCCGGCAGCGCGGTGCTCGATGCGCACGGCCGCACGCTGCGCGTGGACAGCCACGGCCAGATCATCGATTCGCCGAACCGCGCGATGGTCGAACTCACGTCGAACGACGGCCAGCTCACGTTGGCCTCGGGTTCGCGCATCGACCTGCGCCACGGCACCGACGCCAAGGTGGGCGGTGAACCGGGCCAGAACGACGGCAGGGCGCGCGGCACGCTGGAACTCAACGCGGGCCGCACCGGTGAGACCGTCGGCGACATCCGCATCGACGCCAGCGGCACCCTCGCCATCGAGGGCGCGCGCTCCATCGCCGTGAACGGCATGTGGCGCTACGACGATGCACGCTTCGGCACCGATGCGGCGGCCACCGGCCGGCCTTACCAGGTCATCGACCAGGCGTACCTCGACGCCAAGCACCTGCAGAGCACGGCCTTCATCGACAACGCGCTGGCCAACGGCGCGCTGATGAACGGCAAGCTCGCAGGCCTGAACAACGCGCGCTATGCCGATGCCTTCCACCTGCGCCCCGGCGTGCAGATCGTCAGCAAGACGCCCGACGGCGACATGGTGGTGCAGGGCGACATCGACCTGTCGGGCTACCGCTACGCCAGCGCCAATCCGCACACGCAAAAGACCGGCGTGTACGGCTCGGGCGAGGTGGGCACGTTGGCCCTTCGCGCGGGCGGCAACCTCGACATCTTCGGCAGCCTCAACGACGGCTTCGCGCCGCCGCCCGCCACGCAGGACGACGGCGGCTGGCTGCTGCTGCCGGGCGTCAACCTGCTGCGCGGCGACACCGTGCTGCCGCGCGGCGGCGTGGTGCTGGCCGACGGCACGACCTTCGAGGGAGGCGCCGGCACGCTCAACTACGACCTGCCGATCAAGTCGACGGCCTTCGGGGCCGGGCAGGTGATGCCGGTGGCCAGCGTGCTGGCCAAGGCGCTCGAACTGAAGGTGGGCACGGTGCTGAGCGCCGACGTGCGCGACGCCTCGGGCGCGCTGCTGTTCGCGGCGGGCAGCATCGTCAGCGGCGCCAAGGTGACGCTGCCGGTGGGCACGCGCCTGGGAGCCGGCATGCGCCTGCCGTCGGCAGCCACGCTGTCGGGCGTGGTGTGGCCCAAGGGCGTGCCGCTGCCCGGCGACGGCAAGAAGTTCGTGCTCAACGGCGCCCTCACGCTGCCGCTGGGCGCGCTGCTCCCGGCCGCGACCAACATCAAGCTGCCTGCCGGCGTGACCTCGGTGAACCTGCGCCCGGACGGCGCCGGCAGGCTGTGGGCCGCGGCGGCGATGCTGCCCGAGGGTTCGCAGTCGTGGTCGGTGCGGCTGGCCGCGGGTGCGGACCTGAGCGCGGCGGACAACCGCATCGTGCAGGTGCATCCGGCGGCGGGCCGGGGCGACCTGCGGCTGGCGGACAGCCACTACGGGATGTTCGGCAAGCTGAAGCCCGGCGGCGAGTTGTGGAGCGTGGAAGGGTCCATCAACTTCGTGGGCGACGAGAGCATGGCTGGCAAGCCCATCGATTTCGCGGACATCCAGTACCCGGAGCTTTGCGTGGACCTTCCCAGCTATTGCGTCATCGCCGCCCCGGAGTACAGCTACCTGCCGGGCAGCACGCGCTTCAGCGTGGTGCGCACCGGCGCGGCCGATCTCGACCTGCTGGCCGCCGGCAACCTGCGCATGGATTCGCTGTTCGGCGTGTACACCGCCGGCGCCTCGTCGCAGGCCACGCGGGCCGGCGACCCCTACAACCTGCCGCGCGCGGTGGGCGCCAAGGGCACGGTGCTCAACGACGCGAGCGGTGGCTACGAGAAGTTCGTCGATGGCGGCACGCAGAACCTGGCACGCGCCTGGTACCCCGCCTCCGGCGGCAACCTGACGCTGAAGGCCGGCGGCGACCTGACCGGCGACATGATGCTGGTCGCCGGGGGCAGCGGTGCGGGGCGGCCAAACCCCGCCGACAAGGGCTTCAGCAGCGGCGCCATCGGCAACTGGCTGTGGCGCCAGGGCACGGGCGACAGCTTCGGCGGCGCGCAGGACCAGCCCACGGCGTGGTGGATCAACTTCGGCTCCTATGTCGGCACGACCGGGGCGGCCGACAAGTTGCTCGGCTTCACCGGCTTCGGCACGCTGGGCGGCGGCGACCTGCGCGTGGACGTGGGCGGCAACGCGGGCCTGCAGGGACGGCGCGGCGCCAAGACAGATTCGTACGCCGACAGCCGGCGCAGCCAGGGCCTGGTGCTGGCGGTGGGCGGCACCGGCCGTGTGCTGGCCGACGGCAGCCTGAGCCTGACGGGCGGCGGCGACGTGCTCGTGCGCGTGGGCGGTGCCTTCAATCCGCTCCACAGGCCCTACGTCGAGGGTGCCGGTGGCGACACCGACGCCGGGCTGAACGGGGCGATCGTCAACCTCCGGGGCGACGTGCAGCTGCAGGCCGGCACCCTCGGCAGCCTGCCCCTGGTCTACGGCCTCACCGAACGGACGCAGTCGCCGCGCGAGACCCGCGCCTACGACCCCTACACCGCGACCCGCGGCATGGCGCAAGGCGGCATCGTGCTGGCGCCGGGCGATGCGAACTACACGCTCGCCACGCGTGGCGACCTGGTGGTCAAGGGCGTGATCGACCCCACGCGCGTGGACCTCGCCAATGCCACGCCGTTCAGCGCCAACGGCTTGGCGGGACAAGGCCAGAGCTGGTTCACCCTGTGGACGCCGCACACCGCCATTCGCCTCTTCGGGGCGGGCGGCGACCTGGTGCCGGTGACGGGCGGCGCGGGCATTCCCGTGACCGACTCGGCGTTCGTCTACCCCTCGATCCTGAGTGCGGTGGCCGCCAGCGGCAGCCTGTTCTATGGCGACGCGGCGACCTTCGACAACACCGGCACGGGCACGCCGCTGGTACTGGCACCCTCGGCCCACGGCACGCTGGAGTTCCTGGCCAGTGACTCGATCTATGCGGGAGGCAACACCGTCAGCCAGTCGGGCGCGGCGGCCTCTGCGCTGGCGACGCCGCGGCGTCCGGCGTTCCAGGGCACCACCAGCGACGGCACGGTGCTAGGCAACCTGTCGGGTGGCAACAACCTGGCCGGCGACGGCGTGCGTCCGCTGTTCGCCTTCGGCCCCAACACGGTGTCGGGTGAAGCGGTGGGCACGCAGCCGGCGCGGTTCTACGCCGTGCACGGCGACCTGGTCGGCGTGAGCAGCGGGCGCATCCTGCGCTTCGCGCCGGACGACGCGACGCGTGCCGGCCAGACCTGGTACGAGGGCGCGCAGCCGGTGTGGATGCGGGCCGGGCGCGACATCGTCGCGAGCGGCACGCCCGTCGGGCAGACCGAGGCTTCGAGCGGCGTGGCGCAGACCTACTTCGAGAGCAGCGGCAACCTGTTCGCGCACGCAAGGCCGGGCGACATCTCGGTGATCTCGGCGGGCCGCGACATCCTGTTCAGCACCTTCAACGTGGCCGGCCCCGGCACGCTGGAGATCACGGCCGGGCGCGACATCCGCATGGAGAACAGGGCCTCGGTCAGCAGCCTCGGCGCGGTGGTGCCGGGCGACAGCCGGCCCGGTGCGGGCATCGCGATGTTGGCCGGCGTGGGCGCCCACGGGCCCGACTACGCGGGCTTCGCGCAGCGCTACCTCGATCCGACCCACCTCATGCAGAGCGGCCAGCCGCTGGCCGACCAGGCCGGCAAGGTGGTGAAGAACTACAACCGCCAGCTCACGCTGGGCGACTGGCTGCGCGCCGAGCATGGCTACAGCGGCGACGACAACGACGCGGCGGCCTGGATGGCGCAGCAGCAAGCCCGCCTCGACGCGGACACCGGCACGCCGCGCCGCGTGCTCGCCAACGACTACAGGCAGGCAAGCCAGCTGTACCTGGTGAACTGGCTCGAAGCCTCGCAGGGCTACAGCGGCAAGGGCGGCGCACAGGAGGCGCTCGCCTTCTTCAACGCACTGCCGCCGGAACAGCAGCGCAGCTACCTGCGCGGCGTGTACTTCGCCGAGCTGAAGGAGGGCGGCCGCGAATACAACGACGAGGCCGGCGTGCGCTACGGCAGCTACCTGCGCGGGCGCAACGCCATCGCGTCGCTGTTCCCGGGCACCAGCTACAGGGGCGACATCACGATGTTCGGCGCGGCCGGCATCAACACGCTGTTCGGCGGCGACATCGCGCTGCTCACGCCAGGCGGACGCCAGGTGTTCGGCATCGAGGGCGCGGCGCCCAAGGCGGTGGGCACGCTGATTCCGGGTGTCATCACGCAGGGCGCGGGCGACATTTCCCTGTACGCGCTGGGCAGCATCCTGCTGGGCCAGAGCCGGATCATGACCACCTTCGGCGGCAGCGTGCTGGGCTGGTCGGCCGAGGGCGACATCAACGCCGGTCGCGGCTCGAAGACGACGGTGGTCTACACGCCGCCCAAGCGCGTGTACGACCGCTGGGGCAACGTGGTGCTGTCGTCGGACGTGCCGAGCACGGGCGCGGGCATTGCCACGCTGAACCCGATTCCGGAGGTGCCGGCCGGCGACATCGACCTGATCGCGCCGCTGGGCACCATCGACGCGGGCGAGGCGGGCATCCGCGTGTCGGGCAACGTGAACCTGGCGGCGCTGCAGATCGTGAACGCCGACAACATGGCGGTGCAGGGCAAGAGCACGGGGCTGCCGGTGGTGGCGTCGGTGAATGTCGGAGCCCTGACCAACGCCAGCGCCGCGGCGTCGCAGGCCACGGCGGCGGCGCAGGACGTGATGCAGCGCGAACGCGCGGCGGCGCGTCAGAGCCTGCCGTCGGTGTTCTCGGTGCGCGTGCTGGGCTTCGGCAACGAGCCCGCGTCCGGCGCGCCCGAGGCCCCCGAGGTGCGGCGCAGGCCGGCGGAGCAGGCGAGCTACGACCCGTCGGGCTTCGTCCAGATGGTGGGGCACGGTGCGCTCACCGACGCGCAACTGACGCGCCTGAACGAGCCCGAACGGCGCGGCCTGCCGCGCGGCCGCTAAGGCGACGCACCATGTCGCACGCCTGCCTGCTGCCCCGCGGCGACGCCGTGGGGACCGCCCCTGCGCCACCGGACGTCCAGCAACTGCTGGTGGCGCACTACGCGCAGTTGCACCGGCGGCTGTCGCTGCACCTGGGGTGTGCCGACGCCGCCACCGAAAGCCTGCACGACGCCTGGCTGCGCCTGGCCGAGGCCGCCTTCACGGATGCCTTGCACAACCCCGTGGCCTACATCTTCCGCGTGGCGTGCAATGCCGCGATGGACCGCCTGCGCGCCGAGCGCCCCTGGCAGTACACCGGCGAGGCGGACGACACGCTGGCCCAGGTGGCCGATCACGCACCGGGGCCCGAGCTGATCGCCGAGGCGCGCTCCGACCTGAAGGCGGTCGAGCGCGCGATGCAGGGCCTGCCGCACCGCCATCAGGACATCTTCGTGGCCTTGCGCGTGCACGAGCTGACGCGGCACGAGGTGGCGGTGCGGCACGGGCTCTCGCTGCGGCGGGTGGATTCCACGCTGCGCCAGGCGCTGCAGCGCCTGCCGACCGGTCGCCGCTCGGACATGCACGCCTGAGTCGTTGCTTTTGTATGCAATGTTTGCAAATGAAAACTAAAGGCCTATGATGAATTCATCATGGACTCCGCCCGACTCGACCTTCACGTGCCAGGTGGCTGGACGGGATGGTTCGAACTCACGCGCACCCCGAAGGGCACCTACGCCGGCATTGCGGCGCTGAGCCTGGACGGCATTCCGCGCTGCGCGCTGGTCATCACCCAGCAGCTGTCGTGGGACTCGGCCGTGGCGCGCGCGAACGTGCGCGCGGAGCACTTCGTGCGGCAGTGGTCCGAGCGCGCGCACTGACGAAGGCATTGGCTGCGCGCTCGCGCCGCGCGTGGTAGAAACCGCCACCCGTGGGCGCGGTCGTGCACCGCGCCGCGCGGCAGCGGCGTTTTTTCTCCTTCGCTCCCGTGCCCTTGCCCTCCCTCTTTTCTGTCGTTCATGCGCAACCTGTCCCCCCGGGCTGACGTGCCGCGCGCCCGGTGGTTCGCCTGGCTGCTGTGCAGCCTGGCGATGCTCGTGCTCGCCGGTTGCGCCGGCCTGCCGACCGAGGTGGTGCGCAAGCCCTCGAGTGCCATCACCGACGGCGCGGACACCGCGCTGGGCCGGCTCGTGCGTGCCGCCGCGCCGCCGGGCGAGCCGCTCAGCGGCTTTCGCCTGCTGCCGATGCCGCAGTTCTCGCTGCATGCCCGCATCGAGCTGGCGCGCCGCGCGCAGCGCTCCATCGACGTGCAGTACTACCTCGTGCAGAACGACGAGACCGGCCGCTACCTGCTGCGCACGCTGCGCGACGCGGCCGACCGCGGCGTGCGCGTGCGCCTGCTGGTGGACGACCTGTACACGGCGGGCGCCGACCCGCTGTTCACCAGCTTTGCGTCGCACCCGAACGTCGAGGTGCGCCTGTTCAACCCGTTCCCGGCCGGGCGTTCGCGCTTCGGCACGCGCTGGGCGTGGTCGATCCTGGACTTCGACCGCGTGCACCGGCGCATGCACAACAAGCTGTTCGTGGTCGACAACACGATGGCGGTCATGGGCGGGCGCAACATCGCCAACGAGTACTTCCTGCGCGACGGCGGCTCCAACTTCATCGACATCGACACGCTGGTGGCCGGCGCCGTGGTGCCCCGGCTGTCGTCGCTGTTCGACATGTACTGGAACAGCCAATACGTCTATCCCATCGAGTCGCTGGTGCCGCGCGGCGACGAGTCGGTGCAGGCGCTGCGCGAGCGCTTCGACCGGCTCACCACGGGCCCCGAGACGCTGCATCCCGAAGAGCCCGAATCGACGGACCTGCTGGGCCACAACCCGCTGGCCAAGGACCTCAACGCCGGCAAGCTCGCGCTGAGCTGGGCGCGCGCCGAGGCCTACGCCGACGCGCCCGCCAAGGCGCTGGCGCCCACCGACGAAGGGCGCGGGCTGCCGGCCGACCAGGCCGCCGACAGCGTGCTCTACAACGTGCAGCGCTACCTGCGCGGCGCACAGCACGGGGTGCTGCTGACCACGCCCTATCTGATCCCCGGGCGGGGCGGCATGGAGACGATGCAGATCGTGCGCGGCAACGGCGTGGGCTACACCATCGTCACCAACTCGCTGGCGGCCACCGACGAGTCGCTGGTGCACATCGGCTACCGCCGCTACCGCGCGCAGATGCTGCGGCTGGGCGTGGAGCTGTACGAACTGAGCCCCAAGCGCGTGGAGCAGACCAAGCGCTTCGGCATCTACGGCTCGGCCAGCGGGCGGCTGCACGGCAAGTCGGCCGTGATCGACGGGCAGGTGGTGTTCGTCGGGTCGATGAACTTCGATCCGCGCTCGGCGCTGCACAACACCGAGATCGGCCTGTTCATCTTCAGCCCGCAGATCGCGCAGCAGCTCACGAGCCTGATCGGTTTCATGCGCCTAGACGGCGCCTACCAGCTGCAGCTGGGGCCGCGCGGCGGCATCGAGTGGGTGAACCCGGCGTCGGGCGACGGGGCGGACACCATCCTGCACACCGAACCCGAGACCCATTTCTGGGCCCGCTGGCGGCTGGAGCTGCTGGCGCCCCTGGTGCCCGAAAGCCTGCTGTAACGGCTTTTACGTTTACTGCTGCAAACGGCCGTTGAGGTACGGCTCGGGATCGACGGCGGTGCCGTTCTTGCGGATCTCGAAATGCAGCTTCACGCGGTCGGATTCGCTGTTGCCCATTTCGGCGATCTTCTGGCCCTGGCGCACCACGGCGCCTTCCTTCACGAGGATGGTCTTCGCGTGGGCGTAGGCCGTGAGGAAGGTTTCGTTGTGTTTCACGATGACCATGTTGCCGTAGGAGCGCAACTCGCCCCCCACGTACACCACGCGGCCGTCGGCCGAGGCCACGATGGGGTCGCCCAGGTTGCCCGCGATGTCCAGGCCCTTGTTGCGCACGCCGTCGAAGCGGCCCACGGTGGTGCCGGCGGCAGGGCGGATGAAGAGCGCCTGGCGCGGTGGCGGCGGCGTGGCGCCTGGAACAGGCTGCTGCGGCGGCGTGGGGCCGGGCGTGGTGCAGGCGGCAATGCCCCCAGCCACGAGGAGCGTGGCGGCGGTTCGGAAAACAAAAGTCTGAAGGTGCATGACGCTGTTGGAACGGATTCGTTGCGGAGGGTTCCGTCGAAGGCCGACATCTCGGTGTCGGCCGCTCGGACGATGCTAGCAAACTCGCATCGCCGAGCCCTTCAGCAGCCCCTTCACTTGAGCGGAATCGGCGTGCCGCGATCGACCGGCACGGCCGTCACGCTGTTCTTGGGCGAGCCGTCGATCAGCAGGTCGGAGTAGGTCAGGTAGACCAGCGTGTTGCGCTTGGGATCGACCATGCGCACCACGCGCAGGCGCTTGAAGAGCACCGACAGGCGTTCGCTGTAGACCTCTTCGCGCTTGGGCAGCGGCTGCGTGATGCTCACCGGGCCGACCTGGCGGCAGGCGATGGAGGCCTCGGCCTTGTCCTCGGCCACGCCGAAGGCGCCGGCGATGCCGCCGGTTCGCGCGCGCGAGACATAGCAGGTGACGCCGCTGACTTTCGGGTCGTCGTAGGCCTCGACCACGATCTTGTGGTCCGGGCCGATGAGCTTGAAGGCGGTGTCGACCTCGCCGACCATGTCGGCCTTGGCCGCCGAAGCTGCGAGTGCGAAGCCGAGGCTGACGCCACAGAGGAGGGTGGCGCGCAGGGTCTTGAGCATGGGGAAATTTTTCAAACGATGCTGAGTTCGTGGACGCGGTCGAAGCTGCCGCGCTTGCGGTCTTCGAAGTAGTGTTCGAGCGCCTGGCGCACGGTGCGGAAGGCGATCTCGTCCCAGGGAATCTCGTCCTCGGTGAACAGGCGCGCCTCGATCGTCTCGTGGCCCGGGTCGAAGCGGTCGTCGAGCAGGCGGGCGCGGTAGAACATGTGGACCTGGCCTACGCGCACCACGCTGATCACGGCGAACAGGCCCTCGATCTCGAAGTTCGCGCCGGCCTCCTCGTCGGTCTCGCGGGCCGCGCCCTCGGCGGTGGTTTCCTCGAGCTCCATGAAGCCCGCGGGCAGCGTCCACTTGCCCCAGCGCGGCTCGATGTTGCGCTTGCACAGCAGCACCTTGTCGCCCAGCACGGGGATGGTGCCCACCACGTTCAGCGGGTTCTCGTAATGGATCGTGTGGCAGGCCGGGCACACCGCGCGCTGCTTGGTGTCGCCGTCGTCCGGCACGCGGTAGACCACCGCCGTGCCGCAGTTCTTGCAATGCTTGATGGGTACGCGAAGGAGCATGAAGCGGGACCGCGCGGGCGTCAGACGATCTTGACGGTCAGCGCGGGCAGGCCTGCGACCTGGCCCACCAGCGTGTCGCCGGCCACCACGGCCGCGACGCCCTCGGGCGTGCCCGTGAAGATCAGGTCGCCGGGCTGCAGCTCCCAGGCCGCCGACAGGTGCTCGATGGTCTCGGCCACGTTCCAGATCAGCTTGCTCACGGTGCTGCGCTGGCGGTCGGCGCCGTTCACCTGCAGCGAGATCTCGGCCTGCTCGGCGTTGCCGGCCTGCGCCACGGGCACGATCGGGCCGATGGGCGCGCTCTGCTCGAAGCTCTTGCCGATGTCCCAGGGGCGGCCCTGCTTCTTCATGTCGTTCTGCAGGTCGCGGCGCGTCATGTCCAGGCCCACGGCGTAGCCGTAGATGTGCTTGTGCGCGTCGGCCGCCAGGATGTTCTTGCCGCCGGTGCCGATGGCCACCACGAGTTCGATCTCGTGGTGCAGGTTCTTCGTGAGCGTGGGGTAGGCCATGGTGCCGGTCTGGCCCGCATCGACCGTCACCAGCGCATCGGCCGGCTTCATGAAGAAGAAGGGCGGCTCGCGGCCGGTGAAACCCATTTCCTTGGCGTGATCTTCGTAGTTGCGGCCCACGCAGTAGATGCGGTGCACCGGGAAGCGTGCGGGCTGACCGGCCACCGGCACCGAAACGGTGGCCGGCGGGGCGAAAACAAACTCGGAAGCCATGGGAAGGTGTCCTTTTTCAGCGAAGCGGGAGGGGAGACCGGCAGTGTGCCAGAGGCGGCACGGGCTTGCCGGCACGCCGGACTCGGGATTTTGCGGCGGCCCACAATAGGCGCTTCTGCGCGTTTCCCCGACCCCTTTCCCGACCTCTTCTCTCTCTCGCTCCACCATGCCCATCCGACTCGGCAAAGCCGGCAAGGCCACCGCCTTCAACGAACTCGGCCGCGAACGCGACGAGGCCGGCGACCAGGACGGCGCCCTGGCCGCCTATGCGCAGGCCAGCGCCATCCATCCGTACTGGTCGGCGCCCTGGTACAACGCCGGGCTCATCCACAAGTACCGCGGCGACTGGGCCGCGTCGTTGCAGGCCAACGCCCGCGCCGTGCAGTGCGAGCCGGGCAACGAAGGCGCGCTGTGGAACCTGGGCATCGCGGCCACCGCGCTGGGCGACTGGCCCACGGCGCGGCGCGCGTGGCGCCAGTACGGCATCGGCATCCCGGACGGTGAAGGGCCGGTCGACTATTTCGTCGGCCTCACGCCCATCCGCGTGCACGGCGACGAGGCCAGCGAGGTGGTCTGGGCCGACCGCATCGACCCGGCGCGCGCCATCCTGCGCAACGTGCCGACGCCCGCCAGCGGCCACCGCTACGGCGACCTGGTGCTGCACGACGGCGCCGCCAACGGCTACCGCCGCCGCGGCGAGCGCGAGGTGCCGGTGTTCGACGCGCTCGCGCTGATCGCGCCGTCGGACCACGCGACCTACGAAGTGTTCGTCGAAGAGGTGCAGGCCGAGGCGATCGATGCGCTGGTGCGCCGCTTCGAGGAAGCGGGCCTCAGCGCCGAGAACTGGACCTCGAGCATGCAGGTGCTGTGCAAGGCCTGCTCCGAAGGCCGCCCCGACGACCAGCACAACCACGCGCCCGGCGAGCCGCCCGCGGCCGAAGGGCCGTGGCACCTGGGCATCGCCGCGCGCGAAGAAGCCGTGGCGCGCGCGCTGCTCGACACGTGGCAGCAAGAACACCCCGAAGCCCGGCTGCGCGACTTTCGCTGCGCGCTCCCGGCCACACCACGCTCCTGAGGGTGAAATCCAAGGGCGCTATCCTCGAGAAATCATGAAGCTGCATAACTATTTCCGCTCCTCCGCCTCGTTCCGTGTCCGCATCGCCCTTCAGCTGAAGGGCCTGGACTACGACTACGTGCCCGTGCACATCGCGCGCGGCGAACACCGCACCGGCCCGTACTCGGCGATCTCGGCCGACATGCTCGTGCCGCTGCTCGAGGACGAGGGCGAGCGCTTCTCGCAGTCGATGGCCATCATCGAATACCTGGACGAAACGCACCCCGAGCCGGCACTGCTGCCCAGCGACCCGGTGGGCCGCGCCCATGTGCGCGCGCTGGCGCAGTCGATCGCCTGCGAGATCCACCCGCTGAACAACCTGCGCGTGCTCAAGTACCTCGTGAAGGAACTGAAGGTCGACGACGAAGCCAAGAACACCTGGTACCGCCACTGGGTGCGCGACGGCCTGCTGTCGTTCGAGCGCCAGCTCGCGCAGCACCCGGGCGGCACCTACTGCTGGGGCGACACGCCCACCATCGCCGACTGCTGCCTCGTGCCGCAGATCTTCAACGGCCGCCGCTTCGACTGCGACTTCAGCGGCCTGCCGCGCACCATGGCCGCCTTCGACGCCTGCATGAAGCTCGACGCCTTCCAGCGCGCGCAGCCCTCGCAGTCGCCCGACGCGGAACCCTGAGCCGGCACGTCGAGATGAATCCGCAATGGCTGGTGCCCGAGTGGCCCGCGCCGCCGAACGTGCGCGCGCTGTGCACCACGCGCGACGGCGGCGTGTCGACCGGGCGCTATGAGAGCCTGAACCTCGGCGACCACGTGGCCGACGACGCCGCGCACGTCGCCGAGAACCGGCGTCGCTTGCAGCAGGCGATCGGCACGCAGCCGGTGTTCCTGCAGCAGGTGCATGGCACGGGGCTCGTGTCGCTCGACGAGGCCGTGCACGACGGCACCGTCGCCGATGCCTGCACGGCCGCGACCTCCGCGCGCGCCTGCACGGTCATGGTGGCCGACTGCCTGCCCGTGCTCTTCACCGACGAACGCGGCCACCGCGTGGCCGCCGCGCATGCGGGCTGGCGCGGGCTGGCCGGCGGCGTGCTCGAGCAGACCGTGCGCGCCTTCGCGCAGGACGAAGGCGCGCCGCGCCTCATGGCCTGGCTCGGCCCCTGCATCGGCCCGAAGGCCTTCGAGGTGGGGGCGGAGGTCAAGGCCGCCTTCGAGGCGCAGTCGCCCGAGGCGGCGTCGTGCTTCACGCCAGCCGCAGGCGAAGGCAAGTGGCTGGCCGATTTGCCTGCGCTCGCGCGGCAGCGGCTGCGTGCGGTGGGTGTCGAGTCGCTCTATGGCAACGACAGCGGCGATGCGTGGTGCACCGTCGCGCAGCCGTCACGGTTCTTTTCGCACCGGCGCGACGGCGTCAGCGGGCGCTTCGCCGCGCTGGTCTGGAAGGTCTGAGCCCGCAGCTTCCGCGGCGGCGCGGCGCGCGGCCTCCTGGGCCTGTGCCTCGCGTTCCTTGATCGCCCGCCGGCGCGCCGGCGTGGCCATCAGGTAGATCACCAGCGCCACCGGCGCGAGGCCGTAAAGAAGAAATGTGAAGATGGCGCCCAGCACCGTGCCCGTGGTGTTGGTGGCTTCGGCCACCGCCATCATCACGGCCACATAGAGCCAGCCGATCACGATCAAATGGATGAACACAGGCGGAGACGTTTCGTTTCAAGGGATTAGTGAAAGCGCGGCGTTGTGAGTGCCTTGCGAATGCAGCATACTCAAAACACGCAAGCCATCCGTTCGTATCGACCCAGGCCACGGCCAGGAGACATGATGAAGCAACAAGACACGGGGGCCGATGCGTTCGCGCCCTTTCAAAAAGCCCTCACGCAGGGCTGGACCCAGGCCATGGAGGCTTTCCAGAAAGCTGCAGGTCCAGGAGGTCCCGCCGCTTTCGACGTCGGCGGCACGCCGCTATGGCAATTGCCACAAATGGCGCAATTCCCGGGCGCAGCCGCCATGCCCGAGCTGCCCAAGTTCTCCATCGATCCCGAGCAGCTGCAGTCCATCCAGCAGCAGTACCTGAGCGACGCCACCGACCTGTGGCGCCGCGGCTTCGGTGCCCGGCCCGAGGGCGACAAGCGCTTTGCCGCCGAGGCCTGGGGCAGCAACCCGCTGGCGGCCTTCTCGGCCGCCGTCTATCTGCTCAACGGCCGCACCATGATGCGCATGGCCGAGGCCATCGACGCCGACGACAAGACCAAGGCGCGCCTGCGCTTCGCGGTCGAGCAGTGGATGGCCGCGGCCTCGCCCAGCAACTCGCTCGCCTTCAATGCCGAGGCGCAGAAAAAGGCCATCGACACGCAGGGCGAGAGCATCGCCAAGGGCATCCAGAACTTGCTGCACGACATGAAGCAGGGCCACGTCAGCATGACCGACGAGAGCGCCTTCGAAGTGGGGCGCAACGTGGCCACCACCGAAGGTGCCGTGGTGTTCGAGAACGAGTATTTCCAGCTGCTCGAATACAAGCCGCTCACCGCCAAGGTGTACGAGCGGCCGTTCCTGCTGGTGCCGCCGTGCATCAACAAGTTCTACATCCTCGACCTGCAGCCCGACAACTCGCTCATCCGCTATGCGAACGAGCAGGGCCACCGCGTGTTCGTGGTGAGCTGGCGCAACCCCGACGAGTCGCTGGCCCAGGCCACCTGGGACGACTACATCGAGAACGCCGCCATCAAGGCGATACACACGGTGCAGGAGATCAGCGGCAGCAAGCAGATCAACACGCTGGGCTTCTGCGTGGGCGGCACCATCCTGAGCACCGCGCTGGCCGTGCTCGCGGCGCGCGGCGAGAAGCCGGCCGCATCGGTCACGCTGCTGACCACCTTCCTCGACTTCAGCGACACCGGCATCCTCGACATCTTCGTGGACGAGCCGATGGTGCAGTACCGCGAGATGCAGCTGGGCAAGGGCGGCCTGCTGCCCGGCGGCGACCTGGCCTCGACCTTCAGCTTCCTGCGCCCGAACGACCTGGTGTGGAACTACGTGGTCGGCAACTACCTCAAGGGCGAGACGCCGCCGGCCTTCGACCTGCTGTACTGGAACAGCGACGCGACCAACCTGCCGGGCCCGTTCTACGCCTGGTACCTGCGCAACACGTACCACGAGAACAAGCTGGCCAAGCCCGGCGCGCTCACGGTGTGCGGCGAGAAGGTCGACCTGGGCAAGATCGACATCCCGGCCTACATCTACGGCTCGCGCGAAGATCACATCGTGCCCATCGGCGGCGCCTACACCTCCACGCAACTGCTCACGGGCAAGAAGCGCTTCGTGATGGGCGCCTCGGGCCACATCGCCGGCGTGATCAACCCGCCCGCCAAGAACAAGCGCAGCCACTGGCTGCGCGAGGACGGCAAGTTTCCCAAGACCCAGCCCGAATGGCTGGCCGGCGCGCAGGAGCAGCCGGGCAGCTGGTGGACCGACTGGGCACAATGGCTCAAGGGCCACGCGGGCAAGCAGATCCCCGCGCCCAAGGGCTACGGCAACGGCAAGGCCTACAAGGCCATCGAACCGGCGCCGGGACGCTACGTGAAGGCCAAGGCCTGAACGGGCGCCAGCTCCCGCAAGATCGCAACCGATTTCAAATCACCTCAACGGAGAGAACCTCATGGAAGACATCGTCATCGTTTCGGCTGCGCGTACGGCGGTCGGCAAATTCGGCGGCTCGCTCGCCGGCATTCCCGCCACCGAGCTGGGCGCCCTCGTGATCAAGGAAGTGATCGCGCGCGCCAACCTCACGGCCGACCAGGTGGGCGAGGCCATCATGGGCCAGGTGCTCGCGGCCGGTGCCGGCCAGAACCCCGCGCGCCAGGCCTGGCTCAAGGGCGGCGGCACCAAGGAAACGCCGGCGCTCACCATCAACGCCGTGTGCGGCTCGGGCCTGAAGGCCGTGATGCTGGCGGCGCAGGCCGTGGCCACGGGTGACAGCGAAATCGTCATCGCCGGCGGCCAGGAAAACATGAGCATGGCGCCGCACGTGCTGCCCAACTCGCGCAACGGCCAGCGCATGGGCGACTGGAAGCTGGTCGACACCATGATCGTCGACGGCCTGTGGGACGTGTACAACCAGTACCACATGGGCATCACGGCCGAGAACGTGGCCAAGAAGTACAACATCGACCGCGCCTCGCAGGACGAACTGGCCCTGGCCAGCCAGACCAAGGCCGCCGCCGCGCAGGACGCCGGCAAGTTCAAGGACGAAATCGTCGGCGTGAGCATTCCGCAGAAGAAGGGCGACCCGCTCGTCTTCAACCAGGACGAGTTCATCAACCGCAAGACCAACGCCGAAGTGCTGGCCGGCCTGCGCCCCGCCTTCGACAAGGCCGGCGGCGTGACCGCGGGCAATGCCTCGGGCCTGAACGACGGCGCCGCCGCCGTGATGGTCATGACGGCCAAGAAGGCCGCGGCCCTGGGCCTGAAGCCGCTGGGCCGCATCGCCAGCTACGCCACCGCCGGCCTGGACCCGACCATCATGGGCATGGGCCCCGTGCCGGCATCGCAGAAGGCGCTGCAGCGCGCCGGCTGGAAGGCCGCCGACCTCGACCTGCTCGAGATCAACGAAGCCTTCGCTGCGCAAGCGTGCGCCGTGAACCGCGAAATGGGCTGGGACGTGAACAAGGTGAACGTGAACGGCGGCGCCATCGCCATCGGCCACCCCATCGGCGCGTCGGGCTGCCGCATCCTGGTGACGCTGCTGCACGAAATGCAACGCCAGAACGCCAAGAAGGGCATCGCCTCGCTGTGCATCGGCGGCGGCATGGGCGTGGCGCTGACGATCGAGCGCTGAGCCTGATCACCGGGTGAACCGGTACGGGGGAGGGGAGGCAGGGGCTCGCAAGGGCCGATGCCTCCCCTCCCTTTTTTGTGCGCGCTGTCGGGGCGCTCGCCTGCTGCTTACTTCGACCGGTCCGAGGCCACGAGGTCCCAGGCCAGGCCCGCGAGCCAGCCGATGCCCACCAGCCACGCGCCGGCGTGCACCGTGTCGATGTCGGCGGGTGCCAGCCAGTGAAGCAGCAAGGCAATCAGCAGCCCGGCGATGGCGCCGAGGCAGGACCAGGGGGAGCTGAGGGCTTCGAGCATGTCAGGGCGACTGTAGCGGCCCTCTTTCGCGCCTCGCATCGACCCGATTCGGCGTGCTGAGAACCTTTGGATTCATTTGAGCGACGGTCACCTGACTGGCTGACGCTCTTGTTCACCGCTCAAAAATTGAGCAAAGTGTGGAATCCCTTTGTAAAACAACAACTTGCATTCGTTTTACAAAGCTCCACCCGAGTTACCCCCAAAGTTGCCCACAGAAAGTGGGGATTGCAGCGGACTTCTTCACAACCCGCCGCAAGTCGTTGGTTTCAAAGGGCGGCCTAGCACAGGCAACCCCCCGTTTTTTCGCTTGACTTTCCTGTTTTCGAGCGATTTTCAGGCCCCTAGGTGGCCTGACTTGTGCACTGCAAAAATTTTAAGCAGACTAACTATTCCCTTTATAAAACAACAACTTGCATCCGCTTTACAACGCTGCCCCTGACTTACCCCCAAAGTTGTGCACAGAAAATGGGGAAGACATCGGGTTTCTCACAAGCCACCTGCAAGTGCCTGTTTTTGGCCGGGAATCGGGCCGTCAGCCGGTTTCGGCCTGCGCGTCGGCGTAGTGCTTGCACAAGGTCTCGACCAGCGCCTGGGCGTACACGGGCAGGGCGGCGCGGTCGCGCACGAGCAGGTAGCGCTCGCGCACGCACCACGGGTCGCTGAGCTCGACCAGCGCGAGCCCCATGCTCTCCTGGTTGCGCCGCGCGGCCGACTCCGGCACCACGCCGATGCCCACGCCGCTGCCGATCATCCGGCACATGGCGTCGAAGCTGCCGAGCTGGATGCGCAGCTTCTGGCGCTTGCCCAGGTGGTCGGTGATCTGCCCCAGGAAGGCCTGCAGCGTGCTGCCCTGCTGCATGCCGATGGCGTCTTCGTCGAGCGTTTCGGCAAACGAGATGCGGCGGCGCCGCGCAAAGCGGTGCTGGCGCGAGGTGACGAGCACCAGCCGGTCGGTGCTGAAGTGGATGGTGTCCAGGCCCAGCGTGTCCATCTGGCCCGCGACGATGCCGATGTCGGCGCGCCCGTCGCGCACGCCGCGCGGGATCTGAGCATTCGGTTTTTCCTGAAGGTCGACGTTGATGCGCGGGTTGGCGGCCAGGAAGCCGGGCAGGATCTCCGGCAGGAAATCGGTCACCGCCGTGGTGTTGGCGAACACGCGCAGATGGCCGCGCAGCCCGCCGCCGTACTCGAGCAGGTCGGCGCGCAACTGGTCGGCCTGGTGCAGCACCAGCCGGGCGTGGTGCAGGAAGGCTTCGCCCGGCGGCAGCAGGCGCACGCCGCGGGCCTCGCGCTGCAGCAGCTGCAGGCCGGCCTGGGTCTCGAGCGCCTTGATGCGCGCGCTGGCCGCGGCCAGCGACAGGTGCTGGCGCTCGGCCGCCCGCGTGAGGTTGCCGAGTTCGGCCGTGGCCACGAACAGGCGCAGGTCGGTGAGGTCGAAGAGCATGGGGCGATGGTAGTCAAGCCTTCGGAATTTCAGAAGCCTGGCTTCCGAAATCGCAGATTGCGCCGACGGGGCGGGCAGAAGACCATGCGGCCATGGAGACACACGACACCACCCCCGCCTTGCGGCTTCGCGCCAAGGCGCTGATCGCCTTCGGCCTCGCCGCCACCACCTTGCTGGCCACCAGCGCCGCCACCGCCCAGACCTACCCCTCGCGCCCCATCACGCTCGTCGTGCCCCAGGCCGCGGGCGGCACCAACGACATCGTCGGCCGTCTCGTGGGCCAGAAGCTCGGCGAGGTGCTGAACAACGCCAGCGTCGTGGTCGACAACCGCCCCGGCGCGGGCGGCAACATCGGCACGCAGCTGGTCGCCAAGGGTCCGAAGGACGGCTACACGCTGCTCATGACGATCAGCAGCAGCCAGGCCATCAACCCCGCGCTGTACAAGAACCCGGGCTTCGACCCCGAGAAAGACTTCAAGCCCGTCGGCCTGGTCGGCGCCGTGCCCAACGTGCTGCTGGTGAACCCGTCGTTCCCCGCGAAGAACTTCGCCGAATTCTTGAAGCTGGCGCGCGAGAAGGGCGCCAACTACCAGTACGCCTCGGCCGGCAACGGCACGCTCAACCACCTGCTGGGCGAAATGCTCAACAGCATGGGCGGCATCTCGCTGCAGCACGTGCCGTACAAGGGCGTGGCGCCTGCCATCAACGACGTGCTGGGCGGGCAGTTGCCGATCGTGTTCGCGAGCCTGCCTTCGGCGCTGGCGCACATCAAGGCCGGCAAGCTGCGCGCGCTGGCCGTGAGTGGTGAGAAGCGCTCGCCCGTGCTGCCCGACGTGCCCGCCATCGCCGAGCAGGTGCCGGGCTACAACGGCACGCTGTGGATCGGCCTGTTCGCCCCCGCGGGCGTGCCGGCCGACGTGCTCGCCACCCTGCAGGACGCCACGCGCAAGGCGCTCGCGGCCAAAGACCTGCGCGACAAGCTCGACCAGCAGGGCGTCGAGATCGCTGCGGCCACTTCGCCCGAACAGTTCTCGGCGCTGCTGCGCACCGACCTCGCCAAGTGGGCGCGCATCGTCAAGGCCTCGGGCGCCGCGGTCGACTGACCTCGCCACTCATCTTTCTTCCCGACACACACGACATGACTTCTCCCCTGATCGACGCCGAAGCCCTCGCGCGCCTGCAGGCCTGGCAGGGCCGCACCGAAACGCTGCGCGACGACCTCACGGCCGCGCCCGTGCGCGGCCTGTCCGCCACGCTCGACCGCGACGACCCGCTGCCCGAGGCGGGCACGCGCCTGCCCGCGCTGTGGCACTGGCTCTACTTCCTGCCGCACCACCGCCAGTCGGAGATCGGCGAAGACGGCCACGCGAAGCGCGGCGGCTTCCTGCCGCCCGTGCCGCTGCCGCGCCGCATGTGGGCCGGCGGCCGGCTGACCTGGGAGCCGGGCAATCCGCTGCAGGTGGGCGATGCGGTCGAGCGCACGTCGACCATCGCCTCGGTCACGCACAAGGCCGGCCGCACGGGCGAGCTGGTGTTCGTGCTGGTGCGCCATGAGGTGCGCAATGCGCGCGGACTCGCGCTGACCGAAGAGCACGACATCGTCTACCGCGCCGCCGCCGCACCAGGCGAAGCCACGCCGCCGCCCACGCCCGCACCGAAGGACGCCGCCTTCAGCCGCGACCTCGTGCCCGACGACGTGCTGCTGTTCCGCTACTCGGCGCTGACCTTCAACGGCCACCGCATCCACTACGACCGCCGCTACGTGACGCAGGTCGAGGGCTACCCGGGCCTCATCGTGCACGGGCCGCTGATCGCGACGCTGCTGGTCGACCTGCTGCGCCGCAACGCGCCGGCCGATGCGCAGCTCGCACGCTTCGAGTTCCGCGCCGTGCGCCCGACCTTCGACATCGCGCCGTTCCGCGTGCACGGCAAGCCCGCCGAAGGCAGCACCGACGGCAAGACCTTCAGCCTGTGGGGCGAAGACGCCGACGGCTGGCTCACGATGCAGGCCACGGCCGTGCTCGCCTGACGCAAGGAAAGAAAGAAGAAGCCCATGACCAGACCCCTGGACGGCATCACCGTCATCTCGCTCGAACACGCCATCGCGGCGCCGTTCTGCACCCGCCAGCTCGCCGACCTCGGCGCGCGCGTCATCAAGGTCGAGCGCCCCGGCGGCGGCGACTTTGCGCGCGCCTACGACGAACGCGTGAACGGCGAGGCTTCGCACTTCGTGTGGGTTAACCGCTCGAAGGAAAGCCTCACGCTCGACCTGAAGCAGCCCGCCGCGCTCGCCGTGCTGCAGGAGCTGGTGGCCGGCGCCGACGTGCTGGTGCAGAACCTCGCGCCCGGCGCCGCCGCGCGCATGGGCCTGGGCGCGCAGGTGCTGCAGGAGAAGCACCCCGCGCTCATCGTCTGCGACATCTCGGGTTACGGCGAAGACGGCCCGTACCGCGACAAGAAGGCCTACGACCTGCTCATTCAGAGCGAGGCCGGTTTTCTTTCGGTGACGGGCACGCCCGACGACCCGTGCAAGTCGGGCAACTCCATCGCCGACATTGCGGCGGGCATGTACGCCTACACCGGCATCCTGGCGGCGCTGATGCAGCGCGGCAAGACGGGCAAGGGCTCGCACATCGACGTGTCGATGCTCGAATCGCTCGCCGAGTGGATGGGCTACCCCATGTACTACGCCTACGACGGCGCGCCGCCGCCGCCGCGCAGCGCCGCCTCGCACGCGACCATCTATCCCTACGGCCCGTTCCCCGCCGGCGACGGCGGCACCGTGATGCTCGGCCTGCAGAACGAGCGCGAGTGGCGCGCCTTCTGCGACAAGGTGCTGCTGCGCCCCGAGCTCGCGAGCGACCCGCGCTTCGACAGCAACGCGCGGCGCAACGAGCACCGCGAAGCGCTGCGCACGCTCATCGTCGACACCTTCGGCGCGCTCAGCGCGGCGCAGGTGCTCGAACGGCTCGACACCGCGCAGATCGCCAATGCGCGCATGAACGACATGGCCGGGCTGTGGGCGCATCCGCAGCTGCAGGCACGCGAGCGCTGGCGCCAGGTGGGCTCGCCGGCCGGCGACATCCCGGCGCTGCTGCCCGCCGGTCGCCAGAGCGCCTTCGACTACCGCATGGACCCGGTGCCCGCGGTCGGCCAGCACACCGACGCCATCCTGCGCAGCCTGGGCCGCGGCGACGACGCGATCGCGACGCTGCGCGCGGCCGGCGCGGTATGAGCGGGCCCGCGAACGCCGCGCTCGCCCTGGCGCGCGCCTTTCTCTTCGTGCCCGCTGACCGGCCCGAGCGCCATGCGCGGGCATTGGCCACGGGCGCGGGCGGCGTGATCATCGACCTCGAAGACGCCGTGGCCCCCGCGCGCAAGGCCGAGTCGCGCGATGCGCTCGGCGCCTCGCTGGCGGCGTTGCCCGCCGAAGGGCGAGGGCGGCTGCTCGTGCGCGTGAACGCCAGCGGCACGCCGTGGCATGACGACGACTGCGCGCGCGCGGCCGGCTGGATCGCCGAGGGCCTCATCGCCGGCATCGTGCTGCCCAAGGCCGAGCATGCCGATGAACTGCATCGGCTGGCCGCCACGGCCGGACCGAAGGCCGTGCTGGTGCCGCTCATCGAATCGGCCGCGGGGCTCGCGGCGCTCGATGCCATCGCGGGTGCGCCGCAGGTGCTGCGGCTGGCCTTCGGCCATCTCGATTTCCAGGCCGACCTCGGCATGGCCTGCGATGCCGACGAGGCCGAGCTGGTGCCCGTGCGCCTCGCGCTCGTGCTGGCCTCGCGCCGCGCCGGGCTGGCCACGCCCATCGACGGCGTGTCGCCCGACTGGCGCGACGCGCAGCGGCTGGCCGCCGACACCGCGCGCGCCCGGCGCGGGGGCTTCGGCGCCAAGCTGTGCATCCATCCCGAACAGGTCGCGCCCGTGCAGGCCGCGCTTGGGCCCACGGCCGACGAGGTGGCCTGGGCGCACCGCGTCACCGAGGCCGTGCGCGCGGCCGGCGGCGGCGTCGTGAGCCTCGACGGCCGCATGGTCGACGGGCCCGTGGTGCGGCTGGCCGAGCGCTGGCTCGCGTTGGCCCCGCAGCACGGCCCGGGCGATTCATCCGTGACGCACTGATCCACAGACAAACCACAAGGAGACAAAGAAGTGAACGCAACGAAGACCTGGAAACTGAAAGCCCTCATCGCGGCTTCGGCGGGCGCCTGCCTGCTCGCCGCCGCATCGCCCGCCGCCGCGCAGGCCGCGTGGCCCGACAAGCCCATCGTGATGGTCGTGCCGTACTCGGCCGGCGGCCCCACCGACGTGGTGGCGCGCATGCTCGCGGTGCCCATGGGCAAGTCGCTGGGGCAGACCGTGGTGGTCGAGAACACCGTGGGCGCGGGCGGCACCATCGCGCCGACCCGCGTGGCCAAGGCCGCGCCCAACGGCTACACCATCCTCATCCATCACATGGGCATGGCCACCGCACCCGCGCTGTACAAGAAGCTCAACTACGACCCGCTGAAAGACTTCGAGTACGTCGGCCAGGTCATGGACGTGCCGATGACCCTGCTGTCGCGCAAGGACTTCCCGGCCAACAACTTCAAGGAACTGCTGGCCTACGTGAAGGCCAACAAGGAGAAGGTCTCGCTCGCCAACGCCGGCATCGGCGCCGTCTCGCAGCTGTGCGGCATGCTCTTCGCGCACCAGATCGGCGTGCAGCTCACGACCGTGCCCTACAAGGGCGCAGGCCCGGCGCTCAACGACCTCATGGGCGGGCAGGTCGACCTGCTGTGCGACCAGACCACGCAGACCGCGCCCGTCATCAAGGACGGCCAGCGTGTGAAGGTCTTCGGCGTGACCACGCCCAAGCGCCTGTCGAGCATGCCCGACATTCCCACGCTCGACGAGCAGGGCCTCAAGGGCTTCGACGTGAAGGTGTGGCACGGCGTGTATGCGCCCAAGGGCACGCCGCCGGCGGTGATCGAGAAGCTCAACGTGGCCCTGCGCGCCGCGCTGCAGGACGACAACGTGAAGAAGCGCTTCGCCGAGCTGAGCACCGAGGCCGTGCCGATGGACAAGGTCACGCCCGAGGCGCTGCGCAGCCACCTGGCGGCGGAGATCGAGAAGTGGGGGAAGGTGATCCGGGCTGCGGGGGTGCAGGCGGATTGAGCGCGACAGCTTGAGAGGTTCGGGGTCGGGGGCCGCAATGCCCCGGGCTCAGAGCTTCTTCTTCATGTAGGCGAGGTAGTTGCCGCGCGCGTAGTTGTCGATGCGGGCGAACTCTTCGTAGCCCTGCTTCAGGTAGAAGCCTCGTGCCTGCCACTCGAAGGTTTCGAGCGCGGCATTCCCGGCGCCCAGCGCCTTGCCGCGCGCTTCCGCCTCCGCGAGCAGGCGGCGGCCCAGGCCGGTGCCCCGGGCTTCCTCCTCGACGAACAGCACGTCGATGCGCAGCCATTCGAGGAACACGAAGCCACGCAGCCCGCCCATCAGGCGGCCTTGCGCATCCTTCGCGTTCAGCCACACGGGTTGCGTATCGGGGTACTCGCCGACGAAGCCGTAGTTGAACTCGCGCAACCGGCGGCCCAGGACGCCGGAGCGGACCTCCTCTTCGGAGGCGGTCGAAATCACGGCCTCGGTCATGCGTCGCCGTTCGCCAGCAAGGTCTCTTCGAACAATTTCAGCAACAGCCGCGCGAACACATCCATGTTCCATGGCCGGTCGGTCGCGCCGGTTTCGATCGTGCGGCTGACCACGAGGCCGTCCGCGCCGGTCACGGCGATGCAGACATGCCCGGGCGCGTCGCCGTACGGACTGCCCGACGGTCCCGCCGCGCCGCTCTCGCAGATGCCCCACTTCGAACGGTGGGCATCACGGATGCGGCCCGAGATGAAGCGCGCATAGGGCTCGGTCTCGCCGCGCATGTCGCCCATGTCCTCGGGCGTGAGGCCGAGCAGGGCCTTGCCGGCGCGGCGCGAGTAGATGACCGCGCCGCCCAGGAAGTAGGCCGAGGCGCCCGGCAGCGCGAGCAGGGCGGCCGAGACCAGGCCGCCGGCCGACGATTCGGCCACCGCCACCGTCTGGCGCCGCTCGCGCAGCGTCGCCCCCACGCGGGCGGCGAGCACGGAAAGCGGTTCGAGGTCGGTGAGGTCGGGCGTGGGCATGGAGGTCGAAAGAAGTAAGAAAGAAGAAATGACCGACCGTTCGATCGATCAAGGGAACGCGTGAGCGAATGAACGAACGGTCAGGCGATGCCCGCGCGCGAGCCCGGCCGCCGCACATACGACGGCGCTCGCTCATGGCTCGATGTGTGGCCGTACACCGTGTCGGCCGGGTAGTACTCGGCCTGCAGCTGCACCTTGGCCGCGGCTTCCTCGCCCGCCACATGGGCGATGAAGGCCAGCATCAGGTCGGTGCCGGCCGACACGCCGGCCGAGGTCCAGACATGGCCGTCCTGCACGAAGCGCTGCTCCACCACCTTCACGTCGCCGAGCGCGCGCAGGCGGTCGAGCGATCCCCAGTGCGTGGTCGCGGTGCGGCCCGAGAGCAGGCCGGCCGCATGCAGCACGAAGGCGCCGGTGCACACCGACAGCAGCGCCTTGCAGCCGGGCGCCTGCGCGGCCAGGAACTGCACCATGGCGGGGTTGTCGACCTCGCGCCGCGTGCCCATGCCGCCGGGCACCAGCACGAAGTCCAACGGCGGGCAGTCGGCGAACGAGACATGCGGGTTGATCGACAGCCCCTTGGCGCAGACGACCGGGCCATGCGTTTGCGCCACGACCAGACAGTTGGCGGGGCCGCCGGCCAGCTTGCTCCACATGGTGAGCATTTCCCAGGGACCGACGAAATCGAGCTCCTCGACCTCGGGGAAGACGACGATTGCGAAATTCATGCGTGCGAACTCCTGGTGGGGTGGCCGGCAGGGGCCGTGTCACGGGCGCGAAGCCGCAAGCATATAGAGTGCCGCCGAGGTGATGTCCGTGACAGCTGGTTGCAAGCTTGGCTCAGTGTTCTCCCTCAGAGTTGTGTGGCCTGAAAATGGCTAGAGTGAAGGCGGCCGTTCAGGCTTTTTGCTAGCTTCAATCAAGGAAATCTCATGAGCAAGAAAGTTGCATATGTCACCGGAGGCATGGGTGGCATCGGAACAGCCATCTGCCAGCGTCTCTACAAAGACGGGTTCACCGTGGTCGCAGGTTGCGGCCCCACGCGGGACTACGCCAAGTGGCTGGCCGAACAGAAAGCCGAAGGCTTCGAGTTCCACGCGTCGGTCGGCAATGTCGGCGACTGGCAATCCACCGTCGAGGCCTTCTCCGCCGCCAAGGCGGCCCACGGGGCGATTGACGTGCTCGTCAACAACGCCGGCATCACGCGGGACCGCATGTTCCTCAAGATGACGCCAGAGGACTGGAGCGCGGTGATCGAAACCAACCTCAACAGCATGTTCAACGTCACCAAGCAGGTGGTGGGCGACATGGTCGAAAAGGGCTGGGGCCGCATCATCAACATCAGCTCGGTCAACGGCGCCAAGGGCCAGGCCGGCCAGACCAACTACTCGGCGGCCAAGGCCGGCATGCACGGCTTCACGATGGCGCTGGCGCAGGAGCTGGCCAACAAGGGCGTCACCGTGAACACGGTGAGCCCGGGCTACATCGGCACCGACATGGTCAAGGCCATCCGCCAGGAAGTGCTCGACAAGATCGTGGCCACGATCCCGGTCAAGCGCCTGGGCGAGCCGAGCGAAATCGCTTCCATCATCGCGTGGCTCGCCACCGACGAAGGCGGCTACAGCACCGGGGCCGACTTCTCGGTCAACGGCGGCCTCCACATGCACTGAGCATGCGCGCCACGCCCTGAAAACAAAAACCCGCTTCGGCGGGTTTTTTCATTTGGGCCGGAACCACACCCACAGGACACACGGCTTCAACCATCGAAAGCAACCCGGCACGAACCCTTTCTTCTGCGTTTTCCTTCATCTTTTCAGGAGGCAGTCATGGCACATACAACAAGCACAGTACCCAGGAAGCTCCCCCTTTACCGTTCCCTGTACGTGCAGGTGATCACCGCGGTGATCGTCGGCGTGCTGCTGGGGTACTTCTACCCCTCGCTCGGTGAGTCGATGAAGCCCTTGGGCGACGGCTTCATCAAGCTCATCAAGATGATCATCGCGCCGATCATCTTCTGCACCGTGGTGGTCGGCATCGCCGGCATGGAAGACATGAAGAAGGTCGGCAAGACCGGCGGGCTGGCGCTCCTGTACTTCGAGATCGTGAGCAGCATCGCGCTGGTGGTCGGCCTCGTGCTGGTGAACCTGCTCAAGCCCGGCGCGGGCATGAACATCGACGCGTCCACGCTCGACACCAAGGCCATCGCGGCCTACACCGGCCCCGGCAAGATGACCGGCACGGTCGACTTTTTGCTCAACGTGATTCCCTCCACCGTGGTCGATGCCTTCGCCAAGGGCGAGATCCTGCAGGTGCTGCTCATCGCGGTGCTGTTCGGCTTTGCGCTGCACCGCTTCGGCGGGCGCGGCACGCTGGTGTTCGACGTGATCGAGAAGGGCTCGCACGTGCTGTTCGTGATCGTCAACTACATCATGAAGCTCGCGCCCATCGGCGCCTTCGGTGCGATGGCCTTCACCATCGGCAAGTACGGGCTGGGCAGCCTGCTGTCGCTGGGCAAGCTCATGGGCACCTTCTACCTGACCTGCCTGCTGTTCATCTTCGTGGTGCTGGGGCTCATTGCGCGCTTTCACGGCTTCAGCATCTGGAAGTTCATCAAGTACATCAAGGAAGAGCTGCTGATCGTGCTGGGCACCTCGTCCAGCGAATCGGTGCTGCCGCGCATGATGGAGAAGATGGAGAACCTGGGCGCCCACAAGACCTGCGTGGGGCTGGTGATTCCCACGGGCTACTCGTTCAACCTGGACGGCACCTCGATCTACCTGACGATGGCGGCGGTGTTTATCGCACAGGCCACCAACACGCCCATGACGCTCACGCAGGAGATCACGCTGCTGGCCGTGCTGCTGCTCACCTCGAAGGGGGCGGCCGGCGTCACGGGCAGCGGGTTCATCGTGCTGGCGGCCACGCTGTCGGCGGTGGGGCATGTGCCGGTGGCGGGGCTGGCGCTCATCCTGGGCATCGACCGCTTCATGTCGGAAGCCCGCGCGCTCACCAACCTGATCGGCAACGGCGTGGCCACCATCGTGGTCGCCAAGTGGACCAACGAACTGGACACCGAGCGGCTGCAGGCCGGGCTCAACAACGAGAGCTGGGTCGAGTCGCAGGAGCCCGAGGAGCTGGTGAACGCGCGCGAATCGAAGATGGCGCAGTAGCTGGCAGGCGGCGCCCCGCGCGTTTGGGTGCGGGGCGGCGCGTTTCGGTGCGCTTCTGTGCGCGTCAGTGCACCAGGGCCACCGCGAGCAGCGGCTGCGCCCTGGCGTCGAGCTCGCGTTCGTACAGCGGGGCGGCCTTGGCGTAGGCGCCCTGGGCGCGATGGGCCGCGGCCAGGTTTTGCCGGCTGTACAGCACCGCGTGTGCGTCGGGGCGCTGCTGCTTCTCGTGGATCGCCAGGGCGCGTTCGTACAGCGCAATGGCCTGGTCGAAGGCCTCGCGGCGGTAGTGCAGGCCGGCCAGCGCGCTCAGCGTGAACGCCACCATCGGGCTGTCGGGTCCGGCGGTCTTTTCCTGGATGGCGAGCGCGGCCGTGTACGACTGCGCGGCCCGGGTCAGCTGCCCCTGTCGCTGGTGGACGTGGGCCAGCAGCACGAGGCTGAGGGCCGCGTCAGCGGACTCGGCCCCGCCCGTGCGCTGCGCCGTCTGCAGCACCTGCTGCGCCAACTCGAGCGTGCCGACGTCGTAGCGGTTGGCGTTGATGCGTTGCACGAGTTCCTGGCGCAGCGCGCGCCATTCGGGGTTGCCGTCCTGCGCGTACAGCGCGCCGAACTGCGAGGCCGCCAGGACGACGCCGGCGGCAAGCCATGCCTTCGCGAATTTCATGGGGCCGAATCTAGTGCCCCGGCCTGAAAACCGAATACCTCGTTCATGGGAGTCCGCGCCCGCGGGGGACTGAACCCCGGGGCGCGGACGGCACAGGCACCCGCAGGCACCCCGCCTCAGGCGAGATCGAACCGGTCCAGGTTCATCACCTTGGTCCAGGCGGCCACGAAGTCGTCGATGAACTTCTGCTGGCTGTCGGAAGCGCCGTAGACCTCGGCGATGGCCCGCAGCTGCGCGTTGGAGCCGAACACCAGGTCGACGCGTGTGCCGGTCCACTTGAGGGTGCCGGTCTTGCGGTCGCGGCCTTCGTATTCCTCCTTGGCGTCCGACACGGCCTTCCACTCCGTGCCCATGTCGAGCAGGTTCACGAAGTAGTCGTTGCTCAGCGTGCCGGGCGTCTTCGTGAAGACGCCGTGGCGCGTCTGGCCGACGTTGGTGTCGAGCACGCGCAGGCCGCCGACCAGCACCGTCATCTCGGGCGCCGTGAGCGTGAGCAGCTGCGCCTTGTCGATCAGCAGCGCCTCGCCGGACACGCTGTAGCGGCCTTTCAGGTAGTTGCGGAAGCCGTCGGCCGCGGGCTCCAGCGGCTCGAACGAGGGCACGTCGGTCTGTTCCTGCGAGGCGTCGGCACGGCCCGGCGAGAAGGGCACCTTCACTTCACGCCCGCCGTTGCGCGCGGCCTGTTCCACGCCCGCGCCGCCGGCCAGCACGATCAGGTCGGCCAGCGAGATCTTCTTGCCGCCGGTCTGCGCCGCGTTGAACTCGCTCTGGATGCCTTCGAGCACCTTCAGCACCTGGGCCAGCTGCGCGGGCTGGTTGACGGCCCAGTCCTTCTGCGGTGCCAGCCGCACGCGGGCGCCGTTGGCACCGCCGCGCATGTCGGAGCCGCGGAAGGTGGAGGCCGAGGCCCACGCCGTCGACACCAGCTGCGCAGGCGTGAGGCCCGAGGCCAGCACCTTCTTCGTCAGCGCCGCGACGTCGCTGGCGTCTACCAGCGGATGGTCGACGGCCGGGATCGGGTCTTGCCAGATCAGCTCCTCGGCCGGCACCTCGGGTCCGAGGTAGCGGGCGCGCGGGCCCATGTCGCGGTGCGTGAGCTTGAACCAGGCGCGCGCGAAGGCGTCGGCGAGCTGGTCGGGGTTGGCCAGGAAGCGGCGCGAGATCTTTTCGTAGGCCGGGTCCAGGCGCAGCGACAGGTCGGTCGTGAGCATGGTCGGCGCGTGACGCTTGGAGGCGTCGTGCGCGTCGGGGATGGTGCCGGCACCGGCGCCGCCCTTGGCCACCCACTGGTGCGCGCCGGCGGGGCTCTTGGTCAGCTCCCATTCGTAGCCGAACAGGTTCTCGAAGAAGTTGTTGCTCCACTTCGTGGGCGTGGTGGTCCACGTCACTTCGAGGCCGCTGGTGATGGTGTCGCCGCCCTTGCCGGTGCCGAAGCTGTTCTTCCAGCCGAAGCCCTGGTCCTCGAGGCCGGCGGCCTCGGGTTCCTTGCCGACGTTCGAGGCTGGCCCCGCGCCGTGCGTCTTGCCGAAGGTGTGGCCGCCGGCGATGAGCGCCACGGTTTCCTCGTCGTTCATGGCCATGCGGGCGAAGGTGTCGCGGATGTCGTGGGCCGCGGCGATCGGGTCGGGGTTGCCGTCCGGGCCCTCGGGGTTCACGTAGATCAGGCCCATCTGCACGGCGCCCAGCGGGTTCTCGAGGTTGCGGCTGTGCGGCACCTTGCTGTCGTCGTCCTTCACGAGCACGCCGCGGTCTTTCTCGACGCCGGGCGAGCCCTGTGCGTAGCGCACGTCACCGCCCAGCCAGGTCTTCTCGCGGCCCCAGTACACGTCCTGGTCGGGCTCCCACACGTCGGGGCGGCCGCCGCCGAAGCCGAAGGTCTTGAAGCCCATGGTCTCGAGCGCGACGTTGCCGGTGAGGATCAACAGGTCGGCCCAGGAAATCTTCTGGCCGTACTTCTGCTTGATCGGCCACAGCAGGCGGCGCGCCTTGTCCAGGCTCACGTTGTCGGGCCAGCTGTTGAGCGGCGCAAAGCGCTGCTGGCCGCGGCCCGCGCCGCCGCGGCCGTCGCCGATGCGGTAGGTGCCGGCGCTGTGCCAGGCCATGCGGATGAAGAGCGGGCCGTAGTGGCCGAAGTCGGCCGGCCACCAGTCCTGCGAGTCGGTCATCAGCGCGGCGAGGTCTTTCTTCACCGCGGCGAGGTCCAGGCTCTGGAAGGCCTTGGCGTAGTCGAAACCGGCGCCCAGGGGATCGGATTTGGAGGAGTGCTGGTGCAGCAGGTCCAGGCGCAGCTGCTCGGGCCACCAGTCGCGGTTCGTGGTGCCGGCGCCGGTGGCCTGGCTGAACGGGCACTTCGCTTCGGTTTTCTCGTTGCTCATGGGGAGGCTCCTGTTGTTGGGGGGACGGGGGGACCGCTCAAATTCTGGATGAGAAAGGTGTCGATGCGAATAGAAGTGCTTTATGCCTACGATAGTTCGCGTCGCTTCCGTAGGGGTGTAGACGCAGGCCCGTAGAAGCCTGCGGGCTTCAAAGGTTGGGGGCCGTTCCTGCAAAATGGACCGATGCCCCACAGCGTCTCCCTCATCAATACGATTGCCGCCGGCCTGGGGTTGGCGCTGGTGTTCGGCTTTCTCGCGGCGCGGCTGCGATTGCCGGCGCTGGTGGGGTACCTCCTGGCGGGCGTGATCATCGGCCCGTTCACGCCGGGCTTCGTGGCCGACGCGGGCATTGCCGCGCAGCTGGCCGAGATCGGCGTGATGCTGCTGATGTTCGGCGTGGGCCTGCATTTTTCGCTGGCCGACCTGCTCGCAGTGCGCAAGATCGCGCTGCCCGGCGCCATCGCGCAGATCGCGGTCGCCACGCTGCTCGGCGGCGGGCTGGCCATGTGGTGGGGCTGGAGCTGGGGTACGGCGCTGGTGTTCGGGCTGGCGCTGTCGGTGGCGAGCACGGTGGTGCTGCTGCGCGCGCTCGAGAGCCTGGGCATCCTCGATTCCTTCACCGGCCGCATCGCGGTGGGCTGGCTGGTGGTCGAAGACCTCGCGATGGTGCTGGTGCTCGTGCTGCTGCCGCCGCTGGCGGGCGCGCTGGGCAGCACCAAGGTCGACACCAGCGGCGACCCCGTCTGGCAGACGCTGGGCCTCACCTTGCTGCAGGTCGGCGGCTTCGTGGTGCTGATGCTGGTGGTGGGGCGGCGCGTGTTCCCGTGGATCCTCTGGCAGGTCACGCGCACCGGTTCGCGCGAGCTGTTCACGCTGTGCGTGGTGGCGGCGGCCGTGAGCATCGCGTTTGCCTCGGCGGCGCTGTTCGGCGTGTCGTTCGCGCTGGGTGCGTTCTTCGCCGGCATGGTGATGCGCGAGTCGCAGTTCAGCCACCGCGCGGCGCAGGAGTCGCTGCCGCTGCGCGATGCCTTTGCCGTGCTGTTCTTCGTGTCGGTCGGCATGCTGTTCGACCCCTCGGTGCTGCTGGAGCGCCCGCTGCAGGTGCTGGCCGTGGTGCTGGTGATCGTGCTGGGCAAGTCGCTCGCGGCCTGTGCGCTGGTGCTGGTGTTCCGCTACCCGCTGGCCACCGCGCTCACGGTGAGCGCGAGCCTGGCGCAGATCGGCGAGTTCTCGTTCATCCTGGCCGGGCTGGGCGTGTCGCTCGGCCTGCTGCCGGTGGAAGGGCAGAGCCTGGTGCTGGCGGGCGCGCTGATCTCCATCGCCACCAACCCGCTGTGGTTCAGCCTGATCGCGCCGCTGCAGAAATGGCTGCATGCGCATTCGAAGTTCGCGCGCGAACTCGACGCGCGCAGCGACCCGCTGGCCGAGCTGCCCATGACCACCGAGGCCAAGTACCTGTCGCGCCAGGTGGTGCTGGTCGGCTACGGCCGGGTGGGCCGGCGCATCGCCGCCGAGCTCGAGACCAACGACATCCCCTACGTGGTGGCCGAGCAGAACCGCGAGCTGGTCGAGAAGCTGCGCGAGGCCGGCATCCCGGCCGTGTGGGGCGACGCGGCCGATCCGGCGGTGCTGATCCAGGCGCACGTGGCGCGCGCCCGCGTGCTCGTGGTGGCCACGCCCGACGCCATGAACGTGCGCCAGATGATCGAAACCGCGCGCACGCTGAACCCCACCATCCAGACCGTGGTGCGCAGCCACAACGAGCAGGAAGCCCGCCTGCTGGCCGCCGAAACCGACGCGAAGGTGTTCCTGGGCGAACAGGAACTCGCCCAGGCCATGGCCCGCGATGTGGTGCAGCGCGCCGCCGCGATGGCGGTGCCGGCCTGAGGGCCGGTCGATTCCTCCTGTTGCAGGTCGCGTCGGCCGAGGAGCCCGTTCCTCGGCCAAGGCATGCGCCCGCACATTTCATCGATTTCTCCTTTTTCTGATCCCATGTCACTGAAAGCCCGATGGCATTCGTTGCTCGGCGCGGTGCGCGAGTCCCTGGTCTGCCTCGCGCTGGCCTTCCGCTCCAGCCTGCGCCCCGGCATCGCGCTGCGTTCCGCGGGCCTGTGCCTGCTGGTCTTCACGGTGTGGAGCTGGGTGCTCTACCGCCACTTCCAGCCGATCGGAACGGCGGCCGGGGTGGTGTCGGTCTTCATCGTGATGGGCGGGGCGGTGCTCGGCCTGCTGCCCGGCACGGGAGGCAGTGGAGGGAGCATCGCGGGCATGGCGGGCATCGCCCCTGCGCTGGCGATGATGCTGCTCTATGCGGCGCTGCTCACGGTCGCGGTGCTGGTGGTGATGTACGTCGGCGTCATCGTCGCCACCATCCGGCTGGCGTTGCGCTGGGTGGTGTTGGGCCCGGTGCGCGAGCGCGTGCAGGCGCGCTACCCGGCGCTGCTGCAGTCACGGCCCGAGTCCTCGGGCGTGTGGGTCGGCGTGCGCGGATGGCTGGGGCCCTGGCTGGGCGCGAGCCTGGGGATGCTGCTGTGCCTGCTGGTGCCGGTGATCAACGGCGTGCTGCTGTTCCTGCTGCTCGCCTATCTCAACGTGCGCTTCCTGCTGGCGCCCGCGCTCGCCGGCATTGCGAACGGCGAGGAGCGCATGCAGGTCGTGCGTCGCCAGCGCGGTGCGATGGTGGCGTTCGGCGTTCTGATCCTGCTGCTGGCGCTCGTGCCGGTGGTGAATCTGCTGCTGCCCGCCTTGCTGGGCGCAGGCACCTGCCACCTCGGCTGCCGAGGTATGGAGGCACAGCGCCGGGCTGACACCGACGCCTTGACCGACGCTTCGGCCGGCGTTCAAAGGTCCTCGATCACCAGCGTGCGATAGCGCTCGGCGATCGAGTAGGGCACGGTACGCACCAGTTCCATCACGCGCTCGGTGATGGCGCCGTCCTTGGTGCGGATCAGCAGGCCCGTGTGGCCTTCGTGGGCCAGCTGGATGAAGGCGCGCACCGTGTCGCCGTCGGTGCCGGCGGAGGGCAGGGGACTGTGCGAGGCATGCACGGTCGGCGCGATTTCCGCCAGGACGGTTTCGGCCGGTATCAGGTAGACCTCGTCGCCGCTCACGATGCCTTTCGCGATCAGCCCGTGGCCGATGCGGCTGGCATCTTCGACGCTCGGAAACATCACCAGGGAGTAACCGGTCGGGTAGAACGCGCCACCGAAGGCGGCGCGCATGTTGGGTTCAAGCGTGAAATGTTTCATGCTGACTCCTTGTTCTGATGCAACTCCCCACCCCTAACATTAGGCCGCGCGGCGTCCATGCACTGTAGGAGAAGCCCTAGTACTGACAACCGCGCCGGCCCCTTGCCCGTTCAGAGGCGAGTTCATTCCCTGTTTCATTTTTGACCGTCATGCCTTCGCCGAGAGACATCGCACTCACCGTCCACGAACTGGAAGAAGGGGAGTTCTACTGGGTGCTGATGGAGGCCGTGGACGGCTCGCCCGGCGACTCCACCCATGTGTACGTGCCGCTCGAAGCCGCCCACGAGCCCTACGCCACGTATTCGAATGCGCTGGTGGCCGGCGTGGCGGTGCTGCGGCGGCTGTTCGGGCCCGACGGCAAGCCCGTCTGACGGGGCCCGCAAGGGCGCCGCCGCAGGGCGCTCCCTATAATCCCGGCGGTTGGAAACATTGGTTCACACCGGTGTCGTCCAACACCCCACGGTTCGAAGGTGCCCTGCACGACCAGTCACAGGACTGGCGGCGGGGTTAAACGGGAAGCAGGTGCGAGGCGTCGTTTTTTCGAACGACCCTTCCATTCCTGCGCTGCCCCCGCAACGGTCAGCGGACATCGACACCCTCAGGCCCCGGCGATCTTTCGCTGGGGCAGCCACTGCGCTTCGGCGTGGGAAGGCGAGGGCTTCGGCGCCGAGGTGCATGCATTGCATCCCGACGCACTCC
Source organism: Variovorax sp. BGA-UO-ETr-C22 (assembly GCF_059567965.1). NCBI lineage: Bacteria > Pseudomonadati > Pseudomonadota > Betaproteobacteria > Burkholderiales > Comamonadaceae > Variovorax > Variovorax sp. BGA-UO-ETr-C22. The sequence continues at coordinate 250,862 of NZ_JCAQPA010000006.1, forward strand.
GCGAGCCCGGATACCGGCCTTCGCAACCGCCTTCGGATGCTGCGGGAGTGCGTGTCCGGGCCTGCCGCTTTTCCCTCGCGCGAAACGGCACCGCCCCTCGTCTCTTCTCCCTCGGCGTCCGCGATCGGTCAGGAGCCTGCGGGGACGCGGGCCGGAGGAGAAGTCGGATGAATCGCATTGCATCGCCGCCGCGCGATCGCTCGGGCCCGCCCCTGCAACGGGCGCGCCTTTCGGGTCTTTCAGGTCTTTCACTGGGGCTCGGCCTCGCTTGCGGGCCAGTTCTCGCCCAGTCGGGCGACACGGCCGGTCGCCCCAGCCTCACCCCCGTGCAGGTCGAAGCCAGCCGCCACACGCCGCTGGCCCTGGACGAGCCCACGCAGACCGGCAGCCGTCTGGGCCTCACGCCGCTCGAAACGCCGGCCAGCATCGAGGTGCTCACCGGCGACACGATCCGCGCGCGCGGCGACGTGTCGGTGGTCGAGGCCGCGAGCCGCGCCACCGGCATCACGGGCTCGCCCGCGCCGGGCAACGGCGGCTCGTCGCTGTCGGCGCGCGGCTTCAACGGCCACGGCTCGGTGATGCAGCTGTACGACGGCACGCGCCTGTACGTGGGCGCGGGCACCGTCACCTTCCCGTTCGACACCTGGTCGACCGACCGCATCGAGGTGCTGCGCGGCGCCGCTTCGGTGATGTTCGGCGAAGGCGCCATCGGCGGCGCAATCAACGTGGTGCCCAAGAAGCCCACGCGCGGCCCGATTCGCAACGAGGCGCTCGTGAGCGTCGGCTCCGACGCCACGCGCCAGGTCGCCTTCGGCAGCGGCGGGGCGATCAACGACATGCTCTCGTACCGCTTCGACATCAGCCACCGGAAAACCGACGGCTTCATGCGGCGCGGCGAGGCCGAGAGCCTGGCTGTGGGCGGCGCGGTGCGGCTGGACGTGTCGCCGCGGCTGCAGTTCACGCTCTCGCACGACGAGGGCCGCCAGACGCCGCAGCGCTATTTCGGCGTGCCGCTCATCAACGGCCGCCTGAGCAGCCTGAACCGCGAACAGAACTACAACCTCGACGACGCCGAGGTCAAGTACCGCGACCGCTGGACCCGCCTCGATGCGCAGTGGACGCCCAACGACGCCGTCACCGTGCGCAACCAGCTCTATCGCCTGGACAGCAAGCGCCACTGGCGCGACAGCGAAACCTACACCTACAGCGCCACCACGAACCGCGTGACGCGCGGCGACTACCTGGAGATCGGCCACGACCAGGAACAGATCGGCAACCGCACCGACGCCACCTTCAAGCACGCGCTGTTCGGCCTGAAGAACCAGGTGCTGGTGGGCTTCGATGTGAACCGCATCGACTTCCTGAACTCGAGCGACACGCCCTACGGCGGGCGCTCGGTGGTCGATGCCTTCGTGTTCAACCCCGGCTACTACGCTTCGCCCACGCCCTACCTGCCGCGCTACAAGACCAAGACCAGCACCTACGCCTTCTTCGCCGAAGACAAGCTGGCCTTCAACGAACACTGGTCGGTGGTCGGCAGCCTGCGCTGGGACCACGCGAAGATCGTGCGCACCGACCCGCAGAACCGCGCCCCGCGCCTGGACAAGACCTTCGAGTACGCCACCGGCCGCCTCGGCGTGGTCTACGCGCCCGACGCCGCGCAGTCGTTCTATGCGCAGGTGGCGCGCGCGGCCGATCCGCTCACGGGGCTCATCAGCACCTCGGCCACGCAGGTGCCGTTCGAGCTCAGCGTCGGCAAGCAGGTCGAGGTCGGCTACAAGCGCCAGCTGGCCGAGGGCCGCGGCGCCTGGAGCGTGGCCGCCTACCGCATCGAGAAGACCAAGCTGCTGTCGCGCGACGCGAACGATCCGACCGTCGTGCAGCAGATCGGCAAGCAGTCGTCCGAAGGCATCGAGGCCACGCTCGACCTGGCGCTCACTTCCACGCTGCGTCTCGAAGCCAACGCCGCGCGGCTGCGCGCGCGCTACGACGACTTCAACGAGGCGGTCGGCAAGTCGCTGGTCTCGCGTGCGGGCAACACACCGGCCGGCGTGCCCGAGGTGGCGGCCAACCTGTGGCTGCACTGGCGCTTCCTGCCGCAGTGGGAGGCCGAGCTGGGCGTGCGCCACGTCGGCGCGCGGCAGGTCGATGCGGCTAACACGCGGCGGATCGGCTCCTACACCGTGGCCGATGCGGGCGTGAGCTGGCAGGCGAACCCGTCGCTCAAGCTCGCGCTGCGTGCCTACAACCTGGCCGACCGCAGGTACCCGGTCTCGTTCTCGAACGGCGGTAACCAGTGGCTGCTGGGCCGTCCGCGCTCGTTCGAGCTGTCGGCGTTCGTGACTTTCTGAGCATGGCCGCATGAGCACCGCATGGCAACGCACATGGCCCCCGCTGCGGCGGGCGCTGTACTGGACGCACCGATGGCTGGGCATCGGCGGCTGCCTGCTGTTCGTCATGTGGTTTGTCTCGGGTGTGGTCATGATGTACGTGGGGTACCCGAACCTCACGGACGAAGAGCGGCTCGCGGGGCTCGCCCCGGTGCGCTTCGAACAGGCGGTGGTCACGCCGTCTGCCGCGCTCGAGGCGCTGCCGCCCGCGGTGCGCACGCAGCCGCCCCGGCGCATGGCGCTGGAGATGCAGGCCGGCACCGACGCGCAGCCCGTGTGGCGCATCGTCGATGCGCGCGGCGGGCGGCATGCCGTGTCCGCGCGCGACGCCCGTGTGCTCGGATCGGTCGATGCGGCGCAGGCCGAGGCCATCGCCCGCGACTTCTCCGCACAGCCTGGCGCACGCTGGGCCGAGACGTTGGAGCGCGACCAGTGGACCGTGCCGCAGGGCCTGAACCCGCTGCGCCCGCTGCACCGCATCGAAGTCGGCGACGCGGCGGGCACCGAGCTGTACGTGTCCTCGCGCACCGGCGAGGTGGTGCGCGACACCACGCGCGCCGAGCGCTTCTGGAACTGGCTGGGCGCCGTGCCGCACTGGATCTACTTCACGCCGCTGCGCGCCGACCCGCCGCTGTGGCACGACGTGGTCGTGTGGCTGTCGGCCGCCTGCATCGTCTCGGCCGTGACGGGCATCGTCATCGGCATCCTGCGCATCCGGCTGCGGCGGCGCTTTCGCAGCGGCGCTGTCACGCCGTACACCGGATGGATGGCCTGGCATCACATCGCGGGGCTCATCGGCGGCTTCTTCGTGCTGACCTGGATCGTGAGCGGCTGGCTGTCGATGAATCCCAATGGCTGGTTCCAGCGCGCACCCGCCGATGCGGCCGCGATGGCGCGCTACACGGGCACCGGCGCCTCGCCGTTCCCCTGGCCGCCGGCCGTGGCGCCGGCAGGCGAGGGCGCCGGCGCACCGCGTGAGGCGCTGCTGATGGGGTTCGATGGCAAGCCGCTGCTGCAACTGCGCGATGCGCAGGCCCGCGTGCGTGTGATCGATGCCGCCACCGGTGCCCCGGCCGTTATCGCCCGCGAGGACATCGTGCGCGCCGCCGCCCGCCTGCGCCCCGGCGCAACGATCACGCAGGCCACGCTGCAGACGCAGGAAGACTTCCACTGGTACGGCCACCACCGCACGCGCGTGCTGCCCGTGTGGCGGCTCGAGTTCGACGACGCCGCGCGCAGCTGGCTCTACATCGACCCGACGAGCGGCCAGGTGGCCGGCAGCAACGACCGCAACGCGCGGCTGCGCCGCTGGCTCTTCAACGCCGCGCACAGCCTCGACTTTCCCTGGCTCATCCAGTACCGGCCCGTCTGGGACCTGGTGGTGTGGTTCCTGTCGGTCATCGGCGTCGTCGCTTCGGCGAGCGGCGTGGTGATCGGCTGGCGACGGCTGCGGCGCAAGCCACAGCCTTCGCCTGTTCAGCGGGGGCTGCAAGGCTCCCGGGTTTCATGACGGGGACTTGCGCAAGCCAGTCCATCCCCCAACAATCAACTTTCGCACTTCGGTGCATTTCAGGAGGTGCGCGATGCACATCGAACCCGGACTCGTCGACGGATCCAAGATCTTCCTCAGCTATGCCACGGGGGCGGCTGCACTGGCTTACACAGGCAAGGTCGCCTTCGACACCTTGCTGAAGGACGGCCCCGTGGGCCTGTTGCTGCGCTCCGCCTTCACGATCATGCTCGTGTTCTGCTTCTTCGAGGTGTTCCCGCACCATCCCGTGGGCGTGTCCGAGGTGCACCTGATTCTGGGCACCACGCTGATGCTGCTCTTCGGGCTTGCGCCCGCGGCCATCGGTCTGGCGGGCGGGTTGCTCATCCAGAGCCTGTTCTTCGCACCGCCCGACCTGCCGCAGTACGGCATGAACGTCACGACCTTGCTCGTGCCGCTGTTCGCGACCGCCGCGCTGGCACGCCGCATCATTCCCGCGAACATGGCCTATGTGGACATCAGCTACCAGCAGGCCTTCAAGCTGTCGGTGGCCTACCAGGGCGGCATCGTGGTGTGGGTGGGCTTCTGGGCCCTCTACGGCCGTGGCACGGGCCTGGAGAACCTCAGCCAGATCGCCAGCTTCGGCGCGGCCTACATGACGGTCGTGCTGGTCGAGCCGCTGGTCGACCTGGGCGTGCTGGCCGCGGCCAAGGCCTGGCGCCGCCTGCAGGGCACGGCCCTGGTCGAGCGCCGCCTGTACAGCGCCGTCTGATTCGCGCCGGCAGCCCCTCCTGAAGAGGGCGTGCCGTTCGCCGGCGCGTGCGCCACGCACGCGCCGCGCGCCCGATTCCCCGTGCGCCATCGCGCCTGAAAGCATTCACTCCATGACACAAAGCAACGCCAAGATCCCCGTCACCATCGTCACGGGCTTCCTCGGCAGCGGCAAGACCACGCTGCTGCGCCACATCCTCGGCAATGCCGAGGGCCGCCGCATCGCGGTGGTGGTCAACGAGTTCGGCGAACTCGGCATCGACGGCGACATCCTGCGCGGTTGCGGCATCGGCTGCGACGATGAAGGCAACGAGCGTGAAGGTGCGCTGTACGAACTCGCCAACGGCTGTGTCTGCTGCACCGTGCAGGAAGAGTTCCTGCCCGTGATGCTGCAGCTGGCCGAGCGGCGCGACCAGATCGACGCCGTGCTCATCGAGACCTCGGGCCTGGCGCTGCCCAAGCCGCTGGTGCAGGCCTTCCAGTGGCCCGACATCGCGAACATCTTCACCGTCGATTCGGTGGTCACCGTGGTCGACGGCCCCGCCGCCGCGGCGGGCCAGTTCGCCGCGAACCCCGCGCAGGTCGACGTGCAGCGCCGCGCCGACCCCAACCTGGACCACGAATCGCCGCTGCACGAGCTGTTCGAAGACCAGCTCTCGGCCGCCGACCTCGTGGTGCTCAACAAGACCGACCTCATGGACGCCGCCGCGCGCGCGCAGGTCGAGGCGTTGGTGCGCGAAGAACTGCCGCCCGAGGTGAAGATCGTCGGCGCCACCGAAGGCAAGTTGCCGCTCGCGCTGCTGCTGGGCCAGGGCCGCGCCGCCGAAAGCACCATCCACCTGCGCGAGAGCCACCACGACCACGAGGAAGACCACGACCACGACGAGTTCGATTCGCTCGTGATCGAGCTGCCGCCCGTGGACCGCGACGGTCTCATCGCCGTGCTGGCCGCACTGGTCGAGCAGCACACCATCTACCGCGTGAAGGGCTTCGTCGCCGTGCCGCACAAGCCGATGCGCCTGCTGGTGCAGGGCGTGGGCCGTCGCTTCGACCACCACTTCGACCGCCGCTGGCGCGACGGCGAGGCGCAGCGCACGCGCCTCGTGTTCATCGGCGAAGACCTGGACGAAGGCGCGCTGCGCAAGGCACTGGAAGGCGTGGCGGCCGTTCCCGCCTGACCGCATGCACCTGCTGAGCACCCAGCCCGGCCGCTTCGTCGAGGACGACCCGAGCGTCGTCACCCGGCTCGACCAGACGCCGGGCGACATCGTGGTGCTCAGCTCGGCCGACACCACGCTCGCGCTGCTCGCCGCCGCGCGCACGGCGCTGGCGGCCACCGACCCCGGCTACCCCTCGCTGCGGCTGGCCAACCTCATGCACCTGCGCCAGCCCGCGTCGCTCGACCTGTACGTCGACGAGGTGCTGCGGCATGCGCGCGTGGTGGTGGTCGATCACCTGGGGGCCGAATCGGCCTGGGCCTACGGACTGCAGCAGCTCGAGAAGCTCGCGAAGCGCCAGGGCCAGCAGCTCGCGATGTTCTCGGGCGACCTGCAGGAAGACGAGGACCTGCTCGCGCGCGGCACCGCGGCGCGCGGCCTGAGCCGGCAGCTGTGGCAGTACCTGCGCTCGGGCGGCGCGGGCAACGCGGCGCAGTTCCTGCGCGCGGTGGCCTTCCACGGCCTGGGCCATGGCGAGGCGCCCTTGCCGCCGCGCAGCCTGCCGCAGGTGGCGCTGCATGTGCCGGGCGGCATGGACGCGACGCACACGGTCGCGGGCATCGACGACCTGCGCGCCGGCTGGCATGCGAATGCCCCCGTGGTCGCGCTGGTGTTCTATCGCTCGCACCTGCTGTCGGGCAACACCGAGGCCTTCGATGCGCTGGCCGCCGCGCTGCATGCGCAAGGACTGAACCCGCTGCCTGTGGCGCTCGATTCGCTGAAAGACCCGCTGTGCCTGTCCGCACTGCGCGCGCTGTGCACCGAGCACGACGTGCAGCTGGTGCTCAACACCACCGCCTTCGCCGCGCTGGGGCAGGGCGTTTCGGATGAAAGCGGTGAGCCTCTGGCACTCGCGGGCGACGCCCCCGTGCTGCAGGTGATCGTGAGCGGCGGCAACCGCGAAGACTGGCTGGCCGACAGCCAGGGCCTGCGCCCACGCGACATCGCGATGCAGATCGCGCTGCCCGAGATGGACGGGCGCATCGTCACGCGCGCCGTGAGCTTCAAGGGCCTGTCGCACCGCTGCGAGTTCACGCAGACCGAGGTGGTCGGCTACCGGCCCGAGCCCGACCGCATCGCCTTCGTGGCCGAACTCGCGCGCCGCTGGTGCAGCCTGCGCCGCCTGCGCGCCGACGAGAAGCGCGTCGCGCTCATCCTCGCGAACTATCCCGGCAGCGAAGGCCGCATCGGCAGCGGCGTGGGGTTGGACACGCCGGCCTCGGTGATGGCCATCCTGCGCACGATGCAGGCCGAGGGCTACACGCTCGATGCGCTGCCCGCGGACGGCGACGCGCTGATGCGCACGCTGCAGGAGGGCATCGCCAACGATCCCGCGCAATGGGCCGCGCGGCCCGCGTGGCAGAGCTACGCGCTCGCCGACTACCGCGCACGCCTCGCGGCGCTGCCCGAGGGCATGGCCGCCGCCATCGACGCGCAATGGGGCCCGCCCGAGCACGACCCGATGCTGCGCCAGGGCCGCTTCATGATCGCCGGGCTGCGGCTGGGCCGTGTGTTCGTCGGCATCCAGCCGGCGCGCGCACTGGGCCCGCTGGGCCTGGCCGATTACGCGAGCTACCACGACGCCGAGCTGGTGCCGCCGCACAGCTACCTCGCGTTCTATTTCTGGCTGCGCGATGTGTTCGCCATCGACGCGGTCGTCCACGTCGGCAAGCACGGCAACCTCGAATGGCTGCCGGGCAAGAGCCTGGCGCTCGCAGCCACCTGCTGGCCCGATGCCATCCTCGGGCCGCTGCCCAACGTGTATCCCTTCATCGTCAACGACCCCGGCGAGGGCGCGCAGGCCAAGCGCCGCACGCAGGCCGTGATCGTCGACCACCTGATGCCGCCGCTCACGCGCGCCGAGAACCACGGCCCGCTGCAGGACCTGGAGCGGCAGGTCGACGAGTACTACGACGCGCTGCTGGTCGACGCACGCCGCGCCAAGGTGCTGCGTGCGCAGATCCTCGCGACCGTGCGCGCCCAGCACCTGGTCGAAGAGCTGGGTCTGCCGGGCGCGGAAGACGATGCCGTGCTGGCGCGCGTCGATGCGTACCTGTGCGAGCTGAAAGAAACCCAGATCCGCGACGGCCTGCATGTGTTCGGCGATTCGCCGCGCGATCGGCTGCGGCGCGACACACTGCTCGCGCTCGCGCGCTACCCGGCCGCCGATGGCGCGGGCGAGAACGCCGGGCTGCTCGGCGCGCTCGCAGCCGACCTGCTGCCGGGCGAGGCCTTCGACCCGCTCGACATCGACGCGGCAAAGCCCTGGCAGGGCGCGCGGCCGGCATTGCTGGCGGCCGTGAGCGACGAGGCCTGGCGCCACCAGGGCGACACGCGCGAGCGGCTGGAGCTGTTGGCGCAGCAGCTGCTCGAAGCGGACGCTTGTCCGCCCGATCTGCCGCATACCGCCGCCGTGATGGGCCGCATCGCGCACCGTCTCGCGCCCGCGCTCGATGCGTGCGGCGCAGAAGAGCTGCGCCAGCTGTCGCGCGCACTGCAAGGCCGCTTCGTGCCACCGGGCCCCAGCGGCTCGCCTTCGCGCGGCCGGCCCGACGTGCTGCCGACCGGGCGCAACTTCTACGCGGTCGACACGCGCGCCATCCCCACGCCCACGGCCTGGATGCTCGGGCTCAAGTCGGCTGCGCAGCTGGTCGAACGCCACCTGCAGGAGCATGGCGACTACCCCGTGGCGCTGGGCCTGTCGGTCTGGGGCACGGCCACCATGCGCACCGGCGGCGACGACCTGGCGCAGGCCTTCGCGCTCATCGGCGTGCGGCCCAAGTGGGCGCCGGGCAGCCAGCGCGTGGTCGATTTCGAGGTGCTGCCCACCGTGGGCCTCGGGCGTCCGCGCATCGATGTCACGCTGCGCATCTCGGGCTTCTTCCGCGACGCCTTTCCGAATGCCGTGCAGATGTTCGACGCCGCCGTGCAGGCCGTGGCCGCGCAGGAAGACGAAGACGCCGAGCGCAACCCGATCCGCGCCCGCATCCTGCGCGAGGCCGCGGCGCTCGAAGCGCAGGGCGTGGCGCCCGGCGAGGCGCGCACGCAGGCCGGCTGGCGCGTGTTCGGTTCCGCGCCCGGCAGCTACGGCTCGGGCCTGCAGCCGCTGTTCGACCATGGCGACTGGCAGAGCGACGACGACCTGTCGAAGGCCTACGTCGGCGGCAGCGCCCATGCCTACGGCCAGGGCAGCGACGGCGTGCCGGCGGGCGATGCGCTGGTGCGCCGGCTGCGCGCCATGAACGTCGTGCTGCAGAACCAGGACAGCCGCGAGCACGACCTGCTCGACTCCAACGACTACTACCAGTTCCAGGGCGGCATGGCCGCCGCTGTGCGCCATCTGAGCGGGCAGCAGCCGGCGATGTACCACGGCGACCACGGCAACCCGCAGGCCCCGCGCGTGCGCACGCTGAAGGAAGAAATCAGCCGCGTGATCCGCGCGCGCGTGGTCAACCCCAAGTGGATCGACGGCGTGAAGCGCCACGGCTACAAGGGCGCCTTCGAGATGGCCGCCACGGTCGACTATCTGTTCGGCTTCGACGCCACCGCGCGCGTGGTGGGCGACCACCAGTACGCGATGGTGGCCGACGCCTACGTGCTCGACGCCGCCACCCGCGACTTCGTGAACGCGCACAATCCGCGCGCGCTGCAGGACATGCTCAACCGCCTGCTCGAAGCCATGCAGCGCGGTCTCTGGCAGTCGCCCGGCGACTACCGGGACCAATTGGAAAACCTGCTGCTCGACCACGAGCAGCAGATGGAAGGAAGCCCCCGATGACCACAGCCGCCCCGATGCCGGTGCCGTTCCCCTTTGCCGCGATCGCCGGCCAGCCGCAACTGCGCCGGGCGCTCTTGCTGGCCGCGGTCGATCCCGCGCTGGGCGGCGTGCTCATCGAAGGCCCGCGCGGCACCGCCAAGACCACGGCCGCGCGCGCGCTCGCCGAGCTGCTGCCCGGCGCGCCCTTCGTCACGCTGCCGCTCGGCGCGAGCCTCGAAAGCCTCGTGGGCACGCTCGACCTCGGGCAGGCACTGGCTGGCCACGAACTGAAGTTTGCGCCCGGCCTGCTGGCGCGCGCGCACGGCGGCGTGCTGTACGTCGACGAGATCAACCTGCTGCCCGACGCGCTCATCGACTCGCTGCTCGACGCGGCGGCCAGCGGCGTCAACGTGGTGGAGCGCGACGGCATCTCGCACCGGCATGCCGCGCGCTTCGTGCTCGTGGGCACCATGAACCCGGAAGAGGGCACGCTGCGCCCGCAGCTGCTCGACCGCTTCGGTCTGTGCGTGCGGCTGCGCAACCTGCAGGACGCGGCCGAGCGCCAGGCCATCGTGCGTGCACGGCTGGCCTTCGATGCCGATCCGCAAGGCTTTCGTGCGGCGCATGCGAAGGAGGAAGCCGAACTCGCGGCGGCGCTGGTGCGTGCGCGCGCGCGCGTGGCGGACGCGGCGGCCTTGCCGTATGGCGATGCGGTGCACGACGCCGTCGGCGCGCTGTGCATCGCGGCCGGCGTGGACGGCCTGCGCGCCGACCTCGTGATGCTGCGCTCGGCGCGTGCGCTCGCGGCGTGGGAAGGCGCGGCGTCGATCACCGGCGACCATGTGCAGCGCGTGGCCGAGGCGGTGCTGCTGCACCGGCGTCATCCAGCGGCCGAAGCAGCCGTGACGCCCCCCATGACGTCACCCGCACCTCAACGCAACCCGGGCGATGCGCCCGCGCGCGATGCCGGCGACAGCGACTGGGGCGCGATGCCGCCCGAGCCCGTCGGCATCGAGCGCGTGAAGCCGCTGCGCCCGCTGATCTCCGCGTCCCAGGCCGCCCCAAAAAAAGCCTGAGCCTCCGGGACGCCGCACCCGCTGGCGCACGCCAGGGTGACCGGAGGCAGGGCACGCAACGGGACGCCTGGCACGGTGCCGCCGCGTCCGGCACGGCGTTCGACTGGCCGCGCACGCTCGTCGCCCGTGGCGCGGACCGGCTGCAGGCCGCGCACCTGCGCCACCGCCCGCAGGAGGCGCGCAGCGGTGCGCTGCATTGCTTCCTGCTCGACTGCTCGGCTTCGATGCGCCACGACGGCCAGTTGGCGCGCGCCAAGGGCCAGCTGCTCGCGCTGATGCAGGAGGCCTACCAGCGGCGCGACCATGTGGCGCTGCTGTGCTTTGCCGGCGACGTGGTCGAGCTGCGCCTGCCACCGCGCCGCGCCAGCGCCTGGAACGACGACTGGGTTGCGCCCATCGCCGCCGGCGGTGGCACGCCATTGGCACTCGGCGTGCAGCGCGCGCAGCAGCTGCTGGCGAAGCACGAGGCCCGCCAGCGCTGGCTGTGGCTGCTGACGGACGGCCGCAGCAACGAAAGCCCTGCGCGCCCCGCCGCGGCGGACGTCGCCTGCGTGATGGACTTCGAGCGCGCCCGCACACCGCTGCACCGGGCCCGGCAACTGGCGGCGCAGTGGGACGCGCGCTACCTGAGCGCCTGAATCACAGGATCGCGGGGCGCGCCTCGGCGCTCGTGGATCGACTTGGGGCGAGAAGGGGCATCCGCCGCGTGGCGCACCGCTGCAGGTGGCACCTTCGATACTGCGGCGCTCCCAACGAAACCCAGGAAACCCCATGTCCGTCACTCCCCGCCGCGTGGTGCGCGAAGGCGCGTTCAAGCACATCATTGCCGACGGTGTGCAGGTCGGCGACACGATCTATCTCTCGGGCCAGGTGAGCGTGGACGGCGAGGGCCGCACCGTCGGCGCCGGCGACATCGCGGCGCAGGTGCGGCAGGCCTACGCCAACGTGCGCAGCGTGCTCGCATCCTTCGGCGCCTCGATGGCCGAGGTGGTGGACGAAACCCTGTTCGTGACCGACATCGACGGCTTCCTCGGCCAGGCCGACGCGCTCTTCGCCCTGCGCGCCGAGATGTTCGGCGGCGAGCCGCAGATCTCGCAGACGCTGGTGCAGGTGGCGCGGCTGGGCAGCCCGGACTGGCTGATCGAGATCAAGTGCATTGCCAGAACAGCTGCAGCCTGAAGGGCTGAAGGCCTGTTCCGCCAGGCAGTTCGGGTACCGTATGGCATGCGTCCGAAACCCCGTCTCCTGGCCCTTGCGTTGACCCTGGCCATGCCTGCCGCCTTTGCCCAAACCGAGCCGGCCGCGCAGCCCTTGAGTGCCGAAGAGTGCAAGGCGCAGGAAGCCGTGCTGGAGCGCGACATGGCCCTGGCCCGTTCGCGCGGCCAGATGCTGCGCCGGCGCGAGCTGGCCGACACCCTGAGCGCGCTGCAGCTGCGCTGCCAGGCGCTGGCGCCGATGAGCCGCGAAGCACGCATCGAGAAACTGGAACGCGAGATCCGCGCGCTGCGCACCGAGCTCGAACGCGCGGAGGCGCAACTGCGCAGCGTGAAGAGCGAGTCGCCCTGAGCCTTGGCGGCTCGCAGCTACCTCACCAGGGCAGGTCGCTGAGTTGCCTGCGCGGGTCCGACGCAGCCGGCGCCACGTCGGCCGCCGTGGCCGGCCCGTCTTTCTCCGCCACGGCCTCCACCGGCGCCAACATCGTCCCGCGGCAGTTCGGCGAGCCGCAATGGCAGGGGTACTTCGAGGGCGGCGAGCCGTCGTCGGCCGTGAGCGAGTAGTCGATGAAGAGCTCGTCGCCGGCTTCCACCGCCTCCATCGTCTGGAAGCGCAGCACCATCTCGCCTGCTTCGTCGTACTCCTCGACCGCCTCGCAGTTCGGCTCGCACGAATGGTTCAGGTGGCGCGTGGCGTTGCCGCCCTTGGCGCCGTCGATGGTCTCGCCGGTCGTCAGCGTGAACAGGTAGGTGAGCTGGTCGTCCCAGAGCTTGGAGGCGACTTCCTGCCTGGTGTAGCGGCGGCCTTCGTACAGGCCGAGGAAGGCTTCGGCCGGCAGGTCGCGCGTGGCGAAGGCGCCCAGGCCATGCACGCCGCTGGGGCCCACGCGGATGGAGGGGGTGGACGAGGTTCGCTTGGGGGACTTCATGAACGGACGGGGCGCGAGGAATCGGAAGAAAAGGTGGGCTGGGGCTGGAGTGTCGCGGTCATCTCGATCTGGCGTATGACAACGGTGGCGCCGCGTGCGGCCATCGCGCGGTGCAGCGCGCTGCCCTCGGGCTCGTCGACCAGCCGCCAGCGCGCGCCGGGGCGTGCCTGCGCGAGCGCGTCGAGCAAGGCATGGGCCGAGGCTTCGTCGGGCGCGGCGGCGTCGAGCAGCATGTGCAGCGGCAAGGCCGGCGGCAGGAGGATGGCGTAGCCGCCTGTTGCCGCGCCGAGGGCCACGGCGCCGTCGTGCGCGAGCGCACCTTGCACGGTCGGCCACTCGCGGCGCCAGGTGGGGCGCGAGACGGCCGCGCAGGCCGCATGCAGGGCGGCGAGCGCGTCGGTATCGGGCGCTGTCGAAGCTGTATCGGCACCAGGCTCGAAGCTGCCTTCGAGCACCTCGAGCGCGCGGGTTTCGACGAAGCCCGCCTGCCGGTACAGCTGCCGCGCTGGGTTCTGTTCGATGACTTCGAGCTGCACTTGCGCGATGCCGGCCGCCGACAGGTCGCGCAGCTGCGCCTCGATGAGCTGTTTCGCCAGCCCCCGGCGGCGCTGCGCGCTCGCGATGCCGAAGCCCGCGAGGTAGGCGCGCGGCCCGCGCCGGCCGACGAGCGAGAGGCCGCAGGCCTCGCCGCCGGCGACGATCACGCGCGAGAGGTCCAGGTCGGCCTGGGCGCGCCGCACGTGCCGCTCGAACATCGCGCGGTCGAACGCGATCGGCACGAAGTAGTCCTCGTAGGCGCGATTCCAGAGCGCGGTGAGTTCGTCGGTGCCGAAGTTCGCGGCGGGAACGATGTCGAAGTTCATGGCGTGCCGAAGATCAGTTGCGCGGCGCATCCAGCGACGCAAGGCAATTCACGATGGCGTCGGCCGCCTCGTCGAGCCGGGGGCCGGGCCGCATCATCAGGTCGAAGCGCGCCGAGGCAAAGCTGCAGACGCGCCCGCGCTGGATGGCCGACATGGCCGACCAGCCGGGGCGCCCCGCCATGGCCGAGATTTCGCCGAGGGCCGAGACCATCAGCACGTCGGGGTTGGCGCGCACCACGAACTCGGGGTTCATCCTGGGGAAGGGGCCGAGCGAGCCCGGCACCGCATTGGCCAGGCCCAGGCGCGCCAGGGTTTCGCCGATGAAGGAGCTTTCGCTTGCCGCCGCCACGCCGCCGTGCACCTCGAAGTACACGCGCCGCCCCTGCCAGTTCAGCGGCACGCGGGCGCGGGCCGCGTTCAGCCGGGCATCGAGGCTGCGCCAGAAGGCCTCGCCCGCGCCCGGCTTGCCGGTGGCGCGGGCCACGGTTTCCATCACGCGGCGCATGTCGGCATGGGTCTTGGCGTCGAGCGCCAGCACCTTGATGCCCAGGCGCTCCAGCGCTTCGGCGGCGCGGCTGCGCGGGCGCAGCAACACGAGGTCGGGCTTGAGCGCGACGATGCGCTCGATGTTCGCGTCGTCCATGCCGCCCACCTGCGGCAGGCCTTTCACCGCCGCCGGCCAGTTGGCGTGGCGGTCGATGCCCACGAGCCGGTCGCAGGCGTCGAGCGCGCAGACCGTCTCGGTGAGCGAGGGCATCAGCGACACGATGCGCCTGGCGGGCGCCTGCAGCTCGAGCACCCGGCCCCGGTCGTCTTCCAGCCGGATGGCGCCGGCGTGCGCGGCCGGGCCGATTCCCAGTGCCACGAAGGCCGCGGCCCGGGCGATGTGGCGGAAGGCGGTTGAAAAGGGTGGGCGCTGGGGCAGGGCGTTGGAAGTCATCGGGGCGGGCGGAGTCAGCCCGCTATTGTCGCGGCGCTTGCATCCGCAGCTGGCGCGCCGCTTCTTCCGCCCGCGCGTCGTCCACTTCGCGCAGCACGTTGCTGAGATCGACCGGGCCGGTCTCGCGCACGAAGGTGCCCGTGAGCTCGGTCTCGGGCCGCAGCAGGCCGCGCTCGTACAGCTGCCAGATCTCGTCGCCGTAGTGCGTCTGCAGCAGCGCGGGCGCGTACTGCCCGAAGAAGTTGCGCAGGTTCTCCACGTCGCGCAGCAGCATGCGCTTGGCGTGGTTGTTGCCGGCCGCGTCCACGGCCTGCGGCAGGTCGATGATCACCGGGCCGTCTTCGGCCAGCAGCACGTTGAACTCCGACAGGTCGCCGTGCACGATGCCCGCGCAGAGCATGCGCATCACTTCCTTGAGCAGGCTCGCGTGGTGGCGCAGCGCGTCGTCGGGCGAGAAGGCCACGTCGTTCAGGCGCGGGGCGGCGTCGCCGTGGGCGTCGGTCACCAGGTCCATGAGCAGCACGCCTTCGAGGAAGTTGTGCGGCGTGGGCACGCGCACGCCCGCAGCGGCCAGGCGGTAGAGCGCATCGACCTCGGCGCTTTGCCAGATGGCCTCGGTCACCTTGCGGCCGAAGCGCGTGCCCTTGGCCATGGCGCGCGCCTCGCGGGTGTTCTTTACGCGCCGGTTCTCGGTGTAGTCGACGGCCTGGCGAAAGCTGCGCTTGTCGGCTTCCTTGTAGATCTTGGCGCAGCGCGTTTCTTCGCCGCAGCGCACGACGTAGACCATGGCTTCCTTGCCGCTCATGAGCTGGCGCACGACGCTGTCGATCAGCCCTTCGTCGACGAGGGATTGCAGTCTGGGGGGTGTCTTCATGCGCGCGCCTCCGGCACAGCCAGGGGGCGGGTCGAGAGGAAGGCCCTCAGGCTTTCCGTGCCGATCTGGTAGGCGCCATCATGCCTGTGCGGGGCAAAGCCCAGCTGGTGGTTGATGGCGAGCATGGGCGCATTGACCTCGGCGTTGTGCGTGACGGCGATCGCCACCTCGGGATGCCGTTCGCGCACGAGCTGCAACATGATCGCCTTCACGCCCTTGGCCAGTCCCTTGCCGCGCCAATGGCGGGCAACCCCGGTGAGGCGCTGGAACATGCGGTCGGGGTACAGCTGGTTCCAGCTGGCGTCGCACACGGCGGCCACGTCGTCGTTGGCATCGCGCAGCAGCACGAGAAAGTGCTCGCCGCCGCGCCGGTCGATTTCGGCGTACCAGGCGTGGAAGCCTTCCAGCTCGAAGCGCAGGGGCGCGCGTTCCAGCGCGCTGGTGGGCGCGTCTTCGAGCAGCGCGGACAGCGGCGCCATCAGCGTGGCCAGCCGATCGAAGGGCACGCGGCCCGCGTGGATCTCCAGGCGCAGCCCGTGCGTGGGCGCGAGGGCGTCGGCGCGCCAGCGCGCGAGCGCCGCCCAGTCGAGGCCGGCGAAGGCCATGCGGTTCTCGATGCTGCGGTGCTTTTCGGTCGCACCGATGGCCGCGAGGAACGCCCGGCCTTCTGGCAGGTGGGCCTTGAAGGTCGCGGTGGTGGGGGCGCGAGTCTCCATCAGCGCCAGAAGCCGGTGCAGCAAGGTGCTGGCCACGCCCTGGCGCTGGTGCGATCGCAGCACGCCGCCCCACACGTCGATGAAAGGCGCGAAGGTCGCGTAGTCGGGCGAGCCTTCGCGGCGCACGCCCATGTTGAGGCTGCCGACGATGCGCCCCTGTGCGTCCCGCGCGAAGGCGCGGTGCACCACATGCAGCGGCGTGTGCTGGCGCACGTCCTGCTGGGTGTGGGCGTCGTCGGGCTGCGGCTCGCCCGGAAAGTCTTCGTCGTGGCGCTGGCGCCAGTAGGCCAGGGCCTGCGCCCATTCTTCAGCGGACGCCCGCTGCGGATCGAAAAGGGAAGTCACGAACTGCCGCGCATCGGCGGCACGGGTTTCAAGCATGGTGAGCCTTGATTCGAAAAGGGAACGGACCGCGCGCGGCACTCGTGTGCCGGCGTGGCGTTGTCTGAATCGGACGGCGTGTCGCGGCAGGACACCGCGAGGGTCGAACGGGCTGGCTGGTGGTGCCTTCAGCGGCACCTGGAGCGTGGAAAGCGCTTCAGCAGCAGTTCGGATGCGACCCGACGAACCGTACGTGGGAGGGAGAGTGAATAGCAGTGTCTTCCATCGCGCACCTCCAGTCCGGTTTGTTGATCGAGGCGTCGAATGTAGCGAGGTTCGCGCGGTCTGTGAAGTGCAAGGCGCCTGCGGCAGAATCCAAAAACCAACAGGGAGATGCCATGAATCCGAAGAAGATCTTCGACGCGGCGGGCGAAGCCGATGTCGACACGGTGCGCGCCTGCATCGCGGCCGGGGCCGACCTGGCCGCCGTGAACAAGCAGGGCTTCACCGCGTTGCAATGTGCCGCGGCGGGTACGAACGAAGCCGAGCTCGAACCGATCCTCGCCGTGCTGCAACTGCTGCTCGACGCCGGCAGCCCGCTCGAATACACCGGTACCGGCGGCCGCACCGCGCTGTACCTCGCGGCCGAGTTCTCGCCGACCACGGAGCCGGTGCAACTGCTCATCGACGCGGGCGCCAACCCCGACGTGCACGACAGCCACGGCAACCACATCACGGAGAACGCGATGGAGGAAGAGGTCGCCGAGTTGCTCTCGCGCATCACCGGCCACGCGCTGCCCGAACCGCCGCCGCCCGAGCCCGACCCGGTGAAGATGAGCGCCGCGCAATGGCGCGCCGCCGAAGCACGCATCGCCGACGTGTTCGCCGCGCTGACGCAGGCGGGCCTGGTCGCGCTGCAGGACGCGGGCGACACGCAGTCCGACGGCTTCTCCGATTGCTCCGAAGCGTTCCGCGAACGCGGCGGCAAGAAGGCCGGCGTGCACGGCTTCTGCTTCTACACGCGGCAGGACCAGAACCGCGCCAAGCGCACCAGCCAGCTCTCGCTCGCGTTCTGGGGCGCGCCCGAGGGCGGCGATGCGGACATGCAGCGCGTCGGCGAACTGGTGGTCGGCCAGTTTCGCGGCGCGGGCTTCGAGGTGCGCTGGAACGGCGCGTCGTCGATGCGGCCTGAAGTCGATCTGCGCGCCTGAGCCTCAGCCCAACGCCGCGCGCAGCCGGGTCGCGAGCTGTCGCGCCTGGGTGGGCGAGGCGACGTTGGTGAAGCCCATCAGCAGCCCCTGGCTTTCAACGGCCGTGGTGCCCCGGGCTGTCAGTGGCTGGCAGTTCAGGCCGGCCGCCTGCGCGCGACGGGCCAGCACCACGTCGCTGTCGCGGTGCCCTTCGAAGCGCGCGATCAGGTGCATGCCGCCGGCCTGCAGGTCGATGCGCACGCCGTCGCCGAAGGCTTTGTGCAAGGCCTCGACCAGCAGGGTGCGGCGGCGCGCGTAGAGCAGGCGCATCTTCTTCAGGTGGCGCGAGAAATGGCCGTCGCGCATGAAGTCGGCCACCGTGGCCTGCGTGATCTGCGGGCAGCCGTTGGACGCGGTGCGCGACGCGTCCTCGAAGCGTGCGCGCAGCGATTCCGGCACCACCAGGTAGCCCAGCGCGAGGCCCGGGTAGAGCACTTTCGAGAAGCTGCCCGCGTACAGCACGCGGTCGTGCCCGTCGAGGCTCTTGAGCGCGGGCAGCGGCGCACCGGCGTAGCGGTACTCGCCGTCGTAGTCGTCCTCGACGATCCAGGCCTTCGCACGCGAGGCCCAGTCGAGCAGCTGCAGCCGGCGCGCCAGCGACATCGACACGCCCAGCGGCGCCTGGTGCGAGGGCGTGACGACCGCCATGCGCGCCTTCGGCGAGCGGCGCACGCCGCGCGCGACCATCAGGCCCTCGTCGTCCACCGGCACGGGCACCACGCGGTGGCCGGCGCTGTGCAGCACGTCGCGCGTGGGGGCGTAGCCAGGGTCTTCGATCCACACGCGGTCGTCCCTGGCGAGCAGCGTGCGCGCCACCAGCGCCAGCGACGCGCGGTAGCCGCCGGTGACGAAGACCTGCGCCGGCTGGCAGGCCACGCCACGCGACACCCGCAGGTAGGCCGCGATGGCCTCGCGCAGCGGCGCATGGCCCGCGGGGTCGCCGTAGAACAGGTCGGCCGCGCCCATGGCGCGCGCACGGCGGGCCATCAGCCGTGCCCAGAGCTTGCGCGGAAAGGCATCGAGTGCCGGGATGCCGAGCTGCAGCGGCGGTGGGGCGGCGGGGCCCGCCAGTGCAGGCGTATCCGCGACGGGGCGCGAACCGGCGCGCACCGGCCGCTGCATCGGCAGCGACGGCGACACCACCGTGCCCGCCTGTCCCTGCGCGCAGAAATAGCCTTCGCCCGCGAGCTGGCTGTAGGCCGCTTCCACCGTGCCGCGCGCCACGCCCAGCTCGCTGGCCAGGCTGCGCGCCGACGCCACGCGGTCGCCGGGGCGCAGCACGCCGTGTTCGATGGCCGTGCGAAAGCGCTCGTAGACCTGGCGATGCAGCGGGGTCGCCGTGGAGCGGTCGATGCCGGGGAGGGCGTTGTCTGGCGGTTCGGTCATGGCCCAGTCATTTTGACGATTCTTGGTTCTTTCGTCTGGTGCATCACGATCCTAAGCTCGAGCCTTCGAACAGCCAGCAGGAAAGAAGGACACGCAATGGGCGAGAAGGTATTCGTGGCGGGCGCGACCGGGGCCGTGGGCTCGGTGCTGATCCCGCTGCTGGTCGAGGCCGGCCACACGGTGCATGGCGGCACCCGCCGGGCCGAGCGTGCGGCGGCGCTGGAGGCACGCGGTGCCACGCCGGTCGTCGTCGATGTGTTCGACGCGCAGGCCTTGCGCGACGCGCTGGTGCGCATCGCGCCCACGGTCGTCATCCACCAGCTCACCGATCTGCCCCGGGACCTGGACCCGGCGCTGATGGCCGAGGCGGTGGTACGCAATGCGCGCGTGCGCATCGAGGGCACGCGGCACCTCGTGGCGGCGACGCTGGCGGCCGGTGCGAAGCAGCTGATTGCGCAAAGCATCGCCTGGGCCTACGCGCCCGGGCCGACGCCGCACGCCGAGGACGAGCCGCTCGACCTCGGGGCCGAAGGCGGTCGCCGCATCAGCATCGACGGCGTGGCGGCGCTGGAGCGCAGCGTGCTGGGTGCCGTCGGTCTCACGGGCACCGTGCTGCGCTATGGGCAGCTGCATGGGCCGGGCACTTCGAACGCGGCACCGAAGGGCGTGAGCCCGGTGCATGTCGAGGCCGCGGCCTGGGCGGCGTTGCTCGCGATGCGGCATGCGCGCGGCGGCATCTTCAACATCGCGGAGGACAGCGCCGAGGTCAGCAGCGAGAAGGCAAGGCGCGAACTGGGGTGGCATGCGGCATTCCGGCTGTCACAGGAGGTCGCGTCATGAAGGCCGCACGCTGGCATCGCGCGCCCTCCATCGGCGCGGGCCTCGCGGGGCTGTCGCTGGTGCTCGCCGCCGGCTGGGCGCTGATGCCGCGCGCCGGCCAGCAGGAGGCCGTGCAGTGGTTCGCCGACGTGTGCAGTTCGGTGGCGCGGCCGATGTTCGCGTCTGCGCCCGTGCCCGCAGGCTCGGAGGCCACGGCGCGGCCCGCGACGCAGGTCAAGGTGCTGTCGTGCGAGGCGCTGCCGCATGTGCCCGGCAAGTCGGTGACGACAGTGCTGGTCGACTTTCCGCCGCTGGCCTATTCGCCCGCGCACCGGCACCCGGGCTCGGTGACCGCGATCATTGTCGAGGGCACCATCCGCTCGCAGCTGGGCGGCGGTCCCGTGGGCACTTTCAAGAGCGGCGAGACCTTCTTCGAGCCGCCGAACACGCTGCACATGTTCGCGGAGAACCCCGACCCGGTGAAGCCCGCGAAGCTGATGGCAGTGTTCGTCACCGATACCAACTGCGGACCGTTGTTGCTGCCGCCCTGAAGCTTCTGGTGCTGTGCGCACAGCTTCGAGAGAGCGTCAAACGCACGCGCCTTCGGCCCCGGATCGCGCAAGGCCACCGGGGCCGCACGGACTGCGCGCGTTTAGAGTCCGGCGATGACCCTGACCTATGCATACCTCGCTGTCGCGATCGTCGTCGAAGTGCTCGCGACCAGCTTCCTCAAGGCCTCGGACAGCTTCACCCAGCTCTGGCCCAGCGTGGCCACGGTGGTGGGCTACGCCGTGTCGTTCTACTTTCTCTCGCTCGCGCTGCGCGTGCTGCCTACTGGCATCGCCTACGCGATCTGGTCGGGCGTGGGCATCGTGCTGATCTCGGTCGTGAGCTGGCTCTGGTTCGGCCAGACGCTCGATGCGCCGGCCATCGTCGGGCTCGGGCTGATCATCGCGGGCGTGGTGGTGGTCAACGTGTTCTCGAAGTCGGTGGGGCACTGAGGCATGGGCACGATCGAACAGCTGCTGCCCCGCTTGCCCGCCGGCACGACGTGGACGCCGGCCAGCGAGGGCGAGTCGGGCGATGCGGTGTTCCGCCGCAGCGATGGCGCGGCCTTCGCGAAGGTGTCGCTCGGCGCGAGCGCCACGCAGCTCGACGAAGAGCGTCGCCGCACCGAATGGCTCGCGCCGTACGGCGTCGGCTCCGCGCGCGTGCTCGACTGGCGCGTGACACCCGAAGGCGCCTGCCTGGTCACGGCCGCGGTGCCGGGCGTGCCGGCCAGCGACCTGCCGGCGGCGGATCTGCTGCGTGCCTGGCCGTCGATGGCGCGGCGCCTGCGCGCGCTGCACGAGATCCCGGCGGGCGAGTGCCCCTTCGCGCGCCCGCTGTCGGCGATGTTCGACCGCGCCGCCGATGTCGTCGCGCGCGGCGCGGTGAACCCGGAGTTCCTCGACCCTGACCAGCAGGACGTGCCGCCGCCATTGCTGCTGGCGCGGCTGCACGCCGACCTGCCGCACCGGCTGGCACAGGAGGCGCAAGACCGCGTCGTGTGCCACGGCGATGCCTGCCTGCCGAACTTCCTTGTCGATCCGCAGACGCTGCAATGCACGGGCCTCATCGACGTGGGGCGGCTCGGCACGGCGGACCGGTATGTCGACCTGTCGCTGCTGCTGGGCAATGCGCGCGAGAGCTGGCGCGATGCGGCCGACGCGCGCGCCGCGCATGCCCTGCTGTTCGCGCAGCTGGGCATCGACGCGCCCGACGGCGGCCGGCTCGAGTTCTATCTTCGGCTCGACCCGCTGACCTGGGGCTGATGGCGGCGCCGGCGCGCCGCATTGTTTCCTTTTCGGGAACGCCGTGGTTCTTTTTGCTGCGGGTTTTTACCTAGATCACGCCGCACAATTCATCTCACGGACCGGCCCCCAAAACCGATCCGGATGAACAGGCCCCGAGCGAGTTGGCCGCCCTTCAAGAAGAGGGACGGTGACCCACCCAAGACCGGTTCAAACCATCCAAGCAAACACTTGTACTACTGAACTGAATTGAAGAAGGAAACCGCCATGAACGCCTCGAAGATCCTCTCCGCCGTTGCTGTTGCCCTGATGGCCGTCGCCGGTGCCGCCCACGCTGAAACCTACGAAGGCGTGCATCGCCTGACCTCGGCCGCCAGCCGCGCCGATGTCGCCGCACAAGCTGTCGTGGCCGCGCACAGCGCCGACCCCTATGCCACCGGCGCCGAGGCAGGCCCCGCCCAGGTGTTCGTGTCGACCGTGAGCCGTGACGCCGTGCGCGCCCAGGCCGTGGTGGCCGCCCGCAGCGAGAACCCCTACAGCGAGGCCGTGACCTCCCGCGTGGCCCCGGTGCTGGCCAGCGGCCTGGACCGCGCCAGCGTGCGCGCCGAGGCCCGTGCCGCCGCTCGCGGCGAGGCACTGCCGCTGTAATCGATCGGTCTGACAGGCAAGCACGCGCACTCGGCCCCACGGGGCGGGTGTGGGCGGGCCAGGGAAAGAAAAACCGGCCTTGCGAAAGCAAGGGCCGGTTTTTTCACGAACGGGGCGGGGCGGTTGTCAGAAGCAGCGTTCTTCGATCGTGCCCACGCGGTCCGGATAGAAGGCCACGTAGTCCTTGATCGGTGCGACCGATTCATAGGGTGACTCGTAGGTCCACACGGCATTCACCGAGCGTTCGCCGCCGGCTGGAATGCTGTAGTAGGCGCACTCGCCCTTGTACGGGCAGTAGGTCGCATGCGTGGTGCGCTCCAGCAGCGACATGCGCACGTCCTTGCGCGGAAGGTAATGCACCGTACCGAAATGCGATTCACGCAAGGTCAGCGCCTCGCGCGAGCTGGCAATGACATGGCCTCCCACCGACACCACCA
This sequence comes from Variovorax sp. BGA-UO-ETr-C22, assembly GCF_059567965.1. Taxonomy (NCBI): domain Bacteria; kingdom Pseudomonadati; phylum Pseudomonadota; class Betaproteobacteria; order Burkholderiales; family Comamonadaceae; genus Variovorax; species Variovorax sp. BGA-UO-ETr-C22. The sequence continues at coordinate 273,752 of NZ_JCAQPA010000006.1, forward strand.
CGCGCAACGGATTCGGCGTGATGGTGATCGCATGGTCGGGGCCCGGAATCTTGACGGTGCGTTCTGGCGTGGCGAACATGGACAAGCTCCTTCGGACGAATCGGCGGATGCGCATCTTGCTGCGTTGTCGCGACGATTTGAAGTCTCCCGCGAATCCACCTGTTCCCGGCGTGGTTAAAGGCGGCCGGGCTCGAAAACCAAAGTTTCAGATTCGCTGTTTTTGCGGTGCACACCGAAGCCCGAGCGGCCCGGCGCGATGTGTTCGCGCAGCGTGAGCGCCGGAATTTCGTAGTCGCCGCCGTTCTGCGGGCGGAACGCAATCGGGTCGGTGGTCCACAGCGTGTCGAGCCGCTCGCCGAGCTCGCCGGTGATGCGCGCATAGGCGGCGGCATCGACCTTGCCCGTGCGGTGCACCACGAAGGGCGGCAGCACGTCGAAGCCGGGGTAGTAGAGGATGCCGTGGTGAATGGGGAACAGCAGGTCGTCCATCGGCCCGTTGATGCCGCGCGGGGCGTAGTGCGAGGCCCAGCCGCCGGTCGTCACCACCAGCATCGCGCGCTTGCCGGCCAGCGTGCCTTCGCCGAAGCGGTCGCCCCAGTGTGTATCGGAATGTTCGCCCACGCCGTAGGCAAAGCCGTAGGCGTAGATGCGCTCGATCCAGCCCTTGAGGATGGCGGGCATCGAGTACCACCACAGCGGGAATTGCAGGATCACCGCGTCGGCCCACAGCAGCTTCTCCTGCTCGGCGGCGATGTCGGCGGTCTGCGTGCCGCCCTCGAAGGCGCGCAGCGAGTCGAGCACGGGGTCGAAGGGCGCGGCGGTGTCGCGCGCCGGAAAGTCGTCGGCGTCGAGCGCGGGCTTCCAGCGCATCGCGTACAGGTCGGACACGCGCACGGAATGGCCCGCGCTCGTGAGGCGTTCGACCATGAAGCGATGGAGCGAGCCGTTCAGTGAGGCGGCTTCGGGATGGGCAATAACCAGCAGGATGTTCACGGTGTCAAAGGGTTCGAGTGAAGATGCCCTCAGGTTAGGGATTGCCAAGCTATATTGGAAATGAATAGTTTGAATGCCAGGTATCGCCATGAACAATTTCAGCCGCATCGACCTCAACCTGCTGGTCACGCTCGACACCCTGCTGGCCGAGCGCAACGTGACCCGCGCGGCCGAGCGCCTGAACCTCTCGCAGCCCTCGGTGAGCGTGCAGCTCGCCAAGCTGCGCGAGCTCTTCGACGACCCGCTGCTCGTGCCCGCGCAGCGCGGCATGCGGCCCACCGCACGCGCCGACGAACTGCGCGAGCCGCTGCGCGAAGCGCTCGCATCGCTGGGCCGCGCGGTGGCGCCCAGCCAGCCCTTCGACCCGGCCAAGGCGACCACCACCTGGCGCGTGGCCGCGGCCGACTACGCCGAGTCGGCCATCCTGCTGCCCGCGCTGGCCGGCCTGCGCGCGGCCGCGCCGAACACGCGGCTGGCCGTGGTCGAGGCCGTGCCTACGCGCATGGCGCGTCAGCTCGAGCAGGCGGAGATCGACCTGTTCTTCCACACCAGCGTGGGCGCGCCGCCGGGCCTGCACCGGCGCGTGCTGTTCCACGAGCGCTACGTGCTGGCCGGACGGGCAGGGCACCCGCGCCTGAAGCGCCGCCCCACGCTCGCGCAGTTCTGCGCGCTGGAGCATGTGGTGGTGTCGCTCAGCGGCGGCGGCTTTGCCGGCCCCACCGACGAGGCGCTGGCGGCGCAGGGCCTCACGCGGCGCGTGGCGCTGTCGGTGCCGCACTTTCTTTTCATGATGTCGGTGCTGGTCAGCACCGACATGGTCGCCATGCTGCCCGAGCGCCTGGCGCGCGGCGCGCCAGGGCTGCGCGTGGTGGAGGCGCCGCTGGAGGTGCCGGGCTACGAGATGGCGATGCTGTGGCACGAGCGCCGGCATCGCGACCCGGGGCATCGGTGGCTGCGCGAGCAGATCGCCCGCAGCTTGTAGCGCCGGCTGGCGCGCCCGCCCCCTTCGCCGGCATCGGCTTTCCGCCATGACGACGGGGAACTTGCCGCTGCGGGCGTACAGTCGAAGCGTGGGCCTGTCGGGGCTCTCTCTGCACGAATGGAGGTCGAAGATGGCCCAGCACGCAATTACCGCGGTTCACTTCAAGGACGGAAAGGTGGACCTCGTCGCCATTCACCCGGTCGTGGAGAAGGAGTTCGGTTCGACGGAATTTGCCCTTGGCACGGCACAGCGCGTCAGCGTCGGCGAATGCGTCAAGCTCCTTGCGGCCGGCGAGGAGGTGTGCCTGGCCCGGCGCACTGAAAGCCACGGCTGGGAAGTCATTTGCGACGCCCGGCTCTTGCCGGGCGGGACCGCTTTCGCTGGCGTCGACATCCTGGACCGTCCCACCGATGCCTTGCTGCAGCTTCCTGCGTGGGACTAGGTCACCGGGCGCCCGCGCTGAATGCACCTTTGAAGGGCCGCCAACAAGTCGCCGACGATCGGTTCAGCCGGAGACACTCTTTGTGTGACGGAAGAAGTTCCCGGGGTCGTACCTGCGCTTGAGCGCCGCGAGTTTGTCCAGGTTGGCCCGGCCGTACGCGGCTTCGATGCGGTCCTGACCCTCTTCCTCCGTCAGGAAGTTGATGTAGGCCCCGCCTGTCGAGCAGGCGCGCGTCGCTTCGAAGCAGTCCCGCGCCCACTGGATGTGGATGTGGTCGTCGCCCGGCTTCTCCCAGGAGCCCGCGATGTTCAGCACATAGGCCGCGTCCCGATTGCCCGCCGGCGAATGCCCGGCAGGCAGCTCGCCCAGCGCACCCTGTATCTGGAACAGGAGGATGGCCGAATGGGGCGACTGAATCCGGCCCGCATGCGTCACGGCGAGGTCGATGGTCCGCTGATCGATGCCTGGCAGGTAGTGCGACTTCCAGTAGTAGCGCCGTCCCTTGGGCTGCGTGGCGTCGAGCAGGCTCTGCATCTGCGTGTAGGGCCGGCGCGTCACGATGTCGGCCACCGGCTGGCCAAGCCTGCGCAGCGGTGCGATCAATGCTTCTCCCTCTTCGACCTTGCCGGTGTAGCAGACGAAGATGGCCACGATCGGCTTGCCGTGCACTTCCTTCGGGAGCCAGGGGGCCGGCGGCGCGATCCGCAGGACCGCCACGCTGGTCAGTTCGCGCGGGGCCTCTGCGCTGAACGCACGGTAGGCGTCGAGAACCTGCCGGGCGTCATCGCCGCTCCATGCGATCGCACCGCCCAGGATTTCGGGGCCGACGGGAAAGAGCCGGTACTCGAAGGAGGTGACGATGCCGAAGTTGCCGCTGCCACCACGCAGCGCCCAGAACAGGTCCTCGTTCTCGTCCGCAGACGCACGCACGACTTCGCCGCTGGCCGTCACGACTTCCATCGAGACCACGTTGTCGCAGGTCCAGCCGTGGCGACGCGTGAGGTAGCCGAATCCGCCGCCGACGGTGAGGCCCGCGATCCCGGTGGCAGACACAAAACCGAGCACGGCGGCGAGCCCGTGCAGCTGTGTCTCGCGATCGACGTCGCCCAGCGTGCAGCCCGCTTGCGCGCGCGCCGTGCGACGCGCTGGATCGACCCAGACACCTCTGAGCAGCGACATGTCTATCATGAGGCCGCCCTCGCAGACCGCAAGCCCGGCGATGTTGTGGCCGCCGCCGCGCACGGAACTCAGAAGCCCGTGCTGGCGTGCGAACCGGACGGCCTGCACGACATCGACCGTGCCGGTGCAGCGCGCCACCAGGCCCGGGCGACGGTCGATCATCGCGTTCCAGACCTTGCGCGACTCTTCGTAGGCCGGGTCATCCGCGGTCAGCACCTGGCCTTTGAACGTGGCCTTGAACGACTGCAGGATCTCCGGCGAAAGGTCCACGGTCCCGCCGTCCATGCGTGTGAGTTGGATCGTCATGAGTGGTCTCCGAAAAGAGTGAGGAAGTCGGGGGCAGCTTGCGCGTGACCAGGCGAGCGAACAAGTCCAGAATCTGAAGCGTTGCCGCTCTGGAGACGAGGCGATGGAAAATACCTACGGTCAGTTCTGCACCGTCGCCAGGGGGGCCGAGGTGTTGTGCGAGCGATGGACGCCGCTGGTCGTGCGCGAGTTGCTGTGCGGCAGCAAGCGCTTCAACGACCTGCATCGCGGCGTCCCGCGAATGTCCACCAGCCTGCTGGCGCAGCGGCTTCACCGCCTCGAGGAGTTCGGTGTCGTGCGCCGCAACACCGTCGGCAAGGTGTGGGAATACAGCCTCACGGAGGCTGGCGAGGAACTTCGACCCATCGTCATGGCGCTGGGCCATTGGGGTGCGCAGTGGATCGGCAGCCGCCTGCGCGACGATGAACTGGATGCGGGCCTGCTCATGTGGGACATGCGCCGGTTCGCGTGCATTCAGGAGTTCCCGCCCCGACCGGTGATCATCCACTTCCAGCTTCGCGACGCACGGACGCGCGAGCGCGCGTGGTGGCTCGTGGTGGAGGACGGCGTGGCCGATCTGTGCCGCGACGACCCGGGGCGCGAGCTGACGCTCGTGGTGGATGCCTCCGTGCGCGCCTTGACCGAAGTGTGGACGGGCGATCGCACGCCTGCGCAGGCGCTTCAGTCGCGCGAGATCCGTGTCGATGGGGCGAGGTGCGACGCGCAAGACCTGTGGCGGTGGCTGGGCACCAGCGTGTTCGCCTCGACGCGTCGCGCCGCGGGACGGAAGTTGCCGGACGGCCAATCTCTGGCGCCGTAGCTGCTCACGGCGAGCCAGTTACGTCGGCGCAAGGTCCTCGTGGATGCACAGGAAGTTGCCTTCCGTGTCCTTGAACCAGGCCGCTTTTTCCGAACCGAGGACGCAGACATGGTCGACCGTCTTCAGGTCGGGAAAGTCGTAGTCCTCGAACACCACGCCGGCGCGCTTCAGCTTGTCGATGCTGGCGGCGATGTCCGGCACCTGGAAGCTGATCGCTGTGTGGTCGGCCTTGGTGCCTTCGGGTTTGGGGAACAGCGCGAGCGTGCTGCCGCCCACCGTGTAGACGAACTTGCCGTCGGGCCGCAAGCCACCCGCCTTCAGGCCCAGGCAGCCCTCGTAGAAGGCACGCGCGCGGTCCATGTCCTTCACGGGAAGCATGGTCGTGACAGACGAGTCGGACAGCATGGTGGGTCCTTTCGCACAGTTCGGCGCAGCGGGTGCCGCTTGGCGGCATGGCCTTGGCTGGCCGGGTGGTGGTCAGCTTACGCCTGAGGCGGGTGCGATGCCAGTGCGGTGGGTAACCTGTTTGGTGATGCGAGGCCCTTCGTGAACTCGCCTCAGGTGTTCAGGAAGCAGCGCGTCGTCGCCATCATCCGCACGTTCTTCGTCGAGTTGACGGAGGGCGTGTGCAAGAGGCGCAGGTCCATCAGGAAGACGTCACCGGCGCGTCCTGACATCTCGACGAGGCCGAGGCCCAGTGGGTGAAGGCTTTGCGCCAGGTCGCCGGTCGTCTTCAGAAGCTGCCTCAGCTCGGAGGCCGCAACCCGCCCCGGCGTGCCGACGCGATGCGATCCGGCCAACGCCAAGGTCGCGCCGCCGCCGGGTGCCACGTCGTGGATCAGGAAGAAGGCCTGGATTCCCGGCAGCGGATCTTGCGGTCGGGTCGAGACGTCGACATGCCAGTTCAAACCAGTGAGGGTCGAGGCGCCTTGAAGGGGCGGGGACAGCAGCAGCTGCGTGTCCTGGATGGCGGTCGGAGCGCGCCCGCCCAGGCGGGTGACGCAGTCGATCAGCGCCGGCGTCACCAGCGCTTCGTGCACGCCGGGCACCTTGACGAGCGCCGACAGCTTGCCGATCTGCTGGAAGACGGGGAGTTTGTGCAGCGCGCCGGGCAGGCTCCTTCCACCGGACAAGGCTTTCAGGCGCTTGATCTCATCGAGCAGCTTCTGCCGCAGGCCCGCGATCTGCTTGTGCGGATGGAAGCCTTTCAACCGCACATAGCCCTTGTCGGTGAAGAAGTCAGTGTGAGAGGGGGTCATGGCTTGAGGCGGCCGCGCAGTCGGTCAATGAACGCGGCGCGGCGTGGAAGCAAGAATACAAGAGCTGCTGCACATGGCGGACGTGGCTAACATCGGCCGACAGCAGATCAGGGAGGGCACAGGATGACGGTGGTGGCAGAGACTTTGCGGGTGGCGACACTGCAGCGGCTCGGCGCGTCCGCGCCCTTGGTGCAATTGGCGATGGGCGGGTGCCTCCATGAAGTGTTCCGCACGGTCTGCCTGGGGCCGTCGTTCCTGGCGTACCACGGCGCCCGCGCACCCGAGGGGCCACCATGGGTTCCGCTGTGGGATCGCAGCAGCCGGGTCACGGGTGTGCGCGCGCATCCGGGCGGCCTGGAGTTCGTCGAGTTCAGCGTGGAAGACCCTCGCGCGTTCGAGCGGATCGCGTTGACCGAGCAAGGCTTCTGGGTGACCCGGTTCGACGTGCTGTATGAAAACGATGTGCCCGAGGGCGTTCTGCACGAGGCCGCACGGCGGGTCGGGTTCCGGTATCTGGATCAGCACCTGGCTGCGAGGGCAGAGGCCGAGGAGCGACTGAGCACTTTCAGTGATCACCGCCTGTGGCTGCAAGGCCTCGTGGCGGACATCGATCGACAGGCCAGCGAGGCCTGACCGCAGTGTTCACACGAAACCCATCCTTTCATTGGTGCATCGCCTTCGCATCAGCTCTCATGCTCCACATGCCAGCGCACCCGGCCGAGGCCGAACCCGCTCGCGACACGACGTCCGCGCAAGCGCAGATCGCGTTCTTCGATGCCGTGGAGCGCGGTCGCCTGCGCGAGGTCGAGGCATTTCTTGCGCAGGGCTTTGGTGCCAACGATGTGCAGGGCTACGGCTTCAACGTGGGCGACTCGCCGCTGATGAAGGCCGCGCAGCAAGGCAACGCGCAGATGGTGAAGTTCCTGCTGCGTCGCCATGCCGATGTGAACTACCGCAACGCCAACGACGGCGAGACGGCGCTGTTGCGCGCAGCCAAGTTCGCGGGCTCCGGCGGCATCAGCGACACGCACGCGATCGACTACCGCCAGACCCTGGTGCTGCTGCTGAAGGCAGGCGCGAACCCCGACACCCCCGATCGCAACGGCGGCCTTCCGTTGTTCTTCGCACCCACGACCTGGGCCATCCAGGCGCTGCTGGCCGCCGGTGCCGACCCCAACGCCGCGAGTTCGAACCCGCCGCTGATCGAGCATGCGCACGACCCGGCGCGTGTGCGGCTGTTGCTCGCCGCGGGCGCTCGTCCTGATGTGCGCGATGCGCAGGGCGTGTCGGCGCTGGCGATGGCGGCGGAGAAGGGGAGCCTGGAGAGCGTTCGGCAGCTCCTGGCGGTCATGGAGCCGGACGCAGTGCGGGGCACCGATGCCGATGGGCACAACGCGCTCGATGCGGCGGCCAGGGGTGGCGATGCGGGGGTCGTTCGCCTGCTCCTGGCGCAGGGCCTGCCGGCGACCGAACGCGCTGTGCGTGCAGTAGCGACGCAGGGGCATCTGCAGGCTGCCCTCCTGCTGCAACGGGCCATGGACCCGCCGCAGTGGCCGTCCCTCGAAGCGGGGGCTCCGGCCGAGGCGCGGGTCTACCTGCTGATCCTGCAGAAGAGGCCGCAAGAAGCGTTGGCCGCCTACCGCGCCTTCGAGACGATCGCTTGCGGACGCATGACGCCGTTGGCGTCGGCGGTCGATGCCGGCAACGTGGAGGCCGTGCGCGCCTTGCTGGCCCTGGGTGTCGACGTGAACCACCAGACCCCCGCGCCGCTGCGCAGCGAGCTGGTGCCGCAGCCGCAGACCTCGTCGGGGCTGCCCCGCCTGGTCCATGTGCTGCCGCCTCCTTGCAAAGACGTTTCGCTCGCGTCGCAGGCAGGTTCACCGACGTTGCTGCAGGCCGCGTTGCCTGTCGGCCGGTTGCCGTTCGCACCCGCGCCCGGCACTGAAAGCGCCTTGCCGCAAGCGGGGTTCTGGACGGACAACGCCCTGATGCGCGCCGTGGCGCGCAACCACCTCGAGATCGCGCGGCTGCTGGTGGCGGCAGGTGCCGATCCGGCGCTGCGAAGCCACTACCCGCCGCACGCATCGGCGCAGGCATGGCTGCAGGCGCGCCCGCCATCGCATGGCGCGTCGCTGGCCGCATGGAGGAAATTGCTGAAGCTGAGTCGGCCCTGAGATACAAACCCTGTCGCTCGATATCCGAGGTTGGCTTTGGTAGATTCCGCCACTCCGATCTCCACCGACAGGAGCGCTTCATGAGTACACAAAAAGAACTGCATCGCGGCCGCCTGATCGACCACATCGGACTGGTCGTTCGCGATCTGGCGGCCAGCAAGGTCTTCTACAGCGCCGTCTTCGAGGCGCTGAAGATCCCGATGGGCGGCTCCGACGCGCGCAACTTCTGGGCCGACGAACTGTTCGTGTCGACGCGCGACAGCGACGAAGTGCAGGGCGAACTCACCGGGCGGCACCACATCGCATTCCAGGCGCAGGACCGGGCCATGGTGGACGCCTTCTACCAGGCCGCATTGGCGCACGGAGGCCGGGACAACGGCCCGCCGGGTGAACGCGCCTACCACCCGGGCTACTACGCGGCGTTCGTGCTGGACCCGGATGGCAACAACATCGAGGCCGTGTTCCACGGCGAGGCCGATCGGAGCGCGGCTTCGGTGCGGATCAGGTTCTGATCCGTTCGACGTGCGGTCGTGAAGGCGAGGGCGGCCGTCAGGCCCAGGGGTACTTTCCCTGCAGCAACGCCAGCTCGTCCTGTTTCGCCTGCGTGAGCAGGGCGCCGAGCCGCAGCTTTCGCTTGAGGCTGCGCAGGCGCTTCAGGTCGTGTCGGAGCCAGAAAACCGTGCCGCCCAGCAGGACCAGGAGGCCGATGGCACCCCCTACGAAGTTCAGTTTTTCACTCATGCATGACGCGTCCAGCGTTCGCCCGTACCCACGCAGTCGTTTCGGGGTTACTCATCATCAGGAGGCGTTCGTTGTTTCTCTCGCTTCGGGGTCATGCACTGATCAAAGAGCCTGCGCGGAGCGAGGACGAGCCTTCTTGAACAGCACTGTCATTTCTTCGCTCGGGCTGCGATAGCCGCATGCCTCGAAGAATCGCTTCGCATTGCCCAGCGCCTTGACATAGACAGGGACACCAGGAAACTCCGCTTCAACGGCGCTCAGTAGCGCCCGGCCGATGCCCGAGCCCTGGGCGTCCGGGTGGACAACCAGTTCACCGAGCATTGTCGTGAATGCCCCGTCGCTGAAGGCTGAGACATAGCCGAGAAGCGCGCCGCTGTCTGCACGTGCGTGGACGACGAGCGGGTAGGCCCGGTGGGAGCGTTCGAACGATGCTTCGTCGTACCCGCTGCCCCAACTGACCAACGCCATCAGATGGCCAAACTCCTGCCAGGTGACGGTTCGTTCGTTCGAAATCGTGTAGTTCATGCCGAGGCGATTTTCCGCGCTTTGGCAGCGAGAGAACGAAAAAGGGCCACGCCACCCACGTGCCCCTTCTCCACAACTCACAGCTTCGGCGTGTACTTCACCGTGAACAGCACGTTGCGCGGATCGCCGTAGTTGTTGTTCCCGTTGGCCTCGCTGTAGGCCGGGATGTAGTAGCGCTTGTCGAAGACGTTGTTGATGTTGACGGCCAGCGCCACCTCCGGCGTCAGCTGGTAGGCCAGGCGCGCGCTCCACACGGCGAAGCCGGGCACCTTGTACGTGCGGTCGTAGCCCAGCGTGTGGCTCTGGATGCTGAATCCACCGCCCACGCTGAGCCGGCTCCAGTCGCCCGGTAGCTGGTAGTTGGTCCACACGCGCAGCATGTGCTTGGGCGTCCACTGGCTGAAGATCTTGCCCTTGTTGTCCGGGTCTTCGAGGAATCGGGTGGTGTTGTAGGTGTAGCCCGCCGTGAGTTGCAGCCGCGGCGCGACCTCGCCGTTGACCTCGGCCTCGAAGCCCTGGCTGCGCACCTTGCCCGACGACTTGGAGCAATACCAGCCATCGCAGGCAAAGCCGCCGTCGCGGTCGGTCACGGCGCGGTTGGTGTGGTTGTAGCGGAACACGGCCAGCGAGGTGTTCAGGCGGCCGTCCATCAGCTCGCCCTTCAGGCCCACCTCGTAGTTGCTGCCGATGATGGGCTTGAGCCCGTCGCCCGAGACGGTGCGCTCGGTCTGCGGCTCGAACACGTCGGTGTAGCTCGCGTAGGCCGACCATTGCTTGTTGAGCGCGAACACGAGGCCGACATAGGGCGTCACTTCGCCCGACGTGCTGACGGTGCTCGTGAAGCCCGCGGACTGGCTCGAGTAGAGGTAGTCGTACCAGCTCAGGCGCGCGCCGACGATGGCCGTGAGCGGCTCGGCCAGCTGGGCCCGCCAGCTGCCGTAGATGCCCTTTTGCCGCACGTCGTAGTGCGTGTGGCTCTTTCCGCCACCGGCGGCCATGATGGTGTCGTAGTTCTGCGCGGGGCGGTTGTGGTCGATGGCGAAGATGTTGCCGCCGCCGCTGAACCGGCGCGCATACCGGTCGGTCGACTCGAACTTCGAGTAGTTGGCGCCGATGGTCAGGTCGTGCTGCATCGACAGCGCGTCGAAGCGACCGCGCAGGTAGACGTCGAAGCCGAGCTTGCGCGAATCGAAGCGGGTGTCCCAGTCGGCGAAGTTCAGCCCGCTGCCGTCGGCCGCGACGTCGCCGTGCATGCGCTGGTGCTGCGCGCTGTTCTTCTCGTTCATGCCGAGCGCGGAGAACTTCAGCTTCCACTTGTCGTTGAAGCGGTGCTCGGCGTCGACATACACCGTGGTCTGCTCGATGTCGCTGTGGTTCCACAGGGCGCCCGTGAACACGGAGCGCGGCAGGCCGATGTCGGTGCCGTCCGGGTAGCGCGGAAAACCGCGCAGCATCGGACGCCCCTTGGCGTGCGAGTGGCTCACGCCGAAGCCGACGGTGGTGTCGGGGGAAATGTCGTAGTCGATGGCGCCGTAGAGCGAGCGCGTCTTGCGCCACACGTAGTCGGTGAACGAGTGGCTGCGGTCTTCGTCGACCACCACGCGGCCGCGCAGCGTGCCTTCGGCATTGAGCGGACCGCCGGCGTCGAGCTGCGCGCCGTAGTGGTCCCACGAGCCTGCCTTGCCGGTGAGCGTGAGCGTCTTCTCGGGCTGGCCGCGCTTGCGCACGAGGTTGATCGCGCCGCCCGGGCTGCCGGTGCCTTGCAGCAGGCCCGAGGCGCCGCGCAGCACTTCCACGCGGTCGAAGAACACCGTGTCTTCGGTGGCCCAGTTGCCCAGCGAGTACATGTTGCGCGGCACGGGCACGCCGTCGTATTGCCAGGCGTCGATCTGGAAGCCGCGCGACGTGAGGACCATGCCCGGCCCCACGCCCTTGACGCCCACCACGCCCGTGACGTTGTTGACCGCGTCGCGCAGGTCGACGAGGCCCTGGTCATCCATGCGCTGGCGCGTGATCACGCTCACCGATTGGGGAATGTCCTTGAGTGCCTGCTCGCCCTTGCCGAGCGTCAGCGCGCGCGCCGTGTACGAGCGCGTGCCTTCGGTGGTGGCGCTGCGCTCGGCCTCGGCCATGACGGTGACCGGTGCGAGCGTGGTGCTCCCGTCGGCGCCGGTGTCTGCAGGGCCGCCGATGCTCGAGCGGCGCAGTGCATACGCGCCGCCCGCACCACCCGCCGCCTCGAGGCCCGAGCCGGCCAGCAGCCGCGCGAAGCCTTCGCCCACGGCATGCTGGCCCTGCAGGCCGGGCGATCGCTTGCCCTGTGCGAGGGCAGGCGGAATCGTGATGCTCACGCCGGCAGAGGCGGCGAAGCTCGACAGGGCCTCGTCGAGTGGGCCGGGCGCGATGTTGTAGGCCTTGCGTGTTTCGGCTTGTGCGGCTGGTGCGTTGGGCAAACCCGGTGTCTGCGCGGCGACCGTCCCGGCGGCAGCGCACGCCATGGCGAACAACGCGCCATGCACGGCGAGCGACAGCGCACGCAACGAGACGGTGTCGGAATCAAGGGGGGACGGTCGGCGACGGGCCATGGATTTCTCTCTCTCCTGCAAGGGGTGTGAAGTTGCTGTTCCTCAAGGCTTCACACGCGAGGAAAGAAAAGGGGACAGGCCGCGACAGAAAAAATCGCAACGGCCGAAATCGCCGCCGGCACCCGATGCCTCAACCGCCCGGCGCCACCACCGTGACCCAGTAGCGCGTGCGAAAGAGCACGTCCACCGGCAAGGCCTGCGGCAGGCTGTCGAGCACCGGGCCCGTGTCGCGCAGCTGGAACACGCCCGACACGCGCAGGTCGGCCACGGCCGGATCGCAGCGCAGCACGCCGGGCCGGTAGCGGCCCAGCTCGGCGAGGAAGTCGTGCAGCCGCATGTTCCTGGCGCGCAGGACACCGCGCGACCAATCGTCGGCATCGGCGGCTGCCGCCGTGATCTCGCCGATGGCCGCCGAAGAGAACATGGCCTGCTCGCCGGCACGCACCACCGCCGCCAGGCTGCGCGCGTGGTCGGGGCGAACCTCGACCGCGCCGTCGAGCACCGTCAGATGGCTGCGATCGTCTTCGTGCTGCCGGACCACGAAGCGCGTGCCCAGCGCACGCAGGCGCCCCTGCGCGGTCTCGACGATGAAGGGGCGGTAGGTGGGGTCGGAAGAGGGCACGGCATCGGGCGCCGTCTCGATGAGTATTTCGCCCGCATGCAGCCGCACCACGCGCTGCGTCGCGCCGTAGGCCACGTCGATGGCCGTCGCGGTGTTGAGCTGGATGCGCGTGCCGTCGGCCAGGCGCAGTTCGCGGCGTTCGCCCGTGGCGGTGCGGTGGTCGGCCAGCCATTCGCGTGCCGGCGATGCGCGCCAGGCCAGCCAACCGGCAGGCGCTGCGGTCAGCAGCACTGCGAGTGCCTTGACGGCTGTGCGGCGATCGCTTCGCACCGCGCGGCCCAGCACCGGCATCGACAGCGCGCCCGGCAGCCTGCCGAACTTGCCACTGACTTGCTCGGCGCGCTGCCAGGCCGTTTCGTGCGCGGGGTCGGCCGCCCGCCAGCGCGTCCATTGCGTGCGATCGGCCGCCGTGGCCTCGCCCGACTGCAGCAGGACGAACCATTGCGCCGCCTGCAGGGCGACGGCCTTGTCGACCCCGACCGCCATCGTGCGTTGCATCGTCACGCGACCAGCAGGATGCAGCGGGCCATGGCCTCGGCCATGTAGCGCTTGACGGTGCGCTCGCTCACGCCCAGCTTCGTTGCGATCTCCGCGTAGCCCAGTCCTTCGAGCTGCGCCATCAGGAAGGCCTGGCGCACCGGCGGCGCCAGGCCGTCGAGCATCGCGTCGATCTCCTGCAGGGTTTCGAGAATGATCGCCTGCTGCTCGGGCGAGGGCGCCAACGGTTCGGGCAACGCGCTCAAGGCCTCGAGGTAGGCCTGCTCCAGCGAACGCCGCCGGTACAGGTTGGCCAGCAGCCGCTTGGCAACGACCGTCAGGTAGGCGCGCGGCTCCCGCAATTGCCAGTCGCACTGCTTCTCGGGCGTGTGATCGGGCGCGGTGAGGATGCGCAGGAAGGTGTCTTGCGCCAGGTCTGCCGCGTCGAAGGCATTGCCGAGCTTCCTGCGCAACCAGCCCTGCAACCACCCGTGGTGCTCGCTATAGAGGGTGTGGATGTGCGGGTGCAGAGCGGGATCGGCGGCCATGGCGGACGTAGTGCGGTGGCCAGGCCATCCAAATAAGAATTATTCTCATTGTATGACGGCTGCGCACCAATGGCTATGTTCGGGGCTGCTGCACCAACTGAAGTTCGTTGCCGGCGGGGTCGCGCAGCGTGGCGAGGATGCCGCCCCATGACTGCGGCTCGGGGAGGCCGCTGAAGGCGACGCCGCGTGACGAGAGTTCGGTGTACTTCGACTGGATGTTTTCCACGTCGAAAGACAGGCCTGTGAAGCGGCCCACCAAGGCCAGGTCTTCTGGCGGGGCATCTGCTTCGACACTTTCGACCACCAGGCTCAGGGGGCCTGCGTCGAACACGCAAAAGCCCTGGTCGCGGCCGTCGGCCTTCAGGGGCAGGCCGAGGATCTCTTCATAGAAGCGGGCGGCGAGGGCGAGGTCCTGGACGAAGATGCGGGCGGTGTGAAGCTGCATGGTGTCTCCCGGGTGAGGACGAGGTGTGTACTGTCGAAGGGCAACAGATCGAGATGACCACTTGCCCTCGGTTGGGCATTGAGGTCAGGCCCAACCCGACGCATTGCGCAAGCGTATGCCACTGGCATGCAGCGTGCTGTTCCAGACGCCACGCAAGGGCAGCAACGAGTCGACAACCCGCAACTCGGTGTGGCTGTCGTTCAAGGCCAGGGGAAGATTCGCGATTCTTTCGCAGCCCAGCGGACGCACCACGTTTCGACTGACGAACATGCCTGCGTCTTCAATGCACTCGAACGATTGGACGGGAAACTCGTAGCGGAAGATCGAGCCAGATCGATGGCGATCCACCCAGGCGCGCTCTATGAAAGCAACGGCCTGTACGCCGCACGGAAGATCGCCCATCCACGCCATTCGATCATCGTGGCTCGATGCCGAGTGCGCCCAGACAACGATGCGCGGGCACTCTCGCGGAAAGAGATACAGCCGCTGGTGATCGGCATCGATGGCCCACACGAGTGGGCTGTTGAGCCATTCCTGACCGGGTTTGCGCAGTGCTGGCTGGCGCACAGGGCGTGGAGTGAACTGATCGATCAGACCGTCTTCGCTGAAGTGAAAGAGGCGCATGTCGGGGCGTCAAAGGTCGACTCGAGTCGTCGCGGCGAAAAGGCCGCCCGCTCGCATGACCGCGAGCCGAATGTATGCATTCTTGCCGCTGATGGCGCGTGCTATTTCTTCGCAAGAAACGCTGCAACCAAGGCATTCGCATGCCCGTGACCCATCTGGTGCTGCGTCTTGAGCTGGCTCACGAGCTCCATGTGCTTCAGCGGACCCGCAGCCTGAAGAATGTCCATCCAATGCGCGATCGGCTGGCCGTAGGTCTTCTCGATGGAGGGGAAGTACGAGGCGGGTCCTTTTACCTTGGCGGTCTCGGTCATGGGCGGTTCTTTCGCAGGTGGAGAGTGAGGTTCACGCAAACGTGGGAGGGCATTCTTACAGCTGCCAGCTCCTGTTGCTGGCATTGGGCTGGATCAGGTCCCACATGTTTCCGCACAGGTCCTTGAACACCGCCACGATCCCGTGCGGCTGTTCCTCCGGTGGGCGAACGAATTCGACGCCGGCGGCCTTGTACTTTTCGTAGTCGCGCCAGAAGTCGTCCGTGTACAGGAACAGGAACACACGGCCGCCAGCTTGGTCGCCGACAGCGCGTTGCTGCTCTGGCGCCGACGCTTGCGCCAGGAGAAGGCAGGCCCCTTGTCCGCCCTGCGGCTTGACCACGACCCATCGCTTTCCTTGCGCAGGCACGGGCGTATCTTCGACGAGTTCGAAGCCCAGTGTGCCGACGAAGAATTCGAGCGCCTTGTCGTAGTCGGGGACCACCAAGGAGACGAGGCCGAGTGATTGGTGCATGGGTCGCGATTGGAAAAATCAGGGATGGTAAGGCGGTGCATCGCTCATGTGCGAACCTGGCCCGCTTGCGATCGGTATCGGCGCAAAGGGCCTGAAGCAGAAGCTCAGGCAGTGCGAGCTAGCCTAGGCTGACACCCCCGCTTCGCCAACACATTCATTGGAGTTGGGATTGATTCGACCCAGGCCAAAACTTCGCCCATTCGCGCCCCAGCCTCTGGCGTCCAACGCGTCATCGGTCACATCGAAAACTTTGAAGTTCCACTCCGCTCCGGGCCGAGGAAATAGTAGAGTCCCGTTCGACTCGGTGTACCTAAGTGTCCACTTGTTTCTTTGGACTTTCCAGGTGCCAGATGCCTTCACGACCTTAGACAGCTTCCTGTTGGTGATCAGGCTCTCTACACCACGCCCCTTGAATGTCCCATCCGCCTCGAACTTGAACACGACCGACCCGGGAAAAGCTGAGTCACTGCCTGAAGTTCCGACCCAACAGCCAACGAGCCTTCTCTCCAGATCTGGATTTCTTGAAAGAACCTTTTCGTTGAAAAGGGCACCGCCTACGAGCGCAGCAAGTGCGAAAAATCTCCAGGAGATACGGGGCAGCTTCATGGTTGGCTGGTGTCTGCTAGTGCCCGCATTCTGCCCGCGGAAGCAAGCTACCCAGTCACAGGCTTGGTTCCGACCAAGACGGGCTGATAGAACGCGGCGTCGAGTCGCTTCACGTCCTCGAAGCCAGCCTCTCTCATCAGCTCGCAAAGACGTTCGACTGAGATTGCGTAGTACCTGGAGCGCATGACATGGGTCTTCACCAGCCCGGTGGCCAGTTCGTTTTCGACGACGAACAAGGAAAGGTCGTAGTGGTCGCCGTCGAAATCCCAGACCTGGAACAGCACGTACCGCTTGCCGTCCTCAACCCGCGCGCCATAGTGCTTGACCAGGTTCGTCCCGCGCTCCTCTTTGTCGTAGTCCCTGACCGTGATGACGCATCCGCCGCCGGGGCGCAAGCACGCGATGAACTGGCGCAACGCAAGCAGCAGGTCTTCGTCGGTCAGCAAGTGAGGAACCGAGTTGTCGCACGAAATGACGAGGTCATATCCAGTACCGTGGTCCTCGTGGGCCGTGCGCATGTCTCCGACCCTGAAGTCGATAGCCAAACTGCGAAGGTCCGCTTCGCGCCGTGCACGTTCGATTTCTCTGGCCGACAGGTCAGACCCGACGACGGAGTAGTCCCGCCCGGCAAGCGCGAGAGTCTGGGTGCCGATGCCGCAGGAGACGTCGAGCACCGTGCGATGCCCGGGCCATTCTGATTGGATGACGCTGTCGAGCTGCTCGCCCTGCCGCCGGATGCTGTGGCTCCAGTCGGGGAAGATCAGGTGATACAGCGGGGCGAGGTCGTCGTAGAAGTCCATGGTTTGACGTCAGGCTGTGAGGGGCATCGCCAGTTTAGAAATGGTCGGCCGAGCGAAGGGCTGGTCCTGACTGGTGTCCGCCCTAGCGGCAATAGGTCAGTGTCAAGGTGGCAAGCTGTGTATCAGTTTCGAGGCTGCGATCCGATCGATTTACAGGCAGTGCAATAGCTGGAGAATTCTTCGATACCGTTGGAGCGCGCCCACACGAGCAAATCTTCCGGAGAATGTGCACATATCTTGATGTATCTACCGCCGGTAAACGCTGCTGCGTCGGTGTGCGGCTTGTGCGTGGAAATGGAATGACAGGTCGCGCGGTGGAGTACGAAGTAGCGTGCGGCTGGCCTTCGAAGAGTGTTGGCGACAAACCCTTCAGGATTGACGTGCAACCAACGTTCGTAGCTGGTTTCGTCGCGGTCGAAAAGCTCTGCATTGGACATTTATCTCACTCCTTCTTTCCTGTGGTCATGCTGACGCCACCTGACTTTGAAGAACAGGGGAATGCCCGGCAGTGGCCGAGCCTCGCCGCCGAGGAGCAGGTCGATACGGATACTTGCCTGCTTCGTCGTGGAGAACTGCACTCGGGATTTTTTGAAGATGCTTGAGGCAGCGGCTGTTTGAAGTCGCACTCATCGTGCCGGCATACATCTTTCTTTCGTCGCATTTTTGGCCAACGCGGTGAATGGTTGGTCGTGGCCGCATCCCGCCCTATTCAGGCTACGGAAGGACAAGATTATTGAGTGCTTCTTGAAGACTCCACTGCTGCCACCCAGGCTGCGCAATCGAACCATCAGAGCGCAGGGGAGAAAGATTGAATCCTTCTTCTACATCCTCGAAGTACATGGCGACGGAGCGATGCATCGCAACAATGAAAACGCTCTCGTATTTGCCGAAGCGCTCGATAGCCGTGAGGCGAAATGGAATGCGGTACTGGGAGAAAGTTTCCCGCTCCGTCAGCGTGCACTCTGAGAGTTGGAGTTCTACCAAGGCTTCAAGCTCACTGGCCGAGATCGGCGACCATTCCATGATTTCTCCCGAGCGAACTTGGATGGAAGGATTTTGTCCGAACAGTTTCGCAGGGCCTCGCGACGCAGACATCAACGTCCGCTCTTCTTGGCCACTGGCAGTCGTCGATGGGACGAATCTGGCGCGGCACTTCACGACGCCGCCGCGCAACCTTCAGGCTTGAAAACCCGCGTCGTCGAACCCGGAAACTTCTCAAGCTTGGCCGCTGGCCGCGACGGGCGCGGAAGCAATTCGCCGCCGCAGTTCGGGCATGTTCCTGCAAGGCGTCCGCTTGCGCACTCGCTGCAGAACGTGCACTCGAAAGAACAGATGCGGGCATCGACTGAATCCGGCGGCAAGTCTCGGTTGCAGCATTCACACCCGGGGCGCATTTGGAGCATGGCGAAACCTCAGAGAGAGTTTTGTCGGTTGAGCTTAAACGAGGGCAAGGTGGTCGATGGTGGAAGTCAGTCCGTCGATCCAACAGGGCCGAGTGCAAGGCTCATCGACTGCACCATCAGATTCGAGTGTTCCCGCAGTGGCTCCAGCGCGCCGTCGGGGCGGAAGCTGTGAGCTGCGTACAGGCGCATCGCCGGCGTATCTCCGGCAGTGACGCCCAAAAAAACGCGCTTCACTCCAACGCTCTCGGCCCAAGAAATCGCCTCCTTGAGCAAAGCTCGACCGGCTCCCATCCCTCGTGATGCGGGATCAACCCACATCTGGAAAAGATGGGCGACAGCCGGTTCATCACTGGACAACTTGCACCAGATCAGACCGCATGCGTCGTCGCGATTGAACGCGAAAAGGACACGATCCTTCCCGGACGACGTAGCCGTGGCAATTCGAGCGGACCACATCGCATCGCTTCTCGTGGCCTCCGCCTCGTACGTGCTTCCGAAGGCGTCCGGCGAGTCGAGCAACGCCCGCAGGCGCAGGTCTCGATAGGTCTTCCATTCGTCGGGTTTGGCTGGTTGCACCGAGATCAAGTCATTACCTTCGGGTTAGGGGTCATGTGTGGGCCGAATGCCGCCTATCGATCCGCTTCATCGATGCAGGGAAATCGGATGGCGAACCAGAAAGCAATGCGTGTCGCTGGCGCTCTCGTGGACGAACCCGTGGCGCCCGTACAGCGCGCCGACCGGGTTCCACTTCAGATGCTCCAGCCGCACCGCCTGGTTGTCTTGATCCGCTTGGGCCAGCAGTTGGCGAAGCACCGCTGAACCGATGCCGGCGCGCTGGAAGGCCGGCAAGACGTAGAACTCACCGATGCGGCGATGACCGTCGACCTCCCATGTGGCGATCGTGCCGACCGGTGTGCCGCCCTTGAGGATGACCGACCACGGGCGCTCCTGCCATCGGCTTTGGTGCAGGCTCCGCTGGAAGTCGTCATCCCATCCCCATCGCGCTGCCACGTAGGGGCCGAGCGCCTGTCGCTTGGCATCGAACGCAAATTCGAAATCCGAGTCGAGGGCGGTGCGCAAGGTGGGGGTCATGGGCGGTCGTTCATTCTGGTTCACCACCGGGTGTTGCGACGCATGCGATCCAGGCGGCTGCTCATGATCCACGCAACCACCGGCCCAATCACCATCCCAGCCAGGCAGCTCCACACAACGACATGGCTCTTGAGTTCCAGCAGCCAGGTGAGCATCGGGTACTGCGCGGCCACGGCGTCCGGGAAGCTCCACCAATAGGAAGAGCCGCGGCTGGCGCCCGTGCGATGCTTGGTGCCGTCGAGCCAGTACGCGGCCAACGGTGCAAGGCCCAGATAGGCAAACATCGCGGCCCAGGGCCCGAGCACGATGGCGCCCAGGAAGGCGTCGATGAAACGGGAGCGCATCGATTTACCGCTCACGCACGCGCCGCCAGATCAGGTCCGCCGCCTCGCTAGTACTCACCAGCGCCGAGTCGATGACCAGGCGGCTCGTGCCTCAGGCCTCGTAATCATTCCGAAGCACAGCCTCCCAGCTCGGCAACGCAAAGCCCGCCATGTCGGCTTCCCGGTTCTCCACGCGCCTGCGATGCTCAACGACGTCAGAGCACACGACCTCCACCTCCACCAGATGCGACGACGTCTCGGCCGCCACGGCCCGCCACGCCTCACGCGTGACTGACAGCGGATTGACGCAATCAGCAATCACGGACATGCCGAGCGCAAGGTTGGACCGAGCGAGCGCGTACGCGACGACATAGCCCGCCGGGCCCACGTCGTCAGCGCGTCCGTTCGCGGTCTTCAGCGCATGCTCGATGGCGTCGATGCGCAGGTACACCGAAGGGACGCGCGTCACGAGTTCGCGCGCGATGGTGGTCTTGCCTGTGCCGGGCAGTCCGCTCAGGACGATCAGGGTTCGGGGTTCCGAAGTCGATCTCATGGAAGGGGAAGGGGATGGCGTCTGCGAAGGGCCGTTCGTCGGCGATCGTACCCACCATTCGTTCATGCGGGCCCGTCGACCCGTCAGATCAGCGGCACCGTCGCTTCCTTGAGCACCCGCAGCACGAAGTGCGACTTGCTGTGGCGAATGCCGGGAATCTTGTAGAGCTTCTCGCGCAGCAGTCGCTCGTAGTCGCGCGTGTCGCGCACGGCGATGCGGATGTAGTAGTCGTAGTCGCCCGACACCAGGTAGGCCTCCTGGATCTCGGGAATGGTGGCGAGGGTGCGGCCGAAGTCGTACAGGGTTTCGTCGGTGTGGCTCTCGAGGGTGACCTGCACGATGACCGAGTCGTGGTACCCCAGCTTGGCCGGGTCGACGTCGACGGTGTAGCGCTTGATGACGCCCGAGGCCTCGAGCTTCTTGATGCGCGTCCAGCAGCTGGTGGGCGACAGGCCGACCTCGTTGCCGATCTCCTGCAGGGTCTTGCGCGAGTCGAGCAGCAGCACCCGCAGGATCGCCAGATCGGTCTTGTCGAAAGATCCTTCGTTGTCTGACGATGTTCGGCGATTAGTTTTCATGTTTCGTGCTTAAACAGCCAAAAGAAAGAAGCAAATTCTGCCTCAAGAGCGGAAGAATTGAGGGCATGCGACTGCTCGACCTTCCCCCCACATCCTCGCCCTCCCTCTCGCCGGCCATGCCCGAGACCCCACCCCGCGTGCGCAACGGCGCCGAAGCGCTGCTCGACACGCTGGTCGAATGCGGCGTCGACACGATCTTCGGCTACCCCGGCGGCGCGGCGCTGCCGCTGTACGACGCGCTGCACGGCGAACCCCGGCTGCGCCATGTGCTGGTGCGCCACGAACAGGCGGCGGTGCATGCGGCCGAGGGCTATGCGCGCAGCACGGGCCGCGTCGGCGTGGTGCTGGTCACCTCGGGGCCGGGCGTGGGCAACACGATCACGGGGCTGCTCGACGCGATGAGCGATTCGGTGCCGGTGCTGTGCATCAGCGGGCAGGTGTCGACGGCGGTGATCGGCACGCAGGCTTTCCAGGAGAGCGATGCGCTGGGCATGTCGCGCCCGGTGACCAAGTGGAACCGGCAGGTTCGCGCGGCCGACGACGTGCCCGCGCTGGTGCGCCGCGCGCTCGACATCGCCACCACCGGCCGCCCCGGCCCGGTGCTGCTCGACGTGCCGAAGGACATCCAGCTGATGCGCCTCACGCACGGCGCGGCGCCGGCCCCGCTGCGCGCGCTGCGCACGGGCCGCGCACCGCTGCCGCCGCGGGCGATGCTGCAGCGCGCCGCTGACCTGATCTCGACCGCGCGCCGGCCGGTGCTCTACGGCGGCGGCGGTCTCATCAACTCGGGGCCGGCGGCCTGCGAGGCGTTCACTCAGCTGGTGCACCGGCTGCATGCGCCGTGCACGCTCACGCTGATGGGGCTGGGCGCGTTCCCCGCGTCCGACCCGAAGTTCGTCGGCATGCTGGGCATGCACGGCATGCTCGAAGCCAATCTCGCGATGCACGAGGCCGACCTGGTGGTATGCGTGGGCGCGCGTTTCGACGACCGCGTGACGGGCAAGCTCGACGAGTTCTGCCCGCACGCCCGCAAGATCCACATCGACATCGACCCCGGCAGCATCAACAAGGTGGTGCACGTCGACGTGCCGATGGTGGGCGACTGCGGCGCCATCGTCGAAGCGCTGCTGGGGCTGCTGCCCGACGAGTTTGCACCCGAGCGGCTGGCGCCGTGGTGGGCGCGCATCGAGCGCTGGCGCGCCGAAGACTGCCTGGCTTTCACGCCGTCAACCGAAGAAATCCTGCCGCAGCAGCTGATGTCGTCGCTGCAGCGGGCCATCGCGGGCCGCGATGCGATCGTCTCGACCGACGTGGGCCAGCACCAGATGTGGGCCGCGCAGTACCTGCGCTTCGACAGCCCGCGCCACTGGCTCACCTCGGGCGGCGCCGGCACCATGGGCTACGGGCTGCCCGCGGCCATCGGCGCGCAGATCGGTCACCCCGACGCGCTCACGGTGTGCGTGAGCGGCGACGCCTCGGTGCTGATGAACATCCAGGAACTGTCGACTGCCATGCAGCACGGCACGGCGGTGAAGCTGGTGCTGAGCAACAACGGCTACATGGGCATGGTGCGCCAGTGGCAGGAGCTGAACCACGGCAACCGCCTGAGCCACAGCTGGAACGAGGCGCTGCCCGACTTCGTGGCGTTGGCGAAGGCTTTTGGTTGGGGGGCGCGGCGGGTGTCGGACCCGGCGGAGCTGGAAGAGGCGCTGGTCGAATGCCTGGAGAGCAAGGGGCCGTTTTTTCTCGACGTGCAGGTGGCGGCGCAGGAGAACTGCTTTCCGATGATGCCGTCGGGGTGCGGGCATCACAGGGTGATGCTGGCGAAGGACAGGTGGTACGAGGGGGAGTGAGGGCAGGGGCCTGACAACATCGCGCGGCCTCCATCGCCGCTCACCGCCGCAGACGGCGGCTGACGCGGCGACGCGCTCGGCGCACGTCGCCGCAGCATGCCTCAGGGCGCCCGAACCGGCGTGACCTTGCGGATCAAATTGCCGAAGGTGTCGGCGACATACAGCGTGCCCGCTGCGTTGATCGTGAGCCCCTGAGGCTGATTGAACGTGGCAGCCGCGCCGATGCCGTCTTGCGCACCCGTGACACCCTCTTGGCCGGCGAGCGTGGAGACCACCCCTGCCGGTGTGATCCTGCGCAACAGGCTGCTCCCGAAATCGGCCACGTAGACATTGCCGTCCGCATCGACGGCGACGCCGCGGGGATCGGAGAAAGTCGCGGAGTTCCCGGGTCCATCGGTGGCGCCGGGCGTTCCCGTCCCTGCAAGGGTTGTGACCACCCCGGTGGGGGTGATCTTGCGAATTCGATGGTTGCTGCTGTCGGCGACGTAGAGGTTGCCTGACGCGTCGATGGCCATGTTGTAGCCGAGCCCGAATTTCGCGGCGCTTCCCGTGCCGTCGGCAAAGCCCCGCGGGCTGCTGCCGGCCAGCGTGGTGACATCGCCGGTGGGGGTGATCTTGCGAATGACGCCGCCGAAATACTCCAGAACGTACAGATTGCCGGCAGCATCCACGGCCACCGAGATGGGCGTGTTGAAGGTGGCGGCGGTTCCGTTGCCATCGGTCGTGGTGTTCGTGCCATTGCCCGCCACCGTGGTCACATCGGCCGCCGGTGTGACCTTGCGGATTCGATGGCCTTGGGCGTCCGCGACGAAGGCGGTGTCGGTCGCGTCCATGGTGAAGCTGGCGAGGTCCTTGAACGAAGCGTTGAGGCCGTTGCCGTCCACCGACGCCAGGTTTCCGTTGCCGGCAAACGTGGTGACGTCGGCCTCGGGCGAAATCTTGCGCAAGAGGTTGTTTGACCAGTCGCCGATGAGCAGACCACCGTTCCTGGTGAGGGCGATGCCGTAAGGGAGATCGAACGATGCGGCCCTGCCCTTGCCGTCGGCGGTGCCCGAGACGCCGGTGCCGGCGAGCGTCTCGACCTTGGCGGCGGTGGCCGAGCAGGCCACCGTCACGTCGCTCACGTCGGCCGAGGCCTTGCCGGTGTCCTTGGTGACGGTGCAGAACTGCCACAGGGGTTGCGTACGGATGCTGACCTTGTAGTCCGAGCCCTCGACCAGGGTCGTTGCAAAGGTGAACTTGCCATCGGCCGACAGCTGGAGGTCGTCGCCGGCATTGTTTTGCAGCACCAGGCGGCCTTCAAGGCCGGTGACCGTGCCGCCGATGGAATGCTTCACGACGGGCGGCACTGTCGCCGGAGGGGGCGGTGCGACCATCGGCAGAAAAGCACCGCCACCTCCACCCCCGCCGCACGATGCCACCAACATGACCGCACCGGCCACGGCGCCGATTCGCGCGACCGAACTTGCTTGACTGAAAAGCATCTTGACTCCTCTTTATGGTTGTATGACTCAACAAAAAGAAGCCCCCTGCCGACGGGCGTGCAGGGGGTTTCTAAATGTCAATCATTGTTAAAAAGAGTGTCCGATGACATCCCTGGAACTGGGTATTTTTTGCGGTCGGCCCTCTCATCTGGCGCCAGCAATGGCTCCCTGGTCCGCCAGCCAGGGGGGACCCGACAACATCGCGCGGCCTTCATCGCCGCTCACCTTCACCCCAACGCTCTCCCGCAAGCGGGAGAGGGAGTCATTCATTCGGGAGCCGTACGGGAGCCCCCTTCACGAATGCCCGTCCACCCGCATCTGGAACAGGAAGTAGGGCGGAATGCACGCCCCGCGTCCTTCGGGTTGGCCTTCGGCCTGCGCGCAGATGTAGTCCTCGCGGCAAGGCTGTTGCGCCGAGCAGCTGCGCAGGTTGCCGGGTCGCGTGTGCTTGCTCAGGCAATCGCCGAAGGGTTGCTTGGCTGCCAGGCACTGGTTGAAGTCGCTGAGGATGGCGATGCCACCGCAGGTGCCGTTCGGGTCCTTCGGATCGCAGCGGCCCGAGCACATGCCGCCGGGGAAGCCGACCGAGGTTTTCTCGCAGACCGAATCCGCGCCTTCGCAGGTCGTGGCGGCGGTGCGCGGCAGCTTCTGTGCGCGGTCGCGCCACGGGTCGGCCGAGGCGGTGATGCGCGTGGGCTCGCAGCTGGCGCCGACGGTGGCTTTGTCGGGCGCGGCGTTGGCATCGTCCGGCGAGGCCAACGGGCGGAACGGGTCGGGCACTGGCGTCGTCAGCGCGGCCTTCACATAGCGTTCGCGCCGCGCCAGTTCATCCTGCAAATGCGGTGAGTGCGGCAGCGCGAGCGCGTTGCCGGTCGTGAAGGTGCGCGAGGCGCCGCGCCGGTCCACGCCCAGCAGGTGAAAGCCCGCGACCGCGCGGCTCTGGTGGCAGCCGGCGCAGCTCAGGTCGTCGAGACGGCGCAACACGGCCTGCGGTGACTGCAGCGTGCGGCTGCCGGGCACGGGCTGCCAGTCGCCGGGCGCGAACAGCTGTTCGAAGGGGCGGTTCGCCAGGCGCTCGAGGCCGCGCGGCGCGACGGAGACCGACTCGGCCGCCAGGAAGCGATCGGGGATGCGCACGGTGGCGCTGTCGAGCGCGCGCAACGTGTCGGGCTGTTGCAGCCACTGCAGCAGCGCCTTGCGCAGCGGGGCATCGGCCTTGAGCTTCACGACATCGGGCGTGTTCTCGAGCGGGCCTGCGTCGAAGCGCTGCGCGCCCGCGTTCCAGCGGAAGGCGCGCAGCAGGTACTCGGCATGGCCGCCGAGGTCGGGCCGCACGGCCGAGGGCCAGCGCACGCTCTGCAGGTTGGTCGTCACCTGCGCGATGCGGGCCTGCGCGAGCCGCGGCGGCGCGAGCGGGCCGTCGGCCGACACGAGCCAGCGGCCGAGCGCTTCGTCCTTCATCGATGCCTGTGGTGGCTGCCAACGCCGCGCCGCGCTGGCGCAGCTGCCGTCTGCATCGGGCGCATCGCCGCGCAGCTCGACGGCGACGGTCATCGGCAGGCGCGACTGCATCGCGGCCGAGCGGTAGGCCAGCCGGTACACGAGCCGCGTCTCGCCGCAGGCGCCGGGCTGGAACGGGCGGCGGTCCATGCGGTTGGCCACGCCGACCAGCTCGAAGAAGGCGTCGGGGCTGGCGAGCCAGCGCGCATCGAAGATACGGTGCGGGTAGCGCGCAATGCCGACGCCGGCTTGCGGGTCGCGGCGCTGCAGGGCGGCGAGACTGGTCTTCAGCGGGTCGGCGATCGATTGCCAGGCGGGCGAGCGTGCGAGCGCCTGGTTGGTGGCGATGCCGCTGGCCGCAGAGGGCACGTCGAACCAGCGGCCGAAACCGGCGCCAGCTTTCTCGGCGGCCTGCAGCGCGACGGGCGAGGTGACGAGCAGCGCTGGGTCGGCCGCGTCGGCACCGAGCGAGAGGGCCAGCGCGAGGCCGGCGGTCAGAAGGTGAAGTAGGCGTGGCACGCGGACGATTGTGCCGCCGCGATTCAGCCCGTCACCGTCAACGCCATCTGCTGCCGCATGAGCCCGGCCACGGCCACGCCCTGCGGATCGCCCAGCCGCTCCAGCGCGGCGATCACGCCTTTGCGGTCCTCTTCCGAGCGGTCCTGGTTGAGCTTGAACTTGCCTTCGAGCACGCGCACGGGAATCTCGACCGCCGCGATCATGTCCAGGCGCGGCGCCACGAAGTCGAAGGGCATGGCGTCGAAGTCCCAGTTGCCGCCCAGCGGCGTGTCGTACAGCGCGACGGTGCGGCGCAGCACGGCATGGATGGCCGTGCGGTCCTCGATCACGCGGGGCGTTCCGCGAGCGTGGATCGCGGTGTAGTTCCAGGTCGGGAAGGTGCTCTGCTTCACGTACCAGCTGGGGGTGACGAAGGCATGCGGCCCCTGGAAGATGGCGAGCACTTCGGCGCCCGCGCGCAGCTCGTCGAACTGCGGGTTCTTCTTCGACAGGTGCGTGGTGAGCAGGCCGGGGCCGTCGTCCTGCGCATCGAGCAAGAAAGGAAGATGCGTGGCGCTGGCGCCCGCCGGCCCCACGGTGATGAGCGTGCCGAAGCTCCAGGCGCGGATGCCGGCGTGCAGCGTCGCGAGGTCGTCTTCGATGTACGGCTTGGGCGTGTACATGGCGAGGGCTTCAGCGCGCGGCCAGCGTGTGCATCCAGCGGGCGGCATCGTCGAAGGCGCGGCCGGCCACGTCGGCGATGGACACGGCTTCGAGAAAGCCGTGGATCGTGCCCGGGTAGAGCACGTCGGTCACGGCCACGCCGGCCTCGCGCAGCCGCGCGGCCATGAGCACGCTGTCGTCGTGCAGCGGGTCGCACTCGGTGATCGCCAGGCACGCGGGCGGCAGGCCCTCGAGCCGCGCCGTGAGGCTGGCCAGGCGCGGGTCGCGAAAGTCTTCGGGCCGGCGCAGGTACAGGCCATAGAACCACACCATCATGTGCAGCGACAGGCCGTACTCGCCTGCGCCGTAGCGCACCACCGACTCGCGGTACAGCTCGGTGCTGTAGGCGCCGTAGTTCAGCAGCATGCCCAGGGGCAGGGCCTCGCCCGCGTCGCGCAGCACGAGGCAGGCACCCACCGACAGGTTCGCGCCCGCCGAGTCGCCGCCGATGAAGAGCTGCGCGGGGTCGATGTCGAGCGCGCCCGCGTTCGCCGCGAGCCAGCGCATCACGTCGACGCACTCGTCGTGCGGCTGCGGAAACTGCGCCTCGGGCGCCCGCGTGTAGTCGATGCCGATGACGGCGATGCCCGCGCGGCCCGCGTACTCGCGCATCACGCGGTCGTGGGTGTCGAGGCTGAACAGCACGAAGCCGCCGCCGTGGATGTAGACCAGCGCGCCTTGCAGCGATCGGTTCTTCGGGTAGTGCACGCGGATGCGCACGTTGCCGTGGCGCGTGGGCACTTGCTGTTCGACCGTGCGTGCCATCGTCGGGCCGCCTTCGGTCCACGGCGCGCGCACCTTCTCGGCGTTGGCGCGGCCTTCGGCGATCGGGATGGTGTGGCGCTTCGGGTAGCGGCCGCCCTCGGCCGCCATGAGGCGCATGAACTCGACGATCTGCGGATCGAGCGGGGGCGGGGCGGTGGGGTTCAGCCAGGTGGCGGGCAAGGGAGCGGCGGTCACGCGAACACTTTCTCGGGAGAGCGAAGGACGGGGTCGGCCAGCGACGCGAGCGGCCGGGGCGTGGCTGCCAGCAGCGCCTGCGTGTAGGCATGGCTCGGCTGGTCGAACACGGCGTCGCGCGGGCCTTGCTCGACGATGCGGCCGCGCTCCATCACGACGACGCGGTCGGCGATCTGTTCGACGGCTGCGAGGTCGTGGCTGATGAACAAGCAGGCAAAGCCGTGGTGGGCCTGCAGGCTCTGGAACAGGCGCAGCACCTGCGCCTGGATGGTCATGTCGAGCGCGGACACGGGCTCGTCGGCCACCACGAAGGCGGGCCGGCGCACCAGCGCACGCGCGATCGCCACGCGCTGGCGCTGGCCGCCCGAGAGCTCGTGCGGGTAGCGCGCGCCCAGGCCGTCCAGGCCGACTTCGTCGAGCGTCTCGTGCACGCGCTTTCCGCGCGCGGCGGCATCGAGCGCGGGCAGATGGCGCAGCGGCTCGGCCACGATTTCCTGCACGCGCATGCGCGGGTCGAGCGACGAGAACGGGTCCTGGAACACCAGCTGGCAGGCGAGCCGGAAGCGGTGCAGCGCGGCGCGGTCGGCGCTGCGCACGTCGTCGCCGCGAAACAGGATCTGCCCCGCGTGCGACGGCGCGAGCCGCAGGATGGCGCGGCCCAGCGTGGTCTTGCCCGAGCCGCTGCCACCCACCAGCGCGACCATCTCGCCGGGGTGGATGTCCAGGTCGAGCTTGTCGATGACCTGCACCGGCGCATGACGCTTGAAGAAGCCGGCGCGCGGGCCGGGGTAGCTCACGCACAGGCCGCGCACCTGCACCAGTGGCTGCTGCGCCGCGACCGGGGCCGGCTTCGCGGCCTGGCGGCGCGGCAGGGCGTCGACCAGCTTGCGGGTGTAGGGCTGCTTCGGGTCGACGAGGATGGCGGGCACGTCGCCCGTCTCCACCAGTTTGCCTTTCTCCAGCACGATGGCGCGCTGCGCATAGCGCCCGACCAGCCCGAGGTTGTGCGTGATGAGCAGCACGGCCGTGCCCTGGTCTTTCGCGAGGCCGACCATGAGGTCGAGCACTTCGCGCTGGCTCAGCGTGTCGAGCGCGGTGGTCGGCTCGTCGGCGATCAGCAGGCGGGGCTTGAGCAGCATCACGCTGGCCAGCATGATGCGCTGGCGCATGCCGCCCGAGAACTCGTGCGGGTAGGCGTGCAGGCAGCGCTCGGGGTCGGCGATCTGCACGCGCCGCAGCATGTCGAGGCAGCGCGCGCGAATCTCGGTGGCCGACAGCTTCGTGTGCATGCGCAGGCCCTCGGCCATCTGCTCACCGATGCGGTGCACCGGGTTGAGCGAGACCATCGGCTCCTGGAACACCATGCCGATGCCGGGCCCGCGGATGGGGCGCATGGCCTTCACGTCGCGTGTGCTCAGGTCTTCGCCGTCGAACACGATCTGCCCGCCGCTTTGCGCGATGCCGGGCGGCAGCAGCTGCAGGATGGCGCGCGCGGCCATGGTCTTGCCGCTGCCCGATTCGCCCACCACGGCAAGGAACTCGCCGGGGCGCACGTCGAACGAGAGGTCGTGCACCAGCGTCTGGGCGCCGCCGTGCAGGTCGATCTTCAGGTGCCGCACGGAAAGCACGGGCGCTGCGGAAGTAGAGGGATGGGTCATGACTTCTCCGTGCGCGGGTCGAGCCGGTCGCGCAGCGATTCGCCCAGGAGGTTGATGCCCAGCAGCGTGAGCGCGATGCACAGGCCCGGCACCAGGCACAGCCACACGGCCGAGGCCATGTAGGGGCGTGCGCTGGAGAGCATGTTGCCCCAGGTGGGTGCGGGCGGCGGCACGCCCAGGCCGAGGAAGCTCAGGGCGCTTTCCGACAGCAGCACCCAGCCGAACATGCTGGTGGCCAGCACGGCGACGGGCGCCACGCAGTTGGGCAGGATGTGGCGCCACATGGTGTAGATCTCGCCGTTGCCGATCATGCGCGAGGCCTCGACGTACTCGCGCTCGCGCAGCGACAGAACGGTGCCGCGCACCACGCGCACGACCGAGGGCGCGTAGGCCATGCTCAGCGCGAGCACGATGCCCCACTGGTTGGCGCCCACGATCACCATCACGCCCAGCGCCAGCAGCAGGCCCGGAAAGGCCAGCAGCGTGTCGTTGAAGGCCATGAGCACGCGGTCGGTCCAGCCGCGCACGAAGCCGGCGAGCACGCCCACCACGAGGCCGACGGCGGTGGCCAGCGCCACCGTGAGCAGCGCGATGAGGCAGCTGGTGGAGGCCGCGCGCATGGCGCGGCTGGCCACGTCGCGCCCGAACTCGTCGGTGCCCAGCCAGTGCGCGGCCGAGGGCGGCTGCAGCTTGCCGCGCAGGTCGATGCCCAGCGGGTTGTAGGGTGTCCAGAGCGCGGCTACCAGCGCCAGGGCCAGCAGCACGCCGATGAGCACGCCGCCCACGAGGGTATGGGTCTTGAGCTTTTTCACTGCACCGACACCCGGGGATCGAAGAGGGGATAGCACATGTCCACGATCAGGTTGATGACCACGTAGATGCAGGCCGTGAACAGCAGGCAGCCCTGCAGCACCGGGTAGTCGCGCGCGAAGATCGAATCGATCATCAGGCGGCCCAGGCCGGGCAGGGTGAACACTGTTTCGAGCACCGCGATGCCGCTCAGCAGATGGCCCAGGATGAGGCCGATCATGGTGAGCGTGGGGTTGAAGGCGTTGGGCAGCACGTGGCGGCGCAGCACCTGCGACTCGGGCACGCCCTTGGCGCGCGCGTGCGTCACGTACTCGAGCCGCAGCACCTCGATGGTGCTGGCGCGCGACATGCGCGTGAGCACGCCGGTCTCGACCAGCACCAGCGTGACGATCGGCAAGATGACGTACATCAGGCCCTGCGAGAAGTCTTCCGACATGGGCACGTAGCCCACCACCGGCAGCCAGTGCAGGTACTGGCCGAAGAACATCAACAGCAGCAGGCCGAGCCAGAAGCTCGGCACCGACAGCATCAGCGTGGCCGCGCCGATGATGGCGAGGTCGGTCGGCCGGTCCTTGCGCCAGGCGGCGACGAGGCCGGCGGGCACGGCGATCAGCGAGGCCAGCGCCACGGCCGTGAGCACGATCACGGCGCTCACGTGAAAGCGCTCCCAGATCAGCGGCAGCACGGCCAGGCCGTTGGTGGTCGACACGCCCAGGTCGCCGGTGAGCGCGTGGCGCAGCCACACGACGTACTGGGTGACCAGGGGCTGGTCCAGCCCCATCTGCTGGCGGGCGAGTTCGAGCTGCGCGGGGTCGGCGCCTTCGCCGAGCATGAGCTGCACCGGGTCGCCCGGAATCAGCCGCATGAGCGTGAAGACGGCAATCGACACCAGCAGCAGCGTCGGGACCGTCATGGCGATCCGTCGCAAGAGGTAGGCAAGCATGGCGGCGGCGCCCCGTCAGCCGCGCGCGTCGAGCCGGACGTTCCAGAACCGGGGCTTGGCCGGCGCCCAGCCCTTGAAGCCGGTCACGCTCTTGCGCATGGCGGTGGCGTCGCTGGCGTTGAAGAGCACGACCATCGGCACGTCCTGCAGCATCTGTTTGTGCAGCTCGTCGAACAGCACCTGGCGGCGCGCCTTGTCGCGCGAGACCATGCTCTCGGTGAGCCGGGTCTGCGCGGCGGCGTTGTCCCACACCTTGCGTGGCTGCGTGGCCTTGTCGCCCGACACCATCTCGTAGTTGAGCGAGGGGTCGATGCGCGCCGAGTAGATGAAGGCCATGCTCTGGTACTGGCCCTTGGTGTAGCGGTCGAGCTGCGTGGCCCAGTCGAGCACTTCGAGTTCGATGTTGATGCCGGCCTCGGAGGCCATGGCCTGCACCAGCACGGCGGCCGAGTACAGCGCCTCGTAGCGCTTGTTGGCGACGAGCTTGATCGGCTGGCCGCGGTACCCGGCTTCGGCCAGCAGCTTCTTGGCACCGGCGATGTCGCGCTTGTAGCCGCCGGCCTGCACGGGGCTGTAGAACGGGCTGGACGAAGGCACGACCGAGTTGTTGACGGCCGACAGGCCCTCGGTGACCGACTTGGCGATCTCGGGCGTGTCCAGCGCCAGTGCCAGCGCGCGGCGGATGCGCACGTCCTTCAGCAGCGGGTCGGTGGTCTGCAGCAGCAGCGCCACCATGGTCATCACCGGCGTGGTGTCGACGCGCACGTCGCTGCGCCCGCGCATCTCGACCACGTCGGCGGGGCTGGGGCTGATGAAGGCGTCGATGCCGCCGCTGTACAGCGCCGCCTTGGCCGCTGCCGAGTCGGGAATGACGACGAAGCGCAGGTTCTCGATCTCGGCCTTCTTGCCGCCCGTGAGGCCGTCGCGCGCTTCAGGGCGCGAGGTGTAGCCGTCGAAGCGCGTGAGCTCGATGTACTGGCCGCGCTTCCACTCCTTGATCTTGTAGGGGCCGGTGCCCACGGGCTCCTTCCACTGGCCGTCGGCGCCGAGCGAGCTGCGGTGCAGGATGGCGGCGCCGCCGCAGTCGGGGCGCGCCATCATCGTGAGGAACAGCGCGCTCGGGCGCTCGATCTTGAACACCACCGTCTTCGGCGTGGGCGCTTCCACCGCGAGCACCTTGGTCATGCCCTTGCCGTCGAACTCGGGCAGGCAGCGCCAGCCGCTGGTGGGCTTGAGGTAGCGCTGCCAGCTCCACACCACGTCGTCGGCCGTGAGCACCGCGCCGTTCTGGAACTTCACGCCGTCGCGCAGGGTGAAGGTGTAGGTCAGGCCGTCGGCCGAGGTGTCGACCTTGCTCGCGAGCATCGGGCCGACCGAGGTGTCTTCGCGCAGCGCGACCAGGCCTTCGACGACGTGGATGAGCACGTTGTCGGTGTTGTCGTCGCGGTTGCCGCCGGGGTCGGTGGAGCGGATGTCGGAGTTGATCTGGATCCGCATCGTCTGGCCGGCCGGGGCCTGGGCGAAGGCCGCGCTGGCGGCCAGGCCGAGGCCGAGGACCAGCGCGGCGGCGGTGCGCGCAGCGGGAGGGAGGGACGGGGGCGTGGGCAGGTTCATGGCAACACTCCTGGCGATGGCTGGGCGGGGCGGGCGGATCAGAGGGAATACTCGGTGAAGCGGTGCGCCTTGAAGGGCGCCGGCGCGATGCGCATCTTTCGTGCCGCCGGGTCCATGACGATGGTCGCCACGGTGGCCGACGAGGCACCGCCGGGGCCCGCGCTCGGGCTGCGGCACACGGCGCGCGGCGCGCCGAAGCGGTCTTGCAAGGCGTCGAGCACGTCCTGCTCGGTGAGCAAACCTGCCGCGCGTTTGTTGTGCAGCGCCTCGGTCACGCGGCGGTCGCGGTAGAGCGAATCGGGCGTGGTCTCCAGGCTGCGGTCGACCACGCGCGCCAGCGCCGCCGGGGTCTTGAAGTGGTTGGCGTGCACCAGGATGCCGCCTTCGGGCTGTTGCCAGAACACCTGCTCGGGGCAGGTCTCCAGGCTCACGGCCTCGCCCTCGGCGTGCGTGATGATCATGTTGTTGGAGATCGAGCGCGCGCTGCGGCACACCACGCCCAGCGCGTTGGCGTACAGCGTCGACTGCAGGATGCCGCGGCGGATCAGCGCCAGCGGCACGCCTTGCTGCTTGCCGTCGTTGTCGGCCTTGATGAAGTTGCCGGTGACGGCGATGCCCGCGCTGTTGAGCCCCGCGCGTGCCAGCGTGCCGGCCTCGGCGAAGGTGAGCATGGCCGGGCCTTCGTCCGGCTGGATGCGCAGCACCACGCCGAGTTCGAGGCTCTCGACGCGCCAGTCCCAGTTCTGCGCATGGATGAGCTTGCCGTCGCGCGCGGCCGAGGGCATGACGACCACGCCGGTGCAGCCGTCGGGCGGTTCGGTGGCTTCGAGCTGCTGGAAGGCGTAGAGCATTTCGCTGCGCGCGTTGAGCGCCACGATGTCTTCGGCCGGCACGCCCGCGCCTTCGGCCACGCCCTCGATCTCGCGCAGCATGCCGGCGTCGAAGGCCTCGACCATCGGCATGAAGCGGCGTGCCAGCGCGCGCGTGCGCTCCCAGCTCAGGCCCACGCGCTCGAAGGCGGCGCGGTAGGTGCGCAGGCTCAGGTCGATGCGGTCGCCGGCGGCGCGGCCGTACTGGCGCCCGCGCTGCTGCGCGTCGCCTTCGATGTCGTAGAGGGGGAACGATTCGATGTCCATGGTGTGTCTTGTCTCCGGGGCTTGTCTTGTCGGTGCGGCGTGAGGGCTCAGGCTGCCGTGTCGGTGGCTTGTGCGGTCTGCGCGATGGCGGCGCGCAGGCTGTCGATGATCTGGTCGATATGCCGGCGCTCCAGCGTGAACGGCGGCGACAGCGCAATGGTGTCGCCCACCGAGCGCACCAGCACGCCGCTTTCGTCCAGGCAATGTTGCGCCACCGCCTGCGCATGCGTGCCGAGGCCCGAGGCCCAGCCCTGCAGCTCGATGCCGGCCAGCAGGCCGACGTTGCGCACGTCGATCACGCCCGGCAGGCCGCGCAGGCTGTGCAGGCCGTCCTCGAAGTAGGGCGACAGCTCGGCGGCGCGGGCGATCAGGCCGTCTTCGGTGTAGGCGTCGAGCGTGGCCATGGCGGCGGCGCAGGCCAGCGGATGGCCCGAGTAGGTGTAGCCGTGCGAGAGCTCGACCGCGCTCACGCTGCCGTGCATGAAGGCGTCGTGCACCGCGCCGCGCATGAGCACGGCGCCCATCGGCACGGCGCCGTTGGTCAGGCCCTTGGCGGTGGTGATGAGGTCGGGCGTCACGCCGAACAGGTCGGACGCGAAGTTGCTGCCCACGCGGCCGAAGCCGGTGATGACCTCGTCGAAGATCAGCAGGATGCCGTGCCTGTCGCAGATCTCGCGCAGGCGCTTGAGGTAGCCGCGCGGCGGCGGCAGCACGCCGGTGGAGCCGGCCACGGGCTCGACGATCACGGCGGCAATGGTCGAGGCGTCGTGCAGCGCGACCAGCGCCTCGAGCGCGTCGGCCTTGTCGATGCCGTGCGCCGGCTCGCCGCGCGAGAAGGCGTTGCGCGCCAGGTCGAGCGTGTGCGGCAGGTGGTCCACGCCGTTGAGCAGCGGCCCGAAGGTGCTGCGCTGGCGCCCGATGCCGCCCACCGAGATGCCGCCGAAGCCCACGCCGTGGTACGAGCGCTCGCGCCCGATGAGCCGGTAGCGGCCCGCGTCGCCGCGCGCCCGGTGGTAGGCCACCGCGATCTTCAGCGCGGTGTCGACCGACTCGGAGCCCGAGTTGGTGAAGAACACGTGGTCCATGCCGGCCGGCGCCATCTGCGTGAGGCGCTGCGCCAGCGTGAAGGCGGCGGGGTGGCCGATCTGGAAGTTGGAGGCGTAGTCGAGCACGTCGATCTGCGCCTTCATCGCCGCGCTGACCCGCGGGTTGCGGTGCCCGGCGTTCACGCACCACAGGCCGGCAATGGCGTCGAGCACGCGGCGGCCGTCGGCCAGGTCGTAGTGCAGGCCCTCGCTGCCGACGATGAGGCGCGGCGCTTGCTTGAACTTGCGGTTGGGCGTGAAGGGCATCCAGAACGCGTCGAGCGAACCGGGTGGCGTTGTCAGGGTATCGGCGGAAGCCACGGTGTTTTTCTCCTTGGGAAACGACCCGTCGTCCGGGTCGGCGTGGGGCCGATCTTGGAATCCAAATTGTATTTTTGGCGTGAGATGTACATGGTTTTTTAGGGCCAAAAATACAAAGAACCCGCGATGATCGGCACCCAGCCCGTGTTTCCGGAGACCCATGGATGGCCCCGCAGCAGCAGATGCAGACGCAGATGGACAACAAGTCGGTCCCGCCGCTCACCCAGCGCGTGAGCCGCTACATCCTCGACCAGGCCTTGGCCGGCGGCTACGAGAACGGCCGCCACATGACCGAGACCGACCTCGCGGGCCGGCTCGGCATTTCGCGCACGCCGGTGCGCGCCGCGCTGCGCCTGCTGCACGAGCGTGCGCTGCTGGCGCACGTGCCCAACCGCGGCTACACGCTGGTGGCCGACCGCGAGGCGCTCGACCGCGCACGCCGCGAGATGCCGGAAGACGAGGAGAAGACGCTCTATTACCGCGTGCTGCGCGACCGCCTCGCGGGCAAGTTGCCGACGCGCGTCAACGAACTCGAGCTGGCCCAGACCTACGGCGTGCCGCGCCCGCTGCTGCGCAACGTGATGACCACGCTGCTGCAGGACGGCGTGCTGCGCGGCCGCCACTACCAGCGCTGGGAGTTCACCGAAACCCTCGACTCGGTCGAGAGCGAGCGCGAGAGCTACCGCTTCCGCCTGGTGGTGGAATGCGCGGCGCTGCGCGAGCCGGGCTTCAAGGTCGAGCACGAGCGGCTGCTCGCCTGCCGCGAACAGCAGCAGACCTTGCTGACGCACGCCTCGCGCCATTCGTGGATGGAGTTCTTCGAGGCCAACGCGCAGTTCCACGAGCTGCTGGCCAGCGCCTCGGGCAACCGCTTCATCCTCGATGCCGTGAAGCAGCAGAACCGGCTGCGCCGCATCTCCGATCTGTCGGACTACCCACTGGTGAACATCGACCTGCTGCGCAAGTCGTGCCGCGAGCACCTGCAGATCCTCGACGCGGTCGAGGAGAACAAGCTCGAAGTCGCCGCCAAACACATGCACGCCCACCTGAGCCGTGCCAGCGACATCCTGGAGCGCCGCGTGATGGGCGACCTGGATGCGCTCGGCGAATGAGCCACCGCACACCCATGATCACCCTACAAACGACGGTTTCCGATGCCGCGCTGGCCGACGGCTGGCACGATGGTTTTCCCACGGCCGGCACCGCGGTGCAGCGCCCACGCGAACGCCCGATCTTCCAGGCGCCCGAGAACCGCTGGGCCTTCTCGCACCTGCGCGAGCTGCAGCCGACACGCAACGTGTCGCGCGGCACCGGCCCGGTGTCGGTGCTGCCGCGCGCCGAGCGGCCGGAGCTCGACACGCTGGCCTTCTCCTTGCCCGCCGACGGCTCGCGCACCGACTGGCACAGCGCGCTCACAACGATCTGCGCCGACGGTGCGGTGGTGCTGCACCGCGGGCGCATCGTCTACGAGCGCTACTTCGGTGCGCTCGACGAGCACGGGCAGCACATGGCGATGTCGGTCACCAAGTCGGTCGTCGGCACGGTCGGCGCGATGCTCGCGGCCGAGGGTTCGCTCGATGAGCATGCGCAGGTGCGGCACTACATCCCCGAACTGGCGATGAGCGCCTTCGGCCATGCGACGGTGCGCCAGGTGATGGACATGACGACGGGCATCGACTACTCGGAGGACTACACCGACCCCGACGCCGGCGTGTGGAAGCACGCACGCGCCGGTCAGTTGCTGCCGCGCCCCGCGGGCTACGCGGGCGCTGAGGGCTACCGCCAATTCCTGCAGAGCGTGCAGGGGCAGGGCACGCACGGAGAGGCCTTTGCCTACCGCACGGTGAACACCGACGTGCTGGGTTGGCTCATCAGTCGCGTGGCGGGCCAGCCGCTGGCGCGGGTGCTGGGCGAGCGCATCTGGTCGCGCCTGGGCGCCGAGCAGGACGCGGCCTTTGCCGTGGACGGGCAGGGCGCCGAGTTCGCGGGCGGCGGCCTGTGCACCGGCCTGCGCGACCTCGCGCGGCTGGGCGAAATGATGCGGCTGGGCGGCGCCTTCAACGGCGCGCAGATCGTGCCCGAAGCCGTGGTGGCCGACATCCGCCGCGGCGCCGATCCGGCGCGCTTTGCGCTCGCGGGCTACACGCGGCTGGCCGGCTGGAGCTATCGCAACATGTGGTGGGTGGCGCACGACGCGCGCCGTACTTTCACCGCACAAGGCATCCACGGCCAGGCGCTGCACATCGACCCCGAGGCCGAGATGGTGGTGGCGCGTTTTGCCTCGCACCCGCTGGCTGCCAACGCGCACCTGCCGACCTCGATGCACGCCTTTCGCGCGCTGGCCGAGCACCTGATGCGCGGCTGATTTCTGTCTCTTCTCTTTCTATTTTTTCTTCATGCTCACCCAAGTCACGACCAACGCGAGCCTGCAGGCTCGCAAGAACGCCGCCTGCGCGCAGGGCATCGGCACGCTCACGCCGCACTTCACCGCCCGCGCCGACAACGCCGAGCTGTGGGACGTGGAAGGCCGGCGCTTTGTCGACTTTGCCAGCGGCATCGCCACGCTCGCCACCGGCCACCGCCATCCGCGCATCGTGGCGGCGGTGCGCGCGCAGCTCGACGACTTTCACCACACCTGCTTCCATGTCACGCCCTACGAGGAATACGTGGCGCTGTGCGAGCAGCTGAACCGCGTGGTGCCCGGCCCGAGCGCCAAGAAGAGCGCGCTCTTCACGACCGGCGCCGAGGCCATCGAGAACGCGATGAAGGTGGCGCGCGCCGCCACCGGCCGCAGCGGCGTGGTGGCGTTCTCGGGTGCCTTCCACGGCCGCACCTTCATGGGCATGGCGCTCACCGGCAAGGTCGCGCCGTACAAGGCGGGCTTCGGCCCGATGCCGGGCGACGTGTGGCACGTGCCGTTTCCGGCCGCGCCGCTGGGCGTGACGGTGGACGACAGCATCGCGGCACTCGACCGGCTGTTCAAGACCGACGTCGATCCGCAGCGCGTGGCGGCGATCGTCATCGAGCTGGTGCAGGGCGAGGGCGGCTTCTACGTGGCACCGCCCGCACTGATGGAGTATCTGCGCGCGGAATGCGACCGCCACGGCATCCTGCTGGTCGTCGACGAAATCCAGACTGGCTTCGGGCGCACCGGCAAGCTGTTTGCGCTGGAGCACTACGGCATCGAGGCCGACCTGGTCACGACCGCCAAGAGCCTGGCCGGCGGCTTCCCACTGTCGGCGCTCACGGGGCGCGCCGAACTCATGGACGCCACGCGCGTCGGCAGCCTGGGCGGCACCTACGCGGGCAATCCGCTGGCAGTGGCCGCGGCGCTGGAGACGATGCGCGTGATCGAGGACGAAGGGCTGGTCGCACGCGCCCGCATGCTCGGCGAACGGCTGACGGCGTGCCTCGCGGCACTGCGCACCGAGGTGCCGCGCATCTGCGACGTGCGCGGCCTGGGCGCGATGGTGGCTGTGGAGTTTCGCGATCCGCACAGCGGTGAGCCCGATGCCGAGTTCACGAAGCGCGTGCATGCGGCAGGGCTCGAGCGCGGCCTGCTGCTGCTGACCTGCGGCGTGCACGGCAACGTGGTGCGCTTCCTGTTTCCGCTCACCATTCCGGAGGCGGTTTTTGAAGAAGGGCTGGGGCTGCTGGCCGAATCGATTCGCGCGGCCAACGTCTGAACGACTAGCGGCGCGGCGCAATGCCGAGCGTGCGGCAGAAGTCGTAGAAGTCCTCGAGCTGCAGCGATTTGTCGAACACCGCATCGACGCCCGCCGACAGCGCGCCTTCACGCACCTCGGAGGTCGCGTGGTTCATGAACACCACGGTGCGCTGCGCGGGCGACTTGCGTTCCCTCAGGTGGTTGGCCACGGTCAGGCCGTTGCCTTGCGCGAGGAACACGTCGATCACGGCGGCGTCCCAGGCGTCGGGGTTGGCGTCGAGCCAGTCGATGGCTTCGTCGCTGCTGCTGGCGGTGGCGACGACTTCGCATCCGGAGAATTCCCTCAGTCCATCGGTCAGGGTGGTGGCGATCAGGGGGTTGTCTTCTATGAGGTAGATGCGGGTCATCGGTGCGTAGCCTGGAAATGAAATGCGTCGGCTCGTCTGCGCTTGTGGCGCGGGTCTGCCGGGCCGGTCCATTGTCACGAGGCGAGGGCGGGGCGGAGTCGGACAACGCCGCCACATGGCGTCCCCCGCGCACGCGAAAGTGCTGTTTGTGCATTGCATCACTGGCGTACAAGACGCGGGCGCGGGGCGTGCCTATCGTGCGGGGCTTCTTTGACTCCGTCACGACAGGTTCTTCGATGCCGCGTTCTTCTTCGCCTTCCTTCGCTCCTCCCTTCACCGCTTCGGGCCGCAGCGCGCTCGTGCAGGCGCCGCCGTGGCACTACGCCGGGTGGCTGGTCAACGTGGGCTTCTCGTTCGATGCCGCACGCGGCGCCGCGCTGGTGCCGCCGGAGGTCGGCGTGGCCACGGGCCATGGCTGCGTGCATTTCGCCGACTGGCAATCGTGCGGTGACGACGGGCGCGAAATGCTCGACCCGGTGTACGCGCAGTACCGCGAGACCATCGTGGTGCTCGAGATCGAACCGGTGCGCGGCGACACGTCGCGCCGCTGCTTCTACTGCCCGCTCATCTACGTCGACCAGGACATCTCGATGCTGCGCGGCTGGCTGCAGGGCTGGCCCAAGAAGATCGGCCAGACCTGGCTCACGCGCAGCCTGCCGCTGATCCATCCGGCCGCCGCGCCGATGGCGGCTGGCAGCCGGCTCGGCGCGAGCCTCAGCGTGAAGGAGCGGCGGCTGGTGGATGCCACGGTCACGCTGTCGGGCGAGGCGAGCGGGCCACTCGGCTTCCTGGCCGCGCCCACCATCGGCGCCATCGGCTGGCCCGACCTGACGCAAGCCGGCAGCGTGGCGGTGCCGCGCTACCTGCGCGCCGACATCATCGACCGTGTCGAAACGGGCTGGGTGCGGGGCGAGGCCACGCTGCGCCTTCACGAGCATCCGGTGGAGGAACTCGCGCTGCTCGGCCCCGTGCAGGCGACGCAGGCCAGCGCGGGCTGGATGGGCCTCACGGTGCGCGGCGCGATCGCGGTGTGAGGAGGGCGCTGCCTTCGGCGGGCGGCTGGGCTACCCTCGGCGGGCCATGACGCTCCCCGCCCCGACGACCTCGCATGTGATCGGTCTGCTGCTGAGCGACGGCACGCCGGTCGAGGTGATGTTCGCGGGCGATCCCAAGGCGCACTTCGCGCTGCACTGGCATGCGGAGTGGAGCGTGGGCGCGATCATCGAAGGCCGCTGCGAGTTCGTCTGCGCCGGCGCGCCGCGTTCGGCACAGGCCGGCGAGCTGGTGCTGATGCCGCCGTTCGCGTTGCACACCGCCGGCGTGAGCGCGCAGGGCTTTCGCATGGTGATGCTCTATGTGCCGCACGACTGGGTGGCGGCGCGAATGGAGTGGCCGAATGGCCGGCGCGGAGCGCTGCGCCAGGACGTCTGGCGCGACGAGGCGACCGTCGAGGCGCTCGCGCAGGCGGCATCGGCGAAGGACGGTGCGCGCATCGGCGCGCTGCTCGACGACATCTTCCGCACGCAGACGACCGAGCCGCTCGTGGCGGTCGCGCGTGCGGCGGGCGATGCGCGCGTCGAGGCGGTGTGCGACCTGCTCGCGACCGAGGACGCCTGCCGCATCGAACCCACGTCGCTCGCCGAACGGCTCGGCGTGTCGCGCGAGCATTTCCATCGCCTGTTCCGCGCGGCGGTCGGCATGGCGCCGGCGCAGTACGCGCGGCTGGCGCGCATCGCCCGCGCCAAGGTGCTGCTGCGCGAGGGCCATGCGCCCGCAGAGGTGGCGGCGCAATGCGGCTTTGCCGACCAGGCGCATTTCTCGCGCTGGTTCCGCCGCTGCTTCGGCGTGACGCCGGGGAACTACCGGGCGGGCGGCTCGCCAAAAACCGTCGCGTGAGAAACTACGCCCCCGAGCGAGCGCCCCGCGTATGAACGACAAGTCCTTGAATCTGAAAGAAAAAATCATCTCCGTCGCGCCCATGATGGATTGGACCGACAGGCATTGCCGCGTCTTCCACCGCCTCATGACGCGCCATGCGCTGCTCTACACGGAGATGGTGACCACCGGCGCGCTGATCCACGGTGACGTGCCGCGCCACCTGCGCTTTCACGAAGAAGAACATCCCGTCGCGTTGCAGCTCGGCGGCAGTGAGCCGCACGACCTCGCCCATTGCGCGAAGCTCGGCGAAGAGTGGGGCTACGACGAGATCAACCTGAACTGCGGCTGCCCGAGCGAGCGCGTGCAGCGCGGCGCGTTCGGGGCCTGTCTCATGAACGAGCCGCAGCTGGTGGCCGATTGCGTGAAGGCGATGGTCGACGTGGTCGACGTGCCGGTCACGGTGAAGCACCGCATCGGCATCGACAAGATCGAGAGCTACGAGTTCGTGCGCGACTTCGTCGGCGCGGTGAGCGAGGCCGGTTGCGTCACCTTCATCGTGCATGCGCGCAACGCCTGGCTGCAGGGCCTGAGCCCGAAGCAGAACCGCGAGATTCCGCCGCTGCGCTATGCGCTGGTGCACCGCCTGAAGCACGACTTTCCGGCGCTGCAGTTTTCGATCAACGGCGGCATCGCCACCAACGCGCAGGTGCATGAGCACCTGCGGCTGCTCGACGGCGCCATGATCGGCCGCGAGGCGTACCACAACCCCTGGTGGCTGGCCGAATGGGACGCCGAGTTCTACGGCGACGCCCCGCAGACGCTCACGCGCGAGGACATCGAGGCGCAGATGTGCGACTACATGGTCCGCGAGGCGGCCGAACACGGCACGAACTGGTGGTCGATCGCGCGCCACATGCTGGGCCTGCGCAACGGCCTGCCCGGCGCACGCCGCTGGCGCCAGGTCTGGAGCGACCACCGCCTGAAGACCCGCCCGCCGCACGAAGTGATGGCGCTGGCGCACGAACCTGCCGCTCAGGCCGCCTGAATTCCGGCGTCGCCGCCCCGACTTTGTAGACAGTCAACACAATTGAGCGAAGTTGACGCTCGATGGAACACAGTTTCATGACAATGCAACAACAAGTGTGAGCGAAGCACCTGTTTTTGCTCAAGAATAAGGCGGTCAGGGAAACAAGAAAAAGGTTCTGTCTTATGAGTGAAGCTGCAGGCAGCAAGGAAGAAGTCAGTGCGCTTGCCAGGGGGTTGTCGCTGCTGAAGGTCATCGGGATGGCGGCAGCGCCCGTCGGAAACCGGGAGCTGGCCGACACCACCGGCATTCCGAAGGCCACGGTGTCGCGCCTCACGGCGACGTTGGTGGGGGCGGGGTATCTGCGGCAGTCGCAAGACAGCGAGCGTTTCAGCCTGGGGCCGGTGTTGCTCGACATGAGCAGCCGCTACCTGCGCAATTTCGACCTGAGGGCGCTGGCGCGTCCTCATCTGAGCAACCTGGCCGAACTGTCGGGCGCCAGCATCCACATGGCGGTGCGCGACGACCTGGACATGCTGGTCATCGATTCGCTGCGCCCGCGCTCGGCGCTCATCAGCTCCCGCATCGACGTCGGCTCGCGCATGTCCATCGCCACCTCGGCCTCTGGCCGCGCCTACATCGGCGCCTTGCCCGGGCCCGAGCAGTCGGCATTGCTGGAGCAGATCCGGCTCGAAACCGGCGAGAACTGGCACGCCATCGAGCCGCGCCTCATCGCCAGCCTCGAAGAGCACGCCCGCCTGGGCTACTGCACCTCCTTCGGCGAATGGAACCCCCAGATCCACGCCCTGGGCTTCGCGCTCG
Organism: Variovorax sp. BGA-UO-ETr-C22; assembly: GCF_059567965.1. Classification (NCBI taxonomy): domain Bacteria; kingdom Pseudomonadati; phylum Pseudomonadota; class Betaproteobacteria; order Burkholderiales; family Comamonadaceae; genus Variovorax; species Variovorax sp. BGA-UO-ETr-C22. The sequence continues at coordinate 316,995 of NZ_JCAQPA010000006.1, forward strand.
AAGGCCCGCGCGGCGAACGCTACGGCGTGAGCTGCGGCGGCCCCGCCTACCTGTTGCCGAGGGAGGCCATGCTGAGCCGTGTTGCCCCGCGCATGCTGGAAATCGCCCAGCGCATCGCGACAGAGGCCGGCACCCTCACGCTAGGCTGAAAAAGGAAATAGACCGCGCCCGAAGGGCGTCGGTCACCTTCGCGAGACGCCGCGGAACCGGCTCTGCCGGGCCGCAGGCGTCGCCCCCGGAAGGGGGTTGGCGAAGCGACACGAAGTGCGCGCAGCCTGGGGGCGAACTCAGACTGCGGCTTCGAGGCCGTTGAGGAAGTGCTCGCGCATGCGCGCCATGGCCGTGGCGGCGTCGCGCGCCTCGATGGCCGCCATCACCGCCCGGTGCTCCGCCAGCGACTCGCCAATACGCCCGGCCTTCAGCAGCGAGTTGTGGCGATTGAGCTTCATCACCTTGCGCAGGTCGGCCACCATCTGGTCGCGCCACTTGTTGTTGGCAATGGCCAGCAGGCTCATGTGGAAGCGCTCGTTCACCGCAAAGAAGTGCTCGCGGTCTTCCTTGCCGGGGGCGGCGGCGGCTTCCAGCTCGGCGTGCAGCGCCTTCAGCTCGGCGCGCTGGGCGTCGGTGGCGCGCTCGGCCACCACGCCGGCGGCGTCGCTTTCCAGCAGCGAGAGCAGGTGGTACACGTCGGCCAGGTCCTGCTCCGACACCTCGGTGACGTACGCGCCGCGCCGCACCTTCATCGTCACCAGCCCTTCGGCGGCCAGCACCTTCAGCGCCTCGCGCAGGGGCGTGCGGCTGATGCCGTATTCCTCGGCCAGCTTGAGCTCGTCGATCCAGCTGCCCGGCTCCAACTCGCGGCGGAAGATCCGCTGGCGCAGGAGCTCGGCCACCTCTTCATAGAGGGCGCGGGGGGTCAGGGTGACGGCGGACATGGGCTGAACTGTACTTCAAAATCGCGTTTGAATTAATAATTACAGATGGGTTAGACTTGTGAACGGCTTGCAAATCCGTGCAAGCGACCTTGCGAATCCCGTCAGACCACCGCCTGGAGCGGCGCCTTCCATGAGCAGCAGCACACCCGAACCCACCTACAAGCCGGCCGACCTCGACGCCTGGGCCAAGTCCGCCGCCAAGTCGGCGCCCGGCGGCGACGTGAATGCGCTGAACTGGATCACGCCCGACGGCATCAGCGTGAAGCCGCTGTACACCGCGGCCGACCTGCAAGGCCTGAAGTACACCGACACGCTGCCCGGCTTCGAGCCCTACCTGCGCGGCCCGCAAGCCACCATGTACGCGGTGCGCCCCTGGACCATCCGCCAGTACGCCGGCTTCTCCACCGCCGAAGAATCGAACGCGTTCTATCGCAAGGCCCTGGCCGCCGGCGGGCAGGGCGTGAGCGTGGCCTTCGACCTGGCCACCCACCGCGGCTACGACAGCGACCATCCGCGCGTGACCGGCGACGTCGGCAAGGCCGGCGTGGCGATCGACTCGGTCGAGGACATGAAGATCCTGTTCGACCAGATCCCGCTCGACAAGGTGAGCGTGTCCATGACGATGAACGGCGCCGTGCTGCCGGTGCTCGCGGGTTACGTGGTCGCGGCCGAAGAGCAGGGCGTGGCGCAAGACCAGCTCAGCGGAACCATCCAGAACGACATCCTCAAGGAGTTCATGGTCCGCAACACGTACATCTTTCCGCCGGCGCCGAGCATGCGGATCATTGGCGACATCATCGAGTACACGGCGCAGAAGATGCCGAAGTTCAACTCGATCTCGATCAGCGGTTATCACATGCAGGAAGCCGGCGCCAACCAGGCGCTGGAGCTCGCGTTCACGCTGGCCGACGGCAAGGAGTACGTGAAGACCGCGCTGGCCAAGGGCCTGGACGTCGACGGCTTTGCCGGACGCCTGAGCTTCTTCTGGGCCATCGGCATGAACTTCTATCTCGAAGTGGCCAAGATGCGCGCGGCGCGTCTGCTGTGGTGCCGCATCATGAAGGAGTTCAACCCCAAGAACCCCAAGAGCCTGATGCTGCGCACGCACTGCCAAACGTCTGGCTGGTCGCTCACCGAGCAGGACCCGTACAACAACGTGGTGCGCACCACCATCGAGGCGATGGCCGCGGTGTTCGGCGGCACGCAGTCGCTGCACACCAACGCGCTCGATGAGGCCATTGCGCTGCCCACCGAGTTCAGCGCCCGTATCGCGCGCAACACGCAGCTCATCATCCAGGAAGAGACGCACATCACGAACGTGATCGACCCCTGGGCTGGCAGCTACATGATGGAGAAGCTCACGCAGGACATGGCCGACGCCGCCTGGACCATCATCGAAGAGGTCGAGGCGATGGGCGGCATGACCAAGGCCGTGGACAGTGGCTGGGCCAAGCTCAAGATCGAGGCCGCCGCCGCCGAGAAGCAGGCGCGCATCGACTCGGGCAAGGACGTGATCGTCGGCGTCAACAAGTACAAGCTCAAGAACGAAGACGCGATCGACAGCCTGTCGATCGACAACGTCAAGGTGCGCGAGCAGCAGGTGGCGCGCCTGCAGAGCATCCGCGCTTCGCGCGACAACGCCAAGGTGCAGGCCGCGCTGGACGCGCTCACCGATGCCGCCGAGAACAACACCGGCAACCTGCTGGCGCTGAGCATCGACGCGGTGCGTGCCCGCGCCACCGTCGGCGAGATTTCCGACGCCCTCGAAAAATCCTTCGGCCGCCATCGCGCCGACACGCAGAAGGTGACCGGTGTGTACGCTGCCGCCTATGACTCGGCCGAAGGCTGGGAAAACCTCAAGACCGAGATCAACGCGTTCGCCGAGGCGCAGGGCCGCCGCCCGCGCGTGATGATTTCCAAGCTGGGCCAGGACGGGCATGACCGCGGCGCGAAGGTCGTTGCCACCGCGTTCGCCGACCTGGGCTTCGACGTCGACATGGGCCCGCTGTTCCAGACGCCCGAAGAGTGCGCGCGCCAGGCCATCGAGAACGACGTGCATGCCGTGGGCGTGAGCACGCTCGCCGCCGGCCACAAGACGCTGGTGCCGGCCATCATCGAAGAACTGCGCAAGCAGGGCGCGGACGACATCATCGTCTTCGTCGGCGGCGTGATTCCGCGCCAGGACTACGACTTCCTCTACGAAGCCGGCGTCAAGGGCATCTACGGCCCGGGCACGCCCATCCCGGCCAGCGCCAAGGACGTGCTGGAGCAGATCCGCGCGGCCGTCGCAGTCTGAGACGAAGCGACGTGGGCGATCTCTTGTCGCGGCTGTCGCTGCAGCCCGTGGATTCCAGCGATTTCGAAGACATGCTGGCCGTGCGCATCGATGCGATGCGTCCGAGCTTGGAGCGCGTCGGCCGTTTCGACCTCACGCGCTCGCGCGAGCGCCTGTCGGCCGGTTTCGTGGTCCCGTATATGCACCACATCGTGCTCGACGGCGAGCAGCGCCTGGGCTTCATCACGCTCAAGCCCGAGGACGCGGATGCGCTGCGCCTCGATCACCTGTACCTGCGCACCGGCTTCCAGGGGCGCGGCATCGGCGAATGGGCGCTGCGCTGGGCCAAGGCGCAGGCGCGCGAACAGAAGCTGGACATCAAGCTCACCGCGCTCGTGCAGAGCGACGCCAACCGCTTCTACCAGCGGCACGGCTTCGTGCTCGAAGGCGAGGAAGGCGTTGACCTGCACTACCGCTGGCGCGTGGCGTCGGAGGCCGCGTGCTGAACACCGTCGGCGCGCTCGAACGCGCGCTGGCCGATGCGCCGGGCATGGCGCAGCGGCGTGCCATCGCCAAGGCGATCACGCTGCTCGAATCGACGCGCGCCGACCACCGCGCGCAGGCCGACGAGCTGCTCACGGCGCTGCTGCCGCGCACCGGCGCATCGTTTCGTCTCGGCATCTCGGGCGTGCCCGGCGTGGGCAAGTCGACCTTCATCGAAACGCTGGGCCTGTTGCTGATCGGCAAGGGCCACCGCGTGGCCGTGCTCACCATCGACCCCTCGTCCACCGTGTCGGGCGGCTCCATCCTCGGCGACAAGACGCGCATGGAGCGCCTGTCGGTGCACGAGCGCGCCTACATCCGGCCCAGCCCGTCGAGCGGCACGCTCGGCGGCGTGGCCGAGAAGACGCGCGAGGCCATGCTGGTCTGCGAGGCCGCGGGCTACGACATCGTCATCGTCGAGACCGTGGGCGTGGGCCAGAGCGAAACGGCCGTGGCCGGCATGACCGACATGTTCGTGCTGCTGCAGCTGCCCAACGCGGGCGACGACCTGCAGGCGATCAAGAAAGGCGTGATGGAACTGGCCGACCTGGTCGCCATCAACAAGGCCGACATCGACCGCGACGCCGCCACCCGCGCGCAGGCTCAGATCACCTCGGCGCTGCGCCTCTTCGGCCACCAGGGCAACCCCGACCACGCGCATGCGGTGCACGACGCGCACAGCGGCGTGGAGCGGCGCTTCTGGCTGCCCAAGGTGCTGCAGCTCAGCGCACTCGCCGGCACCGGCGTCGACGCCTTCTGGGACGCGGTGCTCGAATTCAAGACACTGCAGACCACCAACGGCAAGCTCGCGAAGCGCCGCGAAAAACAGGCGACCGCGTGGATGTGGGAACGCATCGACGCGGGGCTCAAGCAGGCGTTTCGCCACCACGCGCAGGTGCGCGAGCTGCTGCCGCAGCTCACGCAGCAGGTGGCCCAAGGCAGCCTGCCGGCCTCGACGGCGGCGCGCCAGCTGCTCGCCGCGGCAGCCATCACCGCCCGGGTGTGACACCTCGGCCCCTCCCCAAGACTCTCCCAGCAATCCAGAACCACAGCTTCGGAAGCACACCATGCAAGAACTGATCGAACAACTCGAAAAGAAGCGCGCCCAGGCGCGACTCGGCGGCGGGCAGAAGCGCATCGACGCGCAGCACGCCAAGGGCAAGCTCACGGCGCGCGAGCGCATCGAGCTGCTGCTCGACGACGGCACGTTTGAAGAATGGGACATGTTCGTCGAGCACCGCTCGGTCGACTTCGGCATGGCCGAGCAGAAGATCCCCGGCGACGGCGTGGTCACGGGCTACGGCATGATCAACGGCCGCCTCGTGTTCGTGTTCAGCCAGGACTTCACGGTCTTCGGCGGCGCGCTCAGCGAAGCCCACGCCGAAAAAATCTGCAAGGTGATGGACCAGGCCATGAAGGTCGGCGCACCGGTCATCGGCCTGAACGATTCGGGCGGCGCCCGCATCCAGGAAGGCGTGGCGTCGCTGGGCGGCTATGCCGACGTGTTCCAGCGCAACGTGATGGCCTCGGGCGTGGTGCCGCAGATCAGCATGATCATGGGCCCCTGCGCCGGTGGCGCCGTGTACTCGCCCGCCATGACCGACTTCATCTTCATGGTGAAGGACAGCAGCTACATGTTCGTCACCGGCCCCGAGGTGGTGAAGACCGTGACGCACGAAAGCGTGACGGCCGAAGAGCTCGGCGGTGCCATCACCCACACCACGCGCAGCGGCGTGGCCGACATGGCGTTCGAGAACGACGTCGAGGCGCTGATGATGCTGCGCCGCCTGTACAACTACCTGCCGCTGAACAACCGCGAGAAGCCGCCGGTGCGCCTGGGCAACGACGGCCAGGGCGATCCGGCCGACCGGCCCGACTACTCGCTGGACACGCTGGTGCCCGACAACCCGAACAAGCCCTACGACATCAAGGAACTGATCCTGAAGGTGGTGGACGACGGCGACTTCTTCGAGCTGCAGCCCGACTACGCGAAGAACATCGTGATCGGCTTCGCGCGCATGGAAGGCCAGACGGTCGGCATCGTGGCCAACCAGCCGCTGGTGCTGGCAGGTTGCCTGGACATCAAGAGCAGCATCAAGGCCGCGCGCTTCGTGCGCTTCTGCGATGCCTTCAACATCCCCGTCATCACCTTCGTCGACGTGCCCGGCTTCATGCCCGGCACCGGCCAGGAGTACGGCGGCATCATCAAGCACGGCGCCAAGCTGCTGTACGCGTACGCGGAGTGCACGGTGCCGAAGATCACCGTCATCACGCGCAAGGCCTACGGCGGCGCGTACGACGTGATGGCCTCCAAGCATCTGCGCGGCGACGTCAACCTGGCCTGGCCGCGCGCCGAGATCGCGGTGATGGGTGCCAAGGGCGCGGTGGAAATCATCTTCCGCGAAGACAAGAACAACCCCGAGAAGCTCGCCGCCCGCGAAGCCGAATACAAGGCCCGCTTCGCCAACCCGTACGTGGCCAGCGCACGCGGCTACATCGACGACGTGATCCTGCCGCACGAAACGCGCAAGCGCATCTGCCGCTCGCTCGTGATGCTGCGTGAGAAGAAGCTCGAGAACCCGTGGCGCAAGCACGGCAACATCCCCCTGTGAGCGACACGGAGAAGAAGAAAATGTTCAAGAAGATCCTGATCGCCAACCGTGGCGAAATCGCCTGCCGTGTGATTCAAACGGCCAAGAAGATGGGCATCCTCACCGTCGCCGTCTACTCCGACGCCGACAAGGAAGCCCGCCACGTCGAGCTGGCCGACGAGGCCGTGCACATCGGCGCGGCGCCCAGCCGCGAAAGCTATCTGCAGGCTGACCGCATCATCGCGGCCTGCAAACAGACCGGCGCCGAGGCCGTGCACCCGGGCTACGGCTTCCTGTCGGAGAACGAAGCCTTTGCGCGCAAGATCGAGGAAGAGGGCATTGCCTTCATCGGCCCGAAGCACTATTCGATCGCGGCCATGGGCGACAAGATCGCCTCGAAGAAGCTCGCGAACGAAGCCCAGGTGAACACCATTCCGGGCTGGAACGACGCCATCGAGACGGCCGAGCGCGCCGTCGAGATCGCCAAGGACATCGGCTACCCCGTGATGATCAAGGCCTCGGCCGGCGGCGGCGGCAAGGGCCTGCGCGTGGCGTTCAACGACAAGGAGGCCTTCGAGGGCTTCACCTCGTGCCGCAACGAGGCGCGCAACTCCTTCGGCGACGACCGCGTGTTCATCGAGAAGTTCGTCGAGGAGCCGCGCCACATCGAGATCCAGGTGCTGGGCGATTCGCACGGCAACGTCATTTACCTGAACGAGCGCGAGTGCTCGATCCAGCGCCGGCACCAGAAGGTGATCGAGGAGGCGCCGTCGCCCTTCATCACCGACGCCACGCGCAAGGCGATGGGCGAGCAGGCGGTGCAGCTGGCCAAGGCCGTGAAGTACCAAAGCGCAGGCACGGTGGAGTTCGTGGTCGGCAAGGACCAGAGCTTCTATTTCCTGGAGATGAACACGCGCCTGCAGGTGGAGCACCCGGTGACGGAGTGCATCACCGGCCTGGACCTGGTCGAGCTGATGATCCGCGTGGCGGCCGGCGAGAAGCTGCCGCTGGCGCAGGCCGACGTGAAGCGCGACGGCTGGGCCATCGAGTGCCGCATCAACGCCGAAGACCCGTTCCGCAACTTCCTGCCCTCGACGGGTCGCCTGGTGAAGTTCCAGCCGCCGGCCGAGAGCATGTTCGCGAGCGACACCGGCCACCTGCACGGCGTGCGCGTGGACACCGGCGTGTACGACGGCGGCGAGATCCCGATGTACTACGACTCGATGATCGCCAAGCTCATCGTGCACGGCAAGGACCGCAACGAGGCCATCGCGCTCATGCGCGAGGCACTCAACGGTTTCGTGATCCGCGGCATCAGCAGCAACATCCCGTTCCAGGCCGCGCTGCTGGCGCATCCGAAGTTCGTGGCGGGCGATTTCAACACCGGCTTCATCGCCGAGCACTACGGCAAGGGCTTCCACGCGGAAGACGTGCCGCACGCCGACCCGGCGTTCCTGGTGGCACTGGCCGCCTTCGTCAACCGCCGCTACCGCGCGCGCGCCTCGGGCATCAGCGGGCAGCTCGCGGGCCACGGCGTGAAGGTGGGCGAGCAGTTCGTGGTGGTCGAGCTGGGCCCCGAGGGCAAGCACGTGCACCACGCGGTGTCGGTGAGCGACTTCCAGGGCAAGACCGGCGCCAGCGCCGTCACGGTGGGCGACAAGCGCTACCAGATCGAGAGCGACTTCGCGCTGGGCGCTGTGCGCGTGCAGGGCACGGCCAACGGCAAGCCGTTCACGGCGCAGGTGGAGCGCGGCGCGGGCAAGAACCCGCTGGCGCTGCGCGTGTCGCACGACGGCACGCAGATCGAGACCATGGTGCTGTCGCCGCTGGGCGCGCGCCTGCTCGAGCTGATGCCCTACAAGGCGCCGCCCGACCTGAGCAAGTTCCTGATGTCGCCGATGCCGGGCCTCTTGGTCGAGGTGTCGGTGCAGCCGGGGCAGCAGGTCCAGGCCGGCGAGAAGCTGGCCGTGATCGAGGCCATGAAGATGGAAAACGTGCTGTTCGCCACGCAGGACGGCGTGGTGGGCAAGATCTCGGCGGCCAAGGGCGAATCGCTCGCCGTCGACCAAATCATTCTGGAGTTCAACTGATGGGTGCCAACGACCTGCAACAGGCAGCAATCACGCTGCACCGCCCGGCCAAGGCCGTGGCAACGCCCCGGGGCCCCTGGTCCGTGGAGGCCATCCAGGCGCTGCTGGACAAACCCTTCATGGAACTGCTGTTCGAGGCGCAGACCGTGCACCGCCGGCATTTCCCCGAAGGCGACATCGAGCTGGCCACGCTGCTGTCGGTGAAGACCGGCGGCTGCCCCGAGAACTGCGGCTACTGCCCGCAGTCGGCCGAGTTCGACACCGGCGTGAAGGCGCAAAAGCTCATGGAGGTCGACGAGGTGGTGCGCGCCGCGCAGGCCGCCAAGGACGCCGGCGCCACGCGCTTTTGCATGGGCGCCGCCTGGCGCGCGCCCAAGGACCGCGACGTCGAGAAGGTGGCGGTGCTGGTCGAGGCCGTGAAGGGCCTGGGCCTGCAGACCTGCGCCACGCTGGGCATGCTGGAGCCGCACCACGCGCAGCAGCTCAAGGCCGCGGGCCTGGACTACTACAACCACAACCTGGACACCGCGCCCGAGTACTACACCGACGTGGTCGACACGCGCACCTACCAGGACCGCCTGGACACGCTGGCGGCCGTGCGCGGTGCCGGCATCAGCGTGTGCTGCGGCGGCATCGTGGGCATGGGCGAGCAGCCGGTGCACCGCGCCGGGCTGATCGCGCAGCTCGCCAACATGGACCCGTACCCCGAGTCGGTGCCGATCAACAGCCTGGTGCGCGTGCCCGGCACGCCACTGGCCGACTCGGAGCCGGTCGATCCCTTCGACTTCGTGCGCATGATCGCCGTGGCGCGCATCACCATGCCGACCGCGCGCGTGCGCCTGTCGGCCGGCCGCCAGCAGATGGGCGAGGCGGTGCAGGCCCTGTGCTTCATGGCCGGCGCCAACTCGATCTTCTACGGCGACAAGCTGCTGGTCACCGGCAACCCCGACGTCGACGCCGACGTGCAGCTGCTGCGCAAGCTCGGCCTGCGCTCGCACCGCACGCAGGAGCAGGCGGAAGAAGGCGGCTGCGCATGACCACGCCGCGTCCCTTCAAGGTGCTGGGCATCCAGCAGATCGCCATCGGCGGCCCCGACAAGCTGCGTCTGCAGAAGCTGTGGGTCGACATGCTGGGGCTCGAGGTGACGGGCACCTTCCGCAGCGAGCGCGAGAACGTCGACGAGGACATCTGCTCGATGGGCAGCGGCCCGTTCAAGGTCGAGGTCGACCTGATGCAGCCGCTGGACCCCGAGAAGAAGCCGGCGGTGCACACCACGCCGCTGAACCACGTCGGCCTGTGGATCGACGACCTGCCCAAGGCCGTCGAATGGCTCACGGCGCAGGGCGTGCGCTTTGCGCCGGGCGGCATCCGCAAGGGCGCGGCCGGCTTCGACATCTGCTTCTTGCACCCCAAGGCCAACGACGAGTTCCCGATTTCGGGCGAGGGCGTGCTGGTCGAGATGGTGCAGGCGCCACCCGAGGTGGTGACGGCCTTCAACGCGCTCGCCGCTACGCGCTGAGCGCCTTGCGCACCGGCGGCTTCACGTCGGCGCGCTGCGGCGGCAGCATCGGCTGGTGCTCGCGCGCCGGGTTCAAAATGATCGAGGTCGCGGTCTCGGTCAGGATGCAGAACTTGGCGAGCACCGCATCGAGGTGCGGCACGTCGATCACGGCGATCTCGAGGATCCAGCTGTCCTCGCCGGTCACGTTGTAGGCATTGACGCATTCGGGCGTCTCCTGCACCAGCTTCACCACGAGGTCGTAGTCGGCGCGCCCGACGCGGATGATCCCCCGGATGCCGTAGCCCAGCCGCGTGAGGTTCACGGTGGCGCGGTAGCCGGTGATGACGCCGGCGGCTTCCAGCTTTTTCACGCGTTCGGTCACGGCCGGCTGGCTCAGGTGCACGCGGCGGCCCAGCTCGGCCATGCTCAGGCGGGCGTCGGCCTGCAGTTCGGCCAGGATGCGGGTGTCGTGGGCGTCCAGCGTGGGGGTCAAGGTGAAGTCCATGGAAGTCCTTTAATTCGACGGTGCGGTGCGAGCAGAACCATGAATTTCGCATGGCTGCCGGCCCATGGCTTTCATACCATGACGGGCATTCCATACCAAGAAGAGACACCCTCGATATGTCGACACTCGCCACGCCCGCGCAGCCCGCGCCTGCCGCTTCCTCCTCGCGTCCCCGGCTGACGCCGCTGCTGTGGCTGTGCCTGGCCGCCACCTGGGTGGTCTGGGGCTCGACCTACCTGGCCATCAAGTACGCGCTGATCAGCTTTCCGCCGTTCCTGCAGATGGGCTCGCGCTTCCTGGTCGCGGGCGTGCTGCTGGCGGCGTGGATGCGCTGGCGCGGCACGCCCTGGCCGACGCGCCTGCAGTGGCGCAATGCGCTGGTCGTCGGCGCGCTGATGCTCGGCGGCGGCATGGGCGGCACGGCCCTGGCCGAGGTGTCGATCGGCTCGGGACTGGTGGTGGCGTTCATTGCCGTCATTCCGTTGCTGATTGCGCTCTTGAACCTGATCTGGGGCGTGAAGCCGGCGCGGCTCGAAGCGGCGGGCATCGCGCTGGGGCTGGTCGGCGTGCTGATGCTCACGCAGGGCAGCGGCTTCAAGGCCTCGCCCGAAGGGCTGGTGGCGATCTGCGTGGCGTGCATGTGCTGGTCGCTCGGCAGCGTGCTGAGCCAGCGCAAGCTGCCGCTGGCACCCGGCGCGATGGGCTTCGCGAGCGAGATGCTGTGCGGCGGTGTGGTGCTGATGGTGCTGGCCGCGGCGTCGGGCGAAACGATGAGTTGGCCGCCGCAGCCGGTGGCGCTGGGGGCGTGGGTCTACCTCGTGGTGTTCGGCTCGCTGATCGCCTTCAACGCCTACATGGTGCTGCTCGCGCAGGCGCCGGCCGGGTTGGCGGCGAGCTACACCTTCGTCAACCCGGTGATCGCGATGCTGCTGGGCGTGTGGATCGCCCACGAGACGGTCACGCGCTTCGAGTGGTACGCCGTGGGCGTGGTGCTGGCGGGCGTGCTGCTGTTGCTCTTCAAGCGCCCGCAGAAGGGCTGAGTTCGACGAGGCTCAGGCGGGGCGGCGCCAGAAGGCGAGGGTGGCGGCCAGCAGCCACATGCCGACGGCGCAGCTGCGGTTGAGCACCTTGAGGCCGCGGCGCGAGAGCCAGCGCACGGCCTGCGTGCCGGCGCCGGCATAGGCCAGCATCACGCAGGTGTCGAGCGCCACGAAGATCGCGCCCAGCACCAGGTACTGCATGCCCTGGGGCTTGGCGGTGTCGATGAACTGGGGCAGGAAGGCGGCGAAGAACAGCACCGTCTTCGGGTTCGACAGCGCCACCATCAGGCTGCGCACGAGGGCGATGCGCCCGTGCGGACGGACCTCGACGGCCGACTTGGCCAGCGCCGTGCCCAGGTCGGTCGCCTCGCTGCGCCACAGCTTGATGCCGAGCCAGACCAGGTAGGCCACGCCCGCGACGCGGATCGCGTTGAAGAGCCATTCCGAGGCCGCGAGCAGCGAGCCCAGCCCGAGCGCCACGACCGCGATCAGCGAGACGCTGCCCAGCGAGGCGCCCGCGATGCCCCAGCTGGCGCGGCGCATGCCGCCGTCGATGCCGTTGGACAGCGCCAGCAGCATGGTCGGGCCAGGGATCACCGCCAGGGCGAGCGAGGCGACGGCGTAGATCAGCAGGGTGTCGAGGGTCATGGCTTGGTGGCGGCCTGGCGTTGTTCGGCGGCGGCGCGGGCGCGTGCCAGGGCAGCTTCGACGATGGAGCGCTTGCGCGTATCGGCGGCTTGCGGTTCGGTGGCAGCGGGCGCGGGTTCGGCTTCGCGTTTCGCCGTGTCGCGATGTTGGGCGTGCAGCTTGTAGCGCTGCAGGGCGGCCTGCGCCTGTGCCTGCGACCACGCCTGCCAGCCGCTGCGGCCGGGTGTTTCGACTTCGAGCGAGATGCAATCGACCGGGCAGACCGGAATGCACAGCTCGCAGCCCGTGCAGTGCGCCTCGATCACCGTGTGCATGCGCTTGTGGATGCCGATGATCGCGTCGGTCGGGCAGGCATCGAGGCACAGCGTGCAGCCGATGCACCAGGCCTCGTCGATGACGGCCATGGCGCGTGGGCCTTCGGTGCCGAACTGCGGATCGAGCGGCAGCACGGGCCGGCCCGTGAGTTGCGCAAGGCGTTCGATGCCTTCGGCGCCGCCCGGCGGGCACTGGTTGATGTCGGCCTCGCCGTCGGCGATGGCCTGCGCGTAGCCTGCGCAATCCGGGTAGCCGCACCGTGTGCACTGCGTCTGAGGCAGTGCGTCGTTGATGCGTGCGGCCAGCCCGTTCACGGTCGGTGAGGCGCGCGGCTCAGCGCGCGGCGCTGGCGCGGGGCTTCTTGGCTGCGGCCGGCTTCTTGGCGGCCGGCGCGGCCTTCACGGCGACGGCCTTCTTGGCGGCGACCGGCGTCTTGCGGGCCGCAGCGGTGGCCACGGCCTTCAGCTTCTGGCCCGGCTTGATGCGGTCTTCGGCCGGCAGCTCTTCGCGGGCACCGGCGCGGCGCTGGGGCTCGTCGCTGGCCGCGATGAAGTTGCGCACCTTCGGGTAGACCAGATCGCGCCAGCGGCGGCCGCTGAAGATGCCGTAGTGGCCCGCGCCCTTGACCTCGTAGTGCTCGCGCTTGGCATCGGCGATGCCGGTGCACAGGCTGTGCGCGGCCTGGGTCTGGCCTGAGCCGGAGATGTCGTCGAGTTCGCCTTCGACGGTGAGCAGGGCGGTGGCGTGGATGTCCTGCGGACGCACGCGCTCCACCTGGCCGGCGGGGCTCTTCACGTCCCAGGTGCCGTTGACCAGGTCGAAGTCCTGGAACACGGTGCGGATGGTCTCCAGGTAGTAGTCCGCGTCCATGTCGAGCACGGCGTTGTACTCGTCGTAGAACTTGCGATGGGCTTCGGCGCTGGCGTCGTCACCCTTGATCAGGTCCTTGAAGTAGTCGTAGTGGCTGCTGGCGTGGCGGTCGGGGTTCATGGCCACGAAGCCTGTGTGCTGCAGGAAGCCCGGGTAGACCTTGCGGCCCGCGCCCGGGAAGCCTTGCGGCACGCGGTAGATCACGTTGTTCTCGAACCACTCGAAGCTCTTGTTGGTCGCGAGGTTGTTCACGGCCGTGGGCGATTTGCGCGCGTCGATCGGGCCGCCCATCATGGTCATCGTGAGGGGCAGCGGCTCGCCGCGGCTGGCCATGAGCGACACGGCCGCCAGCACCGGCACGGTGGGCTGGCACACGCTCACCACGTGGCAGTTGCCGTACTCGGCCTGCAGGCGGCGGATGAACTCCTGCACGTAGTTGATGTAGTCGTCCAGGTGGAACTCGCCGTCCGACAGCGGCACCAGGCGCGCGTTCTTCCAGTCGGTGATGTAGACCTTGTGGTCCTGCAGCATGGTGCGCACGGTGTCGCGCAAGAGCGTGGCGTAGTGGCCCGACAGCGGCGCCACGATCAGCACCACGGGCTGGCTCTTGAGCGTCTTGAGGATGTGCGGTTCGTCGGTGAAGCGCTTGAAGCGGCGCAGTTCGCAGAAGGGCTTGTCGAGCTCGACGGCCTCCTGGATCACGACCTCTTCGCCGTCGACCTTGACGGACTTGATGTTGAACTCGGGCTTCTCGTAGTCCTTGCCCAGCCGGTACAGCAGGTCATAGCCGGCGGCCATGCGCTGTGCCATCGGCAGTTGGCTCCAGACGGCGCCGGGGCCGTAGAGCTTGGAGGCGGCCTGGGCGAAGTCCGAAAAGGGCTCCATCAGGGAACGCTGGGCTTCGTAGAGTTGATAGAGCATCGCGGGTCTTTGAGTGGATGTTGCAGTGCAATATATCAGTGCATTTGCCGCGGCGCAGGGGGCCGAACCCTAGCCCGGAGCGGGCTGGATTCGGCTTCTGTGGCCGAATGTGAACGAATCGTCAAAAAGTCGATTCAGTCACACCCGGTTGTCACCTAGATGACCTTCGCAATCGACGCGCAGACGTAGTCGATGTTCTTGCTGTTGAGCGCGGCGACGCACATGCGGCCGGTGTCGGTGCCGTACACGCCGAACTCGTTGCGCAGGCGAACCATCTGGTCCTTGGTCAGGCCCGAGTAGCTGAACATGCCGATCTGGGTGGTGATGAAGCTCATGTCTTCCTTCACGCCGGCGGCCTTCAGGCCGTCGACCAGCTTCTGGCGCATGGCCTTGATGCGCACGCGCATCTCGCCCAGTTCCTTTTCCCACAGGGCGCGCAGCTCGGGGGTGCCGAGCACTGCGGCCACCACCGCGCCGCCGTGGATCGGCGGGTTGCTGTAGTTGGTGCGGATGGCGATCTTGAGTTGCGACAGCACGCGGCCGGCTTCTTCCTTGTTCTCGCACAGCACCGACAGGGCGCCGACGCGCTCGCCGTACAGGCTGAAGCTCTTGGAGAACGAGGTCGACACGAAGAAGGTCAGGCCGGCGTCGACGAACTTGGCGACGGCCGCGCCGTCTTCCTTGAGGCCGTAGCCGAAGCCCTGGTAGGCCATGTCGAGGAAGGGCACGAGGCCCTTGGCCTTGACGGCCGCAACGACCTGGTCCCACTGCTCGGGGGTGATGTCGTAGCCGGTCGGGTTGTGGCAGCAGGCGTGCAGCACGACGATGGTGCCGGCCGGTGCCGCGTTCAGGGCGGCCAGCATGCCGTCGAAGTTGATGCCGCGCTGGGCGGCGTCGTAGTAGGGGTAGCTCTCGACCGTGAAGCCGGCGTTGGTGAACAGCGCGCGGTGGTTTTCCCAGCTCGGGTCGCTGATCAGCACGGTGGCGTTGGGGTTGAGCTTCTTGAGGAAGTCGGCGCCGACCTTCAGGCCGCCGGTGCCGCCGATGGCCTGGATGGTGGCCACGCGGCCGGAGGTGACGGGTTCGCTGTCGGGGCCGAAGACCAGGCCCTTGACGGCGTTGTCGTAGGCCACGATGCCGTCGATCGGCAGGTAGCCGCGGGCCGAGGGGGCCTTCATCATGTTCTGCTCTGCGGCCTGCACGCACTGGAGCAGGGGCAGCTTGCCGTTGTCGTCGTAATACACGCCGACGCCGAGATTGACCTTGAGGGGGTTGGTGTCGGCTGCAAATTGCTCGTTGAGGCCGAGGATCGGGTCGCGCGGCGCCATTTCGACCGCGGTGAACATAGACATGGAAAGGTCCTTTGGGATGAAAGCTTCGCTGGCAACCGGAGGAGGCTTTATCCTTTCCGGTTGCCTTGAATTTTACCGGCGCCACGCCACCTGTCGGGAACAGCCATGCCAGAGAACACCGAAGCCATAGCAGACCTGAAGAAAGTCGACCCGATCGGGCCGGCGAAACAGGGCGAATTCATCCGCTACCCCGACTCGCCGTTCGAGCTGTTCCAGCCTTATCCGCCGGCAGGCGACCAGCCCACGGCCATCGACGGCCTGGTGGCCGGAGTGCTCGACGGCGAGGTGTACCAGACGCTGCTGGGCGTGACGGGCTCGGGCAAGACTTTCACCATGGCCAACGTGATTGCCCGGCTGGGCCGCCCGGCCATCGTGTTCGCGCCCAACAAGACACTGGCGGCGCAGCTGTACAGCGAATTCCGCGAGTTCTTCCCGAAGAACGCCGTCGAGTACTTCGTGAGCTACTACGACTACTACCAGCCCGAGGCCTACGTGCCGCAGCGCGATCTGTTCATCGAGAAGGACTCCTCGATCAACGAGCACATCGAGCAGATGCGCCTGTCGGCCACCAAGAGTGTGCTGGAGCGGCGCGACACGGTCATCGTGGCCACGGTGAGCGCCATCTACGGCATCGGCACGCCCGAGGACTACATGGAGATGCGGCTGATTGCCCGCGTCGGCGACAAGGTCGGCCAGCGCGACCTGATCTCGCGGCTCATCCGCATGCAGTACACGCGCAACGAGCAGGACTTCGCGCGCGGCACGTTCCGCGTGCGCGGCGACACCATCGACGTGTTTCCGGCCGAGCACAGCGAGCTGGCGATCCGCTTCGAGCTGTTCGACGACGAGATCGAATCTTTGCAGCTGTTCGACCCGCTCACCGGGCGCATCCGCCAGAAGGTGCCGCGCTTCACGGTGTACCCGTCGAGCCACTACGTGACGCCGCGCGACAAGGTGCTGGCGGCCGTCGAAACCATCAAGATCGAGCTGGCCGGCCGGCTCAAGGAACTGACTGGCGCGGGCAAGCTGGTCGAGGCGCAGCGGCTGGAGCAGCGCACGCGCTTCGACCTCGAAATGCTGGCCGAAATCGGCCACTGCAAGGGCATCGAGAACTACACGCGGCACCTCTCGGGCGCGCAGCCCGGCGACCCGCCGCCCACGCTCACCGACTACATGCCGAAGGACGCGCTGATGTTCCTCGACGAGAGCCATCAGATGGTCGGCCAGCTCAGCGCCATGTACAACGGCGACCGGGCGCGCAAGGTCACGCTGGTCGAGTACGGTTTTCGGCTGCCGAGCGCGCTGGACAACCGGCCGCTCAAGCTCGAGGAGTTCGAGCAGCGGGTGCGCCAGTGCATCTTCGTGTCGGCCACGCCCGCGCAGTACGAGAAGGACCATGCCGGCAACGTCGTCGAGCAGCTGGTGCGGCCCACCGGGCTGATCGACCCCGAGGTCGAGGTGCGTCCCGCCACGCACCAGGTGGACGACGTGCTGGGCGAGATCCGCATCCGTGTCGAGAAGAACGAACGCGTGCTGATCACCACGCTGACCAAGCGCATGGCCGAGCAGCTCACCGACTACCTGAGCGACAACGGCGTGAAGGTGCGCTATCTGCACAGCGACGTCGACACGGTCGAGCGGGTGGAAATCCTGCGCGACCTGCGCCTGGGCTCGTTCGATGTGCTGGTGGGCATCAACCTGCTGCGCGAGGGGCTGGACATTCCCGAGGTGTCGCTGGTGGCGATCCTCGATGCCGACAAGGAAGGCTTCCTGCGCGCGGAGCGCTCGCTGATCCAGACCATCGGCCGCGCGGCGCGCAACCTGAACGGCAAGGCCATTCTTTATGCCGACCGGATGACCGAGTCGATGAAGAAGGCCATGGGCGAGACCGAGCGCCGCCGCAACCGGCAGATCGCCCACAACGAGGCGAACGGCATCACGCCGCGCAGCATCGTGAAGCAGGTGCGCGACCTGATCGACGGCGTCTACAGCGAGAAGACGGGCAAGGAAATGGCCAAGCTCGACCTGGAACGCGCCAAGGTCGAGGACATGAGCGAGAAGGACATCGCCCGGGAGATCAAGCGGCTCGAGAAGCAGATGCTGGAGCACGCCCGCAACCTCGAGTTCGAAAAAGCGGCCCGGGTGCGCGACCAGCTGGCGCTGCTGCGCGAGCAGGCGTTCGGGGCGTCGGGCGGCGACAACATCGCCGGTTTGGCGTCCTGATTTCAGCTAGGTCATAAGTTCGCTTTCTTCAAGCGAACCGCGCTGGGGTTTACCCGAGCAGATCTCAGGGGCTTCTGCTATACTTGACCGAAATACTCAACAACAAAGAACTTCGCGATGAAGGACCGACTCCTACCGGCTGGTTCACCAGCGTCGGGGTCGGGCAGGGCGGAGACGAAGTCACCGCGGCCCAAGGCTGTGGTGTCATTTCAACGGTAAGCACTTGAAGGAGCTTGCGATGCGTCTCACTACCAAAGGCCGTTTTGCGGTCACAGCAATGATCGATCTGGCGTTGCGTCAGAACACCGGTCCGGTCACGCTGGCTGCGATCAGCCAGCGGCAGCAGATTTCGTTGTCGTACCTCGAACAGCTGTTCGGCAAATTGCGCCGCCACGAGCTGGTCGAGTCGACCCGCGGCCCCGGCGGCGGCTACAGCCTCGGACGCAAGGCGGCGGACATCACGGTCGCCGACATCATCGTGTCCGTCGACGAGCCGATCGATGCCACGCAGTGCGGCGGCAAGGAAAACTGCCTCGGTGAGCAGGGTCGCTGCATGACGCACGAACTCTGGGCCTCGCTGAACCAGCGCATGGTCGAGTTCCTCGACTCCGTCACGCTGCAGAAGCTGGTCGACGACCAGATCGCCAAGGGCGTGCAGATCGAGAACAAGCCGGTCGTCAAGCGCGCCATCTCGGCCCAGCCGGTGGTCAAGCCCATCCGCGTGAATGCGCCGAATTCGGTCTTCGCCCTCGGCAACGTCTTCGCGAAGTCCTGACCCCGATGAGTCCGGCGATGCCTGCGGGCATCGCCCTGAGTTTGCCCTGATCCCAGAACACAACCCCCCACGCCAGCCCGAGCCAGCCATGGACGTCACTCCTCATTTCCCGATCTATCTCGATTACGGCGCCACCACGCCGGTCGACCCGCGTGTGGTCGACGCCATGATTCCCTGGTTGCGCGAACATTTCGGCAACCCGGCATCGCGCAGCCACGCCTGGGGCTGGGAAGCCGAAGAAGCGGTCGAGAAGGCGCGCGGCCAGGTGGCCGACCTGATCAACGCCGACCCGCGTGAGATCGTCTGGTCGTCGGGCGCCACCGAGTCGATCAACCTGGCGCTCAAGGGCGCGGCCCACTTCTACAAGGGCAAGGGCAAGCACCTGATCACCCTGAAGACCGAGCACAAAGCCGTGCTCGACACCATGCGCGAACTTGAGCGCCAGGGCTTCGAAGTGACCTACCTCGACGTCGAGGAAAACGGCCTCGTCGATCTCGAGAAGTTCAAGGCGGCCATCCGTCCCGACACCATCCTGGCCAGCGTGCTCTTCGTGAACAACGAAATCGGCGTGATCCAGGACGTGGTCGCGCTGGGCAATGCCTGCCGCGAAAAGGGCGTGATCTTCCACGTCGACTCGGCCCAGGCCACCGGCAAGATCGACATCGACATCACGAAGCTGCCCATCGACCTGATGAGCCTGGCTTCGCACAAGACCTACGGCCCCAAGGGCATCGGCGCGCTGTACGTGCGCCGCAAGCCGCGCATCCGCCTCGAAGCGCAGATGCACGGCGGTGGCCACGAGCGCGGCATGCGCTCGGGCACGCTGCCCACGCACCAGATCGTCGGCATGGGCGAGGCCTACCGCATCGCCAAGCTCGAGATGAAGGACGACATCGCCCATGCGGCCCGCCTGCAGAAGCGCCTGCTCGATGGCCTGAAGGATGTCGAGCAGGTCTTCATCAACGGCGACCTCGAGCGCCGCGTGCCGCACAACCTGAACATGAGCTTCAACTACGTCGAAGGCGAGTCGCTGATCATGGGCATCAAGGGCCTGGCGGTGTCGTCGGGTTCGGCCTGCACCTCGGCCAGCCTGGAGCCCAGCTATGTGCTGCGCGCCCTGGGCCGCAGCGACGAGTTGGCCCACAGCAGCCTGCGCATGACCATCGGCCGCTTCACGACCGAAGAAGAAATCGACTACGCCATCTCGACCATCAAGCACAACGTCGCCAAGCTGCGCGAGCTGAGCCCCCTGTGGGAGATGTTCCAGGACGGCGTCGACATCAGCACGATCCAGTGGTCGGCCCACTGACCCAGGCCAGCCCAAGGCTCCACGATTGAACAAAGTTTGAGAGGTACACCATGGCATATTCTTCCAAGGTCATCGACCACTACGAAAATCCCCGCAACGTCGGCTCCTTCGAAAAGGGCGACGACTCGGTAGGCACCGGCATGGTCGGCGCACCGGCTTGCGGCGACGTGATGAAGCTGCAGATCAAGGTCAACCCCGAAACCGGCGTGATCGAAGACGCGCGCTTCAAGACCTACGGCTGCGGCTCGGCCATCGCTTCCTCGTCGCTCGTGACCGAATGGGTCAAGGGCAAGACGCTCGACGAAGCGGCGGCCCTCAAGAACGCGCAAATTGCCGAAGAACTGGCGCTGCCGCCGGTCAAGATCCACTGCTCGATCCTCGCGGAAGACGCCATCAAGGCGGCCGTGAGCGACTACAAGGCCAAGCACGGCGCCAAGACCCCCGAGTCGACCGCCGAAGCTGCTGTTCACTGAGATGGCCGTCACGCTGACCGAAGCCGCTGCGCGCCACGTCACCCGCTACCTCGGCAAACGAGGCAAGGGCGTGGGCGTGCGGCTGGGCGTGAAGACCACCGGCTGCTCGGGCCTGGCCTACAAGCTCGAGTACGTCGACGAGTTCACGCCTGAAGACGTGGTGTTCGAAGACCACGGCGTGAAGGTGCTGGTCGACCCGAAGAGCCTGGCCTACATCGACGGCACGCAGCTCGACTTCGTGCGCGAAGGCCTGAACGAGGGCTTCAAGTTCATCAACCCGAACGAACGTGATCGCTGCGGCTGCGGCGAAAGTTTTCGCATCTGATGCGTCGTCGCTGACCGCGACCACAGCCGCCACCATGTCATGTGCTGGCGGTTTTTTCTTGCCATGAATCTGAACGACACCGACTTCCAACTGTTCGCCGTCCCGGCGACCTTCGCGCAGGACCGCGCCGTGCTCGACGCGCGCTGGAAGGAGCTGCAGCGCGAGGCGCACCCGGACCGCTTTGCCGCGCAGGGCGCCGCCGCGCAGCGCGTGGCCATGCAGTGGTCGGTGCGCATCAACGAGGCCTACCAGCGGCTCAAGGACCCGATCCGTCGCGCGAGCTATATCTGTGAACTCAACGGCGCGCCGCTGAATGCGGAGAACAACACGGCGATGCCGGGTGCCTTTCTGATGCAGCAGATGGAATGGCGCGAAGCGCTCGACGACGCCCGCGACATCGCCGCCGTCGAGGTGCTGCAGGAGGACGTCGAAACCACGCGCGCCCGCGCACTCTCGTCACTCGACTGGCTGATCGACGAGAAGGGCGACTACCCCGGTGCCGTTCAGCAAGTGAGAGCCCTCATGTTCATTGAGCGCTTCGGCGAGGACGTCGAGAAAAAATTCGATCAGTTGGGACAATAAGCCCTTATGGCTCTTCTTCAGATTTCCGAACCCGGCCAGGCGCCCGACCCGCACCAGCGCCGCATTGCCGTGGGCATCGACCTGGGCACCACGCATTCCCTGGTGGCCTCGGTGCGCAACGGCGTGGCCGAGTGCCTGCCCGACGACCAGGGCCGCGTGCTGCTGCCCTCGGCCGTGCGCTACCTCGACGGCGACCGCCGCCAGATCGGCTTCGACGCCGTGGCCGCGCGCGCCCAGGACCCCGCCAACACCATCACCTCGGTCAAGCGGCTCATGGGCCGCGGCCTGGCCGACATCGCGAACCGCGACGCCATGTCGTACCGCATCGGCGGTGACGACGGCGGCATGGTCAAGGTGCAGACCTCGGCCGGCGAGAAGTCGCCCGTCGAGATCAGCGCCGAGATCCTGGCCACGCTGCGCTACCGCGCCGAAGACACCTTCGACGACGAGCTCTACGGCGCCGTCATCACCGTGCCGGCCTACTTCGACGAAGGCCAGCGCCAGGCGACCAAGGACGCGGCGCAGCTCGCGGGCCTGAACGTGCTGCGCCTGATCAGCGAGCCGACCGCCGCCGCCATTGCCTACGGCCTGGACAACGCGAGCGAAGGCGTCTACGCGGTCTACGACCTGGGCGGCGGTACCTTCGACATCTCGATCCTGCGGCTCACGCAGGGCGTGTTCGAAGTGATCGCCACGGGCGGCGACTCGGCCCTGGGCGGCGACGACTACGACCATGCCATCGCCGACTTCGTACTCGCGCAGACCGGCCGCCAGGCCGGCAGCGACAACGACCGCGCCGCGCTGCTCGTGGCCGCGCGCGCCGCGAAAGAAGCACTGACCGATGCCGAGTCGACCCTCTTCAGCGCCGCGCTGGCGGGCGGCCATGCCGAGTTCACGCTGACGCGCGCGCAGTTCTTCGCCGCCACGCAGGCGCTCACCGACCGCACCCTCGCGGCCGTGCGCAAGGCACTGCGCGACGCGAAGCTCAAGCCCGAAGCGTTGCAGGGCATCGTGCTCGTCGGCGGCTCCACGCGCATGCCGCAGATCCGCAGCGCGGTGGCCGCCTATTTCGGCCGCGAGCCGCTGATCAACCTGAACCCCGACGAGGTCGTGGCGCTTGGCGCCGCGATCCAGGCCAACCAGCTGGCCGGCAACAACGGCGCGGGCGAACTGCTGCTGCTTGACGTGATCCCGCTGTCGCTCGGCATCGAGACCATGGGCGGCCTGGTCGAGCGCATCGTGCCGCGCAACCAGACCATCCCCACCGCGATGGCCCAGGACTTCACGACCTACCAGGACGGCCAGACCGCGTTGGCGCTGCACGTGGTGCAGGGCGAGCGCGACCTCGTGTCCGACTGCCGCAGCCTCGCGCGCTTCACGCTGCGCGGTATCCCGCCGATGGCGGCCGGCGCGGCGCGCATCCGCGTGACCTTCACCGTCGACGCCGACGGCCTGCTGAGCGTGAGCGCCAAGGAGCAGGGCAGCGGCGTCGAGGCCAGCGTGGCGGTCAAGCCGTCGTACGGCCTGTCGGACGACCAGATCGCGACCATGCTGCAGGAAAGCTTCTCCACCGCCCAGCAGGACATGCAGGCCCGCGCGCTGGTGGAATCGCGCGTCGATGCAGACCGCATGCTGCTGGCCACGCAGAGCGCGCTCGATGCCGACGGCGACCTGCTGAGCGCTGAAGAGCGCGCCGCCATCGACGCCTCGATGGCACGGCTGCGCGATGTTGCCAAGAGCAGCAACGAAGCCGCCGTGATCGAAGCCGCCACGAAGGTACTGGCCAACGACACCGAAGCCTTCGCGGCCCAGCGCATGAACGCGGGCATTGCACGCGCGCTCGCCGGCCGCAAGGTCGAATCCCTGTAGACAGAACCATTTCATGCCCACGATCAAGATCTACCCGCATCCCGAGTACTGCCCGCAAGGCGCCGAGATCACCGCGCCCGCCGGCACCTCGATCTGCGAGGCGCTGCTCGACCACGACATCAACATCGAGCACGCCTGCGAGATGAGCTGCGCCTGCACCACCTGCCACGTGATCGTGCGCGCGGGCTTCGACTCGCTGAACGAGGCGGAAGAGGGCGAAGAAGATTTGCTCGACCGCGCCTGGGGCCTGGAGCCGCAATCGCGCCTGAGTTGCCAGTCGATCCTGGCGCAGGAGAATGTGACGATCGAGATTCCGAAGTACTCGATCAACCACGCCAAGGAAAACCACTGATGAGCGCAGCGCCGGGCCGCCCCAAGCAAGCTCGCACCCCCTCGGGGGGCGGCGAGGACACGAAGTGCCGAGACAGGGGGCACGCATGAGTCGCCAGATCGTTCTCGATACGGAAACCACCGGCCTGTCTGCGGAGAACGGCGACCGCATCATCGAGCTGGGCTGCGTGGAGCTGTTCGCGCGCAAGCTCACCGGCAACGACCTGCACATCTACTTCAACCCGGAGCGCGAGAGCCACGAGGACGCGCTCAAGGTCCACGGCCTGACCACCGACTTCCTGCGCGACAAGCCGAAGTTCGCCACGCTGGGCAAGGACATCATCGAGTACCTGCGCGATGCCGAGCTGATCATTCACAACGCGGCCTTCGACGTCGGCTTCCTGAACAAGGAATTCGAGCGCGCCGGCCTGCCGCCGCTCAAGACCTTCGTGAGCGAAGTGACCGACACGCTGGCCATGGCCAAGCTGGTCTACCCGGGCAAGCGCAATTCGCTCGACGCGCTGTGCGACCGCTTCGGTGTCGACCGCTCGAACCGCACCTTCCACGGCGCCAAGCTTGACGCGCAGCTGCTGGCCGACGTCTACATCAACCTCACGCGCGGGCAGGATGCCCTGCTGATCGACGTGGCCTCGAACGAACCCGCGCAGGGCACCACGATCGTGGCCATCGACCTGAGCCAGTTCGAGCTGCCGGTGATCGCGGCGGCCGAGCACGAACTCAGCGCGCACGAGGCCGTGTTGTCGCAACTCGACAAATCCAGCGGTGGAAAAACTTTATTTCGCCAAAACGGCTGAAAAGCTATGGCATAATCTGAGGCTTCGCACAACGCGATACGTGTTCAAGACACTGAACTCAAAAGCAGTGTCTCAGGGCGGTTAGCTCAGGGGTAGAGCACAGCATTCACACTGCTGGGGTCGGAGGTTCGAAGCCTCCACCGCCCACCATTTCAGACCTACGACAGACGGCACCATCAGGTGCCGTTTTCGTTTCAGGCGGCACCTTCGGGTGCCGTTTTTGTTGGTCCCGCGCAAATCCCGATGCCATTCAGGACGGGTCTGCCGCGCTCAGAAGGAGCGGCCTTCGCGGTTGCGCCGCAGGTCGGCCTCCACCATCATCGCGCACAGCTCCTCCAGCGTCGTCCGGGGCTCCCAGCCCAGCGTCTTCCTGGCATGCGACGCATCGCCGATGAGCAGTTCCACTTCCGCCGGCCGATAGAACTTCGGATCGATCTTCACCAGAACCTTGCCGCTCTCGCGGTCGATGGCGACCTCTTCCTGCGCCGACCCTTCGAACCGGAGTTCGTAGCCCGCGGCCCTGAACGCCATGTCGACGAAATCCCGCACGGTTTCCGTGCGGTTGGTGGCGAGCACGTAGTTGTCCGGCTTGTCGGCCTGCAGCATGCGCCACATGCCATCGACGTATTCCTTCGCATAGCCCCAGTCGCGCTTGGCATCCATGTTGCCCAGCGTGAGCACATCGAGCTTGCCGAGCCTGATCTTGGCCGCCGCGTCGGTGACCTTGCGCGTCACGAATTCGCGGCCGCGCAACGGGCTCTCGTGGTTGAAGAGGATGCCGCAGCAAGCGAAGAGCCCGTAGCTCTCGCGGTAGTTCATGGTCATCCAGTGGGCGAAAAGTTTGGAAACGCCGTACGGGCTGCGGGGATAGAAGGGCGTGTCTTCCTTCTGCGGAATGGCCTGGACGTTGCCGAACATCTCCGACGTCGAGGCCTGGTAGTACCGGATCCCGCGGTCCGTCAGGCGGATCGCGTCGAGCAGGTGGAGGGTGCCCAGCCCGTTGATGTTCGTGGTGGCTTCGGGCTGGTTGAAACTCGCGCCCACGTAGCTCTGCGCCGCCAGGTTGTAGACCTCGTCGGGCTGCGAGTCCCTGATGAGCGTGATCGAACTGCCCAGGTCCGTCAGGTCGTACTCCACCAGATGAAGCTCCGGATGGTCCTGGATGCCGAGCGACTCGATGCGCCAGAAGTTCACCGAACTGGTTCGGCGGAAGGTTCCGTAGACGGTGTAGCCCTTGCCCAGCAGCAGCTCGGCCAGGTACGCCCCGTCCTGTCCGGTAATGCCAGTGACGACAGCACGTTTTTTCATGGCTTCAATGAGGTGAGAGGAAGGGAAGGGACGGGTCAGGCCGGCGCATCGACGCCGCGTTCGGCCGTGGGCTGCAGGGCCGCTTGCAACGCGAGTGCCTCGCGCTTCTCGGCCGCGGGGCAGCGGCCGTAGGTGTCGTCGAAGCGCACGATGTCGTCTTCGCCGAGGTAGCTGCCGGTCTGCACCTCGATCACTTCCAGCATCGTCTTGCCGGGGTTCTCCAGCCGGTGGATGGTGCCCGAGGGCAGGTAGATCGACTCGTTCTCCCGCACCAGCAGCACTTCGCCGCCGCGCGTGGCCTTGGCCGTGCCCTTGACGACGATCCAGTGTTCGGCGCGGTGGTGGTGCATCTGCAGCGACAGCTTGCCGCCGGGCTTGACGGTCAGGTGCTTCACCTGGAAGCGCTCGCCCGTATCGATGCTGTCGTAGGCGCCCCAGGGCCGCACCACGCGGCGATGCTCGGTGGCCTCGACCGTGCCCTCGCGCGCCAGCATGCGCACCACCTCGGCCACCTGTTCGGCGCAGTCCGCGCCCGCGACCAGCACCGCGTCCGGCGTGTCCACGATGATCAGGTCCTCGGTGCCGAGCGCTACCACGGGCCGGTGCGGCGCATGGACGAAGGTGTTGCGCGAATTCAGCACGCTGCCCGCGCCGCTCACGCGGTTGCCCGCCTCGTCGGCCGGGTGCAGCTGGGCCACCGCGTTCCAGCTGCCCACGTCGCTCCAGGCGCCCTCGAAGCGCACCACCGCGACGTCGGCGTGCTTTTCGAGCACCGCGTAATCGATGCTGTCGCTGCGGCAGCCTTCGAAGGCCTCGCGGTCCAGCCGCACGAAGCTGCCGTCGACCGACACCGCGGCGGTCGCGCGTTCGCAGGTGGCGAGGATGTCGGGCGCATGCGTGCGCAGGGCCGCGACCAGCGTGCGCGCCTGGACCAGGAAGATGCCCGCGTTCCAGCAGTAGTTGCCCTGCAGGATCAGCGCCGCGGCCACCGCCGCCGTCGGCTTCTCGACGAAGCGCGCCACCGCGTGGCTGCGGCCATGGCCCGTGGCCCCGGCCGCCTCGATGTACCCGTAGGCCGTGCTCGGAAAGCTGGGCGCGATGCCGAAGGTGACGATCTTGCCCGCCAGGGCTGCGTCGACGCCGCTGCGCATCGTGGCTTCGAACAGCGCCACGTCGGGAATGTGGTGATCCGCGGGCGCAAAGAGCAGCAGGTCGTCGGGCTCGGCCAGCAGCGCTGCCGCGGCCATCGCGGCGGCCGTGTTGCGGGGCACGGGCTCGAGGATCTGGCGGCCCTGCGCGTGCGCGTTCTCGATCGCCTCGCGCACCAGGAAGCGATGCTCCTCCGACGCGACGCAGGTGATCGTCCGGTTCAGCGTGGCGAGCCGTTCGAGCGTGAGGTGCAGCAGGCTCTTGTTGCCCACGATCGGTGCGAACTGCTTGGGAAAGGCCTTGCGCGACAGCGGCCATAACCGCGTGCCGCTGCCGCCGCACAGGACCACGGGATGAATGGTGGGGGTGTTCATGGTGACCAGCCTTTGTGTGTGCAGTGGGTGATGAACCGGATCGCTTCGAGGGCGTGCCGCTCAGATCAGGCCCGTGTGAACGGCGAGGTTCACCGCCTGGGCGCGCGAATGCACATGCAGCTTCTTGTAGATGCTCTTGATGTGCACGTTGACCGTCTGGCCCGTGATGCCGAGCTTGGCGCCGATCTCCGCCGAGACGTAGCCCGACGCCACGTGGCGAAGGACCTGGCTCTCGCGCGGTGTCAGCGTCGTGTCGCGCGGCGGCGATGCGTCGTCGGCGGGCTGCGGCTCGCGGGGCTGGTGGTTCAGGCGGTGCAGCAGGCGCCGCGCGAGCCGCGGCGTGATGACGGCGCCGCCGTTCACCACGTGCAGCACCGCATCGGCAAAGCTCTGCAGCCAGGCGTTCTTCAGCAGGTAGCCCGTGGCGCCCAGTTCGAAGGCGCGCAGCACGTGGGCATCGTCCTCGAGCGCGGAGATCACGATGATCTCGCCGTTGCCATGGTGGCGGCGCGCCTCGGCGATCAGCTCGAAGCCCATGCCGTCGCTGAGCCGCAGGTCGACCATCAGCACGTCGAACGCATGCGTGGCCAAGAGCTTGCGCCCCTCGCGGATGCTGTCGGCCTGGCCTTCGAGCTGGATGCGCAGGTCCGACAGCAACTCCTGGGCGATCACCCGGCGCATGTACTCGTCGTCGTCGATGAGCAGCACGCGCACCGGCGATTTTTCCTGGCCCGTCATGAAGTCCGGCCACAGCCTCGCGGCGGGCGCGCACACGGGGGCGGACGGGCCCGGGCGGCGCGGCGCCATCACGGCGGGGGTGGGGTCGCCAGAGGGTGTGAGCGTGTTTTCAGCCATGTTCTTGCCCCGGTTGAAGTGAGTGAGTGACGGCGGTCGGTGCGGCGCCGTCGGCGGCGCGGACCGGGAAGCCCGGCATCGGTTCGTCGAAGCCGCGCGGGTTCGCCAGCTGCCAGCGCCAGCTGTCGGCGCACATCTGGTCCAGGCTGCGCTGTGCGCGCCAGCCGAGCCGGTCCTGGGCGTGCTGCACGTCCGCCCAGTAGGCCGCGGCGTCGCCGGGACGGCGCGGACCGATGTGCACCGCGATGCGGTGCCCGCATGCGCGTTCGAAGGCCGCAATCACGTCGAGCACCGACGCGCCGTGCCCCGTGCCCAGGTTCACCGTGAGCAGGCCCCGATGCAGCGTCGCGTACCGCAGGGCCGCCACATGGCCTTCGGCCACGTCCATCACGTGCACGTAGTCGCGCACACCGGTGCCGTCGTGCGTCTCGTAATCGTTGCCGTGCACGACGACGTGCCCGCGCTCGCCCACCGCGACCTGCGAGACATACGGCACGAGGTTGTCGGGCGGTCCCTGCGGGTGTTCGCCCAGCAGGCCGCTCTCGTGCGCGCCGATGGGGTTGAAGAAACGCAGGCACGCGATGCCCCAGCGCGGATCGGAGCGGGCGAGGTCCGCGAGCATGCGCTCCACCATCACCTTGGAGCGCCCGTAGGGGTTGACGGCCGCGTACGACGCGCTTTCCCGTATCGGCGAGCGCGGGATGTCGCCGTAGACCGTGGCCGAGGACGAGAAGATCAGCGTGCGCACGCCGGCACGCTCCATGGCCCGCGCCAGCGCGAGGCTGCCCGCCACGTTGACGTCGTAGTAGCCGAGCGGGTCGCTCACCGAGCGGCTGACCGCCTTCAGCCCCGCCAGATGCAGCACCGCGTCGACCCCGTGCTCGGCGAACACGCGGTCGAGCACCGCCGCGTCGCGCACGTCGCCGCGCACGAGCTGCGGCTGCACGCCGCAGATGCGTGCCACGCGCTCCAGCGAGCGCGGGTCGCTGTTGACCAGCGTGTCCAGCACCACCGGCAGGTAGCCGGCCGCGATCAACGCCACGCAGGCGTGGCTTCCGACGAAGCCGGCGCCACCCGTCACCAGAATCTTTGAGTGGGTCATGGTTGGGACTCGCGCAGTGGGGATGGCGTGGCCGTGCCTCGGTCCGCCACGCAGCGAAGCAGCTCTTGTTCGAGGCGCGACAAGATGGCGTCCTGGTCGAGTTCCGTCTGCGCGAACGCGCGGCCCGCCGCACCGAGCGCCTGGCGCAGGCCCGGCGAGCACGCGAGCTGCGCGATCGCGTCGGCCAGCACGGCCGCATCGCCCGGGGGCACCACGAAGCCCCGGTCCGCGACCACGCGGGCGAGTTCGGTGCCGGGGTGCGCCGTGGCGATCACGGCCTTGCCGCTCGCGAACATGCCGGCCAGCTTCGAGGGCATCACGAGGTCGGCGGCATCGGCACGCTGCGGCAGCACGTGGATGTCGGCCATGCCCAGCAATTCGTTGAGCCGTTCGGCGGGCTGCAGGTCGAGAAAGTGCACGCGGTCCAGGCCGGCGCAGGCCGACATCAGCGAGGCGCGGCTCGGGCCGTTGCCGCAGATGACGAAGTGAATGTTCCGCCGGTCGGCCAGCAGGCCCGCGGCCTCGGCCAGCAGCTCGATGCCCTGCTTGGCGCCCAGGCTGCCCGCATAGAGCACGACCACGGCATCGGGCGCAATGCCCAACTCGGCTCTGTAGCCATCGGCCGCGCGGGGAGCGGGACGGATCGCCGAGACGTCCACCCAGTTCGGAAAGAGAACCAGCCGGCCTTCGCCGATGCCCTTGCTCCTGGCCTTGTCGACCATGGCCGCCGAAATGCTCGACACGCGGTCGAACCTCGCCAGCAGCCATCGCTCGAGCGACAGCGCGACGCGCCGCACGCCCGCGCCGCGCACGAGGCCCAGGCCGAACGCCGCATCGACTTCGAAGTCCTGGATGTGCAGCCACGACCTGATGCCGAGCAGCTTCGCGAAGCACAGCACCGCGGGCGCGCAGAAAAGAGGCGGCTCCACGACGAACACAAGGTCGGGCTTCCAGCGCGCCTGCGTCAGCAGCAGCGGCATGCTCGACAGCATGAACGAGCACAGGTGCGCCACGCGCGCCAGCGCACGCGGCTGCGAAGGCACCCAGGTGGGCGCGCGCCAGACCGTGAGGCCGTTGCGCCCGGTGGTCTTGCGGTAGGCCCGGGCCGAATGGCCCTCGAACACCGCCCAGTGCGGGAAGAAGGGCGGTGCCGCGATCACGCGCACGTCGTGGCCCCGGGCCTGGAGCCACTCGGCCATCTCGCCCGAGTACTTGCCGATGCCGGCCAGCTCGGGCGCGAAGTTCATCGAGTACAGCAGGATCTTCACGGCGAGCTCCCCATGGCCGGGCGCAGCAGGCGCACGATCGGAAAGAAACCGAACAGCGCGCGCATGCGCAGCTCGTACAGCACGAAGTCGGTGACGAAGGCGATGAAGAAGACGTAGTGCGGCTTGTCGGGAAAGAGCGAGATCACGACGCCATACGAGGCCAGCCGCAGCGCGAACTCCAGCAGCGTCCACCACCCGAGCGAGCCCATCGTGGCGTTCAGCGCGAGCATCGTTTCGTGATGGACCGTGTAGGTCCTCAGCAGGAAGTACGGCGCGATGCACACGAAGATGTCGCGCGCCTCGGGGCCGAGCTTGAGCAGTGGCGCGGCCACCGCCATCAGCCCCGCCAGCCCCACGAAGAGCACGCAGCCGAGCAGGAACGAATGCCGCGCCAGCCGCAGCTTCTCGATCGTCAGGTTGCCCGCGTTGGCGTCCAGCATCGCCGGCGTCTTCGTGACGAGAAAGGCCTGCACGAACTGCGAGGGCGCCTCCGCGAGAAGGAAGGCCAGCTTGAACGCGCCCACGTAGCCCAGTGGCATGAAGAGCGCCACCAGCAGCAGGTCCGACTTGCGCAGCAGGAAGGTCATCAGCGCATACACCGTGGCGCTGGCCTGCGACGCGAGCGCCAGCACGGGCGGCCCGGCCGGCGGCGCCGCGCCGTTCGCCGGCAGGAAGATGGCCGCGCCCACGAGCACCAAGGCCAGCAGATTGACGGCGAGCAGGTGCGCCACGCCGATCTCCAGGCCGAGCGCAGCGAGCGTCGCCACGCCCAGCACCAGCACGGTCGCGCGCACGCCCGACTCCAGGTTGAGCAGGCCCGCATGGCCCAGGCCCCGGCTGTACGACAGGCGCAGGCTGTTGAAGGCGAAGACCGCGAGCGACAGCACGATCAGCATGAAGGGCGCGCTGGCCACCGGCAGGCGCTGCGCCCCCACGACGCCGGCCGCGAGCAGCGCGGCCAGCGGCAGCCCGATCGCCAGCGTGCGCACCAGGTCGCCGCGGGTCACGCGGGGCGGCACGCTCGCGGCATTGCGCGAGAACAGCAGCGAACTGCCCAGCGTGCCCACGACCAGCGCCACTTCCAGCACCGACTGGTAGACGGAGTACTCGCCGAAGCGCGCGGGCGCCACCTGCGCCGCGATCAGGAAGATCGCCAGGAAGCCCGACAGGTACACATACAGCCGCGACGCGAGCGCCCCCAGGCCCAGGCGCTGCGCCAGGCGGATGCCGGGCAGGGCGAACGAGGTGCCGGCGGCTGGCTTCATGGCGTGCTCCCGTCCGCAGGGTGCTTGGCCGCCGGCGCGTCTGCGAAGCCCAGGGTGTCGGCCATGCGGCGCGCGCGCGAGGCGATCCGGTGCGCGTTGTTCTTGGCCCGGCGCGCCATCTGCAGTGCCCAGGTGAGCAGCGCGACCGTGTACACGCGGCGATGCAGCGCGGGCTGCATCGCCAGCTTGGCGGCGCCCTGGAAGTGCAGCGCGAGCACGCGCACCGTCTCGCCCGCCGGCGTCTGCAGGCAGGGCTGGCCGTCGACGAAGGCCAGGCGCTTGGCGCCGCCGCGCACGCGGAACTCGCGCACGAAGTGGTTGGTGCCGCCGTTGACGTTGTGGTCGATCACCTGGCCGTCGAACACCCGATTGATCGGCACGGTGTTGCCGCTGGCCTGCGCCCACAGGTACAGCAGCGTCATGTCGGACACCCCGCCGCGCACGCTGCGGGTCGCGAAGCGCTCGGCGATCTCGCGCAGCTGGTGCAGGCCCGTGGGCGTGCTGTACATGCGCAGGAGGCAGGCGACGAAGTCCTGCAGGCCGGCCGCCGTCCAGTAGCTCACGTGCGGCGAGATCTGGCAGGGGTTCCAGCCGTCCGTGGGCAGGATGCTGGAGCCGGAGAAGTCGGCGTGGCCCACCAGGCGCGCGATGTGGGCGCCGACGCCGTTGAACAGCAGCACGTCGCTGTCGATCAGCACGAAGGCACGGCAATCGGGGTGCGCTGCGAGATGGTTCGCCAGGAGGAAGTAGCGCCGGAAGCAGATCTTCTCGAACGCCGGCGTGTTGCTCGACAGGTGCACGTAGGCCTGGCAGAAGCGTTCGTATGCCGGTCCGGCGTCGGTGTCCGACAGGACGACCAGCTGCTCCTGCGCCATGGCCGCGGATTCGCAGCACAGGCGCAGGGCCGTGTTCTGGCGGTCTTCCACAACGATGAAGGGGAGGGCGTGGTCCATGGTCGGGCAAGCGGGTTGGTACGGGTCAGGGCCGCGGCGCGGTGGCGCTGCGTACCAGCGCGACGTGGGCGGGAAGAAAGTGGAAGTCGGCGTCCAGCGGCATGTCGAGCGTGAGCATTCCGCCTCGCGCGTTCGCGTCGCCGATCCAGCTGCGCAGTTGCACCGCCGAGAAGCGCGGCGCGCTCGGCTGGGCCCAGGAGGCGCCCAGCGGCGTCAGCACATGCAGCCGGAGTTCGGAGGGCGGCGAGGCCAGGCGTGCGGCGGGCTGCAGGTACTCGCCTGCCATGAGGTTCTGGCACGGCGCGCTCTTGAGGCTGAAGCGCGCCGCCCCCTCGCCGGCATTGAAGGCCAGCCACCGGGTGGGTGCGCCGCTGCGCGCGGCCGCGCAGAACCGCTCCCAGTCGCGTGCCGTCATGCCCGTCGTGTTGTAGACGCCGTCGAACCACCAGCCCGTGGCGACTGCGCCATAGTGCTGCGACCAGCTGTCGATCACGGCCGACCAGGCGGTGATGAAGCGCGTCGGCGGCGGCAGCTGTTCGGAGACGTCGCCCAGGCATTCCATCAGGTAGGCATCCCCTTGCGGCGCGCGGAAGGGCAGGTAGAGGATCAGCGCGATGCCGTGGCGGCGCAGCGCGCGGCCGATCTCCATCGGCAGGTCGCGCGGCGAACGGTGCGCGGCGCTGCGCGGGCACAGCGCTTCGAGCGCGGCGTTCGGCGCGATGAACTGGCCGTTGTTCTGCCCGAGCGTGAGGATGAGATGGCTGGCGCGCATCTCCGCGAGCGAGGCGGCGAAGGCGTCGACGTCGAAGCGCCCGATGCCGGCGATGGACTGCTTGTCGGGCAGGTAATGCACCATCACGCCGAAGCCCGGGGCGCTCTGCGTTTCCGGCAGTGCGGCGGCGGCGGGCTGTGCCCAGCCGGTCAGCCCGAGCGCCAGCACCGCGAGCGCGCGAAGCAGGGAGCGTGCGCGCTTCGTCATGGCGTGGCCCTCGCCAGTGACGCGTCACCGCGCTTCAGCCTGAGGTAACTCGCGGCCACCGCGCCCGGCGTGCAGGCCCGCGAGAGCGACCATGCGGGGCGCGTGCGCTGGTGCGCGGCCAGGTAGCGCTCGATGCTGCCGAGGCCGACGAATTCGTTGCCGATGAAGAACGCGTAGCCCGCGAAGAGCTCGCGGTGCACCGGAAGGTCCGAGAGCAGCAGCGGCACGCCCAGCGTGGCCGCCTCGGCGGCCGACAGGTTGAAGCCCTCGAAGGTGGACAGCGAGATGAAGGCCGTCGCGCCCCGGTACAGCCGCAGGAGTTCTTCCCGCGATACCAGCCCCCGGTGCCGCACGCAGCCGCGGAACGCGGGCGCCATGGCCGAGATCATGCGTTCGACCTCCTTCGCGCCGTTGCCGGTGATGTCGAGGTAGTCGACCAGGCCCTGGCGCTTCATGCGCACGAAGAGCTTCAGGATGCCTTCGAAGTTCTTGTGCGGGTAGTAGTGGTAGGCCGCGATCAGGTAGCGCCCGTCGGGCGCTGCCGTGCCGTCGGCGCTAGCGGCGACGGCACCCGCATCCACCGGATTGAAGATCACCGCCGGGTGCTCGCAGCGCCTGAAGTGCCGCTCGAAATCTTCCTGGCTGCTGCGGCTGATGAAGACCACGTCGGCGGCGCTGCGCGCGACGCGGTGCAGGTTCCAGTCGAGCCAGAGGCGCTTGCGCGCGCTGAAGTACTGCGGGTACGACTTGTACTGCACGTCGTGCACCACCACGATCGAATCCCGATGGCGGCTGAAGGGCGCCAGCAGCGAGAACGGCAGGAAGTAGTTCGGGAACAGCGAGTACACGCGCTCCCCGCGCAGCCATCCACGCACCAGGTGGACGTTGTAGAGCAGCGTGTCGAGGATGAAGCGGCTGATCTTCAGCCGCCGTGCGGCCGCGTACAGGTGCGGATGGCGCTCGCTGACCGGCTGCACCTCGTGGCCCGGCGCGTCGCGCATGCTCTCGAGCAGCACCTCGGACACGTTCAGCACCCCGCCCGCCGACGCGTTGAGCCGGATCGTGTCGTAGAAGAGGTAGGTGGCCATGGTCGCTCCTGCGTGCGTGCGTTCTCATGCGGTCGGCAGGCTGGCGCGCGCCGGGCGGGGGCCCGGCCTGCGGAACCACGCAGCGAGGCTGCCGGCGACGACGGCCGCGACCAGCCCCGAGACGGCGAACGGTCCCCAGCCCAGGATCGGCCCGCGCAGGAACGGCACGTAGGCCGCCAGCAGCACCAGCGCGCACAGGTAGCCGGCCGTCAGCGTGCGTTGCGGATCGATGGCCTTGTCGACGAGGCGAAAGAGCGCCGAGACCGCGAAGCCCAGCAGGGCCGGGCCCGCCAGTCCGAAGTCGAAGTAGGCGGTGGTGAAGGGCGGCAGCGACAGGTTGCTCTGCGAGAAGTTGCCCAGCACGGCCGGCCAGCCGAGCGGGTCGTAGCCCGGGAACATCTTCAGTTCGCGCGGCAGGATGAAGGAGAAGGCCGAGAGCAGGTAGCGCCCGTAGCCGAGGTCGGGCGAGGGCGCGCGCTCCAGGATGCCCGCGACGACGAACATCGCGTCGAAGTCCTGGCTGAACGGGTACGACGCCAGCTCCGCGCCCCACATGGCGTCCCGCGAGATCAGGTTCAGCACCGGCCCCAGGCCCGCGATGGCGCCGAAGATCACGGCGGCGAGCGTCCACCGGTGGCGCCGTCCCAGGGCGTGGATGAGCAGCGGGAGCAGCCCGATCAGGATGACCTGTCGCGCCGTGTTGACCGGGTTGGCGGCGATGGCGGCCAGTGCGAACGCGAGGCCCGCGACGCACCAGGCCCACAGCGTGCGCTGGCGCGTGGCGTGGATCGCGAGCGCCACGCAGCACAGCAGCACCATGAGCTTGGGCAGCGTGGAATAGACGATGTACTGGACCGGCGCGGCCTCCTCTTCGGAAATCACGCCGCGCGCCGTGAAGTTCATGTCGGGGCGCAGGAAGAGCATGGCGAACGCCACCTCCAGGCAGGCCAGCAGCAGGAAGGGGTGGGCGACGCCGGCGCCGAGTGCGCGGCGCGCCAGCCGGGGCGCGGTAGACGGCTCGGGCAGGCCCAGCCGTGCGGCCTCCACGCCGGCCATGTACAGCAGCACGAGCATCAGCCCCTGCGTGTGCGCGGCCTGCCCGACGATGCCGACCTCCCAGAAGTCGGTGTCGGTCGCGATCTGCATCGCCGGCGCCAGCGAGAAGTAGATGAGAACCGCCGTGTAGTGGATCAGCAGGAACACGCTGTCGCCGGCGGTGCCCAGCATCGACAGCTGCACCACCGTCAGCACGAACACCACCCCGTAGCCCCAGACAGGATCGATCAGCCCGCACAGTGCGGCGCAGACGATGCCGGACCAGAAGACGAGGGTTCTCATGGCGAGGTCCGTTTCTTCTTCAGGCGTGCTCGGCCTCGGCGGCGGTCCGGCGCGCCGTCTGGTAGTCCGCATAGGTGCGGCGCAGCCCTTCGGCCAGCGGCACGGTGGCGTGCCACCCGAAGCTGGCCGCGCGCGACACGTCCAGCAGCTTTCGCGGGGCGCCGTCGGGCTGGGCCAGGTCGTAGTGGATGCTGCCCTCGTAGCCCACGACCTCGCGGATGTGCTCCACCAGCTCGGCGATCGAGACGTCCTCGCCCGTTCCGAGGTTGATGTGGCCGCGCATCGGATCGGTGTGCTGGTCGTAGGCGGCGCGCGACAGGTTCATCACGTCCAGGCAGCCTTCGACCATGTCGTCCACGTACAGGAATTCGCGCCGTGCCCGGCCGCTGCCCCAGATCAGCACGCTCGGCGTGCGGCTGATCTTGGCCAGGTGAAAGCGCTGGATCAGCGCGGGCACCACGTGGCTGTTCTCCAGGTGGTAGTTGTCGCCGGGCCCGTAGAGGTTGCTCGGCATCACGCTGCGGAAGTCGACGCCGTGCGTGGCGCCGTACTGCCGGTTGTAGCTTTCGCAGAGCTTGATGCCGGCGATCTTGGCGATCGCGTAGGGCTCGTTGGTGGGCTCGAGCTTGCCGGTGAGCAGGGCCTCTTCGCGGAT
Organism: Variovorax sp. BGA-UO-ETr-C22; assembly: GCF_059567965.1. Lineage (NCBI taxonomy): Bacteria > Pseudomonadati > Pseudomonadota > Betaproteobacteria > Burkholderiales > Comamonadaceae > Variovorax > Variovorax sp. BGA-UO-ETr-C22. Next base: position 353,616 of record NZ_JCAQPA010000006.1, read on the forward strand.
CGGCTGTTCGGCCAGCCGCGGGTAGATGCAGCTGGAGCCGAGGAACAGCAGCCGCTTGACGCCGGCGAGAAAGGCCTGGTGCGTGAGGTTGGCCGCGATCAGCAGGTTCTCGTAGATGAACTGCGCGGGATAGGTCATGTTGGCGTGGATGCCGCCGACCTTGGCCGCCGCCACGTAGACCTGGTCGATGCGCTCGGTCGCGAAGAAGCGTGCGACCGCCGCCTGGTCGAGCAGGTCGAGCTCGGCGTGGCTGCGCGTCACGACCTCGTGGCCGAGTTCGCCCAGGCGCCTCGTGAGCGTCTGGCCGACCATTCCGCGATGACCTGCAACATAGATTCGCATGGCGTTCTTTCAGTGAAGGAAGAGGGGGCTCCAGGTCTCAGCGCGAACCGCGCGCCCCGAGCACGACGCGGAAGGTCTTCAGCAGGATCACCACGTCGCGCAGCAGCGAGAGCGTGGCGACGTACTCGGCGTCCATGGCCGCGCGGCGGCGGTAGCTCACCTCGTTGCGTCCGCTGATCTGCCACAGGCCCGTGATGCCCGGGCGCACGGCGCAGTAGTACGCCCAGTAGGGGCCGTACAGTTCCTTCTGCGCAAACATGCAGGGGCGCGGGCCGACCATGCTCATGTCGCCCTTGAGCACGTTCCAGAACTGCGGAAACTCGTCGATGCTGTAGCGGCGCAGGAAGGCGCCGAAGCGGGTGATCCGCGGGTCGTGCTCGAGCTTCTGGAACTTCTCCCATTCGCGCCGCGCCGCGTCGTTCTCGCGCAGGTGGCGGGCCAGCAGGGCATCGGCGTCGGGCGCCATGGTGCGGAACTTGTAGAAGCGGAAGATCCGCCCGTCGCGGCCGTAGCGCGGCTGCACGTAGATGGCCGGGCCGCCCGAGGTCAGCAGCACGCCGAGGGCGATCAGCGCGTAGGCCCAGCCCAGGAACAGGAAGAAGGCGCCCGCCAGGAGGATGTCCATGGCGCGCTTGGCGGCCTGCAGGAGCCGCGAGCCGCCCACCGGCACGGGGCGTGCGGCGCTGCGGTGCGGCGTGCGTGAAAGGTGCGTGCTCATGATGTCGCGCGCTCCGGTTCTGCGCGGGGGGTGTGCCCCAGCGCGGGCGGATAGATGTTCGGCGGCAGGCCGTAGGGCCCGTAGTCGTAGCCGTAGGCGTTGTGGCGTTGCCGCGCGTCCTGCGCGTTGAGCACCACGCCGTGGAACGCCGCGCCCACGTGCGCCAGCCGCTTCGCGCTCTCCACCAGGTCGCCCAGCTCGCTGTCGCCGGCGCGGGCCACGAGCATCAGGGTGCCCACGTCCGGTGACATCGCCACGGTCTCGGTCGCCAGCAGGATCGGCGGTGCATCGATGACCACGGCGTCGTAGAGCGCCGAGAGGGTCTCCAGCAACCGCGTGAACGCACTGGAACCCATCATCGTGGCCGGATCGAGCGGCAGCTTGCCGGTGGTGATCACGTCCAGGTGCGGCAGCACCTGCGCATGCACTGCCTGCGCGAGCGTGGCGGTGCCGGCGATCAGCTCCGACAGGCCGGTGGTCGCCTTGAGCCCGAACTGGCTCGCCAGCTTGCCGCGGCGCATGTCGGCGTCGATCAGCAGCACGCGCTTGCCCGAGGCCGCCAGCACGGCCGAGAAGTTCGCCGACAGGAAGGTCTTGCCCGCGCCCGGCGTGGCGCTGGTCAGCAGGATGCGGTTGTTCTGCGCGCCCGCCATCAGGAAGCCCAGCGCGGTGCGCAGCCTGCGCACGCCTTCGAGCGCCGGGTCGTCCGGGTGCGAGGCCGCCAGCAGCTTCACGCCGGGCTTGCCCTGGCGGATGGCGCGGTCGAGCGTGCCCTGCCGCGTGCTGAGTGCGATCGTGCTGTAGACGTTCAGGCCGGTGCGCATCTCGATCTCGTCGGGGGTGGCGACCGTGTTCTTGAGCACCTTGCGAAGCACCGACGTGACCGCGCCCAGGAACAGCCCCACGACCAGCGCCAGCGCCATCACGATCACCGCCTTGGGCCGCACCGGCTTCTCGGGCGACAGCGCCTGGTCGAGCACGCGCACGTTGCCGATGCGGCCTTCGCGGGCCAGGCGCATCTGCAGCGAGCTGTTCAAGAGCGACGAATAGAGCTCGGTGTTGACCTTGATGTCGCGCTGCATGCGCAGCGAGTTCTGCTGCAGCATCGGCATGCGGCGGATGCGGTTGTCCACGCCGCCCAGCTCCTTGCGCAACGAGGCGATCTGCGCGTCGAGCGTGATCAGCATCGGGTGCTGGCTGGTGAAGCGGCTTGCCAGGTCCAGGCGCTTCTGGCGCGCGTCGAGCAGCTTGGCCTGCAGGTCGACGTTCTGCGACAGCGCGTTGCGCGCCTCGTCGTCCAGGCTGATGGTTCCGTTCTGGTTGCGGTACTGGTTGTAGGCCTCTTCCGACTGTTCCAGCTGCTGCTTGAACTTGGGCAGCTCGGTGCCCAGGAAGTTCAGCGTGCGCTCGGCCTGCGCGGTCTTCTGGTCGATGTTCTGGCGCATGTACAGGCGCGCCACTTCGTTGAGCAGGTTCGCCAGGTGCTCGCGATCGTCGGTCTGCCAGCTCACGTCGATCACGCTGGACTGCTTGCCCTTCTCGATCACGCGCAGCTCGCGCTGCAGCTCGAGCATGGTGAGCTGCGTGGAATGCCGCGTCAGCTCGAAGGCGCCGCCGGGCCGGGCGTCGATCGAGGCCACCAGCAGGTGGACCGTGCCGCCCGGCACCGAGCTGTCCTGCGGCTCACCGACCCGGCCGTGCAGCGGGGTGTCGAGGTCGGGGTGCGTCAGGGTGTAGGTGCCGTCCTTGCCGGCGGTCAGCAGGAACTTCTTGCCCTCGAGGGCCGGCGGCACGTCCATCTGCGCGACCGCGATCCGCTCGATGCCCGACACATAGCCGCGCATGCCGAGAAAGCCCGGCCTGGACAGCGTCTTCGAATGCCGCGCCATGAAGGCGCCCACGACCGGGATGTAGTGCGGCCGCGCCTTGATGAACAGCTTGGTGTTCTCGATCGCCTGGCCGAGCACCATGCGCGACTTCAGGATCTCGGCCTCGCCCGAGGTCGGCGTCTTCACGCCCACGCCGTTGACCGCGGCATCGCCCGCGCCGCCGGGCGAACGCTCGGCGTCCTCGAGCTGGATCAGCACGTTCGCTTCGTACACGCGCGGCCCGAAGAGCGCGTAGCCCGCGCCCAGCACCAGCACCGCGGCGGTGACCGAGGCGATCAGCCATCGGTTGTCCAGCATCAGGTCGACGTATTCCTTGAACCGCGAGTGCGGGCGCTCGGGTTCCGGGCTGTACGGTGCGGGAAGCGGGGGGTACCAACGCGCATTCATGGGCTTCACCTTCTTTGTCGTGTTCGGGCCGGGGCTGCGCGGCCTACCTGCTGCGGGCGGTGTCGCGCGCGAGGTTGATCACCTGGGCGGCGGGAAGGATCAGGTTGGCGACCCGGTTCCACGAGACCAGCGGCACGCGGTCGACATAGACCACGTCGCGCGGCCGCAGCTCGAAGCGGTCGGCCAGCGCGAGCGCGGCCGGGTTCTTCGCGTTCAGGCTGAAGATCTGCGGCGTGTCGGGCGTCTGCGGCGAGTTGCGGATCACGTAGATCTGCCCGGGGTCGGCCGTGAGCAGGTCGGGCCCGCCCGCATCGCCGAGGGCCTCGTTCAGGCTCATGCGGCCGTTGCGCATCAGCAGCGCCGAGGGCCGCAGGATCTCGCCCATCACGTAGATGCGGCTGTCGTCGCGGTTGCCGACGTACACGATGTCGCCGTTGCGCAGCGGAATGTTGTTGGCATCGGCGCCGAAGCGCTTGAGCTGCATCAGGTCGATGACCACCGTGCGGTCGCCGCGCGTGAGCGTCACATGCGAACGGTCGCCCCCGGCGGTGATGCTGCCCGCGCGGTTGAGCGCCTCGGACAGCGTCATCGGGATGTCCGTGAAGATCTGCAGCCCCGGCGTGCGGACCTCGCCCTCGACATAGGCGCGCTGGCTGCGGAACGACTGGATGCGCACGCTCACCAGCGGTGCCTTGATGATGCTGCCGATGCGCTTGGCGATCAGTTCGGACGCACCGCTTTCCGTCAGGCCTTGCAGCCGGGTGCGGCCGATGTAGGGAAAGCTGATCTCGCCCGCGGCATCGACGATGAAGCCCGGCGCCACGGTGACGCCGGTCGGGTCGCTCTGCTGCGCGATCACCGCGCCCAGGTTGGGCTGCAGCTCGGGATTGTTGTAGACGGTGATGCCCACCACGTCCCCCGGCCCGATGGTGTAGGGCGCGGGCCGGCCGAACAGCGCCTTCACGTCGGGCGGGATGCCCGTGTTGCCGGCGAGCTGCGCGCGGACCAGCTCCGGCGTGATGGCCGCGATCCTGCCGCCGGCCGTGCCGTCGGCCGACTGCAGCGGGCCCGGCGTGCCGAAGCCGGGTGCGCAGCCGCACAAGCCGAGCGACAGCAGCAGCGCCATGGCGCGCGACCGGAAGCGGCCACCGGGAAGGGCGCGGGCGCCCTCGGTGGCGAGGAGGCGCTCGCCGCGCGGGTTCGCTGGGGTTGCGGATGTCATGGCAATCTCCTTGGCTTCGGTTGTTGTTTCAGGGCGCGGCGAGCGTGGCCGGGATCGCGCGCGGGGTGCCTGTCGCCGGACGGTCCTGCCGCTGCGGACTGCCGGTGGCCAGACAGTGCTCGACGACCCAGTCGCCGACGGACTGCAGGAAGAGCTGCTGGCCTTTCACCGTGCAGACGGTGTGGTCCACGTCCCGCATGAACTCGTACTGCAGGCCCTGCATGAACGGTTCGTGGCGCAGGGCGCCGAGCTGGTCGCGGTCGCGGTCGCAGACATGCAGCGATCCCGAATACAGCAGCTGCACCGCCACCTCGCGTTCGACCAGCCGCTTCATCGTGGCTTCGAACCAGATCGCGTTGACGTTGGGTGGCCGCCGGTCCACGAAGTAGCCCGGCAGCGGCTTGCCCACCGTGCTGCCCGGCAGATGGCGCAGCACCCAGCGCCGCGCCTTGCCGGGGAACGACGGGTGCAGCGGCGCCGCGAGCGCGCGGCGCACCGTGAGCTCCCAGCGCGTGCGCCGCTGGGGGAAGGCAAAGCCATCGAACAGCGAGAGCGCCACCATGCGCGCGTCCACCGCGGCGGCCGACATGGCGTGCTCCACGCCCGAGCACATGGCCACGGTCGCGAACTGGCTGATGCCCTGCATGCGTTGCACGAGGTCCATGGCGGCCTGCAGGCTGTGCACCGCGCGCGTCTGCAGGTCGGGCCCGGTGTCCAGCGCCTCGCTGTCGCCGATGCCGCCCAGGTCGAAGCGCAGGCTGCCCACGCCGCGCGCGGCCAGCAGGTGCGCCAGCTTCACGTTGATGCGGCGCGGCCCGACGCGGTGGTTCGCGCCCATGTTGAACATCAGGCAGGCGACAGGCGCCGGCACGCGCTGCGCAGGGAGGGTGAGCATGCCCATCAGTGCGTTGCCGGGGCCGAAGCACACCGGGGTCTGCGTCAGGTCATTCATGGATGGCTCCCTGCAGGCGGTTGAGCGCATCGGCCGGCACCATCGCGCTGTGGGGAAAGGGGTCGGACGTCCAGTCCAGCGGGTGGCTCAGGTAGGCCAGGCGCACCGGCATGTGGCGCGACTGCTGCTCGGCCGCCCATTGCGCGGTGGACGTGTCGTCGGGCGGGGCCAGCACCAGGGTGTCGTGCAGGGCCGTGAGCGGCAGCGACTGTGGCGTGAGGGCGCGCAGCTGCGCCTGCAACGCCGGCGAGAGACGCACGCCCAGCGCCTCCTCGGGCAGTGCGTCCGGGTCCCGCGCGAGGCTGCGGCGCCAGGACAGGTCGGGAATGCAGAAGGTCGTGTCGATCGCCTCGACGTGGCGTTCGCGCAGCAGGCGCGCGTAGCCCGGCCCGTCGATCACCGGTTCCCAGAGCACCAGCCGCGCCGGGTCGCAGCGCCCGTTGCGCGCGGCCAGCACGGCCAGGGTGGCGCCCAGCCGCGCGCCGATCCACACGATGGCGGCATGCGGTGCGTGCCGCCGCAGCTCCTCGTGCGCCGCGCACAGGTCGCGGCGCCAGCCGTCGAGTTCGCCTTCGCTCTCGTCGCCCGGCGAGTCGCCGGAGCCGTAGAAGTCGAAGCGCAGCGTGGCGATGCCGGCGCGCGCGAGGCGTTCGGCCAGCACCTTGAAGAAGCGGTGGGTGCGCAAGCCCTCCTGCCCGAAAGGCGGGCATAGCAGCACCGCGGTGGGCTCGCCCCGGTGGTCGTCGGCGGCGTGGAACGCGCCGAAGACCTGGCGCGAGGCCGGCCCGAACATGAGGGGCGTGAAGAGGGTCATGCGACACCCCCTGCGCATCGCGCCTCGCTCATCCCCTTGCGCGGATTCAGGGGGCGCATGCGGCGGCCTTCGGGGTCGGCCTGCGAGGGCCGCGCGCGGGCTTCGGTATGGCGCCATTCGGCGAGCGAGCCCACGCTGTCCGCCCGCGCGGGCGCGGGCCCCAGCGCCAGCACCAGGATGCGTCCGGCCACCGGCAGCTCGACGCTGCGGCTGTCCGGTGCCAGGCCCACGTCGAAACTCTGCGGCGACACCAGCAGGCCCACGCCGATGGCCTTCAGGCAGGCTTCCTTGCGGGTCCAGCAGGTCAGGAAGGCACGGTCGCGTTCGTCGGCGGGCAGGGCGGCCAGCGCCTCCTGTTCGCGCCGCGTGAAATGCGCCGCCGCCAGGTCGGGGGCGTCCGGCATCGGGCGCAGCAGCTCGACGTCGGCGCCCAGCGGGCCGCGCCCGCCGATGGCGATCAGTGCCAGGCCCTGGCTGTGGCTCAGCGAGAACTGGGTGCGCGGATGCCCCGCCAGCGACGGCTTGCCGAAGGCGCCGATGGCCAGCGTCAGTGCGTCGGGGGCCAGGCCCGTGTACGCGCACAGCGCCTGGCGCAGCGCGACATGGGCCGCCACGAAGCGCTGCCGGTCGACGGGAAAGCGCAGATTCTCGGCACGCGCGCGCTCTTCCTCCGACAGGACCTGGGCGGGCAGGGTGTCGGTGAAGCTGTCCAGCTCGACGTACCGGCAGACCGGTGCGTCGATGGACAGTGCGTTGGCGGCGCCGGTCATGATCACCCCTTGCGCAGCCAGCTGCCGAGTGCGCCGAGCAGCCCGCCGCGCTGTGCATGCGCGGCCGTGCCGGCGGCCAGGTCGGCGAGGTCCGAGGGCACGCCGTGCGGTGTGCCATGCGCCGAGGACGCGATCTGCCCGAGGTTCTCGAACAGGTAGCGGCGTGGCTCCACGCGGTGCCCCAGCGTCTGCGCCGCCTGCTGCACGGCGCGCAGCACCAGCAGCGAGTCGCCGCCGAGGTCGAAGAAGTTGTCGCTGGCGCGGATCTCGTCGACGTCGATGCCGATCACGTCGGCCCAGATCTGGGCCAGCTGGGCGTGCTCGGGGCTGAGCAGTCCGCGGTTCGCCTCGCGCGCGTCGCCGTTGAGGGGCTCGGCCGGCGCACTCTTGTCCGCCTCGCCGGCCGCCAGCTTGCGTAGATAGCGCGCGCTGGCCGAGCCTTCGGTGCTGGCGATCTCCGCGAGCGTGGCGTTTGGGTGGTCGGCGACGCGGCCCAGCACCTCGAGATAACGCTCGCGCAACTGAGCGCCGGTCTCGCGCAGGTACACGTCGGCGTTGTAGAGCAGCGCGCCTTCCAGGCCGTGCGGCTTGTCCATCAGCCACACGCCGACGTCGTCGGTGGCGCCGTGCTGCATCACATGCACCTGGCGGGTCTGCAGGCTGCCGACGGTGCGCGCGCGCTCGCGGGCATCCTGGAACGAGAACATCGCCTGGTAGGGCCCCGAGGCCTTGATCTGTCCCGCATAGCCGGGCTCGGCCATCAGGCGCTCGAACGGCACCTGCTGGTGGTTCATCATCGACAGCAGCTCCTGCTTCACGTAGCGCATGAAGTCGGGCAGCGGCAGCGCCATGTCGACCGCGAGCGAGACCGGCAGCACGTTGTTGAAGAAGCCCATGACGTCTTCCGTCTCGGCCTGCTGGCGCCCGCGCACCGGGTTCGCGATGACGATGGCGTCGTTGCCGGTCGCCTGGGCCATCGTCACCGCGTAGATGCCGAAGGTCAGCATGCTGAGCGTCACGTCCATGTCGCGCGCCACCTCGCGCAGCCGCTGCGTGCTCTGCAGGTCGATGTGGATCCAGTGCGCGCCGCCCTGGCCGCTCTTGCCCGCGCGGCGCGGCATGTCGGTCTTTGGCGGCCGCACGGCCCTGGCGCTGGCGAGCCGGCCGCGCCAGAACGCGAGCTGCTCCTCGCAGGCGGGCTCGGTCAGCCAGGTCTCCAGCCACTCTGCGTAGTCGCCGTGGGTGGTGGCGAGCGCGGGCAGGTTGTGGGGCCGGCCGCGTTCGGCGGCGTCGTAGAACGCGCCCAGTTCGCGCTGCATCAGGTCGAAGGACCAGCCGTCCCAGATCAGGTGATGCGGCACGAACAGGAAGACGTGTTCGTTGTCGTCGAGCTGGAACAGGGTCGCGCGCATCATCGGTGCGCTGTGGATGTCGAGCGGCCGGTCGGCCAGCTCCTGCATCTGCTCGGCCAGCTCGGCCTCGCGCTGGTCCGCGGGCAGGCCGCGCAGGTCGACCAGCGGCAAGGCGAATTCCACCGACGCTGCGATCGATTGAATGGGCCGCCCCGTGTCCTCGTCGAAGCCGATGCTTGTGCGCAGCGACGGCTGGCGGCGGATCATTTCGCGCAGCGCGCCTTCGAAGCGCGCGGCGTCGAGCTTGCCGGTGAGCCGCTGCGCCGAGGGCGCGTTGTAGACCGAACGGCCCGTGTACAGCTGCTCCATGAAGCGGATGCGTTCCTGCGAGGGCGTGAGCGGCGCGCTGCGGCGATCGGGGTGGCAGGCAATCGGCGCCTGCAGGCCGACGCCCGCGCCCTGCAGCGCCTCGATGACCGCGGTCAGCTTCTCGGCCGTGGGCGCCTCGAACAGCGCGCGCAGCGGCAGCGTGACCTGGAACTCGCGGCTCAGCAGCGTGGTGAGCCGCGCGGCCAGCAGCGAGTGGCCGCCCATGGTGAAGAAGTTGTCGTGCATGTCCAGGCCCGGCAGGCTCAGCACCTTCTCCATGACCGCGAGCACCTTGCGCTCGTGCGCGTTGCGCGGACCGGCGCCGCGCCGCACCTCGTTGCGCGCGACCGCCTGCGGCGGCGGCAGCGAGACGCGGTCGACCTTGCCGTTGGCCAGCGTGGGCAGGGCGTCGAGCGTCACCACGTGCTGCGGCAGCATGAAGGCCGGCAGGTGCTTGCGCAGGTGCACCATCAGCGCATCGAGGTCGAAGCCGCCGCCGGGCAGCAGCGCCAGGTAGGCCACCAGGCGCACGTCGCCGGGGTTGTCCTCGCGGGCCACGACCACGCTGCGCGAGACGCCGGCCACTTCGCAGCAGCGCACCTCGATCTCGCCGGGCTCGATGCGGTAGCCGCGCACCTTGACCTGGAAGTCGAGCCGCCCGAGGTGGTCGAGCAGCCCGTCGTTGCGCCAGCGGCCGCGGTCGCCGGAGCGGTAGACCTTCTTCGTGGCGCCGAAGATGCGCACCGTGACGAAGCGCTCGGCGGTCAGCGCGGGGCGGTCGAGGTAGCCCAGCGAGACGCCTTCGCCCGCGATGCAGATTTCGCCAGGCACGCCGATCGGGCAGGGCTGCAGGTCGGCGTCGAGAATCCAGATCTCGGTGTTGTCGACGGGCCTGCCGATCGAGATGCCGCGCGAGGCGATCTCTTCGGGACGCACATGCCAGGCCGTGGAGTACACCGTCGTCTCGGTCGGGCCGTAGCCGTTCCACAGGCCTTCCATGCGCTCGCACAGCGCCAGCGCCATGCTCGGGCGCAGCGCCTCGCCGCCGGTCCAGCCGCGAAAACCGGGCGTGCCGCCGGCCCATTGGGCATCGAGCAGCAGCTGCCACATGCCGGGCGTGGCCTGCAGCAGCGTGATCTGTTCGTCGTCGAGCGCCTGCGACAGGCGGTTGCCGTCCATGGCGACCTCGCGCTGCACCATCACGAGTTCGGCGCCCGCCGCCAGCGGCAGCAGCAGGTCGGGCACGGCCATGTCGAACGACAGCGTGGTGACGGCGGCGATGCGATCGGACGGGCCGATGCCCGATTCGCGCTGCATCCACTGCAGCAGGTGCGCCACGCCCCGGTGGTGCGCAATGACGCCCTTGGGCAGGCCGGTCGAGCCGGAGGTGTAGATCACATAGGCCGCGTCTTCGGAGCCCGGGTCGTCGCTGCTCGGGGGCAGCGCTTCGCCCGACAGCTGGCGCCAGGCGGTGTCGCGATCGATCTCGAAGACGCGCTGGTCGGCGTCGGCGCGCCAGTCGCGCGGCGCCACCGCGATGTCGGACGAGGTCAGCATCAGGCTGAGGGTGGCGTCGCTGGCGTAGTGGTCCAGCCGGGCCTGCGGGAATGAGGTGTCCATCGGCACGTAGGACGCCCCCGCCTTGAGGATGCCCAGCATCGCGACGACCATCTCCAGGCTGCGTTCGAGGCACAGCCCCACGCGCTGGCCGCGGCCCACGCCGCGCGCGCGCAGCGCACGCGCCAGGCGGTTGGACAGCGCGTCGAGCTCGCCGTAGCTGCAGCTGCGCGCGCCGTCGCGCACCGCCGGGCGGTGCGGCTGCTGCGGCACGCGCGCCACGAAGCCGGCGTGCGCCAGCGGCGCGCCGCGCAGCGGCACGCGCGCCGGCTGCAGCGCCAGCAGCGCACGCGCGGCGCCGGCGGACAGCACGTCGAGCCCGCCGATGGTGTCGTCGGGCTTTTGCGCGGCCGACTGCAGCACGCACTCGAACATGTCGAGCCAGCGCTGCACGCTCACGTCGTCGAACAGGTCGGTGTTGTATTGCGCCTCGACCTGCAGGCTGCCGGCGTGCGGGCGCAGGTTCACGAAGAGTTCGAAGTTCTCGTAGCGCCGGGCGATGGTGTCCTGCACCACGTCGAGCGTGGTGAAGGCCTGCGCGCTGCTCGCCACGTCGGGGTCGACGTTGAAGGTCACGCTCACCAGCGGCAGCCGGCTCGGGTCGCGCTCGAGCGACAGCTGGCCCAGCAGCGCGCCATAGGTCAGGGCCTGGTGATCGAAGGCGTCGAGCACGGCGGTGCTGCATTCGTCCATCAGCGCGTCGAAGCGCATGGCGGGATGCGCGGCGATGCGCAGCGGCAGCAGGTTCACGCAATGGCCGACCAGGCCGGGCACGTCGTGCGCGAGCTGGCCCGAGGTCGGAATGCCGACCACGATGTCTTCCTGGCCCGTGAGACGGTGCAGCGTCGCCACGAAGCCGCTGAGCAGGCCCGTGAACAGGCTGACGCCGGCCTTGGTGCTCGCGATGCGCACGGCGCCGACCACGCGCCGGTCGAGCAGGCGCTCGGCGCGGCGCGAGTTGAAGGTGCGCGCGGCCGGGCGGGGGCGGTCCAGCGGCAGGTCGAGCACGGGCTGCGTGTTGCCGGCAAAGCGCTCCAGCCAGTAGTCGATGTGCGCCTGCATGTCGGGGCTCGCGGCCGCGACGGCTTCCTCGGCGGCGAAGTCCGCGAAGAGCGGTGCGGCCTTGAGCTTCAGCCCGATGCCGGTTTCCTCGGCATAGAGGTGGCCCAGCTGCTCGGTGATGACCGCCCACGACCAGCCGTCGCAGACCACGTGGTGCGCCGACATCACGAGTTCGTGCTCGTCATCGCCCAGGCGGTACAGCACCGCCCGGAACAGCGGCCCGTGCTCGAGCGAGAACGGCGTGCACACCGCCTCGTCATGGGCCGCGTGCAGCGCCTGCGCGAGGGCTTCGGGCGCGAGCCCGCCCAGGTCGTGGCGCACCAGGTGGTTCCCGGCCGGCGGGCTGACCAGCATGAAGGTGCCGTCCGGCGAGATGGTGGCGCGCAGCGCCTGGTGGCGTTCGAGCAGCCGGTCGGTGGCGCGCGCCAAGGCGTCGCCGTTCAGCGCGCCGCGCAGGCGCAGCACGACCGACTCGTTGTAGGCCATCGAGGCCTCGGGGCTCAGCGTGGCGCCGAGCCAGATTTCGCGCTGCGACTCGGTGGTCGCAATGATGCATTCGACGAGGCCACCGCTCGCGGTGGGCTTGAGTGCGGCGTTCATGCTGCGGCCTTTCCGTTGATGAGGCGCTCGTGCAAGGCGGCGTCTTCGGGTACGTACCAGTACGGCTGGCCGTCGCTGTCGCGGGCCAGCACGCTGCCGTCCTCGACGGGCTTGCGCGCGTCGAAGCGGGTGGGGGCGGGAGCGCGGCGCGGAAGGAAGCCGGATTCCTGCATCTCGGCGACCGATTCCTTGAAGGCGCGCTGCAGAAAGGCGATGTCCTCGGCGCTGTGCGCGCTCGTGAGGAAGCACGGGAAGTTGTCCAGGATGTGCACGCCGCGGCTGCGCATCATGGCGAACAGCAGGTCCTGCAGCGGCTGGTCTTCGAGCCAGCTCACGCGCCACAGCGACGCGAAATGACGGATCTCGATCGGCGCGCCGACCTCCTGGCACCAGCCCGAGAGTTCCGTGGCCATGGCGGTCGTGCTGGCGGTGAGCCCGGCCTGCAGCGCGGGCCCGGCTTCCTTCAGGTGCGTGAGCGAGGCCTTGGCTGCGGCGAGCGCCAGCGGATGGCGCACGAAGGTGCCGGCAAAGTAGGTCACGCCCACGCCCGGGATCGAGTCGTCGCCGTACTGCCAGGCGCCGCCGTCGAGCGCGTCCATGAACTCGCGCTTGCCGGCGATCACGCCCACCGGAAAACCGCCGCCGATCACCTTGCCGTAGGTGGCGAGGTCGGCGCGCACGCCGAACAGTTCCTGCGCGCCGCCCAGCGCGCTGCGAAAGCCGGTGATGACCTCGTCGAAGATGAGGCAGCAGCCGTTCTTCGCGGTGACGTCGCGCACGTCGTGCAGGAACTCGCGCGGCTGGAAGTCGGGGCGGCGGCTTTGCACCGGCTCGACCAGCACGGCCGCCAGGTCCGCGGCGTTGCCGCGGATGAAGGCCAGCGCCTCGGGCGTGCCGTAGTCGAGCACGCGGATGTCGCCGAACATGCCGCTCATCACGCCGGGTGCGGCCGACAGGCCCTTGCCGCCCTTGCCGGCGCGCACCAGCACTTCGTCGAAGGTGCCGTGGTAGGAGCCCGTGAAGGCCACCACCGTGCTGCGGCCGGTGACGGTGCGCGCGATGCGCAGCGCCGCCATCACGGCCTCGGAGCCGGTGTTGCACAGGCCGGCGCGCTCGCTGCCCGTGAGTTCGCAGATGAGGCGGGTCACGTCGGCCGCGAGCGGATGCTGCGGCCCGATCTCGTAGCCCGCATCGAGCTGGGCCCGCACGGCGTCCTGCACGAAATCGGGTTGCCAGCCGAACAGGTTCAGCCCGAAGCCGTTGAGCGCGTCGACGTACTCGTTGCCGTCGAGGTCCCAGAGCCTCGAACCCTTGGAGCGTTCGATCACGATCTGGTAGGTGATCTCCTTGGTCAGCGGACGGAAGCCGTTGACCACGCGCGGATCGGCCATGTGGGCGCGGTTGTCCTCGGTGAAGCGCTTGCTCTTTGGCGTGCGCTCGACATAGCGCCGCACGAAGGTCGCCAGCCGCGCCTTCTGCCGCGCGCTGGGTTCGGCGGTGCGCTGGGTGTGGATGCGGGCGATGGCGCCGAAGGCCTTGTTGACGTCGTAGCGAAGCGGTGCTTCGGCGGGCGGCTGTGGCTGCGCGGCGGGTGCGGCCTCGGCCGCGACGGGCATCGCCGCCACCGCCACTGGCGCGGCCGCGCCGGACAGGAGTGCGAGCTGCTGGCGCATCAGCTCCATCTGCTGCGCGATCACCTGGTTTAGCAGGCCGGTGGGCGGCGCAAGCCCTTGCGGCGGCGTTGGCATCGACACCTGCACGGCGGATGCCGCAGGCATGGCGGGCATGGCGGGCACAGCCACCGGCTCGGCCTCGGGCGGCAGGCTCTTCAGCAGGTACGCGGCCAGCGCGTCGAAGCTGCGGTAGTTCTCCATCAGCTGACGGAAGCTCAGCTCGACCTTGAAGCGCTTCTTGATCTGCGTGGCCGCTTGGGTCAGCGTGAGCGAGTCCATCCCGATCTCGCCGAACGGGGCCTGGCCCTCGGCCTGGGCCATGTCGATGCCCGAGATGTCTTCGAACAGGGCCCGCAATCGGGCGTCGACCGACGCCGCGCGCGACGCCTCGGACGGCGGGGAAGAAGGCGGAGGAAGGTCAGGCGAGGGCGCAGCAGCGGTCACGATCGGCTCCAATGAAACAGGCAGGACGGGCGCAAGGGCCGGTGACACCGGCGCGGCGGGCGCGATGTCGACCCACAGGCGCTTGCGTTCGAACGGGTAGGTGGGCAGGCACACGCGCCGGGCGCCGGCGCGCGGTGCCAGCAAGGCAAGGTCGACCTCGGCGCCGCAGGTCCACAGGCGCGCGGCGGCCAGGCGCAGGGTCCGGGTCTCGTCGGCCGGCTCGCCGTGCAGCAGCGACACCGCCACCGCGCCGGCCTTCGACGCCGGGGCCAGGCCTGGCAGGCGGTGCTGGCGCACCAGCGCGGCCAGCGTGTTGCGGGGGCCGACTTCCACGAACACCGGATGGGTGGCGTCGTCCGCCGCGCTCTGCAACGCCGGCGAGAAGCGCACGGTGCCGCGCAGGTGCTGCGCCCAGTAGGCCGGGCTCGTGGCCTGTGCGTCTTCGAGCAGGCGACCGGTGAACGTGGAGTAAAGGGGAATCTGCGGTGCGTGCAGCGCCACCTGGCTCACGAGCGCCTCGAAGGGCGCCACCGCGGCGTCCATCATGGCGGAGTGAAAGGCGTGCGAGGTCTGCAGCAGCCGGCAGGCGACGCCCTCGGCTTCGAGCGCGGCCTGGAGTTCGGCGATGGCCTCGCTGGGGCCGGCGGCCACGCAGGCGCCGGGTGCGTTCTCCGCGGCGAGCGAGACCTGGGGCGAGGACGCGAGCCGCGAGGCCAATGCGTCCGCGCCCAGGCGCACCGACAGCATCGTCCCCGCCGGCTGTGCCTGCATGAGCGCGCCGCGGCGGGCAATGAGCCGGGCGGCATCTTCCAGGCGCATCACGCCGGCGATCACGGCCGCGACGAATTCCCCCACGCTGTGGCCGATCAGCGCGTGCGGGCGCAGGCCCAGCGACAGCAGCCGCCGCGCGAGCGCGTACTCGAGGGTGAAGAGCGCGGGCTGCGTGACGGCCGTCGGCGCGAGCGCCTGCGGGTCGTCTGCGAACAGGCGCTCGCGCAGGTCGAAGTCCAGCGCGCCGTCGAAGGCGCGCAGGCAGTTGTCGAACGCGGCCGCGAACACCGGGTCGCCCGCATGCAGCGCGCGGCCCATGCCCGGGTACTGCGCGCCCTGGCCCGGGAACATCAGCACGGGCTGCGGCGCGCGCTCGGCGATCCGGTCGCTCACGCGCCACGCCGTGTTCTCCGAGCGCAAGGCCTCGATGGCCTGCGCCGCATCGCCGGCCACCACGGCGCGGCGGAAGGCATGGGCCTTGCGGCCGACGCACAGGGTGAACGCCGCGTCGGCCAGGCAAAGCCCGGGCTGTTCCTCCAGGTGCGTGGCCAGCCGCTGCGTCGCGACCGCCAGCGCGGCCTCCGAGCGGGCCGACAGCGCCAGCACATGGACGCCCGGCTGCGTGCTACGTGCCTGCCGCGCCGGCGCTTCCTCGAGCACGACGTGCGCGTTGGTGCCCCCGACACCGAACGAGCTGACCCCCGCGCGGCGCGGCAGCTCGGCCCGCGGCCACGACTGCAGCTGGTTGCTGACGTGAAACGGCGTGCGCGCGAAGTCGATCGCCGGGTTCGGCGCCGTGAAGTGCGCGGTGGGCGGAATCAGCTCGTGGTGCAGCGACAGCGCCGTCTTGATGAGGCCCGCGGCGCCCGCGGCCGTGACCATGTGGCCCACGTTGCTCTTGAGCGAGCCCAGCGTGCAGTAGCCCCGTGCGTCGGTGTGTTCGGCGTACGCGACGGCCAGCGCCTCGACCTCGACCGGGTCGCCCATCGGCGTGGCGGTGCCGTGTGCTTCCACGTAGGAAATGCTGCGCGCGTCCACGTCCGCCGCGGCCAGCGCGGCGCGGATCACGGCCGCCTGGCCGTCCACGCTGGGCGCGGTGAAGCTGGCCTTGGCGCCGCCGTCGTTATTGACGCAGGCGCTGCGCAGCACGGCATAGACGGTGTCGCCGTCGGCCTGCGCGTCGGACAGCCGCTTGAGCAGCACCACGGCGGCGCCGTCGCTGAACACGGTGCCCTTGGCCTGCGCGTCGAAGCTGCGCGTGTGGCCGTCGGGCGAGAGCATCGAGCCCTCGTTGTAGAGGTAGCCGCTGCGCGGCGGGCAGGTGACCGAGGCGCCGCCCGCCAGCGCCATGTAGCACTGGCCCGTGCGCAGCGCGTGGAAGGCCTGGGCCACCGCGACCAGCGAGGTCGAGCACGCGGTGTTGACGCTCACGGCCGGCCCGCGCAGGTTGAGCCGGTTGGCCACGCGGGTGGTGATGTAGTCCTTCTCGTTGGCCAGCATCACCTGGAATTCGCCGACGGCCTCCACGAGGTCGGGGCGCGAGGCGACGTGGCGCTGGAAGTAGGTCGCGTTGTACGTGCCCGCGTACACGCCCACCGGGCCCGGCGCTTCGTCGGGCACGTAGCCCGCGCGCTCCAGGCACTCCCAGCAGATCTCGAGGAACACGCGGTGTTGCGGGTCCATGAGCGCGGCTTCCTTCGGGCCGATGCCGAAGAAGGCGGCATCGAAGCCCTCGATGCCGTCGATCACGCCGCGTGCCCGCACATAGGCCGGGTCGCGGCGCAGCGACTCGCTGACGCCGGCGTCCAGGCTGGCGTCATCGAAGAAGCTGATGGTGTCGCGCCCGGCGACGAGGTTGTCCCAGAACTGCTCCACATCGCCCGCGCCGGGGAAGCGACCGGCGGTGGCGATGAGAGCGATGGGCTCGGGGACGCGGGCGGCGTCCTCGCGCACGGGCACGGGGTGTGGCGCCTGCGGCGCCTCGCCGGCCGACTGCAACTGCGCCGCGATGGCGCCCGGCGTCGGGTGGCGGAAGAAGAGGTTGGTCGACAGCGGCGGCGCGCCTTCGCGCTGCAGGTCCGCCAGCACCTGCAGCACCAACAGCGAGCTGCCGCCCAGGTCGAAGAAGTTGTCGTGACGCCCGGCCTTGTCGACGCCCAGGGCGCGCGCGAAGGCGTCGCACACCTGCTGCTCGAGCGCGTCGCGCGCGGCCTCGAAAGGCTGCGCGAGTTCGGGGCGCTCGGCGGCCGGCTCGGGCAGGGCGTTGCGGTCGAGCTTGCCGTTGGGCGTGACGGGAAGCTGCGCAAGCCACACCTGCGCCGACGGCAGCATCACCGCGGGCAGGCGGGTCGCCAGGTGCGCGCGCAGCGTGTCCCACGCCAGCTTCTGCGTGCGCGCGACCAGGTACGCGACCAGGCGCAGCTGGCCGTCGCGACCGGGCCGCGCGACCACCGCGCAGGACTGCACCGCGGGGTGCGCGAGGATCGCCGCCTCGACCTCGCCGGTCTCGATGCGGTGGCCGTGGATCTTGACCTGGCCGTCGATGCGCCCGATGAACTCGAGGGTGCCGTCGGGCAGCCAGCGGGCGAGGTCGCCGGTGCGGTAGAGCCGCTCGCCCGGCGCGCCGAAGGGGTCGGGCACGAAGCGCGCGGCCGTGAGTTCGGGCTGGTCCAGGTAGCCGCGCGCCAGGCCGTGTCCGCCGATGCACAGCTCGCCCACGAGTCCGCTGGGCAGCAGCTCGAGCGTCGGGCTCAGCACGCGCAGCACGGTGTCCTTGATCGGGCGCCCGAGCGGCACCGAGCGCGGGCCCGCTGCGATCGCGGCGCGCTCGATGCGGTGGGTGGTCGCGAAGGTCGTGCACTCGGTCGGCCCGTAGCCGTTGCTGAGCGTGAGCCCGGGGAGTGCGTCGAGCGCGCGCCGCACATGGGGTACCGACAGCGCCTCGCCGCCGGTGAACAGGTGCGCCAGGCCCACGAGGTGCTGCGGATCGCCGTCGACCACGGCGTTGAAGAGCGAGGCCGTGAGCCAGGCGGTGTGGACCTCGTGGCGGGCGATGGTGCGCGCGAGGCCGGCGCCGGTGGGTACCCGTTCGTCGTGGATCACGCAGCGCCCGCCGTTGAGCAAGGGCCCCCAGACTTCGAGCGTCGAGGCGTCGAAGGCAAGCGGCGCCGCATGCAGCATCGCGCGCCCGGGTGCGAGTTCGATGTAGTCGACATCGACGACGAGCCGCAGGATGGCGCGATGGCTGATCTCGATGCCCTTGGGTACGCCGGTCGAGCCCGAGGTGTACATGAGGTACGCCAGCGATTCGCCGTCGATGGCCGGCGGTGTCCACGGCGCGGGGGCCGCGCCGTCTTCAGGCGCGTCGATCCGCACGGCGGTGCAGTGGGCCGGCACGAGCGAGGCCAGCGCCTCGGTCGTCACGACCCGGGTCACGCCGGCCTGGTCGAACATCGTGGCGACGCGTTCGGGCGGAAAGTCGGTGGGTACCGGCACGTAGGCCGCGCCCGCCTTGAGGATGCCGAGCATGGCGACGATGGCGGCCATCGACCGCTCGAACACCATCCCGACGGGGTCGCCTGCCTGCACGCCCGACTGCTGCAGGCGCTGTGCGAGCCGGTCGCTGCGCGCGTCGAGCTCGGCGTAGGTCATCGTTTCGTCGCCTTCCACCAGCGTCACGGCGTCGGGCGTGGCCGCGGCCCGGCGGCCGAACACGGCGGGCACGGTGAGCGACAGGTCGGGCGCGGCGGGCGGCGTGGCCCATGCGGCGAGCTGGTCGCGGCGGTCGACGTCGGGCAGGGCGCGGATGTTGTGGAGCGCCGCACCGGGATGCACCAGCAGATCGGCGGCGGTGTCGGCGATGGCTGCGAGCAGGCGGCTGGCGCAGGGCGCGTCCATCAGGCTCGCGTCGACGTCCAGATGCAGGCTGGCGGGGAGTTCTGTCCGGGCTTCGAGCCGCAGGGGCGGCAGGGTGTCGGCGGTGTGCGGCGTGGTCTGCCGGTCGAGGTCGAGCTGGGTCAGCCACGCGCTCGCGGTGCCGGGCAGCGACGTCGGCATGCCGTGAGACCCCGGCAGGGCCGCGCCCAGCCAGCGCGATTGCAGCAGCAGCCAGGCACCCACGAAGAGCGTGTCCGGCAGGTACCCCGTGGTGCCCAGCGACGCAAGCCAGCGCTGCGCGAACCCGGCTTCGAGGGCCAGCGAGACGCCAAGCCGTTCGCCTGCCGCCGCGCGCGCGGGTGGCGAACCGAACAGATCGCCCAGCGCGGCCTGCGAAGCCACGGCGGCCTCCGGCGACGAAGCAATGTGGGTTTCCATGCAATTACCCGGCTGCAGACTGTGAATGGAAAATTCAATTGAAGGAATCGAATTGATTTCAATTGGATTTGGTTCTTGGTTTGTCGCGATCCTATGAACTTGGTGAGCCTTCTGTTTGGCTCTTTTCTCCATGTTTACATTTTGATATAAATATTTCCGAATCGAACTACCTAAGCCATGACATTTGAGGTACCAAGGCCATTTGTGGTGGGCGTTTTGTCACCCCTGTAGGAAGCCATGATGGAACGTCGATTCGAAAAAATGGCCATTTTTCTTCGCCATGTCCGCAGACCTGAGAGTCTGAGTTTCGGTATCGCTTCTATGAAGGTTTCTAAAATCAGACAAGTTTTGACGGTTGACAAGAAACTTTTCGCGAATTGAGACAGTTGGAAGGAATCGGCATTCGAGCGTTGAGCACTCAGAATGGGGTAGATATTTTTCTTCTGTGGAATGTATTTTTGTCTTTTGGGTAATTCGAGGGTGAATTTGAAAATTCTCAAAAGGCCTAAAAGATCTAATGAAAAATGTTACTTGTCATCTGATTTTTGGTGCCTGGTCGCAATTCTTTCGTGGTTCTTGGTGATCATTGAAATTCAAATGATGTCCATTGTTTTAACGAAATAGAGAGCGATGTGGGTCGAGGTACTTTCCCCTCTGTCAGCGCACGGAGCGCGGGGATGCATTGCGACAATCGCCGGCAAATTTCGGAAAGGCGGTCGCGCCATGGGTACCGGCATTGATCCCGGCTGATTTCTGTCGCGCCGGCCGGAAGGCCCGAACCGGGTCCGGGCATCGATGCAGCGGGCCCGTCATTTCGTCCGCAATTCACCGCCGGACCGCGGCGCGAATGCTTTGCGGGCACGGGTTTTTTCAGGCCGGACAGACGGCGTTTTTTCGACGCGACCAGCGGGTCGTGGGGGCCGCGCCGGGCACGCGGTCCCAGGCAGGCGCTTTGTCACGCTCGCATGCACGCCGGGCAGGGCGCATGGCTCCCTCACCAAAGGGCGCTTCGCTCATGTGCGAAGGCACGGCGATGCCTAGACTGGCCCTGCCATGCATCGTCCACTGTGATCCTCCCTGTGTGGTGTGGGAGGGGCGAGGACACAGCAGCGTGCGTGGCCCTGTTGCTGGAGTGCCTGGGCGAAGGCCTTGTCGGTGCGCACCGACGACGCCTTCCGCCACGGGCCGCTTGCAGGCGCGTGAGGACGCGCTAGAACGAAGAGATGGAACGAAGGAGTGCAGCCATGGCCACCCAACCCGATCTTCCGTCTCCGATCACGCCCGACCTGCCGGTCGAGCCCGACGAAGGGCCGGAGCACGCGCCCGACGAGCCCACCGACCCCGAGCCGCCGCCGAGCGCGAGGTAGGCCGAACGCCCGTCGCGCCGCGCTAAGCTCGCGCGATGGATGAAATCGATTGCGCCGTCATCGGTGCCGGCGTGGTGGGTCTGGCCGTGGCGCGCGCATTGGCGCTCGCGGGCCGGGAGGTGCTGGTGCTGGAGTCCGAAGGGGCCATCGGCACGGGAACGAGTTCGCGCAACAGCGAGGTGATCCACGCGGGCATCTATTACCCGCAGGGCTCGCTGAAGGCGACGCTGTGCGTGGAAGGACGCGACGCGCTCTACAGCTACGCGCAGGCGCGCGGCGTGCCGCACAACCGCTGCGGGAAGCTCATCGTGGCGACCTCGGCCGAACAGGTGGGCCAGCTCGAGGTGATTCGCGCCAAGGCCGCGGCCAACGGCGTGGACGACCTGGTGCTGCTCACCGCGCAGCAAGCCAACGCGATGGAGCCGCAGCTGCATTGCGTGGCGGCGCTGCATTCGCCGAGCACGGGCATCGTCGACAGCCACGCGCTGATGCTGGGCCTGCTCGGCGATCTCGAGAACGCGGGCGGCATGCTGGCGCTCAAGTCGCCCATCGAACGGGCCGAATGCGTGGACGGGGCCGTCGTGCTGCTCGCCGCCGACGGCACGGCCCTGCGTTGCCGCACCGTGGTCAATGCCGCGGGGCTGGGCGCGCCGGCGCTGGCGCGGCGCTTCGAAGGCATGCCGTCGTCGGTGGTGCCGCGCGAGCACTTCGCCAAGGGCAGCTACTTCACGCTCGCGGGCCGCGCGCCTTTCGGCCGGCTCATCTATCCCGTGCCGGAGCCGGGCGGGCTCGGCGTGCACCTGACGCTCGACCTCGGCGGGCAGGCCAAGTTCGGGCCCGACGTGCAATGGGTCGAGGCGGCCGATGATCTCGTGGTCGATCCCGCACGCGGCGAACGCTTCTACGACGAGGTGCGCAGGTACTGGCCGGCCTTGCCCGACGGTGCGTTGATTCCCGGCTATGCGGGCATGCGCCCGAAGATCTCGGGGCCGGACGAGCCTGCGGCCGATTTCGTGATCGCGGGGCCGGCGTCGCATGGGGTGCCGGGGCTGGTCCATCTGTTCGGCATCGAGTCGCCCGGACTCACCAGTTGCCTGGCCATCGGACGGCACGTTGCGGACCTGCTCGCCGACGCCTGATGCATGCACTCGGGCACAACTGAGCACATCTGTCGCGCATGAGGGGCTTTCGAGCCTGTAACATGACAGCACGCCATATGCTGGCGTGAAGCCGCCGGCGCGGTGCCGGTGTCATCACGGAGGAAAGATTCCAATGAGTGCATCCAACAATCTTGAAGCAGCAGCCGAAGACATCGCAAGCGACGTGCGCGGCGTGCTGGCCAGCAAGGACCTGGATTCGGTTCCCCACATCAAGGCGCTGCGCCAACGCATCGACACCAAGCTCGCCATCGCGCGCGAGCTGGCTTCCGAAAAGAGCAAGCTGGCCGCCAAGAAGGCGCGCCAGGCGGCCACCGCCACCAACACCTACGCCCACGACGAACCTTGGCAGGTTGCCGGCGCCGCACTGGCCGTCGGCGTGCTGGTGGGTCTGTTGCTTGGCCGCCGCTGAGCGTCACTGCACCGGCCTGAGCGCACACCGCCGTCCCTTCGTTCGCCGTTGCCACACTGTGGCCGGTGAGGGCGGAGGCGGCGCATGAGACTGCTGTCCCTGTTCGGGCTCGATGCCCGCATCCGACGGTTGCGCATCGCCGCCGCCGAAGGTGCGCTGGCGGCCGAGGACCGGGTGCAGTTGCTGCGCATGGCCTGGGAGGACGAGAAGCAGCGCCTGAAGCTGACCCTCGTCCTGGTCGTCGCCGTGCTGGGGCTGACCACCGTCGCGGTGGCACTGCTCTCGATGGCGGTGGTCGTGCATTACTGGGACACGCCGTACCGCGTCACCGCCGCCTGGGTGGTAGCCGGTGTCTGGGCGGTGCTGTGGCTGGCGGCCGTCATCGGCCTGATGCGCAGCCTGAGCAACGCCTCCAACAGCTTCGTTCCGACCTTTCAGGAGTTCGAGCGCGACTGGGCCTGGGTCCAGGACCGCTTCAACCTCGGCAAGGACCCGGAGCTGGACGACGAAGCGCCGCGTCCGCCGCGCCCCGCCACGCGCGAAGAGCTGCTGGCCCGCATGGACCGCCAACGCGAGCGCATCGCCACCCTGCAGGGCGGTCGCGAGACGCAGCCGGCCTCGGGCGAGCCTGCGAACGAATCGGCTGCGGCCACGGCGTTGCGCATTGCGCGCGAGCACCCGGTGGCTGCCGGGGTGGTCGCTGCCGCCGCCGTGGCGGTGATCCGCCCGAAGCGGTTGCTGCGCTGGGCCACGGTCATTGCGCCGGTGCTCTGGCGCATGCGCTAAGCACGAAGAACCGGCTCAGGCCTTGCGGCGATCCCGCTGCAGCGCCTGGGCCGTTTCGCGGACCAGCCCGGGGCCGCGATAGATCAGGCCGGTGTAGATCTGCACCACGTCCGCGCCCGCGGCGATCTTGGCCTTGGCATCGGCCGCACTCAGGATGCCGCCCACCCCGATGATCGGAAAGTCCTTGCCCAGCGCCGCGCGCAGTTGCGCGATCACGCGGTTGCTGGCTTCGCGCACCGGCGCGCCCGAAAGGCCGCCGGCTTCCTGCGCGTGCGGCAGGCCGGCCACCGCGTCGCGCGCGAGCGTGGTGTTGGTGGCGATCACGCCGTCCATGCGGTGGCGTTGCAGCGTGGCGGCGATCACCGCGACCTGCGCGTCGTCGAGGTCGGGGGCGATCTTCACGAACAGCGGCGCGCGCTTGCCGTGGCGCGTGGCCAGCGCTTCGCGCCGCTCGGCCACGGCGCCCAGCAGGGCGTCGAGCGCTTCGTCGCTCTGCAGCGAGCGCAGGTTGGCCGTGTTGGGGCTGGAGATGTTGATCGTCACGTAGTCCGCGTGCGGGTAGACGCCGTCCAGGCAGGCCAGGTAGTCGTCCACCGCGCGCTCGATCGGCGTGGCCGCGTTCTTGCCGATGTTCAGGCCCAGTAGCATCGGCGACTTGCCGCCGCCGGCCTGCTTGCGGAAACGGGCCTTCTGCACGTTGGCCAGGAAGGCGTCGAGCCCTTCGTTGTTGAAACCCAGCCGATTGATCAGCGCGTCGCGCTGCGGCAGGCGGAACATGCGCGGCTTCGGGTTGCCGGGCTGGCCCTTGGGCGTGACCGTGCCGACCTCGACGAAACCGAAGCCCATGGCCGCGAAGGCGTCGATGCAGCGGGCGTTCTTGTCCAGCCCGGCGGCCAGGCCGACGCGGTTGGGGAAATTCAGGCCCGCCAGCTGGATCGGGTCTTCGACGCGCGTCGCCGCGTAGGCGCAGGCCAGTGGCGTGTTCTGGGTGCGGGCCAGCCCGTCGAGGGTGATTTCATGGGCGTGCTCGGGGTCGAAACCGAACAGAAAAGGGCGGGCCAGGCCATAGAGCGAAGAGGGCAACAGCAGGGGCATCGGATAATTCTCGACTTCAATGAGCCAAGGATTCTCCGCGATGACCGCACCCGCCTCCCCAACCCCTCTTTCCCAGGATGAACTCAAGGCCCAGGTCGGCCTTGCCGCGCTGGCCTACGTGGTCAAGGGCGAGATCGTCGGCGTGGGCACCGGCTCCACGGTCAACAAGTTCATCGACGCGCTGGCCACGATCAAGGACGAGATCAAGGGCGCCGTCTCCAGCTCGGTCGCGTCCACCGAACGCCTGCGCGCACTGGGCATCCCGGTGTTCGACAGCAACGAGGTGGAAGAACTGGCCGTCTACATCGACGGCGCCGACGAGATCGACCACCGGGGCTTCATGGTGAAGGGCGGCGGCGCGGCGCTCACGCGCGAGAAGATCGTCGCGGCGCAATCGAAGCGCTTCGTCTGCATCGCCGACGCCTCCAAGCTGGTCGAGACGCTCGGCGCGTTTCCGCTGCCGGTGGAAGTGATTCCGATGGCCGCGCGCCGCGTGATGCGCCAGTTCGCCGGCCTGGGCGGCATCGCCCAGGTGCGCGAGAAAGACGGCCTGCCGCTGGTGACCGACAACGGCCAGCACATCGTCGACGTGACCGGCCTGCGGATCACCGACCCGCGCGCCTTCGAATCCGAAGTGAGCCAGTGGCCCGGCGTGGTGACGGTGGGGGTCTTCGCCCACCAGAAGGCCGACGTGTGCCTGCTGGGCACGGCGTCGGGCGTGAAGACGTTGCAGTTCGCCGGCTGAACGGCGGCGATGCAGCACGGGGAGCACGGGGGCGGGTCCCCCGTCGTTCCTAGAACTTGATGCCGGCCGGGTTGTTCGGGCCCGGCGCGTTCGAGGGCGGTGCCGGCGCGGGGTTCGGCGGCTGCAAGGGCGTGTCGGTCGCCCGGGGCGCAGCAGCCGCCGGTGCCTGCTGCGCGACGAGCGGACGCGCGGCGGGCGGGCGATAGCCCGGGGGCAGGCTGTTGCTCTTGGGATAGCCGGCCGCGTCGAGGTAGCGCGACCATTCCACATCCGAGAAGCCCTTGAGCTGCTGCGACCCGACGGTCAGCAGCGGCAGCGCGTTCTGTCCGCTCAGGCGCTGCAGGGCGTCGACGTCCTCGTTGCTCTTGATGGTGCGTTCCTCGAAGGGAATGCCGCGCGTGGTGAGCAGCGTGCGCGCCTCGTTGCAGGGGCCGCAGCCTTCGCCGCTGTACAGCGTGACGGGGTAGCGCTGTGCCACCTGTCGCAGTTCGTAGGGAAGCCCGCTGTTGGTTGGCGCGTTGACGCCGGCCGGCTGGGGCCCGCCCGTCGGCGCGTTGGTGACGACGGGGGGCTGGTCCGAGAACGTGACCTTGCCGTTCTTGTCGACCTGGCGGTAGACCGCCTGCGCCAGCACGCTGGCGGTCGACAACACGAGGACCAGGCCGATCAGGCCGCGCATCGGGAGTTTGTAAAAAGTCGGATACATATCTCCCGAGTATCGCAAGCTTCAGCGCCGTATCAAGCGGGCTGGGCCTGGGCCATGCCCTGATGTCGCAGCAGCGCATCAAGCTGCGGCTCGCGGCCCCGGAAGGCCTTGAACGAATCCATGGCGCTGCGGCTGCCGCCGGCCTCCAGGATGGCCTGGCGGTATCGGCGGCCGGTCTCGATGTTGGGCTCGCCGTCGGCACCCACCGTTTCCTCGAAGGCCGCGTAGGCGTCGGCGCTCAGCACCTCGGCCCACTTGTAGCTGTAGTAGCCGGCCGCGTAGCCGCCCGAGAAGATGTGGCTGAAGGTGTTCGGCGTGCGGCTGAACGGCGGCGAGGGCATCACGGCCACTTCGGCGCGCACCTGGCCGAGCAGCGCCATCACGGCGCCCGGTGCGGCGGCGGCCTGGTGCTCGGTGTGCAGCAGCATGTCGAACAGCGAGAACTCGATCTGGCGCAGCGTCTGCAGCCCGCTCTGGAAGTTCTTGGCGGCGGTCATCTTGTCGAAGAGGGCGCGCGGCAGCGGCTCGCCGGTGTCGACGTGGGCCGTCATGTGCGCAAGCACGTCCCACTCCCAGCAGAAGTTCTCCATGAACTGGCTCGGCAGTTCGACCGCGTCCCACTCGACGCCGCTGATGCCCGACACGTCGCGCTCGTTCACCTGCGTGAGCATGTGGTGCAGGCCGTGGCCGAACTCGTGGAAGAGGGTGGTCACGTCGTCGTGCGTGAGCAGCGGCGGCTTGCCGTCGACGCCGCTGGCGAAGTTGCAGACCAGCTGCGCGATCGGCGTCTGCAGCACGCCGTCGTCGGGGCGCAGCCAGCGGGCGCGCACGTCGTCCATCCAGGCGCCGCCGCGCTTGGCGGCGCGGGCGGAGGGGTCGAGGTAGAACTGGCCGACCTTCTGGCCGGCGCGCTCGATGCGGTAGAACTCGACGCTCGGGTGCCAGGTGGGCGCGTTGTCGCGGCGGATCGACACCTCGAACAGCGTTTCGACGATCTTGAACAGGCCGGCCATCACCTTCGGCGCCGGGAAGTACTGCTTCACCTCCTGCTCGCTGAAGGCGTAGCGCGCTTCCTTGAGCTTTTCGCCGACATAGGTCCAATCCCAGGCTTGCGGATCGACGAGGTTCAGCTGCTCGGCCGCGAAGGCGCGCAGGTCGGCCAGGTCGCGCTCGCCGTAGGGCTTGGCCTTGGCGGCGAGGTCGCGCAGGAACTTGACGACCTGCTCGGGTGATTCGGCCATCTTGGGCACGACCGAGAGTTCGCCGAAATTCCTGTAGCCCAGCAGCTTCGATTCTTCCTCGCGCAGCGCGAGGATCTCGGTGATGAGCGCGGTGTTGTCGAACTTCGGATCGCCGAGTTCGCTGGCGCGCGTCACGTAGGCGCGGTACAGGGTTTCGCGCAGCGCGCTGCTCTTGGCGAACTGCATCACCGGCAGGTAGCACGGCATCTTGAGCGTGAGCTTGTAGCCTTTCTTGCCTTCGGCCTCGGCGGCCGCGCGCGCGGCGCTCACCACGTCTTCGGGCACACCGTCGAGTTCACCCAGCTGCGCGTAGTGCGCGAAGGCGTCGGTGGCGTCGAGGGCGTTTTCGCTGAACTTCTGGCTCAGCTCGGCCTGGCGTTCCTGGATGTCGGCAAAGCGCTGCTTGGCCTCGCCCTGCAGCTCGGCGCCGCCGAGCACGAAGTTGCGCACGGCGTTCTTGTGCGCCTGGCGCTGCTCGGGGTTGAGCGTGGCCGGGTCGATGGCCTTGTACTTGGCGTACAGGCGTTCGTCGGAGCCCAGGCGGGTCCAGAAGGCGGTGACGCGCGGCATGGCCTCGTTGTAGGCAGCGCGCAGCTCGGGCGTGTCGGCCACGGCGTTGAGATGGCCGACAGCGCCCCAGGCGCGGCTGAAGCGTTCGGAGGCCACGTCGAGCACCTTGGAGATCGCGATCCAGTCGGCCGGGAATTCGGGCGCCGTCACCGTCTGCAGCGCGGCCTCGGCATCGGCCAGCAGCGCGTCGACCGCGGGCGACACGTGTTCGGGCTTGATGCGATCGAACAGGGGGAGGTCGGTGAAGTCGAGGAGCGGATTGGTCATGTGAAAGATCCTGGGCGAGCGTAGCGAAGCCATTTCGGAAACCACCGCGGAACCGGCTTTGCCGGGCCGCTGGTGCCCGTTGAGGGGGAGGCGGCTACACGCAGTGAGCCAACAACGGGGTGGTTCTTATCTTGCGGCGCGTTCGGCCGCTTCAAGGGTGTTGACCAGAAGCATGGCGCGCGTCATCGGGCCGACGCCGCCGGGCACGGGGGTGATCCAGCCGGCCACTTCCTTCACGCCGTCGAAATCGACGTCGCCGGCGAGCTTGCCGTCCGCCTTGCGGTTCATGCCCACGTCGATGACGACGGCGCCGGGCTTCACCATGTCGGCGGTCAGCAGGTCGAGCTTGCCCACGGCGGCGACGACCACGTCGGCCTGGCGCGTGAGGGCGCCCAGGTCTTTCGTGGCGCTGTGGCAGATGGTCACGGTGGCGCTCTTGGCCAGCAACATCATGGCCATGGGCTTGCCGACGATGTTGCTGCGGCCGATGACCACGGCGTGCTTGCCGCGCAGGTCGTAGCCGATCGATTCGAGCATCTTCATGCAGCCGTGCGGCGTGCAGGGCCAGAAGCCCGGGGCGCCGGTCATCAGCGCGCCGGCGCTGGCCACGTGGAAGCCGTCGACGTCCTTGGCGGGCGAGATGGTCTCGATGACCTTCTGGCTGTCCATGTGCTTGGGCAGCGGCAATTGAACGAGGATGCCGTGCACCTTCGGGTCGTCGTTGAGGGCGCGGATGCGCGCCAGCAGGTCGGCCTCGCTCAGGTCGGCGGGGTAGGTCTCGAGGGTGGCCGAGAGGCCGGTCTCGGTGCTGTCGTTGACCTTGTGCTTGGTGTAGACCTGGCTCGCCGGATCGCTGCCCACCAGGATGATGGACAGGGCCGGGTTCACGCCGCGGGCCTTCAGCGCAGCGGTGCGGCCGGACACCTCGGCGCGGATGGTTTTGGCGAGGGCGTTGCCGTCGATCAGTTGGGCGGTCATCGGTTTTGATTTTCCAAGTAAAAACGCCCGCTTGCGCAGGCGTGGGGAAGGTGCGTGGCTATCGCAGGGATAGCTGCAGCTCAGGAGGCCTTGGCCGCTGGGGCCGCCTGCCCGAGCGCGATCTTGAGCAGATCGGCCACGGTGTTGGCGTTGAGCTTTTCCATGATGTTGGCGCGGTGCGCCTCCACCGTCTTGATGCTGATGCCCAGGTCGTCGGCGATCTGCTTGTTCAGGCGGCCGGCGACGATGCGCTCGAGCACCTGCGCCTCGCGGCCGGTGAGCTTGGACAGCAGTGCGTCTCGGCTGGCCGACTGCTGGTGCTGCGTGAAGGCGCCGCGTGCGTGTTCGAGCATGCGCTCGACCAGCGACACCAGCTCTTCGTCGTTGAAGGGCTTCTGGATGAAATCCATCGCGCCCTTCTTCATGCTGTCGACCGCCATCGGCACGTCGCCGTGGCCGGTGATGACCACGATCGGCAACGGAGAACGCCGTTCGATCAGCCGATCCTGCAATTCGAGGCCGGTCATGCCGGCCATGCGGATATCGACGATCAGACAGGCGACTTCGCGCGGGTCGTATCGGGAGAGAAAGGATTCGGCGGACTCGAAACAGCGGACTCTGTAGTCCTTGCCTTCGAGCAGCCATTGCAGCGAATCGCGTACGGCTTCGTCGTCATCGACGACATAGACCGTGCCCTTCTTCGGAATCAAACTCATGCAGGTACCTTTGCCTCGTCGCTTGCTACGGAACTGATAGCGTCCAACACCGGAATCCAGAAGGAAAAACGGCATCCGATCACATCCGGGCCATTGTAGATGTTCTCCGCCTGCATCCGGCCGCGGTGCGACTCGACGATGGTGCGGCACAGGTTGAGCCCGATGCCCATGCCCTCGGGCTTGGTGGAGAAGAAGGCCTCGTAGAGCCGGTCCATGACCTCGGGCGAGAGGCCCTTGCCCGTGTCCTGCACCGAGAACTCGATGGCATTGTGCCCCTCGATCACCTTGGGCAGCACGCGCAGCTCGACGCTGCGGCGCGCCAGCGGGCGGTCGGCGATGTCGATGGATTCGGCCGCGTTCTTCAGCAGGTTGACCATCACCTGCTCGATGAGGATCGGGTCGACGCGCACCACCGGCAGCCGCGCGGCCACGTAGTGGTTCAGGCGCACGTTGCGCCGGCGCAGTTCGATGCCCGCGAGTTCGACCGCCTCGCTCACCATGGTGGCGACGTCGGCCGGCGTGCGGTTGGGTTCGCTGCGTTTCACGAAGGAGCGGATGCGCTGGATGATCTGGCCCGCGCGCTGCGCCT
The DNA here is from genome assembly GCF_059567965.1 of Variovorax sp. BGA-UO-ETr-C22. Classification (NCBI taxonomy): domain Bacteria; kingdom Pseudomonadati; phylum Pseudomonadota; class Betaproteobacteria; order Burkholderiales; family Comamonadaceae; genus Variovorax; species Variovorax sp. BGA-UO-ETr-C22. The sequence continues at coordinate 383,541 of NZ_JCAQPA010000006.1, forward strand.
GCTTCGAGGTTTTTTCGAGCGCGGCGAGCAGGGCGTCGTTGTCGATCGTCTGGCCCTTGATGCGCGACATCATCCCGTTGCAATAGTTGGCGATGGCCGTGAGCGGCTGGTTGAGCTCGTGCGCCACGCTGGAGGCCATTTCGCCCATGGTGATCAGGCGGCTCGCGGCCTGGGCCTTGTCGGCCTGCGCGGCGGCCTGCTCTTCGGCGTCGCGTCGCGGCGTGATGTCGGTGGCGATCACCAGCTGCGCCAGGCGACCGTCGACCCAGGTCAGGTAGCGCGAGCGCACCTCGAGCCACTTGCCCAGGTGCGGCACGAAGATTTCGTTGTTCGCGGTCTGGGCGGCGGTGAGGGTGTCGATGGGCAGGCCGGCGTAGGGGTCGACGTCGTCCAGGCCTTCGTCGTGCGCGTTCGACGGCGGCACGCCGGCCTGCGCCACCATGCCCAGGTGGCCCACGGTGTCGGAGCCGAACCACAGGCGGTACAGCTTGTTGGCGAACAGCAGCTCCTCGCTGCCAATGGGCGCCACCGACACGGCGGCGTCGAGCGCCTCGAGCACGGTGGTGAAGCGCTCATACGAGGCGGACAGCTGCTCGCGGATGCGCGTCGGCTCGGTGATGTCGGTCATCGACGTCATCCAGCCGGTCTGGTGGCCGCGCGCGTCGATCAGCGGCGACACATACAGGCGCGCATTGAAGACGCTGCCGTTCTTGCGCTTCACGCGCACCTGGAAACCGCCGGGCAGGGCGCGGCCGTGCAGCTCTTCTTCGAGGCGCTCGTTCATCACCTCGCGGTCGGATTCGAGCCAGTAGGGGAAAGGCGGCGTCTGGCCGACCAGTTCGTCTTCGCTCCAGCCCGTCATGGCGCAGAACGCGGCGTTCACGTAGGTGATGCGGCCTTGCAGGTCGAGCACGCGCATGCCGGTGAGCATGGAGTTTTCCATCGCGCGGCGGAAGTTGGTTTCGGCCACCAGCCGCTGCTGCGCCTGCAGGCGGCGGCGTGTGTGGCGCCAGGTGCCGATCAGCATCCAGCTGGTCATCACGCTGAGGGCGCACACGAGCCAGAAGAGGCCGTTGCCCACCACGCCCTGCGAGGTGCGGTAGGCCTGCGCGCGCAGCATCAGCGCATTGCCCACGGGCGACACCGGCACTTCGTATTCGTTCGTGGCTTCGGTCCAGGGCAGCAGGCGGGTGCCGCTGTTCTTCAGCGGCGTGGTGTTGCCGGCGATGACGTTGCCCTTGGCGTCGAGCAGCGACACGGCATAGCGCGCCTGCACCTCGGAGGGCATGCCGTAGCGCAGCAGGCCGTCGATGGAAAACTCGCCGAGCACGACGCCGGCGAACAGGCCCTGGTCGAACAGCGGAATGTGCAGCTGCAGCATCGCGGCCGGTTCGCCGCCTGCCACGGGTTGCGAGTACACCGGCTGGCGCAGCTCGCGCGCCAGCGCGTAGTTGCTTTCGATGTCGCCGGGGCGCAGCACGTCGCCGATCAGGTGCTGTTGCGCCGGATGCACGCTGGGCGCGGCATAGCCGGCCTTGAAACGGCGGCGGTCGTCGATCCAGCTGATGGTCTGCAGCTCGGGGAACTGGCTCACCAGCGACTCGGCGCGGCTCGTGAACTCGACCGGGTCGATCTCTCGGTTGGAGGCATCGCGCGCGATGCGCATCAGCTGTTCCTGCCGCTCCAGCAGGCGCAGGCGCATGCGCTGTTGCGCGTACTCGACATCGCGCCGTACCGATTCCTGCTCGCGCTCGACTTCTTCGGAGCGCAGGTACCAGAACGCCGACACGATGGCCGCGAGAAACAGCAGCACGGCCGCCATCGGCGCGAGCATCGCGACGGCGTCCTGCAGCACGGGTGTCTGCTTGCGCCACCACGTGCGCCACCAGGACAGCGGCGAGGCTTTGACGGCACTGCGGGCGACCGCGAGCGGGGAGGAAAGGGGCATGGGCGGAGTTTAGGTGATGGCCCTCTCGGGCAAGAGGCCCTGCCGGGGACGTGCTTCCTTGATATTTCATAATAAGAAATCAACAAGCACTATTTGAAATAGGGAAACTTCTATGCGAAACTCCGGCGCGCTCGGTGCCCAGCGCACTAAATTACAGCCACAGCCCTAAAAGGAGAGACAAGCATGTCGGCAAATCCCGAGAACCTGTTCGGCTCGGCCGCAAACGATGCGGACGCCCAGGAGACGCGTGAATGGATGGATGCACTGTCTTCCGTCATCCAGAGCGAAGGGCCCGAGCGGGCGCACTTCCTGCTCGAACAACTGCTCGAACATGCGCGCCAGAACAGCGTCGACATGCCGTTCTCGGCCAACACCGGCTACGTGAACACCATCGAGCCGGGCGTGGAAGCCCGCAGCCCCGGCAACCTCGAGATCGAACAGCGCCTGCGCGCCTACATGCGCTGGAACGCCATGGCCATGGTGGTCAAGGCCAACCGCATCCACCCGCCCGAAGGCGGTGACCTGGGCGGCCACATCGGCTCCTTCGCGTCGCTGGCCAGCATGTTCGGTGCCGGCTTCAACCACTTCTGGCACGCCGAGAGCGAAAACCACGGCGGAGACCTGCTGTACATCCAGGGCCACGTGTCGCCCGGCATCTACGCCCGCGCCTACCTCGAAGGCCGCCTCTCCGAAGACCAGCTGCTCAACTTCCGCCAGGAAGTGGACGGCAAGGGCCTGTCGAGCTACCCGCACCCGAAGCTGATGCCCGAGTTCTGGCAGTTCCCCACGGTGTCGATGGGCCTGGGCCCGCTGATGGCGATCTACCAGGCGCGCTTCCTGAAGTACCTGCACGCCCGCGGCATCGCCAACACCGAGAACCGCAAGGTCTGGGTGTTCTGCGGCGACGGCGAAATGGACGAAGTCGAATCGCTCGGCGCCATCGGCCTGGCCGCGCGCGAGAACCTCGACAACCTGATCTTCGTCATCAACTGCAACCTGCAGCGCCTGGACGGCCCGGTGCGCGGCAACGGCAAGATCATCCAGGAGCTCGAAGGCGAGTTCCGCGGCGCCAACTGGAACGTCATCAAGCTGATCTGGGGCAAGGGCTGGGACGCGCTGCTCGAGAAGGACCATGACGGCGCGCTGCGCAAGATCATGATGGAGTGCAACGACGGCGACTACCAGTCGTTCAAGGCCAACGACGGCGCCTACGTGCGCAAGAACTTCTTCGGCCGCGACCCGCGCACGCTGAAGATGGTCGAGCACCTGACCGACGACGAGGTCTGGAACCTGCAGCGCGGCGGCCACGATTCGCAGAAGGTGTACGCCGCCTTCCACGCCGCCCAGAACCACAAGGGCCAGCCCTCGGTGCTGCTCGTCAAGACCGTCAAGGGCTTCGGCATGGGCAAGATCGGCGAAGGCAAGAACACGGTCCACCAGACCAAGAAGCTCGGCGACGAGGACATCAAGGCCTTCCGCGACCGCTTCAACATCCCGATTCCCGACAGCCAGATCGCCGAGCTGCCGTTCTACAAGCCGGCCGACGACACGCCGGAAATGCGCTACCTGCACGAGCGCCGCAAGGCCCTGGGCGGCTACCTGCCGCACCGCCGCGTCAAGGCCGACGAGAGCTTCACGGTGCCCTCGCTCGACACCTTCAAGGCGGTGATGGAACCCACGGCCGAAGGCCGCGAGATCTCGACCACGCAAGCCTACGTGCGCTTCCTCACGCAGCTGCTGCGCGACAAGGCCCTGGGCCCGCGCGTCGTGCCCATCCTGGTGGACGAGGCCCGCACCTTCGGCATGGAAGGCCTGTTCCGCCAGATCGGCATCTACAACCCGCACGGTCAGCAGTACACCCCGGTCGACAAGGACCAGGTCATGTACTACAAGGAAGACAAGGCCGGCCAGATCCTGCAGGAGGGCATCAACGAAGCCGGCGGCATGTCCAGCTGGATCGCGGCGGCCACGTCGTACAGCACGAACAACCGCATCATGGTGCCGTTTTACGTGTACTACTCGATGTTCGGCTTCCAGCGCATCGGCGACCTGGCCTGGGCGGCCGGCGACATGCAGGCCCGCGGCTTCCTGCTGGGCGGCACCTCGGGACGCACCACGCTGAACGGCGAAGGCCTGCAGCACGAAGACGGTCACAGCCACATCCTGGCCAACACCATCCCGAACTGCGTGAGCTACGACCCGACCTTCGCGCACGAAGTCGGCGTGATCCTGCACCACGGCTTGAAGCGCATGGTCGAGAAGCAGGACAACGTCTACTACTACCTGACGCTGCTCAACGAGAACTACGCGATGCCCGGCCTGCAGCCCGGCACCGAAGAGCAGATCATCAAGGGCATGTACCTGTCCAAGCAGGGCCCGGTGGTCAAGGCCGCCAAGGGCGCCAAGGAAGCACCGACCGTGCAACTGCTGGGCAGCGGCACCATCCTGCGCGAGAGCTTTGCAGCACAGGAACTGCTCGAGAAGGAGTGGGGCGTGTCGGCTTCGGTGTGGAGCTGCCCGAGCTTCAACGAGCTGACCCGCGACGGCCAGGACGCCGACCGCTGGAACCTGCTGCATCCCGACCAGACGCCGCGCGTGCCCTTCGTGGCCGAGCAGCTGGGTGCTTCGACCGGCCCGGTGATCGCGTCGACCGACTACATGAAGGCGTACGCCGAGCAGATCCGTCCCTTCGTGCCCAAGGGCCGCAACTACAAGGTGCTGGGCACCGACGGTTTCGGTCGCAGCGACTTCCGCGCCAAGCTGCGCGAACACTTTGAGATCAATCGTCACTACATCGTCGTGGCCGCGCTCAAGGCGCTGAGCGAAGATGGCACCGTGCCGGTGGCCAAGGTGGTGGAAGCGATCAAGAAGTACGGCATCAATGTCGACAAGGTCAACCCGCTTTACGCTTGAACATCAACAACCAACGAACGAACGGCGCCTGACGGCGGGAGACAACGATATGGCAGCAGTGGAAGTGAAGGTGCCGGACATCGGCGATTTCGATGAAGTCGCGGTGATCGAGGTGCTCGTGAAGGTGGGCGACACGGTCAAGGCCGAACAGTCGCTCATCACGGTCGAATCGGACAAGGCGTCGATGGAAATCCCGTCGTCCACGGCCGGTGTGGTCAAGGAAATCAAGGTCGCCGTGGGCGACAAGGTCACGGAAGGCTCGGTGGTGCTGGTGGTCGAGGCCGAGGGCGCGGCTGCCGCCGCCCCGGCGCCGGCCGCTGCGCCTGCTGCCGCGGCACCCGCTGCCGCAGCGCCTGCACCGGCCGCTGCCGCACCGGCCGCCGCGCCGGCTGCTTCGGGCCCGGTCGAAGTCAAGGTGCCGGACATCGGCGACTTCAAGGACGTCGCGGTCATCGAGCTGCTGGTGAAGGTGGGTGACACCATCGCCGCCGAGCAGTCGCTGATCACGGTGGAGTCGGACAAGGCCTCGATGGAAATTCCGTCGTCGGCCGCCGGCGTGCTGAAGGAGCTCAAGGTCAAGGTCGGCGACACCGTCAACATCGGCGACCTGATCGCGGTGCTCGAAGGCGCCGCAGGGGCTGCCGCATCGGCGCCCGCGCCGGCACAGGCCGCCGCTGCCGCGCCCGCTGCTGCAACCGCCAGCGCGCCTGCGCCGGCCGCCGCCGCCCCGGCCCACCAGCCGACCTCGGCCCCCACCGGCAGCCTGCCGCATGCTTCGCCCTCGGTGCGCAAGTTCGCACGCGAACTCGGCGTGCCGCTCGAAGAGGTCAAGGGTTCCGGCCTCAAGGGCCGCATCACGCAGGAAGACGTCCAGAACTTCACCAAGGCCGTGATGAGCGGCCAGGCCAGCACCAAGGCCTCGGCGGCCAAGGCGCCGGCCGGCGGTGGTGGCGACGGCGCGGCGCTGGGCCTCATCCCGTGGCCCAAGGTCGACTTCACGAAGTTCGGCACTGTCGAGCGCAAGGACCTGTCGCGCATCAAGAAGCTCAGCGGCGCGAACCTGCACCGCAACTGGGTGATGATCCCGCACGTCACCAACAACGACGAAGCCGATATCACCGAGCTCGAGGCCTTCCGCGTCTCCACCAACAAGGAGAACGAGAAGTCGGGCATCAAGGTCACGATGCTCGCCTTCGTGATCAAGGCGGTGGTCGCGGCGCTGAAGAAATTCCCCGACTTCAACACCAGCCTGGACGGCGACCAACTCGTCTACAAGCAGTACTACAACATCGGCTTCGCGGCCGACACGCCCAACGGGCTCGTGGTGCCGGTGCTGAAAGATGCCGACAAGAAGGGCATCCTGCAGATCAGCGCCGAGATGGGCGAACTCGCCAAGAAGGCGCGCGACGGCAAGCTCGGCTCGGCCGACATGCAGGGCGGCTGCTTCTCGATCAGCTCGCTCGGCGGCATCGGCGGCACGCACTTCACGCCCATCATCAACGCCCCTGAAGTGGCCATCCTCGGCCTCTCCAAGGGCCAGATGAAACCGGTGTGGGACGGCAAGCAGTTCGTGCCGCGTCTCACGCTGCCGCTGTCGCTGTCGTACGACCACCGCGTGATCGATGGCGCCCTGGCTGCGCGTTTCAACGCCTACCTGGGGCAAGTGCTCGCAGACTACCGCCGCATCCTGCTATGACCACCGTAGTGGCCGTCCGCAAAGGCGGCCAGGTCACGATGGCGGCAGATTCGCTGGTGACCTTCGGCGACACGCGCATGTCGCACAACGCCGAAGCGAACCAGAAGATCTTCACCGTCGAGGATGCCGCGGGCCAGAGCCTGTTCGCGGTGGCGGGCGCCGCCGCGCACCAGCTGGTGCTCCAGCATGCGCTGGCCGCCCAGCCGCGCGAGGCGCTGCAGTTCGGCAGCAAGCACGAGGTGTTCCACACCTTCACGCAGCTGCATCCGGTGCTGAAGGATTCATTCTTCATGCAGACCAAGGAAGACGAGCACGAGCCCTACGAGTCGAGCCAGTTCACCATGCTGCTGGCCAACCCGAGCGGCATCTACGGCATCTACAGCTACCGCGAGGTGTTCGAGTTCAAGCAGTACTGGGCCATCGGCTCGGGACGCAGCTTCGCGCTCGGCGCCATGCACGCGGCCTATGACAACAAGTCGCGCAACGCGCGCGACGTGGCGGAGGCGGGCATCGCCGCCGCCTGCGAATTCGATCGCAATTCGGCCCTGCCGGCCGACGTTCTCACACTCAAACTGAAAGTGTCCAAATGAGCGAACAACACATCAAGGTGCCGGACATCGGCGACTTCGACGAAGTCGCGGTGATCGAGGTGCTGGTCAACGTCGGCGACACGGTCAAGGCCGAGCAGTCGCTCATCACGGTCGAATCGGACAAGGCCTCGATGGAGATTCCCTCGTCGGCCGCCGGCGTGGTGAAGTCGCTGGCCGTGAAGGTCGGCGACAAGGTCAAGCAAGGTTCGGTCGTGCTGACGCTCGAAGTCGACGGGGCCGCTGCGCCTGCGCCGGCTGCTGCAGCGCCCGCACCTGCGGCGGCAGCTGCGCCCGCGCCCAAGGCGGCTGCACCGGCTCCGGCCGCCGCAGCGCCCGTGGCGGCGTCCAGCTACGGCGGCAAGGTCGATGTCGAGTGCGACGTGGTCGTGCTCGGTGCCGGCCCCGGCGGCTACTCGGCCGCCTTCCGCGCGGCCGACCTCGGCTTGAAGGTCGTGCTGATCGAACGCTACGCCACGCTCGGCGGCGTGTGCCTGAATGTCGGCTGTATTCCGTCGAAGGCGCTGCTGCACGTCGCTTCCGTCATGGACGAGGTGAAGCACTTCGCCGACCTCGGCGTGAGCTTCGCTGCGCCCACGGTCGACCGCGCCAAGCTGCTCGGCCACAAGAACAAGGTGGTGGGCAAGCTCACCGGCGGCCTCACGGCCATGGCCAAGATGCGCAAGGTGACCGTGCTGCGCGGCGTGGGCAACTTCATCGACCCGTACCACCTGGAAGTCGAAGAGACGTCGGGCACGAGCTGGGACACCACGGGCAAGAAGCAGACCGTCAAGTTCCGCAACGCGATCATCGCGGCCGGCTCGCAGTCGGTCAGCCTGCCCTTCATGCCGAAGGACCCGCGCGTGGTCGACTCGACCGGCGCACTCGAGATGGGCACCGACCCCAAGCGCATGCTGGTGCTGGGCGGCGGCATCATCGGCCTCGAAATGGGCACCGTGTATTCGACGCTGGGCGCGCGCCTCGATGTGGTCGAGATGCTCGACGGCCTCATGCAGGGCGCCGACCGCGACCTCGTGAAGGTCTGGCAGAAGATGAACGCGCCGCGCTTCGACAACATCATGCTCAAGACCAAGACGGTCGGTGCCGAAGCCACGAAGGACGGCATCAAGGTCACCTTCGAAGGCGAGAACGCGCCGAAGGAGCCGCAGGTCTACGACCTCGTGCTGCAGGCCGTGGGCCGCAGCCCGAACGGCAAGAAGATCGGCGCCGAGAAGGCCGGCGTCACGGTGAGCGACCGCGGCTTCATTCCGGTCGACATCCAGATGCGCACCAACGTGCCGCACATCTTCGCCATCGGCGACATCGTGGGCCAGCCCATGCTGGCGCACAAGGCGGTGCACGAGGCGCATGTGGCGGCCGAAGTGATCGCCGGCGAGCAGAAGGGCGACAAGGAGCTGTCCAGCGCCGCCTTCAACGCCCGCGTGATCCCCAGCGTGGCCTACACCGACCCCGAAGTGGCATGGGTCGGTCTCACGGAAGACCAGGCCAAGGCCGAAGGCATCAAGGTCAAGAAGGGCCACTTCCCGTGGACCGCATCGGGCCGCGCCATCGCCAACGGCCGCGACGAAGGCTTCACCAAGCTGCTGTTCGACGCCGAGACGCACCGCATCCTGGGTGGCGGCATCGTCGGCACGCATGCCGGCGACATGATCGGCGAGATCGCGCTGGCCATCGAGATGGGCGCGGACGAGATCGACATCGGCAAGACCATCCATCCGCACCCGACGCTGGGCGAAAGCATCGGCATGGCAGCGGAAGTGGCGCACGGCACCTGCACGGACCTGCCGCCGGCGAAGAAGGCGGCCTGATCGAGAGGCGCTACGGCGCCTGTCGAGCGCCCACAAAAAATCCCGCCGCGGCGGGATTTTTTTCGTCCTGGATTCGGTGTGCCGAATCAGTCGCTGGCGGTGCCCATGGCCGCGGCCTTGACCTCGTCGCCCTGGCCGCTGAGCACGCGGCGGGCGCCGTCGAAGCGGCGCTGCCAGTAGCTGCCGTTCATGTCTTCGACACGGACCTGGGCACCGGAGCGGGGGGAATGGATGAACTTGCCTTCGCCGACGTAGATGCCGACGTGGCTGAAGGTGCGGCGCATGGTGTTGAAGAACACGAGATCGCCGGGCTTGAGCTGGCTGCGGTCGATCTTCTCGGTGGCGGCGGCCTGTTCTTCGGCGCGGCGCGGGAGCACGTGGCCCACCGTCTGGTTGTACATGGCGCGGACGAAGCCGCTGCAGTCGAAGCCGGATTCGGCGGTGTTGCCGCCACGGCGGTAAGGAACGCCGAGGAAACCGATGGCGGTCACGACGAGGTCGGACGTGCGCTCTGCGACGGTCTGGCGAACCTGATGGAACTGGCCGACCAGGCCGCGTTCGGCAAGGATTCGGTCCATCTCATCCGATCGATCCTGTTGTTGGGGGGCGGCGTGGACGGCCACGGCGAACAGGAGGGATACGGGTAGGACGAAAAAACGCATGGCGCGTAGGATATTGATGACGCGCAGTTATGTCAATTTAATCTGAATTGTTGAATGTGTGCGTAAACCATTGATTTACATGTGCTTTTTCGATCCGGCGGAAGAAAAAATGTAACGGTGAACGTTTATGCGGCATAAGGATTCGAATGTAAACACCTCGACTGATATGACTTCGAAGTCTTAAAAGTCGGCATGTGCATTCCATTTGTTGCCAAGATGTCCTCAAATTCAGGAAATCTTCATGAACTTGCGAGATCGCTCCTTTCTTCGCTCCCTGGGAAGCCTCTTGGTGCTCGCCGGTTGCGGCTTGGCTGGCGTGGCCATGGCGCAAGTGCGTGCCGAAACCGTCGCCTCCGGTCTTGAGAACCCCTGGGGCGTCGCCTTCCTGCCGGAGGGCCGTTTCGTGGTCACCGAGAAGCCCGGCCGGCTGCGGCTGGTGGCGGCCGACGGCAAGCTGGGCGCGCCGATCCAGGGCCTGCCGCCCATCGCGGCGGGCGGGCAGGGCGGGCTGCTCGACGTGCTGGCTGACAGCGGCTTCGCGCAGAACCGCACCCTGTACTTCTGCTATTCGGAGCCCGAGGCGTCCGGCGGATCGGCCAACAGCACCGCGCTTGCACGCGCGCGCCTCTCGGCCGATGGCACGGCGTTGGAGGCGCTGAAGGTCATCTTCAGCCAGAAGCCCAAGGTCGCGAGCCGCGCGCACTTCGGCTGCCGCATCGTCGAGGCCCGCGACGGCAACCTCTTTCTCACGCTCGGCGACCGCTTCAGCCGCAAGGACGATGCGCAGACGCTCGACAACCACCACGGCAAGGTGGTGCGCATCGCCAAGGACGGCAGCGTGCCGAAAGACAACCCCTTCGTCGGCAAGCGGGGGGCGCTGCCCGAGATCTGGAGCTACGGCCATCGCAACAGCCAGGGCGCGACGCTCGCGCCCGACGGCCGTTTCTGGATGACGGAGCACGGCCCGCAGGGCGGCGACGAGATCAACATCCCGCGCGCCGGCGTCAACCACGGCTGGCCGGTGATCACCTACGGCGAGAACTACGGTGGCGGCAAGATCGGCGAGGGCATCACCCGCAAGGACGGCATGGAACAGCCGCTGCATTACTGGGTGCCGTCGATCGCGCCTTCGGGCATGGCCTTCCTCACCAGCGACCGCTACGGCGCCGGCTGGAAGGGCAACCTCTTCGTGGGCTCGCTGAAGTTCGGTTATCTCGACCGCATCGAACTGAAGGACGGCAAGGTGGTCGCCGAGCACAAGCTGCTGGCCGACGGCCGGGCCCGCATCCGCGACGTGAAGCAGGGGCCGGACGGCCTGCTCTACGTGCTCACCGACGAGTCCGACGGCAAGCTGCTGCGCCTGCGGCCGAACTGAAGGGCGCCTCAGCCGGGGCAGCCCGGCAGCGGCAGCGTCGGCAGCAGGCGGCGCCAGAGCCGCCGCCATTCGGGCCAGTCGTGCCCGCCTTCGGTCGTGACCACGCGTTCCGCCGGCAGCGCCCCGGCCAGCAGCCGGTGGCTGAACGCAAAGCGGTCGTCGAGCGCGTAGCCCAGGTACAGCGGCGGCCGGTCGCCGAACGTGCGGGTGTGGCCGACGTAGCCGCGCAGCCATTGCCACAGCTGCGTGTCGCTGGGCGTGCGTGGGTCGCTGCCGGGTGGTGCTTCGAGCGGGCCGCGCCAGCGCGACAGGCCGCCGGCGTTGGCGATGTCCTGGCTCAGCACGCGTTCGCCCAGGTAGGGCGCCAGCACGACCAGGCCGGCGAGGTCGCCGGGGTGCGTCTGGGCATACAGCAGTCCGCCGAAACCGCCGACCGAGATGCCCGCGATCCAGATCGCCTTGTAGCCCTGGCGGCGCGCCGGTGCGATCACGTCCCGATCCAGACGGTCGAGGATGGTCTTGTTGCGGTAGTAGCCCATGTGGGCATCGACGCGCAGGGTGTCGACCGCGAGCCGGTTCTCGTTCAGGGCGTCGATGAAGCCTTCGCGCACGAACTCCTCGGGCGCCGAGTAGGCGCCGGGCAGCAGCACGATCAGCGTGTCGGCGTTGCGGGTGCAACTGCTCTTTTCCAGTGTGCTGGCCAGTGGTGCCTCGGCGGTGCGCAACCCGCCGCAGCCGGCGAGCAGCAGCAACGAGGCGGCGCCGAAGAGCAGGACGAGGCGGTGGCGGAGGAGCGACAGGGTCTGCATCCGCCGGAGTCTAGGTGCGCGACACCGGAATTGGCAGGTCGACCATCACGGGCTGTCCCGGCACGGTGCAGCCGGTGTCGCAGCACTTGCCGGGCTGGCGGTTCTTCGTGACGGCGCGGCGCGGGTCGTGCGGCGCGGCGGCCGGCGTGCCGTCGGCCGCGATGCCGCGCTCGAGCAGGCGCTCGACCAGCTCGACCTTCGAGCCGACCGGGTAGTTGCGCCAGATCTCCTGCTTCATCGCCGCCGGCGAGCCGCCGCCGTGCAGGCTGATCACGCTGTACCAGCCGCCCTGGTAGCCGGCCGTGAGGTCTTCAATGAAGCGGGCCGTCTCGATGCGCTGTTCGTAGGGAATGGCGGGGTTGGCGCGCAGCACATCGGACAGGCGTGCCGCGGTCTCGGGGTTGTGGTCCTCGTCCGGGCCGGGCAGGGTGACGATGAGGCCGCCGCTCACGTAGTGGGCGATGCGGTGCATGTCGTAGATCTTCGTGGCCAGCAGCAGCTTGCCGATGTTGCTGAACACCGGGTCGGGCATGAAGACCTCGCAGTGGTCGTCGGCCTTGCCGTAGACGCTGGCCGCCACGCCGCAGGCAAAGAAGCTCTCGGTGATGGTGATGAGCTCGACCATCTGCTCGCGCAGGTGGCTTTCCTTGCCGGGGTCGAAGCCGTTGGCCTCGCACATCAGCGCGCCGGCACCGATCAGCAGGTCGCCGAAGCCGGCGCGGGCCGCGATGCAACTGTGGCGGTGGTGCGTGGCGTAGCTGTAGGTCAGGTGGCCTGAGTGCTCCCATTCGCCGGCGTAGAACACGCGCTCCCACGGCACGAACACGCGGTCGAACATGCACACGCCGGTGCTCTGGCCGTACTTGCGGCTGAACAGCGCATCGCCGTGCTCGAGCTTCTCGCCGGGTCGGCCGGCCGGCCGCGCGACGATGGTGAGCCCGGGCGCGTCGAGCGGCACGGCGCAGCAGACGGCGAAGTCGGCGTCTTCCTTGCCCATGTTGCGGCAGGGCATGACCAGCAGCTCGTGCACGTACGGCGCGCCGGTCACGATGGCCTTGGTGCCCGAGATGACGATGCCGCGCGCGTTGCGCTCGACCACGTGCAGGTAGCTGTCGACGTTCGCCTGCTCGTGCGGACGGCGGCTGCGGTCGCCCTTGGCGTCGGTCATGGCGACGCCCAGCGTCAGGTCCTGGTCTTGGATGCGGTGCAGGTAATTGTGGAAGCGCGCGGTGTGCTCGGTGCTGCCGCGCGCGTCGTCGATGCGGGCCGACACCTGGGCGATGGCGTTGAGCGCGTCGTGCGTCAGGTAGCGCTGGGCGCAGCCGGTTTCCTGGCAGACCAGCCGCACGGCCTCGAGCTTGTTGAGCAGGTCGCCCGAGCTGGTGTTGATGTGCGAGAGCCGGTTCACGCGCTTGCCGCTGGTGTGCTGCACGGCGGTCATGAGCGGCGCGTACTCGGACTTGAGCGCGTGCTCGTAGGTGAGGGCGATGGCGTTGATGCCGGGCTGGAAGGCCGGCTCGTCGGCCACGCTGGCGACGCGGCGGCCGTCGACGAACACGGTGGGCGTGTAGCGGCGCAGCGATTCACGGTAGTCGGCGCCGGACATGAGGAGGGCGTCGGAAGGTGGGGCATTCATGCGTGTTGTCTCCAGGGGCTCGTGGGGATTTTTTGGACCGTCGGCGTGAAGATTTAAACACTGTTCAATTTTTAGATCAACGTTCGAAAAAATGATCGGCGACCAGATCGAGGGCTATAGTCCCGCCCATGCACGCCAAGCTCCAACGCCGCCAGACCCTCACCGACGCGCGCCGCGCCCTGGTGCTCGACGCCGCCCGAACGGTGTTTGCCGAGGCGGGCATCGAGGGCGCGAGCATCCGCGAAATCGCGAAGAAAGCCGGGTACACGCCGGGCGCCATCTATTCGTACTTCGAGAGCAAGGAGGCGATCTACGCGGCCTTGCTCGACGAGTCGCTGCTGCGCCTGCAGGCCGCGGTGGCCGAGGTGGCGGTGTCCGAGCGCCGGCCCGACCAGACCCTGGCCGCCAAAGCGCAGGCCTGGTTCAACTTCTACGCGGCGAACCCGCGCGACCTCGACCTCGGCTTCTATCTGGTGCATGGCATGCGTCCCCGGGGACTGACGCACGCGCTCGACCACGAACTGAACGACCGCCTCTACGATGCCCTGCGCCCCTGCGAGGAGGCGCTGCTCGCCCTGGGCCTCGATGCCGACCTCGCGCAGCAGGAGAACACGGCGCTGTTCGCGCACGGCGTCGGGCTGCTGCTGATGCAGCACACGGGGCGCATCCGCATGTTCAGGCAGTCGGCCGATGCGCTGTTCAAGACCTACCTCGCGCAGCTGGTGCAGCGATCGACCCCTGCCGCAACGGCGGAAGACGGTGCAAAACCCGCGCTTTTCGGTGGTACGGTTCAGCCCAGTTCAACCGATACCTGAAAGAAGAAGTCCATGCTGCTCGACGCCACGCAATCCCAACTCGTCCTGGTCGATTACCAGGCGCGGCTGATGCCGGCGATCTTCGAAGGCGAAGCGGCGGCGCGCAATGCGGCGCGCCTGGGCCAGATGGCGCAATGGGTCGACGTGCCGGTCTGGGGCACCGAGCAGAACCCGTCCAAGCTGGGCGAGAACCTGCCCGAGATCCGCGCCTTCTGCCGCAAGACGCTGGCCAAGATGCATTTCAGCGGCGTGGAGGAGGGGCTCGGCGAATGGCTGCGTCCGCCCGCCAAGGCGGCGCCGCAGGGCAACGCCCGCAGCCTGCCCAAGCACCTGCAGAAGCCCCCGGCCGCGGCCGAAGAGCGCAACACCATCGTCATCGCCGGCTGCGAAGCCCATGTCTGCCTGCTGCAGACCGCGCTCGACCTGCTCGAGGACGAGTTCGACGTGTGGGTCGTCACCGACGCCTGCAGCTCGCGCACCGAGCGCAACCGCGACGCCGCCTTCGACCGCCTGGCTGGCGCGGGCGCGGAACTCGTGACCACCGAGATGGTCGGCTTCGAGTGGCTGCGCACCGCCGAGCATCCGGCGTTCCGCGACCTGCAGGCGCTGATCCGCTGATCTACTGAATTGCTGTTGAGGGGCGGCCCGGCAAGGGGGTCGCCCGGATTGCCGCGGCTGTCAGCTTCCCGCAAGATCGACTCCCATAATTATGAATTCAGTTTCGGCGCGAGTCCGGAACGGCATCCATAAAACAGGAGACAGATCCCGATGAGCCGCTATGAAGAGTTCTACCGCCAGTCCGTCGACGCGCCCGAGGCCTTCTGGGCCGAGCAGGCGAAGCTGATCGACTGGCACACGCCCGCGCAGCAGATCCTCGACGCCAGCCAGCCACCGTTCGCGCGCTGGTTCGTCGGCGGCACCACCAACCTCTGCCACAACGCCGTCGACCGGCACCTGGCCGATCGGGGCGACCAGCGGGCGCTGATCTTCGTGTCGACCGAGACCGGCACCGAGAAAAGCTACAGCTTCGCCGAGCTGCATGCCGAGGTGCAGCGCACCGCCGCCAGCCTCGTCGAACTGGGCGTGGGCAAGGGCGACCGCGTGCTCATCTACATGCCGATGATTCCCGAGGCCGCCTTCGCGATGCTGGCCTGCGCGCGCATCGGCGCCATCCACTGCGTGGTGTTCGGCGGCTTCGCCAGCGGCTCGCTGGCCACCCGTATCGAGGACGCCGAGCCCAAGGTGGTCGTGAGCGCCGACGCCGGTTCGCGCGGCGGCAAGGTCATCGCGTACAAGCCGCTGCTCGACGAAGCCATCCGCCTGTCGAAACACAAGCCCGAGGCCGTGCTGCTGACCGACCGCGGCCTGGCGCCGATGACGCTGGTGGCCGGCCGCGACCATCTGGCGGGCGAACTGAGACACAAGCACCTGGATGCGCAGGTGCCCTGCACCTGGCTGGCCTCGACCGAGATCAGCTACACCATCTATACCAGCGGCACCACCGGCAAGCCCAAGGGCGTGCAGCGCGACGTGGGCGGCTACGCCGTGGCGCTGGCCGCGAGCATGAAGCACATCTTCGACGGCCGGCCCGGCGAAACCTACTTCTCGACCAGCGACATCGGTTGGGTGGTAGGCCACAGCTACATCGTCTACGGCCCGCTGATCGCGGGCATGGCCACCATCATGTACGAGGGCCTGCCCACGCAGGGCATCGACCAGCAGCCCGACGGCGGCATCTGGTGGCGCCTGGTCGAGAAGTACAAGGTGACGGTGATGTTCAGCGCGCCCACCGCCGTGCGCGTGCTCAAGAAACAAGACCCGGCGCTGCTCAAGAAGTACGACCTGTCGACCCTGCGCGCGCTCTTCCTGGCCGGCGAGCCGCTGGACGAGCCGACCGCGCGCTGGATCAGCGACGGCCTGGGCGTGCCGATCATCGACAACTACTGGCAGACCGAATCGGGCTGGCCGATGATCACCATCGCCAACGGCGTGGAAGCCAAGCCCAGCAAGTTCGGCAGCCCCGGCGTGCCGATGTACGGCTACCGCATCAAGATCCTGCACGAGTCGACCGGCGAAGAACTGACGGCGCCGAACGAGAAGGGCGTGGTCGTGGTCGAGGGGCCGACGCCGCCGGGCTTCATGCAGACCGTGTGGAAGGACGATGCGCGCTTCGTCAACACGTACTGGAAGAGCGTGCCGGGCAAGATGGTCTATTCGACCTTCGACTGGGGCATCCGCGATGCCGATGGTTATTTCTACATCCTGGGCCGCACCGACGACGTGATCAACGTCGCCGGCCACCGGCTGGGCACGCGCGAGATCGAGGAGAGCATCTCGGGCCACGCCAACGTGGCCGAGGTGGCCGTGGTCGGCGTGGCCGACACGCTCAAGGGGCAGGTGGCGATGGCCTTCGTCGTGCCGAAGGACGGTCTGGCCGTGACCGACGCCGATGCGGCGCTCAAGCTCGAGGGCGAGATCATGAAGGTCGTGGCCGACCAGCTCGGCGCCTTGGCGCGGCCTGCGCGCGTGCGCTTCGTGAGCGGCCTGCCCAAGACCCGCAGCGGCAAGCTGCTGCGCCGGGCGATCCAGGCCGTCTGCGAGCAGCGCGACCCGGGCGACCTGACCACCATCGACGATCCGGCCACCCTCCAGCAGATCAAACAGTTACTGTCCGCCACCTGACCGCAGGCGCGAATCGGGGTAGGGTTGCGGGCCTTGCGCAGCCGCGTTCTGTCGTCATATGGTTGACGTGGCACAATGCCAAGGTACTCAGGCCCTTCCCCAGCCACAGTCGCATCCGCCAATCGGTCCAGCCGTGTCGCGGAAGGTTTCTTAACCAACTCGTGCTTCCTCCAGGGAAGCGAAGGTCAGCGGATCATGAGCGATTCCTCTACGCCCACGGCGTACACCGCCTATCAAGGCAACACCTACCTCTTCGGCGGCAATGCGCCCTATGTCGAGGAGATGTACGAAAACTACCTCGCCAACCCCGGCAGCGTTCCCGACAACTGGCGCACGTATTTCGACGCCCTGCAGAACGTTCCCGCCGCCGACGGCACCAGCGCCCGCGACGTCCCCCACCTGCCGGTCATCAACGCCTTTGCCGAACTGGCCAAGCAGGGCACGACCCGTGTCGTGCAGGCCAGCGGCGCCGACTCCGAACTCGGCCGCAAGCGCACGGCAGTCCAGCAGCTGATTGCCGCCTACCGCAACGTCGGCGCCCGCTGGGCCGACCTCGACCCGCTCAAGCGCGCCGAGCGTCCCGCCATTCCGGAACTCGAGCCCTCGTTCTACGGTTTTGCCGACGCCGACCTCGAGACGGTGTTCAACACCAGCAACACCTTCTTCGGCAAAGAGACCATGTCGCTGCGCGACCTGCTCAATGCCCTGCGTGAAACGTACTGCGGCACGATGGGTGCCGAGTACATGTACACCACCGACCAGAACCACAAGCGCTGGTGGCAGCAGAAGCTCGAAAGCGCGCGCACGAACCCCAAGCTCAGCGCCGAGCAGAAGAAGCACGTGCTCAACCGCCTGACGGCCGCCGAAGGCCTCGAGCGCTTCCTGCACACCAAGTACGTCGGCCAGAAGCGTTTCTCGCTCGAAGGCGGCGAAAGCTTCATCGTCGCGATGGACGAGCTGATCAACCAGGCCGGCGTCAAGGGCGTGCAGGAAATCGTGATCGGCATGGCCCACCGCGGCCGCCTGAACGTGCTGGTGAACTCGCTGGGCAAGATGCCCGCCGACCTGTTCGCCGAGTTCGACCACACCGCCCCCGAAGACCTGCCCTCCGGCGACGTCAAGTACCACCAGGGCTTCAGCTCGGACGTGACCACCCCCGGCGGCCCGGTCCACCTGAGCCTGGCGTTCAACCCCTCGCACCTGGAAATCGTGAACCCCGTGGTCGAAGGCTCGGTGCGCGCTCGCATGGACCGCCGCGGCGACCCGCTGGGCAAGCAGGTGCTGCCCGTGATCGTGCACGGCGATGCCGCCTTCGCAGGCCAGGGCGTCGTGATGGAAACGCTGGCGCTGGCCGAAACCCGTGGCTACTCCACCGGCGGCACGGTGCACATCGTCATCAACAACCAGATCGGCTTCACCACCAGCGACCCGCGCGACAGCCGCTCGACGCTGTACTGCTCGGACATCGTCAAGATGATCGAAGCGCCGGTGCTGCACGTGAACGGCGACGACCCCGAAGCCGTGGTGCTCGCCACCCAGTTCGCTCTTGATTTCCGCATGGAATTCCAGAAGGACGTGGTCGTCGACATCATCTGCTTCCGCAAGCTGGGCCACAACGAGCAGGACACGCCTTCGCTCACCCAGCCGCTGATGTACAAGAAGATCGCGGCCCACCCCGGCACGCGCAAGCTGTACGCCGACAAGCTGGCCGCGCAAGGCCTGGGCGACACGCTCGGCGACGACATGGTGAAGGCGCAGCGCGCCGCCTTCGACGAAGGCAAGAACACCGTCGACCCCGTGCTCACCAACTTCAAGAGCAAGTACGCCGTCGACTGGAGCCCGTACCTCAACAAGAAGTGGACCGACGCCGGCGACACCGCCATTCCCTCCGCCGAGTGGAAGCGCCTGGCCGAACGCATCACCAAGGCACCCGAGAACTTCACCGTGCATCCGCTCGTGAAGAAGGTGCTGGACGACCGCGCAGCCATGGGCCGTGGCGACGTCAACGTCGACTGGGGCATGGGCGAGCACATGGCGTTCGCCTCGCTGGTGGCCAGCGGCTACCCGGTGCGCCTGTCGGGTGAAGACTCGGGTCGCGGCACGTTCACGCACCGCCACGCCGTGCTGCACGACCAGAACCGCGAGAAGTTCGACACCGGCACCTACACGCCGCTGCAGAACGTGGCCGAGAACCAAGCCCCGTTCGTCGTCATCGACTCGATCCTGTCCGAAGAAGCCGTGCTGGCCTTCGAATACGGCTACGCCTCGAACGACCCCAACACGCTCGTCATCTGGGAAGCCCAGTTCGGCGACTTCGTGAACGGCGCGCAAGTGGTGATCGACCAGTTCATCGCCTCGGGCGAAGTGAAGTGGGGCCGCGTCAACGGCATCACGATGATGCTGCCGCACGGCTACGAAGGCCAGGGCCCCGAGCACAGCTCGGCCCGCCTGGAGCGCTTCATGCAGCTGAGCGCCGACACCAACATGCAGGTGGTGCAGCCGACCACGGCCAGCCAGATCTTCCACATCCTGCGCCGCCAGATGGTGCGCAACCTGCGCAAGCCGCTGATCATCCTCACGCCCAAGTCGCTGCTGCGCAACAAGGACGCGACCTCGCCGCTGTCCGAGTTCACCAAGGGCAGCTTCCAGACCGTCATTCCCGACAGCAAGGGTCTGAAGGCCGAGAAGGTCAAGCGCCTGATCGCCTGCTCGGGCAAGGTCTACTACGACCTGGCCAAGAAGCGCGAAGAGCAGGGCAGCGACGACGTGGCGATCATCCGCGTCGAGCAGCTCTATCCGTTCCCGCACAAGGCGTTCGCCGCCGAGGTCAAGAAGTACCCCAACCTCGTGGACATCGTGTGGTGCCAGGACGAGCCGCAGAACCAGGGCGCCTGGTTCTTCGTGCAGCACTACATCCACGAAAACATGCAGGAAGGCCAGAAGCTCGGCTACTCCGGCCGTGCCGCCTCGGCATCGCCTGCGGTCGGCTACTCGCACCTGCACCAGGAACAGCAGAAGGCGCTGGTCGATGGCGCATTTGGCAAACTCAAGGGCTTCGTGCTGACCAAGTAAGAACCGTCCCTTTTCACACGAACACCCTCAAGAACAAAACGGAGCTCACTCCAAATGTCTATCGTAGAAGTCAAAGTCCCCCAGCTGTCCGAATCCGTGGCCGAGGCCACCATGCTCACGTGGAAGAAGAAAGCCGGCGAAGCCGTCGCCGTCGATGAAATCCTGATCGAGATCGAAACCGACAAGGTCGTGCTCGAAGTGCCGGCACCCTCGGCCGGCGTGCTGGTCGAGATCGTTCAGCCCGACGGCGCCACCGTGGTGGCCGAGCAGCTGATCGCCAAGATCGACACCGACGGCAAGGCCGCCGCTGCAGCGCCTGCTGCTGCAGCTGCACCTGCCGCCGCGCCGGCCGCTGCTGCCCCCGCAGCGGCAGCCGCCGCCACCGGTGGTTCGAAGGCCGACGTGGCCATGCCCGCCGCCGCCAAGCTGCTGGCCGACAACAACCTGAAGACCAGCGACGTGGCCGGCACGGGCAAGGACGGCCGCGTGACCAAGGGCGACGTGCTCGGCGCCGTGGCTGCCGGCGCCAAGCCTGCCGCCACCATCGCCGCACCGGCTGCCAAGCCCGCGCTGCAACAGGTCGCCGCGCCCGCCGCACCCGACCTGGGCGAGCGCCCGGAACAGCGCGTGCCGATGAGCCGCCTGCGCGCCCGCATCGCCGAGCGCCTGATCCAGTCGCAATCGACCAACGCCATCCTGACCACCTTCAACGAAGTGAACATGGCCCCGGTCATGGACCTGCGCAAGAAGTTCCAGGACGCGTTCACCAAGGAACACGGCGTGAAGCTCGGCTTCATGAGCTTCTTCGTGAAGGCCGCGGTGCACGCGCTGAAGAAGTACCCGGTGCTCAACGCGTCGGTCGACGGCAACGACATCCTGTACCACGGCTACTTCGACATCGGCATTGCCGTCGGTTCGCCGCGCGGTCTGGTGGTGCCCATCCTGCGCAATGCCGACCAGATGAGCTTCGCCGACATCGAGAAGAAGATCGCCGAGTACGGCAAGAAGGCGCAGGACGGCAAGCTGGGCATCGAAGAAATGACCGGCGGCACCTTCTCCATCTCCAACGGCGGCACCTTCGGCTCGATGCTCTCGACCCCGATCATCAACCCGCCCCAGTCGGCCATCCTAGGCGTGCACGCCACCAAGGACCGCGCCGTGGTGGAAAACGGCCAGATCGTCGTTCGCCCGATGAACTACCTCGCCATGAGCTACGACCACCGCATCATCGACGGCCGCGAAGCCGTGCTGGGCCTGGTCGCCATGAAGGAAGCGCTGGAAGACCCGTCGCGCCTGCTGTTCGACATCTGATCCGGGGAGCAAGAACCAGATGGCAAACAAGCAATTCGACGTCGTCGTCATCGGCGGCGGTCCTGGCGGCTACATCGCGGCGATCCGCGCTGCGCAGCTCGGCTTCAACGTGGCCTGCATCGACGAGTGGAAGAACGGCAAGGGCGGCCCCGCACCGGGCGGCACCTGCACCAACGTCGGCTGTATTCCCTCGAAGGCGCTGCTGCAATCGTCGGAGCACTTCGAGCAGGCCGGTCACCACTTTGCGGACCACGGCATCAAGGTCGAAGGCCTCGGCCTGGACATCGACAAGATGCTGGCCCGCAAGGACCAGGTCGTGAAACAGAACAACGACGGCATCCTGTACCTGTTCAAGAAGAACAAGATCAGCTTCTTCCACGGCCGCGGTTCGTTCGTGAAGACCGACGAAGCCGGCTACGAGATCAAGGTGGCAGGCGCCGCTGAAGAGTCGATCAGCGGCAAGCACATCATCGTCGCCACGGGCTCCAACGCCCGCGCGCTGCCGGGCACGCCGTTCGACGAGGAAAACATCCTCTCGAACGACGGCGCGCTGCGCATCGGTGCGGTGCCGAAGAAGCTGGGCCTGATCGGCTCGGGCGTCATCGGCCTCGAAATGGGCTCGGTGTGGCGCCGCCTCGGTGCCGAGGTCACGGTGCTCGAAGCACTGCCGACCTTCCTGGGCGCCGTGGACGAGCAGATCGCCAAGGAAGCCAAGAAGGCCTTCGACAAGCAGAAGCTCAAGATCGAACTCGGCGTCAAGGTCGGCGAGATCAAGTCGTCGAAGAAGGGCGTGAGCGTCGCCTGGACCAACGCCAAGGGCGAAGCCCAGACGCTGGAAGTCGACAAGCTGATCGTCTCGATCGGCCGCGTGCCCAACACCATCGGCCTGAACGCCGAAGCCGTGGGCCTGAAGCTGGACGAGCGCGGCGCCATCGCCGTGGACGACGACTGCAAGACCAGCCTGCCCAACGTGTGGGCCATCGGCGACGTGGTGCGCGGCCCGATGCTGGCGCACAAGGCCGAGGAAGAAGGCGTGGCGGTGGCGGAGCGCATCGCGGGCCAGCATGGCCACGTGAACTTCAACACCGTGCCGTGGGTGATCTACACCAGCCCCGAGATCGCATGGGTCGGCCAGACCGAGCAGCAGCTCAAGGCCGCGGGCCGCGCCTACAAGGCCGGCACCTTCCCGTTCCTGGCGAACGGCCGCGCACGCGCGCTGGGCGACACGACCGGCATGGTCAAGTTCCTGGCCGACGCCGCCACGGACGAGATCCTGGGCGTGCACATCGTGGGCCCGCAGGCCAGCGAGCTGATCTCCGAAGCCGTGGTGGCGATGGAGTTCAAGGCCAGTGCCGAAGACATCGCGCGCATCTGCCATGCGCACCCGTCGCTGTCGGAAGCCACCAAGGAAGCGGCCCTGGCCGTGGACAAGCGCACGCTCAACTTCTGATCTCTGGTTCTTGAGCGAACCCGGCCCCGATCGACCCTCGCGGGGCGGTCGGGGCTCTCCATTTTTGAAGCGATCCGATCCCTTGAGCGTCAAACAGGCTTACGAAGCGGAACTCGCGGCACGCGGGTTCAAGAGCGATCCCGCACAACTGGCGGCCGTCGAGGCGCTCGACCGCTGCGCCACCGAGTGGGGCGAGTACAAGGCCCGGCGCTCCAATGCGCTGAAGAAGCTCATCAACCGTCCGGAGCTGCCGCGCGGCGTCTACATGTACGGCGGTGTGGGGCGCGGCAAGAGCTTCCTGATGGACCTGTTCTTCAACGCCGTGCCGCTGCGGCGCAAGACACGCCTGCACTTCCACGAGTTCATGCGCGAAGTGCACCGCGAGCTGCGCGACCTGCAGGGCACCGTGAACCCGCTCGACGAGCTGGGACTGCGCATCTCCAAGCGCTACAAGCTGATCTGCTTCGACGAGTTCCATGTCGCGGACATCACCGACGCGATGATCCTGCACCGGCTGCTCGTGGCACTGTTCGACAACGGCGTGGGCTTTGTTACCACCTCGAACTTCAAGCCCGACGACCTGTATCCGGGCGGCCTGCACCGCGACCGCATCCTGCCCGCCATTGCATTGCTCAACCAGAAGCTCGAAGTGCTGAGCGTGGACAACGGCACCGACTACCGGCGCCGCACGCTGGAGCAACTGCGCATGTACCTCACGCCGAACGACGCGGCGGCCGAGAAGGAAATGCGCCACGCCTTCGACAAGCTGGCCGAGACGGCCGACGAAAACCCGATCCTGCACATCGAGCAGCGCGAGATCCGCGCGCTGCGCAAGGCCGGTGGCGTGGTGTGGTTCGATTTCAAGACGCTGTGCGGCGGCCCGCGCTCGCAGAACGACTACCTCGAGATCGCGAGCCAGTTCCACACCGTGCTGCTGTCCGACGTGCCGCACATGCCGGTGCGCATGGCCTCGGAAGCACGCCGTTTCACCTGGCTGGTCGACGTCTTGTACGACCGGCGCTGCAAGCTCATCATGTCGGCCGAGGTTCCGCCCGAGGCGTTGTACACCGAGGGGCCGCTGGCGCACGAGTTTCCGCGCACGGTGTCCCGGCTCACCGAAATGCAGTCGAGCGAATTCCTCGCCCTGGAACGCCGCATCGTCGACACCCGACTCACATGAAAAAAACCGCTCTTGCCCTGTTCCTGGCCTTGGCCAGCCTGCCGCTGTGGGCCCAGTCCAATGCGGCGGCGGGCAACGCCGACCTCGAAGCCGAACGCAGCCGCCTGGCGGCCGAGCGCGAGGTCATCGAGTCGCGCTACGCGAAGGAGCGCGCGGCCTGCTACAAGAAGTTCGCGGTCGAAGACTGCCTGCGCGAAAGCCGCAGCCGCCGTCGCAAGGAAACCGACCACATCAAGCGGCAGGAAACCGCGATCAACGACATCCAACGCCAGCGCAGCGGCGCGGCCGAGCTGCAGAAGCTCGACCAGAAGGCCGCCACCCAGCGCCCGCAGGACTCGCGCGAACAGCGCGAGAAGTCGCAGGAAGACCAGAAGGCGCGCGAGCAGCGCGCCGCCGACCACGCCGCGAGCCGGGCCGCGACCGCGGCCGACGCGGCCGAGCGCCAGCGCCAGTTCGAGAACAAGCAGAAGGCCCACGCCAACGAGCAGGCCAAGGCGGCCCAGCGCCGCGCCGAAGCGCCGGCCGCGACCACGCGCTTCGAGGACAAGCAGAAGCGAGCGGCGGAACACCGCGCCAACCGCGAACGCCAGAACGCCGAGCGCACCAAGCCGCGCGGCGCACCGTTGCCACCGGCACCGGCGGCTTCTTCGCCCTGATCCTTGAAAGAGGGCGGGCGCTCAGGCCGCCGCGGGCAGCCGGTCGAGCTTGAGCACCGCGATCGAGATGTTGTCGCCCGTGCCGCGCGCACGGCGCCGCGCTTCTCCCACCAGGATTTCCACTGCGTCGCGCGGCGGCTGCGCGTACAGCACGCTGGCCAGTTCCTCGGGCGAGAAGTAGTGCCACAGGCCGTCGCTGCAGGCCATCAGCAGGTCGCCCGGCTGCAGCTTGGCAATGTGGTGCGGATCGACGGGCGGCGGCGTGGTCGTCATGCCCAGGCAGCCCAACAGGATGTTGCCCTGCGGATGGATGTTGGCCTCGGCCTCGCTGATCTGGCCGCGATCGACCAGGGCCTGCACGTACGAATGGTCGCGCGTGCGCTTGACCAGCGCGCCGTCGTTGAAGTGATAGATGCGCGAGTCGCCCGCATGGATCCAGGCGCAGTCGCCCTTGGGGTTCATCAGGAAGGCGGCCAGCGTGCTGTGCGGTTCCTGCTCGCTCGACAGCGCCGTGAGCTTTATCACCGTGTGGGCGTCTTCGAGCAACTGGCGCAGCACGACGGCGGGGTCGTCGCGTTCGGGGCTGTAGCGGGTGAAGAGCTGGCGCGCGGTCATGAGCACCTGGTCGGACGCCTTGCGCCCGCCGCTGCGTCCGCCCATGCCGTCGGCGATGACACCGAGCACGCAGCCTGGCGTGCGAGGGTGGCTCATCAACAGCACCTGGTCCTGCTGGTAGGGGCGATCCCCCTTGTGGAGGCCGGTGGCGGCGGCGAGTCGAAAGCCTTGGGTCATGAGCGCTGGGGCGCCAGAGGCGCGCTTTCTGTCTTCTCTGGGGTTCGTGTCAGGACGTATTATCGAATGAACACGCGCGGCCCCATGCGGCACGCGCACCCCCACCGTTGGACTCCAATCTTCATTCCCTTTCCCGTCAGCTGATCGAGCTGCGCATCGCGCATGCCGACCTGGACGCCACCATCGACCGGCTCTCGGAAGATGGCACGCCGCAGGACGAATTGCTGATGCGCCGCCTGAAAAAGCGCCGCCTCGCCCTGCGCGACCAGATCGCTCAGCTCGAGAACGCGCTCGACCCGAAAGAACCGGCGTGACGTCGCCGCTCGAAAACCAGGTGCGCGATGCGTTCGCGCAGGACGGGGTGCTGTCGCAGGCCGCCGAGCAGTTCCGCGAACGCGGCGGCCAGACCGAGATGGCGATGGCCGTGGCCCGCACCATCTCCGACGGCGGCATGCTCGTGGTCGAGGCCGGCACCGGCGTGGGCAAGACCTTCTCGTACCTCGTGCCGGCGCTGCTGAGCGGCGAGCGCGTGCTGCTCTCGACCGCCACCAAGACCTTGCAGGACCAGCTGTTCGGCCGCGACCTGCCGCGCCTCGTCGAGGCCTTCGCACTGCCGATACGCACGGCGCTGCTGAAAGGGCGGGGCAGTTACCTGTGCCTGCACCGCCTCGACATGGCGCGCCACGACGCCTCGCTGCCTGAGCGCGGCAGCCTGCGCACGCTGGCAAAGATCGAGCAGTGGTCGAAAGCCACGCGCACCGGCGACCTCGCCGAACTGCCGGGGCTCGACGAACGTTCGCCGCTGATCCCGCTGATCACCTCCACGCGCGAGAACTGCCTGGGCGCGCAATGCCCGCAGTTCAAGGCCTGCCACGTCAACTTGGCGCGGCGCGAAGCGCTGGCGGCCGACATCGTGGTCATCAATCACCACCTGTTCTTCGCCGACCTCGCGGTGCGCGAGACCGGCATGGCCGAGTTGCTGCCGACCGTGAGCGTCGTGGTGTTCGACGAGGCGCACCAGCTCAACGAGACCGGCGTGCAGTTCCTGGGCGCGCAGCTCGGCAGCGGGCAGGCGCTCGACTTCGCGCGCGACATGCTCGGCGCGGGCCTGCAGCATGCGCGCGGGCTGGTCGACTGGCAGCAGCTGGTGGCGGGCGTCGAACGCGCGGCGCGCGAGCTGCGGCTGGTGGTCGGCAAGCAATGGCCGGGCGCCAAGCTGCGCTGGATCGGCCCGGCCCCCGAGGGTGTGAATGCCGAAGCCTGGCAGGGCGCGCTCGACGACCTGCAGGACGCCTTCGTGCTGGCCGCCGACGGGCTGGACACGGTGAGCGAGATCTCGCCCGACTTCGTGCGCCTGCACGAGCGCGCGCGCCAGCTCGCCAAGCGCACGGCGCGCTTCGCGCAGCCGTGCGAACTCGACTCTGTGCGCTGGGTCGACGTGGGCACGCAGCTGCGGCTGATCGAGTCGCCGCTCGACATCG
Organism: Variovorax sp. BGA-UO-ETr-C22; assembly: GCF_059567965.1. Classification (NCBI taxonomy): domain Bacteria; kingdom Pseudomonadati; phylum Pseudomonadota; class Betaproteobacteria; order Burkholderiales; family Comamonadaceae; genus Variovorax; species Variovorax sp. BGA-UO-ETr-C22. The sequence goes on from NZ_JCAQPA010000006.1 coordinate 410,435, forward strand.
CCGATGCGATGCGCAAGCGGGTGCTCAAGCTGGCCGACGAGCCCGAGGAGTCCGACCTGCCCTACGGCGACGACGACGAAGACCCCGAGCACGGCGCCGTCCCGCCGCCTCCGCAGGAAGACAGCCGCCGCGCCTGGGTCTTCACCTCCGCCACGCTGGGCGACGACCCGACGCTGCGCTGGTTCACCGAACCCTGCGGCCTGCGCGATGCCGAAGTGCTGCGCGTGCAAAGCCCCTTCGACTACGCCTCGCAAGCAGCAATCTATGTGCCGCGGGCCTTTCCGAAGCCCAACGATCCCACGCACAGCCAGCAGGTGGCCAAGCTGGCGGCGCACGGCGCCGCCGAGCTCGGCGGGCGCACGCTGGTGCTGACCACCACGCTGCGCGCGCTGCGCACCATCGGCGATGCGATGCGCCAGCAGTTCGAACTGCTCCAGACGGAAGCGCGCCCCGAGGTGCTGGTGCAGGGCGAGCTGCCCAAGCGCGTGCTCATGGACCGCTTCCGCGAAGGCGCGAGCAACGGGCGCGCGGGCTGCGTGCTGGTCGCGTCGGCGTCGTTCTGGGAAGGCTTCGATGCGCCGGGCGACGCGCTGCAGTTCGTGGTGATCGACAAGCTGCCGTTCCCGCCGCCCAACGATCCGCTGGTGGAGGCCCGCTCGCAGCGGCTCGAAGCGCAGGGGCGCAGCTCGTTCAGCGATTACTCGCTGCCCGAGGCGGCCGTGGCATTGAAGCAGGGGGCGGGGCGCCTCATTCGCCGTGAAACCGACAGCGGCGTGCTCGCGATCTGCGACACGCGCCTCGTGGCGATGGGCTATGGCCGGCGGCTGCTGGCGGCGTTGCCGCCGATGCGCCGGCTGGAAACCGAAGCGGATTTCGAGAGCGCGATCGACGCGCTCAGGAAACCCTATTGATATCTACCGGGAGGCGCTGGATTACCAGAGCTTCCACCAGGGGTCGGTGCTGCCCTTGAAGCCGTTCGCCAGGTAGGTGCTCTGCGGATAGTTGGTGGTCAGCACGCGTTGTGCGTCGTCGCGCAGGTCCTTCATGCCGAGCGCGTCGTACGACTTCACCATGATGTACAGGGCTTCTTCGAGCGCCGGCACTTCGCGGTAGTCGGACAGCGCGATCTGCGCCCGGTTGATGGCCGCCAGGTAGGCGCCACGCGAGTAGTAATAGCGGGCCACGTGAACTTCGTACTGCGCGAGCGAGTTCACGATGTAGTTCATGCGCTGGCGCGCGTCGGGCGCGTAGCGCGACTCGGGAAAGCGCGTCACGAGGTCGCGGAAGGATTCGAACGATTCCTTGGCGGCCTTCTGGTCGCGCTCGGACAGGTCCTGGCGCGTCAGGAACGCGAACATGCCCAGGTCGTCGTTGAAGTTGATCACGCCCTTCAGGTAGAGCGCGTAGTCGAACGCCGGGCTGGCCGGGTGCAGCTTCATGAAGCGGTCGAGCGTGGCGATGGCGTTGGCCTTTTCGCCGGCCTTGTGCTGGGCGTAGGCCTTTTCGAGCTGGGCCTGCTGGGCCAGCGGCGTGCCGGCGGCACGGCCTTCGAGCTTCTCGTACAGCGGCACTGCCTTGTCGTAGGCGCCGGAGCCGACTTCGTCCTTGGCTTCCGAGTAGATGCGGTTGGGGCTCCAGTTCGCGGTCTTGTCTTCCTTGGTGGTGGAACCGCAACCGGCGACGAGAAGGGCCGCCGCGCTGAGCGCGATCCAGGCAGGGACCGATAATTTGGCGCGAAACATCACATACGGCTTTCGTGAAACAGTTGCCCTCAATTATATCGACCGCCCCCCTGACCGATCCCCCGGAAGGGCCTGAACCTGAAGAGGGCGCCGATCTCGCGGAGCCCAGCGAGCTGCGGCCCTTCGCCATCGACGCCGCACAGCACGGGCAGCGGCTCGACCGCGCCTTGGCGGCGCTGGTGCCCGAGTTTTCGCGCAGTTACCTTCAGCAACTCATTGAGGCCGGCGCCGTCGAGCTGCAAGGGCGCACGCTCACCAAGGTCTCTGCCACGGTGCGTGCGGGCCAGTCGGGGCGCATCGAGCTGCGGCCGACGCCCCAGAGCCAGGCCTTCCGGCCCGAGGCGATGGCGCTGGTCACGGTCCACGAAGACGAGCACCTGCGGATCATCGACAAGCCGGCCGGCCTGGTGGTGCACCCGGCGCCGGGCCACTGGAGCGGCACGCTGCTGAACGGGCTGCTGGCGCTCGACCCGAAGGCCGTGCTGCTGCCGCGCGCGGGCATCGTGCACCGCCTCGACCGCGACACCAGCGGCCTGATGGTGGTGGCGCGCACGCGGGCCGCGATGGACGCCATGGTGGCGCTGATCGCCGCGCGCGACGTGAAGCGCCAGTACCTGGCGATGGGGCACAAGGCCTGGGAAGGCGCGGCGGCCCGGCAGGTCGATGCGCCGATCGGCCGCGATCCGCGCAACCGGCTGCGCATGGCCGTGGTCGACCTGGAGCGCCATGCGGGCAAGACCGCGCGCACGCTGATCGAGCGACTCGACAGCCATACCGACGGCTGCGCGGTGCGCTGCACGCTCGAAACCGGTCGCACCCACCAGATCCGCGTGCACATGGCGTCGATCGGCCATCCGCTGGTCGGCGACGCGCTGTATGGCGGCGCGCCCGCGGCGGGACTGTCGCGGCAGGCGCTGCATGCGTTCCGGCTGGCGTTCGTGCATCCCGTCACGCAGCAGGCGATGGAGTTTCGTTCGCCACCGCCGCCCGATCTGGCCCAGGCTTTGCAGACCTGGGGGCTGGATTACAATCGCGCCTGACGGCCCGAGGGCCGCGCCGGCCACCCGATGCCGGCCTTGCGTTGCACTCGCCGCGTGCCGGCAACGCCTACCCCTTCCATCCATCTGAACAAGCGTCGCCAGGCGCCTTTTTCCGGATAACGCGAACCATGAATACGGCGGATGCCAAGCGCATTCTCGAAACCGCCTTGATCTGTTCGAGCCAGCCGCTGCCGGTGCGCGACATGCGCGTGCTGTTCGACGACGAGCTGGGCGTGGACACGATCAAGGTGCTGTTGCTCGAACTGCAGGAAGACTGGGCGCAACGCGGCCTGGAGCTGGTGAGCGTCGGCAGCGGCTGGCGTTTCCAGAGCCGGCCCGAGATGCGCGATGCCCTCGATCGCCTGCATCCCGAGAAGCCGCCGCGCTACACGCGCGCCGCGCTCGAGACGCTGGCCATCATTGCCTACCGGCAGCCAGCCACGCGCGGCGACATGGAAGACATCCGCGGTGTCACGATCAACTCGCTGATCCTGAAGCAGCTTGAAGACCGCGGCTGGGTCGAGGTGATCGGCCACCGCGAAACGGTCGGCCGGCCCGCGCTCTACGCGACCACCCGCCAGTTCCTCGACGACCTGGGGCTGGCCTCGCTGGACCAGCTGCCGCTGGTGGAAACGCCCGCGCAGCAGGCGGCACTGGTTGACGCACTGCAGCAGGCCTCGGGCGACCAGCCGGGGCTGCCGATCGACGGCGATGCGGCGGAAGAGGCCGTTGCGGAATCTGCAGAGCCCGCAGCGCTGGTGGATGGAGAAGAAGGTGTGCAGCCCGAACTCGCCATGGTCGATGCGCCGCCCGAGTCGGCTGAGCTGGCGGAAGTCGTCTCGACCGATGCGGCGGAGTTTGTCGAAGAGGTGGTGGCGATCGCCGAGGCCGCCGAGCCCGTCGATGAGGCGTTGCCTGTGTCCGAGCCAGAAACCGGCGAGCCGCCCGCCGAACCCGAAGTGGCCGCCGCGCCCGAAGAACCCGAATCTGAGGTCCCGTCCCCCGCAGCGGACGAGACCGACCCCCACGACCCCCACGCTGTTTCTCCCGGAAAAACCCCATGAGCTCATCCGACACCGACGACGCAGCGATGCTGCCGGTCGAACCCGAAGTCAAGAAGCGGAAGCGGGCCGCCACGCCCAAGAAGGTGACGGAAGTTGCTGTTGAATCCGTCGCTGCGCCCGCAGAGCCGGCAGGGGCCGAGACCGGGGAAGCGCCGAAGAAGCCGCGTGCACCCCGCAAGAAGAAGGTGGTCGAGGCGCCGGCTGCCGATGAGCAATTGCTGAGCGCGGCGGAAGTCGCTCCTGCTGCGGAAGCTCCCGCGACGGTCCAGCCCGATGTGGCGCCCGTGGCTGCGGAAGTGGTGGCAGCCGAGGCAGACGAGCCGGCGCCGGTCGAAGCACAGCGTCCCCAGATGTCCGACGAGGACCAGGGCGACGACCGCGGGGATGACGAAGACGACGAGGAAGACGAGCCCGACGAAGAGGAAGACGACCTCGACCGCGCCCGTCGCGCCGCCGAGCGCGAGCAGCGCAATGCGCCGCCGACCGAGCCGATCCGTTTTGCCGACGTCATTTCCGGCCAGTTCGACGCCGACGAAGAAAGCCCCGAGGTGCCGCCGCTCAAGCGCGTGCTGCTGCCCGAAGCGGATTCGCCCAAGCTGCACAAGGTGCTGGCGCAGGCCGGCCTCGGCTCGCGCCTCGAGATGGAGCAACTCATCTTGCAAGGCCGCATCTCGGTCAACAATGAGCCGGCCCACATCGGCCAGCGCATCCAGTACGGCGACCAGGTCAAGATCAACGGCAAGCCGATCCGCTACCGCATCGCACCGCCGCCGCCGCGCGTGATCGCGTACCACAAGCCCGTGGGCGAAGTCGTCACGCACGACGATCCGCAGAACCGCCCGACGGTGTTCCGCAAGCTGCCGCGTCTGCAGCAGGGCAAGTGGCAGTCGGTCGGCCGGCTCGACCTGAACACCGAAGGCCTGCTGCTGTTCAGCAGCTCCGGCGACCTGGCCAACCAGCTCATGCACCCGCGCTTCGGCTTGGAGCGCGAGTACGCGGTGCGCGTGCTGGGCGCGCTCACCAGCGAAGAAAAGAAGAAGCTGCTCGAGGGCGTGCGACTGGACGACGGCATGGCGCAGTTCGGCACCATCGAAGACGGTGGCGGCGAAGGCTCCAACTGCTGGTACCGCGTGACCATTTCCGAAGGCCGCAACCGCGAGGTGCGCCGCCTGTTCGAGTCGGTGGGCCATGCGGTCAGCCGACTCATCCGCATCCGCTACGGCGCGATGGTGCTGCCGCGCGGTCTCAAGCGCGGTGCCTGGATGGAGCTCGACGAGCGCGATATCCAGGCGTTGTTCCAGGCCTCGGGCGGTGCGCAGGCGCGACCGGCGGGTCCGTCGCAGCGCGGTCCCGGCGGGCCGGAGGGTGGCAGTCGCAACGGCCGCAACAAGAAGCGTCGCGGCAACAACAACAACCGCAACGGCGGCATGGGTGGTGGTCAGCCGCGTGAAGCGCGCGGCGAAGCGCCGATCCCGAGTCCGCTGGGTGACGGTCGTCCGCCGCGCGGTGAGCGTGGAGGGCGCGGTGGTCCCAATCGGGGCGGTGGCAACGGTGGCCCGCCACAGCAGGGGCGCCGCGGCAACGCAGGTCCCGGCAACCGTCAGGGCAGCCAGGGGCAAGGGCAGGGCGGCGGTGGCAACCGGTCGGCGGGTGCTGGCGGTGGCGGCGGTGCGAACCAGCCCGATCCGATGAAGACCTCGCTCGGCTACATCGGTGCCGACAGCTTCTCGCGCCAGCGCAAGGAACAACGCGGCGGCCCGGGACGCCGCGGCGGTGGTGGCGGCTCGCAAGGCGGCGGTGGTGGCTTTGGCGGTGGTGGCGGCGGACGCCGCCGCGGACGCTGAAAGCCAGCCGTCGGAGCGCGGCCTTTCGCGGGGTTTTCACCAATCCCGCAGGTCGCGCCGGTTAAAATCAGAGGCTTTGTCGACGTGCCACGAAACAAACTCGTTGCAGTTGTGACAAAACACTTCAAAATCAAAGCTCAGGAAGCATTTCAATGGCTATCGAACGTACCCTTTCCATCATCAAGCCCGACGCCGTCGCCAAGAACGTCATCGGCAAGATCGTTTCCCGCTTCGAGGCTGCCGGCCTCAAGATCGTCGCCGCCAAGCTGGTTCACCTGTCGCGCAACGAAGCCGAGCAGTTCTACTCGGTGCACAAGGAGCGTCCCTTCTTCAAGGACCTCGTCGAGTTCATGATCTCGGGCCCCGTGTTCGTGCAAGTGCTCGAAGGCGAGAACGCCATCGCCAAGAACCGTGACCTGATGGGCGCCACGGACCCCAAGAAGGCAGCCGCCGGCACCATCCGCGCCGACTTCGCCGACAGCATCGACGCCAACGCCGTTCACGGCTCGGACGCGCCCGAAACGGCTGCCAACGAAGTGTCGTTCTTCTTCGCCGGCCTCAACGTCTACGCACGCTGAAGCCGTTGCTCGCCTGAATTCATGACCACAGCCAATCTGCTCGAATTCGATCTCGACGGGCTGGCTGCGTTCTGCGAAAAACTCGGCGAGAAAAAATTCCGCGCCACGCAGCTGTTCCGCTGGATCCACCAGCGTGGCGCCAGCGACTTCACCCAGATGACCGATCTGGCGAAGTCGCTGCGCGAGAAACTCGCAACCACCGCGCGCGTGGAGGCCCTGTCGGTCCTCACGCAGCATGAATCCAAGGACGGCACGATCAAGTGGCTGTTCGACGTCGGCGGCGGCGATGCGGTCGAGGCCGTGTTCATCCCCGAAGACGATCGCGGCACGCTGTGCGTGTCGTCGCAGGCCGGTTGCGCCGTGGGCTGCCGCTTTTGCTCGACCGGGCATCAGGGCTTCAGCCGCAACCTCACCACGGGCGAAATCGTCGCCCAGCTCTGGTTCGCCGAGCACTTCCTGCGCAAGCACCTGAATCGCAGCGAGCGCGTCATCTCCAACGTGGTGATGATGGGCATGGGCGAGCCGCTGCAGAACTATTCTGCGCTGGTGCCCGCCTTGCGCACCATGCTCGACGACAACGCCTACGGGCTGTCGCGCCGCCGGGTCACCGTGTCGACCTCCGGCGTGGTGCCGATGATCGACCGCCTGGGCACCGATTGCGCCGTGGCCATGGCCGTCTCGCTGCATGCGCCCAACGATGCGCTGCGCGACGACCTCGTGCCGCTCAATCGCAAGTACCCGATCGCCGAACTGCTCGAGGCCTGCAAGCGCTACCTCGTGCATGCGCCGCGCGACTTCATCACCTTTGAATACTGCATGCTCGACGGCGTCAACGACCAGCCCGAGCATGCGCGGCAACTCATCGAACTCGTGCGCACCCATGGGGTCTCGTGCAAGTTCAACCTGATTCCGTTCAACCCGTTCCCGGCGTCGGGCCTGCTGCGCTCGCCGCAACCGCGTGTGCTGGCCTTCGCCCGCACGCTGAGCGAAGCGGGCCTCGTGACCACCGTGCGCAAGACGCGCGGTGACGACATCGACGCCGCCTGCGGACAGCTCGCCGGCGACGTGAAAGACCGCACCCGTGCGGCCGAACGCATGGCCCAACGCCGTGCGGCGGTGGCCGAGCGCCCCGTCGTTCTGCACCCGACCCGCGCCAAGACCCCCAAGACCACCGTTCCCCAGGAGCATTGACGCAATGAGCATGGCCTTTCCGACGACGACCGCGAGCGTGCAGCGAGTGCTGGGCGCAGGAATCGCGAGCGTCGCCGTGGCGCTTCTTCTCGCGGGCTGCGTCAACACGCGAACCACCACCACCGGGCTTGTCGGCAGCGGGGCCGACAGCGGTACCACTGCCGTGACCGACGTCGACGAGAACAACCGTCGCCGTGCCCGCCTGCGGATGGAGCTGGCGGCCGGCTACTTCGAACACGGCCAGCCCTCGGTCGCCCTCGAAGAGCTCAAGCAGGTGCTGGCCATCGACCCGAACTACGCCGACGCCTACAACCTGCGCGGCCTGGTCTACATGCGACTGGACGACGCCGGCCAGGCCGAAGACAGCTTCCGCCGGGCGGTCGCGATCAATCCGCGCGACGCCAACACGCGCCACAACTATGGCTGGCTGCTGTGCCAGCAGAACCGCTACGGCGACGCCGCGCAGCAGTTCGCCGCTGCACTGGCCGTGCCCAGCTATGCCGATCGCGCCAAGACGCTCATGACCCAGGGGGTCTGCGAGCTCAAGGCCGGCCAGCGGCCGCAAGCCGAGCGCAGCCTCCTGCAGGCCTACGAGCTCGATGCCGGCAATCCGGTGGTCGGCTTCAACCTGGCCTCGGTGCTGGCGCAGCGCGAAGAATGGTCGCGCGCGCAGTTCTACGTCCGCCGTGTCAACAACAGCCCCTCGGCCAATGCCGAGACGCTCTGGCTCGGCATCAAGATCGAACGGAAGCTCAACAACCGCGAGGCTGTCGCGCAGCTGGGCGGTCAACTGCAACGACGTTTCCCTCAATCGCGGGAGGCAATGGCGTACGAGCGCGGGAATTTCAATGACTGAACGGGTTTCGGAGTTCGGGACGTCCGCGGCGCTGCCGCTGGCAGAAGGCGACGTCGCGCACAAGACGGCCGGCGACATGCTGCGCGAGGCGCGCGAAGCGCATGGCCTGCACATCGAGATGGTGGCCGCGGCGCTCAAGGTGCCGCCGCAAAAGCTGATCGCGCTCGAGGCCGATGACATCGCCTCGCTGCCCGACCCGGTGTTCGCCCGGGCCCTGGCCAGCAGCGTGTGCCGCGCACTGCGCATCGATCCGGCGCCTGTGCTCGCCAAGCTGCCGGGCGCGCAACGCGCACCGCTCGCTGAAACCAATCGCACACTGAATGCCCGCGTGGTCTCCGACACGCCGCGCTGGAACGGTGGGCGTTCCGGCGGCCTGCCGTCGCGCGCGCTGCTGACGGTCGTGGTGCTGCTCTTGATCGGCGCCGGCGTGCTGTTCTGGATGCCGCAATCGGCGTTCGACCAGATCGGCGCCTCCGTCGCGCGGCTGACTGCAAAGAACGAGGGCGAGACCATGCCGCCGCCCGCCGATCCGGCCGATGTCTCGGAGCCCGTGCCGACGCAGGCCATGGCGCCGACCGGCCCCGTGGGCGCCGCACCGGCCGCTGGCGTGGCGGCTGCCGCACCAGCCGCCCCGGCCTCCGCGCCCCTCGCGGCCGTCGCCAACACCAGCACCGCCAGCAGCCAGCAGCTCGTCTTCGTGGCGCGCGAGGAATGCTGGATCACCGTCACCGAGGCTGGCGGCAAGCAGCTGCTGCGCCGCAGCCTGCAAGTCGGCGAGACCGTCGGCCTGTCCGGCACGCTGCCGCTGTCCGTGGTGGTCGGGCGTGCATCGGCGGTCGATGTGCAAGTGAACGGAAAGCCCTACGATCTGAAGCCTGTCACCCGCGGAGGCGGCGTGGCGCGTTTCGAGGTGAAATCGTGACAACCGACTGCACTCCCCAACCCATCGAATCGGCGGCGCCCAAGGCGCGCCGCTCGCGTCAGGCCAGCGTGGTCTGGGGCCCGCGCATCGTCACGGTGGGGGGCGACGCGCCCACGCGCGTGCAGTCGATGACCAACACCGACACGGTCGATGCCATCGGCACCGCGATCCAGGTCAAGGAGCTCGCCATCGCGGGCTCCGAGATGGTCCGCATCACCGTCAACACGCCCGAAGCCGCCGCCCAGGTGCCCTACATCCGCGAGCAGCTCGATCGCATGGGCATCGACGTGCCGCTGATCGGCGACTTTCACTACAACGGCCATCGCCTGCTCACCGACTATCCGGCCTGCGCCGAGGCGCTGAGCAAGTACCGCATCAACCCCGGCAACGTGGGCAAGGGCGACAAGAAGGACAAGCAGTTCGGCCAGATGATCGACGCGGCCATGCGTTGGAACAAGCCGGTGCGCATCGGTGTGAACTGGGGCAGCCTCGACCAGGAACTGCTCGCCAGCCTGATGGACACCAACAGCCAGCGCGCCGAGCCTTGGGACGCCAAGCAGGTGATGTACGAGGCGCTGATCACCTCGGCCATCGAGTCCGCCAAGCTGGCCGAATCGATGGGCATGGCCGGCAACCAGGTCATCCTGTCGTGCAAGGTGAGCGGCGTGCAGGACCTGATCTCGGTCTACCGCGAGCTTGCAAAGCGCTGCGACAACCCGCTGCACCTGGGCCTGACCGAAGCCGGCATGGGCACCAAGGGCACGGTGGCCTCGGCCACGGCGCTGTCGATCCTGCTGCAAGAGGGCATTGGCGACACGATCCGCGTGTCGCTCACGCCGCAGCCGGGCGAGTCCCGCACGCAGGAAGTGCTGATCGCCAACGAAATCCTCCAGGCCCTGGGCCTGCGCGTGTTCGTGCCGAGTGTCACGGCCTGCCCGGGCTGCGGCCGCACCACGAGTACCACCTTCCAGGAACTGGCCAAGCAGATCGACGATTACCTGCGCCTGCAGATGCCGGTCTGGCGCAAGAAGTACCCCGGCGTCGAGACGTTGAAGGTGGCCGTCATGGGCTGCATCGTCAACGGCCCCGGCGAGAGCAAGCACGCCGACATCGGCATCAGCCTGCCCGGCACCGGCGAGGCACCGGCCGCGCCGGTCTTCATCGACGGCGAAAAGGCCCTCACGCTGCGCGGCGACAATATCGCCAACGAGTTCCACCAGCTCGTCGAAACCTACATCGAAAAGCGCTTCGGCAGCGAACACGCTGTCTTGGCCTGACACCTCCGCAGACTCATGGCTGAAAAACTGAATGCCGTCAAAGGCATGAACGACATATTGCCGCCCGAATCGGCGCGCTGGGAGTGGCTCGAAGCCACTGTGCGCGAGCTGATGGGGCGCTATGCGTACCGCAACGTCCGCACCCCGATCCTGGAGCACACGGCGCTGTTCGTGCGCGGCATCGGCGAGGTGACGGACATCGTCGAGAAGGAGATGTACGCCTTCGAAGACCGTTCGGACAAGCATGGGCAGTCGGAGCACCTGGCGATGCGCCCGGAGAACACGGCCGGCCTCGTGCGCGCCGTGATCGAGCACAACATGCTCTACGAAGGCCCCAAGCGCCTCTGGTACACGGGCCCGATGTTCCGCCGCGAAAAGCCGCAGCGCGGGCGCTTCCGCCAGTTCCACCAGATCGGCGCCGAGGCGCTCGGTTTTGCCGGACCCGATGTCGACGCCGAACTGATCCTGCTGGCCACCGCGCTGTGGAAGGCCATCGGCCTGACCGACGTGCGCCTGGAACTCAACAGCCTGGGCCAGCCGGCCGAGCGCGCGCTGCATCGCGCCCAGCTCATCGCCCACTTCGAGCAGCACGCCGACAAGCTCGACGAGGACGGCAAGCGCCGCCTGCACAGCAACCCGCTGCGCATCCTCGACACGAAGAACCCAGCGATGAAAGATGTGGTCGAGTCGGCGCCGAAGCTGATCGACTTTCTCGGTGCCGAATCGCTGGCGCACTTCGAGGGGCTGCAGGCCATCCTCAAGGCCAACGACATCGCCTTCACGATCAACCCGCGCCTCGTGCGCGGGCTCGACTACTACAACCTCACGGTGTTCGAGTTCGTGACCGATCGCCTCGGCGCGCAGGGCACGGTGTGCGCCGGTGGCCGTTACGACGACCTCATCGCCCAGATCGGCGGCAAGCCGGCGCCCGCGGTGGGCTGGGCCATCGGCGTCGAGCGCGTGCTCGACCTGCTGAAAGAGCAGGGCACCGAAGTGCCGGCACCGGTGCCCGATGTCTATGCCATCGTGCCCGACGCCGCTTCGATGCCTGTCGTGCTGCGCGCCTTGCAGCAGTTGCGCGAAACCGGCGTGCGCGTGCAGATGCACGCCAGCACCGCCGAAGGCCTGGCGAGCTTCAAGGCGCAGATGCGCAAGGCGGACGCCAGCGGCGCCACCTACGCGTTGATCTTCGGTGCCGATGAACTTGCACGCGGTGAAGTGACTCTCAAGGCCTTGCGCGACGCCAGCGTCGCGCAGTCCGCCCGTTCACTTGCTGAAGTGACCACCTGGGCCGCCACCCTACAATCGCCGGCTCCCAACCTCTGACAGCGCATGGCCACCCATCTCGACCTCGAAGAACAGGAACAGCTCGACCAGCTCAAGCATTTCTGGAACACCTACGGCACCCTGATCACCTGGACCGTGCTGCTTGTCGCCGGCGCCTTCGTGGCCTGGAATGGCTGGCAGTACTACCAGCGCACCAAGGCAGCCCAGGCCGCGGCCCTTTATGACGAGGTCGAGCGCAGCACGCAGTCGGGCGACGTCGAGCGCATCCAGCGCGTGATGACAGACATGAAGGACCGCTTCGCAGGCACCGCCTACGCGCAGCAAGCCGGCCTGCTGGTCGCCAAGACGCTGTTCGACAAGGGCAATGCCGACGGCTCGCGCGCCGCGCTGGGCTGGGTCGCGCAGAACGCCGTCGACCCGGGCTACCAGGCCATCGCCAAGCTGCGGCTCGCGGCCGAACTGCTCGACGCCAAGTCCTACGACGACGCGCTCAAGCAACTCGACGGCAAGGTGCCGACCGAATTCGAACCGCTGGTGGCCGACCGCAAGGGCGACATCTACATGGCGCAAGGCAAGCGCGACGAGGCGCAGGCCGAGTACCGCAAGGCCTGGACCGGCCTTGGCGCCGGCTCGGACTACCGCCGGCTGGTCGAGATCAAGCTCAACGCGGTCGGTGTCGACCCGAAGACCCTGGCGCCGACCGTCACCGTGACGCCCGCCGTCCCCAAGAACTCCTGATCGCACATCCTCATGAATTTCAAGCGTTTCATGCCTGAATCGACCGCCCTGCGCGCGGGTTCTGCTCTTGTTCTGGTAACGCTCCTGGCCGCCTGCTCGGGCTCCGGCAAGCCCAAGCCCGCCGAGCTGCCGGCCAATCCGTCCCTGATGGGTGTGCGCCAGGCCTGGAACGTGCGGATTCCGGGCGTCGAATTCCCACTCACCGCCGATGTCAGCGGTGACATCGTGACCGTGGCCGGCAGCGACGGCACGGTCGTCGCCATCGATGCCCGCGCCGGTCGCGAGACCTGGCGCGCCAGCGCCGGTGCGCCGCTGGCGGCCGGCGTCGGCAGCGACGGTTCGCTGACGGCCGTGGTCACCACCAACAACGAAGTGGTCGCCATCGAGAACGGCAAGGTGCTGTGGAAGCAGCGCCTGTCGGCCCAGGCCTTCACCGCACCGCTGGTGGCCGGCCGCCGCGTCTTCGTGCAGACCGCCGACCGCAGCGTCAGCGCCTGGGACGGCCAGAGCGGCCGTCGCCTGTGGCAGCAGCAGCGCCCGGGCGAAAACCTGGTGCTGCGCAAGTCGGGCGTGCTGATCGCGGTGGGCGACACGCTGGTCGCCGGTCTGGGCGGCCGACTCGTCGGCATGAATCCCGGCAACGGCAGCTCGCGCTGGGAAGCGCCCATTGCCGCCCCGCGCGGCACGAACGACGTGGAACGCCTGGTCGACCTGACCGGCAGCGTGAGCCGCTACGGCGACACGGTCTGCGCACGCGCCTACTACGCCAGCGTCGGCTGCGTCGACACGCTGCGCGGCCAGCTGCTCTGGAGCAAGCCGGCCTCGGGCGCTGATGGCGTGAGCGGCGACGAGCGCTTTCTCTATGGCACCGAATCGGATGGCAGCGTCACCGCCTGGCGTCGCGCCGACGGCGAACGCGCCTGGCAGATGAGCCGCCTGAAGAACCGCGAACTGACCGCGCCGCTGGCCGTGGGCCGCTCGCTGATCATCGGCGAGAGCACCGGCACGCTGCACTTCGTGTCGCGCGAAGACGGTGCGCTGCTGAACCGCGTCACGCCCGACGGCTCGGCCATCACCGTGACGCCGGTCCTGGCCGGCAACACGGTGGTCGTCGTGACCGCCAAGGGCGGTGTCTTCGGCTACCGTCCTGAATAATCATTTTTTGTCTTTCTCTTACTTCCAAGGCCCGACCATGAAAACCGCGCCATCGAAAGGCCGGCCATGAAGCCGGTCGTGGCCCTGGTCGGCCGTCCCAACGTCGGCAAGTCGACGCTCTTCAACCGCCTGACCCAGACGCGCGACGCCATCGTCGCCGACTTCGCCGGCCTCACGCGCGACCGCCACTACGGCAACGGCCGCCTGGGCAAGCACGAGTTCATCGTGATCGACACCGGCGGCTTCGAGCCCGATGCCGGCAGCGGCATCTACAAGGAAATGGCCAAGCAGACGCGGCAGGCCGTGGCCGAGGCCGACGTCGTGATCTTCGTGGTCGATGCCCGCGAAGGCCTGTCGGCGCAAGACCACGACATCGCCAACGAGCTGCGCCGGCTGGGCAAGCCCTGCGTGCTGGCGGCCAACAAGGCCGAAGGCATGCACGACGGCACCAAGCTGGTCGACTTCTACGAGCTGGGCTTCGGCGACGTGCACGGCGTGTCCGCGGCGCACGGGCAGGGCATGCGCGACCTGGTCGAGCTGGCGCTCGCGCCGCTGAACCTGGCTGACCCGGACGACGAGGAAGACGAAGACGATGTCAACAAGCCGATCAAGCTGGCCGTGGCCGGCCGGCCCAACGTCGGCAAGTCGACGCTGATCAACACCTGGCTGGGCGAAGAGCGCTTGGTGGCCTTCGACATGCCCGGCACGACGCGCGACGCCATCTCGGTGCCGTTCGAGCGCAACGGCCAGCGCTTCGAGCTGATCGACACCGCTGGCCTGCGCCGCAAGGGCAGGGTCTTCGAGGCGATCGAGAAGTTCTCGGTGGTCAAGACGCTGCAGGCCATCGAGTCGGCCAACGTCGTGCTGCTGCTGCTCGACGCCACGCAGGGCGTGACCGACCAGGACGCGCACATCGCCGGCTACATCCTCGAAAGCGGACGTGCGGTGGTGATCGCCATCAACAAGTGGGATGCGGTCGACAGCTACCAGCGCGAGCAGATCCAGCGGCAGATCGAAACCCGCCTGCCGTTCCTGAAGTTCGCGTCATTGCATTTCATCTCGGCCATCAAGCGCCAGGGCCTGGGTCCGGTGTGGCAGGCCATTGCGCAGGCCCACAAGTCGGCCACGCGCAAGATGTCGACGCCGGTGCTGACGCGCCTGCTGCTGGAGGCGGTGCAATTCCAGGCGCCCCAGCGCGGTGGCATGTTCCGACCCAAGCTGCGCTATGCGCACCAGGGCGGCATGAATCCGCCCGTGATCATCATTCACGGCAATTCGCTGGAGCATGTGACCGACGCCTACAAGCGTTTCCTGGAAGGGCGTTTCCGCAAGGAATTCGACCTCGTGGGCACACCCTTGCGGATCCAGTTCAAAAGCTCGCAGAATCCGTTCGTGGACAAGGACAACTGAGGGCGCTTGGCTGCCGATGGCAGCCGTTGAGCCGCAGCAGGAGCGGAAGTTCCGTCTTTTGAGAACCGTTATTTTCTCAAGGCTTTTGACCCCGATTGCTGCGGCGCAGAAACCCTGTGTTAAGGTCATCTCTCCAACAACTACTCTTGAACACGGAGAATATCGTGAGCAATAAAGGGCAACTTCTGCAAGACCCGTTTCTGAACACCTTGCGTCGCGAGCATGTGCCGGTTTCCATTTATTTGGTGAACGGCATCAAGCTGCAAGGCCAGATCGAGTCCTTCGATCAATACGTCGTGTTGCTTCGCAATACAGTGACGCAAATGGTCTACAAGCACGCCATTTCCACCATCGTGCCGGGTCGTGCCGTCAACTTCTCGGCCAACGAGAACGACGACGCCGCCGCCTGATCGCGCGGAGCGCGGCGGCAACCCCGCCGCGCTTTTTCCATATCTGATTCCGCTTGTCTGATTCGATCCCCCGCCAGGAAGGCGCCGCCGTTCTCGTCGGTGTCGATTTCGGGCTGCCCCATTTCGACAGCGAGCTCGAAGAACTCGGCCTGCTCGCACAAACCGCGGGCCTGACGCCCGTTGCTCGCCTGGCCTGCAAGCGCAAGGCGCCCGATGCGGCGCTGTTCGTCGGCAGCGGCAAGGCCGAAGAGATCAAGGAACTCGCCGCCATGCACCGGGCGAGCGAGGTCATCTTCGACCAGTCCTTGAGTCCTGCGCAGCAGCGCAACCTCGAACGCCAGCTCGATGTCGCGGTCTACGACCGCACCTTCCTCATCCTCGAGATCTTCGCCCAGCGTGCCCGCTCGCACGAAGGCAAGCTGCAGGTCGAGCTGGCTCGCCTGCAGTACCTGAGCACGCGGCTGGTCCGCCGCTGGTCCCACCTGGAGCGCCAGACCGGCGGTGCGGGTGTGCGCGGCGGCCCGGGTGAGAAGCAGATCGAGCTCGACCGCCGCATGATCAACGAGTCGATCAAGCGCACGCGCGAGCGCCTGGCCAAGGTGCAGAAGCAGCGCAGCACGCAGCGCCGCCAGCGCGAGCGCCGCGAGACCTTCAACATCTCGCTCGTCGGCTACACCAACGCGGGCAAGTCGTCGATCTTCAATGCGATGGTCAAGGCGCGCGCCTATGCGGCCGACCAGCTGTTCGCCACGCTCGACACCACCACGCGCAACCTCTACCTGGGCGATGCGCGCCGGCAGGTGTCGATCTCCGACACGGTGGGCTTCATCCGCGACCTGCCGCACGGCCTGGTCGATGCGTTCAAGGCCACCTTGCAGGAGGCGGTCGATGCCGACCTGCTGCTGCACGTGATCGATGCCTCCAACCCGCACTATCCCGAGCAGATGGCCGAGGTCCAGTCGGTGCTGCAGGACATCGGCGCAGGCGACGTGCCGCAACTGCTGGTGTTCAACAAGCTCGACGCCCTTGAAAGCGCGCAACATCCGCTGCATCTGCAGGACGAGATGGAAATCGACGGCGTGCAGGTTCCCCGCATCTTCCTCAGCGCCAAGACCGGTGAAGGCCTGCCGTTGCTGCGGGCCGAGCTGGCCCGGCAGTCGGGTTCCGTCGCCGATACGATGACCCCTGAGGCGGACGCTGAATTGCACGATGCGGCCCCTTGATTGGGCACAATCCCGCCACTGACACGAGAACGAAGCGAATGAATGCAAAGCCAGCGCGGAGAGGGTTTCTGGGCATGTTCAACCTGAACGATGGCCGATGGGGTCGCGGCGACGAGCCGTCCTCCAACGGCGACCGCCCGGCCGGCAACCGGCCGCCCGATGCCGATCCCCCCGGCGCCCCGATCCCGCCGCCTTCGAGCGGCAACCAGAACAACAACGGCAACGGCAATCGCCCGCGCGGCCAGGGCCCGAACCAGGGTCCGCCCGACCTCGACGAACTCTGGCGCGACCTCAATCGCAAGCTCGGCGGTTTCTTCGGCGGTGGCAAGGGTGGCGGCAATCGCCCCAACGGCACCGGCAGCGGTGGCGGCAACGGCTACAAGCCCGACATGAAGAACGCCGGCTTCGGCATCGGCCTCGTGGCCGCCGTGGCGGTCCTGATCTGGCTCGGCACCGGCTTCTTCATTGTGAACGAAGGCCAGCAGGCCGTGGTGACGCAGTTCGGCCGCTACAAGTCGACGGTGAATGCTGGCTTCAACTGGCGCCTGCCGTACCCCATTCAACGCCACGAAGTGGTGGTGACCACGCAGATCCGTTCCACCGACGTGGGCCGCGACGCCATCGTGCGTTCCACCGGCCTGCGCGAATCGGCCATGCTGACCGAAGACGAGAACATCGTCGAAATCAAGTTCGCCGTGCAGTACCGCCTGAGCGATGCGCGCGCCTGGCTCTACGAGAGCAAGTCGCCCGCTGAAACCATCGTGCAGGTGGCCGAAAGCTCCGTGCGCGAAGTGGTCGGCAAGATGAAGATGGACGCGGCGCTCGCCGAAGAACGCGACCAGATCGCCCCCCGCGTGCGCGCACTGATGCAGACCATCCTCGACCGCTACAAGGTCGGTGTCGAAGTCGTCGGCATCAACCTGCAGCAGGGCGGCGTGCGTCCGCCCGAGCAGGTGCAGGCCGCCTTCGACGACGTGCTCAAGGCCGGCCAGGAACGCGAACGCGCCAAGAACGACGCCGAGGCCTACGCCAACAATGTCGTGCCGCTGGCCACCGGTACCTCGTCGCGCCTGAAGGAAGAGTCCGAGGCCTACAAGGCCCGCATCGTGGCGCAGGCACAGGGTGACGCCGGTCGCTTCAGCTCGGTGCTGACCGAGTACCAGAAGGCGCCGCAGGTGACGCGCGACCGCATGTACACCGACGCCATGCAGCAGATCTACGCCAGCACGACCAAGGTGCTGGTCGACAGCAAGCAGGGCTCCAACCTGCTGTACCTGCCGCTCGACAAGCTGATGCAGCAAGGCGGCGGCAATACAGCCACGCCCGTGGATGCCGCCAGCCCCAGCGTGGCCGGCACCGCACCGACCCAGTCGTCGGTGATCCCGGTGGCGCCCGCCACCACCGACGTGCGCGCCCGTGACGGCCGCTCGCGTGACCGCGACGTGCGCTGAGAAAGGCCCGGAACAACATGAACAGAATCGGTTTCATCGCCACCTCGGTCCTCGTCCTGCTCGTGCTGCTGAGCTCGACCCTCTTCGTGGTCGATCAGCGCCAGTTCGGCGTGGTCTATGCCCTCGGCCAGATCAAGCAGGTCATCACCGAGCCCGGCCTCAACTTCAAGCTGCCGCCGCCGTTCCAGAACGTGTCGTACATCGACAAGCGCCTGCTGACGCTCTCGAGCCTCGACACCGAGCCCATGCTCACCGCTGAAAAGCAGCGCGTGGTGATCGACTGGTACGTGCGCTGGCGCATCTCCGACCCGCAGGCCTACATCCGCAACGTCGGCCTCGACGAGAACGCGGGCGCCATGCAGCTGAACCGCGTGGTGCGCAACGCCTTCCAGGAAAACATCAACAAGCGCACCGTGCGCGACCTGATCTCGGTGCGCCGCGAAGCCCTGATGGCCGACGTGCAGCGAGAAGTGCTGGCTGTGGTGAAGGGTGCCAAGCCCTGGGGCGTCGATGTGGTCGATGTGCGCATCACCCGCGTGGACTACGTGGAAGCCATCACCGAGTCGGTCTACCGCCGCATGGAAGCCGAGCGCAAGCGCGTGGCCAACGAGCTGCGTTCCACCGGCACGGCCGAAGGCGAGAAGATCCGCGCGGACGCCGACCGCCAGCGTGAAGTGATCGTGGCCAACGCCTACCGCGACGCCCAGAAGATCAAGGGCGAGGGCGACGCCCAGGCTGCCGCGACCTACAGCGAGGCCTTCGGCCGCGATCCGCAGTTCGCCCAGTTCTATCGCAGCCTCGAGGCCTACAAGCAGAGCTTCAACAAGAAGAGCGACGTGATGGTGCTCGACCCGTCCTCGGACTTCTTCCGCGCCATGCAGAGCTCCGGCTCGGCGCGCAAGTAACAACAGGCCGTCCGTTTCCGCTGTCCTGCCTGGAGCCGTGAGCGCCGACACCTTCTGGAGCGCGTTGGCGCTGGTCCTGGTGATCGAAGGCATCCTGCCTTTCGTCTCGCCGGGCGGGTGGCGGCGCGGCTTCAGCCAACTGCTGCAGCTGCGCGATGGCCAGCTGCGTTTCTTCGGTCTTTGCAGCATCCTGCTGGGTTTGGTACTGCTCTGGGTTCTGGGGTAGCTCGGGCCCGGTAGAATCCCGGTTTAACCACGCCCCCGATCCCCATGTCCGCCTGGGTCCTCCCGGATCACATTGCCGATGTGCTGCCCTCCGAGGCGCGCCACATCGAAGAACTTCGACGCCAGCTGCTCGATACCGCCCGTGGCTATGGCTACGAGTTGGTGATGCCGCCGCTGCTCGAGCACCTGGAGTCGCTGCTTTCGGGCACCGGCGAGGCGCTCGACCTCCAAACCTTCAAGCTCGTCGACCAGCTCTCCGGCCGCAGCATGGGCCTGCGTGCAGACACCACCCCCCAGGTGGCGCGCATCGATGCCCACCTGCTGAACCGCGACGGCGTGGCCCGCCTGTGCTACTGCGGCCCGGTGGTCCACACCCGGCCCGACCGCCCGCACGCCACCCGCGAGCCGCTGCAGTTCGGCGCCGAAATCTACGGCCACGCCGGCCTGGAAGCCGACACCGAAACCCTGCTGCTGGCGCTCGACTGCCTCGACGCCGCCGGCCTGCGCGACGGCGTGATCGTCGACCTGGCCGACGCCCGCATCGTGCGCGCGCTGTTCGCCGGCGTGCCGGTCGATGCCGCCGCGATCGCCCGCGTGCACGCCGCGCTGGCCGCCAAGGACGCGAGCGAGCTGCAGGCGCTCACCAAGGATTTCCCCGCCGCCTCACGCGACGGCCTGCGCGCCCTCGTGGGCCTGTACGGCGATGTGGCCGTGCTCGACGAGGCCGCCAAGGCCCTGAAGGGCACGCCCACCGTGGCAGCGGCGCTGGCCGACCTGAAGCAATTGGCCGCCGGCCTGAACGGCACGGCAGGGCGCCAGATCAGCTTCGACCTGGCCGACCTGCGCGGTTACGCCTACTACAGCGGCATGCGTTTCGGCATCTACGTGCCGGGCGCGGCCGACTCGCTGGTGCGCGGTGGCCGCTATGACGAGGTGGGTGCCGTGTTCGGCCGCAACCGTCCGGCCGTCGGCTTCAGCCTCGATGTGCGCGAACTCGTCGGCGTGCTGCCGGCCCGTCCGCTGCGCGCCGCCATCCGTGCGCCCTGGAGCGACGCGGCCGGCCTGCGCGAGGCCATCGCCCAACTGCGCAAGGCCGGCGAAACGGTTGTCTGCGTGCTGCCCGGACATGGCAGCGAAATCGATGAATTCCATTGCGACCGCGAGCTCGTCGAGCAGGCCGGCCAATGGAGTGTCCGAGCGATCTGAATTTTTAAGCAATGGAACGAGCATGAGCGTAACCACCGGAAGAAACGTGGTCGTCGTCGGGACCCAGTGGGGCGACGAAGGCAAGGGCAAGCTGGTTGACTGGCTGACGGAAAGCGCCCAGGGCGTGGTCCGTTTCCAGGGCGGCCACAACGCGGGCCACACGCTGGTCATCAACGGCGTGAAGACGGCGCTGCACCTGATCCCGAGCGGCATCATGCGGCCCGGCGTCAAGTGCTACATCGGCAACGGCGTGGTGCTGTCGGCCGCCAAGCTCTTCGAGGAAATCGAAGGCCTGGAGAAAGCCGGCGTCGAAGTGCGTTCGCGCCTGCGCATCAGCGAGGCCTGCCCGCTGATCCTGCCGTTCCACGCCGCGCTGGACATCGCGCGCGAGGCCTACCGCGAAAAGGGTGGCATCGAGAAGATCGGCACCACCGGCCGCGGGATCGGCCCGGCCTACGAAGACAAGATCGCCCGCCGCGCGCTGCGCGTGCAGGACCTGAAGCACCCCGAGCGTTTCGCCGCCAAGCTGCGCGTGCTGCTCGAGCTGCACAACCACGTGCTCACGCAGGTGCTGGGCGCGCCCGCCATCGACTACGACACCGTGTTCGACGAGGCCATGCGCCATGCCGCGCTGCTCAAGCCCATGATGGCCGACGTGTCGCGCGAGTTGAACGACGCCCACAAGGCTGGTGCCAACCTGCTGTTCGAAGGCGCGCAGGGCACGCTGCTCGACGTCGACCACGGCACCTACCCGTACGTCACCTCGAGCAACTGCGTGGCCGGCAACGCCGCCGCCGGTTCGGGCGTGGGGCCGGGCATGCTGCACTACGTGCTGGGCATCACCAAGGCCTACTGCACCCGCGTGGGCGGCGGTCCGTTCCCCACCGAGCTCGACTGGGCCACGCCGGGCACCCCCGGCTACCACATGAGCACCGTGGGCGCCGAGAAGGGCGTGACCACCGGCCGCAGCCGCCGTTGCGGCTGGTTCGACGCCGCGCTGCTCAAGCGCTCGGCGCAGGTCAACGGCCTGTCGGGCCTGTGCATCACCAAGCTCGACGTGCTCGACGGCCTCGAGAAGCTCGAGCTGTGCACCGGCTACGAACTCGACGGCGAAACCACCGACATCCTGCCGATGGGCGCGGACGAGATCGAGCGCTGCACGCCGATCTACGAAACGCTCGAAGGCTGGACCGAAAGCACCGTGGGCGTCACGCAGTACGACAAGCTGCCGGTCAACGCGCGGCTGTACCTGCAGCGCATCGAGCAGGTCACCGGCGTGCCGATCCACATGGTGTCGACCAGCCCTGACCGCGACCACACGATCATGATGCGCCATCCTTACTTGGCCGACTGAAGAGGAAGAAAAGACCCATGTTGACCGAAGACGGCAAACATCTCTACGTCAGCTACGACGAGTACCACAACCTGATCGAGAAGCTCGCGATCAAGGTGCACCAGTCGGGCTGGGAGTTCGACACCATCCTGTGCCTGGCGCGTGGCGGCATGCGCCCGGGCGATGTGCTCTCGCGCATCTTCGACAAGCCGCTGGCGATCATGTCGACCAGCTCCTACCGCGCCGACGCCGGCACGATCCAGGGCCATCTCGACATCGCCCGCTACATCACGACCCCCAAGGGCGAGATCGCCGGCAAGGTGCTGCTGGTGGACGACCTGGCCGATTCGGGCCACACGCTGCACGCCGTGATGGACATGCTGCGCAACAACTACCAGCCGATCACCGAGCTGCGCAGCGCGGTCATCTGGACCAAGGCACTGTCGACCTTCACGCCCGACTACTCGGTGGAGTTCCTGGCCACCAACCCGTGGATCCACCAGCCCTTCGAGGGCTACGACTCGCTCGGCGCCGAGAAGCTGATCGAGAAGTGGTCGGTCTGATGACCGGCCCTGGCACCACCGGCTGGCGCGCTCAGCTGCTGCTGCAGCTGCCGCCGCCGGGGGTGTCGAACATCGCGGTGTAGCGCCGCTGCATTTCCTCCGGCGTCACCTTCTCGATGCTGTGACCCACGTTCCACCGGTGACCGAAAGGGTCGCGGAAGACGCCGGAACGCTCCCCATAGAACTGATCCTGCGGTGCCATGTCCAGCGTGGCACCCGCGGCGACCGCGCGCGCGACCAGCGCATCGGCGTCGTCCACGTGCAGGTGCAGCGTCACGGCGCTGCCGCCGAGCGCCTTGGGCGAGCGGATGTTGAACTCGGCGAACTCGTCCGAGATCATCAGGATCGCGCCGTTGTGAAAGTCCAGTTCGACGTGCCCGATGCGGCCGTTGGGCTCGGTCAGTCGAAAGATTTCCTTCACCTCGAACACGTGGCAATAGAAGTCGACGGCGGCGGCGGCGTTGTCGACGCAGAGGTACGGAAACAGCTCGTGAATGGCCATGGCGGGACCTGCCTTTCTTTCTTGAATCGGATGTTGAAACGGGGACCGTGGCGCCGATTCTGCGCAGCCCCGGCGCTAGCGTCTTGAAGGAATTTGACCTGCCGCGCCGACAGCCGGCACATGACGCGGCGACGCGGCACCCGTCTGCCGCCAGGCCTGCGGCGACAGGCCGGCCAGTGCCGAGAACTCGCGGCTCAGGTGCGCCTGGTCGCTGTGGCCCGCGGCGAGCGCGATGTCGGCCCAGGCGCGCGCGGGATCGTCGGCGGCCAGCGCCAGCACGCGGTCGAAGCGCATCACGCGGGCGTATTCCTTGGGCGCGAGCCCGACCGCCGCGCGAAACAGCGCGATGAAGCGCCGGTGGCTGTAGCCGCTGCGCGCCACCAGCGTGGCGATCGACGCGGGCGTGTCGCGCGTCATCTGGCCCAGCGAGGCGGCCACGGCCGGGTGCAGGCCGCGCGGGCTGGTGCGGGGCAGGGCGACGGCGGCCAGGCGCCGGGTCAGCAGGGCCTCGAACACGTCCAGTTGCCGGGCCGGGTCGTCGGACGATGCATGCAGCTGTTCGAGTGCGTCGGCGGTCTGCCGCTCGCCCCACAGCGCGTCGAGCGGCGTGTGGCGGCCACTCAGAGCGTCTTCAGGTGCGCCGAGCAGTAGCCGGGCGGCACCGGGGTGCAATTGCGCGCCGACCGAGCGTGTGGCCACCGACACATCGCGCAGGTAGAAAGCGGCGCGCGCGCCGCCGACGATGGCATGGCCGACCGTGTGGCCGCGCAGGTCGCGCGTGTCGTCGAAGAGCCGCAGCGGCGGCCCCGAAAGCCGGAACACCAGGTGCATGCCGCCCGTGGGCAGCACGTGCTCGCGGGCGCCGGTGCGTGTGTCGGGTGTGCCCTCGGGCGCCGAGGCCCACAGCAGCCGCAGGAAGGGCCGCAGATGAGGGGACGGGGGCCGCGTCAGCTGCATGGCGCGACGGGCCCCGGCAAGGGCGGGTGGGTGAGCATCGGCGCATTGTGCGCCGAGGAGCCGCCCCGGCCCAGGCTGCTTACTTGCTCGTTGCGAGGCGCTTCTGGATGTTGGCGGCGCGGTCGCCGGAGGCCGGGTGCGAGCTGAGCATCGAGCTCTTGCCGCCGTCGAGCTTGGCCAGCTTCTGGAACGCGGTGACGAGGCCTTCGCGCTTGAGCTTCTGCGTGGTCAGCAGGTCGAAGGCGTAGTTGTCCGAATCGGTTTCCTGCGACTGCGAGAACTGCGCGTTGACCAGCTTCTCGGCGAAGTCGCCGATCTGCGAGGACGACAGCTGCGTGATCGCCGCATTGCCGGTGGCGCCGGCCAGGCCGCGCGCGGCCGACACCGCGTAGGCGGTCTGCATGGCCTTCTTGCTGTGGCCCAGGGCGACGTGGCCGATCTCGTGGCCGATGATGCCGCGCAGCTCGTCGTCGTTCATGAGGTCCATGAGGCCGCTGTAGACGCGGATGCAGCCGTTGCCCATGGCCCAGGCGTTCACGTCCTTCGTGAGGTAGACCTTGTAGCTGGCGGGCTGGCCACCGATGGTGGTCGGCAGGCCCTGGCGCACGCGCTCCAGGCGCTTGCTGTAGGCATCGGCGGGGCCCGCGACCTTGGAACTCTTGTCGAGCTCGGCGCAGGACTGGTTGGCCAGTGCCTGCACGTCGCCGTCGGTGAGCGACATGGCCTTGAAGGCGCTGCCGCCGGCGCCCGCGAGCGCGTTGGAATCCAGGTTCTTCATGCCGCCGCAGGCGGACAGGGCTGCAGCGGCCGTGATGGTGATGAGCAGATGACGCATCGAGAAAATCCTCCCTTTATTTTCGGAGGGGCAACTCTATCCGCAATGCGCGTGCGATCCGGCCAAGGCCGTCGACATCGAACGGAGAATGTCACGGCCGTCGAGGGTTCCTCGCGGGGCGCTAGCATCGGCACATGAGCAAGCCTTCCACGACCCTGATCCACCATCCCTACACGCCGCCGGCCACCTTCGCTGCGCCGCAGCCCGGCGTGTTCAAGGCCTCGACCGTGTTCTTCGCCGACGTCGCCGCCATGCGCGCGCGCGACTGGAAGACCAAGGCCGGCTACACCTACGGCCTGCACGGCACACCCACCACCTTCACGCTCGAGGAGCGCCTGGCCACGCTCGAAGGCGGCACCGAATGCCTGCTCGTGCCCAGCGGGCTGGCCGCGATCTCGCTGGTCTCGTTCGCGTTCCTCAAGACCGGCGACGAGGTGCTGATTCCCGACAACGCCTACGGCCCCACCAAGGCGCTGGCCACGGGCGAGCTTGCCAACTTCGGCATCACGCACCGCCTGTACGACGCCATGAATCCGTCCGACCTGGAAGCCAAGCTCTCGCACCGCACGCGGCTGGTGTGGCTCGAAGCGGCCGGCTCGGTGACGATGGAATTCCCCAACCTGCCGGCGCTGGCCGAGGTCTGCCGCGAACGCGGCGTGATGACCGCGCTGGACAACACCTGGGGCGCGGGCCTGGCCTTCGCGCCCTTCGATTTCAACGGCACGGGGCAGGGCGTCGACGTGTCGGTGCACGCACTCACCAAGTACCCGAGCGGCGGCGGCGACGTGCTCATGGGCAGCGTGGTCACGCGCGACGAGCGCCTGCACCGCGCGCTCAAGCTCACCCACATGCGCACCGGCTTCGGCATCGGCGTGGGCGACGTCGAAACCCTGCTGCGCTCGCTGCCGAGCATGGCGCTGCGCTACGCCGCGCACGACCGCGCGGCGCGCGAGCTGGCCGGCTGGCTCAACGGCTGCGAAGAGATCGCGCAGGTGCTGCACCCCGCGCTCGAGGATTCGCCGGGCCACGCCAACTGGCGCGCGCTGTGCGGCGCCACCGACCTGGCCGCGGGCCTGTTCTCGGTGGTGTTCGACGAACGCTTCAGCACCGAGCAGGTCGATCGCTTCTGCGACAGCCTGAAGCTCTTCCGCCTCGGCTATTCGTGGGGCGGCCCGATCAGTCTCGTCGTGCCCTACGACATCGGCCTGATGCGCGACGCCAGCGTGGCCCGCTGGCCCTACAAGGGCACGCTGGTGCGTTTCTCGGTCGGCCTGGAGGATGTGGACGACCTGCGTGCCGACCTGCAGCAGGCGCTGCTGCAGATGTAGGCGCTGTTACGCGCCGTGGGCAGGAAACACCGCAAGAGCCAGCGTGTCGGGCCGCCGGCTGCGCGCGATGCGGCGGCGCCCGCGTCACGCGCCGTCGCGTCGCGGGTGCTGGACGTGCCCGCGCAGGTGCTGGAGGCACTTGCACGGTCCGGCCCGCTGGAAGGCGTGCCCGACCTGCGCGGTACGCGGCTCTTCATCGGTGGCTTCGTGGCGTTTTTCGCGTTGATCGCGGCAGGGCTCGTCGCCGCCGTCATGTTGGAGGAGGACTGGTCCAACGCGCGCGGCAACGAAGCGATCCTCCTGCTGCTCGGACTGTTGCTCTTCGGGGTGCTGGGCGGCGGCATCTGGTATTTGCTGCGCCAGTTTCCGCGCGTGGGCGAGGGGATGCTGCGGGTCGACGCGGACGGCATGCACTGGGGCGACCCGGCATCGCCGCAGGTGGTGCGTTGGCGCGAGGTGTGCCGTGCGCGCGCGGGTTTCCATGACGTGAAGACCGAGTTCGTATCGAGCGAAGCTATCGTCAAGCGGCTGGTGTTCCAGCAGGCGGCACGGGGTGGCGAACCCAGGGAAATCCGGCTGCCCCTGGCGCTGACCGTCGACACCGGCCGTGTCCTTCGCTTTCGCAACCGGGCCGTGCTGCTGCGTGCGTTGCTGCTGCACCTGGCCACCCAGCCGAGGCCACGCCTGCGCTTCGACGCCGAGGTGTTCATCGATGCCGGCATCGACCCGCAAACCTGGGCGCCCATGCCCGCCCCGAGGCGCTGGATGTGGCTGTCATCGCTCGCCGGGCTGTTGCCGGTGCTGGCCGTGATCGTTCTCTGGCCGATGGGCGAACACATCGGATGGATGGTGGCCACGACGGTCCTGGCCCTGGTGGCCGGCGCGGGGGCCATGGGCTGGTTCATGCACCAGCGTTATCCGGGTTTGCAAGGTGTGTTCGAGTTCGAAACGGCCGCCGGTGCCGCGTCTTGAGACTGCACCGTTATCGCTTACAGTAGGCTGAAGCGCAGTCACCCTGACTGCCTCGCCTGAAGGAGAAGCAGTGGCAACACCCAATTACGGCTACGAGAAGCGCCAGAAAGAGCTGGCCAAGAAGAAAAAGAAGGAAGAAAAGCTCCGGGAGAAGGCGAACCGCAAGCTCAATCCGAGCAGCGACGGGCTGGCCCCCGGAGACCCGGAGACCGACGTGGCATCGCTCGAACGCGATCCCCCCACGGCGCCCGAGTTGCCGACCAAGAACGGATGACCCCTCGTTCCTGGCACCCCTGAAAACAGAAAAGCCGCTGCAGGCGCAGGCCTGCGGCGGCTTTTTCTTTGGGGCGCGCAAGGAGAAGAAATTATTTGGGCAGCAGCTTGCGCAGCTCCGGCCAGACGTTGTCCAGGATCTGCGGCTGCGCCGCGGCGGTCGGGTGGATGCGGTCGGACTGGAACAGCGTCATGGCGTCGGGCGCATCGGCCACGCCCTTGAGCAGGAACGGCACCAGCGCCGACTTGGTCGCGCCTGCCACCTTCGCGAACACGGCCTCGAAGCGCCGCGTGTAGTCGCCGCCGTAGTTCGGCGGCACCTGGATGCCGACGATCAGCACCCGCGCGCCCGCGGCCTGCGCGGCCTTGGTGATCTGCAGCAGGTTGTCTTCGGTGTTGGACAGCGGCAGGCCGCGCAGCGCGTCGTTGGCG
Source organism: Variovorax sp. BGA-UO-ETr-C22 (assembly GCF_059567965.1). Lineage (NCBI taxonomy): Bacteria > Pseudomonadati > Pseudomonadota > Betaproteobacteria > Burkholderiales > Comamonadaceae > Variovorax > Variovorax sp. BGA-UO-ETr-C22. Next base: position 438,154 of record NZ_JCAQPA010000006.1, read on the forward strand.
CCCAGCTCCAGCACCACGTGGCTGGGCTTGTGCTGCGCCAGCAGGGCGGGGAAGCGGGCGCGACCGCCGGAGCTGGTGTCGCCGCTGATGCTGGCGTTGACCACCGAGGCCGCGATCTTCTGCTGCGCAAGCCTTTTTTCCAGCAAGGGTACCCAGCCTTCGCCGCGCTTGAGGCCGTACTCTGCGCTCAGCGAATCACCGAGCACGAGGATCACCGGCTTGCCGGCCGATGCCGTCTGTGCCTGGGCTGCAGCACCCGTCCATGCCCCCGCGCTGCCGAGCGCGGCGGTGGTCAAGATAAAGTCACGTCGATTCAAAACGAAAAGCCTTTCATGTCCCAACCCCCGTCTGATGCCATTGTCGCCGTCGAGCATGTCTTCAAGTCCGTCACCGACTCGGCCGGCACGCTGGACATTCTGCAGGACATCCATTTCACCTTGGGCGCGCGGGAAACCGCCGCCATCGTCGGCGCCTCGGGCTCCGGCAAGAGCACCTTGCTGTCGATCATTGCCGGGCTGGACACGCCCACGCGCGGCACCGTGAAGCTGGCGGGCGACGACATCTTCGCCATTGACGAGGACGAGCGCGCCGCGCTGCGCGCCCAGCGCGTGGGCTTCGTGTTCCAGAGCTTCCAGCTGCTGGGCAACCTGAGCGCGCTCGAGAACGTCATGCTGCCGCTGGAGCTGGCCAACCGCAAGGACGCGCGCAAGGCCGCCACCGAGATGCTGGGCCGCGTCGGGCTGGGCCAGCGCCTGGGCCACTACCCCAAGGTGCTGTCGGGCGGCGAGCAGCAGCGCGTGGCGCTGGCGCGGGCCTTCGTGGTGCAGCCGGCCCTGCTGCTGGCCGACGAGCCTACCGGCAGCCTCGACTTCGCCACCGGCGAGCAGGTCATGAAGCTCATGTTCGACCTGAACCGCGAGTTGGGAACCACGCTGGTGCTGGTCACGCACGACCGCAGCATCGCCTCGCAGTGCGAGCGGCGCATCACCATCGAAGCCGGGCGCGTGGCGCTCAACGAAAAAACGCCAGAATCGACCGTCGCCCAGGCCGCCTGAGTCAGTAGAAAGACAGCGCCCGGCTCCCGCGGCGCTCCCCCTGAACACGAGGAGAGTTCATGACCCAGCTTCCCCCCGAAGCAATTGCCGCGCTGGAGCGCGGCAACCTGATCGAGGCCATCAAGATCGTGCGCGACCGCACCGGCATGGACCTCAAGTCGTCCAAGGAAGCCGTCGAGCGGTATGCCCACAGTGGCGCAGTCGCAACCAGCGCGCCGGCCGACTGGCAGGAAGGTGACTGGGGCCGGGGCGAGGCTGCCGCCGAGACCGGCAGCGGCATGCAGGGCAACGGCCCCGCCGCGGTGCCGGCCGCCGCGCTCGCGGCCCTGGCGCGGGGCCAGAAGGTCGAGGCCGTGCGCCTCACGCGCGAGGCCACCGGCCTGGGCCTGGCCGAGGCCAAGCAATTGGTCGAGGCGCACCAGAACCCCGCCGCCGGCGACTTCGGGCACCTGCCGTCGAGCCCGGCGGTGAACCCGATGGCCGAGCCGGGCCGCGTGACGGGCGGCGGCTTCAAGTGGCTGCCGGTGATCGTCGTGCTGCTGATCGCGGCCGCGGCGTGGTCGTATTTCAAGGGCGCCTGAGGCCGTGATCGTTCCCCAGTTCTGGGCCGAAGGCCGCATCCAGGAGCGGGTGGCCGGCCGGCAGGTCACGGTGCGCCGTTTCGGCTGGTCCGACGACAGCCCGCTGGCCGCGCAGGCCCATGCCGACCAGCGCACGCGCGAGGCCTATGACCGCATCGTGGTCGACGGCGAAAAGCTGGAGCGCCGCGAACGCAAGCTGGCCTACAACGGCGCCAATGGCGTGCCGATCCGCGAGGAGATCGTCGAACGCCAGGGCGACAGCGTCGTCACCCGCAACGGCTACGGCGCGCGCTGCCTCAACACGCCCGACGTGCTGTTCGTCGATGTCGACTTCGAGGTCCAGGATTTGCGCGACAGTACGCGCGGATTGACGGTGATCGGCATGGCGTTCATTGGGGCGCTGGTTGCGGGTTACGGCACGCGTTCGGCGATGGCGGGCGTGGCTGCCTTCATGCTGGTGGCAGCCTTCGGCTTCTGGCGCGCCCGCTACGAGGGGCTGCGCCTCACCGAGGACAAGAGCGATCCGCTGGAGGGCGCACGGGCGCGTGTCGAGCGCTTCATTCACCAGCATCCCGACTGGCACCTGCGGCTGTACCGCACGCCGGCCGGGCTGCGCGTGCTGGCCATGCACGATGTCTTCGCACCGTCCGACGCCGCCGTGACCGACGTGTTCCAGACGCTGGGCGCCGACAAGGTCTACGCGCGGATGTGCCGCAACCAGAACTGCTTTCGCGCCCGCCTGAGCGCCAAGCCCTGGCGTGTGGGCATCGCCGAACACCTGCGGCCGCGCCCGGGCGTCTGGCCCGTGTCGCCCGACCGGCTGCCCGCGCGCGACGCCTGGGTGGCACGTTACGAAAAGGCCGCCGAAGGGTATGCCGCCTGCCAGTACCTGGGCAGCGTGGGCAACACGCTGAAGGTGCACATGAACGCCCTGGTGGTGCAGGAACTGCACGACGAACGCACCCGCGCGAACAGCGGTTTGCCGCTGGCCTGAGGGCGAGGGCGCCGCGCCCTCGATAATCAGGGGATGTCTTCCCCTAAAGTGATCTTCGGCTTCCATGCCGTGGGCGTGCGCATCAAGACCGCGCCGAAATCGGTGCTCGAAGTGATGTTCGATGCCAGCCGGCGCGATGCGCGCATGAAACAGTTCATTGCGCGTGCGCAAGAAGCCGGCGTGCGGCTGGTCGAGGCCGACGGCCTGCGGCTGTCCAAGCTCAGCGGCAGCCACGGCCACCAGGGCGTGGTCGCGCGGGTCGAGCCCGTGGCCCAGGTCCGTTCGCTCGACGAGCTGCTCGAAGGCCTCGAAGAGGCCGGCATCGTGCCGCTGCTGCTGGTGCTCGACGGCGTGACCGACCCGCACAACCTCGGCGCCTGCCTGCGCGTGGCCGACGGCGCTGGCGCCCATGCGGTGATCGCGCCCAAGGACCATGCGGCCGGCATCAACGCCACCGTCGCCAAGGTGGCGAGCGGCGCCGCCGAGACGGTGCCGTACTTCATGGTGACCAACCTCGCGCGCACGCTCAACGAGCTCAAGGAGCGCAGCATCTGGTGCGTGGGCACCAGCGACGACGCGCCGGGCACCATCTACCAGAGCGACTTCAAGCGCCCGCTGGCGCTGGTGCTGGGCGCCGAGGGCGAGGGCATGCGCCAGCTCACGCGCAAGACCTGCGACGAGCTGGTGAGCATTCCCATGGCCGGCGCGGTCGAGAGCCTGAACGTCTCGGTGGCCAGCGGCGTGTGCCTCTACGAGGCGATGCGCCAGCGCAGCGCCTGAGCGGGGCCTAGCGGGCCACGGGCCCGCGGCCCTTGCGGTGGAAGTACACCAGCTCCGCCGCACGCCGCATCGGCGCCGTGCCGAGCAGGCGGTTGAACATCCAGTCGCTCTGGAAGTGGTCGAAGGCCCAGCGCAGCGTGCGCTTCGTCAGAAAGCGTGGGTAGCCGCGCACGAACCACGTCGCGGGGTCGTCCGCCTCGCCGCGCACGAAGCGCGCCACGGCCTCACCGGCGCGCTCGCCGTGCTGCAGCGCCGTGTGGATGCCGCCGGCCGTCACGGGCGACACCATGCCCGCCGCATCGCCCACCAGCAGCGCCCGTTCGCGAGCCACCACCGGCAGCACGCCGCCGCAGGGGATCATCCCGGCGCGCACGGCGACCGGCGGCGCGTCGCCGGGCGACACCACCGAGGCGATCTTGCGCAGCAGCGGGTCCAGGCGCAGCGCGCCCGTGTCGTGGCGGCCCATGCGGCGCGCCAGGCCGATCTGGCTCACGCCGACGCCGTCGAGCGCCCAGCCGATGTAGCCCGGCGCGAGTTGGCGGTCGATGAAGCAATGGAGCAGATCGGGCGCCATGCGCGCGCCCTGGTATTCGTGCTCCACGCCGTAGAGAAAGCGCGTGTTGCGCGACAGGCCCAGTGCCTTGGCGACGCGCGAGTGCGGGCCGTCGGCGCCCACGAGGTAGGTCGCGCGGATGCACGGGCCCTGCGCCACCGGCACCTCCCAGCGGCCGTTCGCCCACAGCGCCTGCTCGAACAGCGTGCCCAGTCGCACCTCGACGCCGCAGGCCCGGGTGGACTCCACCATCCAGTCGAGCAGCGCGGGCGCGTCGGTGGCCCAGAACCAGTAGCCGGGCGCGTGCAGGTCGACGTGGTGCATGTCGGGCGCGTACAGCCGCACGCCTTCGATGCGGCGCACCAGCGCGGGCGGCACGTCGGCCAGCCACGGCACGCTGTCGACCGCGTCCTTGACGATGATCCCGGTGGTGTGCAGCTTGGCGCCGGCGGCGGCCTTCTTCTCGAGCACCATCACGCGCAGGCCGGCCTTGGCGGCGGCGCGGGCGCAGGCCAGCCCGGCAAAGCTCGCGCCGATGACGAGCAGGTCGACCTGGGTGCAGGCCGTACCCGGGTCGCTCACGAAGGCCGGCGCGGGGCAGGGCGCGACCGACGAGGAAGGCGCGTGGGGAGAAAAGAGACAGGAAGAAGAGGCGTGCATGGGAGGCTGACTTGCAAAGCGCACCACGGGGTGTGGTGCGCCTGCGAAGTTAGCGACGCCATGTGCGCCGGGCGTGAAGCCTGTGTGAACTGATCTGTGAAGCGATCAGGCTCGTTCAGGACGGGTCTTTGCTGCGCGTGCGGGCCACGGCGCTGAAGACGCCGATGCCCAGCAGGATCAGCGCGCCGATGCCGATGTAGAGCGTGGGCACGCCGGCCACCGAGGCGCCCCAGGCGACCCCGGCCAGGAAGATCAGAAAGCCGATCATGTAAAGCGCAAAGGACATCGTGCGGCTCCGGTAGCTGAGATGCCTTGCAGTATCCCGACGCACCCCGATGCCCGGACCGGCCTGAGTCGTCTCTGCGTGTGGGAGCTTGCCTACCGCATCGGTCAGGCAATCGTTCAATCAATCGGGAACGGCGACCAGCAGGTAGCGGCAGGCGGTGGCCCCCAGCGCCTTGAAGACCAGCGGCCGGTCGACGCCGAAGTCGAGGCAGTCGCCCGGGGCGAGCTCGAAGCGCTCGTCGCCGTAGTCGACCTGCAGCGCGCCTTCGAGCATCCACAGGCTCTGCCGGTACGGCGTGCCGCTCCATCGCGGGTAGCCGACCTGCGCGGCGCGCGGCAGTTCGACCTCGACCAGCTCCACGCCGCTGCCCGCGCCGCGCTCGGCGACCTGGCGGCGCAGGTAGCCTGCCTCGGGGTCGCGCCAGACCTCCTGCGCGGCCCGTTTGCGCAGCCGTTGCGGCTGCGCCTTGTCCTCGGTGAGAAGCTGCGCCAGCGAAACGCCGAGGCCGGCGGCCAGCTTGCCCAGCAGCACGGCGGTGGGGCTGCTCTGCGCGCGCTCGACCTTGGAGATCATCGCCTTGCTCACGCCCGACAACCCGGCCAGGTCGGCGAGGCTGAGCCCCTGGGCCTGGCGCAGCGCCAGCAGCCGGGTGGCGATGAGCGCGTCGATGTGGCCATCGGCCGGCGCCGGCGAGGGGGTGGAAGGTGAAGTGTTTCCCATATGAGATTATTATTCTCTTATATTAAACGACAGAGAAACACCATGCGTCTCATCGCCTGCACCGAAGAAGCCCATTCAGGCGCCATCCTGGCGATCCTGAACGAGGCCATCGTCAACTCCACCGCGCTGTACGACTACAAGCCGCGCACGCCCGAGAACATGGTGACGTGGTTCGCCGCCAAGCGCGCCGGCGGCTTTCCCGTGATCGGCGCGGTGGACGACAACGGCAAGCTGCTGGGCTTCGCAAGCTACGGCACGTTCCGCGCCTTTCCGGCCTACAAGTACACGGTCGAGCACTCGGTGTACGTCGATGCCGCGCACCGCGGCGAGGGCCTGGGCCGCACGCTGATGGAGGCGATCGTGGCCGAGGCGATCGCGCGCGAGGTGCATGTGATGGTCGGCGCCATCGACGCCTCGAACGCCGGCAGCATCGCGCTGCACGAGCGCCTGGGCTTCACGCATGCAGGCACCGTGCAGCAGGCCGGCTTCAAGTTCGGCCGCTGGCTCGACGTGGCGTTCTACCAGCGCATCCTGGCGACGCCGCTGAACCCCGTCGACGGTTGAGATTCAGGCCGGCGTCTCGGCGCTGGCTCGGTCGAGCATGTCGATGGTGCCCGCGTCCAGCTTGAGCTGCGTGGCCACCACCAGTTCTTCGAGCTGCGCCAGCGAGGTGGCGCTGGCGATCGGCGCCGTCACGCCGGGCCGTGCGATCTGCCAGGCGATGGCGACCTGGCCGGGCTTGGCGTTGTACTGCTGGGCCACCTTGTCCAGCGCATCGAGGATGCGCAGGCCGCGCGGGTTCAGGTACTTCTTGGTGGTGTTGGCGCCGCGCGCGCTCTTGGCCGCATCGGCCTCTGTGCGGTACTTGCCGGTGAGAAAGCCCGCCGCCAGCGCGTAGAAGTTGATCACGCCCACTTCGCGCTTGAGGCACAGCGGCTCCAGCGCGTCTTCGAACACCGCGCGGTCGTACAGGTTGTACAGCGGCTGCAGGCTCTCGTAGCGCGCGATGCCCAGGCGTTCCGACACGTCGAGCGCCTCGGCCAGCCGCGGCGCCGTGTAGTTCGAGGCGCCGATGGCGCGCACCTTGCCCTCCTTGATGAGCGCGTCGAAGGTGCCCAGCGTGTCTTCGAGCGGCGTGTTCGCGTCGTCGTCGTGCGACTGGTACAGGTCGATGTAGTCGGTCTGCAGGCGCTTGAGCGACGCCTCGACGGCTTCGCGGATGTAGGTGGGCGACAGGCCCACCTTGCCTTCGCCCATCGGCTTGCCGACCTTGGTGGCGAGCACCACGCGGTTGCGCTTGCCGCTGTGCTTGAGCCACTTGCCGATGATCGTTTCCGACTCGCCGCCCACATGGCCCGGCACCCAGGCCGAGTAGACGTCGGCCGTGTCGACGAAGTTGAAGCCGGCGTCGAGCCAGGCGTCGAGCAGCTTGAACGAGGCCGCCTCGTCGACGGTCCAGCCGAACACGTTGCCACCGAAGGCGAGGGGAGACACCCGAAGGCTGGAACGGCCGAGCGGACGAAGTTGCGACATGGCAGAGGGCTCCTGAAAGAAAAAGTATGCAGAAAGGAAAAAGGCTCAAACGAAGCCTACCGCGCCCAGCGCCGCGCCGCAGCCCAGCAGCCACAGCAGGTGGATGCGCGTGCGCCAGACCACCAGCGCGGCCACGCCGCTGAGCAGCCACAGGTGCCAGGCCGGCACGCCGGTCGACTGGTTGCCGCCGGCCAGCACCCAGCCGGTGGCGATGAGCAGCCCGACCACCACCGGCGCCATGCCCTGCTTGAAGGCGCGCACCTCGCGGCGCGTGCGGTTGCGGTGGCCCCAGCGCGTGGCGACGTAGGTGAGGGTGGTGCTCGGCAGCATGATGCCGACCATCGTGACCATCAGGCCGAAGAAGCCCAGCAGCCAGGCCATGGGCCCGGCGCCGATGCCGCCACCTGCGTTGAGCCCGACGTTCCAACCCATCAGCGCGACGAACAGCACGTTGGGCCCGGGCGCGGCCTGGGCGATGGCGACCGAGGAGGTGAACTGCGCCTCGGTGAGCCAGCCGTGCTGCGCCACGAGATAGCGGTGCATGTCGGGCACCGTGGTGATCGCGCCGCTGATCGACAGCAGCGACAGCAGCAGGTACTGCCCGAAGAGGGCCAGCCAGTCGTGCCATTGCATGACGATGTTCATGGGGCGATCTTCTTCCAGGTCCACACGCAGGCCACGCCGCCCACCGCCAGCAGCACCCACCCCAGCGGAATCTTCAGCAGCGCGATGGCCGCGAACACCAGCGCCACGAACGCCAGGCAGGTCGCAAAGCCCAGCGGGTGCTTGCGCAGTTGCGGGATCAGCTTGATGCCCGTGGCCGCGATGAGTCCGCCCGACACCGCGCCCATGCCGCGCAGCGCTGCCGCCACCTGGGGGTTGGCGGCGTAGTGCGCGTAGAGCACGGCCAGCGCGAGGATCACGAACAGCGGCACGGTGAGCATGCCCGCCACCGCGGCCACGGCGCCGCGCAGGCCGAAGTAGCGGTCGCCGATCATCAGCGCGAGGTTGATCACGTTCGGCCCCGGCATCACCTGCGCCACGGCCCAGTCCTCGAGGAACTGGTCGGGCGTGAGCCACTTCTTCTTCTCGACCATCTCGCGCTGGACGATGGCGAGGACGCCGCCGAAGCCCTGCAGCGCGAGCCAGGTGAACGAAACAAAAAGGTCGCGTGGCGACGCGGGCTGCGGGTGGTCGGGCGGCGATGCCGCGGCGGGGGCGGACGGATGCATGTGGAACGATTATCGTAGGCGCACTGCTTCACCGGGACCCGACGCCATGCTCATTCGACTTCGCGCACTCTTCGATCTCTGCCGGCGCGCCTTCGCTTCCTGGTCCAACGACTACGCCCCGAGCATGGGCGCCGCGCTGGCCTACTACACGGTGTTCTCCATTGCGCCGCTGCTGCTGATCGTGATCGCGGTGGCCGGCCTCGTCTTCGGGCAGGAGGCCGCGCGCGGCGAGATCTTCGCGCAGCTCTCGGGCCTCATGGGCGAGCAGGGCGCGGCGGCGGTGCAGGGCATGCTGCAGGCGGTCAACAAGCCGACCGAGGGCATCGTGGCGACGGTCGTCGGCATCGCGCTGTTGATCGTGGGCGCGACCACCGTCTTCGGCGAGCTGCAGGACGCGCTCGACCGCATTTGGCGTGCCCCCGCGCGCACCCGCAACAAGGGCGTCTTCAACATGCTGCGCGTGCGCCTGCTGTCGTTCAGCATGATCATGGGCATCGGCTTCCTGCTCATGGTGTCGCTGGTGGCGAGCGCGGCGCTGGCCGCGCTGGGCAAGTGGTGGTCGCCGATGTTCGGTGCCTGGGCCACGCTGGCGCAGGTGGTGAACTTCGTCTTCAGCTTCGCGATGGTCACGGTGATCTTCGCGATGATCTACAAGATCATGCCGCGCGCCAAGGTGCAGTGGCGCGACGTGTGGGTGGGCGCGGCGGTGACGGCGCTGCTGTTCACCGTGGGCAAGCACCTCATCGGCCTGTACATCGGCAAGAGCAGCGTGGCCTCGGGCTACGGCGCGGCCGGCTCGCTGGTGGTGGTGCTGGTGTGGGTGTACTACTCGGCGCAGATCTTCCTGCTGGGCGCCGAGTTCACCTGGGTCTATGCGCGCACCTACGGCTCGATGAAGGACGCCATCGGCGAGCCGGCGGGGCAGGCGTCGCCGACGCGCGACGTGCCGTTGCCCGCGCACGTCGACACGGCCTAACCGGCGAAGCCGCCTTCGTCGAGAAACTTCTGCTCCTCTGGCGTGGAGGTGCGCCCGAGCATCCGGTTGCGGTGCGGAAAGCGCCCGAAGCGCGCCACGATGTCGCGGTGCAGCACGGCAAAGTGCTGCGTGCTGGCGTCCTGCGTGGCGTTGAGTTCGACCGAGCGTTCCTGCTCGGCCAGCACCTCCGAGTGCATGAAGGGCAGGTAGAAAAAGCGCTGCATCAGCGCCTCGGCCTGCCGGTCGAAGCCGGCCTCGACGGCGCGGCGCGCCACGGCCAGCGCGAGGCCGTCGGTGGCGAGCATGTGCGGGTTCTGGCGCCAGGCGTTGCGCGGGAACTGGTCGAGCAGCACCAGCAGCGCCAGCGCGCCTTCGGCGGTGTCGGCCCAGTGGTCGAGCCGGCCGCTGGCCGCGGCCTGGTGGGCGGCGGCCAACTGGTCGATGCATGCGGCATCGAAGGCATCGCTTTTCGCGAACCAGCGCTCGGGTCCGGCATCGCGCCAGAAGGCGACCACGTCGTGTGCGGAAGGGAGTGTGTCGTCGGAAATCATCGTTGCATTCTCTTGCACAGGCGTGCGAAGAAGGGGTGCTGGCCGACAAGGCCGCAGGCGGCGTCTGCCTATGCTGAATGCTTTCATCCACAGGAGACCCCGACCATGAACAACACTCGCACACTCTGGCGCAGCACCCTCGTCGCGGGCCTGGCCGCCGTCGCACTGGCCGGCTGCGGAATGATGTCGAAGTCGAACGTCGCGAGCTTCAGTGGCGCGATGAACGCGGCCAGCCAGGTGCCGCCCAACATGACGCGCGGCAGCGGAATGGCCGAGGCCTGGCTCAACCGCGACACCAACGTGCTCAAGTACAAGATCACCTACGAAGGCCTGAGCGGCCCGGCCACGGCGGCCCACTTCCACGGGCCCGCCGCCGCGGGCGCGAATGCCGGCGTGGTGTTGCCCTTCGCGAGTCCGGCCAGCCCGATCGAGGGCCAGGCCACGCTCACGCCCGCGCAGGCGGCCGACCTCGTGGCCGGCAAGTGGTACGCCAACATCCACACGGCCGCCAACCCGGGCGGCGAGATCCGCGGGCAGATGCTGCCGAAGATGTGAGATTCGTCCGGGCTGAAGCCGCGAAAAGGCCCCTGGTCAGGTGGCTGTCGCGGGGCTGGTGTCCAATGACCACATGACGACGACACCCAAGAAAAAGCCTCGCGCCGCCACCGCTGCTTCCTCTTCTTCATCCTCAGCTTCTCCCGCCGCACCAACCCATCCGTTCATCGCCCGCCGCGAAGGCATGCGCGCCGCCCGCAAGGCGCTGGTGCTGCAGGGCGGCGGTGCGCTCGGCGCCTACCAGGCGGGCGTGTACGCCGCGCTCAGCGAGACCGACCTGCAGCCGCACTGGATCGCGGGCGTGTCGATCGGCGCCATCAATGCCGCGCTCATCGCCGGCAACGCGCCCGCGCAGCGGGTCGACCGGCTGCGCGAGTTCTGGCACCTGGTGTCTTCGGGGCCGGCGCAGCGCCTGCCGTCGTGGCTGGGCGACCGCGCCACGCAGAACCAGTGGAGCGCCACCATGGCCTCGCTGGTCGGCATCCCCGGTTTCTTCGAGCCGCGCTATTCGCCGGCCCTGCTGCTGGGCGGTGCCGCGCCGCTCCTGAGCTATTACGACACCTCGCCGCTGAAGGCCACGCTGGAGCGGCTCATCGACTTCGACCGCATCAACGCCTGCGAGGCACGCTTCAGCGTGGGCGCCGTCAATGTGCGCACCGGCAACTCGGTGTACTTCGACAACACGCGACAGCGCATCGGCCCCGAGCACATCATGGCCAGCGGCGCGCTGCCGCCGGGCTTTGCGCCGGTGCACATCGACGGCGACGACTACTGGGACGGCGGCATTGTCTCGAACACGCCGCTGCAGTACGTGCTCGACACGCACCCGCGTTCCGAGGCGCTGGTGGTGCTGCAGGTCGACCTGTTCAATGCGCGCGGCGAGATGCCGCACACGCTGTCGGGCGTGATGGAGCGCCAGAAGGACATCACCTATTCGAGCCGCACGCGCCTGAACACCGATGCGCTGGCGGCCAACATGAACCTGCAGCAGGCCATTGCCGACCTGATCGCCAAGCTGCCGCCCGGCCTGCGCAACGACCCGAGCGTGGTCGAGGTGCAGGCGCAGCTCACGCACGAGCCGATCGACATCTTTCACCTGATCTACCGCGACAAGACGTACGAGCTCGAGTCGAAGGACTACGAGTTCTCGCGCGCCGCGGTCGAGGAGCACTGGGAATCGGGCGTGCGCGACATGGGCAAGACGCTCGCCCACCCCGAGACGCTGCGCGCCGACGCCACGGTGAACGGCGTGACCACCTTCGACCTCGGCGAGCCGGGCACCGGGCGCATCAAGCGGCCGGGGCTGTCGCGCTGAGGGAAGACAGCCGGGCGCTTGCCCGGTTCTTGCTCGCTTTTTTCCTATCCACCACTTCCAAGGACGCTTCACCATGCAACTCAAGGACAAGGTCGCCTACATCACCGGCTCGGCCAGCGGCATCGGCAAGGAAATCGCCATCCTGTTCGCGCAGGAAGGCGCGAAGATCATCATTGCCGACCTCAACAAGGAAGCGGCCGACGCCACCGCCGCCGAACTGAAGGCCACGGGTGCGCAGGCCATCGGCGTGGGCGTCGACGTGACGAACGAAGACCAGGTCAATGCTTCGGTGGAAGAGGGCGCGAAGGCCTTCGGCGGCATCGACATCCTCATCAGCAACGCCGGCATCCAGATCGTGCATCCGGTCGACGAGTTCAGCTTCGCCGACTGGAAGAAGATGCTCGCCATTCACCTGGACGGTGCGTTCCTCACCACCAAGGCATGCCTCAAGCACATGTATGCGCAGGGCCGCGGCGGCAGCGTGATCTACATGGGCTCGGTGCACTCCAAGGAGGCGTCGCTGCTGAAGGCGCCGTACGTGACGGCCAAGCACGGCCTCATCGGGTTGGCCAAGACCGTCGCGAAAGAAGGCGCCAAGCACGGCGTGCGCGCCAACGTGATCTGCCCGGGCTTCGTGCGCACGCCGCTGGTCGAGAAGCAGATTCCCGAGCAGGCGAAGACGCTGGGCATCACCGAGGAGCAGGTCGTCAAGAACGTGATGCTCAAGGAGACGGTGGATGGCGAGTTCACCACCACCGATGACGTGGCGCGCGTGGCGCTGCTGTTCGCGGCGTTCCCGACCAATGCACTCACCGGCCAGTCGCTGGTGGTGAGCCACGGCTGGTACATGCAGTAGGCGCTACAGCTTCAGTTCCCACGTCTCGCCCACCTGCGGCTGCCCGTAGCCCTCGTGCGGCTCCGAGTGCGTGAGCTGGAAGCCGCGCTTGGCGTAGATGCTGCGCGCGGCCGTGAGGCAGCTGTTGGTCCACAGCGTCATCTTCTTGTAGCCCTTGCGGCGCGCGAAGGCGATGCACTCGTCCACGAGGCGCCCGCCCAGGCCCAGGCCGCGCGCGGCCGGCGTGAGGATCAGCATGCGCAGCTGTGCCACGGTGGCCGACTTGCGCACCACGAAGATCGCGCCGACACGCTCGCCGTTGAGCTCGGCGATCCAGCAGCGCTCCCATTCGGGCTGGAACTTGAGCAGGAACTCGCCTGCGATGCCCGCCACGAGCGCCTCGAAGCGGAGGTCCCAGCCGTATTCGCGCGCATACAGCTCGCCGTGCTGCTGCACCACCCAGCCGATGTCGCCCGGCGCCGGGTCGCGCAGCACGGCGGCCTGGGGCCGGGCCGGCGGCGCGGCCGGTTCGAGCAGCGCCTGCACCGTGTCCATGGCCTGCACCAGCTGGTTCTGCTGCGCCGGCGGCAGCGCCGCGAGCAGGGCGGCGGCCTCGTCGCGCGATTTCTGTTGCAGCGGCGCAAACGCGGCATGGCCGGCTTCCGTCAGGCGCAGCACGCTCTGGCGCGCGTCGCGCGGGTGCGGCTCGCGCGTGAGCCAGCCGTGGGTTTCGAAGCGGCGCAGGATGCGGCTGAGGTAGCCGGCGTCGAAGCCCAGGTCGCGCCCGATCTCGCTGGCGACGGGGGTTTCGCGGTGCGCCAGCTCGTAGAGCACGCGCACGTCGGTCAGCGACAGGTCGCTGCCCAGGTAGGGGTCGAGGGCGCCGATGCGGCGCGTGTAGAAGCGGTTGAACCGGCGGATGGCCTTGACGGCGGACGGGTCGACGGAGGGCGTTGGCGTGGACATGGTTGCCATTGTCATTCAAGTTGCTTGACTTTGGCAATCAAATAAGAGCCCTCGCATCCCGGGGCAAGGGATCTTCAGGGCGACAGAAATGCTGGAAAACCCTAAAATCGAGGGTTGCCCACACAGGCGGCGCCCCGGCGCTGTCCGCTCCCACCGATGAACGCCCCCGTCGACGTCTCCTTTTTTGCGCGTGCCGCCAAGCCGCTGACCAGCTACCGCAAGTACTGGGCGGCCCGTTTCGGCACGGCCAAGTTCCTGCCGACCTCGCGCAAGGAGATGGACGCGCTCGGCTGGGACAGCTGCGACATCATCGTGGTCACGGGCGACGCCTACGTCGACCACCCCAGCTTCGGCATGTCGGTCATCGGCCGCATGCTCGAGGCGCAGGGCTTTCGCGTGGGCATCATCGCGCAGCCCGACTGGCAAAGCGCCGAGCCCTTCAAGGTGCTGGGCAAGCCGAACCTGTTCTTCGGCGTCACGGCCGGCAACATGGATTCGATGATCAACCGCTACACGGCCGACCGGAAGATCCGCAGCGACGACGCCTACACCCCCGGCGACGTCGGCGGCTCGCGCCCCGACCGTGCGGCCATCGTGTATTCGCAGCGCTGCAAGGAAGCCTGGAACGACGTGCCGATCATCCTCGGCGGCATCGAAGGCAGCCTGCGCCGCATCGCGCACTACGACTACTGGTCGGACAAGGTGCGCCGCTCCATCGTGGTCGACGCCAAGTGCGACCTGCTGCTGTACGGCAACGCCGAGCGCGCCATCGTCGAGATCGCGCACCGCCTGGCCGCCAAGGAGCCGGTGCAGCAGATCACAGACGTGCGCGGCACGGCCTATGTGCGCCGCGAAACGCCCGAGGCCTGGTTCGAGATCAACTCCACCAGCGTCGACGAACCCGGTCGCGTCGAGGCGCACGTCAACCCGTACCTGATGGTGTCCGACCAGGCCAAGGCCAACGGCGCCACCTGCGCGAAGGAAGACGAGGCGCAAGCCGTCGCCAAGGCCGCCGAAGCCGCGGGCTCTGCCGCCGGCTCGGTCGTCAACCCCGCCATCAAGCCGCTGAACTTCGTGCCCAACCCGGCGCTGCAAGGCCGCGGCAAGATCGCCGTGCCGCCGCGCGACCGCTCGGTGATCCGCCTGCCTTCGTACGAGCAGGTGCGCAGCGATCCGGTGCTCTACGCCCACGCCAACCGCGTGCTGCACCTCGAGACCAATCCCGGCAACGCCCGCGCGCTCGTGCAGGCGCACGGCGAGGGCGCCACGGCGCGCGACGTGTGGATCAACCCGCCGCCCATTCCGCTCACCACGGCCGAGATGGACCACGTGTTCGACCTGCCGTATGCGCGCAGCCCGCACCCGCGTTACGCCGACGAGAACGGCAGCCACGACGGCGCGACCAAGATCCCCGCGTGGGAAATGATCCGCTTCAGCGTGAACATCATGCGCGGCTGCTTCGGCGGCTGCACCTTCTGCTCGATCACCGAGCACGAGGGCCGCATCATCCAGAGCCGCTCGGAAGACTCGATCATCAAGGAGGTCGAGGCCATCCGCGATTCGGTCAGCGGCTTCACCGGCACCATCTCCGACCTGGGCGGCCCCACGGCCAACATGTACCGCCTGGGCTGCAAGAGCCCCGCGATCGAGGCGGCGTGCCGCAAGCCCAGCTGCGTGTACCCGGGCATCTGCCCGAACCTGGGCACCAACCACGACCCGCTCATCAAGATCTACCGCCGCGCGCGGGCGCTCAAGGGCATCAAGAAGATCCTCATCGGTTCCGGCCTGCGCTACGACCTGGCCGTGCAGTCGCCCGAGTACGTGAAGGAGCTGGTGCAGCACCACGTCGGCGGCTACCTGAAGATCGCGCCCGAGCACACCGAGCAAGGCCCGCTCACGAAGATGATGAAGCCCGGCATCGGCAGCTACGACAAGTTCAAGCAGATGTTCGAGAAGTACTCGGCCGAGGCGGGCAAGAAGCAGTACCTCATCCCGTACTTCATCGCCGCGCACCCGGGCACCAGCGACGAGGACATGATGAACCTCGCGATCTGGCTCAAGAAGAACGGTTTCCGCGCTGACCAGGTGCAAACGTTCTACCCGAGCCCGATGGCCACTGCGACAACGATGTACCACACCAACAAGAACCCGCTGCGCAAGATCACGCGCGAGAGCGAGACGGTGGACATCGTGCGCGGCGACAAGCGCCGCCGCCTGCACAAGGCCTTCCTGCGCTACCACGATGCCAACAACTGGCCGCTGCTGCGCGAAGCCCTGAAGAGCATGGGCCGCGCCGACCTCATCGGCAACGGCAAGCACCACCTGATCCCGACGTGGCAGCCGCTGACCGATGGCGGCTACACGAGCGCACGCCGCAAGAACTCGACCTCGGCGCCGGTGGCCGCCAAGGCCGCGGCGCCGGTCCGGCTGGCGCCGGTGAAGCCCTCCAAGGGCCGCATCCTCACGCAGCACACGGGCCTGCCGCCGCGCGACAACGGCAGCGGCGGCAAGCCGCTCAACAAGCCTTCACGCAAGGTGCGTTGAGGCGTTGATAAGTCGAAGGTGCGGTCAGCCGAAGGCCGCGTGCTTCGACAGCCAGAACACCCACGCCCCCAGCGCCGCGCAATGCAGCGCGACCGTGACGTAGAACCTCCACAGGAAACTCGCCTTGCTCGACTTGTGCCGCAGCAGCCGCTGCGCGCACCACGCGCCCGGCCAGCCGCCTGCGAGGGCGAGCAGGTGCAGCGTGCTTTCCTGCGTGCGCCAGCGCCCGGCCTGCGCCGCGCGCTTGTCGAAGGCGTAGGCGCCGAAGGTAAGCAGGCTCAGCCCCGCGACGACCGCCAGCGCGAACAGTGGCAGGCGACCGAGCCAGACAGCGGCGCCCAGGCCCAGCACATAGACCCCGATCAGCCACGCGCCCCACGGCGTGCCGGCCGTGCTGCGACCCGAAGACCGGCGCGGCTGCGGGCGTGACGCTGCGCGAGGTGCGGCAGCCGCCGAGGCCGCAGCCTCCACGGCCATCGCCCGCGGCCCCTTGCCGCCGACATGGATCTCTTCGAAGTGCACCGCCATGCCGACCTGAGGCTTCAACTGGCGGTCGCGAAAGTCGCGCAGGTGCACGAAGACGTCGGCCGACACCTCCGGGCTGCGGATGAAACCGAAGCCGCGCTCGGCCTCCCAACGAACGAGTCGACCTTGGCGCTTCATGGCATGCAGTGAGAAAGGGCAGGGCACATGCGGGCGATTCTCTCTTGTGGGCGCGGGGCGCCGCTCCTATCATCGGCCGCTCATGCACCTGCATCACTCTCCCCCTTCGTCGACCTGCCGCTGACGTTCGCGCGCGCCTCGCGCCGCGCCCGTCAGGCCCGCAAGTGGTCGCTGCCGTCCGCCTTCTTCCGCTGAATGAAGAACGCCGGGCGGTGGCCGGATGGTCATGCCCGCCCCCGGCAGTGCGTCGACGCGACGCCGAGGCGACGGGCCTCACGGAGAGTTTCAACATGAATGCAAGAACAACGGCCGCCTTGGCCTGGGGCGGCGTGCTGCTGGCCGGCGTGCTCTGGGGCGGCGGCGCCCTGGTGGCGCAATTCCTGATCGACGGCGGCATCGCGCCGCACAGCCTGTCGCTGGCGCGCTTCGCGCTGGGCATGCCGCTGCTGTGGTGGCTGCACTGGCAGGCGACGCGGCGTTCGCCGGTTGCCGATGCCGAGTGGCGCCATCTGACGCGCCGCGAGCAGGGCCACGTCGTCGGCACCGGCGCCGCGATGGCGCTGAACGTGAGCTGCTGGTTTGCCGGCATCGCGCACCTGGGTGCCGCGCTGCCGACGGTGATCTCGATCTGCTGCGCGCCACTGATCGTGGCCTGCGTGTCGGTGCTGCGCGGCTACGAGCCCTTCGGCGCGCGCCTGCTCGGCGGCCTCGTGCTGGCGCTGGCGGGCGTGTTGCTGCTGGTGATGCCAGCCGCTGGATGGGGCGCCTTGCCGACGGGCTACGGCGCCGGGCTCGCGTGGTCCTTCGGCTCGGCCGTCTGCTATGCGCTGGTGGTGCTGGGCAACGCGCGCATGCCGGCGCGGGTGCCGGCCGTGACCGCGTCCGCCTGGGGCATGAGCGCCGCGGCGCTGTGCATGCTCGGCGTCGCCGTGGCGAACGGCATCACCTGGCCCGAGGGCGCGGCGCAATGGACGGGCGCGGCCTACACCGGCGTGGCGACCACGTCGGTGGCCTACCTGGCCTTCGCCTGGGGGGCGCGTCGGCTCTCGCCGACGGCGGCGGTGGTCGGCACGCTGATCGAGCCGCTGGTGGCGGCCTGGCTCGCGGCGCTGTGGCTGGCGCAGCCGATGGCGCCGCGCCAATGGCTGGGCGCGGCGCTGCTGGCGGGGGCGATGCTGCTGCTGGTGCGGCGGAACCGGGGTATCGTGTAGCCCCATGATGAGCAGTTCGCCCCCCGTGCCGGTTTCGTGGAAGCGCATCCTGGCGGTGGCCGCCTGCTGCGGCGTGTCGCTGCTGGCGCAGGCGGCGGCCCCCGAGGCCTCCGCGCCCGCGGGGGCCCAGGCCCTGCGCGCCGAGCACCAGAAGCTCAGCGACAAGCTCGACCAGAGCCGCTTCGGGCGCCCCGTGCAGCTCGACTCCACCGAGACGCCCGGCGGCCTCGAGGGCGACATCTACGCCGTGGTCGAGCACCCGCTGTCGAAGGTCAGCGCGGCGCTCAAGGGCTCGGACCACTGGTGCGAACTGCTCACGCTGCACATCAACAACCGGCGCTGCCGCATCAGCACCTCGCCGCAGGGCAAGGAGACGCTCACGCTGTTCGTGGTGCGCCGCTACGACAAGCCGGTCGACCAGGCCTTCGAGCTGCCTTTTGCCTACCGCGTGGCCAGCGCCACGCCCGAGCACCTGCAGGTCGAGATGTCGGCCGACACCGGCCCGTTCGGCACCAGCAACTACCGCGTGCGGCTCGAAGCGGTGGCGCTCGACGAGCGCAAGACCTTCCTGCACTTCAGCTACGGCTACAACCACAACACGATGGTGCGGTTGGCCACGCAGGCCTACCTCGCCACCTTCGGCAGTTCCAAGGTGGGCTTCACCGTGGTGGGCAAGGGCGCCGACGGCCAGCCCGAGTACATCCGCGGCCTGCGCGGGCTGGTGGAGCGCAATGCGATGCGCTACTTCCTCACGCTCGACGCCTACCTGGCCACCGGCGCCAACGACCCGGCCGAGCGCCGGCAGCGCTACTGGTTCGCGGCGGCCGAGCGCTACCCGCGCCAGCTGCACGAGGTCGATCTCGACACCTACCTTGCGGTCAAGCGCGAAGACCGCCAGCGCGACGGCAGCGGTCGCTGAGAAGGCGCTAAAAGCGCGCCGACCACCGCAACCTTTCGGTTGCAGTTTCACGGGCTTGTCATCTGCCTCGGCATTAATCGCCGGGGCTTGCGCCTTTGCGCGGGCGCATCACAAGGACAACAAGCAATGCACAAGACAACAAGAGGATCGAGGATGGGATGGCTGGCGCTCGTGGGCGCTGGCGCGGTGCTGACCGCCTGCGGCGGCGGCAACGGCGGCGGGGGCGGCTGGTCGTTCCCCGTGGGCGGTGGCGGCACCACCAATCCGCCCGCTGCACAGTCGAAGACCGGCACCTTCCTCGATGCCGCGGTGGAAGGCCTCGACTACGTGGCCGGCAGCGCCCCCAAGGCCGCCACCAACGCCAAGGGCGAGTTCATCTGCAAGGACGGCGAGACCGTCACCTTCAGCGCCGGCGCGCTGGCTTTGGGCAGCGCCGCGTGCGGCGAAGCGATCACGCCGCTCACCCTGGCCGGCGGCAGCGACGTGAAGGCCGATGCCGTGGTCAACCGCCTGCTCGCGCTGCAGAGCTTCGACGAGGACCGCGACCCCGCCAACGGCATCCGCCTGACGCCCGCGCTCAAGGCCGCCCTGACGGCCGGCGCGCTCGATTTCAACGCCTTGCCCGACGCCTTCCACACCGCGCTCAACGCGGTGCTGGCCGCGTTGCCCGCTCCCTACAATGCCCGCATGGTCGACTCGAACCGCCGCATGCTGGCCCGCGAACACTTCGAGGACACGCTGGCCTCGCGCCTGGGTGCACCGGTCACCGAGGCATCGAAGCAGACGAACCAGCTCGGCGCCATCGGCATCGCTGTCACGCGCTACCAGCTGCAGGCCGACACCCGCTTTCACGTGCCCTACGAGGGCGACAACCCGGACATCAAGGCCGACTTTCCGCAGGGCTTCCTGCCGGCCTACGGCTCGGGCCTGGCGTTCAAGGGCAAGGCCGACGACGGCGCGCTCGAGTTCTACGCCATCACCGACCGCGGCCCCAACGGCGACGGCCCGACCGCGCCCGTGCCCGGCGGCGGCGACGGTGTCACCAGCATCAGCAAGGTGTTCCCGGCGCCATCGTTCGCGCCGAGCTTCGGCGTCGTGCGCGTGGGCAAGACCGGCGCGGTGCTCAGCACCAGCGTGCCGCTCAAGCGCGACGCCAACACCAAGATCACCGGCCTGCCGCCGCGCTCGGGCGTGGGCTCGACCGGCGAGACCCCGCTGACCGACCAGTACAAGTTCGACGAAGCCAAGGCCGGCTACGACGCCAACGGCCTCGACCCCGAGACGCTGGTGCTCGACAAGGCGCGCAACGTGCTGTGGACCAGCGACGAGTACGGTCCCTTCATCGCGCGCCTGAACATCGCCAGCGGTGTGGTCGAGAAGAAGTACGCGCCCGGCCCCGGCGCCACCGACCTGCCGGCCGTGCTGGCCCAGCGCCGCCCCAACCGCGGCATGGAAGGCCTGACGCTCGATGTGGCCAGCGGCGTGCTGCACGGCTTCCTGCAGAGCCCGATCGATCCGCGCGACGCCAACGGCAAGTCGATCAAGGCCAAGCCGCCGGGCGGCAGCAACACCGACGTGCGCCACATCGCCAAGTTCACGCGCTGGCTCGCGTTCGATCCGGCCACCGAGACCTCGAAGCTCTACGCCTACCCGATCGACGGCAGCCAGTACGACAAGGACCGCACCGGCAACGCCAAGCTCGGCGACATGGTGAGCCTGGGCAACGGCCGCTTCATCGTCATCGAGCAGGGCGCGCGCAAGGGCGACGGCAAGGTGTTCAACAAGCTGATGCTGGTGGAGCTGCCGGCCAACGCGACGAACATCGCAGCCCCGGAGTTCAACCACAACCTCGAGATCAGCAGCATCACGCAGGCCCCGTCGAATGGCGTCGACTATTCGACCGTGGTGACGATGCGCAAGACCGAGCTGCTCGACCTCAACGTGCTGGGCTGGCTGGCCGAGAAGGCCGAGGGCCTGACCATCGTCGACGACCAGACCCTGGCGCTGGTGAACGACAACGACTTCGGCCTGGGCACCGTGCTGCTCGCCGCCGATGGCACCCGCCTGGCCGGCAGCGTGGAAGAGTGCAAGGTCGATGTCGACGGCAAGCTCCGCGATTGCCCGGCGGGCGCGACCGAAGCACGCATCACGCGCGGCTCCGATCTGGAGCGCCCGACGCGCATCTGGCTCATCAAGCTCGATCGCAAGCTGAGCGAACTGCGCCTGCCGGCGTCCTGAGCGCCGTCAGTCGGCCAGCGTGAGCAGCGGCACGTCGCGCTCACGGCCCATGGCCTCCAGCTCGGCGCGCGTGCGCGTCGCGAGCCAGGCGGCCAGCGCCGCGTGCGTGGCGGGCGCCATCATGTCCGGCGGCGCCACGCCGGCCACGTCGCACAGGCGCGCCGCGAAGTGCGGCTCCAGCGCCGCCACCGCCACGCGGCCGTCGGCGCAGGGGTAGACGCGGTAGCCGGCGTGCGCGCCGCCCACCGCGCCGTCGGGCTTCGTCAGGCCCCAGGTGCGGGGCAGGGCGAGCCAGTCGGCCGAGGCGTTCAGCGCCACCTCGAGGTACACGCCGCCGCGCTGGCGCGTCTGCTGCAGCACGGCCTTGAGCACCGCCTCGCTCGCGAGCAGCGCACCGCCCATGTCGGCGTACAGCGTGGGCGGCAGTGCGGTGCCGGTGACGAGGCCGCTTTCGGCGAGGTAGGTCAGGTCGTGGCCCGGCTCCTCGGCACGTTCGCCCGGGGCGCCGACGATGGCGACCTGCGACAGCGCCGGGTGCCGCGCCTGCAGCGAGGCCCAGTCGAGCTTCAGCTTCTGCAGCGCCGAGGGGCGAAACGAGGTCAGCAGCACGTCGGTGCGGGCCAGCTCGGCATGCAGCTGCGCCTGGCCGGCCTCGGTCTTCAGGTCGACCGTGCGGACCTCGACGCCCTCGTGCAGCGCCGTGTACGCGGGACGGTTGTACAGCCCCATCGGATCGCCACCGGGTGGCTCCAGCTTGAGGCAGGCCGCGCCCATCGTGCGGCAGCGCAGCAGCGCGGCGGGGCCCGGCAGGTTGAGCGCCAGGCTCAGCACGCGCACGCCGTTGAGCGGCAGGAAGGAAGCATCGGAGGAACGGGGCATGGGTCGTGTGTCCGGAAGGTCCAGGGGTGAAAGGGAAGGGGGGCGCGGCCATTTTCACCCGCTGGCGGAGCCAGATTCCGCAAGCCATGGCGCCCTGGCAGTCGTAGCATGCGGCCGATGGCAGCACGCGCTCCTGCCGCTGCCGCAACGCCAAGGAGACCCCTCATGTTCGAAGCATCCCTGATGCGCGGCCAGCGCATCCTCGTCACCGGCGGCGGCACCGGCCTCGGCCGTGCCATGGCCGAGCGTTTTCTGAGCCTGGGCGCCGACGTCGCCATCTGCGGCCGCCGCCAGGCGGTCTGCGAAGAAACCGCCGCCGCCTGGCGCCAGCAATTTCCCGATCGGCGCATCGATGCCTTCGGCGTCGACATCCGCATCGCGCAGCAGGTCGACGACATGGTCGAGAGCCTGTTCCAGAGCGGCGGGCTCACCGGCCTCGTCAACAACGCGGCGGGCAACTTCGTCTCGCCGACCGAGAGCCTGTCGCCGCGCGCCTTCGACGCCGTGGCCAACATCGTGTTCCACGGCAGCTTCTACGTGACGCAGGCCGTGGGCAAGCGCTGGGTGGCGCAGGCCAAGTCGGGCGCGTGGAAGCCGGGCGATGCCTTTCGCAGCGTGATGAGCATCATCGTCACCTGGGTCGACAACGGCAGCCCGTACGTCGTGCCTTCGGCCATGAGCAAGGCGGGCATCGAGGTCATGACCAAGTCGCTCGCGGTGGAGTGGGCGCGCCACGGCATCCGCCTGAACGCCGTGGGCCCCGGCGAGATCCCGACCGAGGGCATGAGCAAGCGCCTGAACCCCGGCGAGGAGCCCGGCGCGCGCAGCATCAAGACCAACCCGATGGCGCGCGTGGGCCGCATGAGCGAGCTGCAGAACCTCGCGTCCTTCCTGATGGCGCCGGGCCAGTGCGACTGGCTCACGGGCCAGAGCATCATGATGGACGGCGGCAATGCGCTGGCCACCGGCGGCAACTTCTACGAGCTGCGCGAGTGGAGCGACGCCGACTGGCTGGCCGCGCGTGAACGCATCGAGGCGCAGAACCAGAAGGACAAGGCGCAGCGCTGAAAGCTACTTGCGCGGCGCCTTTGCCGCACCCACGGTGACCTGCTTGCGCACGGGGCTCGACAGCACGAGCGAGGTGGTCACCGAACCGTCGACCGCGAGTGCGTCCACCACGCGCTCCAGGTCGGTCGGCTCGGCGATGGCGCAGCGCACGAAGAAGCAGTCGGCGCCGGTCACGCGGTCCACCGCGAGCACCTCGGGCATGGCCTCGAAGAGCGCGAGGTAGCGCGCAATGGCTGCGTGCGTGGTGTCGATGCGGATGATGGCCTCCAGCCCCACGCCCAGCGCGCGCAGGTTCACGCGCGCGCCGTAGCCTTCGATCACGCCGGCGTGCTCGAGCTTGCGCACGCGCTCGCTCATCGCCGGCTGCGACAGGCCAATGCGCTTGCCGATCGCGGCCAGGCTCTGGCGCGCGTCGGTCTGCAGGGCTTCGAGGATGAGGCGGTCTTTCTTGTCGATGGTCATGGCGTGCAGCGGAAGAAGAGGGGACCGATGATCGATCGGTAAGGTGCGCTGATTTTCGATGGGTTGCCCTTCTGCGCGCGCGGCGCGGGCGCTATGGTGGCGGTCATCTTTCTTCAGGAGACCCCATGCAACTCGTCGGCATGCTCGACTCGCCCTTCGTTCGCCGCGCCGCGATCTCGCTGCGCCTGCTCGGCCTCGGTTTCGAGCACCGCTCGATCTCGGTCTTCAGCACCTTCGAGCAGTTCCGCGCGATCAACCCGGTGGTGAAGGCCCCGACGCTGGTGTGCGATGACGGCACGGTGTTGATGGACTCGACGCTCATCATCGACCATGCGCAGGCAGTCGCTGGCCGTAGCTTGTTTCCTACCGACCCGGCCGCTCGGCTGCGCGACCTGCGCCTCACGGGGCTCGCGCTCGCGGCCTGCGAGAAGACGGTGCAGATCGTCTACGAGCGCAACCTGCGGCCCAGTGAGAAGCAGCACCAGCCGTGGGTCGACCGCGTGCAAGGCCAGCTGAACACGGCCTATGCCGAACTGGAGCGCGAACTGGCCGCCGCGCCGCTCGCGGTGCCCGACGAGCGCACGATCACGCAGGGCGGCATTTCGACGGCGGTGGCCTGGACCTTCACACAGTTCATCCTGCCTGACGCTGTGCGCCCGTCAGACTTTCCGCTGCTCGCCGCGTACACGGCACAGGCCGAGCAACTGCCGGTGTTCGTCGGCGCGCCGCTGGCCTGAGCGACCGCGTTCAGGCCGCGATGTCCGCCCCGCGCTCGGCCAGCAGGCCGCGCAGCAGCGAGCGGTGGCAGCGTGACTCGTCCTCGCAGTAGCAGCCGACCGCGAGCGCGGCGGTGTGCGAGAGCGCAGCGAGCAGGTCGAGGCTGCGGCTCGCGTCGGCCTCGGCCATCTCGGCCTTGTACTTGCGCATGAAGGCATTCCATTGCGCTGGCGTCTCGGCGTCCTGCCCCAGCTTCATCGTCTCGGCCGACGGCGCGAGGTTGGGGTACCACACGTCGTACCAGTTCTGCGAGGCGAACTCGGTCTTCGGCACGCCGCGCGGCGGGCGGCGCACGGTGCCGATGCGCAGGCCCTCGTCGGGTGCGCGCGGGGTGCCGAGGCGGACGATGCGGATGCTCATGACGGGGATCTCCTTGGGCTGTTGTTGTGGTGTGTTCGACTGTCAGGTGCCGACGATACCGCCGTCGCGCCGGCGGATCGCCAGCGTGGCCGAGCGCGGGCGCGCGCTGCCGGGCTGCGAGCCGTCGGGCCAGGCGCTGTTGTGCTTCGCGTCGCCGTCGTCGCGCGACTCGCCTGGGTGCTGGATGTTGACGAACAGCGTGCGCCGGTCGGGCGTGACCACGCAGCCCGTGATCTCGCAGCCGTTGGGCCCCGTGAGGAAGCGCTGGATGCGGCCCGTGGCCGGGTCGGCGCACAGCATCTGGTTGTTGCCGAGCGCGGCATAGGGCGGCTTGCCCATGGACTGCCCGCTCATGTCGGTCTGGATCCACAGCAGCCCGCCGCTGTCGAAGTGCAGGCCGTCTGGGCAGCCGAATGCGTCGGCGCTGTCGCTGGGGTAGCGCGTGCCGGCGCCGGGCTGCGTGGGGTCGCCTGCGAGCGCGTAGTGGTCCCAGGCGAAGGCGGTGCTGGCCGCGTCGCCGCCGTCCTCGCGCCAGCGCAGGATGCCGCCGAAGAAGTTGGGCGCGCGCGGGTTGGCGGCATCGGCGCCGGGCTTGCCGAGGTCGCCGCGCTGCGTGTTGTTGGTGAGCGTGACGTACACCTCGCCGCTGTGCGGATGCACGGCGATCCATTCGGGGCGGTCCATCTTCGTGCCGCCGACGATGTCACCCGCCAGCCGCGCGTGGATCAGCACTTCGGCTTGGTTGGCGAAGCCGCT
Organism: Variovorax sp. BGA-UO-ETr-C22; assembly: GCF_059567965.1. Lineage (NCBI taxonomy): Bacteria > Pseudomonadati > Pseudomonadota > Betaproteobacteria > Burkholderiales > Comamonadaceae > Variovorax > Variovorax sp. BGA-UO-ETr-C22. The sequence continues at coordinate 463,623 of NZ_JCAQPA010000006.1, forward strand.
GGCGGCGTCGATGCCGTGGCGGCCGTGCACGAGCTCCACCCAGCGCCCGCGCCCATCGGCGTCGAAGCGCGCGACGTGCAGCGTGCCTTCGTCGAGCAAGTGCCGGTTGGCGGCGCGCGCGGCGGCATCGGTGCCGGGGCGCACGGGGTCGCGGCTCACGAACTTGTAGATGTATTCGAAGCGCGCGTCGTCGCCCATGTAGACCACCACGCGGCCGTCCCTGGCCACGGTGCAGGTCGCGCTTTCCTGGCGCTTGCGCCCGAGCGCGGTGCGCTTGACGGGCACCGATTCGGGGTCGAAGGGATCGATCTCGACCACCCAGCCGAAGCGGTGCGGCTCGTTCGGATGGCGGCTCAGGTCGAAGCGTTCGTCGAAGCGCCAGTACTCCACCCACTGCGCGCCCGGCACCGTGCCGTAGCGGCGCTGCGCGGGTGTCGCGTTCCTGGCTGCCTCCTTCGGGCCGCCGAAGTAGCCATGAAAGTTCTCCTCGCAGGTCAGGTAGGTGCCCCAGGGCGTGACGCCCATCGCGCAGTTGGCGAAGGTGCCGAAGACGCCGGTGCCCGCCGGGTCGGCGGCGGTGCGCATCAGCGGCGTGCCCGAGGCGGGGCCGGCGATGCGCATCGGCGTGCGGCCATGCACGCGGCGCGCGTAGGGCGAGGGCAGCACCTGGCGCCAGCCCTCGGGTGTGCGACGGACCTCGATCACCGACACGCCCATCGCATGCAGCGACTTGCGAACCTTGTCGGCGTTCCAGGCCTTCACTCCGTCGGTGTGCAGCAGCTGCTCGTCGGTGTATTCGTGGTTCATCACGAGCAGGCCGCGTTCGCCGCGCGCATCGAGCGCGAAGAAGTGCATGCCGTCGTGGTGCATGCCGGCCTGCAGGGCCTGCTCGTCGGCGCTGTTGCCGGCGTCGGGCGCGAAGGCCGGCATGCGGCCCGCAAGGCCCGTGGGCGCGCCCCAGGGGTAGAGCATCTGCCACTCGTACTCCGGCGGCACCACCACCGCATCGCGTTGCGAAATGGGCACGCTGGTGAAGAAGCCCGAGGGGCTCGTCGCGCTTGTGGAAGGCGGCAGCTGCGAGTGCACGCAGCCCTGGCCGAACAGCGCGACGACGGCGGCGGTGGCGCCCGATTGCAGGAGAAAGTGACGGCGGTCCAGGGGCATGGCGAGGCGGCGGAGGTGTTGGGTCGGCGACAGTGCGCATCATCGCCCAGCGGCCCGGTCGCGCGATACTGAGCCGATACCCGGACACCGACAGGAGACATGCAATGAGCGACCGTATCGAATGGACCCGCCACGCCGACGGCGTGGTGGAACTGCAGCTGGCGCGCGCCGACAAGATGAACGCGCTCGACCCCGCGATGTTCGACGCGCTGGTCCAGGCGGGCGAAGCGCTGCGCGACGACAAGAGCGTGCGCGCCGTGGTCATCGCGGGCCGCGGCAAGGCCTTCTGCGCGGGGCTCGACATGGCGTCGTTCGAACGCATGGGGCAGGGCGCCGCCAGCGACGTGCTGGGCGCCGCGGCCGGCGGCACCGACCTCGTCGCGCGCACCCACGGCCTCTCGAATGCCGCGCAGCAGGTGGCGATGGTGTGGCGCGAAGTGCCGGTGCCGGTCATCGCGGCCGTGCACGGCGTGGCTTTCGGCGGCGGGCTGCAGGTGGCGCTGGGCGCCGACATCCGGCTCGTGGCCGCCGACACGAAGCTGTCGGTGATGGAGATCAAATGGGGCCTCGTGCCCGACATGGCCGGCATGGTGCTGATGCGCGAACTGGCGCGCACCGACGTCGTGCGCGAACTCACTTTCACCGGCCGCATCTTCTCGGGCGAAGAGGCCGTGCGCCTGGGCCTGGCCACGCGCGTGGCCGTCGACCCGCTGGCCGAGGCGCTGCAGATGGCGCACGAGATCGCCGCCAAGAGCCCCGACGCCATTCGCGCCGGCAAGCGGCTGCTGAACGCGTCGCTCGCGCACAGCGCCGCCGAGTTGCTGATCGCCGAGTCGGTCGAGCAGCAGGCGCTGATCGGCAGCCCCAACCAGGTCGAGGCCGTGAAGGCCAACATCGAGCGGCGGGCGCCGCAGTTCAGCGCGCCGGCCTGAGTTTCTTCTTCTCGTTTTTTCCTGCGTTCCTCGCGGTGCGGACACCGCGAGGCGCAGCTGTTGGCGCGCCCGTTTCCGCCGGTCGAAGCGGTGGTCGCAACATTTCGTATGCCAAAAATCGTACACAAAGCGCGCCATCCGTGTCTTTGTGTAAGAATTAAGTAGTTGTTTTCCCGAGTAATTCGGCGGAATTGACCGCACTTTGTGTGCAGAAGGTCACGTCTTGCCGTATGCCCTCGGTCGGGAAAATGACTATCGGAGTCACACTCGAAAACAATTAATCAACTTTTGCTTTGGCTAGCGACGGCGTTCCGCATGTCGACGAATACGTTTTTTTGCAATCTCAGCGTGCCCATCCTCGTGGGCGAGGACCGCTACAAGTACGTCCCGATCGTGGGGGTGTTTCGCAGCATCCCCATCGAGCAGGTCGACGAGTGGGTGATGCACCCCGACGGCCGTCCGCGCAGCGATCGCGAACTCGCTGCCGAAGTGCTGGTCGAAATCCGCAAGCCGCTCGGCACCAGCGGCCACACGGCGCCGAACGCCTTCGACGTCGCCGACATCCTGCAGCTCGATCGCGCGGCCGCCATCGTGGTGTCGACCTTTCTCGCGGCGCTGCCGCGGGTCTGAACGCCGCCTCGCGGCGTCTTCCTTTTTCTTCGCGTCTCAGCTCGCGATGGCGCCGACCGCCCAGTAGAAGGTCGGCCGCGCACCGTTGAGCAGGTGGTCGCCCACCACGCGCCCCTTGTAGATCGTCGGGTTGTGCGACGCCAGGGTGCGCGCATTGCGCCAGTGCCGGTCGAGCCGCCGGTCTTCCTGCAGCGCCGAGGCGCCGCCGATGTCGAACAGCCGCGTGCCCGCCTGCAGCACCGCATCGACGATGCCGGCCTGCGCCTTGGCGGTGTTCAGCTCCACCTCGAACAGCAACTGCTCGGGCACGGCCTCGCCGCGCTGCAGATGGCGGTCGACCTCGCCCAGGCCGCGCGCCACCGCCTGCACGGTCGACGCGGCCACGAAGGCCGTGCTGGCGAGCTGGCCGATCACCTGCTGCACCAGCGGGTCTTCGCGCGGCGTGGCGCCGCTGCCGTGGCTGTAGACGCGCTTGCGCGGCTGCACGAAGGCCACGGCATCGCGCACGATGGCGCGTGCGATGCCCGCCAGCGTTGCCAGGTGCGTGAGCTGGAAATGCGCGGTGAGCGGCGTGGGCTGGTCACGCACGTACAGCAGCACGTGCTCGGGCTTCACGCGCACCTGGCGAAAGCGCGTCGTGCCCGAGGCACTCAGGCGCTGGCCGAAGCCGCGCCAGTCGTCGACACGCTCGACGCCCGCCGCTTCCGCCGGCACGAGCGCGATCACGCGGTCGCTGCTGCCGTCGTCGTTCAGGCGCTGGGCCGCGACCGAGATCCAGTCGGCGTAGAGCGTGCCGGTGCTGTAGAACTTGTCGCCGTCCAGGCGCCACGTGTCGGCGCTCTGCGCGTCGCGCGTGAGCGTGGTCTGCAGCGCGCCGAGCGCGCCTTCGCCGAGCTCGGTGGTGGCGTTGCCGAAGATCACGCCGTCGGCCGCCAGGCGCATCCAGGGGCCGTGCAGCGCGGGGTCAATCTCGGCGAACAGGCGTTCGATGAAGCCGAAGTGCGCGCGAAGGATCTGCGGCAGGTTGGAGTCGGCCTCTCCGAGTTCGATCAGCAGGTCGTACAGCTGCTCGACCGATGCGCCCAGGCCGCCGTGCGCGAGCGGCACGCGCAGTGCGCCGAAGCGGGCGGCCTTGAGCCAGGCCACCGGCGCGTAGGCCAGTTCGCGGTCGTTCTCGCGCTGCGCCGCGTGCTCGGCGATGCGCGCGAAGACGGGGCGGAAACGCTCGGCGAGTTGCTGGGAAGAGGGGGCGAGCGTGGAAGGGCGGGCGGGGGCCGTGGGCGCGGCAGGGCGCGTCGGCGTGTCGTGGGTGGATGCCATGGAGAGCCGGGCGGCCCCGAGGGCGCGCCGGAAAAAGAGCGATACAGGCGTGGGACTGTGCCCGCGCCATGCCGTCGCTGGGAAATACGCTTTTCGTGTTTTCTTATGCGCGACGGGCGAGCGGCGCCATCGCGTCAGAACTCGCCCTTCAGCCCCACGCGCACGCCCACCGATCCGCTCGAACCGCTGACCCCGGCGGAGAGCGCCAGCGGCATGTCCGTCGCAAGGCGGTGCACGACGCTGGCACCCATCGCGGAGTGGCCCTTGTAGTTCGCCAGCTGCGCGGCCCAGCTGGTCTTGCCCGGTGCGGACGGCATCGGCGCATCGCCCATCGCCATCGCCGCGGCCACGCCCTTGGCCGCGAAGCTGCGCGCCTCGGACACCGCGGCCGCCGTCAGCTGCTGGGCCTGCTGCAGGTTGACCGCGTCGGTGGGCAGCACGCCGGGCGCCACGTTGGCGATGCTGCGCGTCTGGCCGGTGGCGGCATTGCCCACCGACACCGAGTTGTCGCGCGTGGCCACCGAGCCCTGGCCGAGGGCGACCGAGTTCGATCCCGCGGCCAGCGTGTTGGCGCCCAGTGCCACCGCGTTGTTGCCGGTGGCGACGGCGTCGTTGCCGACGGCGGTCGTCGGATCGGCCAGCGCCTTCGCGCCCGCACCGATCGCCACCGAGCCCGCGTAGCGCGCCTGCGCCCCGTTGCCCATCGCCGTGGTGTTGTCGCCGTTAGCAGTGGCGTTGGTGCCCAGCGCCGTGGCGCCCGTGCCCGTGGCCTGTGTGCCGGTGCCGCAGGTCACGTTGCCGCCGCTGAAGCTGCACAGGCCATTGGACAGCGCCTGGTTCATGACGCCCTGCAAGGCGGCGATCTGCTGCATCGTGAAGGTGTTGGCCGTGGTCAGCGCGCCTTGCTGCACCTGCTGCAGCTGGCCGACGTTGGCGGCGTCGGTGGCGGCGACGCCCGCGCGCACGTTGCTCAGCGTGGTGCCGGCGCCGCCGTTGGCGTTCAGCGCGACCTGGGCACCGCCCGCGCCGTATTGCACGGAGTTGTTCGCCACGCCCAGTGCGGTGTTGGCGGTGCCTTGCGCGGCGACGGCGGTGGCCTTGGCATCCGTGGCGCTGGCTTGCGCACCTTGCGCCGCGCCGAGGGCCGTGTTGGCGGTGCCCTGGGCCGTGGCTGCGGCCGTGGCCGCGGTGTTGGCCGTGCTCTGGGCGGTCGCCGCCGCGGCCTGCGCGGTTTGCGCGGCGCCCAGGGCGGTGTTGGCGGTGCCTTGCGCCGCGCCCGCGGCGTCCCTGGCGAGGACGGCCGTGCCATTGGCCGCGGAGGCCGCGGCCTGTGCGGTGTCCGCGGCCTGCCGCACGGTGTACAGCTGGCCGCCGTTGACGGCATCGGTGCTGGTGGCGTTCACCGCGCCGGCGCTCACGTTGACCAGGCCGCGCGTCTGTCCCGCGCTGCCGAAAGACACGGTGTTGGCCGATGTGGCGACCGAGTTCGCGCCGATGGCCACGCCGCCGTTCGCACCGTTCGCGACCCGGCTGCCCGAGCCGATCGCCACGCCGCCCGCGGCCAGTGCTGCGGCGCCCGAGGCTGTGTCGCTCGCGCCGCCGATGGCCGTGCTGCCGTTGCCGGAGGCCTGGGCGCCCTGTTGGGTGCCCAAAGCGCTGCCGATGGCGACCGCGGCGTTGCCCGATGCCTGTGCGCCGCTGCCGCCCGATGGGGGGAAAAAGCCGCAGCAACCGCTAGCGCCGGTGCCTCCCGCGCCGAGCGCGATGGCCCCGCTGGTCGATGCCTGTGCGCCACGTCCTCCGGCGCCGCCCGTGCCTCCTGCGCTGCCCTCTCCACCGGTGCCTCCGCCTCCGATGGCCGTCGTGCCGCTTGCGGTGGCGCTGGCGCCGGCCCCTCCCGTGCCGCCGGTCCCGCCGGACGTTCCCACGCCACCATCGCCGCCCGCACCCAGCGCTGTCGCACCGTCGCCGGAGGCCGAGGCGGCACCTCCGCCGACACCGCCGAATCCACCCGACTGCACCGCGCCCACATTGCCCACGTTGCCGTGGACCAGGCCGGCCGCATGGGCACTGCCGGCAACCAGCAAGGCCACGGCAGTCAGGTGCTGAAGTGCGCGGACGCGCGATGGTTGTCCATGGACACCGTGGATGTGGACGTGGATCGGCATGGACTCTTCCCCTGTGAAAGCAAACAAGACAAACGCGTCGAAGTGTGTCTTTTTGCCCTCGAGGGAGCCATCACCGAAAACTGGTACGAGCCCTCGCCAGGGTGCTAGATCGCCTTGACTTCGAAGTACGCCTCGTCGGTATCGCCCAGGTCGCGAAAGCCCGCCGTGCGCGCGGCGTCGTAGGCCTTGACCCAGCGCGCGGCCAGCGCGAGTTCGCCCTTGGTGAGGTCGGTGTCGCTCGACTCGCTGGCGTTCTGGAACGCGCGCATCGCCGGCAGCACGTCGGCGCCCAGCTGCTTTTCGAGTTCGCGCCGGAAGCGTTGCTCCGCGACCCTGACTGCGTCGGCCGACGAGTGGGGGTAGTCGATCAGCTTGGCGGAAAAGGCGTCACGCGGCTCGTCCTCGGTGTCTTCGAGCGCGGCCGCAACGGCAGAGGGCTCGTGGAAGTTGAAGAGGGGCGAGGGCGGCGTTGCCGGCCGGGGGAAGAAGAGTTCAGCTTGGGTCATGGTTCTCCCACGCGTTGGACTGGGATGCGTTCTTCGGCATGTGGATTCCTTGAGGATACTGTTTAAATGTACAGTATTGAATCCAGAATTCAAATGACAGATGGCGCGCATCTGGCGCGTGGAGCCCTCTGCTTTAATGGCGCCTTGCCGGGGAGGTCCCAGGCTTGTGTCACAGAGGAAGGCGACGTGCAGATGGATTGGATGACCGTCCTGGGGACCGTCGGAGTGATCGTCCTCCAAGGGCTGTCGTTCTGGTTCCTCTACTGGCTCTGGAAGAAGCTCCGTACGCCCAAGGCGCCCCGGGCGGGGGCTGCGCCCCTTGCGATCAAGGGTGGGGTAGTGCCCGTCGTGGCCACCTTCACCGGCCTGCGCGGACTGCCGTGGGTGGCGCTGGCGACCAACAGCCTGAACCCTGTCTTGCGCATCGAAAGCGAGCAGCTGGTGTACCGCGTGCTGCGCCAGCGCGAGCGGCCCTTTGCGGACATCCGCCAGGTCGATGTGCGCGAGGCCTATGGCACCTTCAACCTGATCTTCGAGTTCCACGACGCGCGCCGGACTTTCGTGGCCAATGTGGGCACGGCGGCGCGCGGGGCGCAGGCGCTGTCGCTGCTGCCCGAGAGCGTGCCGCTCTCCGCCCGTGCGCGGGAGGCGTTGCGGCCAGCGGGCGCCTAGGCCGGGGCGTGACGGGTTCGTGCGGGGCATCGGCGCGGCTGGCGTCGATGACCTGTGCACTGCGAGGCATCGCTACTACCATCGCGTCCATGCGCCTCACCTTCCTCGCCAGCCTTCTCCTGATCGCCAGCGGCATGGCCCATGCCCAGCAGGTCTATCGATGCGGCAACCAGTACAGCGGTGAGCCGTGTAGCGGCAGCGGCGGCCGCGTGGTCGACGTGTCGCCGCCGGTGCGCAACCTCGAGGCGGCCGGTGCGTCCCAGGTGTTTCTCTGCGTGAGCAACAGTGGCGGGCGTTTCTGGTCGCCGAATCACTGCCGCGAGCGGGGCGCATTGGTCGAGCGCATCGAGCCGGTCCCGGCCGGGCTGCCATGGGAGCAGCAGGTGGAGATGGCCGACCGGCAGACCCGACAGGGCTACGCGGTTCAGCAACAGGCCGCGCAGCAACGCGGTGCGACGTCACCGGGCGTGACGGGTGCCAGTGGCGACACGTCGCGCTGTGCGCACTTCAACGAGCGGGTGGCGTACTACGACCGTTTGGCGCGGCAGCCGCAGAGTGGCGCGACCCAATCCTGGATCGCCGAGCAGCGCAAGGAGGCCCGGGATCAGCAGTTCAGGGCAAGGTGCTGAGGCCCGCGAAAAACGCATTCGCGTGATGCCGTGAGGCCTTCGCTCGCAGGGCCTCAACGGCCGGGCCCGAAATGATTCTGCGCAACGCACCGACGCCCGCCGGATTGCACGGCATTGCAGGCGTTCTCGGCGGCAGCGTACTGCTGTTGGCGCGTCTGGCGTTCCGCGGCGATCTGGGCGGGTGTCACGCCGGGCTCGGTAGGGCAGTTGGCGGCGATCATGTCCAGCACTGTTTTCGTCATGAACATCACCGTTTCCTGGCTGGCGGTGATCGAGGCATTGGGTGCGACCTTCGTCGCGATGACCGACTGCTTCATGGCTTCGCAGGTCTGGCTGGAAAGGCGCGTCCCGGCAGGGCGGCTGGCCGCGTTGGCCGTGCCCGCTGGCGACGAACCTCCACCCGCGGTCGTGCTGCCACCCGACTCGCCCGTCATCTGCCTCGCCGTCGTGGCTGCCAGCGGATGCTCGGGGAAGCGGCTCATCAACGTGCGCTGCACTTCGCGCGCGCGGGCGCGGTCGCCCTGGGCGTTCAACTCGTCGGCGCGGGCGAAGAGCTGGCCTGGGTTCATCGTCTGCAGGCTGGTTCGGAATTGCTGTTCGGCCTGGGCCGCCTGCTCGCGTTTGCGCTGCTGTTCGGCTTCGGCCGCGAGCCGGTTCTTTTCTGCTTCGGCGCGTGCGGCGGCCTCGCGGTCGCGCGGCAGGTTGACATCGATCCGGTTGCCCTCGGTGTCGATACGCGCGCCTACCGACAGCACGCCCTTGTCGTAGCGCCCTTCCTCGGATAGCGACCCGTCGGCACGGTACTCGCGGCCCTGGGCGGGCTTGCCGTCCACGCGCAGGCCTTCGAAGCGGGAGCCGTCGGCGCGCGTGAAAGTGCCCTGCACGGCGCCTGTGTCGGTCCAGCGGCCGACCAGGGTGGCGCCGTTCTTGAAGCCATACGCGCCCGCGCCGACACGCTTGCCGTTCACGTACTCGCCCACGAACCGGTCGCCGGTGGGGTGCAGGACGTCGAATGCCCCCTGCCTCTCGCCTTGCCGGTATTGGCCGCGCTGGATCTCGCCGCTGGAGAAGATCGTCGTGCCGGCGCCTTCTTCCTGCCCGTCCCGGGTCTGGCCGTAATAGACCCAGGTGGTGCCGTTCTTGCCATTGCCGCTCAGGGTATCGCCGGTGCCCGCATCGCGCACGCGGTTGCCGATGTCCTGTGCACGAGGCTGGACGTCGGGCCGGGCGCCCAGCGCACGCTCGTTGCTGCGCTCCTCGCTGTTCAGCTCTGCCGTGAAGATTGCATCAGGTGTGACTTCCTTGCGATAGCCGAACAGCAGCGTGCGCGTGCCTTCGCCAATGGCCGCCTGCAGCCGCTCCAGGTAGCTCTTGGCGCGTGCGCAGGTCTTCTGCACGTTCAGCACGAAGCGGCAGCCGACATGCGCGGCGCAGAGATCGGCCTGGGTGACTGTGGCCTCGTCCTTGAGCTCGGCGCAGTTGGCGATCTCGGGATTGACTTGAGCCCGAGCGTCCGCAGGAACAGCCAATACACAGGCCGAGAGGACGAGCACCGACAGGAAGTGGGTGGGGATCTGGATCGCGTGCAAGGGGCCATGCCGACCTCGGCGGTTGGAGGTGGCGTTAGGTTCTTGCGCGGTGGTCTTTATCGTCATGGCGTCATCCCCTCGATGTGAGACCAGTCGAATCTAGTCGCTCGATTTGCAAGCGAAATACCTCTTTTGTGGGAGTCCACGGAAACCAGTGGGCTGGGACTGCGCTGGCCAAGAAAAAGCCCGCACGACGGCGGGCAAGGGTGGTCCTGAGGAGAGAAAAATTGGGCCACTGAACTCAGCCTGGTGGCCGATCTTCTCGATCAGCGCACCGAGGCATATTGGCTATTGCATGTTCCCCCGGTTGTATTGGTCAAGCCCACGCTGAAAAGCCGTTTTCCCGTTGTACGCCTGGTCATTCTCCCGAAAATATTGGGCAGCAGTCTGAAAGTCCTTGGCGCATTGCTTGTAATGGTTGGCCGCCATCGGTCGGCGATTTTTCTCAGCCTCATGAGCGGCAGTTTCACATTTTCTTTTGTTGTCCATGGATGTTGTCCAATTGCTGGCGAGTGCATGAGAGGAGGCGAATGCCAGCAAGATAGCGAGAGAAAATCGAATCATATGAACTCCTATACAACCCCGTTTTGGTCAATGATGAATTGCAAGCGTTATTTCGCCTCAGGGTTCCCGCCGGATACGATTTGAGCGCTCCCTGGCTTCTTGAACGGATCCCGCTCCCCGGGTGTTGAATCGAACAAGGCACGTGGCGTGTGCGTCTTGGGCGCGCTTGAGCCTGGTGGCTGCGCAGTACTCTCTGTCGTCCTGTGTTCGCTCGCGCTGGCATTGCGCGCGCGTTGTCATGACGGCGCTGTCGAAGTCCCCGCATGCGCGCTGCGCTTCATTGGCGCTCGCAAGGGCGGCGTAAAGAAAAAGGCCGAATGCCAATAGCGGGCTCTTGTAATTCATCGACGTCTCCTCGTGGTGGAAGACCCGAATCTATCCATGCCATTTTGCAAACCAAATACCGCATTTGTGGGAGTCAACGGATACCGGTGGCACGGCAGCGATCACCTTTCGGAGGATGACTGGGCAGTCTTGGGAGAGATCGGAGGGGGGTGTACCGCGAGGGAGTGAGCAGGCGACGGGTGGGTTGAACCTACCGCCGCATCCGTGGGCAGCAAGCGCGTCGACTTGACGATAGCTCGCGCATGCGTGCTCTGTGCGTCGTCCTTCCGGCGGAGCAACGGCGCAAAAGTTGGAGAAACCCGTTGCGGTTGGAGACGCAAATGGCCCCCGGAGGGGATTGAAGGTCGAGCTACAGGCCGCGCCAGTATTCAAATCTGTTTGTTGGCTTGTGAATTGTTCCCCCGTCTGTTCCCCCGCATTGGATGTACTTGCTTTCGATGCGATCTCAGGGCGAGTAGGTGCGCTGCGAGAAGGCATCGAGGCCGAATGTGATCTGGCCGGGGGGAACCCCATTGCCGGTGGTGCCTATGCTGCAGCTCCTTGTTCGCGCAGCCAGGTCGTCACGTCGCCGGCGCGCCAGCGCGTGCATCGCGCACCGTTCTTGATCGGCTGCGGAAAGTTGGCTGTGGCCATCTTTCTGCGGATCGTCGACTCGCCGAGGCCGGTGAGGTGCTCGACGACGTCGATGCGCAAGAGTGCGTCGGGTATGAGAGCGGCCTGCAAGGTCTGGGCCGGTGGTCGACGGTGCTTTTTCGCCGGCACCGAGGATGCAAATTCATTGGGTTCATTCAGCTCGGTGGCGGTTTGGATCTTCGCCCACAACTCGGACGGCACGTTCACAGTGACCCACTTTCCGGCGCCAGCGCGTCGGTGATTTGGGTCGCGGTGATTGCACTGCAGAAGTTCGCGTAGAAGGGCTGTCATGCGGGCACCTCGATTTCTTCAAAGCGCGCCGCGGAGGATTCGCGCAGCGCGTTGATGCAGTGGATCAAGTGGGCGTTGTCGCCGCGGAAGGTGTCGTTCATTTCGGGTCGTCCCATTTGATGCAGCTCGTGCTCGAGCAGCGCCCGCTCATGCGGCCGTCGATTGCGCTGGCGGTGTAGTTGAAGAGGCCGCCGCAGCGCACGCACTGCATAGAGGCCTTCACGGTCTCAGCAGGGCGCAGCGTTGCGGGGTTGTAGTGGCGGCTGAAGATTTCGGCCTTGGCGCGTGCCACCGCGCTGGAGAAGGCGCCGAAGCCAGGCGTGGTCATACTGCGGCTTTCGACATGAGGAGACAGCGATGGCTGAGCCGGAAAAGCAGTTCGAGTACAAGGGACACCAGGTGTCGATTCACGTCACGGAGCGGAAGGACCGTTGGAGCTGGTCGTTCACCATTGACGGCTTCGAGTACGTCGAGATGCAGGACCGACCGATTCCGTCTGAGGGCATGGCGATCCTGGAGGCCGCGGGCGAGGCGAGGTGGCGTATTGACCAGATGAAGTAAGGCGCAAATCATGGCCGGGCCCTCTTGAACTCGACCACCCACACCCAGGGGTTCGCGTCCCAGCTGGCGGCGCCGTTGATCAGCTCCCAAAGCTCCCGGTACCACCCGATGACGTCTTCACCAATGCCGTTCGGGCTCTTCCGGACCGCTTGATAGAAGCCTTCGTCCACCGCATCCGATTCGCTGATGTCGTTCAGGCGCTCGACGCGCACGTCGGTGATTTCGAGATCGATACGGCTGGCCCACCGGGGCATATGGATGCCGGGTCGCAGCTTGCCGGCCCGTGGCGATGTGGTCGGATAGGTCAGCATGCCGACGTTCTTCCAGTTGCGCTGGTCGCCGTCTGCTTCGAATTTCAACGGCGCCCACGGCTTCGAATAGCCTGCATCGAGGCAGCGCTCCGCTACACGGCTCGGGCTATCAGCGTCGAAGGTGTCGGTGAAGCGGTATGCCTCGCGCACCCACAGCCGGTCGCCGGGCTGCCCGTAGGGGCAGTGAGCGAGTATGGCCTCACAGTCATACGCGCGGTGCAGCAGGTGAGCGCGGCTGAAGCCCTGTGAATCGCGTGGGCCGAGGAATGCTTCGCCAAATACGGAGGCGTGGGTCTTCACGATCCGCCGCGTTTGCGTCTTCGTTCCGTCGAGCAGCGCGCGCACCATGGGCGCCGAGAAGAGGATCGGACGCTCCTTCGCCGCCGGTCTGGGCGGGAAGGGCTTCGTGCTCACGAACTCAGGCGGCGCCATTGCGGGCCTCCCGAACGTCGAAGACCATGTCGTAGGAGCCCATCGCCGGCGGCATGCGCGACTCGAGGTCGATGGTGACAGCCAGGCCGCGCGCCCGGGCCGCGTCGACGAGCTGCTGGGCGGCCATCTGCAAGGCCTGGATTTCCTTGGCGCGCACGCGCTCGGGGGAGGTGTCGAGGAGGTTCACAATGCGCTCCCAGGATGGAGTGAGAGATGAAAGAAAAGCTGGTGACCATGGGCACGTTGGTGTGCCTTGTCGTGCTGTCGAGCCTTCTGGTGACCTACGCCTTGGTGATCTTTCCGGGGGGGCCATCGATCCGGTGGTTCTTGGTCACCTCCGCGGTCGTCCTCGGAAGATTGGATGCTCCAGCTTGGGTGCAGGCAGTCGGCTCTGTTATCGCGATCCTGGTTGCGGTCGCGGTTCCAATGCATCAGCGGCGCGCAGAACGAGATGATGCAAGGCGGGCCGCTGCTGCGGTCACGATGGTCGTCGGAGCGGAGATCAGTTCCACCGTCGATATGGCCCTTGCATGCGCGCGTGCAATGTTGTCGGACTTCAAAACACCGACCCATCCGAGCACTGTTGCTCGGGCGAAGTTCTTCTCGGATCTTTTTGAGAAGACTCCGCTGCCTACCGAAGCGCAACTCTTGCAGGTTGCCCCAGCTATGCCCGAGGTAGCGGCCGAAGTAGCCTATGGAGTTGCTTCGTTTCGAAGAGTGCGTCGTTCCCTCGACCTCTTGCTGACGAGAGCCGAGGTGGCAGAGCCGCGACCTGGAGTGCTTGACGGACACTACGCTGGGATGCGGTTGAACCTGTTGCTCTCGATGCGTGCTCTGCGAGCCGCACAAAGACGATTGAACGCATTCCCGAGACTTAAGTAGATGCCCAAACCTACCCGCAGCGCCAAGCAGCTGCAGCAGATGCTGCTCGTGCGCAGCGAGGCACTGCCGGGCCTTCGAGGCCAGCAGACGGATGTGCACCGCGGCGGCGTGATGTGGATGGACCCGGGCCACGAGGGCGGCCCGAACTGGACCGTGCCGGTGCTGACCGACCGGGGCACCTACCGTGCCGATACCGCGCGGATCATTCGGCAGCTGCATGGGCAGTTCGACCTCGAGGATTGAGGGTCGATGGACATCGATCCCAGAGAAAGGCTCGTTGACGTCTACAGCGAGATGCGCGCCTCTGATCCCGATGAGTACCAATATCTGTCCACCAATTACCCCGACGAACTGAGGGTCTGGCACCTGGTCTGCAGAAAGGGGAAGTTTCGAAATTTGATTCTTGAGGCACTTCAGCTGAGACAAGCGATGGGCTTGGACTGACATCACGCGCCCTCCGAAAACAGGATGAGATGCTGCGCGCGCGCATCGCGACCCCCGGCCACGCGGCACTTCTTCGCTCAGCTGAGCAGTCCCGAGCGCCAGCAGATATCCGGAGTTGCGCGCGTACCAGAAAGTTGATCGCCGGTTCATACTGCCGCCTTCAAAAGGTGATCGAGGCAGGAGATGAATAAGAACTATTGGTGGGTGAACCACAACAAGTCTTTCGAGGCTGAGTCGTCCGGCAACTTCATTTGGAGTCCGAAGACCTCGAGTGATGGCAAGCGGAACGAGAGCTATCTCAATTTGGCAAGAACGAGGCCGGGCGACGTCGTGTTCTCGTACGCGCGTCGTCGAGTTCAAGCCGTGGGTGTAGTGACACGTGCCTGCACCGATCGGACCAGTCCACACATTGACAACAGGGACGGTCAAAACTGGGCTGCCCAAGGCTTCTTCGTAGAGGTTGAATGGGTGCCTCTGACGAATCCATTCAATCAGCGTGACCACATGGAGTTGCTTCTCCCTTTGTTGCCGGTCGAACACTCGCCGCTCCAGGGGAGCGGGAAAAGCAATCAGAATTCGTATTTGGCTGCGGTCAGTGAAGCGTTTGCGGATGCCTTGCTGGGATTGATCGACCACGCCAACGTTGGGGTCAGTGAGGAGGTTGCGGATCGCCTCGATGAAATCGATGCCGAGGAAGAGACCATCGACCCTTCGATAGACGTTGATCCCGTTGGCGGGACCATGAGACGTCAGGTCGGTCTCGCGCGCCGCGGTCAGGGTCTTTTTCGAGCTCGAGTTATGGCCATCGAGAAGCTTTGTCGCGTGACGGGAGTAGGCGGAACCGCCTTGGTTGTCGCGAGTCACATCAAACCGTGGAAGCTTTCTAGCGATCGCGAGCGCTTGGATGGCTACAACGGGCTCTTGCTTGCTCCACACGTTGATCGGCTCTTCGATCGGGGATTCATTACCTTCAAAGACGATGGGCAAATGCTGACCGGCGGAGAAGCGGTCGTGACGACGATGAGGCGTTGGGGTATCGACCCGGCTCAGAAGTTGGCGCCGCTGCACGCGCGGCACGCCGAGTACATGGCGTTTCACCGTGAAAAGGTCTTTGGCCTGAAGCGATTGCCAGGTTGAAGCGGAGTTCATTGGCAAGCTGCAGTGGTTTGTTTCTGCTGCATCGGCGACGAGCAATTGACCTCGCGCACCGTCTCGACGGCGATGCCGAGGGCCTGGGCCGCGGCGCGCGCAGCAGCCTCGCGGTCAGCGTTGAGGGTCAGGGCGCGCGCGAACGCGGCCTTCACCTTCGCGATGGGGATGACGGTGAAGTCCATGGTTCAGGCGGATTCGGTGGCAGCGAACTTCTTGAACGGCAGCGGCTTGATGTGCTTGCCGAAGTACGTGCCGATCGATTCAGCTGCGAGGAAGTCGGCGTGCACCTTGGCGTCAACGCCGGGGTACTGGTAGACGGTGCCGGGCCCGCGGTTGAAGGTCACGGCGAGGGTCTTGCTGCCGGCGTCGTAGCCGATGGAGGCCACCTGCTGAGACTTCACGGGCTTCATCACGATCACGATGAGTTCGGCTTCGTCGTTGCGGGCGGCGGGTGCGGAAGTGGTCACGGGCATGGTTGCTCCTGGTGGTGGTCGGTCAGGCAGCCAAGCGCAGCGCGTGCGCGGCCTTGGCTTCGGTGGCGCGGTGCGCGATGGCGTCGCAGATCAGGGGAAACTGGTGCTCGTGGTACAGCGTGGCGGCGCGTTCGGTGCCGGCCGGTTCAACGTCGAGGGCACGCAGCTGCGCGGCGGTGACGGTCCAGCCCAGGCGCTCGGCGATCTCGCCGATGCGCAGCGTGGGGGCGGTGCCGACGACTGGTTCGTTTGCTGCGGTCGCGTCGGCCTCGAATTGCTGGATCGACGCGGCAGCCGGTGTTGGCGAAGGCGCGCGCGGTGCGCGGCCACCCGAAAGGCGGGCCACGGCGGCAGGCGCGCGCTCGGTCGGCGGCTCTTCGCGCTGCTCCTGGGCCTGCTCCTGCGGGGTGGGAGCCGCTTCGGCAGCAGGCGCCGGTGCCGGAACTGGCGCTTGCTGGCGCCTCAGCTCCTCGAGCTGGGCCTGCAGCCGTTCGTTCTCGACGCGCAGCGCTTCCGCCACAGCGCGCTCACGCGCGTCGGCGATCATCTTTTCCAGCGCGCGGATGGTCACGTCCTTCTGCGCCGCGGCGCGCACAGCGAAGTCTTCGAAGGCAGCGGCGCTCACGTCGATCTCGCGCACGTAGGTCAGGCCAGCTTCGATTCGTTCGATGGGCAGGCCCTCGGCCTTTGCCGCGTAGCCTTCGATCAGGGCGATGGCGTCGAGGTGCCGCTGCGCGCGCTCGGCTTCTTTTCGGTCGCGCTCGGCCTTCTCGGCGGCGAGCATGTTTTCATGCACCGTGATCTGCTCGTCGACGGCGGTTTCGACGGGCTTCACGATCTCGATCAATCGCGCGGCCTCCCCATCGACCACCTTCTTGCAGTCGTTGAGCTGCTCCTTGGTCCTGTCGCGCAGGCGTTGCAGCGCGAAGCGGCCCGATTCACGCAGCTCGAGGCGTGCGTCCTTGGCGGCCTTGAAACCCTTCGGCGTGCTCATGTCGAAGGCGACATCGCGGTACCGCTCCGCGAGAGTCTTGACCTCGGTTTCTAGTGGGGAGAAGAGCGCGAGCGCGGCCTGCGCGATGGTCTGCGGCTGGGCGGCAACTGCGTTCGGGGTGACGGTGGAAAGTTCGGACATAGGGCCTCTCAGAAGGGGTTGTCGATGACTGCATTGCCGGCGCGCGCAAGCGGTGCGGGATCTGCGAAAAGGGCGGGTAGGGGGGCGGGCGTGGCCTCAGCGGTGCCGGTGCTGGTGTCGGCAGCCGAGAGCGATGCCGCTGCGACCTTGTCGGCGCCGGACATCTTTTTCGGCGTACACAGGATCTCGAGATAGCTCTCGACGAGCCGGCTGAAGTCGATCAGGTCCGCTTCGAGGGCCTCGATGGCGTCCTCGTTGCGGTAGATGCGCTTCACGAACAGGTCTTTGCCGACGGGCTCCAGCCAGGGGCAGTACACGACCAGGTCGCACCACTTGCGGCCGGTGATCCACAGGCCGCCGTTGATCTGGTCGAGGTACTCGAGGTGCGCCGTCTCAGGGCTAGCCCAGACCTGGCCCAGCTTGTCGCAGGCCAGCGGGCACTTGATCTCGACCATGCCGTCGTCGTCGATCAGGCCGTCCGAGGAGTACCCGAAACGCTCGTCGTCGGTCAGGATCAGGCTGACCTCTTCGACCAGCGCGCCGGTGCGCGCCTCGTAGACCATGCGGGCCCTGGGCTCGAGGTCGCGGCCACGGCGCATCGCGTAGGTGACGAACGTGTCGTCGAGCGGCTCGCGGCTGATCGTCTCGAACGCGACCAGCCAGGCGTACTTGACCGCGGCCGCGCCGGGCTCCGTGGTCGGCTCGCCGTTGAGGGCCTTGGTGAGGGCGCCCGCCGACGGCTTCATCTTGTAGCCCGCTTTGGCGCGCGCGTCCGGTTCGTTCATGCCCAGCTGCAGCGCCTCGACGTAGAGGCGCTGCTGGTCGGTGAGCCCGCCCACGCGCTCTCTCGCATCGGAGAAGCGCGATGCCGTGGGCACGCCGCAACGTGCGCGCAACCAGTCTTCGCTCCCCTGGGGATAGTTCAGCAGGATCACGGACGAACTCCTGCCTTCAGCCGTTGGCGGTGGGCGATCACCGCATCCTTGAACTCGGTGTAGAGGTCGCGGCGCTGTGTCGCCGCCAGCGCGCTCGCCCCTTCCGCCCACAGCGCTGCGGCTGCCTTGTCGGTCTTCGTTTCGCGGAGGCGATGGAACAGCGAATCGGTGAGTCGGTCGGCGTCAGTCGCCTGCCTCACGTCGCCGGGGTCGGCACCGGCGCCGTTGCCATCGTCGTCGTTCTCGCCGATGGCAACGTTGAAGATCAGCTTCAGCAAGTAGCGCTGGGAGTAGGTCATCGCCGAGCCATGGGCGTGGGTCTTCGTCATGACGTCGCCACCCTTGGCGCCCTTGCCGTCGGCCGGCATGTCGCACTTGTAGGTGCGCACGTGCCCGGCAGCGTGCGACACGTAGCAGAGCACGCGGATGTGGTTCTCCTTCGGGCTGTCGTCGGTGTCGAAGCTGAGCGCGAAGCCGTTCTTCGTGTAGATAGGGCGCAGGGCGCGGTTGAGCTGCGCGTAGCTGGCGTAGGTGCTGCGCGTCTGCGGATTTACCGCGTCGGCCGAGATAGGGCCCATCGCAGCCTGGGCCTTCGTCATCGCCGCGTTGAACTTCTGCTCGTTGGCGCGCGCATGCATGCGCTCGTGCATGCTCAGCAGCCGCTCCATCTTGTCGACGTCGACGTTCGGGTCGTTGGCAGCGGCCGTGATGGCGTGCATCACCGTCGCAATCTCGTTGCGCGGCGGCAGGATCACGGGCGCCTTGGCCACGAGCACCTCGGCGTCCACGTGAGCGAGTGCGGCGCTCACTTCGCAATGCCCCACAGAGAGAACCAGGAATCGCGCGGGCCTTCGCCGTACATGCCGAGCAGCACGGCGGCCAGGATCAGCAGCAGGACCAGCGCACCGACAACCAGGTTGTCGCGGCCGGTGGAAGGGAACCAGAGGCCGCCGATGGCCTCGTCGTTGGCGGCCGGCGGGAAGCTGGTCGGCGTGGTGGCGGCGCTGGCCTGCGGGCGCGGCGGGTGGACAAGGCGAACGCTCACGATGCGATCCTTTCGAAGATGAGAAGGGCGATGACGAAGAGGCCGGCGAGGGCGCCGGCGCACGCGACCAACTTCTCGGACGGGTGCATGGGCTTGTCGGCATCCATCGGAACCAGAACACCGAAATCGGCGGCGGGCCCGAAGGCCTCGCGCAAGGTCCGCGGAGTAGGGCTGCCGCGGTCCGCCGAGCCGTCTACGAAGCCTGCGAATTCGCTCGGGGCGCTGAGGGAGGGATGGCGCAGCGCATTCACGACGTGCTTCCCTTCGCTTGGCGGCCGGGTGTGCCAACTCGGGCGATACTTACGACAGGAGAAGAAGGAGCAAGTGGATGGCAGGCGGTGAAAAGTCGAGCTGGGTGCGAGAGATCGTCGTTTCGCTCACGACAGCAGGGTTGATCGGACTGTTCAGTCTGATTCCAGGCGGATGGACTTGGTTGTTCGCGCTTCCAGGTGCGATTTGGGCGCACCTGATCCGAACCAGCGCCATGCCAAATTGGTCGCTTTATCTGCTTGGCGTAGCCGCGCTCTTCACGCTCGGTTCTTTGATTTCGTCCCTCTTGCAGTCCCGTGAGCCGGAGTGGAAGGCGTATGTCAAGGACGAATTCCTCAGCGTGCCCTGGCGTTGGAGCTACATCGGAAATCAAATTCACGCGCCTTGGGCGTTCTGCCCAGCATGTGACACAACCTTGATCTATCAAGAGCGAGGTGGAGGCTTTTCCCCGACGCCCGAAACCATCCATCTGCGGTGCGAGCGATGCAATGTCGAGCGCCTTCGGCATGAGGGCAACAAGAAGTACTTGACCAGTCTGATATCGCGCCAGATTGATCGCAATATTCGAACGGACGAGTGGCGCAAGCCTGTGCCTTGATCTAACTGAAAGCGAGGCGCGCGTAATCCTCTCGCCGCGACCTTGGCGCGGAGCCAGCCTTGTGGCCCATAGGCCGATCAGTTCCTGTGCGCGCTCGTGAGGATTGCGACGCTGGCGGACGAGCCCCCCTCGCTTGACGAAGATATTGGCCGACGGTGTGCGGTGCGCGGCGCTCATGCTGCACACCATCCAAAGTGGGTCGACATGGCGCGCACGCGGCGCGCATCGGCGTAGCGCCGGCGAAGGGCTGCGATCTGGCGCTGCAGCTCCAGCCCGTGGGCAATCAGCGTCGCCATCATGCGAGCCTCGCCGAACGGTTGTGCGACAGCTCGAGGTTCAGCGCGGCCGAGGCCTGCATGCGCTCAAGCGCGCCGGTGTCCTTGGCGCCCGCATAGCCACGATCAAAGGCGAGCAGCTGTTCTTCGCTGAGCTCGGGGCAGGGGGCCGGCAGCGCCGCCAGCTTGGTGTGGGCCGTGTGCCCGGGGTTTTTGTGCATCTGTGCTCCTCGCGGCGTCGGTGCCGGCGGAAGCGAGTATCAGCGCCGCTGATTTGCATGTCAATCAGCGGCACTGATTTTTTTGTTCATCTTTTTTGTAACAGTGCCGCTGATATTGGAGCGACCGCTCAATAGCGCACAAAAAAAAGCCCGCACTCGGCGGGTTGCGGGCTATGCCCCCGGAGAGGGGCGGGGAGCGAGTTAGCCTAGAGCTTCGTGCCCATCCATACCGCCTTGCCGACCAACGTTTGGCCGGCCTCAAACGGGAAGTCGGGATACCGACGCTTGTTGTCGCTGTCGGATCGTGCGATCCAGCGGTCTCCCTCGTGCACCACGCGCTTGACTGTCGGCCCATCTTCTTTCACGAAGACGAAGATTTTTCTGTGCTCAGGCGACCTGATCTTCTTGTTGATGAGGATGACGGCGCCGTCCGCAACGGTGTCCCCCATGCTCTCGCCGCGCACGTTGACAATCACTCCCTCGTGCGGGGTGTAGATGCCGCACTCACGCAGGAAGTCTTTCCTGAAGGTAAGGCCGCCGATGACATCTTCGGAACTGGTGACGCGCCCATCGCCAGCACCGACCATCACGTCGAGGCGGGGGATCAGCAAGCTCTCATCGTCGTTGACCAGGCCGGCCGCATCTGCCGCACGATGTGCCTCGGCGGCCAGTCGCTCACTGAAGTCTCGAATCTTGCAGTTCAGTCCGTTCGCAAAGCCGACGGCCGCTTTCAGACTAAGCGCGGAGGCCCCGCCCAGAAAGTTGGCGACAGCGCTCTGACCGCCGATGCCGAACTCCTTGCCGAACTCGCCCTGACTGGCAGGTTTGACTCGGTCCCAGATTGACTTCAAGGCGCGGGCCTCAGCTCGGTGCATGTCAGTGACTTGCGCCTTCCGGGGGTCTTTTTCCTTGTCTTCGCTCATCGCGGCAGGATCAGCGACGCTGTTACTTAAAAATCAGCGCCGCTGATTGACATGAAAATCAGCGGCGCTGATACTCGGGGCTTATGAACCCCATCAAAGCAATTCGCGAATGGTTCGGCGTCACTCAGGCCGAGCTGGCCGTCGGCATAGGGTGCTCGCAGAGCAACGTGTCCGCCTACGAAAAGGGGCAGACGGTGCCGCCTGCCAGCGCACGAGCGTTGATCGCATTCGCGGCCAGTCGCGGCCGTTTGATCACCTTCGACCACATCTACGGCGAAGCTGAGTTGCCCGAGGTGCCGAAGGCCGAGCCCGCGGAGCAGGGGGCCTGACGCATGACCGAGTTCGAAGCCATCGGCGCGGCTGCGCTCTTCATCGTGATCGTCGGCGTGGTGCTCTGGTGCACAGGCGTCCTCGAGGTGTCGTTCCTTGCTGGAACAGACGAGAAGCTGGTTGAGCCCCTCAGTTCGAAGCACAGCGTCCCGGCGCACTCGCATGCACGGCTCATTTCAGTCACCAGCCTGTCGAAAGGCGAAACCGTCGTAGACATCGGCGACGACACGTTGCGCCTATGCGAAAGAGAGCGCAGGGCACTCCACAGCGCACTCAGTCGTTCGGGCGAGCACTCCCCGAGTCGTATTCGTCGAGGTTGCGAATGATGTTGCCCAACACCTTGTGCAGATGTCTCGCGGTGGGTTCC
The DNA here is from genome assembly GCF_059567965.1 of Variovorax sp. BGA-UO-ETr-C22. Lineage (NCBI taxonomy): Bacteria > Pseudomonadati > Pseudomonadota > Betaproteobacteria > Burkholderiales > Comamonadaceae > Variovorax > Variovorax sp. BGA-UO-ETr-C22. The sequence goes on from NZ_JCAQPA010000006.1 coordinate 485,420, forward strand.
GACATCCGAATCTCGCTCCATTCCTGGCGCGATTCTGAGTTCTCGCCAGTACTGATGGTTCCGATGACGCGGACGAGCAAGGCGTGCTCGTACGAAGCGCCATCGAGAGATTCCAAATTGAAAACTGCAGTCATTCCGTCCGCCCCTCGCGGGGTCCGTGTTGTGGTGACCGGACTCTACCCCGCGAGGGCGCGGGCACCCCGTCACCACCTCATTCCTTCGAAGGCACGCTGATGCACGTCAAGTCTCTTTTCGCGCTCGATCACGCCGAAGTCGTCGAACTCGCCACGCACGCGGCCGAGCGGGGCGACGACATCGCGAACGCCAACCCGTTTCCGTCGGGTTGCTGGCGGCACGCCGTCTTTCGCGACGTGTTCGTCGCTCGCACCGCCGACCTCCAGCCGGTCGGCTGACCACTTCACTCCAACGAGCAATTCAAGATGCCCACCCTCGACGAGAACGACGAGCCGGCTTTCGCCCGCGGTATCGCCGGGCCCCTCGGCAAGCTGACCGAAGACCTGAAGACCAAGGTTGACGAGTCGACTGACAAGGTATTCCGGCAGCACTGCGCCATGAGCGGAACGGATGCCTCCACACTGCTGCGCGACTTCGTTTACCTGACCTGCTACGGCAAGACATGGCGGGCGATGGCGGCTGAGAAGCTGATTCATGACGAGGAGCGTATCGGCGCGCTACGCAAACTGACAGGGCCTTTTGAGGGCCCCGAATTCGTACAGCGGGGAGGGCGGGCTTGATGGGCGGCGCGACTCCTGCACCCGCCGTGAAGCGGCCGCTGCTGATGGCTCAGCAGCACGTCGACCAGTTCACGCCGGCATTCATTGCCTATCTGCCCGAGAACCTGGATGTCTACAACGCCTTCGAGCGTGAGGCCCTGCGCGTGGTTCGCCGCGGCTTCGAGCACTACAGCGCGCGCACCATCATCGAGGTGCTGCGCCACAACTCGGCCCTGGCCGAGCGCTCGGGCCCGTGGAAACTGAACGACTGGCACACGCCATACCTGGCACGCCTGTTCGCGCTGCTGAACCCGGCTTTCGCAGGGCTGTTCGAGTTCCGCGTCACGAAGGCGGTGGGCCGCGGCCGCGCCGCTGCGGCGAACGATCCCTCGATGGGAGCGGATGCGTGAAGGTCATTCATGTTGTTTCCGTCTCCGGTGGCAACCCGTTCCTTGATCTGTGCATGTGGAAGGGCCGTTTTCCTTCGCGCAAGGCGCAGTTCTGCACCGAGGAACTGAAAACCAACATGGCGGTCGGCTTCCAGCTCGACCTGATGGAGGCCGGCCACAAGGTGGTTTCCTGGCAAGGCATCCGGCGCGATGAATCGCAGAACCGGGCTAATGCCAAGAAGTGGGAGCGCGTCGGCCGGGGCCTGTGGATCGCTCGCCCGATCGTCGAGAACACCGCAGAGGAAGTTTTCGCCTTTTCCGCATCGCGCGGCGTCAAGCCCAACCCGCTGTACCTGCAGGACATGAACCGTGTCGGCTGCATGCCGTGCATCAACTGCAGCAAGGGCGAACTGCGCGCCATTGCCGCGCGCTTTCCTGAGCACTCCGCACGCATTGCCGAGTGGGAGCTGATCGTCGGCGCGTGCAGCAAGCTCGGCGGCTCGACTTTCATGGCCGACGCGCACCAGGCGAAGGACCGCCGAATCATCTTTGCCGATCTGAACATCTGGGCGCGCATCGAGTGGTCGAAGACCAGCCGTGGCGGCAAGCAATTCAACCTGCTGGACGAGCAGGAGAACGAGGGCGGCGGCTGCAGCTCTTCCTACGGCCTATGCGATCAGGGTGAGCCCGGGTTCCTGGAAGAGCCTCCAGTGCTTCCGCAATCGCGCGCCCGCGTGATTCCGATCCGGGAGGTGGCCTGACGTGATGCGCCCCATTCCATACCCCGCAGATACCCGCGCGAAGGGCTGGCGCTTCGAGCTGGACCACGAGCGCATCGAGCAGTCCGACACGTGGACGCTTGCGCCGCCCGAGGTCCGGCCGTGGCTGCTGATGCTGTGGCTCACGGCCTGGCGGCAGGAGCCCTGCGGGTCGCTGTCGAACTCCGACGAGCTCATCGCGGCCCGCATCGGCATGCCCATGAAGAACTTCAACAAGCACCGCGCCGTGCTCATGCGCGGCTGGTGGCTGGCCGAGGACGGGCGGCTGTACCACGACACCGTGACGAAGCGCGTGCTGGAAATGATCGCGGCGCGCGACAAGGACCGAACCCGGAAGGCCGCGTACCGCGCTCGGATGGACGCGGAAAGGACGGGGGCGTCACAAGGTGGTCCTGATTTGTCCCATGGGACAGACACGGGACACGGTGGGGACTCTGGGCGGAGTGACCCCGGGAGAGACGACACCGGAACCGGAACCAGAACCAGTACTGGTAAAGAAGAAACCACCACCACGTCCAGATCCCAGGCCGGAACGGTGGGGGGTGATGTGCAAAGCCCAACGAAGGCGGGAGCCATCTGCAAGGCCATCCGTGCGAAAGGCATTGCCGACGTGAACCCTTCGAGCCCGGAGCTTCTGGCCCTCATCGCCAAGGGCGTGCCCGTCGAGACGTTCGAGGCAGCGGCCGAAATTTGCGCCAAGGCCACGCCTCCCAAGGGCTTCGCCTACCTGCTCGGCATCGTAAAGCGCCAGCTCGGCGAGGCCGCGGCCATCGCTTCCGGCGTCGGCATGCCCGTGAAGCCCTGGGACGAGTCCCGCACGTCCATCGAGGCGAAGGGCGAGGAGGTCGGCCTGGGCCGTTGGAACGAGCACGACCTGAGCGTCAACCGCGAAACCTTTCCCCAGTACACGGCCCGCGTGCGCCGGGCCGTCGAGCAACGACAAGGAGAACCCGCATGACCAGCATCGCGCACGTCGCCTCCATCGCACTCGGCGCGCAGCGCCGCCTGCACGTCCTCTCGTGCGCCGAGCGCCAGCTGCGCGGCCAGGGGCAGCTGTCCGCCGCGGCCGCGTACGGCATCAGCGCCTACCGCGCTGTCGAGCGCAGCAGCCTGGACGTGTGCGCCGAGCACTTCGCAAACCTGGCCCCGGCAAACGACAGCGCCTTCACCCCAACCCCGGATCCCGAACTGGCATGACCACGCGCCGCCCCAAGTTTGAATTCGACGCCGACGAGGTGTTCGCCCGCATCCGCACCAAGCCGGTTCGCTGGAATGACCTCGCAAAGACCAAGACTGCACGCAGCCAACTGCGGCCGATCATCGACAACCTGCTGGCCAGCGGCGCCGTCAAGTTCGTGCGCCTTGGTGGCAGTCGGCATCTTGCTGCAGCAGCCTGGAGCCCGTCGAAGCAGGAGGAACTGGACGAAATCTACGGCCGTTGCCGTGCGGTCGACGGTTGCATGCTGTGGACCGGGCGCATCGACCCTGACCGCGGCCCGGCCATGTACGCCGCTTGGGGCGGCACCGAGCGCTCTGCGCGTCGGCGCGTCTGGGGCGTCCGGCAGCGCAAGCTCGACCGCGCGAGCACGATTGCGATGACCTGCGCCAACCCCTCCGACTGCGTGCTGTTCGAGCACATGCAGCGCACCAACAGCGGCGCGAAGATGAAGGGCAAGCCCAAGACTCTTTTGCACCGGATTGCCATCGCAACAGCGAAGCGAAAGACGTCGGGAAAGCTCACGGACGAGAAGGTCGCACGCATCCTCGATGGTGATGAGAGCACCCGGTGCCTCGCACGTGAGCTGGACGTGAGCCAAGCCACGGTACATGCAGTGCGCTCGCGTGATCGCTGGCGCAACTACCGTGCGACGCCGTTCTCTGGCCTCGACGCCGCCAACGATTCAGGGAGGCGCCGCGCATGAGCTGCCGGAACTGCGACCTGGCCGCCGTGCGCGCCGATCACCCGGGCTACACGGCCAACTGCCGTGAGTGCCTTGCCCGTGGCATCGCCAACGGCCCCGAGTTCTGGCGCTCGCGCCAGGACGGCGCCATGAGGCCCGAGTACGTCTCCGCGCTCAAGAGCATCTGGGGCGAAGACTGGGAGGCCGGGAACGAAGCCGTGAAAGCGGCGCATGTGCGGCTGCGCGCACTGCGCACTTCGCCGCAGGGGGCGCTCCTGTGACGGCGCGCATCCTTGGAATGGACCCCGGCGCCAGCACCGGACTGGCCTGCTACGAAGACGGAGTGCTGACCTGGCTGCGCACCATCGAGCCGCACGCCATCGATCACTTCCTCCGCGACCTGATGCCGGCGCGTGTGGTGTTCGAAGACAGCCGCCTCGAGAAGCGCGCGTGGAATGCGCGCACGAAGAAGGACTACGGCGCGGCACTAGCCACGGCCCGCTCGCTGGGGCAGGTGGACGCCTGGTGCAGCCTGATCACTTCCATCTGCGCGAACCTGGGCATCCCGGCCCACGGCATCAGCCCGACCGCGAAGGGCGCCAAGTTGGACGCGGCCGCCTTCGCTGTCGCCACCGGCTGGACGGCACGCAGCAACCAACACGAACGCGACGCCGCGATGCTGGCGCGCATCTACCGGAGAGCGATTCGATGAGCGACCTTGCCTTGCATGTGGTCTGGCCGGACCAGGAGCGCGCGCGCTCCAGCTTCCTCGAGCGCGTGGCGCCGTGGTGCAAGCAGCAGTGGGCCGCCGGCCGTCGCCTGGAGCTGGAAATCCGGCTGCACGAAGACGCCAAGACCGACCGTCAGCGGAAGTACTACCACGGCGTGGTGCTGAAGACGATTGCGGCGCAGGCCCGACCGCAGGGTGCACAGTTCCCGCTGGCGGTGTGGAAAGAGCACTTCCGCGCCGAGTACCTGGGCCACAAGACCGTCACGACGAAGAACCCTCTCACCGGCAAGAAGGTGCGCCGGCGCGAGCGCGTCAGCACCGAAGACCTCGGCGTGAAGGGCTACAGCCAGCTCATCGACCGCGTGAGCGCCTTCGCCGCCACCGAGCTGGGGGTGAGCTTTCCCGCCAGCTACGAGCAGTGGGAGCGCATGCAGGTCGACCCGGACACGGGCGAGATCATCGGAGCCATCACGCCATGAAGTCGCTGACCTTCGGGCTGGACTACGACGACACCTTCACCGCCGACCCGGATCTGTGGCGCCAGTTCATCGCGACCGCGCAGGCGCGAGGCCATGCTGTGGTGTGCGTCACCGCGCGCCGCACGCCGCCCGACTTCTCGCGCGAGCCGCGCATGCCCGACAGCGTGCCCGTCGTGTGCACGGGCGGCCAGCCCTACAAGAAGCATGCAGCGGCCAAGGCCGGCTACGCCGTCAACGTGTGGATCGACGACATGCCGAGCCTGATCGAGCCGTCGCTGGTGCTGGACTTCGGCCTATGAAGCGCAGCGCGCCCCTGAAGCGAACCGCGTTCAAGCGCCCACGGCCCAAGGTCGTCGGCGTGGACCTGGCCGTGGGCCCGGACATCACGGTGCTGGTCCGCGTGCAGCAGGTGTCGGGCCGCATCGTTCGCATGGCTGCGATCAACGATGCGGACTTCCGGGGCGGCGCGCCGAAGACCGAGGCACAGCGCAACCCGGCGCTGCTGGCGATGGCGCGCAGCCAGCGCTGCTTGCTTACCGTGCCCGGCGTCTGCCGGCCTGACCCGGCCACCACGGTGGCGTGCCACAGCAACCAGTCGGTGCACGGCAAAGCCGGCGCGCGCAAGGCTGACGACCAGTGGCACGTATACGGCTGCTACTCCTGCCACCGGTGGCTCGACCAAGGCCCGGCGCCGGCGGTCGAAAAGATCGAGCGCTTCGCCGCAGCTCACAGCTGGATGGTTTCCATCTGGCAGGACATCGTTGCCGGCATGCAGCCGTCGACGCCGAAGGAACGGAAGGCTGCCCAGTGGGCGCTCGACCGCATTGAACCCAGACGAGGAGAAAAAACGAATGGCTGACGCCCGGAAATCAACAGCCGCCCTGGTGCTCGAGGCCGTGCAAGACCTGCACGCCAAGGAGCAGATCGTGACCCGCGAGACGCTGGCCGAACTCACCGGACTGAAGCTCACCGTGATCGACGACCGCCTCGGCACGCTGGTCGACGACGGCGCCATCCTGCGCGTGCAGCGCGGGGTGTTCGTGCCGGCGCAGCAGCACCCGCCTGCGCGGCCCATGTCGAAGACCGTGATGCCCGACGGAATGGTCAAGATCGAGATCGGTGACGAGGTGCTGTCGTTGACGCCCCGTGAAGACCGCGCGATGGCGAACCTGATGGCCGGCGCGGCAGCGCAGGCGGTGGCAATCGAGACGGGCCGCAACACCGCCATCCTGGCCGCCGAGCTGGGCGAGCAGATCAAGCAGCTGCGGCGCCAGGTCGCCGCGCTCGAAGCGAAGATTGACCCGAAGCAAGTGCAGCTGTTCGACACGCCCTGCAAGTCGAGCACCGCGGCAGCCAGCGCCGGCAAATTCAATGGTGCTACGCAATTTCGGTAGGCTGAAGCTGAGATTTCCTATGGGGTAACGCCCGGAAGCAGGGAGCCCATTCAAGATGAAAGGCGCCATTCACGCAGACATGCAGAAAGAAATTGAATGCCCAGCGGAGATAATTCTAGTGCGCCTCTTTTGTAGGAAATTGTTCGATCTGGAAATTCATCTAAAAATCTCTGAGAGTTTTCTTTTTGATGCGAATTTTCTATTGACACGTACATTGCCTTGTCGGTCAAAGAGTTTTCATCGAAGCGCGTTACCAAGCCCAGTCCATTGAGGTTGCTGATGTATACGCCGATGTTTTCTGGAAATGCGAGTTTTTTTACGCATTCGAGAGGCACGAGAGGCGACCCAATTTTTTTATAGTTTTTCTCTTCTTTAGCCATGGCTCTCACAGTAACCATTGGCATGGTATTTGATTTGCTGAAGTGCCTAAGAAACTGAGCCTCATCTGAACTTAGGCAGTTGATGATGTGCACAAAGCTCGGATGCGCATAATGCAACTTTTCGATATTGGATGCAGATGCTAGTAGGGTTGCATATAGATCGGCTAACTGGTCGTCCATTACATAAGTCAATTTATCCAGAGCAGGGACTCCGATCTCTGGCACTGCTCGTGCGACGTGATCTTCTGCGACTTTTTCCATCTCGGCACGGTAGCGTTCCATATTTTTTTCAAAAATCAAGCGACTTTTTTCATTCGCCATCTTTATCGGAAGCAGTATGGTGTTTCCCAGCCCGAGAACGGTTTCCAGCGCCTGACCTACCTGTTTAACTCCGGGGCGAGCCAAGTCTCCGTATATCTCAACAAGAATCCCGGGAACCTTGAGAGCTTCTTGAGCTACCTGTAACCAACCTTCGGCCATCTATATCTCCTCCAAATTGTGGTGCGATCGATTTTGATGCCATTCAGCGAGAAGCGAGCATCTGGTTTTTGCCAAGTACTCGGCCCCTGTAGGGATTCGCCGGACGTCCGTCCCGCGAGAACTCACCGATACCGGACCCCGAATATGGCGCGAGCCCTGGGGCTGGAGTGGGGGCAAACCACTTTGCGATACCCCCTTGCTCAGCCGAGGGGCCACAGGGTGAGGTTTCCCCAAAAGAGCCCACGCCTTGCGCCCTGGAACACTCACGCGCATCGACGAGCCCGCGCCTGGACTCTCGGGCTTGTGGGGGACCGTGGCGCTGGAAATACGAAAGCCCGCTGAAGCGGGCCGTCATCGGAAGCGGGCTGCGCCTACAGGCCGAACTTCTTGAGGATCGCGGGCAGCAACTGGGCCAGTAGGACTGCGCTGACGACCCACATGATGATGCTGTTCTTCGCCTCGGCGATGTCTGCTTTCGTGGCGTAGTTGGACTTCACAACGGCGAGGTCCTTTTCGAGCGCGGTCAGCTTCTCGCTCGTCTTTTCGGCGAGTGATTCGAGCTTGGCGACGCGGGCTTCCATATCCCCATTGTGGGGTGGTCCGCCTGACTTTCCAAGACCCTCACGCTGGCGTTCCAACTCCATCGCCATTGCCTTCGTCGGAATGTTGGTGGGCTCAGCCATTGGTCGCGTCCTTCGGCCCGCCCATCTTGAGCAACTTTCCGACCGAACTAAACGAGTCCGATAACTCTTTATGCAGCGCGTTCCGCTCAGCAGTTTCGGGGACGAGATCGACCAATTTGGAGACGACCATCGAAAGCGACAGCAGCGCCTGGATGATTTCAATTCGCTCGGCAGGTTCCATCGCTTGAGTATGCCCGCGATCAGTGCGCCTTCAACGACCTCAAAGAACGGGCCGTTGGCTGATGGCGCTGCGCGACTACTGCGACGGCCGCTTGAAGGCGAGGGCAGAGGCTCGCCCTCGCGATAGGCGATGATCAGCCGCCGGCTGCGCGAGGGGCAGGGCGGTTGGGTGGAGGGGCGCATGCCGAGCGAGGCATGCCGCATGCGCCATCGTTGTCGCAATTGAGGGAGACGTGGTTGATTGAGGACGAAGATTCCAAGATCAGGAGAAACCTGATCGTCGTCAGCGTGGTGATCGTCTTGCTGTGGTGGCTGAAAGTGCCACTCGGCGAAGCCGCCGGAAAACTGCTCAATGTCACCCTCGACAAGAAGGTGACTGAGTCGCGGCTATGGCGGGTCGCGCTGATCGGCTTGCTCTACTTCGCCATGAGGTTCAAGTTTTCGCAAGAGCACGCCGACGACTTCAAGAAGATGAAGGAAGAGTTTCTGGACTACCGAGATGAAGTGTTGTTCTGGGTCCTGAAGGAGAACGTGGCTTGGACCCGGGGTGCAAAGGCCTTGGGGACGTTTCACGAGAGGATGGCGACCCAATACGGTTACTCGCGGCAAGAGGCTGCAGTGAATCTCAGAGTGCACTCGATCAAAATTCACAAAGCAATGTTTGGATTCGTGAATGGCAAGAACGAGAGGGTCCGCCCGGAGAACGGGCAAGTTCGGGCCGAGATGGAGTGGGCCGTAACCACCTCCAGTAGGGACAGGTGGCGTGAGCCAGACTTGAGCTTCTATCCCCCCAAGCGCTTTCTGGTCGCGATATGGTTGATGTCGGCAGCCAAGCTGACGATTTACTCCAGAACCTGCACCTCTTTTCTTGTGCCTTGGGGACTGGCAGCCGTGGCAGCGGTTGTTGCTGGGTACCAAGTCATCAGTACCTGGTGATTCGCCAACGCTGTCAGACCGCGCGCACCATTGCGGTGGCATGCGAAATCCGAGGGGCGTGAAATGAAGGAACTGAGACACCGCCGGTGGGTCGTCGTGGCCTTGGTGCTGGCTGCGCTGGCTGGCTGCAAGGGAGAGCCGGGGCCAGAGCTATCCAATCGCTCCACACTTTCTCCGGAACAGGCGCTCGGTGCCTACGCGGCGCGCCTGGTTCAGGTTCGGCCACAGGACCTCGTGCGGGCTGGGCCGGCGCATCAGACGCTCGAAGCGCCACGGAGCTATCTCACGATTTTCACGGCGATCAGCCCTGCGATGCTGACGGAGTCGTCCGGCGTTGTTGACGAAGCCGCCCGACGGCGAAACGAAGCTATCACTCAACAGTGGCAGGACACCTACTGCACCGCCGAGATTCAGGCCATCCTTCGGCAGCACGGTGTGAAGCTTGCCTCGGCCCAGATCGTGGACGAGGCCGGTGTTCGTCACTCGCTCGCGATGTGCATCTTGCGCAGCTAGTCCTCCTGTAGGGCGAGCAATTTCACTGGCTCGGCGGCGCACTTCCCCATCACCACGCGCCGTAGGGATTCGCCACTCGGCCGTCCCGCTAGAACATTCCCTCGACGCTTTCGCCGAGCAGTTGTCTCCTCGCGCGGCCCCGGTCGCACCTCGCCCGCCAGGACCACCCTGGCGGGCTTTTCTTTGCGCATTGCTGCTCCTGCTGGTTGTCGACATAGACAAATAGTAACTTCCGTGTAATCTTGCTGCGCGCGGCTTGCGCGGCAAGGAGTCATGTGGAACAGCAATCTCTCTTTCGTTATTATTCGTTTGGGTACAATTACTGCATATTGCGAACAACAAAGGCTAACGAGTTGGGAAAGGAGTCCACCCTTTCGCAATTGAATTCGTTTTTGAGCTCGCTGAGCGAATTCGACCTGCAGGTAACTCAAAAAATTTGCACTGACCTTGTTGCCATAGAGGCTGAAATAGAAGCATCAGAGAAGAATGAGGTTTCGGTGGAGCACGCCAGCCGAATCGAGTCGGCTGTTGAGAAGTTGGACCCGGCATTGGACGCCGAATTGAAGCTCCGGGCTGCCTACATCATGACCAAGAAGAGGCACGCCTTGCCCTCTCTCACCGAAAGTCCTCAGGATCTTCTCGGAAAAGATTCCTGGAAAACGCTAACTGAAACCTCTGAAAAAGATTTCAAATCGGCCTGCATGTTGATAGCGCTTAATCAGCCGACGGGAGCGGCATTTCATTTAATGAGGGCGCTAGAGGAGCAGGTTAAAGTTCTTTATTTTGCATTTAAAAAGACCAAGCGACTTGCAAAGCCGATGTGGGGGCCAATGACCACTGAGCTGAGGAAAAAGAATAAGCCAAAGCCCTCTGAGAAGTTGCTTTCTCATCTCGACGGGATGCGTGTTCATTTTAGAAATCCAACACAGCATCCGACAGCGTTCTACTCGATGAATGAGGCCGAAGATCTGCTTAGCCAGACCACAGTCGCAATCGGAATGATCTGCGCGGAGCTTCCTCCGAAAGCTGTCTAATCGGGCTGCCCCCTCTAGGGTTCGACCAATTGGCCGCGCGCGGGAAGACTCTCGCGCATGGCAACTCGCAAGCCGGCCAAGAAGCCAGCACCCGCAACGAAGAAGACCACCAAGACCCCCGCCGCCCCAAAGAAGGCTGCGGGTGTTCCTGCGCGCAAGAAGGCAGCAGCCGCGCCTGTGAAGCCCAAGAGGGCGCCCCGGAAGGTCAAGCCCGCACCTGTCGAGAGCCCGCAGCTCGGCCTCACCCCACTGCAGCAGCGCTTCGTCGACGAGTACCTCGTGGACCTGAACGGCACGCAGGCTGCGATCCGGGCGGGCTACAGCGTCGACACCGCGCGGCAGATGGCTTCCGAGAACCTGTCAAAACCGTACATCCAGGTTGCCATTGCCGATGCTCGCCAGCGTCAGCAGGAGCGCACGCACATCCAGGCTGACCGTGTGGTGCTCGAGGCTTGGAACATCGTCTTCGCCGACCCGCGCGAGCTGGTGCAGGTGAAGGTGGGCTGCTGTCGCCACTGCTACGGCGAGGGCTTCAAGTACCAGCGCACCCTCGGCGAGTTCAACCATGACCAGGAGCACCACGCCGTGAAGGCTGGCAGCTTGGCTGACTTCGACGAGAAGGGAGGCATTGGCTTCGACCCGCTCAAGCCACCGCACCCGTCGTGCCCGGAATGCGGCGGTGATGGCCACGCGCGCGCCGTGCTGGCCGACACCCGCAATCTGTCGCCCGCCGCGGCGGCGCTGTATGCCGGCGCGAAGCATGGCAAGTACGGCATCGAGGTGCTGACGCACGACAAGGCCGCGTTCGCCGAGAAGCTCTTCAAGCACCTGGGCCTGTACGAAAAGGACAACCAGCAGAAGACCGATCCACTCGCGGCGCTGCTGCACGCCATCGCGAAGGGAAGCGGCAACGGGTTCAGCCCGGTCGCCAACGACCCGGAACGCAATGCAGCGCCCGCGGCGCCCAGCGCCTTCGTGCCACGCGCCGACGTGGAAGACGAGGGCTGATCGTGGCCGGCCGGACCCGAGTCGTCCACGACACCCCGCTGCGTCCTCTGCCCACCAACGCGGAGGAGCTGCAGCGCTGCCTGGCCGACCCGGAATGGCGCCTGTTCAGCGGGTGCCTGTACAAGATCATGGTGAAGGGCGACGACGCGGAAGAGGGCGAGCCGGCCGAGTCGTTCGTTCTGCCGTTCAGGCCCAACGGCGCGCAGCGGCGCTTCCTGCTACGCCTCTGGCACCGGAACCTCATCCTCAAGGCCCGGCAGCTCGGTTTCACGACGCTCATCGCCATCCTGTGGCTGGACCACGCGCTGTTCAACGCTGACCAGCGCTGCGGCATCATCGCGCAGGACCGCGAGGCGGCCGAGGCGATCTTCCGCGACAAGGTGAAGTTCGCCTATGACAACCTGCCGGAGGAGATCCGGCAGCGCTTTCCGCTCGCGCGCGACAGCGCCGTCGAGCTGCTGTTTGCCCACAACAACAGCAGCGTGCGTGTTGCAACCTCGATGCGCTCCGGCACCATCCACCGGCTGCACATCAGCGAGTTCGGAAAGATCTGCGCGAAGTACCCGGAGAAGGCGCAGGAGGTCGTCACCGGCTCGATTCCGGCTGTGCCGAAGAACGGCATCCTGGTCATCGAGAGCACCGCGGAAGGGCAGGAGGGCGAGTTCTTCGAGATCGCCAAGCGGGCTCAGGCGCTGCACTTCGGCCATCGCGTGCTCACCGTGCGCGACTACCGCTTCCACTTCTATGCGTGGTGGCAGGAGCCGAACTACACGATGGACCCTGGCCTGGTGCCCATCACGGTCGAGCAGCACGAATACTTCGAGCGCATCGAAGAGGAGATGGCCTGCAAGATCGACATGGGCCAGCGTGCTTGGTACGTCGCCACGCAGCAGGCGGACTTCCCGGGCAAGGAAGAGCGCATGTGGCAGGAGTACCCCTCCACGCCCGATGAAGCATTCCAGGTTAGCGCCGAGGGCAACTACTACGCCAAGGACATGGTGAAGCTGCGCAAGCGCGGCGGCATCACCTCGGTGCCCGTGCTGGACCTTCCCGTCTTCACGTTCTGGGACATCGGCAACAAGGATGGCACGGCCATCTGGTTTATGCAGGAGCTGCGCGGCGAGGCCCGCTTCATCCGCTACTACGAAGAGCACAACGAAGACCTGCGCCACTACGCCGCCCAGCTGAAGAACACCGGCTATCTGTTCGGCGCGCACTTTCTGCCGCACGACGCCGGCCACAAGCGGCTTGGCGACTTCAACCACAGCACGCGCGATCAGCTGCAGGCCCTGTTGCCCGGCCACACCTTCTTCATCGTGCCGGCCATCACGGAGTTGATGTCCGGTATCAGCATGACGCGCAAGCACCTCAAGGGCGCGTGGTTCGATCAGGAGGGATGCAAGCAGGGGATGGAGCGCATCCAGGGCTACCGCAAGAAGTTCAGCCGCTCCGAGAACCGTTACCTCGACCAGCCCGACAAGAGCAATGGTTGCAGCGAAGGCGCCGACGCGCTGCGCCAATGGGCTCAGGCCAAGGAAATTGGCCTGTTGGCCAACCTCACCGAGAGCACCGCATACGTAGAAGCACCCGCCTTGCATTGGCGCGTGTAGGAGCACCCATGACCAACGACATCAGCACCACCAACGAAACCGTCGACGACATCGAAGCCACCGGCGCACTCTCGCTGGAGGAATACCGCCAATTCATCTACGAGATAGAACAGCAGCCGCCGTGGCGCGGCGTGGCCGACAAGGAGCTGGACTACGCCGACGGCAATCAGCTCGACACTGAGCTGTTGAAGGCGCAGAAGGAGTTGGGCATCCCGCCGGCGAAGGAGGACCTGATCGGCCCGGCGCTGCTGGCGATCCAGGGCTACGAGGCCAAGGTGCGCACCGACTGGCGCGTGACGCCCAACGGCCAACCGGAAGGCCAGGACGTGGCTGACGCGCTGAACTTCCGGCTCAACGAGGCCGAGCGTCACTCAAAGGCCGATCGCGCGTGCTCTGCTGCGTTCCGGCCCCAGGCTGCCGTCGGCCTTGGCTGGGTGGAGGTCTCGCGCGAATCGGACCCCTTCAAGTACCCGTACCGGTGCACGACGGTTCACCGCAACGAGATCCACTGGGACTTCTACGCCAAGGAGGACGACCTGAGCGACGCGCGCTACCTGCGCCGCGAGCGCTGGCTTCAGCCCAGTCGCATCGCCAAGGTGTTCCCGCAACACAAGGAGCTGATCCGAGAGTGCGGGCGGCACGGCCAGTCGTGGTGGGTCAACCTGTCGCCCGAGGCGCTTGACGGCGGCGGCTCAACCGGGCTGACCTCGGGAGCTTGGGATGCCGCGCGCGGTTGGACGGTTTCCGAGCACCACTGGTACGACCCGGTGAGCAAGGACATGTGCCTGTCTGAGGTCTGGTATCGCCGCTGGGTCGACGCCATCGTGCTGCGCTCACCGGACGGCCGCGTCGTCGAGTACGACAAGGACAACGCGCTGCACAACCACGCATTGGCGCGTGGCTTCGTGCGACCGCAGCGCAGCGTGATCTCGCGCGTGCGACGCAGCTTCTGGCTCGGCCCGCACTGCCTGCACGACGGGCCCACCCCGTACACGCACCGCCACTTCCCCTACGTGCCCTTCTGGGGATTCCGCGAAGACGGAACTCGCGTGCCATACGGCTTGGTGCGCGGCATGGTCTTCCAGCAGGACCGCCTGAACAGCGGCACGGCAGCCATGACGTGGGGCATGACGGCCTATCGGGTTGAGCGCACGAAGGGCGCGGTGGACATGACCGATGAGCAACTGCGGCGCCAGGTCGGCCGTCGCAACGCTGACATCGTGCTCAATGCAGGCGCGATGTCGCAGCAGGGCGCCCGGTTCGAAGTGAAGCGTGACGTGCAGCTCACTGACCAGCAGCTCCAGATGCTCAACGATGCGCGCATGGCGCTCGAGCGCGTGTCGCCCGCGGCCGCCGGCGCATTCTCCGGCCGGCGCGGCACGGCCACCAGTGGCGTGCAGGAAGAGACGCAGGTCGAACAGGCGAACCAGGGCCTCGCGCACTTGATGGACAACTTCAGCGCTGGCCGTACCCAGGTCGGCGAGTTGCTGCTGGCGATGATCGTGGAAGACATGGGCCGCGAGCAGCACACGGTTGTCATCGAGGGCGATGCCATCACGTCCGACCGAACCGTGGTCATCAACAAGCCCGAGACGGATCCGCAGACGGGCACCACCTACCTCAGCAACGATCTACAGCGCATCCGCCTTCAGGTGGGCCTCGAGGACGTGCCCAGCTCACGCACCTATCGCGGCCAGCAGCTCAACGCGATGTCCGAAGCGGTCAAGAGCCTGCCGGCCCAGTATCAGGCGGCGGCCATGCCGTTCCTCGCTTCCCTCATGGATGTGCCGTTCAAGCGGGACCTGGTGGCGGCGCTGCGCAGCGCGGGTCAGCAGGCATCACCGGAAGACATCGAACGCCAGATCCAGGAGCGTGTGGCGCAGGAGGTCAAGCTGGCCGGCCACGAGCTGAAGGCCCGCGAGCTGGACATGAAGGAGCGGCTGACCGACGCGCAGATCAAGCAGATCATGGCCCAGGCAGTGCAGACGGGCGTACAGGCGGCCTTCGCGGCGATGCAGGGCGGAGCGCAGGTGGCGCAGATGCCGATGATCGCGCCCATCGCCGACACCATCATGCAGGGCGCGGGCTGGAAGCGTCCGAACCCTGGCGGCGACGATCCGAACTTCCCGGTGCCGGGCGAGACGGCCGCAGTGCAGATGAAGGACCCGTACATCCAGGGCGAGGGCCGCCCGATGCCGACCGCAGAAGAAGCTGCGGCATCGCCGGTGCGGGAGAACACGAGCCCAGGTTTCCCGCCTGTCCCGCAGGAGCCGCAGCGTGGAATGCACGGCATCGAGACGGCGCGGACTATCGACAACGTTCCAGCTTAAACACAGCAGCTTGAGCCAGCGTCAGGTTGGCGCTGCTGTAGGGGATGCGACCGCTGCTTCTGCTGTGGGGGCCGTGACCACTACTGATGCGAGAGGCGTGGCACCGAATACCCGTAGCAACAGGCTTGAAAGTCGAGGTGAACTTTTATCAGCAATGAGATTTCGACACGCTTCAAGGAAATGAATTGTGGCCTTTCCAAAGTGCTTTTCATACCTGCCCGGTTGGTTGCTCATCTCAATCATGCGTCTGAGAAATATCGCTAGCTTGTCAACATCTGCAGATCGGATTGCGTTCTCGAAGTCTGCGACCGTAGCTGATTGCATGACCAGTTCCTCTTCATTTCCCCAGCCGCTGTTTCGCACGATACCCATGCAAACATCGAAGACATTGCGCTTTGAATTTTGGGAGAGTTTTTTATTTTCGATGGCGGTTTTTATGCTGGAATGGACTGCTCGATGAAAACCATCAGAGTCTTCGATTTCTTCTTCGTTTTCATTGAAGCTAGTCAGCCAGCGATTAAGAATTTCATCTGCAAGGCTTCCTCCGTTGGGCAGCTTTGACACCGCATCGACAATCTCTGTCACCGAATATTGATCAAGTTGTGCGGAAATATCGGGGAATGCGCGGGCTTGCTGAAGTAGATCGGGTTCGGTAAGTTTATGGTTCCAATAGTACTCCTTGATGAATTTTCCGGCCTGCTCGTGTGCGCCATAACGGGTGTGCTCGTTAACATATCTTTCAATGATGGAGTTGATCTTGGTTGCATCGAGAAGGCCTGATTCCAAAAAGTCAAAAACTAGAGTGTCAAAATCATCAAGGCGACTTATCTCCAGGCTTGCCATCAGCAGTCTCCAGGCGGCCTCCTTTTTTTCCTCGGGGGTGGGCTCGTCTTTTTTATTTATGTCCGCCCAGACCATCCAGTCTTGCGTGCTGCCGAATCGAAGCACGAACTCCTTGGTTGGCCCATTCTCGATGGCCATCAAGTTCATGCCTGTAAGCAAAACAATCGATGGAACAGTTCTGTTTTGAATCCGTTCATCGAGAATTTTATTTTGCAGAAGTCGATTCGCGGTTTGAATTATCTTTTTTATAACTCGTATATTGGTCAGTTGGCATGTGGTGATTGATTTTCGAAGCACTTCCGCATAATTGGAGGGCACGCTTTCGATGGCGACTTCAAATGCTTCAGCTGGAGTTATTGATAGTTTAATCTCATGGTCTACGACTTTCTCTCTAAAGCCTTGCCACAGGTCGTTGTCGCTTACCTTGTCATTGTTGAGTATAAGGAGAAATCTAGAATTGTGCTGATTGATATACTCATCAATGAGTCCGAGCAATTCATCTGCCCCTAAGTTTTTGTGCTTGCGATCAATGTCGTCAATTACGATGAGCTTATCTTTTAGTATCAGAGGCGCCACGAGCAGTAAATTTAATTCGTTTAAGGTTGCGATGCCTTTGTAGTGTGTATCTGCCGCTTTGACGCTTAGCTTGTAAAAGCTTTTTAGCGAATCCATCCATTTTTCGCTCGATCGATTTGCGGGGAGTCGAGATTCTAAAAGCTTGCACTTAATATCGCTGATCCCGGAGAGTCCGAAAATAGAAATTTGAAGTGAGTTTGTAATTTCTGGTTTGGGTGAGCTTTTTTTAATTTTGTTCCAGAGATGTGTCTTGCCCGTTCCCCACTTTCCCGACAGCGCGATAACCCGGTACTCGGGATTGTCTAAAAGGTGGGTGAGTTGATTTTCAATTTCGCTGATTGACATTGGTTCGCCTCGACTGTGTTGCATCTTGTATTAGGTCACAGAGCCTCAATGCTTTCGGTGGGTAAGTTCCCGCATCGCCAACCTGTGTTGGCCGAGATGTACCCCCTGTAGGGTTTCGCTTTTCGAGCCTGTTTTCCCACACTGCCCTCAAGCAACCGCGCGCGAGCGCCGTTGCGAAGGTCACGACCGAGAGGGCGTGAGTCTCCATAGCAGATGGAGCAGGTCCGCGAGGTCTTGCACCGGATTGCTGGCCCTTTGCGGCCACGGCGATATGTGGCGGGACAGGCATGACGACATCAACCAACGACTTTTTCCAGAACAACGAGATCGACGGCGCGCTGACGCCACTGCAGGCCGCACAGCTCCTCGAGCTGGCGGAATCGGGCGATACCAGCTTCGGGCTGGACAACGGTGGCGCGCCCACGACCACCACTGCTGCACCAGCACCCGCACCGGAAGGCGCGGGCAACGTCGACGACCAGAAGAACAGCAGTACCGCCGCGCCGGCAGCTGCATCCGCCGCTGCGCCGGCACCAGCAGTTGACGTCGAGCTCGACCTTGTCAAGTCGGTCGTGCTCGCAAAGGATGGTGTCCACACCATCCCCTACGAGAAGCTGGCGCAGGCGCGCGAGGGCGAGCAGCACTGGAAGGCTCAGGCCGAGGCCGCGCAGCGTCAGCTCGCCGACCTGCAGACCGAAGCCCAGCAGCGCGCGGATGCCGGGCAGACGCCGACCAAGACCGACAACCAGGTGGCGGCCGCGCAAGCGGCCATCGACAAGGGCGTTGATCCGGTGATCTTCGGGGACTTCTCCGAGGAGGCGCTCGCCAAAGGCATCCAGACGCTGATTGCGCAGAGCGTGCAGGAGCAGGTGACTGCTCAGGTTGGAAAGGCACTCGCGCCGTTCCAGCAGCACCAGCAGCAGGCGGCGCAGGACGCGCACCTGGGCGCGATCTACAAGGCTCACCCCGACGCCGACTCCGTAGCGGAGAGCGCCGAGTTGAAACAGTGGATCGGTACCCAGCCCAGCTACTTGCAGCCCACGCTGCGAGCCGTGCTGGAGCAGGGCTCCGCCGAGCAGGTCATCGAGCTGTTCAACGACTTCAAGAAGGGCACTCAGGCCCCTGGAAAAAGCCAAACCGCCGTAGCCGACCCAACGGCCGCGGCACGGGCCGCTATCGCCGCTGCAGCGACTGCTGTTCCCGCTTCTCTCTCGGACATCCCGGGCGGGCGCGCGGATGCGCAGTCGCCGCACGAGCGGCTGGCGGCGATGGACCCCGCATCGATGGCTGACGCCATGCAAGGCATGACGCCCGACCAGATCGATGCGTTCCTGAACCGATCCCTGTGAGCCGACAGGCACACGCAGCACCACAACACAAGGAGGTCTAGATGACCGCGACCAAAACGCAAACGTCGTATGGCGATCCGAAGGCAATGATCCAGCAGGCTGCTGGCGTCTTCGCGGTCTGCCAGCAGCGCAACACCACCATGAACCGCCTGACGGGCAAGATGCCCAAGCTCGAAGGCGCGATCAGCACGATCAAGAAGCAGTCGAGCAATCACATGCCCATCGTGCAGGCCCAAGACCTGGGCCAAGGCAAGGGCGACGAGGTGAAGTTCAACCTCATCAACCCGAGCGGCGGTTACCCGATCATGGGCAGTGCGTACGCCAAGGGCAAGGGCGTCGGCGTCAAGCTGTCCGAGGACCGCCTGCGCGTCAACCAGGCGCGCTTCCCGATCGACATGGGCGACGTGATGAGCCAGATCCGTAGCCCGGTGGACCTTCGTCGCGTGGGGCGCCCGCTGGCGCAGCAGAAGATGAACGACTACCTGGACCAGTCCACGCTCGTTCACATGGGCGGCGCTCGCGGCTTCCACGACAACATCGAGTGGCGCGTACCGGTCGAGACGCACCCGATGTTCAAGGAAATCATGGTCAACCGCGTGAAGGCGCCGACCAAGAACCGCCACTTCATGGCCAAGGCCGGTGCCATCGACCAATTCACCGTCAACGCCGGCGAAGTCGACATCGCCTCGACCGACCTGCTGAAGATGGGCACCGTCGACGCTGTACGCACCTACATCGACCAGATCGCGCTGCCGCCGCCCCCGGTGCAGTTCGACGGCGATCAAGCCGCGACCGACAGCCCCATCCGCGTGATGCTGCTGTCGCCGGCGCAGTACAGCGGCTTCGCCACCGATCCGGCCTTCCGCAACTTCCAGGCGAATGCCGTGGCCCGCGCTCGGCTGGCGAAGGATCACCCGCTGTTCCTCATGGAAGCCGGCCTGTGGGGCGGCATCTTGCTGGTGAAGATGCCCAAGCCGATTCGCTTCTATGCGGGCGACACGATCCGCTACTGCGCGGGCTACGACACCGAGGTCGAAGCCGATGCGGTAGTCCCCGCGAGCTTCACCACGAAGTTCGCCATCGACCGCGCGATCCTGCTCGGCGGCCAGGCACTGGCTCAAGCCTTCGCGGCGTCGGAGCACAGCGGCATGCCGTTCTTCTGGAGCGAGGAAAAGGACGACCACGGCGACAAGCTGGAAATCCTGATCGGCGCAATCCTGGGCACGTCCAAGGTGCGCTTCGCCGTGGACCACGGTGACGAGACCCAGTTCACCGATCACGGCGTGACGGTGCTCGACACCGTGGTGCCGATCATCAAGCCGCGCGGCTGATGACCAGAGGCCGGGGCAACCCGGCCTTGTCTCATTCATCCCATTCAAGGAGCCACACATGGCCAACATCAAACTCAAGGGACTGGGCATCAACCAGTTCGGCGGCATGGCCGCCTACGGCAACGTGACGACGCTGCGTGCCACGCTCGAAACCAACGCGGCCGGCGCGGCCGTACGCTCGAACTCCGAGGCTCCTCTGGGCATCGGCGACAAGGTCTACCTGCAAATGCTCCCCGAAGGCTTCCGCCTCGAGGATTCGCAGACCATCGTATCGATTGCGCTCACGGCCGCGGTTACGGGCTCGCTGGGCTTCGAGTACGCCGACGGCGTCGACAGCGCTGAAGTGCCCCAGGACGCAGCCTACTTCGGCGCGGGCCTGGTACTGAACGCCACCGGCCGCCTGCGCACCGCATCGGTCAAAGCACCGGTGACGCTCGCAAAAGAAGCCTATCTGGTCCTGACTGTCCGCGCCGAAGTAGAACTGAGCCACCGCGCCGCTTGAATCGTGAGCCAGGGGTGGAAGCCGACGCAGCAATGGTCGACTGTGGATAAGTGTATGTCTTGCCTTGTTCTGTGACCTCCT
>NZ_JCAQPA010000007.1:0-741468 GCF_059567965.1 Variovorax sp. BGA-UO-ETr-C22
GGAGGTCACAGAACAAGGCAAGACATACACTTATCCACAGTCGACCATTGCTGCGTCGGCTTCCACCCCTGGCTCACGATTCAAGCGGCGCGGTGGCTCAGTTCTACTTCGGCGCGGACAATCTTGAATTTCCAGAACCAGCGGCGGGAGCCCGACGCAGAGACTTCCAGGTAGAGGCCACCTGAATCGGTGTAGCGCGCCTGCTTCCGCTCGGGCGGACAGGTGGCATTCCGGCACTCGGCATCGGTCAATGGCATGAGGCTACCTCCAGGGGTGGGGGTACAAAACTGCCATCCCTGGGGGTTCAGGCGGCTTGTACCCCCTTTTGTACCCCCTCTTGGCGCTGGCAGCCACCAGATTTCAGTGTATGCCTCCGGACGCGATTCGCCCAGCTTCCCAATGAAAAAGGGCGTCCGGTGGATGAAACCGGACGCCCTTGGACGTTTTGTTGGTCGGTGTGAAAGGATTCGAACCTTCGACCCCTTGCACCCCATGCAAGTGCGCTACCAGGCTGCGCCACACACCGAAGCTCTCGATTATAGCGGGCTAAATTCAGTGTCCGACAGTCAGAAGCTCACGAATTTCAAAGAGTTCGCGGCGAAGGTGCAACAACTGCGACAGATCGACGCTCTGTGCAGCCGCCGCGGGCCCCGGTTCCTCGTGCACGGCAGCGTCGAATTCCTCCTGGCCGATCTCGATGGCCTCCAGGCCTTCGAGCGGCACTTCGCCTGCCTTGCGGCGGTCGCGCTCGCCCTGCGTGAGTTCCTGCAGCTTGTTGCGCGCACCGCTGATGGTGAAGCCCTGGTCGTAGAGCAGGTCGCGGATGCGGCGGATCATCAGCACCTCGTGGTGCTGGTAATAGCGGCGGTTGCCGCGCCGCTTCATCGGGCGAAGCTGCGTGAACTCCTGCTCCCAATAGCGCAGCACATGCGGCTTCACGCCGCAGAGCTCGCCGACCTCACCGATGGTGAAGTAGCGTTTGACGGGAATCGGCGGGAGCGTTTTCTCCATTGAAATCAAGACTGTGCGCGGGAAACCTCATAGATTACTCTACGCGGACGCACAGCACCAAGCACTATTCCGCGCCCAGGCTCCACTCGACTTCGGAAGTGCCGCCCTGCGGCTCGACGCTGCCCTGGATCTGCTCCTTGAGCTTGGCACTCGCATGGAAAGTGGCCACGCGGCGCTCGCCGATCGGAATGGCTTCGCCGGTGCGCGGGTTGCGCCCGGGTCGGGGCGCCTTCACGCGGATCTGGAAGTTGCCGAAGCCCGAGATCTTCACGTCCGTGCCTTCGATCAGGCTGCTGGCCACGAGCTCGAAGAACGCCTCCACCATGTCCTTCGATTCACGCTTGTTCAGGCCAATCTGCTCGAACAGCAGGTCGGCCAGGTGCGCCTTGGTGAGCGCCGGCGTTTCGAGGGCTTCGAGCGTGAATTCGGCGGCGTTCATCTTCATCCTCTCAAGCGGCCGCCCAGGGTGGCGCCCAGTTGTTCGACGATTGCACGGACAGCGGGTTCGACCTGCTCGTCCGTCAGCGTGGCGGCATCGCTCTGGAAGGTCAGGCGCACGGCCATGCTCTTCTCGCCCGGTGCCAGCGCACCCGGCGCTGCCACGGCGCCTTCGCGCAGGGGCTGCGGACGGTAGATGTCGAACAGCGTCGCATCGCGTAGCAGGCCCGAGGCGGACGCGCCCGCGCGGATGGCCTGCATCAGTGCGTCGTGCGACACCGCTTCGGCCACGACCACCGCGATGTCGCGCTCGACGGCCTGGTGCTTGGGCACCGGCTGCGCCACGGGCACGCGCCGCGCCGTGACGGCGTCGAGGTCGAGTTCGAACAGCACGGGCGCCTGGGTGAAGTCCCACTTCTGGCGCCAGCGCGGATGCAGCTCGCCGATGAAGCCGATGGCCTGGCCGTCGAGCAGCACGCGGGCCGAACGGCCGGGGTGCAGCGCGGGGTGCTCGGCCGCTTCGAAGGTCGGCACGCGCGGCGCGAGCAGCGCTTCGACATCACCCTTGACGTCGTAGAAATCGACACGCTGCGGCTTGCCGTCCCAGCGCGATGCCTCGGCATCGCCCCAGGCCAGGCCTGCCACGCGCATGGGCTGGTTCACGCCGCGCACGGTGCTGTCGGTGGTGACAACGCTGTCGTCGCGCAGGAACACGCGGCCCAGCTCGAACACGCGCACACGCGGTGCCTTGCGGTCGAGGTTGAACTTGAGCACCTGCAGCAGCGAGCCGAGCAGCGACGAGCGCATCACGCTCATCTGGCTGGCGATGGGGTTCAGCAGCTTGACCGGGTTGGCGTTGCCCGCCAGGTCCTGCTCCCAGTGCGCTTCGACAAAGCTGAAGTTGATGGTTTCCTGGTAACCCAGCGCTGCAACGCTGCGACGCACCGCGAAGCGGCTGCGCTGCACCTCGGGGCGCACGCGGGCCGTGATGGGCGCGAGCGGCGCGGTGGTCGGCAGGTTGTTGAAGCCGATCAGGCGCGCCACTTCTTCGATCAGGTCTTCCTCGATCAGCAGGTCGAAGCGGTGCGGCGGCGGCGTGACGGTCAGCGTGCCTTCGCCTTCGGTGATTTCGAAACCGAGGCGGTGGAGTGCGTCGGCGCATTGCGCCTGCGTCAGCGGCATGCCGATGACGCGCGCGGCGCGGGCCACGCGCAGCGTGACGGGTGCGGCTTCGGGCAGGCGCAAGGTCTGGTCGTCCATCTTGCCGGCTTCGCCGCCGCAGATCTCGACGACCAGTTGCGTGATGCGTTCGATGATCTGCACGGTGCGGCTCGGGTCGACGCCGCGCTCGTAGCGGTGGCCGGCGTCGGTCGAGAAGTTGAAGCGGCGCGAACGGCCCTGCACGGCCTCGGGCCACCAGAACGCGGCCTCGACGTAGATGTTGCGCGTGTCGTCGGTCACCGAGGTGGCGTCGCCGCCCATGATGCCGGCGAGCGACTCGACCTCGCGGTCGTCGGCGATCACGCCGACCTTTTCGTCGACGGTGATCGTCGTGCCGTTGAGCAGCTTGAGCTGTTCGCCCACCTTGCCCCAGCGCACCGTGAGGCCGCCGTGGATCTTGTCGAGGTCGAAGATGTGGCTGGGCTGGCCGTACTCGAACATCACGTAGTTCGAGATGTCGACCAGCGGCGTCACGCTGCGCTGGCCGCAGCGCGCGAGGCGCTCGACCATCCACGCGGGCGTGGCGACCTTGGTGTTCACGCCGCGCACGATGCGGCCCGAGAAGCGGCCGCACAGGTCAGGCGCCTCGACCTTGACGGGCAGCACATCGGAGAACGACGTGGCCACGGGTGCAATGGCCGGCGTCTTCAGCGGTGCGCCGGTGAGTGCGGCGAGTTCGCGCGCCACGCCGTACACGCTGAGGCCGTGCGCCAGGTTCGGCGTGAGCTTGAGCGTGAGCAGTGCGTCGTCGAGCTTGAGCACGTCGCGCACGTCGGCGCCGATGGGGGCGTCGGCGTCGAGTTCGAGCAGGCCGCCGTGGTCTTCGCTCAGCTTCAGCTCGCGCGCCGAGCACAGCATGCCCTGGCTCTCGACGCCGCGCAGCTTGCCCAGCTTGATGAGGAAGGGCTTGCCGTCTTCACCCGGCGGCAGTTCGGCACCGACGAGGGCGCACGGCACCTTGATGCCGACGCGCGCATTGGGCGCACCGCACACGATGTTCAGCAAGGCGCCCTGCCCCACGTCGACCTGGCACACACGCAGGCGATCGGCATTCGGGTGCTGCACGGCTTCCTTGATTTCGCCGACCACGATGCGCGTGAAAGGCGGCGCCACCGGACGGCGCTCTTCGACTTCGAAGCCGCCCATGGTGAGCGTTTCGGCCAGTGCGGCGCTGTCGAGGGGCGGGTTGCAGAACTCGCGCAGCCAGGATTCCGGGAATTGCATCTCTTCGATCTCGATCTGGTTTTTCTATCTGTGGAAAGGACGTGCTTACTGGAACTGCGAGAGAAAACGCAGGTCGCCGTCGAAGAACAGGCGCAGGTCGTTCACGCCGTAGCGCAGCATGGTGAGCCGGTCGGGGCCCATGCCGAAGGCAAAGCCGATGTAGCGCTCCGGGTCGAGGCCCATGTTGCGCACCACGTTCGGGTGCACCTGGCCCGAGCCGGCGACTTCGAGCCAGCGGCCGGCCAGCGGGCCGCTCGCGAACTGGATGTCGATTTCGGCGCTGGGCTCGGTGAACGGGAAGAAGCTCGGGCGGAAACGCAGCACGAGGTCGTCGCGCTCGAAGAAGGTGCGGCAGAAGTCGGTGAAGACGACCTTCAGGTCCTTGAAGCTGACGTTCTCGCCGAGCCACAGGCCTTCGCACTGGTGGAACATGGGCGAGTGGGTGGCATCGCTGTCGACACGGTAGGTGCGCCCGGGCGCGATCACGCGAATCTCGGGCGCCTTCACGGTGCCGGTGGTGTCGGCGGCAGCCGCGGCGAACTCGGCCGCGTACTTCTTGGTGTGCTGGTGGGCGTAGCGCACCTGCATCGGGCTGGTGTGCGGACGCAGGTTGTAGGGAATGCCGTCGTCGCCCTTGAGGTCGACGTAGAAGGTGTCCTGCATCGAACGCGCCGGGTGGTTCGGCGGGTTGTTGAGCGAGGTGAAGCTGTGCCAGTCGCTCTCGATCTCGGGGCCGTCGGCCACGTCGAAACCCATGCTCGAGAAGATCTCCTCGATGCGCTCCAGGGTACGGCTCACGGGGTGCAGTCCGCCGCCGGCGCGGTGGCGCCCGGGCAGGCTCACGTCGAGCGCTTCGGCGCGCAATTGCAGCGAGAGTTCTTCGTCGGCGAGTTGCTGGCGGCGATCGGTCAGTGCGGCCTCGATGGCCTGCTTGCCGACGTTGATCGCGGCGCCGCGGGACTTCTTCTCTTCGACACTCAGCGCGGCCATGCCCTTCATCAGCTCGGTGATGCGGCCCGACTTGCCAAGGAACTGGGCCTTGGCGTTTTCGAGCTCTGCGGGCGTTTTCGCTTCGGCGAAGGCGGTGCGTGCGGTGTCGACCAGGGAGTCCAACTCGTTCATAGCAACAAAAATCTTCGAGGGGAAATAAAAAAGAGCTGGAGCCTTTTCAAGCGCCAGCCCTTGAGCCGTGGGCGCAAGAAGCCGTCCGGAGACGGCAACCTGCTGTGCAAAATCAAGCAGCCAGCTTGGCCTTGACCTGCTCCACGATGCCGGCAAAAGCGGCCTTGTCGTGCACGGCGATGTCCGCAAGCATCTTGCGGTCGATCTCGATACCGGCCTTGCGGATGCCGTTGGCGAACTGGCTGTAGGTCAGGCCCAGTTCACGCGAGGCGGCGTTGATACGCGCGATCCACAGCTGACGGAACACGCGCTTCTTGGTACGGCGGTCACGGTAGGCATATTGCCCAGCCTTCATCACCGCCTGTTTGGCGACGCGGAAGACATTACCGCGGCGACCGCGGAAACCCTTGGCGAGTGCGAGAACTTTCTTGTGGCGGGCGCGAGCCGTTACACCACGTTTGACGCGAGGCATGTGTGTACTCCTTGTTCGTCTGAGTTAAATGCCACGACCGGGCAGCATGGCGGCGACAGAAACCATGTTGGTCTCATGCACTGCGACTGCACCACGCAGGTGACGCTTGTTCTTGGTGGTCTTCTTCGTCAAGATGTGACGCTTGAAGGCTTGACCGCGCTTGACGGTGCCACCGGGACGAACGCGGAAACGTTTTTTCGCGCTGCTCTTGGTCTTCATTTTGGGCATGTGAATGCTCCTTTAGTTTGTGCTCGTGAGGCGCCGCGGATACTCCACGGACTTGTTGGCCCCGAGACACTTCTTTATCTCGCCCCCGCCTGCACTTCTTTCGAAATGCGGGCCAGGGCGAAATCCCTTCAAAACCCGTCTACTGCAAATGCCTCAGGCGGTTGCCGTGGGCGCTGCTGCCGGCGCAGCATCTGCTGCCGGCTTCGGCGCCGCGCCGCCAACCTTCTTGCGGCCCGGAGCGATCATCATGATCATCTGACGGCCTTCCAGCTTCGGGAACTGCTCGACCATGATCGTGTCGCCCAGTTCGTCGCGAATGCGCTGCAGCAGAGCCAGACCGAGCTCCTGGTGCGTGATCTCGCGGCCGCGGAAGCGCAGCGTGATCTTGCATTTGTCGCCCTCTTCAAGAAAGCGCCTGATGTTGCGCATCTTGATGTTGTAGTCGCCATCGTCGGTACCGGGCCGGAACTTGATTTCCTTGACCTCGATGACCTTCTGCTTCGACTTCGCCTCGGCTGCCTTTTTCTGCTCGTGGTACTTGAACTTTCCGTACTCGATCAGGCGGCACACGGGCGGATTGGCCGCAGCAACGACCTCCACCAGATCCACGTCAGCCTCACCCGCAAGGCGCAAGGCTTCGGAAAGGCTCATGACACCCAATGGCTCGTTTTCCGGGCCGACCAGGCGGACTTCCGGGGCCATGATTTCCCGGTTCAGGCGGTGTTGGCGTTCCTCGCGGTGGCGGCGGTCGCGAAATGCAGTAGCGATGGTCAGAATCCTTCAAAGTTTGCTACAAAATCTGTAGCGATCGCCGCTCAGTCTTCGCGGACAGGCGGCACGAGATGGCAGAGAAACATATGGGGTGTTTCAGAGACAAATCAACGCTTGTCAGCAACGTCCTGGACGAGCCGTTGCGTGAACGATTCGAGGGACATTGCACCGAGGTCTTGATTGCCCCGGGCGCGCACTGCGACGGCACCTGCTTCCTTTTCCTTGTCACCCACGACGAGGATGTAAGGGAGCTTTTGCAACGAATGCTTCCGTATTTTATACGTAATCTTTTCGTTGTGCAGATCCAGCTGAACTCTAAGCCCTTGATTTTGCAGCGTTTTCGCAACTTGCGCAGCGTAGTCGGCCTGTCCTTCGCTGATATTGAGCACCGCCACCTGCACCGGAGCGAGCCATGCGGGCATGGCGCCTGAGTGGTGTTCGATGAGCATGCCGATGAAGCGCTCGAGGCTGCCGACGATGGCGCGGTGCAGCATCACCGGGTGGGCGCGACCGCTCGATTCCGTGACGTACTCGCCGCCCAGGCGCTCGGCCGTGTTGAAGTCGACCTGCATCGTGCCGCACTGCCAGTGGCGGCCGATGGCGTCGCGCAGCGTGTACTCGATCTTCGGGCCGTAGAAGGCGCCGTCGCCGGGCGAGATGACGAAGTCCACGCCCGAGCGGCGCAGCGACTCCATCACCGCGTGCTCGGCCTTGTCCCACAGTTCGTCGGAGCCCACGCGGTTTTCGGGCCGCGTCGCGACCTTGTAGAGGATGTCCGTGAAGCCGAAGTCGGCATAGACCTTCTGCAGCTGTGCCGTGTAGGCGATGCATTCGTCGAGGATCTGGTCTTCCGTGCAGAAGATGTGGCCGTCGTCCTGCGTGAAGCCGCGCACGCGCATGATGCCGTGCAGGGCGCCGCTGGGTTCATTGCGGTGGCACTGGCCGAACTCGCCGTAGCGCAACGGCAGGTCGCGGTAGCTGCGCAGGTCGCTCTTGAAGATCAGCACGTGGCCCGGGCAGTTCATCGGTTTGAGCGCGTATTCGCGCTTCTCCGACTCCGTCGTGAACATGTTGTCGCGGTAGTTCTGCCAGTGGCCCGTCTTCTCCCACAGGCTCTTGTCCAGGATCTGCGGGCCCTTCACTTCCCAGTAGCCCGTGTCGCGGTAGATGCCGCGCATGTACTGCTCGACCTGCTGCCAGACCGCCCAGCCCTTGGGGTGCCAGAACACCACGCCCGGCGCCACTTCGTCGATGTGGAACAGGTCGAGTTCCTTGCCCAGCTTGCGGTGGTCGCGCTTCTCGGCTTCCTCGATGCGCTGGATGTACTGGTCGAGCTGCTTCTTGTCGGCCCAGGCCGTGCCGTAGATGCGCTGCAGCTGCTCGTTCTTGGCGTCGCCGCGCCAGTAGGCGCCGGCCAGCTTCGTGAGCTTGAAGACCTTCAGGAAGCGCGTGTTCGGCACGTGCGGGCCGCGGCACATGTCGACGTATTCCTGGTGGTAGTACAGGCCCATGGCCTGCTCGTCGGGCATGTCTTCGACGAGGCGCAGCTTGTAGTCCTCGCCGCGCGACTTGAAGACCTCGATGACTTCCGCGCGCGGCGTCATCTTCTTGACCACGTCGTAGTCCTGCGCGATCAGCTCGCGCATGCGCGCCTCGATGGCGGCCATGTCCTCGGGCGTGAAGGGACGCTCGAACGAGATGTCGTAGTAGAAGCCTTCGTCGATCACCGGCCCGATCACCATCTTGGCCGTCGGGTACAGCTGCTTCACCGCATGGCCGACCAGGTGGGCCGTCGAGTGGCGGATGATCTCCAGACCCTCGTCGTCCTTGGGCGTGATGATCTGCAGCTTGGCATCGCGGTCGATGATGTCGCTGGCATCGACGAGCTTGCCGTCGATCTTGCCGGCCACCGTCATCTTGGCGAGGCCAGGGCCGATGGACTGGGCCACTTCGGCCACCGAAACCGGGCCGGGGAACTCGCGGCGCGAGTTGTCGGGGAGCGTGATCTGGATCATGTGAAAACCTCGGGGAGAAAAACAAAAAAGCGCGGTGGATGCCGCGCTTTGCTTGGTTGGTGCGCTGGAAAAACCAGCGAGCGCGGGGCTACCGGCCCTTTCCTTCGAAGAAGAAAAAGCCGCTGAATCCTTGCGGGGTAGTTCGCGGTGTCATAACCAAGGTGCCTTTCTCGCTCTTGTTGAGTGCAGAGTGGGCGATTCTAGCCGCTGCCCGCTTCAGCCGCGCGCCTCGAACAGGAGGCTGGAAACGCACTGCCCGACCAGCCCGTCGCGGTCGTGCAGCTGCCCGACGGCATAGCCCGTGCCCATCGGGCCCGCAAGCGTGAGGGCGTCGACCAGCATCCAATCGCCGCGCGGCGTCCGCCGCAGGTTGATCGTCAGGTCGGCATTGACGAAACCCAGCCGCGCCGGATGCGCCCACTGCGAGATGCCCGCCACGAGATCGGCCGCCGAAGCCACCTGGGCCAGCGGCGATGCGGCCTCGGCGTCGACCAGCGGCCGGCCCAGGCGCAACCATGCGGCAGCCGGGCCGGGCTCGAGGATCTGCCCGCGTGCCATGCGCACGTCCACGCCGGCAAAGAACGGGCTCATGCGGGACGCCGCCGCGGGAATGGGCGCGCCCTCTTCCGGCGGCGCGAACGTCGCGGCGACGAAGGCGTCCGCGGCCGGCAGTGCGGGCGTCTGCCCGCTGCGCAGCAACAAGGCGGTGCACCGCAGCATGGACTTGCCGTCCTGGACCATGTCGAACGCCACCGTGCGCGCCTTGGCGCCGTCGCGCAGCAGGGTGAATTCGAGCGTGATCGGCGCCCGGCTCGCCGGGCGCCAGAAATCGAAGCTCAACCGCGCCACCTCGCGGCCACGGCTTGCCTCGTGCGCCTGGAGCGCGCGCACGAGCAGCGCGGCGGTCGCGCTGCCCTGCAGAGCATCGGCGGACCACGGGCCGATGGCCGCCTCGGTGGGCACGAAGCGTTCGCCGTCGCTGACGAACACCGGGTCGCCGATAGGTGTCGTCATGGGCTGCACCTGCATGCTCACGACGCCGCGGCCGCCACGTTCTTGAGGCCGAGCACTTCGATCGGCTCGATCGAGGGCGGCCCGGCGAACAGCTCGGGCGCCTGTGCCATCAGGGCCTGGGCGATCGGGCCGGTCAGGTGGGCCTGGCGGCCGGCTTCGTCCTCGAACGCGTCGAACACACCGAAGGTGCTGGGCGACAGCCGCAGCGCAAACCAGATCGGCGTGGTCTTTTCCTCGCGCGCCATGGCCAGGCCGGCCTCGAGGAATTGCTGGACGGCGGCTTCCTTGCCGGGCTTGGCTTCGAGGCGGGCGAACAGTGCGAACTTGATCATGGGACATCTCCTGGGGTGGACAACAACGGCGCACGAGATTGCGCGGCGCTGGCATGGACTCTAGGCAAGCCCCGCCCTCTGGACCATTGGCTTTTTTGACATCTTTGGTATCGTTATTGCCATGAAACTCGATGTCCTCGCCCTCGACGGCGTGTTCGACTCCGGCCTGGCCACGGTGCTCGACGTCTTCACCACCGCGAACGAACTCGCCGCCATGCTGCAGCTCGACGTGGCGCCTTTCGACGTCACCATCGTGGGCACCCGCAAGCGCGTGCGCACCGCCCAGGGTTTCACCGTGCCGGTGACGCACACGCTGGCCGACACCGGCGCCGCCACCGACTGGCTCGTCGTCCCAGCGCTCGGCTGCAAGATGCCCGAGACGCTGGAGCCCGCCCTGCAACGCGCCGACGTCCGCGATGCCTGCGCGGCACTGCGCGCGCGCGCCGAAGACGGCGGCTGCATCGCCGCCGCGTGCATCGGCACCTTCGTGCTGGCGGAAGCCGGCGTGCTCGCGGGCCACAAGGCGACCACCACCTGGTGGCTGGCCACCCTCTTCCGGCAGCGCTACCCGGCGGTGCTGCTCGACGATTCGCGCATGCTGGTCAGTTCGGGGCCGCTCGTGACGGCGGGCGCGGCGCTGAGCCACGTCGACATGGCGCTGTGGCTGGTGCGCCAGGCCAGCCCCGAACTCGCGGCGCTGGTCGCGCGCTACCTCATCGTGGACTCGCGCCCCTCGCAGTCGGCCTACGTGATCTCCGACCACCTCTCGCATGCCGACCCGCTGGTAGAGCGCTTCGAACGCTGGGCGCGCGGGCGGCTGGCCGAGGGTTTCTCGCTCGACGAGGCGGCGCAGGCCGCGGGCACCAGCAAGCGCACGCTGGCCCGGCGCATGCAGCAGGTGCTGGGCAAGAGCCCGTTGTCGTACGTGCAGGACCTGCGCGTCGAACGCGCCGTGCACCTGCTCAAGACCAGCAACAAGAGCCTCGAGCAGATCGCGGGCATGGTCGGCTACGCGGACGGCGTCACCTTGCGCACGCTGCTGCGCCAGCGGCTGGGGCGCGGCGTGCGCGAGGTGCGTCTCGAAGCCTGAGCCTCGCCCGTCGAGCGCCCACGAAAAAGCCCGGCACGAGGCCGGGCTTGGGGGGCGACAGCGCCACGCGCCGTCACTCAGCGATCAACGAAGGCAGCTCAGTGGAACTGTTCTTCTTCGGTCGAACCGGTCAGCGCCTTCACGCTGGACGAGCCGCCCTGGATCACGGTGGTCACATCGTCGAAGTAGCCGGCGCCGACTTCCTGCTGGTGCGACACGAAGGTGTAGCCCTTGTCGCGTGCGGCGAACTCGGGTTCCTGCACCATGTTCACGTAGTGCTTCATGCCTTCGCCGTTGGCATACGCGTGGGCGAACTGGAAGGTGTTGAACCAGTTGATGTGGATGCCGGCCAGCGTGATGAACTGGTACTTGTAGCCCAGCGCCGACAGGTCTTCCTGGAACGAGGCGATCTGCTTGTCGTCCAGGTTCTTCTTCCAGTTGAACGACGGCGAGCAGTTGTACGACAGCAGCTTGCCGGGGCAGGCGGCGTGCACGGCTTGCGCGAATTCACGGGCGAAGCCGATGTCCGGCACGCCGGTTTCGCACCACACCAGGTCGGCGTACGGGGCGTAGGCGACGCCGCGGCTGATGGCTTGCTCCAGGCCGTTCTTGACGCGGTAAAAGCCTTCTTGCGTGCGCTCGCCGGTCAGGAAAGGCTTGTCGTTGGCGTCGTGGTCGGACGTGATCAGGTTCGCGGCTTCCGCATCGGTGCGGGCCAGGACGATGGTCGACACGCCCATGACGTCGGCGGCGAAACGCGCCGAGATCAGCTTCTCGCAGGCTTCCTGCGTCGGCACGAGCACCTTGCCGCCCATGTGACCGCACTTCTTGACGGCGGCCAGCTGGTCTTCGAAGTGCACGCCGGCAGCGCCCGACGCGATCATGTTCTTCATCAGTTCGAAGGCGTTCAGCACGCCGCCGAAGCCGGCTTCCGCGTCCGCGACGATCGGCAGGAAGTAGTCGATGAATTCCTTGTCGCCCGGGTTGATGCCGCGGCCCCACTGGATTTCGTCGGCGCGCTTGAAGGTGTTGTTGATGCGACGGACCATCGTCGGCACCGAGTCGTAGGCGTACAGCGACTGGTCGGGGTACATCGTTTCCGAGGTGTTGCCGTCGGCGGCGACTTGCCAGCCCGACAGGTACACGGCTTCGAGGCCAGCCTTGGCTTGCTGCATGGCTTGGCCAGCAGAGATCGCGCCGAAGGCGTTCACGTAGCCCTTCTTGGCACCGCCGTTGATCTTGGCCCAGAGCTTTTCAGCGCCGCGCTTGGCCAGCGTGTGCTCGATGGGGAGCGAACCGCGCAGGCGAACCACGTCGGCCGCGCTGTAGCCGCGCTTCACGCCCTTCCAGCGCGGGTTGGTGGCCCAGTCCTTTTCGAGGGCAGCAATTTGCTGTTCGCGGCTCAGTTGTTCGTTCAGGGTCTGGGGCATGGTCACTCCGTGAGGTTGATTGAAGGTTGGCGTTGCGGCCGTGGGGTTACTGTAATCCGATTGCGGACTCTTATGTCTTATAGAAGACATATTTTTGAACCAACAAAATCAACAACTTACAAAGATATTTCTCAATGAGAAATTATTTTTCTCATATCGAGAAAAAATATTGCGGCGCAGCAGTTCGAGTTTTCGCGATGCGGAATCACTCTTTCGGTTGTGAAAACGAACGCGCTTTGGCCGCGATGTCCGCCGCATGCGCGATCCAGTCGCCGCTGTCGATCACCCGACGGCCCGCGATGCGCGTCGGATGGATCTCGTAGACCAGGCAGTCGATCGATTGCGCGCCCACCGTCACGCGCACATTGCGCCGGATGTACTCGCCCGAATCGTCGTCGGCTACTTCCTCGAGCCGGTCGAGTTCGCGCTCGACCTCCGGTGCGATGCGATAGACCTCGCCCTTCACGTACCCTGCGCCGCCGAGCACCACGCCCGGGTACGCGCCCAGGTCGTACAGCGTGCCGGCGATGAAGGCCTCGCCGACGAACACTGGCGCCGGTCGGTAGCGCGCGATGTCGTTGCGCCCGCCGCGCCGCAGCGTGCCGTAGACAAGAACGTGGGGCATCATCGAATCCATCCGATCAACAACCAGCGCCCAGTCTATTGAACCCCGCCGCTTCCACCTCCGGCCGCCTCGTGGCCTACGGCTGCCTGGCCTTGAGCATGTCGCTCGTCGGCATCTACGTCGCCCTCTCCAAGCCGCTGGTGGCAGCCTTCCCCGTGCTGCTGCTGGCGTGGCTGCGCTTCGGCATCGCGGCCCTCGCGATGCCGCACTGGCTCCAGCGCACGCCCGAGGAACCACCCATGAGCGCACGCACGCGCGGGCTCGTGTTCCTCGAGTCCTTCCTCGGCAACTTCCTGTTCTCGATCTGCATGCTGTTCGGCGTGAGCCTCACCAGCGCGGTGTCGGCGGGCGTGATCATGGCGTCGATCCCCGCGGTGGTCGCGGTGGCCAGCTGGCTCTTCCTGCGCGAGCGCATCACGGTGCGCATCGGCCTGGCCATTGCCTGCGCGGCACTGGGCATCGGCCTGCTCGCGTTCACGCCGACGCATGCACCGACCGCCACCGGCAGCACGGCCGGTGCGCCGTCGATGCCCTGGCTGGGCAACCTGCTCGTGTTCTGCGCGGTGCTCTGCGAGGCCGCCTATGCGGTGATCGGCAAGTCGCTCACCGGCAAGCTGGGGCCCAAGCGCATCGCGTCGCTCATCAACCTGTGGGGCTTCGTGCTGTCGATGCCCTTCGGCATCTGGTTCGCGCTGCAGTTCGACTTCACCGCCGTGCGCTTCGGCACCTGGGCGCTGCTGGTCGTCTACGCACTGGCCGCCAGCATCTGGACCGTGTGGCTGTGGATGACCGGACTTCGCCACGTACCAGCGGCACAAGCGGGTGTCTTCACTGTGCTGCTGCCCGTCAGCGCGGCCCTCGTGGGCGTGCTCGTGCTCGGGGAAAACCTCACTTCGCCGCAGCTGCTTGCGTTCGCGATCGCCCTCGTGGGCGTGGTGCTGGCGACGTGGCCGGGGCGACGAACGTGAACAACGTCCCTTCTCCCCTCTGAAAAAACAACAGCTCCCAATGAAAAAAGCGCTTTTTCCCTTGGAAACGCGTTTTTTCTCATTTAGCATCCGCATTGCCACTGGAGACGCAAGTTTTTCATTGGTGAACGTTCAACCAAAAAAGGAAATCAACCATGGCAACTGCAAAGAAGGCTCCGGCCAAGAAAGCTCCGGCAAAGAAGGCCGCTCCCGCAAAGAAGGCTGCGGCTCCTGCAAAGAAGGCCGCACCGGCCAAGAAGGCAGCGGCGCCCGCCAAGAAGGCTGCTCCTGCAAAGAAGGCTGCACCGGCGAAGAAGGCTCCTGCAAAGAAGGCCGCTCCCGCCAAGAAGCGCACCCCCAACGCTGCGTTCATGAAGGCCCTGACCCCCAGCCCGGCCCTGGCCGCTGTGGTCGGTTCGACGCCTCTGCCGCGCACCGCTGTGGTGAGCAAGCTGTGGGACTACATCAAGAAGAACAACCTGCAAGACAAGGCCAACAAGCGCAACATCAACGCCGACGCCAAGCTGAAGGAAATCTTCGGCAAGGCCCAGGTTTCGATGTTCGAACTGGCTGCGCTGATTGGCAAGCACGTCAAGTAAGCGTTCGGGGGCCTCGTGCTCCTGAGTCAAAAAGCCCGCGTCATGCGGGCTTTTTTTTCGCCTGCAGCAAGCCCTCGCCCGCCTCGAAGAAGCGCGCGGGCGTGCAGCCGAAGTGCTTGCGGAAGGCCTCGATGAAGGCGCTCACCGAGCTGTAGCCCACCGTCAGCGCCACCGCCGTCACTGGCTCGCGCAGGCTCAGCAACTCCACGGCCTTCAGCAAACGCGCCTGCTGGCGCCATTGCGTGAAGCTCAGCCCGGTCTCGGCCGCGAAGCGGCGCGTGAGCGTGCGACGGGCCATGCCGATGCGATCGGCCCAGTCGTCGATGCCGTCGGCCAGCGCCGGTTCGTCTGCCAGCGCACGCGCCATCGCCACCAGCCGCGGGTCCTGCGGCATGGGCAGATGCAGCGACTCGCGCCCGCCGGCCGCCAGTTCGTCGACCAGCACGCCCACCAATCGCGCGCGGCGGGGCTCCAGCAGTGCGTCGGAGGGCGCCAGCGACATCAGCCGCGCCACCAGCTCTCGCACCAGTGGCGTGGCGGCAAAGACATGCGACCCCTCCGGCAAGGCCTGCGCCACCGACGCATCGATGTGCAGGTGCCATCCCGCCGTGGCCCCGAAGCTCTGCGCGGCATGGGCGCAGCGCGGCGCGATCCAGCCGATCCATCCTGGCGGCTGCACCCAGCGCCCAGCAGGCGTCTCGATGACCTGCAGGCCTTCGCGCAACGCGAACAGCTGGCCGGTCTCGTGTGCGTGGCAGCCCGTGACGCGCGGTGCCTCGTGCGCGTAGCGCCAGAGCGTGGCAGGCAATTCAGCCGCCATGGCTGGCCCGCACGCGGTATCGATTGGCCCCGCGCCGCAAGCCGGGGACAGCCCTGCTGCCTAGCATCGGATGCACCTCCACCCGACTCACCAAGGACCCGCCATGAAAGCGCAAGACATCATTCCCGACGGACAGGACTTCACCGTCATCGACGGCCACACCGTGCGCAAGGGCTCGGTCGGCGCCTTCCTCGCCAATGCGCGCGTGCTCGAAGACCCGAACGCCACGGCCGACGAACGCCGCGTCGCCCGCGACGACCTCGCGGCGCTGATTCCCACGCTCGACGCGCTCGGCCTGTTCGACGTCTTCGAACTGCGCTCGCCCGCGCTGCGCGACGAGGTGGCCCGCCATCGCGTGACGCTCAGCCCTGCGCCTGCTGCTTCGCCGCGCGCGTGATCAACGCCAGCGTGCCGCGCGTGGTGATCACTTCGGGGTCGAGCGGGATCTCGATCAGCGTGCCCGTGTCGGCCGCCAGCGCGCGCAGCAGCGCGGCCTCGAACTGCGCCGTCTCGGTGACGCGCTCGGCCGCGTAGCCGTAGGCGCGCGCCAGGCCGCAGAAGTCGGGGTTGCGCAGCGCGGTGCCGCTGGTGCGCTCGGGGTACTCGCGCTCCTGGTGCATGCGGATCGTGCCGAACATGCCGTTGTTGAGCAGCACGACGATGCTCTTGCCGCCGTGCTGCGAGGCCGTGGCCAGCTCCTGCCCGTTCATCAGAAAGTCGCCGTCGCCCGCGATGGTGAAGGCCACGCGCCCGGTGGCGATGCTCACGGCAATGCCGGCCGGCACGCCGTAGCCCATCGCGCCGCTGGTGGGCGCCAGCTGCGTCTTGGCGCCCTTGGCGAGTCCGTGGTAGCGGAAGTAGCGGTGCACCCAGCTCGCGAAGTTGCCGGCGCCGTTGGTGATGGCCGCATCCGCTGGCAGGTGCTTCTGCAGCAGCGCCACCACAGCGGCCATGTCGACCGCACCGCGCGGCGTCTCGGCCGGCATGCCGGCGAGCGCCTGCGGCTGCAGCCAGGCTTCGTAGTCCGCGTGAAGCTGCTGCGTCCAGGCCTCCCACGACAGCGAGGGCGGCGCGCTCAGCACCTCGAGGCTGCGCGCCGCGGCGCTCATGCCGGCGTTGATCGCCAGGTCGGCCTGGTAGACGCGGTTCAGTTCTTCGGCGCTCGCGTGGATGTGCACCAGCGTCTGCTTGGCCTTCGGCGCTTCGAGCAGCGTGTAGCCGCCGGTCGTCATCTCGCCCAGGCGCGGGCCGATGGCCAGGACCAGGTCGGCATCCTTCACGTGCTGCGCGAGCTTCGGGTTGATGGCAATGCCCACGTCGCCCGCGTACTGCGGGTGGTGGTTGTCGAAGGTGTCCTGGAAGCGGAAGGCGTTCGTCACCGGCAGACGCCAGTTCTCGGCGAAGCGCTGCAGCGCCTGCGCGGCCTGCGGCGTCCAGCCGCCGCCGCCGGCGATCAGCAGCGGGCGCTGCGACTTCAGCAGCAGCTCGCGCAGCGTGCGCAGCGCGCCCGGGTCGCTCCACGGCTGGACCGCCTCCACGCGCGCCAGCGGCCGTGCCGCCGTCTCGGTGCGCAGCATGTCCTCGGGCAGCACCAGCACGACCGGGCCCGGCCGGCCGTTCATCGCGGTGGCGAAGGCGCGCGCGATGTATTCGGGAATGCGGTCGGCGTCGTCGATGCGCTCCACGCGCTTGGCAAAGCCCTTGGTGCTCGGTCCGAAGAAGCTGGCGTAGTCCACTTCCTGGAAGGCCTCGCGGTCGCGGAAGTCGCTGCCGACGTCGCCCACGAACAGCACCATCGGCGTCGAATCCTGGAACGCGTTGTGCACGCCGATCGAGGCGTTGGTCGCGCCCGGCCCGCGCGTCACGAAGCACACGCCCGGGCGCCCCGTGAGCTTGCCGTGCGCCTCGGCCATGAAGGCCGCGCCGCCCTCCTGCCGGTTCACCACGAAGCGTGCGCGGTCGCGGTACGCATGGAAGCCGTCGAGCACCGCCAGGAAGCTCTCGCCCGGCACGCCGAAGGCGAGTTGCATGCCCTGTTCGACCAGGCACTCGACGATCAGGTGGCCCGCGGGTTGTGATGTACTCATGGAAAGTTCGAACCTCAGTTGCAAATGTCTCCGGCGATTATGTGTGCCTGCCTTCCACGCCTTGTCTTAATTCCCCAATTGGTTAAATTCGCGTCATGAAGGCCCCCAAGGACTCTTTGCCCGAAACGCTCGAGCCGCGCTCGCGCGACGCCGACCGCTCGCAACTGGCCATCCTCGCCTCGGCGCGCGACGAGTTCGCCGCACGCGGCCTGGCCGGTGCGCGCATGGACAGCATCGCCGAGCGCGCGGGCCTGAACAAGCGCCTCATCTACTACTACTTCGGCAGCAAGGACGACCTGTTCCTGGCCGTGCTGGAGCGCGTGTACGCCGACATCCGCGCCGCCGAGCAGCGCCTGCACCTGGACGAGATCGAGCCCGTCGAGGCGATCCGCCAGCTGGTGTCGTTCACCTGGCACTACTACCTGGAGCACCCCGAGTTCATCACGCTGCTCAACAGCGAGAACCTGCACGGCGCGGCGCACCTGAAGCGTTCCGACCGCATCCAGGAGATGAACTCGCCGCTGGTGCAGCTGCTCGACACCGTGCTGGAGCGCGGCAAGAAGGACAACCTCTTTCGCGCCGGCGTCGACCCGGTGCAGCTGTACATCTCGATCGCCTCGCTGTGCTACTTCTACCTCTCGAACAACCACACGCTGTCGGCCATCTTCGGGCGTGACCTGCGTGCCCCCAAGGCGATGGCGCAACGCCTCTCGCACATGACCGACCTCGTGCTGGGCTACGTCCTGCACTGAGCCTTCGGGCGCTGCAGGCACCCTTTTCCACGCCCCCGGGTTTTCACCAAGCAGCGTCGGTTGACGCTGCGGCGCAGCCGTTCCTACAATTCACTAATTCACTCAATGGTGAATTGATGACTCAAGAACTGCGGCCCGACCGCGCGGAGACAACCTTGAAGCAACTTGCACGCACCACCCTCCTGGCCTCGCTGACCTGCCTGGCCGCCCTGCTGCCGGGCCTGGCCGCAGCGCAGAACGGCTACCCCACCAAGCCGATCCGCGTGATCGTTCCGTTCGCCGCCGGCAGCACGACGGACATCATTGCCCGCGCCATCGCCGACAAGATGGGCACCAGCATGGGCCAGGCGCTGATCATCGAGAACCGCGGCGGCGCCA
This sequence comes from Variovorax sp. BGA-UO-ETr-C22, assembly GCF_059567965.1. NCBI lineage: Bacteria > Pseudomonadati > Pseudomonadota > Betaproteobacteria > Burkholderiales > Comamonadaceae > Variovorax > Variovorax sp. BGA-UO-ETr-C22. The sequence continues at coordinate 18,598 of NZ_JCAQPA010000007.1, forward strand.
GCGGCACCATCGGCCAGCAGGCGGTGGCCACGGCCGCGCCCGACGGCTACACGGTGATGATCCATTCGTCGTCGCACACGGTGAGCCCGTCGACCTTCGCCAAGCTGCCCTTCGACACGGTGCACGACTTCGCGGGCGTCACGCCGATCTCGTCGCTGCCCAACGCGCTGGTCATCTCGCCCAGCAAGAACATCAAGACCCTGCCGCAGCTGCTGGCCGCCGCGCGCGCCAAGCCCGGCAGCATGAACTTCGCCTCGGCCGGCCAGGGCAGCGCCACGCACCTGAACGCCGAGAAGTTCAAGATGGCCGCGAAGATCGACGCGACCAACATCCCGTTCAAGGGATCGGGCGAGGCCGTCACCGAAGTGCTCTCGGGCCGCGTCGACTACTACTTCTCGCCCATCGCGCCCGTCATCGGCCAGATCAAGGAAGGCCAGCTGCTGGCGCTGGCCGTGGGCTCGCCCAAGCGCGCCGCCGCCCTGCCCGACGTGCCCACCACCACCGAGGCCGGCGTGCCCGGCTCCGAGTTCAACTTCTGGATCGGCATGATGGCGCCCGCCAAGACCCCGCGCGACGTCGTCAACCGCCTGCACGACGAGGTGGTCAAGGCCCTGGCCACGCCCGAGGTGAAGGAGCGTTTCCTCAAGCTGGGCGCCGACGCCTGGACGCTCAAGCCCGAGCAGTTCGACGCCTACATCAAGGACGAGATCACCAGCAACGCGCAGCTCGTGAAGGCCGCCGGCCTCGCGGTCCAGCAGTAACAGCAGACACGCCGAGGTCTCGCGCCGCGTCGTGCACGCGGGGCAGCCCGGCCTGCCCCCGGCGTTGCCACGCGCCACGCCGATCGAAGCCCCTTTCTCTTTTCCCCTGCATCTCCCCAAGGAACCCACGATGGCCATCCAACGTCTCGGAATCATCATGCACGGCGTCACCGGACGCATGGGCATGAACCAGCACCTGATCCGCTCCATCTGCGCCATCCGCGCCCAGGGCGGCGTGACGCTGTCGAACGGCGACAAGGTCATGCCCGACCCGATCCTCATCGGCCGCAACGCCGAGAAGATGGAAGCGCTCGCCAAGACCCACAACATCGCGCGCTGGGGCACCGACCTCGACCAGGCGCTCGCGAACAAGGACGACACCGTCTTCTTCGACGCCGGCACCACGCAGATGCGCCCCACGCTGCTGGCCAAGGCCATCCGCGCCGGCAAGCACGTGTACTGCGAGAAGCCGATCGCCACCAACCTCAACGAGGCCGTCGAGATCGCCCGCCTGGCCGACGAAGCCGGCAAGGCCACGGGCCTGAAGCACGGCGCGGTGCAGGACAAGCTCTTCCTGCCCGGCCTGCGCAAGCTCGACATGCTGCGCCGCGCGGGCTTCTTCGGCCGCATGCTCAGCGTTCGCCTGGAGTTCGGCTACTGGGTGTTCGAGGGCGACCTGCAGCCCATCCAGCGCCCGAGCTGGAACTACCGCAAGGAAGACGGCGGCGGCATGATCCTGGACATGATGTGCCACTGGCGCTACGTGCTGGACAACCTGTTCGGCGAGGTGAAGTCGGTGTCGTGCATCGGCGCCACGCACATCCCCACGCGCTGGGACGAAGCCGGCAAGCCCTACGAGGCCACCGCCGACGACGCGGCCTATGCCACCTGCGAACTCACGGGCCACAACGGCGAGCCGGTGATCGCGCAGCTCAACATGAGCTGGGCCACGCGCGTGCGCCGTGACGACCTCGTGACCTTCCACGTCGACGGCACCGACGGCTCGGCAGTGGCCGGCCTGTCGAGCTGCCGCGCCCAGTCGCGCGTGGCCACGCCGCGCCCGGTGTGGAACCCCGACGAGAAGCAGACGATGAACTTCTTCGACCAGTGGCAGGAAATTCCGGACTCGCAGGTCTACGACAACGGCTTCAAGATCCAGTGGGAACACTTCATCCGCCACGTGGTGGAAGACGCGCCCTACAAGTGGACGCTGCCCGAAGGCGCCAAGGGCGTGCAGCTGGTCGAAGCCGCGCTCGCGTCCTGGCAGGAGCGCCGCTGGATCGACGTGCCGCAGCTGAAGGTCTGAGGAAGAAGAAGACAAAGCCATGGCACTGTCGCTGACCCTCCCCACCGCGAGCGGCGCACTCGCGCCCTACGCCCTGCGCGGCACCGCGCCGGTCAAGCCCGAAGCGGGCGTCAAGTTCAACCGCATCGCCTACTCGGCCGCCCACGTCGTGGCCGACCCGCTCGCCGCCATCGATCCGTGGCTGCAATGCGCCGTCGACTGGGACACCACCATCGCCTACCGCCGCCACCTGTTCTCGCTGGGCCTGGGCGTGGCCGAGGCCATGGACACCGCGCAGCGCGGCATGGGCCTCGACTGGCCCACGTCGCTCGAACTGATCCGCCGCTCGCTCGATGCAGCGAAGGACGTGCCCGGCGCGCTCGTCGCCTCGGGCTGTGGCACCGACCACCTGAACATCGACGACGTGAAGAGCGTCGACGACGTGATCCGCGGCTACGAGGAGCAGATGGCCGCCATCGAGGCGCTCGGCGGCAAGCTGATCGTGATGGCGAGCCGCGCACTGGCCCGCGTGGCGAAGAGCCCCGCCGACTACGAGCGCGTGTACGACCGCATCCTGAGCCAGGCGAAGCAGCCCGTGGTGCTGCACTGGCTGGGCGACATGTTCGACCCGGCGCTCGCGGGCTACTGGGGCACGAAGGATGTCGATGCGGCGATGGACACCGCCATCGGCATCATCGCGGCGCACCCCGAAAAGGTCGACGGCATCAAGATCTCGCTGCTCGACAAGGACAAGGAAATCGCCATGCGCCGCCGCCTCCCGAAGGGCGTGCGCATGTACACGGGCGACGACTTCAACTACGCCGAGCTGATCGCCGGCGACGGCTTCGGCAGCGAGCCGACGCATGGCAAGAGCGATGCGCTGCTGGGCATCTTCGACGCCATCGCGCCCGCCGCGAGTGCCGCGCTGGGCGCACTGGCCCAGGGCAACAGCGAGAAGTTCCACGCGATCCTCGGCCCCACGGTGCCGCTGTCGCGCCACATCTTTGCGGCGCCCACGCGCTTCTACAAGACGGGCGTGGTGTTCATGGCCTGGCTCAACGGCCACCAGAAGCACTTCACGATGGTGGGCGGGCAGCAGAGCACGCGCTCGCTGCAGCACTTCGCTGAACTCTTCCGTCTCGCGGATGCAGCCAACCTGCTGGAGCAGCCGGAACTCGCGGTGCGGCGCATGAAGACGCTGCTGGCGCTGCACGGCGTGGAAGGCTGATGGCGACCATGCGCGATTTCTCGAAGAACCACGACTGGCTGTCGATCAACACGGCGACCATCCGCAAGCAGTCGGGCGCCGAGGTGCCGCTGGACCGCCTCATCGACCAGTGCGCCGAACGCGGCATCCGCGCCATCAGCCCATGGCGCGACCAGGTTGCGGCCGTCGGGCTCGACAAGGTGGCCAAGCAGTTGAAGGCGCACGGCATCGGCCTCTCGGGCTACTGCCGCGGCGGCTTCTTTCCCGCGCCCGACGCGGCCGGCCTGACGGCCGCGCTCGACGACAACCGCCGCGCCATCGACGAAGCGAAGACGCTGGACGCGCCCTGTCTTGTGCTCGTGGTCGGCGCCCTGCCCGGTGCGCTCGACGGCAAGGCGGCGTACAAGGACATCAGCCGCGCGCGCAATGAAGTGCGCGACGGCATCGCCGCCTCGCTCGACTACGCGCGCGAGGTCGGCATGCCGCTGGCCATCGAGCCCCTGCACCCGATGCAGGCGGCCGACCGCGCCTGCATCAACACACTCGAGCACGCGCTCGACCTGTGCGACGAACTCGATGCGGGCAAGACCGGCATGCTCGGCGTGGCGCTCGACATCTATCACGTGTGGTGGGACCCGAAGCTGCAGCAACAGATCGCTCGTGCCGGCCGCGAACGGCTGCTGGCGTACCACGTCTGCGACTGGCTCACGCCGACGCGCGACCTGCTCTCCGATCGCGGGATGATGGGTGACGGGGTTGTCGAGCTGAAGAAGATCCGCGGGTGGGTCGAGGATGCAGGCTTTGCGGGTTTCAGCGAGGTCGAGATCTTCTCGAACCTCGACTGGTGGCAGCGCCCCGGCGCCGAGACGCTCGACGTCTGCATCGAACGACACCGCAGCGCGGTCTGATCGATCCGGCCGAAGCGAAAGGCAGCCGCTTGTGCTGCAATCCGCCCCATGGCTGACCCCACCCTCGACGACCTGCGCCGCTACGCCGTCGCGCGCACCCTCTTCACGCCGACGACACTCCCCGCCGCCATCCGCAAGCTCGGCTTCGTGCAGGCCGACCCGATCCGCGCGCCCGCGCGGGCGCAAGACCTCACGCTGCGCCACCGCGTGAAGGACTACCGCGCGGGCGATCTCGAAAGCTGTTACGCGCGGCTCGCGATCGAGGAAGACTGCCTCGTCAACTACGGATTCCTGCCGCGCGAGCACCTGGCGCTGATGCATCCGCGCGAGGCCAAGAAAGCCTGGGACGCCGACACGCGCCGCAAGGCCGCCGACGTGCTGGCCTATGTGCGCGAGCACGGGCCGGTGCATCCGCGCCAGGTCGAGCAGCACTTCGCGCATGGCCGCATCCAGAACTACTGGGGCGGCTCCAGCAATGCGACCACGCACCTGCTCGACGGCATGCACTACCGCGGCCTGCTGCGCGTGGTGCGGCGCGACAGCGGCACGCGGGTCTACGAGGCCGTGAGCCATCCGCCCGCCGACGACAGCCCCGCAGGGCGCGCACAGCGCGCGGCGGCGCTCATCGAACTGGTGGTGCGCAAGTACGCGCCGCTGCCGGCCACGAGCCTGACCTACCTCGTGCGCCTGCTCGGCTATGGCGCCCCGCACCTGGCCGCGCAGACGCAGGCGGCGCTGCGGCTGGCGCGCGAGGAGCTGGCCAGTTGCCGCATCGACGGCACGACCTGGTACTGGCCTGCCGACGAGAACCCCGTCTCGCGCCGCCATGCACCCGACGACGCGGTGCGGCTGCTCGCGCCCTTCGACCCGGTGGTGTGGGACCGCCGCCGCTTCGAGCTGCTGTGGGGCTGGACGTACAAGTTCGAGGCCTACACGCCCGCGCCGAAACGGCAGTTCGGCTACTACGCGCTGCCGATGCTGTGGCACGACCGCGTGATCGGCTGGGCCAATGTGAGCGCGCCCGAAGGCCGCCTGCAGCCGGCCTTCGGTTATGCCGACGCGAAGAAGCCGCACGGCGCGCCCTTCCGCGCGGGCCTTGACGACGAACTGCACCGCATGACGCAGTTCCTCGCGGGCCGCTGACGCGGCCTTTTATAATCGCCCGCCTCAGCCAGCCGCCCGCGCCCGCCGCGAGCCCGCCAGCCGTCTTCGAAGGAACGAAGACGCAGCAGCCCGAGCGACGACACCCCCCGTCGTCGCCCCCGGCCACTGCCCCCACGACGCCGTAGACACACAACACCAGCCGGATGCGCTTTCCTTTCGGAATGCGCCACGGCACGCGCTCGTTCGTTTCCGTTTTTTTCGATCGCACCCGAGAAGCCATGGCGCGCCTGACCGCGCCGCAGCCACTCCCCCGCCCTAGACACGTCCGACACAGGACACAGGAGAAGCTGCACATGACACTCAAGAATCGTCGCCCCGGAACGCCGCGCACGCGGCGGGGCTATGCCACGCTCGCGGTCACCGCCGTGGCGCTCGCCGCCAGCGCACACGCCCACGCGCAAGAAGCCGCTGCTGCCGAAACGCGGCAGGCGCTGCCCACAGTCACCGTCTCGGGCGATGCCGGCGAGACCGCCACCGGCCCCGTGACGGGCTTCGTCGCCAGGCGCGGCAGCACGGCCACCAAGACCGACACGCCGCTGATCGAGACGCCGCAGGCCATCTCGGTCGTCACGCGCGACCAGATCGAAGCCCAGGGCGCGCTCACCCTGCGCGAGACCACCAACTACACGGCCGGCGTGGTGTCGAGCTACTTCGACAGCCGCGTGGATTCGTTCAAGGCCCGCGGTGGCGACGCCGTGCAGTACCTCGACGGCCTGCAACGCACCTACGGCACCTACAACGCCAGCCGGCCCGACCCGTACATGCTGGAGCGCGTGGAGCTGCTGCGCGGCCCTTCGTCGGTACTCTACGGCCAGGGCGGCATCGGCGGCGTGCTCAACCTCGTGTCGAAGCGTCCGCAGGCCGAGACGCAGCGCGAGGTGCAGCTGCAGCTGGGCAACAACGCGCGCAAGCAGATCGCCGCCGATTTCACCGGCTCGCTCGACCCCGAGAGCAAGTGGATGTACCGCCTCGTGGCCGTGAACCGCGACAGCGGCACGCAGGTCGACCACGTGTCGGACGACCGCATCGCGATCGCCCCCTCGCTCACCTGGCGCCCGAACGCCGACACCTCGCTCACGCTGCAGGCGTCCTACCAGAAGGACAAGAGCGGCTCGCTGATCGGCTTCTTCCCTTGGCAGGGCACGCTGCTGCCCTCGCTGTACGGCCGCATCCCGACCTCGACCTTCACCGGCGAGCCGGGCTTCGACCGCTTCGACACGCGCAGCACCTCGCTGGGCTACCTGTTCAGCCACCGCCTCAACGACACCTGGACGGTGCGCCAGAACCTGCGCTCGACCGAGAGCAAGGTCTGGTACAACACCTCGTACACCAGCTTCACGGCCAACCGCCTCACGGGCCGTCCGGCGCGCCCGGTGTTCAACGCCGACCAGCGCACCATCGAACGCGACCTGAGCAGCGACATCAACGGCGGCAAGATGCTGCTGCTCGACAACCAGGCCGAGGCGCACTTCAGGACCGGCGAGGTCGAGCACACGCTGCTGCTGGGCGCCGACTTCCAGCGCAACACCACCTCCAAACTCTCGGGCCGCGGCCGTGCGGGCGCGCTCGACGTGTACGCGCCGGTGTACGGCAACTACACGGCGCCGACCAGCTACACGCGCGCACCCGAGGTGGTGCAGAAGCAGGCCGGCCTGTACGTGCAGGACCAGGTCAAGTACGGCCGCTGGATCGGCCTGCTGGGCCTGCGCCATGACAAGGCCACCACCGACACCGAAGGCCGCCCCGCCGCGGCGGCCGACGACAAGGCCACCACCAAGCGCGCCGGCCTGGTCTACCTGGCCGACGGCGGCTGGGCGCCGTACCTGAGCTATGCCGAATCGTTCCTGCCGCTGGGCGGCGTCGACACGTCGAACAACCCCTTCAAGCCGCAGCGCGGCAAGCAGTGGGAAGCCGGCGTGAAGTGGGAGCCCGCGGGCCAGCGCACCTCGTTCATGGCGGCCGTGTACGACCTGCGCGACACCAACCGCAAGACCCCCGACCCGACCAACCCGCTCAACAGCGTGCAGCTCGGCGAAGTGCACGTGAAGGGCCTGGAGCTGGAGTACAAGGGCAGCATCGCGCGCGACTGGGACTGGATCGCCTCGTACGCCTACACCGACGCACGCGTGTCGAAGAGCAACGGCTCCGACCTGGGCAAGCGCATCTCGGGCGTGCCCAAGCACACGGCCTCGGCCTGGGTGACCAAGCGCTTCTCGATCGGCGGCCTGCACGGCTTCTCGGCCGGCGGCGGCGTGCGCTACCTGGGCAAGTCGTACGACGGCATGGACAACAACCCCGCGCCCGCGGTCACGCTGTTCGATGCGATGTTCGCGTGGGACAACGGTCCGCTGCGCCTGGCACTCAACGTCGCCAACCTGACCGACAAGGTGCAGATCACCACCTGCCTGGCGCGCGGCGATTGCTTCTACGGCCAGCGCCGTACCCTGACCGCGAGCGCGACGTACCGCTTCTGAAGAAAATCCCCGCGCGGGCGAAGGTCTGGCGCGCGGGTGACAACCCCGCGCTGCACGGGGCTTCTAGAATCGCGCCGTCGTCCGGTTCGCCGGACGGCAAGCGTTCTCAGGGCGGGGTGCAATTCCCCACCGGCGGTGATGGCAACGAAAGTTGCACAAGCCCGCGAGCGCCTCGGGCCTGCCACAGGTCCGAGGGTCAGCAGATTTCGGTGCGATTCCGAAGCCGACGGTCACAGTCCGGATGAAAGAGAGCGCGAAATGCGGGCATGCCCGCGCGCCTTGCTTTGCTCTTTTTGGGCAAGCCGGCGCGCGAGCGGGCCTGTGGTTTCGTGCGCCCTGATTCAGGAAACCTGCTTTCAAGAGGCACACCATGAGTCAGATCAACGACCTTCCCCTTTCTGCCGTCACCGCGTCGGGTTCGCCGCGCGGCCAGCGCATCGCATTCGTCGAGGCGCAATGGCATTCCGACATCGTCCACCAGGCACGCGACGCCTTTCTCGAAGAGATGGCGCGGCTCGGCGTGGCGCGCGAGCTCATCGACATCTTCGATGTGCCCGGCGCCTTCGAGATTCCGCTGCACGCCAAGCGCCTGGCCAACTCGGGCAAGTACGCGGCCATCATCGGCTGCGCGCTGGTGGTGGACGGCGGCATCTACCGCCACGAGTTCGTCGCCAACACCGTCGTCAGCACGCTGATGTCGCTGCAGCTGGAAACCGACGTGCCGATCTTCTCGGCCGTGCTCACGCCGCACCACTTCCACGAGCACGTGGAGCACCGCAAGTACTTCCACCGCCACTTTGCGATCAAGGGCACGGAAGTGGCCGAGGCCTGCTTCAAGACGCTCGAGGCGCTGGACAAGGTCGACGCGCTGCTTGCAGCCTGAGCGGGTTGGCAAGAGGCGCACGCCTGCAGTAACCTGCGCGGATGGCCTCTCCATCCGCCCCGGCGGTCGCAGCAGCAGCCGCCGACCGCTACACCCTCTATGGGGCGCCCGGCTCGGGCGCCACGCCCATCCACGCCGCGCTGACGCTGATCGGCGCGCAGGTCGACACGGTCGACATCGCCCCCTGGGAGGGCGAGTCCGAACGCGAGCGGCTGACCGGCGTCAACCCGATGCAGCAGGTGCCCGCGCTCGTGCTGCCTTCGGGCGAAGTCATGACCGAGAGCGCGGCCATCCTCATCTGGCTGGGCGACCGCTATCCCGAGGCCGGGCTCTGCCCCGCGCCCGGCGACCCGCGTCGCGCGCAGTACCTGCGCTGGATGGTCTACCTGCCGGCCTCGATCTATTCGATGTTCTGGGTGCGCGACGAGCCTTCGCGCCTCGCGGCCGATGCCGCCGCGCAGGCCGTGGTGCTCGAGCGCACGGCCGCGCGCATCGCGCACTGCTGGCACCTCATGGACACGCAGATCGACGAACCTTCGCCCTACCTGCTCGGCGACAAGCTCAGCATGCTCGACCTGTACGTGACCGTGGTGTCGCGCTGGACGCCGACCCGCCGGCGCTTCTACCGCGTGGCGCCGCGCATGGCGCGCGTGGTGCGGCGCGTGGACGCCGACCCACGGCTGGCGGCGTTCTGGGCGGCGCGCTTTCCGTTCTCGATGGATGCGGACGAAGAGACAAGCTGAGGCCCGTTCTTCTCTTCTCATAATCGACGCCATGACCGCACGCACACCGACCACTGCCTACCCGATGACGATCTACCACAAGCCCAACTGCAGCACGTCGCGCAACGTGCTGGGCTTGATCCGCGAAAGCGGCGTGGAGCCCGAGATCGTCCTGTACCTGGAAACGCCGCCCTCGAAGAAGAAGCTGCGCGAGCTGGCGAAGGCCATGGGCCTGACAGCGCGCGACCTGCTGCGCACGAAGGAAGCGCCCTACGAAGAACTGAAGCTGGCGGACGAGAAATTGACGGACGACCAGCTGTTCGACGCGATCGTCGAGCACCCGATCCTGTTGCAGCGGCCCATCGTCGTGTCGCCGCGCGGCACGCTCATGTGCCGCCCGTGGGAGCGCGTGCGCGAGATCCTGCCCGCTTAAATCGGTGGATCTTCGGGCTGCTGCGCCAGCCCCCACGCGACATGCTCGCGCACCAGCTCGCTCGGATGCTCGGCGCGCGTGGCCAGCGCTTCCTTCGCGCCGACCTCGCCTGAGCGCACCGCATTGCCCAGCGCCACCGCGATGTTGCGCAGCCAGCGTTCGTGGCCGATGCGGCGGATCGGGCTGCCTTCGGTGCGGCGCAAAAAATCTTCTTCGCTCCACGCGAACAGCTCGGCCAGCGTGCGGCCCGTGAGCCCCTCGCGCGCGTCGAAGTCGGGCAGCGTGCTCTTCTTCGCGAACTTGTTCCAGGGGCAGATCAGCTGGCAGTCGTCGCAGCCGTAGATGCGGTTGGCCATCAGCGGGCGCAGCTCCACCGGAATGGCGCCGGCGTGCTCGATCGTCAGGTACGAGATGCAGCGGCGCGCATCGAGCCGCTGCGGCGCGACGATGGCGCGCGTCGGGCACACGTCGATGCAGGCGCTGCAGCTGCCGCAGTGCGCGCTGACGGGCTCGCTCGGCGGCAGCGCCATGTCGACGTAGATTTCGCCCAGGAAGAACATCGAGCCCGCGTCGCGGTCGAGCACCAGCGTGTGCTTGCCGCGCCAGCCCTGGCCGCTGCGCGAGGCCAGCTCGGCCTCGAGCACCGGTGCCGAATCGGTGAAGGCGCGGTGGCCGAACGGGCCGACCTCTTCGGCGATCTTCTCGGCCAGTTTGGCCAGGCGGTTGCGCAGCACCTTGTGATAGTCGCGGCCCCGCGCGTACAGCGACACGATGGCCTCGCCGGGCCGGCGCAGCCGGTCGAACTCGATGGCCTGCCACTCGGCGTCGGTGTCGCGCGGCAGGTAGTCCATGCGCGCGGTGATCACGCTCACCGTGCCCGGCACCAGCTCCGCGGGCCGCGCGCGGCGGGTGCCGTGCGTTGCCATGTATTGCATTTCTCCATGGAACCCATGGGCCAGCCATTGCATCAGACCGTCTTCGGCGCTCGACAGATCGACGCCCGCGATTCCGATTTGGGAGAATCCGAGTTCCCGGGCCAAGGCCTGAATACGAGCAACGAGTGGATGGCTGACGATCACTTGCCGATTGTAGAAACGCGCACCCTGCGCTGGCAGGGCGAAGACGACACCGACGCGCTGGCGCGCGCGCTCGCCGCATCGCCCGCGTTGCGCGACGCATTCATCGCGCTGCAGGGCGACCTGGGCGCCGGCAAGACCACCTTCGTGCGCCACCTGCTGCGCGCGCTCGGCATCACCGGGCGCATCAAGAGCCCCACCTACGCGGTGGTCGAGCCGCACGAGGCGCCGGACGGGCTGGCCATCTACCACTTCGACTTCTACCGCTTCGCCGATCCGCGCGAATGGGACGACGCGGGCTTCCGCGACATCTTCGCGGGCCCGGGCCTCAAGCTGGCCGAGTGGCCGGAAAACGCCGCGGGGCGCACCCCACCTGCCGACCTAGCTATTAAAATAGAAGCAATGACCGACGACACCCGCAGCGTGACCCTCCTGGCGAACACCCCTCGCGGCAGCGATCTGCTGGCGTGCCTGGCCGCATGAAGGCGACCGGCCTGAAACGGCGCGTGCTGCTGCAAGGCGGCAGCATCGCGCTGATGCTGGGCGTGCACCAGATCGCGCGCGGCGCCAGCATCCTCGCCGTGCGCGTGTGGCCCGCCGCCGACTACACCCGCGTGACCATCGAATCCGATGCCCGCCTCAACTCGCAGCAGCTCGTGGTGGGCAGCCCGCCCCGGCTGGCCGTGGACATCGAGGGCATCGACCTGAACACCGAGCTGCGCGACCTGGTCGGCAAGATCAAGCCGGGCGACCCGTACATCAACGGCCTGCGCATCGGGCAGAACGCACCGAAGGTGGTGCGCATCGTGTTCGACCTGAAGCAGACCGTGCGTCCGCAGGTGTTCTCGCTGGCGCCCGTGGCCGCCTACAAGCACCGGCTGGTGCTCGACCTGTACCCCGAGCAGGCCATCGACCCGATGGAAGCGCTGATTGCCGAACGGCTGCGCGATGCACCCAAGAACGGCAGCACCACCGCCCCTCCCAGCAACGGCCCCGTCGTCGCCACCGCCCCGCCCGCCCCCGCCGCACCGTCGCCGGCCCCCGCGCCCGTGCGCCCCGCCATGCCGCCCGGCGACCCGCTGGGCGACCTGATGGCGCAGCAGGCCGCGCGCCCCGCGCCCTCCGGCCCCGCACCAGCCTTGCCGCCCGGCGGTATGCCGCTGCCGCCGGCACCGCCGCCCGTGGTGGCCGCGGCGCCCCCGGCCCGGCCCGTGACGCCGCCCGGTCCGCCGCCGCGCGCCACGGCCAGCCGCACCGACCGCATCATCATCGTCGCGCTCGACCCCGGCCACGGCGGTGAAGACCCCGGCGCCATCGGCCCGAACGGCACGCGCGAGAAAGACATCGTGCTGCAGGTGGCGCACCGCCTGCGCGAGCGCATCAATGCGGCCAGCGTCAACGGCAGCCCGATGCGCGCCTTTCTCACGCGCGACGCCGACTTCTTCGTGCCGCTGGGCGTGCGCGTGCAGAAGGCGCGGCGCGTGCAGGCCGACCTGTTCGTGAGCATCCACGCCGACGCCTTCACCACGCCCGCCGCGCGCGGCGCCAGCGTGTTCGCGCTGAGCCAGAGCGGCGCCTCCAGCAGCGCCGCGCGCTGGCTGGCCAACAAGGAGAACGACGCCGACAAGGTCGGCGGCGTGAACGTGGGCAACCACGAGGCGCAGGTGCAGCGCGCGCTGCTCGACATGAGCACCACCGCGCAGATCAACGACAGCCTGAAGCTCGGCGGCGCGATGCTCGGCGAAATCAAGGGCATCGGCGCGCGGCTGCACAAGGCGCAGGTCGAGCAGGCCGGCTTCGCGGTGCTGAAGGCGCCCGACATCCCGAGCGTGCTGGTCGAGACCGCCTTCATCAGCAACCCCGAGGAAGAAGCCAATCTGCGCCGCGCCGACTACCAGGAGAACCTGGCCGACGCGCTGATGCGCGGCATCCAGCGCTACTTCGCGCAGAACCCGCCGCTCGCGCGCAGCCGGCAGCTCTGATCTAGAGGCCCGCCACGCGGGCGACCCACGCGGCCGCATAGAGGCCGACGCCGAAGACCGCGTGCGTCACCACGCTCTGGAACCGCGCCATCGCCGGGCGCGGCGTGCGGCGCGCCGCAAAGCCCGCCCCCATCGCCGGCTGCATCACGCAGAACGGCAGGAGCACGGTGCCGATGCCGACGATCAACGCAGGCACCAGCGTCGGCTGGCGCGCCCATGCCAATCCCCAGCCCGCGAGCAGCACGGCCGCGAATGCGATGCCGAGCAGGTAGTGCGCGCTCCAGCCGATGACGCCCTCGCCCGCCACGCGCGGCGACTTGCCGATGGGGTCGTGAAAGAAGCGCCCGCGCGTCAGGTGCACGAGCCAGCGGCCCACGAGCGCGTAGTCCAGCGAGGGAATGCCGAACAGGCGCTGGCGCAGCACGGCCCACAGGTCCATCACCACGGTCGCGCCGGCGCCGATCCACAGCGTGCGCAACGCGCATTCGACGGCCTCAGACATGGCCACGCTCCTGCCCCGGTGCGCGCGCCGCGATCATCCAGCAGGCCGCGACAAAGCGCACGTCGTCGCCCTGCACATAGGGCGCGAAGGCGGCATGCAGCGTCTCGACGACCTGCGCGCGCGTCGCGGCATCCACCTCCTGCAGGACCAGGCCGACCGGCCCGAGCCGCGTGAAGTAGTCGGCCAGCGCCGTCGCGGGGAACGCGCATTCGACCTCGAAGGGCTGGATGTCGACCTCGCCCCATCCGCTCGCCGCGAGGATGCCCGCGACCCGCGCGCGGTCGGCAAACGCGAACTGGCCCGGTGCGTTCGGCTGGCGCGGCGGCAGGCCGGGCAGCAGCGGCGCGGCGGCGCGCTCGGCCGTGGTCATGAACGGGTTGTCAGCCCCGCCGCGCCAGGCGATGCAGCGCAGGGCCGCACCGTCGGTCGACGCGTGCCGCAGGTTCGTGAAGGCCCGCACCGGGTCGTCGAAGAACATCACGCCCAGGCGCGAGATGACCGTGTCGAACGCGGCCGGCTCGAAGGCATGGCCCTGCACGTCGGCGCAGACGAAGCGGGCCGACGGGAGCACCTCGCGCGCGGCGCGGGCCTTCGCTGCTTCGATCATCGGCGCCGAGATGTCGACGCCGAGGCATTGCCCTGTTGCGCCGAGTTGCCGCGCCACGGCGAGCGTCGTGCGGCCGGTGCCGCAACCCACGTCGAGCACGCGGCGGGCGCCCACGGCGCGCACCGCGTCGCTCAGCCGCGCTTCGAGCGGCTGGAACATCGCGTCGAGCACGGCCTGCGTCCGGACCCAGGCGCTGCCGGCGTGGCCGTTCCACAAGGCGGCCTGTTCGGCATTGGCGGGAGATGTGTCGTCCATGATCGTTTTCCTTCAGGTGCCTTCAAGCGGCGAGAGCTAGACTGTGCCAATTCAAGTCGACTTGAAGTCAAGAGGGGGCCGGCACATGGACATTTCGGAAGTCGCGCAACGCGCCGGTGTTCCCGCCTCGACGCTGCGCTTCTATGAAGAAAAAGGGCTGATCGCCTCGACCGGCCGGCACGGCCTGCGCCGAGTGTTCGCGCCCGAGGTGCTGGAGCGGCTGGCGCTCATCGCGCTGGGGCGCGCCGCCGGTTTCTCGCTGGAGGAAATCGGCCACATGTTCTCGCCCGAAGGCAAGCCGCGCATCGACCGGCAGGTGCTCGCGGACAAGGCGCAGGACCTCGATCGCACGATCCGCCAGCTCACGGCGATGCGCGACGGCCTGCGGCATGCGGCGGTCTGCCCTGCGCCCAGCCACATGGAATGCCCCACCTTCCGCCGCATCCTGCGGGCCGCGTCGTCGGGTGCGCTGGAAGCCCCGAAGAAGAAGGCGCCGAAGCCGCGAACCCCCTAGCCACACGTGCTTTCAGGCGTTGCGTTCCGCAACACGCGCCCCTGCGCACAGGCAAGCGCGGCAGGCTCCTACACCGCGAAATGCATACTTTTGACCATGATGAGCCATCACTCTCGAAAGGTGGACCTCATGTTGAAGACACGTCTCTGGATCGCCGCTGCAGCTGCCACTTCGGTCATGACGCTGGCAGGTTGTGCGAGCGGTCCGAACCAGAACCTCGGCACCGGCATTGGCGCACTCGGCGGCGCGGCGGTGGGCCATGCGATCGGCGGCAACACGGGCAGCACGCTCGGCGGCGCGGCCATCGGCGGCATCATCGGCAACCAGGTGGGCCGCAACGTCGACGAGCGCAACTACTACAACCAGCAACGCTACCCGCGCGGCAGTGGCTACTACCCGGACAACGGGCCGCGCTACTGATTGATCCTTTCAACCCTCAACGAAAAAACGCGCCCTCCGGCGCGTTTTTTCTTGGGGCGAACCGGGAGCGGCTCAGGCCTGCGATGCCGCCGCCCGCGCCTTCTCGGCCTTCGAGGCGCGCCACGCGCCGAAGATGGCCAGCAGGCCGGGCACGAAGATCAGCGCCCAGATGATCTTGTCCAGGTGCTGGCGCACGAACGGCAGGTTGCCGAAGAAGTAGCCCGCGGTGGCAATGCCCAGCACCCAGATGAGCGCACCGCCCACGTTGTAGGCCGTGAACTTCGCGCGGTTCATCTCGGCCACGCCGGCCACGAAGGGTGCGAAGGTGCGAATGAAGGGCATGAAGCGCGCCAGCACGATGGTGATGCCGCCGTAGCGTTCGTAGAAGCTGTGGGCCTGGTCGAAGGCCTTGCGGTTGAAGAAGCGCGAGTTCTCCCACTGGAACACCTTGGGCCCGAAGTAGCGCCCGATCGAGTAGTTGCACTGGTCGCCCAGGATGGCCGCCGCGATCAGGATGCCGCAGGCCAGCGGAAAACTCATGAGCCCCACGCCGCACAGCGCGCCGACGATGAACAGCAGCGAGTCGCCCGGCAGGAACGGCATGACCACCGCGCCGGTCTCGACGAACACGATCAGGAACAGCAGCGCATAGACCCAGGGGCCGTAGGCGACCACGAAGGCCTCGAGGTGTTTGTCGACGTGAAGGATGAAGTCGACGAGAAAGCTGATGATTTCCATGGGCGCGGATTATCCTTGTTGGCATGCCGCACCTTTTCCGAATCACCCCATGATCCAGATCCGCGAAGCCCTCGATACCGACTGGCCCAGCCTCTGGGCCGTTCTCGAACCGACGTTCCGCCGCGGCGACACCTACACCTACCCGCCCGATGTGACGGAAGAACAGGCCCGCCACTCGTGGATGAAGGTGCCCACCCAGGTCTTCGTGGCCTGCAACGACGAAGGCGCCGTGCTCGGCACCTATGTGATCCGCCCCAACCAGCCCGGCCAGGGCGCGCACGTGAGCAACTGCGGGTACGTGGTGTCCGAAGCGGCGCGCGGCCTGGGCGTGGCCTCGGCGCTGTGCGAACACTCGCAGCAGCAGGCCCTGCGCATGGGCTTCCTCGCGATGCAGTTCAACTTCGTCGTCTCCACCAACGAGCGCGCGGTGCGGCTGTGGCAGCACATGGGCTTCGCCATCGTCGGCACCTTGCCGGGCGCATTCAGGCATCCGCAGCTGGGCTTCGTGGACGCCTTCGTCATGTACAAGCAGCTGCAGCCTTTCCCCGGCGCGGCATGAAGAAGATCGAGCCCCGGCTCCTGCAGGCCTTCGTGGCCGTGGCCCGCGAGGGCTCGGTGTCGCGCGGCGCGCAGCGGCTGTTCCTCACGCAGCCGGCCGTGAGCCTGCAGCTCAAGGAACTGGGCGCGCTGGTCGAGCTGGAGCTGTTCCAGCGCACGCCCACCGGCCTGCTGCTCACGCGCGACGGCGCGGCGCTGCTCAACCATGCCGAACATGCGCTCGAGAGCCTGAACGATTTCGCGGTGGCCGCCGAGCGGCTCAAGGGCGGCGTGCGCGGCTCGCTGCGCATCGGCACCATCCTCGACCCCGACTTCACGCGGCTCAGCCCCTTCCTCACCGAACTGGTGGCGCTGGCGCCCGAGCTCGAGACCGAGCTGCACCAGGGCACGAGCGGCGACGTGCTGGCCCAACTGCTGAACAAGGAGCTGGACATCGGCTTCTACCTCGGCGACCCCGAGGCCACCGACCTGCCGCAGGCCAGCGCCGCCTCACGGCGCCACGACGGCGAACTGTTCCATTCGCAGGTGCTGGCGCGCTTCAACTACCAGGTGATCGGCCCGAGCGGCTGGGCGCCCCAGGTGCTGGGCCGCGACTGGCCCGAGCTGGCGTATCTGCCGTGGGTGCTGGCACCGGCGACCTCCTCGCATTCGCGGCTGCTGGCGCCGGTGCTGCAGGCCCACAAGCTGGTGTTGAAGAAAGCCGCGCAGGCCGACCAGGAGATGTCGATGCTGGCGCTGGTGCGCGCCGGCGTGGGCATTTCGCTGGCGCGCGACGCGCTGGCGCTGCAGGCCAGCCAGCGCGACGGCCTGGTCATTGCCGACCGCGTGAGCATCGGCTGCGACCTGCGCTTTGTCTGCCTGGCCGGCGCGCGCAAGCGGCCGGAAGTGGACTGCGCATGGCAGGCGCTGTCGCGCGTCTGGCGACAGGCCTTCTGAACGGCTAGGCGCGCGCCCGGCCGTCGAGCACGGCCGCCGGCGCCGCCGCCGCCCCACTCTTCTTCGCCACGCGCCAGCCCTTCGGCATCAGCGCCAGCATCAGCGCGGCCAGCAGCGCCGCGCTGCCCAGCGTGTACAGCCCCGCGGCCGAGCCGCCGTGGTTCTGCTCCACGTAGGTCCGCAGGTTGGGCGCCACGAAGCCGCCCAGGTTGCCGATGGAGTTGACCAGCGCAATGCCCGTGGCAATGCCCAGGCCCGACAGCCGCTCCGACAGGAAGGCATAGAAGATCGGCGTGCCCGACAGGTAGGTCGACGCGCCGATGGACAGCGCCGCGATCGCGAAGATCGGCGAGCCGTGCGCCGACAGGCACACGCACACGCCGAAGATCGTGTACAGCGTGGCCACAGTGACGCGGCGGCGGTCGTGGTGGCGGTCGGACCAGCGCGTGACGAAGTACACGACGAACAGCGCCAGCAGCCACGGGATGCTGGTGACGAAGCCGACCAGGAGGCCAATCTTCTGGCCCAGGATCTGCCCCACCTGGGTCGGGAGATAGAAGATGAGGCCGTAGGCCGCGATCTGCACGATGAAGAAGTTCAGCGCGAAGAACATGACCCGCGGATTGCACAGCGTCTGCCACACGGTCTGCGGGCTGTCGGCCGACTTTTCTGCCGCTTCCTGGTCGAGCACGGCCTGCAGCGCGTTCTGCTGCGCGCTCGTGAGCCAGGGCGCGTTGTGCGGCCGGTCGACGATGACGAAGAAGGCCACGATGCCCACCACCACGGCCATCAGGCCCTCGATGAGGAACATCCACTCCCAGCCCTTGAGGCCGCCGATGCCGTTCATGTCGAGCAGCGCACCGGAGATCGGCCCGCCGATGACGAGCGCGCCCGCAAAGCCGAACAGCAGGATGCCGTTGGCCTGCGCACGCACCTTGGCCGGGAACCAGTAGGTCAGCGTGAGCAGCACGCCGGGGTAGAAGCCCGCCTCCGCGATGCCGAGCAGGAAGCGCAGCACGTAGAAGGAGGTCTCGGTGGTCGCGAACATCATGGCCGAGGCCACGAGCCCCCAGGTGACCATGATCCGGCACAGCCAGATGCGCGGGCCGACGCGCGACAGGATCACGTTGCTCGGCACTTCGAAGATCGCGTAGCTCACGAAGAAGATACCGGCGCCGAGCGCGAAGGCGCTGTTGCTCAGGCCGGTGTCGATCTGCAGCGCCTGCTTGGCGAAGCCGACGTTCACGCGGTCGAGGATCGACATGATGTACATGACGATCAGCATGGGCAGCAGGCGCCAGCGCGCCTTGTGGATGGCGCCTGTGACCAGCTCGCCGTAGGGACTCGTGGTTGTCATTGTTGTTGTCTCCTGAATAGGTATGTCTGTCTGGAAGGCGCTGAGGCTAGCCCCTTGCGACCGCGCCGTGGACGGGGTTCGTCACCGAGCCCAATCCGTCGATCTCGACCGAGACCACGTCGCCGCGCTTCAGGAAGCGCGGCGGCTTCAGGCCCAGGCCGACGCCGGCGGGCGTGCCGGTGAGGATCAGGTCGCCGGGTTCCAGCGTGATGGCGCGCGAGAGGTAGGCGATGAGGAAGGCGACCGAGAAGATCATTTCGCTGGTGTTGGACGACTGCACGGCCTCGCCGTTGACGAGGCAGCGGATGCCCAGCGATTGCACGTCGGTCACTTCGTCGCGCGTGACGACGGTGGGCGCGAGCGGGCAGAAGCCGTCGAGCGACTTGCCGCGCACCCATTGCGCCTCACCCAGTTGCACGTCACGCGCGCTCACGTCGTTGGCAGCCACGTAGCCGAACACATGCGAGAGCGCATCCGCTTCGCTCACGCCCTGTGCGCGTGTGCCGATGACGACGCCGAGTTCGGCTTCCCAATCGACCTTCTCGGTGAAGCCTTCGGGCCAGGTGATCGCGTCGCCATCGGCCGCCAGCGTGTTGCTGAACTTGGCGAAGACGACGGGCTTCTCGGGGATGGCCAGGCCGGTCTCGATGCAATGGTCGCGGTAGTTGGCGCCGATGCAAATGATGTTTCTCGGTGCGAACGGCAGCGTGGGCTTGACGTCGGCGAGGGGGATCGGCTGGCCTGCGTCGCGCCAGGGCTGGCCTTCGACGATGTCCTGCATGCGGGCCGCATCGACGGGCTGCAGTGCGCCGTCCTTGATGTAGCCCACGCGGGGGCCCTGCGGCGTTTGAACGCTCATCCACTTCATGTCTGACTCCTTCTTCTGATTTAAAAAATTCTGGGTGCGGGGGCGGGTTCATTCAGGGCGTGTGCACAGGCCACCGGGTACTTCCCTCCGCGAATGTCCCCCGGGGCTTCGCCCCTCCTCCTTGATTTCGCTGCGGGAAGCACCCAGTGTCCTGAGCACGATGGGCGCGGTCGTTGTGCGGGCCGATCAACATGTGCTCTGAACACGCTCACGTCGATGGGGTGCCTTGCGCAGCGAAACCAAGGAGGAGGCCGCAGGCCGGGGGACATTCGCGGAGCAAGGCACCCCGTCGGCGGGAGCGTCGCCCTGAACAAAAGTCCTCAGTGATTCCGACGCGGAATCCCCGCCGTCTGCGCCACCCGCTGGTACTTGGTCGCCGGCTTCAGCACCATGCCTTCGGACAGCGTGTCCACCATCGCGCGCTGGATCTCCTGCCATGGCGTCTGGCTCGCGGGAATCGGGTAGCCGCCCTTCGCCTCGAGGTCGCGGGCGCGCGCTTGCAGCACCGCGTCGTCGACGAGCATGTTGACGGTGCGTTCCTTCAGATCCACGCGCACCTTGTCGCCGGTCTGCAGCAGCGCCAGGCCCGCGCCTGCGGCGGCTTCGGGCGAGGCGTTGAGGATCGACGGCGAGCCCGAGGTGCCCGACTGCCGGCCGTCGCCGATGCAGGGCAAGGCCGACACGCCGCTCTTGAGCAGGTGCGACGGCGCGCGCATGTTGACCACTTCCGACGAACCCGGGTGCCCGATGGGGCCGACGCCGCGCATGAACAGGATGCAGCTCGCGTCGATGTCCAGCGACGGGTCTTCGATGCGGGCTTCGAAATCTTCGGGGCCGTCGAACACGATGGCGCGGCCCACGAAGGCGTCGAGGTCGCCGGCCTGGCTCAGGTAGCGCGCGCGGAACTCGTCGGAGATCACGCTGGTCTTCATGATCGCGCTGTCGAACAGGTTGCCCGACATCACGAGGAAGCCGGCGTTCTCGCGCAGCGGCTGGTCGAAGGGGCGGATGACGTCGGCGTCTTTCACGGGCGCGTCGGCGCAGTTGATGGCCAGGGTGTGGCCGTTGACGGTGCGCGCGTCGGTGCGGATCAGGCCGTGGCGGTGCAGCTCCGCGACCACGGCGGGCACGCCGCCCGCGCGGTAGAACTCTTCGCCGAGGTACTTGCCGGCGGGTTGCATGTCGAGCAGCAGCGGCACATCGAGGCCGACCGTTTCCCAGTCCTGGATGTTGAGTTCGACGCCCGCGTGCTTGGCGATGGCGATGAGGTGGATGGGCGCGTTGGTCGAGCCGCCGATGGCCGAGTTGACGACGATCGCGTTCTCGAAGGCCGAGCGCGTGAGGATGTCGGAGGGCTTGAGGTCTTCGCGCACCATGTCGACGATGCGCCGGCCGGTTTCGTAGGCCATCTGGCCGCGCTCGCGGTACGGCGCGGGAATGGCCGCGCAGCCGGGCAGGCTCATGCCGAGGGCTTCGGCCAGCGCGTTCATGGTCGAGGCCGTGCCCATCACGTTGCAGTGGCCGGCCGAGGGCACGGTGGAGCCCACGAGGTCGATGTAGCCGGGGAAGTCGATGCTGCCCTTGGCGAACAGCTCGCGCGCCTTGAACAGCGTGGTGCCGGTGCCGGTGCGCTGGCCTTCGTGCCAGCCGTTGAGCATGGGGCCGCCCGACAGCACGATGGCGGGGATGTTGGCGGTGGCTGCGGCCATCAGCGCGGCGGGCGTGGTCTTGTCGCAGCCGGTGGTCAGCACCACGCCGTCGATCGGGTAGCCGGTGAGGATCTCGACGAGCCCCAGGTAGGCCAGGTTGCGGTCGAGCGCGGCCGTGGGGCGGCGGCCGTTCTCCTGGATCGGGTGCATCGGGAATTCCATCGCGATGCCGCCCATTTCGCGGATGCCTTCGCGCACCCGCAGCGACAGCTCGCGGTGGTGGCGGTTGCAGGGCGTGAGGTCGGAGCCGCTTTGCGCGATGCCGATGATCGGCTTGCCCGATTGCAGCTCTTCGCGGGTGAGGCCGTAGTTCAGGAACCAGGCCAGGTGCAGGACCGAGAGTTCGCTGTGTTCGGGGTTGTTGAACCAGGCGGCGGAGCGCAGGGGGCGGGGTGTCGTCATGGCGTCGGCTTTCAGGGTGGTCGGCGAACGCGCGCGGCGGCCCCCTGCGCGGCATGGCGGTGGGCCATGGCGGTGTATTGGGTGTCTCCGGTGCGTTCTTGTTGTGCGAATACGTTGGCGAGAGGGAGCTTAGGTTTTCGCCTTCGCCAAAGCCAATGAGATCGGTTGAGGATCGGTATAAGCGCGCCAAATACACCGCCCAGACACCGCGATACCCCGCCAACCGCCCGGTCTGCGCCCCGCTTTTAGAATGTTTCCGGTGAGTGCCCTACCCTCCTCCCTCCCCCCCGCCGAACGCCGCCCGATCCGTGAACTCCCCGACGAGCTGATCAGCCAGATCGCCGCCGGTGAAATGGTCGAGCGCCCCGCCTCGGTGGTGCGCGAACTGCTCGACAACGCGCTGGACGCCGGCGCGCGCCAGATCACCGTGCGGCTGGCCTCGGGCGGCGTGCGGCTGATCTCGGTCGAAGACGACGGCCTGGGCATTCCGCGCGAGGAACTCACGGTGGCGCTGCGTCGCCACGCCACCAGCAAGATCGCGAGCCTGAGCGACCTCGAAACGGTCGGCACCATGGGCTTTCGCGGCGAGGCGCTCGCGGCCATCAACGCGATTGCCGAACTCAGCATCCTCTCGCGCTTCACCGGCGCCGACAGCGCCTTCGTGCTCGACGGCGGCACGGGCGAGCTGCGGCCGGTGGCGCGCTCGGTGGGCACCACGGTCGAGGTGCGCGAGCTGTTCTTTGCCACGCCCGCGCGACGCAAGTTTTTGAAGACCGACGCCACCGAGCTGGCCCACTGCATCGAGGCCGTGCGCCGCCATGCGCTGGCGCGGCCCGAGGTGGGCTTCTCGGTCTGGCACGACGGCAAGTTGATCGAACAGTGGCGTGCCGCCGCCACGCCCGAGCAGCGGCTGGCCGATGCGCTGAGCGACGACTTCGTGTCGCAAAGCGTCTCCGTGCTGCGCGAAGGCGGCCCGGTGCGCGTGGTCGGCCGTGCCGGCATTCCCGATGCGGCGCGCTCGCGCAACGACCAGCAGTTCTTCTACGTCAACGGCCGCTTCGTGCGCGACAAGGTGCTGTCGCACGCGGTGCGCAGCGCCTACGAAGACGTGCTGCACGGCCAGCGCCAGCCGGTGTACGTGCTGTACCTGGAGATCGACCCGGCGCGCGTCGACGTCAACGTGCACCCGACCAAGATCGAGGTGCGCTTCCGTGACGGGCGCGAGGTGCACCAGGCGGTGCGCCACGCCATCGAGGACGCGCTGGCCGCGCCGCGCGCCGGCGATGCGCTGGCACCGGCCGACGCGCCGCCGCAGCCCTTCTTCAAGCAGACCCCGCTGCCGCCGAGCGCGAGCTGGTCGCAGCCTGCGATCCCGTTCCAGGCGCGCGAGCGCGGTGCCGGCGACTTCGAGGCGATGTGGCCGCGGCGCACCGAGGAACAGGGGCATGCGCCGGTCACGGCCCCGTCGCAGTGGCAGACCGAAGCGCCGGCGATGTCGTTCCGCGCGCCGGTCGGGCTGCCGGACGGCGAAGCGCCCGCCCCTGCCCCTGTCATGAACCAGGACGCCTGGCCGCTGGGCCGCGCGCTGGCCCAGCTGCAGGGCATCTACATCCTGGCCGAGAACAGCCAGGGCCTCGTGATCGTCGACATGCACGCGGCGCACGAGCGCATCGTCTACGAGCGGCTCAAGACCCAGCTCGACGGCGCGGCCATCACGAGCCAGCCGCTGCTGATCCCGGCCACCTTCGCGGCCACACCGCAGGAAGTGGCCACGGCCGAGGCCTGCGCCGAGGTGCTGCCCACGCTGGGGCTGGAGATCACGCCCTTCTCGGCCCGCACGCTGGCGGTGCGCGCCGTGCCCGGCACGCTGGCCGACGGCGACCCGGTGGAGCTGGCGCGCAGCGTGCTCGCCGAACTGGGCCAGCACGACGCGAGCACCGTGGTGCAGCGTGCGCAGAACGAGCTGCTGTCGACCATGGCCTGCCACGGCGCGGTGCGCGCCAACCGCAAGCTCACCATCGACGAGATGAACGCCCTGCTGCGCCAGATGGAAGCCACCGAGCGCTCCGACCAGTGCAACCACGGCCGGCCGACCTGGCGCCAGCTGTCGATCCGCGAGCTCGATTCGCTGTTCATGCGCGGGCGCTGAGCCTCAAGGTTTCGCGTCATCGGCGGCCACGCCGACATGCCGCAGCGTGACGGCAGCCAGCACCGCCAGGATTGCGATGCTGACGGCGCTGGTGGCTGCGGCGGCATTCAGTCCTGCGAGGAAGGCGGCTTGCGCCTGTTCGAGCACGCCAGCGGGCAACTCGTGTGTGACCGCTGTAGCGCCGGCCAGGCTGTCCGATACCGCGCGTTGAAGGTTCACCGCCATGCCATCGATCGGGTCGCCCATTCGCGTGCGATACACCGCCGTCGTCAGGCTGCCCAGCGTGGCGATGCCCACGGCCAGGCCCAGCTCCTGCACCGTTTCGGACAAGGCCGAGGCCGATCCCGCCTTCTCGGGCGGCGCGGCGCCCACGACCAGGTCGGTCCCCAGCGCGGCGATGGTGCCCAGGCCGAGGTACACGAGCGAGAACGCGGCCGTGACCCACGCGATGCCATGCGGCGTGCGATCGACCTGGCTCAGCACCAGGTAGCCCACGACCGACAACCCCAGCGCCCCCGCCATCACATGGCCCGGCCGGATGCGCCGCGCGAGCAGCGGCGCCGTGATGCCTGCGACCAGCATCGCGAGCGCCGGCGGCCCCATCCACAACCCGGCCGCAAGCGGTGACAGGCCCGCCACCAGCTGCAGGTACTGGGTCACCAGCAGCATCGTGCCGCCGACACCGACCAGCCCCACCAGCAGCACGACGAGCGCGACGCTGAAGGCCCGGCTGGCGAACAGGCCGAGGTCGATCAGCGGATGGCGCAGCCGCCGTTGCCGCCGGACGAACCCCAGCGCGAACGCCAGCCCGCCGACGAGCGCCAGCACGGCACCGACGCCGATCCCGTCCTTCGCGACCTGCTTGATGCCGTAGACCACCGGCAGCAAGGCAAGCAGCGACAGCGCGACGCTGGGC
The DNA here is from genome assembly GCF_059567965.1 of Variovorax sp. BGA-UO-ETr-C22. Lineage (NCBI taxonomy): Bacteria > Pseudomonadati > Pseudomonadota > Betaproteobacteria > Burkholderiales > Comamonadaceae > Variovorax > Variovorax sp. BGA-UO-ETr-C22. Next base: position 43,424 of record NZ_JCAQPA010000007.1, read on the forward strand.
AGATCGAGCCGCCCCTGCTGCGGCGCGCGGTACTCCGGCAGCAGGAGCGGCGCGGCCACCAGCAGCAGCCCGATCACCGGCAGCGCGACGAGAAAGGCCGCGTCCCAGCCGTGGTGCGCGAGCAGCACGCCGCCCACCACCGGCCCGGCCGCCATGCCCAGCGCGAACATGGTCGCCCACAGCCCGATCGCCAGCGCGCGCTGGTGCGGGTGCAGGAACATGTTGCTGATCAGTGCCAGCGTCGACGGCATCAGCGTCGCACCCGCCACGCCGAGCACGGCACGCGCGGCGATCAGCTGGGCAGCGCTGGTCGAGCAGGCCGCCATGACCGACGCGGCCCCGAACGCCGCCGCGCCCACCATGAGCAGCTTGCGCCGCCCGATGCGGTCGCCCAGCGTGCCCATCGTGACGAGGAAGCCGGCAATCATGAAACCGTAGGCATCGACGATCCACAGCGCCTGCGCGCTCGTGGGGCGCAGGTCCAGGGCCAGCGCAGGCAGGGCCAGGTGCAGCAGCGTGAGGTCGAGCCCGAGCAGCAGGGTCGGCAGCGCCAGCAGGGCGAGCCCGGTCCATTCGCGGGCGCCGGCGCGGCCGTCGCGCCTCGCGGCGGGTGGGCTGTCGGAAAGGGAAAGTGAATCGCAAGGTGCGGTCAAAAGGGGCCTCCGGGTGCGCGTTCGGGTTGCGGAAGCCCCATCTTCAGGACAATATCATCACATTACAATTTAAGCGTTTATCCTATTACTGGAGATAACAGGCTTGATCGAACGCAGCCTCAGCCGCACCAAGAACGAGCTGTCGGAGTTCCTGACCCGGCACCGCCGCAAACTCACGCCCGCCGATGTCGGCCTGCCCTCGCAGGGGCGGCGCCGCACGCCCGGCCTGCGGCGCGAAGAAGTCGCGGTGATGGCCGGCGTGGGGCTCACCTGGTACACCTGGTTCGAACAGGGGCGCGAGATCCAGGTGTCGCAGAAATTCCTGCTCGGCGTGGCGCATGCCCTGAAGCTGGACGACGCCGAGTGCAGCCACCTGTTCCTGCTGGCCCACAAGCGCCCGCCGCCGCCGGAGGCCCATCAGCAGGCGTCGGTCACGCCCCACATCCAGCAGCTGATGGACGAGCTGCCCACCCGCCCTGCCTATGTGTTCAACCTGCGCTGGGACGTCGTGGCCTGGAACGCCGCGGCCGACGCGCTGTTCGGCTTCAGCGCGCGGGAGCGCGAGGCGCGCAACCTCCTTCGCATGGTGTTCACCGACCCCGAGCTGCGCCGGCGCCTGCCCGCCTGGCGCGACGATGCGCCCGGGCTGCTGGCGCAATTCCGATACGACTTCGCCATTGCGCCCGACGATCCGGCCATGCGGGGCCTGGTCGCGGACCTGAAAGCGTTCTCGCCCGACTTCCGCCGCTGGTGGGACACCCCCGACAGCGCGCCCGCCCGGCGCGGCCTCGGATGCGTACAGACGGCCGACAGCGGACCGTTGGAGTTTCACCACGAAACCTTGGTGGTCGACATGCACCGTCACCTGCGGATGGTGGTGTATTTCGTGCAGCCGGCACCGGGCTGAACACCGGGGCCTGTGCGGCAGATAAGCGCCATCAGCGCCCATTTCGAGGGTTTTCGAGGGTTTTGTGGCGTCATCCACGATGCGGGCACGCACGTTGCATGGTCTCGTGCCAGGCGCCGGCGAGCGCTGCACAGGGGGAGCTGACACGCGATGCCGACGCGTTTCAGAAAGCAAGCAGATGAACTTTCGGCCGACTTTCGCTGTCCCTCCACCCCATGATCAAACGCTGGCCCCTCCTCGCGTCCATCTTTTCGCTCTGTGCCCTCCTGGCAGCCGGCTGTTCGACCCTCGACGAACGCCAGCGCGAATGGATCTTCCAGCCCAGCGACCGCAGCTGGGGCAATTCGGCCCAGATGACCGAAGGCATGCAGGATGTCTGGATCGACTTCCAGTCGTCCATCACCGGTGAACCGGCGCGCCTGCACGGCCTGTGGCTCGGCGGCGCCCCCGAAACCACCGAGACCCCCGTGCTGCTGTACCTGCATGGTGCGCGCTACAACGTGGCCGGTTCGGCGCCGCGCATCCAGCGCATGCACGAGCTGGGCTTCTCGGTGCTGGCCATCGACTACCGCGGTTTCGGCAAGAGCTCAAAGGGCCTGCCCTCGGAAGCCTCGGCCCGCGAAGACGCCCGCGCCGCCTGGACCTGGTTGGCCGCACGCCATCCGCGCCAGCACCGTTACATCTTCGGCCACTCGCTGGGCGGAGCCATCGGCATCGACCTGGCGGCCACGGTGAACGACGAGAGCGGCACCATCGTCGAGAGCACCTTCACCTCCATCGCCGACGTGGCCAGCAGCTTCAAGTGGGGCTGGCTGCCCTTCGGCCCGTTCATCACGCAGCGCTTCGAGGCGATTCGCACTGTCAAGGACATCGGCGCGCCGCTGCTCGTGGTGCACGGCACCGCCGACAGCCTGATCAACCCGACGCTCGGGCGCAAGCTGTACGACGCGGCCACGGTGCCCAAGATGTTCGTGCTGGTCGAGGGCGGCTCGCACCACAACACCAACTCGGTGGGCGCGACGCAGTACCGCGCGGCGCTGTCGCAGCTGTTTCGCATGAAGCCCGAGGACAGCAGCACCGTGGCCGACAGCCGGCCGCAGCCGCGGCTGGTGTCGCCGCGGCCTGCACAGCCCTCATTGCCTTCCGCTGCGCTGTCGCCGCAAGAGGTGCGGGGCGAGGCGCACACGCCCGCCCCCGCCGCCATCTAAACCGGCTTCTTCAACCGGTTCCGTTCCCGCGTCAGGCCGAGGCCAGGTCGAACGGCAGCTGGCGCAAGGGCTTGCCCGTCAGCCGCGCCACGGCGTTGGCGAAGGCAGGCGCGAGCGGCGGCAGGCCCGGTTCCCCCATCCCCTTGGGCGCATCGGCACTCGGCACGATGTGCACGTCGAACTCGGGCACCTGCGTGATGCGCGCCACGCTGAAGTCGCCGAAGTTGCCCTGCTGCACGACGCCGTCCTTCAGCGTGATGGCACTGCCCTGCAGGCAGGTCGACAGCCCCATCACCGCCGCGCCCTGCACCTGCGCTTCCACGCTGCGCGGGTTCACCGCCAGGTTGCAGTGCACGCCCGAGGTCACGCGGTGCAGCACCGGCTGGCCGTCCTTCACCGACGCTTCGACGACATAGGCCACCACCGACTCGAAGGACTCGTGCACGGCCACGCCCCAGGCGCGGCCTTCGGCCAGCTTCTTCTTGCCGTAGCCGCTCTTGTCGACCGCCAATTGCAGCGCGGCGCGGTGGCGCGGGTGCTTGTCGCCGAAGAGGCTCATGCGGTAGGCCACCGGGTCTTGCTTGGTCGTGCGGGCGATCTCGTCGATCAGCGTCTCCATCACGAAGGCCGTGTGCGTGGAGCCCACGCTGCGCCACCACAGCACCGGCACGTTGACCTGCGGGTGATGCACCGTGAGGCGCATCGGCACGGGGTACGGATCGCGCATGCCCTCCACCGCGGTGGCGTCGATGCCCTCCTTGACCATGGAGCCGGCGAACACCGTGCCCGCGGTGATCGACTGGCCCACGATCACGTGGTCCCACGCGAGGATCTTGCCGCGTTCGTCGAAGCCGATGCGGGCGCGATGCAGATGCATGGGGCGGTAGTAGCCGCCCTTGATGTCGTCCTCGCGGCTCCACAGCAGGCGCACCGGTGCGTCTTTCAGGCCGGCGGTGCGCGCGGCCTTGGCGATCTCGCAGGCCTCGACGACGAAGTCGCTCGAGCCCACGAAGCGCCGGCCGAAGCCGCCGCCCGCCATCTGCACGTTCACCTTCACCTGCGCGGGATCGAGCTTCAGCGTGCGCGCCGCTGCCTGGCCGTCGAGGTCGGCGGACTGCGTGCCAACCCACAGCTCGGCGCGACCGTCCGACAGCTTCACGGTGCAGTTCTCCGGCTCCATGGGCGCGTGGGCCAGGTAGGGAAACACGAACTCGGCCTCGAGCTTGTGCGGCGCGCCGGCCAGCGGCGCCATGTCGGCGTCGAACTTGCGATTGCCGGGGCGGCCGGCCAGTTCGCGGTACTGCGCCAGCTGCTTGTCGCTGTCGACCTTCTCCACCGCGTCGGTGTTCCACTGCAGCTTGAGCGCGTCGCGGCCCAGCTTGGCGGGCCAGTAGCCGTCGGCCACCACGGCCACGCCTTCGGCGCCGCGGTCCAGCGGAATGCGCAGCACGGCCTTCACGCCCTTGACGGCGCGCGCGGCGCTGTCGTCCACCGAGGCCAGGCGGGCGCCGAACACGGGCGGATGCGCCACCACGGCCGTGAGCTGGCCGGGCTGCTTCACGTCGATGCCGAAGTCCTGTCGCCCGCTGCTCTTGGCGCGTGCGTCCAGGCGCGTGGTCGGGCGGCCGATGATCCGGAAGTCCTTCGGGCTCTTCAGCGTGACCGTCTCGGGCACCGGCAGCGCCATGGCCGCTTCGGCCAGCTCGCCGTAGCCCGCCTTGCGCCCGCCCGGGCCGATCACCGTGCCGGCCTGTGTGCGCAGCGTGGCCACGTCGACCTTCCAGCGCTGCGCCGCGGCCGACAGCAGCATGGCCCGCGCACGCGCGCCCAGTTCGCGGTACTGCGTGTAGCTGTTCTTGATCGAGTTGGAACCGCCCGTCAGGTGCATGCCGAACAGCGGGTCAGCGTAGGCGGCATCGTTGGTGCCGCTGCGGCTGCGCACCAGGGCCCAGTCGGCATCGAGCTCTTCGGCCAGGATCATCGGCAGGCCGGTCTGCACGCCCTGACCGAACTCGAGGCGGTTGATGGTGACCGTGACCTCGCCGTTGGGCGCGATCTGCACGAAGGCCGAGGGCTGTTGCGTCGGCTTGAGCGCGCCGCCGGCCTTGGCCGGGCCGTCGGCCTGCGCCATCGCCATGTGAGGGAAAGCGCCGAGCACGAGGCCGCCGGCGCCGGCCATCTTCAGGAAGCTGCGGCGCGGCAGCGTGGCGGCCGCGTCGGCGTCATCGGTTGCAGGCAGGGCCATCAGGCGCTGCAGCGCGCGCGGCAGATCGTTGTAGTCGATGTTGGGCAGCATGTCGTCGGCTCCTTCAGGCGAGGGTCTTGGCCGCATCGGCCACGGCGGCCCGGATGCGGGCGTAGGTGCCGCAGCGGCAGATGTTGCCGGCCATGGCCGAGTCGATCTCGTCGGTGCTGGGCTGCTTGCCCTTGGGCAGCGACTGCAGAAAGGCGGTCGCGCTCATGATCTGGCCGCTCTGGCAGTAACCGCACTGCGCGACGTCGTGCTTGACCCACGCGGCATGCACGGCCGCGCCCACGCGGTCGTTGCCGCCGGTCACGGCTTCGATGGTGGTGATCTTCTTGCCCTCGGCCGCCGCGATCGGCGTGATGCACGAGCGGATGGCCTGGCCGTCCATGTGCACGGTGCAGGCGCCGCACAGCGCCGCGCCGCAGCCGAACTTGGTGCCGGTCATGCCCAGCGTGTCGCGCAGGGCCCAGAGGATGGGGGTGCCGGGGTCGGCGTCGACCGTGTGGTCACGGCCGTTGACGTGGAGCGCGCTCATGTGGGTTTTCTCCGTGGGTGGGTTGAAACGATCTTGTTCACTTGGCGCCGTCGAGCACCCATTGCGCGAGCGCCTGCAGGTCCGCGTCGGGAACCTGGGCTTGCGCGGGCATGGGCATCGCGCCCCACTTGCCCGAGCTGCCGGCCTTCATGCTGGCGGCCAGCTGCGCGGCCGTGCCCTTGCCGTCGCCGTAGCGCGCGCCGATCTCTTTCCAGGAAGGGCCCACCACCTTCACGGCGGCTTGGTGGCAGGCCACGCACGCGTACTTCTGCGCCAGCGCGGTGCTGGCGAAGGCGGGCGCGGACCCGGCCATGCTCGCGCCGATGGCCAGTGCGGCCACGAGCGAGGCAGTGATGCGATGCGGATGTCGTTCGTCGTGGGTCATTTCTTTTTTCATCATCGTGGAGGGGAAAGCACGGTCCTCGCGCCGCGCGCGGCAGGACTTCACGGCGGCCAGTGTCCGACGAAGCGCCCACGGCCACTTGCCCAATCCGCGCGCGTTCTTGCCTGAAACAACGAGACTGCGCCAAAAACGCCAAGCGCATGAGATGCGCCCGCTAGACTTTGCGCAAGCACCCGAAAGGATTCAGATGGAAGTGCTACAGCCGACGCAGCCAGACGATTCGGCCGTCCTCGGTGCCCTGGCCACGGCCGTCGGGCGCATTGCCCGAAACGACGGCGACCACGCCACCGCCATTCCCGAACTCTCGCTGCACCGCCGCAGCGCCGCGACCGAGCCCGTGCATTGCATCTACGGCTTCGGCCTGGGCATCACCGTCGGCGGACAGAAGCGCGCGGCGCTCGGCGACGAGATCTATGAATACGGCGCCGGGCAGTCGCTGCTGATCACGGCCGACCTGCCCGTGGTGGCGCACGTCACCCGTGCCAGCGCGGCGCAGCCCTTCCTGGGCCTCATGATCCGGCTCGACCCGCGCGCCATCGTGCAGGTGGCGACCGAGATGGCGCTGCCCCCGCCGTCCAGGGAGCCCCACAACCAGCGCGCCCTGTCGCTGGGCGCGCTCGACGCGACGCTGCTGGGCACCGTCACGCGGCTCGTCGAGCTGCTGGCCGAGCCCCAACTCGTTTCGCAGCTCGCGCCGCTGCTGCAGAAGGAAATCGTCGTGCGCCTGCTCGCCGGGCGCCACGGCCCGCAGCTGCAGCGCCTCATGACCGTCGGCTCGCCCAGCCAGCAGGTGGCGCAGAGCCTGGCGTGGCTCAAGATGAATTTCAGGAAGCCCGTGCAGGCGGACGAGCTGGCCGCGTCCGCGCACATGAGCCCGTCGACCTACCGCCAGCACTTCCGCGCCGTGACCGGCATGAGCCCGATGCAGTACCTGAAGCAGTTGCGCCTGCAGGAAGCGCGGCAGCTGATGCTGAACCAGAACATCGATGCCGGCACCGCCGGCGTGCGCGTGGGCTACGAAAGCGCCTCGCAGTTCAGCCGCGAGTACGCACGCCTGTTCGGTGCGCCGCCGCTGCGCGACATCCGGCGGATGCGGGACGCGACCGCCGTCGCCTGACGCACGGCGTCGCGGGCAAGCCCCGCGCAGCCGCCCGGCGTCCGAGACAAGCCCCGTGCAGCGGCCCGGGGCGTGCCATTTGCTACCCTCGACGCATGCCCCCCGCTTCCCCTGTTCCCCCGCGCTACATCGCGCTCGCCGGCCCCACCGCGTCCGGCAAGACCGCCGTGGCCCTGGCCGTGGCCCGGCTGCAGCCGGTCGAGATCGTCAGCGTCGACTCGGCGCTGGTCTACCGCGGCATGGACATCGGCACCGCCAAGCCCACCGCCGCCGAGCAGGCCGCGGTGCCGCACCACCTGATCGACATCCTCGACGCGCGCGACAGCTACAGCGCCGCCGCCTTCGTGGCCGACGCCACCCGGCTCATCGACGCCATCCGCGCGCGCGGCGCGCTGCCGCTGCTGGTGGGCGGCACCATGCTGTATTTCAAGGCACTGTTCGACGGCATCGACGCCATGCCCGCCGCCGACCCGGCCGTGCGCGCGCGCCTCGATGCCGAAGCCGCCGCGCTCGGCTGGCCCGCCATGCATGCGCGACTCGCACAGGTCGACCCCGTCACCGCCGCGCGGCTCGCACCGCAGGACAGCCAGCGCATCCAGCGCGCGCTCGAGGTGTGGGAAAGCAGCGGCCAGCCGCTGTCGAGCTTCCATGCGAGCGACACCAAGGCCGCCAAGGCCGTCGATGGCGGCGTGCTCGTGTCGCTCGAACCCGAAGACCGCGCCTGGCTGCACGGGCGCATCGCCGAGCGCTTCGACGCCATGCTCGCAGCCGGTTTTCTCGACGAGGTGAAGGCGCTGCGCGCGCGCGGCGACCTGTCGCCCGACCTGCCCTCGATGCGCTGCGTCGGCTACCGCCAGGCCTGGGAGATGCTCGACGCCTGCGGCGACGCACCGCCCGACGCCAAGGCGCTGGGCGAGTTGCGCGAGCGCGGCATCGCCGCCACGCGCCAGCTCGCCAAGCGGCAGATCACCTGGCTGCGCAGCATGCCGCAGCGCACCGTGATCGCCTGCGACGCGCCCGACGCGGTGCAGGCCGCTGTGCAGCACATCGCGCAGATCGCACGCGGGGCGGCGCCCGCATGACCTTGCACCTCTCCAACCTCGGCAAGCACTACGGCGACGCGCCCGTCTTCGAACACGTGAGCCTGCAGGTCGCGCCCGGCGAGTTCGTCGCCATCGTGGGCGAATCGGGCGTGGGCAAGTCGACCCTGCTCAACTGCATGGCCGGCCTCGACACTTGGGACGAAGGCAGCGTGTCGCACGACGGCACCGACATCGGCGCGCTCGATGGCGAGGCCCGCGCGCTGTGGAGGCGCCAGCACGTGGGCTTCGTGTTCCAGGCCTTCCACGTGCTGCCGCACCTCGACGTGGCACAGAACGTGTCGCTGCCGCTGATGCTCTTGGGCCGCCCGCGCGAAGACGCGCGCGTGGCCCACATGCTCGAAGCCGTCGGCCTGCCCGGCATGGGCGCGCGGCTGCCGCAGACGCTGTCGGGCGGCCAACTGCAGCGCGTGGCCATCGCCCGCGCGCTGGTGCACCGGCCCGCGCTGCTGCTCGCCGACGAACCCACCGGCAACCTCGACCCGTCCACCGCCGCGAAGGTGATGGACCTGCTGATCGGCCAGACGCGCGAGCACGGCGCCTCGCTGGTGCTGGTCACGCACTCGGAGAGCGCCGCGGGGCGGGCGGACCGGTTGCTGCACCTGACGGTGAGCGGTATCAGGGCCTGAGAAGAATCAGCCGATCAGCGACGCGTAGCGCGACAGGTCGACGTTCCCGCCGCTGATCACGATGCCCACGCGCTGGCCTTCGATGGCCTTCGCCGCCGCGATGGCGCCCGCGAACGCGAGGCACCCCGTCGGCTCCACCACCATCTTCATGCGCTCGGCGAAGAAGCGCATCGCCTCGACGAGCTGCTCGTCGGAGACGGTGAAGATGTCGTCGACATCCCTTTTGATGATGCCGAAGGTGTATTCGCCCAGGTGCTGCGTCTGCGCACCGTCGGCGATGGTCTTGGGCGTTTCGATGTGCACGATCTTCCCGGCGCGCAGCGACTGCTGGCCGTCGTTGCCGGCCTCGGGCTCCACGCCGTAGACCTTGCAGGCGGGCGACAGCGCACGCGCCGACAACGCCGAACCCGACAGCAGCCCGCCGCCGCCGAGGCACACGAACAGGTGGTCGAGCGGGCCGGTCTCTTCGATGAGTTCCTTCACCGCCGTGCCCTGCCCCGTGAGCACATCGGGGTGGTCGTAGGGCAGAATCATCGTCATGCCGCGTTCCTGCGCGAGCCGCTTCGTCAGCGCCTCGCGGTCTTCGGTGAAGCGGTCGTACATCACCACTTCGGCGCCATAGCCCTTCGTGGCCGCGACCTTGGCGGCGGGCGCGTCCTTGGGCATGACGATCACGGCCGGCATCGACAGCAGACGCGCCGACAGCGCGATGGCCTGCGCGTGGTTGCCCGACGAGAAGGCGATCACGCCGCCCTGGCGTTGTGCCGCGTCGAACTTCGACAGCGCATTGAACGCACCGCGGAACTTGAACGCGCCCATGCGCTGGAAGTTCTCGCACTTGAAGAAGAACTGCGCGCCCCAGCGTTCATTGGCGGTGGTCGATTGCAGCACCGGCGTGCGGTGGGCATGGCCTTCGAGCCGCGCGGCCGCGGCGATGACGTCGTCGTAGGTAGGGAGTTGCATGGGTCGAGCTTAGCGGCGGCTTGCCGTTCCTTGCAGCCCCGATGGGTAAAAACCCGGGGATGCGCCCCGTCGCCGAAGTCCGTACTCTGTATACAGAGTTCAGAAAAGGCCCGTCATGCCCGCCCAGTTGCTCAGCATCGAAGTCGCCCCCGACCTCGTCGATCAGGTCTACCGTGCCCTGCTCGGCGCCATCAGCAGCGGCGCGCTCGCGCCGGGCGAGCGGCTCACGCAGGAGGACATCGCGGCGCGGCTCGCGGTGTCGCGCCAGCCGGTGCTGCAGGCGCTGCGGCTGCTCAAGAAGGACGGCTTCGTGCAGGACGCACCCGGGCGCGGCGTGCTGGTGGCGCCGCTGGAGGCCGAGGCGATGCGCAAGGTCTACCAAGTGCGCGGCGCGCTCGACGTGCTGGCCGCGCGGCTGGCGGCGCAACAGCGCTTTCGCATCGACCCCAAGCTCATCGAGCGCGGCCGGCGCGCGGCGCGCGGGCGCAATGTCGAAGCCATGATCGATGCCGACGTGGCCTTTCACCAGGCCATCTACGCCGCCTCGGGCAACCCGCTGATCGGCCAGAGCGCCGACCCGCACTGGCGCCATCTGCGCCGCGCGATGGGCGCGGTACTGCAGGCCGAGCCGCAGCGCGAGTCGCTGTGGGACGAGCACGAAGCCATTGCCGACGCCATTGCCGCCGGCGACGTCGAGCGCGCCGCGCGCCTGAGCGACGAGCACGTCTCGCGCGCCAGCGACGCGCTGGCCGAGCGGCTCGCGCAGCAGCTGGCACGCACGGCTGCATCCGCATCTGGAATCCCCACCAAAAAAGGAGACAAGGCATGAAGCTGACCCCCGAGCAACGCGCGCAGTTCGAGCGCGACGGCTACCTGTTCTTCCCCGGCCACTTCTCACCCGAAGAGACCAAGGTGCTGACCGAGGCGGTGCCCGACCTGTACAGCAAGCGCGCGGCCTTCAACGTGCGCGAGAAAGGCTCCGACGCCGTGCGCACGAACTTCGCGGCGCACCTCATCAGCGAGCCCTTCGCGCGGCTGGCGCGGCACCCGCGCATGGTCGAGCCGGTGATGGACCTGTTCGACGAAGCGGTCTACATGCACCAGTTCAAGATCAACGGCAAGATGGCCTTCGAGGGCGACGTGTGGCAGTGGCACCAGGACTACGGCACCTGGCTCAACGACGACCTGATGCCCACTGAGCGCGCGATGAACGTCGCCATCTTTCTGGACGAAGTGACCGAGCACAACGGCCCGCTGATGTTCATTCCGGGCAGCCACCGCAAGGGCGTGGTCGACGCAAAGCATGACCTCACGACCACCAGCTACCCGCTGTGGACGGTCGACAACGACCTGATCCGCCAGCTGGTCGACCGCGCCGGCGGCACGCAGGGCGGCATCGTCTCGCCCAAGGGGCCGGCCGGTTCGATGATCCTGTTCCACAGCTGCCTCGTGCATGCCTCGGGCAGCAACCTCTCGCCCTTCAACCGCGTGGCGGTGTACCTGAGCCTGTGCGCGGTCAGCAACCACATCCGCCGCCACCAGCGGCCCGAGTACATCGCGCACAGAAACTTCGCGCCCATCGAGGTGCTGCCCGACGACTGCCTGCTGACGCCCTACCCCGTCGAGGTGCCGTGGAAAGACGGCCTGCCCGAGAGCGCGCTGCGCACCTCGCCCGACGTCATCGAAACCGTGGAAGCCTGACCGCCATGAGCCTGCACACCCGCCTGCAACAACGCGCCGCCGAAGGCCGCCCCATCCGCATCGGCCTGATCGGCGCCGGCAAGTTCGGCGCCATGTACCTGGCGCAGATTCCGCGCACGCCCGGCGTGCAGCTGGTCGCCATTGCCGACCTCTCGCCCGCCGCCGCGCGCGTCAACCTGGAGCGCGTGGGCTGGCAGGCCGAGCGCAGCAACGCCGCCTCGGTACAAGAGGCGCTGAAGACCGGCGCCACCTGGATCACCGACGACTGGCAGGCCGTGACGCGCGAGCCCGGCATCGACATCGTGGTCGAGTGCACCGGCAACCCGGTCGCCGCGGTCGACCACTGCCTGGACGCCTTTGCGCACGGCAAGCACGTGGTCAACGTGACGGTCGAGGCCGACGCCTTCTGCGGCCCGCTGCTCGCGCACAAGGCGCAGCAGGCCGGCGTGGTGTATTCGCTGGCCTTCGGCGACCAGCCCGCGCTGATCTGCGACCTGGTCGACTGGGCCCGCACCTGCGGCTTTCCGGTGGTGGCGGCCGGGCGCGGCCACAAGTGGCTGCCGCACTTCACCGAATCGACGCCCGAGACCGTGTGGGGCAACTACGGCCTCACGCCCGAGCAGGCGAAACGCGGCGGGCTCAACCCGAAGATGTTCAACAGTTTTCTCGACGGCTCCAAGCCGTCGATCGAAAGCTCGGCCGTGGCCAACGCCACCGGCCTGGGCGTGCCCTCCGACGGCCTGCTCTACCCGCCCGCGAGCGTGGAAGACATTCCCTTCGTCACGCGTCCGCGCAGCGAAGGCGGCGTACTGGAACGCAAGGGCATGGTCGAGGTGATCTCGTCGCTCGAGGCCGACGGCCGCAAGATTCCCTACGACATCCGCATGGGCGTGTGGGTCACGGTCGAGGCCGAGACCGACTACATCAAGAACTGCTTCGAGGAATACAACGCCCACACCGACCCGAGCGGGCGCTACTTCACGCTGTACAAGCGCTGGCACCTGATCGGGCTCGAAGTGGGCATGTCGGTCGCCAGCGTGGCGCTGCGCGGCGAGCCCACCGGCGTGGCCACCGGCTGGAATGCCGACGTGGTCGCCACCGCCAAGCGCGACCTCGCCGCGGGCGAGATGCTCGACGGCGAAGGCGGCTACACCGTCTGGGGCAAGCTGCTGCCGGCCGAGCGCTCGCTGCGCCTGGGCGGCCTGCCGCTCGGGCTGGCGCACAACGTCAAGCTCGTGCGCCCCGTGAAGAAGGGCCAGAGCCTGAGCTGGGCCGACGTGGCGATGGACACCAGCACCGCCGCCTACCGGCTGCGCCAGGAAATGGAAACGCTGTTCACGCCCGCGGTACGCGCCCACGCGGCCTGAGCGCGGGGCCTGGCGCCCACGTTGCGCCAAAGAGCGAACAGGACAAGAATCTTCTGCTCGGCACCGCGCCCGGTGTCGAAATGACCGGTGGCGGGCCGTCATTGTGGTGAGCGCTCTTGCTCGGCAAGCTTTTCCTTCACGGAGAAACACCATGCAGTACATGTTGATGTTCTACCAACCCGCCGCCGAATTCGAACAACGTGACGACCCCTCCTCGCAGGCCTACCGCGCGAGCTGGGTCGCGTATGCCGATGCGGTGCGCCAGTCGGGCGTCGCACTCGGCGGCCACGGCCTGCTGCCGCCCATGACCGGCACCACGCTGCGCGTGCGCGGCGACAAGCGCCGGGTGCAGGACGGCCCCTTCGCCGACACCAAGGAGCAGCTCGGCGGCTACTTCGTGGTCGACGTGCCCGACCTCGACGCGGCGCTCGAATGGGCCGCGCGTGCGCCCTGCGCCGCCAGTGGCGGTGTCGAAGTCCGGCCGGTCTTCACCGCCACCGCAGCGGCGGGCGCGAGCCAGACGTGACCACTCCGGCGGCACACCACGCCGCCGAACGCGCGGCACGCGAGTCGTACGGGCGGCTGCTGGCCATCCTGTCCGCCCGCACGCACGACATCGCGGCCTCCGAAGACGCGCTGGCCGACGCCTTCGCCCGCGCGCTCGAGCGCTGGCCCGCCGACGGCGTGCCGGTGCAGCCCGACGCCTGGCTGCTGAGCGTCGCGCGGCACCGCAAGCTCGACGCCTGGCGCCACAGCCGCGTGCAGGACGACGCCACGCAGACCCTGCTGCTGCTCGCCGGCGAGATGGACGAAGCCGACCCCGATGCCGCCACCGTGCCCGACGAGCGGCTGCGCCTGCTCTTCGTCTGCGCGCACCCGGCCATCGACGCCGCCGCGCGCGCGCCGCTCATGCTGCAGACCGTGCTCGGGCTCGATGCCGCGCGCATGGCCGGCGCCTTCCTCACCTCGCCTTCCGCGCTGGGCCAGCGGCTGGTGCGCGCCAAGGCCCGCATCCGCGCGGCCGGCATTCCTTTCGAATACCCGCAGGCGCGCGACCTGTCGCACCGGCTGCGCGACGTGCTCGACGGCATCTACGCCGCCTACGGCACCGGCTGGGACGACGTCGACGGCGCCGACGCCCTGCCGCGTGGCCTGACGACCGAGGCCATCGACCTGGGCCGCATCCTGTGCCGCCTGCTGCCCGCCGAGCCCGAGCCGCTGGGCCTGCTGGCGCTGATGCTGTTCTGCGAGGCGCGCACCGCGGCGCGCCGCACCGAGGCCGGCGCCTACGTACCGCTCGACCAGCAGGACATCACGCGCTGGGACCACGCGCTGCTGGCCGAGGCCGAGCACCATCTGCGCATCGCATCGGCCATGCAGTCGCTCGGGCCTTACCAGCTCGAGGCCGCGATCCAGTCGGCCCACTGCGAGCGCCGCGCGGGTGCCCCGGTGCCGCCCGAGGTGCTGGTGTCGCTGTACGAAGGCCTGCTCGCGCTGCGGCCCAGCATCGGCGCGCAGGTCAGCCTGGCGTGCGCGCTGGCGAATGCGCGCGGGCCCGAGACCGGGCTGCGCGCGCTCGATGCGATTCCATCGGACGAGGTGGCGAGCTACCAGCCGTTCTGGGCAGCGCGCGCGCACCTGCTCGCGGCCGGGGGCGCGCGCGTGGCGGCGCGGCAGGCGTATGACCGGGCGATCGGGTTGAGCAGCAATGGCGCGGTGCGGGCGTACCTGCACGCGATGTCGGAACGGGCCTGAGGCGCTCAGTCCTGCGGCACAGCAACCCCGGCCCGCCGCCCTTCGAGCCGGCTGCCGCCCTGCGTCAGCGTGACGCCGATCACCTCACCACCATCCCCACGCCGGAACACGAACTGCGCGCCGATGGCCGTCACCGCAAAACGATCAGGCCCGGTGGGCGTGAGCCCGTTGTAGCCCTTGCCCGATTCACGCGCCAGCAAGCGCCCGTCGCGCACGGTGAAGCCCAGCACCTGCGCCTTGCCGACGCGGAACTCGCCCGCGTAGTCGGCCAGGCGCTTCGGATCGATCGGCACTTCGGTCGTCGGCACCGGGTAGCGGCTCTTGCCGATGGCGAGCATCACGGGCTGCAGCGGCGCGCGCTGGTTGCTGGCCAGCACGATGAGCGCCTCGCCGGTGTCGGGCGCCAGCAGCCAGAGCGTGCGGTAGCCCTCGGTGACGCCCGCGTGGTAGTAGGTGCGCCGGCCGGTCTCGGGGCCGCGCACCATCACGGCATAGCCGATCTCGGCGCCCTCGTAGCGCGCAAGCGGCGTGAGCAGCCGCACGGCGGCCGGGCCCAACGGGCCGTGCGCGCCGGCGAGGATGGCGCGGCTGAAGGCCAGCATGTCGGCGGCGGTCGAGCGCAGCGCGCTGGCGGGCGCGTAGGCATGCATGTCGAAGCGGCGCTGGCGCTGGTCGCCCGCGAACGGCGGCGCCATGCGCGAGGCCTTGTCGCCGAGCGGGATCACGGTGTCGTTCATGCCCAGCGGCTCGGTGATGCGCGCACGCACCAGCTCGCCCCACGAGGTGCCGTAGCGCAATGCCAGCAGCTGCCCGAGCAGCGCCATGCCGAAGTTGCTGTAGCGCGCCTCGCACGGCGCCGCGGCGGCCGTGAGGTGGATGCGCGCGAGCGCGGCCCAGAACATCGGCAGGTCGAAGCTGCGGAACTGCTCGGCCAGCGCGGCGCCACCGGTCACGCCGTCGGCCATCACGGGCAGGCAGCCGGTGTGGGTGACGAGCTGCCGCAGCGTGATCGACGCCACGGCGGGCGGCACGCCCTCGGCATGGCCGGCGAGCAGCTTGCCCACGCTGTCGTCGAGCGCCACGTCGCCGCGCTCCACGGCCTGCGCCAGCAGCAGGCCGGTGAAGACCTTGGTGACCGAGCCGATCTCGAACATCGGCTGCTCCGCGCTGGCCGGCGCAATGGCGCGCGCCACCAGCGGTTCGGGGTTGTGGGCGATGCCGTAGGCGGCCTTGTCGCCGCGCAGCACGCCGACCACCAGCGTGCCGCGCTCGGCGCCGAGCGCGGTGCGGGCCAGCACGGCGGGGTCGCTGGCGAGCGAGAGCGGCGCGGAGGGCGCGGCCGGCGGTGCGAGTTGCGCACTCGCTGCGCCCGCCAGCCAGGGCACGAGAAGCCAGGGCGCCAGCCAGCGGCGGCACCAGGCGGAGGGCAGAAGCCGCATCGTCGGAATCCTCGGGCGTGAAGTCGTCATCGTCGAACAGACGCCATCCTGCCACGGCGGCCACAATGACCCCATGCGTGCATTGCTTTCGACTTTCTCCTGGCAGGAACTGCGCCACCACCCCTGGCGCAACGCGGCGGCCGTGCTGGCCGTGATGCTGGGCGTGGCGCTGGCGTTCTCGGTGCAGCTCATCAACGCCTCGGCGCTCGACGAGTTCTCCAGCGCGGTGCGCTCGGTGAACGGCCAGCCCGACCTCGAAGTGCGCGCCGCGCAGGGCAGCTTCGACGAAGCCGTGTTCGGCCGGCTCGCGCGCCGACCCGAGGTGGCGCTGGCGAGCCCGGTGCTCGAGTTCCAGGGCCTGGCCCTGGGCCACGACGGGCGCCAGGTGCCGCTGCGCGTGATCGGCGTCGATGCGCTCGCGCTGCCCACCATCGCGCCCGCGCTGATGCCGCAGTCAGCCGCCGGTGCCGACCGCTTCGCGCTGTTCGCGCCTGGCCATGTGTTCCTCAACGCGGCGGCGCGCCAGGCGTTGCAGCTGCCGCTGCAGCCCGCGACCGGTGAGAGCCTGCAGCTGCGCAGCGGCGCCGCGTGGCAGCGCCTCGCGGTCTCTGGCCATGTGACGGCCGGCGGCGCGGCGCTGGCGGTGATGGACATCGCGGCCGCGCAGGATCTGTTCGGCCCGCTCGGGCAGTTGAGCCGCATCGACCTGCGGCTCGCACCGGGCACCGACCGCGCGGCCTTCGTGGCCGCACTCGAGAAGTCGCCCGATTGGCCCGCGGGCCTGAAGTTCGCCGAGCCGGGCGACGCGGCCGAGCGCGTGAGCAACCTGTCGCGCGCCTACCGCGTCAACCTCACGGTGCTGGCGCTGGTGGCGCTGTTCACGGGCGCGTTCCTGGTGTTCTCGGTGCTCGCGCTCAGCGTAGCCAAGCGCGCGCAGCAGTTCGCGCTGCTCGGCGTGCTGGGCCTCACGCCGCGCGGACGGCTGCGGCTGGTGCTGGCCGAGTCGCTGGTGCTCGGGCTGATCGGCAGCGCCGCCGGTCTGGCGCTCGGCACCGCGCTCGCAGCGTTTGCGCTGCGCGTGCTGGGCGGCGACCTGGGCGGCGGCTACTTCGAAGGCGTGGCGCCCCGGCTGCACTGGAGCAGTGGCGCCGCGCTGCTGTACGGCGGGCTCGGCGTGGTGGCCGCGCTGGTGGGCGGCTGGTGGCCCGCGCGCGCCGCGCAGGCATTGCCCGAGGCGCAGACGCTCAAGGGCCTGGGCGCGGCGCCCGCACAGGGCCGCCACCACTGGCTCGCGCTCGGGCTCATCGGCGCGGGCGCGGCGCTGGCCAACCTGCCGGCCATCGGCGGCATTCCGGTGGCGGCGTACCTGTCGGTGGCCTGCCTGCTGGTGGGCGGCATCACCGCCCTGCCCTGGCTCATCGCGCTGCTGTACGACCGCGTGGCACCCGCGTTTGCTCGGCGCGTGCTGCCGATGCTTGCCGTCGAGCGCGCGCGGCGCATGCGCGGCACGGCGGCCGTGGCGGTGAGCGGCGTGGTCGCAAGCCTGAGCCTGGCGGTGGCGCTGACGGTGATGGTCGCGAGCTTTCGCGAGTCGGTCACGCACTGGCTCGACGTGGTGCTGCCGGCCGACCTGTACGTGCGCGCCACCTCGGGCGGGCGCGGCAGCGGCAACAGCGGCGGCACCAGCAGCACCGACACCGCGACCTTCGCGCCGGCCTTCGTGCAGGCGCTGGCGCAACTGCCCGGCGTGGCGCGCACCGGCACGCTGCGCACGCAGTCGCTGCAGCTCGACCCCGCGCAGCCCGCCGTGACGCTGATCGCGCGCAGCCTCGAAGGCGGCGTGGTGCGCGGCCTGCCGCTGGTGGGCGAGGCGCTGCCGGTGCCGCCCGGGCAGACCGGCATCTACGTGAGCGAGCCGATGGTCGAGCTGTACGGCGCGAAGCCGGGCAGCGCGTTCGCGCCGCTGGCCGATGCGATGCGCACGGCCACGCCGCAGCTGTTCTTCGTGGCCGGCGTGTGGCGCGACTACGCGCGGCAGTTCGGCGCCATCGCGATGGACGCGCGCGACTTCGAGCGCATCACCGGCGAGCACGACGTGAGCGACGTCGCGCTGTGGCTCGCGCCCGGTGCGTCCGAAGCGGAAGTGCAGGCGGCCGTTCGCGCGCTCGCCTCGCGCACCTCACGCGACGGCGCGGTGGAGCTCGCCTCGGTCGGCCAGATCCGCGCCACCTCGCTGCGCATCTTCGACCGCAGCTTTGCCGTCACCTACTGGCTGCAGGCCGTGGCCATCGCCATCGGCCTGTTCGGCATCGCGGCCAGCTTCAGCGCGCAGGTGCTGGCGCGGCGCAAGGAGTTCGGGCTGCTCGCGCACCTGGGCTTCACGCGGCGGCAGGTGCTGGCCGTGGTGGCCGGCGAAGGCGCGGCCTGGACGGCCATCGGCGCGGTGGCCGGGCTGCTGCTCGGGCTGGCCGTGTCGGTGGTGCTGGTGAAGGTGGTGAACCCGCAGAGCTTCCACTGGAGCATGGACCTGCTGGTGCCGTGGGTGCGACTGCTGGCGCTGTGCGCGGCCGTGGTGGCGGCCGGCACGTTCACGGCGTGGATGGCGGGGCGCGCCGCCGCGGGGCGCGATGTGGTGCTGGCGGTGAAAGAGGACTGGTAAGCGCCCGACATCCGCTGGACCCGTTCCACGGTCTCCTTCTCGCCAGCCGGGCGGCAGGTCTTCGGTGGCCTGGTGATCGGTGTCGCCAAAGGCCTGCCACTGGCCGTTGGCTCCCTTGCGGGCCGGTTCGTCGGTCGCAACGCGCCCGGCCACGGCCCTTGATCGCGCGAACACGCCCTAGCCATCGCGGCTAGTGCGCCCGGCCCTGCGTCGCACGACGATCACCAAGGGAACGGATTGCGCCGTGACGCCTTCGGCGGATCGCTCCGTTCCGTCACCCAAGGAGATCGCGACATGCAGGTCGAACGCAGCGTCTATCGTGAGGACCACGAGACATTCCGCACCACGGTGCGCCGCTTTTTCGAACGCGAGTGCGTGCCCCACCAGGCCGATTGGGACCGCGACGGCCAGGTCAGCCGCGAGGTCTGGCTAAAAGCCGGCCGCGAGGGCCTGCTGTGCACCACGCTGCCCACCGAATACGGCGGCGGTGGCGGCGACTTCGGCCACGCGGCCATCATCGCCGAGGAGATCGCGCACGCCGGTGTCGGCGGCCTGTCGATCGGGCTGCATTCGGACATCGTGGCGCCCTACATCCACCGCCTGGGCACCGAGGCGCAAAAGCAGAAGTGGCTGCCGGGCATCTGCCGCGGCGAGCAGATCCTGGCGGTGGCCATCACCGAACCGGGCGGCGGCTCGGACGTGAAGTCGCTGCGCACCACCGCCGTGCGCGACGGCGACGACTACCTCATCAACGGCAGCAAGACCTTCATCAGCAACGGCTTCCTCAGCGACCTGGTGGTCGTGGTGTGCAAGACCGACCCAGCCGCCGGCGCCAAGGGCGTGAGCCTGGTCGTGGTCGAGACGGACCGCCCCGGCTTTCGCCGCGGCCGCAAGCTCGACAAGGTCGGCATGCGCGCCCAGGACACGGCCGAGCTGTTCTTCGACAACGTCCGCGTGCCGGTGGCCAACCGGCTGGGTGAAGAAGGCAAGGGCTTCGCCTACCTGATGCAGGAGCTGCCGCAGGAGCGCTTCATGATCGCCGTCAGCGCCGCGACCAAGCTCGAGCGGCTGCTGCAGCAGACCCTCGAGTACGTGAAGGACCGCCGCGCCTTCGAGCAGACCGTGTGGGATTTCCAGAACACGAAGTTCAAGCTGGCCGACATCAAGGCCCAGTCGGTGGCACTGCGCACGATGGTCGACCACTACCTCGCGGCCCACATGAGCCGGCGGCTGACGGTGGAAGAAGCCGCGATCGCCAAGCTGTTCGCCACCGAGACGCTGTGGAAGTGCATCGACGACATGGTGCAGCTGCACGGCGGCTACGGCTACATGCTGGAGTACCCCATCGCACGCGCCTTCGTCGACATGCGCGTGAGCCGCATCTACGGCGGCACCAGCGAAGTGATGCGCGACCTGATCTCGCGCAAGCTGTAGGCCGGGCAAGCCGGCATTCAAACAAGGAGCATCTTCATGATCGACAGGAACATCATCGGCATGGCTTTCCCGCCTTTTGCCATCACCGCCGAAGCCGGGCAGCTGCGCTTCTTCGCCAAGGCCATCGGCGAGACCGATCCGGTCTACTTCGACGAGTCCGCCGCGCGCGATGCCGGCCACCCCACCTTGCCGCTGCCGCCCACCTTCCTGTTCTCGCTGGAGCTCGCGCGTCCGCCGAGCAACTGGCGCGAGGAAGCCGGCATCGAACTGGCGCGCGTGCTGCACGGCGAGCAGTCCTTCACCTACCGGCGCATGGCCCATGCGGGCGACACGCTGCACTTCGACAGCCGCGTCACCGATGTCTACGAGAAGAAAGGCGGCGCGCTCGAGTTCGTCGTCATGGAAACCCGCGTCACCAACCAGCGCTCGGAGCACGTGGCCGACATCCGCAAGGTGCTGGTGCACCGCAATGGCTGAACACAAGGAACACCCGATGAAGACCCTGAATTTCGACGCCCTCGAACCTGGCGATACCTTGCCCCCACTGACACTCGCCCCGATCAACCGCACGACCCTGGCGCTTTTTGCCGGCGCATCGAACGACCACAACCCGATGCACATCGACCTGGACTTCGCGCAACGCGGCGGCATGCCCGACGTGTTCGCGCACGGCATGCTGTCGATGGCCTACCTGGGCCGCCTGCTGACGCAGTGGGTCGACCAGCGCAAGGTGCGCCAGTTCAACGCGCGCTTCGCCGGCATCACGCACCTGGGCAACGCGATCACCTGCACGGGCGAGGTCATCGAGAAGTTCGAGGCCGGCGGCGAAGAGCGGGTGAAGGTGGAAATCCGCACCACCAACCAGGACGGCGAGGTGAAGATCCTGGGCGACGCAGTCATCGCGCGCTGACCCGGCTCGCACGTGGTCCCCGGTGCCACGGCGCCGGGGACCGCGCGATCGATCACTGCATGAAATTCGGCCCGGCCAGCTTGACCAGTTCGCGCGTGCGCACCGATTCACTTGCAATCATCGCGCTGAACGGCTCCCGGCCCGTGCCGGCAAACTCCCCACCGCTGATGCGCACCACCTGCTCGCGGAACGCCGGGTCGGCGGCCGCGCGCACCATCAGCGCCTCGAACTTTCCGGCAATCGGCGCCGGCGTCTTGGCGCGGATCGCGAAGCCGATGAAGGTGAAGAGCGTGTAGTCGGCCACGCCACCTTCCTGCACGGTGGGCACTCCCGGCATCAACGCGTGGCGCTTGCCCGAGGACACGCCCAGCCCGCGCACCTTGCCCGAGGCGATCAGCGGCGCCGCGCCGCCGATATCGGTCAGCGCCGCATCGGCCACGCCGCCGATCACGTCGGCGATCGCCTGCGAGGCGCCCTTGTAGGGAATGGCATTGAACTTCACGCCCGCCCGGCGCGCGAGGTCCAGCGCACCCAGCCGGTACGAGTTGCCGTAGACACCGATGCTGACCGACCCCGGCGCCTTGCGGGCCGCATCGAGCAGGTCGCCCAGCGTCTTGAACCGCGAGTCGGGCGATGTCACCAGCACGGCCGGAATGCGCACCAGGTCGAGCATCGGCGTCAGGTCTTCCACCTTGTAGGGCAGGTCCTTGATGACCAGCGGGTTGATCACCATGGTGCTGTTGCTCACGAGTACCACCGAATGACCGTCCGCCGGCGCCCCCAGCAGGTTCTGCGTGCCCACGACAAGATCGGCACCGGGCCGGTTCTCGACGAAGGTCGCCTGCCCCGAGACGGCCCTGAACTGCTCCGCCATCAGCCGCGTGAGCGTGTCGCCGCTGCTGCCGGGCCCGATGGGCACGATGAAGCGCACCGCACGGGAGGGATAGCCTTCGTCGGACTGGGCCTGCGAGAGCGCAGGAACGGCCAGGGCCAGGGCCAGCCATGCGGCACCGATCTTCTTGTTCATGTCTTGTCTCCTTGAAGGGTCTTCACGTGAGCGCGAGTGCCGCAGCGCGCGCGGCCTGGTCGTGCGCGTCCTGCTGCGCCTGCATCTCGCGCCACAGGATCTTTCCGGTCGCGGTCTTGGGCAGGGCCTCGACGAACTCGACCAGGCGCGGAACCTTGTAGGCCGACAGGCGCGTGCGCGCCCATTCCGTGACCGCCTCCGGCGCCAGCGTGCCGCGCGCCGCCGGACGCAGCACGACGAAGGCCTTGACGGTCTCGCCGCGGCGCGCATCGAAGGCCGAGATCACGCAGGCTTCCTGCACCGCCGGGTGGCCGTACAGCGAGGTCTCGATCTCGGCGGGCCAGATCTTCAGGCCCGCCGCGTTGATCATCCGCTTGAGCCGGTCGGTGACATAGAAATAGCCGTCCTCGTCGTGATGACCGATGTCGCCGCTGCGCAGGAAGCGCTTGCCGTCGATCTCGATCGTCGCCGCCGCCGTGGCCTCCGGCTGGTTCCAGTAGCCCTCGAACAGGGTCGGCGCGTGGATCACGATTTCCCCGGGGTGCGCGGGCCCCAGTTCCGCGCCCGAATCCGGATCGATCACGCGGGCATCGCAGTTGATGTGCGGCACGCCCGCGCACTGGCGCCGCGCCGCCTGGGGCGGGTTGATGTGCGAGGCGCCGCAGGCCTCCGTGAGGCCGTAGCTTTCGATGAAGGACAGCCCCAGCCGTTCCTCGATCTTGCGGATCAGCGCCTCGGGCATGGCCGTGGCGCCGCCATAGAGCCGCCGCAGCGACGACAGGTCGCGCTGCGCGATGTCGGGCCGCGAGAACACCTCGGCCAGCATCGGCGTGACGGCGCACCAGGCGTACAGGCGCAGCCGCTCGATCAGCTCGACCACCGCGTCGCCATCCCAGCGCGACAGCAGCACGACGGTGCGCCCGACGTAGATCGCCAGGTTCATCACGTTCATGCCGGCCAGATGGCTGGCCGGCAGCACCAGCAGCTCGGACTGGTCGGCCTGCTCCGACAGCCACTGCACGCGCTGCAGCGACGCATGGGCGAAGTTGCGGTGGGTCAGCATAGCGCCCTTGGGCTTGCCGGTGGTGCCCGAGGTGTAGGCCACCACGGCAAGGTCGCCGCCCCCGCCCTGCATCGGGGTCGGCGCGATGCCTGCCGCGAGCGCGCCGGAGAACGTGTGCAGCCCGGGGCCGGCCAACGGCCGCCGCGCTTCGCGCACGAACTCGGGAATCTCGAGGAAGGGCACATCCTGCGGCCTTCCGGCCAGCTCGGAGACCGCGCCGACCACGCAGCCGTCCAGGCGGTTGTCGTCGAGCAGGGACTGCGCCCGGTCCATCATGTCCTGCGTGGCGATCAGCACCCGCGCGCCGGAATCGCTGGCGTAGTAGGCAACCTCCTCGGCGGTGCTCATGGCGTTCATCGCCACCACCACGGCATCGCACCGCAGCACCGCGTAGTAGGCGATGACGAACTGCGGGCAGTTCTGCATCAGCAGCATCACGCGGTCGCCGCGCCGCACGCCCAGCCGCTGCTGCAGGTAGCCGGCCAGCGCCAGTGCATCCGCATGCAGGCTGCGGTAGCTGGTCGAGCGTCCGTAGTAGGAGATCGCGACCTTGTCCGGCGCGGCCTCGGCGCTTCTGGCGAGGTGGCTGAACAGGTTGCGATCGGCCACTTCCAGCGTCTGCGGAACGCCGGCGGGCCAGTGTGCGTAGTGGCGGGTCAACCGTGCCATGAAAGCTGCCTTGAGGCGTGCCTGGCTAGAAACCGCCGCGCCCGCCGCCGCAGATCAGCGTCTGGCCGGTGACGTAGTTCGACTCCGGAATGCAGAACATGTAGACCGAGCCCGCCGCTTCCTCGGGCGTGCCGGGGCGGCCCAGCGGAATCTCGCTGCTGGCGCGCTCGATGGTCTCGGGCCGCACGCCGATGCGGATTTCCTTGCCCTCGATCTGGATCGTCTTGGCTTCCTTCACGGGCTGCGTGAGCCGGGTGGCGATGAAGCCGAAGGCCACGCAGTTCACGTTGACCTTCATGCGGCCCCATTCCTTGGCCAGCGTCTTGGTCATGCCGACCAGGCCCGCCTTGGCCGCCGAGTAGTTGACCTGGCCCGTGCTGCCCTGCGTGCCCGAGATCGAGGAGATGTTCACCACCTTGCGAAACACCTCCTTGCCGTTCTCGGCCTCGGCCTTGCTCACTTCGCGAAAGTACGGCTGCGCGGCGCGCAGCACCTGGAACGGCGCCTTCAGGTGGCAGTCCAGGATCGCGTCCCACTGCTCATCGCTCATCTTCTGGATCACGTTGTCCCAGGTGTAGCCGGCGTTGTTGACGATGATGTCGATGGCGCCGAAGGCGTCGAGCGTCGCCTTGACGAAGTTGGTGCCGAAGTCCGGCGCGGTCACGCTGCTGGCGAACGCGACGGCCTGTCCGCCGGCGCCGCGGATCTCCGCCACCACCTCTTCGGCCGGTGCGGCGTCGAGGTCGTTGACCACCACCTTGGCGCCTTCATGGGCGAGCTTCAGCGCGATGCACCGGCCGATGCCGCGTCCTGCGCCGGTGACCATGGCCACTTTGCCTTCGAGATTTCTGTTCATGCTTGCTTTCTCCT
The DNA here is from genome assembly GCF_059567965.1 of Variovorax sp. BGA-UO-ETr-C22. Taxonomy (NCBI): domain Bacteria; kingdom Pseudomonadati; phylum Pseudomonadota; class Betaproteobacteria; order Burkholderiales; family Comamonadaceae; genus Variovorax; species Variovorax sp. BGA-UO-ETr-C22. Next base: position 68,081 of record NZ_JCAQPA010000007.1, read on the forward strand.
GTGGATGAATTTCAAAGGGCGGCCACCACGGCTTCGCCGAGGATCTTCACGTCGCCGTTCTGGTTGGCGCACTGCACTTCGACACGCAGGCGCGGCTCGCCTTCGTGCGCGAAGCGCTCGGTCACGCGGCCGGTGCACAGCGGCACGTCGTGCACCTGCGTGATGCCGGTGAAGCGCACATGCAGGCGCCGCAGCCGCTCCTGCCCCGCCCAGTTCGTGACCAGCCGTCCCACGTAGGCGGCCGACAACATGCCGTGCGCGAACACGTCGTCCAGGCCGGCGTTGCGGGCGAAGTCGATGTCGATGTGAATCGGGTTGTGGTCGCCCGAGGCGCCGGCATACAGCGCCAGCGTGGTGCGGGAGATCGCGGGCAGCTGCAGCGCGGGAATGCCGTCGCCCACCTGCAGGTCTTTCAGTGCCGGGGTCGTCATGTGGTCATGCCTCCGCGAGCTGGCGTTGCACGAGGGCCGTGCGCAGGTCGGCGATGTGCACGCCGTCCTGGTTGGTCACGCGGGTCTGCTTCACGAGGAACTCCAGCGCCCCGCCTTTCTTGTCGTAGACGTCGACGATCTTCGGCTCGTAGCTGAGGACGTCGCCGGCATAGGCCTGCGCGTGGTATTCGTAGCTTTGCTCCGCATGCAGCAGGCGCTTCAGATCAATGCGGGCCAGGTCCAGCAGCGCGCGCGTCTGGAACAGCCGGCCTTCCAGGCACGACAGGAAGGTGGGCGGCACGCGCAGCGCGCGGTGGCCGGCGTCGCGTGCGGCCGACGCATCGAGGCAGGTCGCATCGGTCTCGCCGATGGCCTGCGCGTACGAGCGCACGGCGCCCTCTTCGACGGTGAGGCTGCGCTTTCCGAGGGCGTGGCCGATGAGGTTGCGGTCGAGCATGTCGCGTCCCTGCTCAGTTGCGGCCGTACAGCGTCACCACGCAGGCGCCGCCCAGACCCAGGTTGTGCTGCAGCGCGAGCGTCACGCCGTCCACCTGCCGCTGGTCGGCCGTGCCGCGCAGCTGGTGCGTCAGCTCGTAGCACTGCGCGAGACCGGTGGCACCGAGCGGATGGCCCTTGGACAACAGGCCGCCCGACGGATTGGTCACCACCCGCCCGCCGTAGGTGTTGTCGCCGTCCTCGACGAACTTCTCCCCCTCACCCACCGGGCACAGGCCCAGTGCTTCGTAGGTCAGCAGTTCGTTCTGGGCAAAGCAGTCGTGCAGCTCGCAGACGCGGATGTCCGCGGGGTCGACGCCGGCCTTCTCATAGACCTTGTTCGCCGCCGCCTGCGCCATGTGGAAACCGGCGTAGCTGATCATCGAGGGCGGATCGAAGGAGGCGACCGGGTCGGTGGTCATCGCCTGCGCCAGGATCTGCACGTCGCTGCGCAGGCCGTGCTTCTTCGCGAACTTCTCGGACACGATCAGCGCGGCGGCCGCGCCGCAGGTCGGCGGGCAGGCCATCAGACGCGTCATCACACCGGGCCACATCACCTTGTCGTTCATCACGTCCTCGGTGCTGAGCACGTTCCTGAAGATCGCCAGCGGGTTGGCGGCGGCATGCCGGCTGGCCTTGGCGCGGATCGCGGCGAAGGTCTGCATCTTCGTGCCGTACTTCTGCATGTGCTCGCGGCCCGCGCCGCCGAAGGTGCGCAGGGCCTGTGGCAGCTCGGGCACGTCGGCCGTGAGGTCGCTCACGATGTGCGAGACGCGGGCCCGCGTGCGGGGCCGGTCGTCCCAGTGCGACTTGAGCGCGCCGGCCTGCATCTGCTCGAAGCCCAGCGCCAGCACGCAGTCGGCGTCGCCCAGCGCCACGGCCTGACGTGCGAGGTACAGCGCGGTCGAGCCGGTCGAGCAGTTGTTGTTGACATTGACGACCGGAATGCCGGTGAGACCGACTTCGTACAGCGCGGTCTGCCCGCAGGTCGAGTCGCCGTACACGTAGCCCACGTAGGCCTGCTGCACCAGCTCGTAGCCGATGCCGGCATCGGCCAGCGCGCGGCGCACCGCGTCGGCGCCCATGTCGGTGTAGCTCGGGCTCGCGCCAGGCTTGGCAAACGGGATCATGCCGACACCGCCGACCAGGACTTTTTCACTCATGGTTTCTCCAGTTCAGTAAGGGGGAAGAAGGAAGGAAAGTCGTAGGCAGCGCGGCGCCTACAGCTTGCGTGCGATGAGGTCGCGCATGACCTCGTTGGCGCCGCCCACCACGCGCGAGACGCGGTAGTCGGTGAAGGCGCGTGCGATGGGGTACTCCAGCATGTAGCCGTAGCCGCCGTGCAGCTGCACCATGTCGTCCAGGCACTTCCACAGCGCCTCGGTGGCGTACATCTTGGCGATGGCTGCCTCCTGCACGCTGAGCTTGCGGCGCAGGTGTTCGCCCAGGTAGTAGTCGACCAGCGTGCGCACGGCCACCGACTGCGCCTTGACGTCGGCCAGCTTGAACTTCGTGTTCTGGAAGTCCCACACGGTCTGGTTGAAGGCGCGGCGGTCCTTCACGTACTCGAGCGTGAGGCCGAGCAGGCGCTCCAGCGCAACAGCGGCATACAGGGCGATGATCAGGCGCTCCTGCGCCAGCTCCTGCATGAGGTAGGCGAAGCCCTGGTTCTCTTCGCCCAGGCGATTGGCCACGGGCACGCGCACGTTGTCGAAGAACAATTCGGCGGTGTCGGCCGCGGGCTGGCCCACCTTGTCGAGCTTGCGGCCGCGGCGAAAGCCTGCGCGGTCGGCCTCGACCATGATCAGGCTCACGCCCTTGGCGCCAGCGGCCGGTTCGGTCTTGCACACCAGCAGCACCATGTCGCAGCTCAGGCCGTTGCTGATGAAGATCTTGCTGCCGTTGATGACGTAGTCGTCGCCGTCGCGCACGGCGGTGGTGCGGATCGCCTTCACGTCGGAGCCGCCGCCCGGCTCGGTGATGCCCACCGCCAGGATCTGCTCGCCGCGGCAGATGCCTGGCAGCCATTGCTGTTTCTGCGCTTCGGTTCCCAGGCGCACGATGTACGGCGCAATGATGTCGGAGTGCAGCGAGAACCCCGCGCCCGACACACCCGCGCGGTGCACCTCTTCGAGGACCACCGCCGCATGGCCGAAGTCGCCGCCACCGCCGCCGTATTCGGTCGGCACCGTCACGCACAGCAGGCCTTCGCGGCCGGCCTTGAGCCAGGTCTCGCGGTCGATCCGGCCGGCCTGGTCCCACGCCGCCTGGCGAGGCACGCACTCGCGTTCAAAGAAGCGCTGTGCGCTGGGTCTGAGCATTTCGTGGTCTTCGCGAAAGACCGTGCGATTCACATCCACTGGGAGCTCCTCTCGATGCGTCTGTTGATGGAACTTCGGCGTTGGGGAAACCGGTCGCCTTGGGGTTCATGATCGCCACTCGCCGCGCAGAATTCACTAGCCGTAATGGCGAGTCGGCGCGCCCATTCAGTCCATCTTTGCCCCGGAGATCCGCACGAGCTTCTCGATGACCGGCCCGCTGGCTTCGAAGCCCTCGCGCGCCTCCTTGGCGCTGTTGCCAACACCGATCAGGCCGAAGACCTGGAACCGCGCCTTGAGCTGCACGGTTTGAATGGCCGCCCGCGCCTCCTTCTCCAGGCGGGCGAGCGCGGGCGGCGGCGTGCCTGCGGCCACCATCATGGTCAGCCCGCCGATGATCTTGAACTCCGGGTCGCGAAAGCCAGCCTCGATCAGCGTCGGCACGCCCGGCAGGTCGTCGAGCCGCTGCTCGCCCACCACGGCCAGCGGCCGCAACTGGCCGCTCGCGAAGTGCGGCGACAGGGAGCCGGCCGTGGCGAAGGCCCAGGGGATGTGGCCGCCGATGAGGTCCTGGATCATGGGCGCCTCGCCCTTGTAGGGCACATGCGACATGCCGAGTTGCCGTGATTCGCCAAGGTAGGAACTCATCAGGTGCCCGGACGAGCCCACCCCATAGGAGCCGTAGCTGACCTTGCCTTTGTTGGACCTGGCCCATGCGATGAACTCCGTCATGTTCCTGGCAGGCACATCCTTGTGCACCGCCAGCACCAGGCTCGCATCGCAGATGTGCGTCACGAAGGCGAGGTCCCAACGCACGTCGTAGGGCACCTTCGAGAACGTGTGGTGCGCGTAGTAGATGGGCGTGGTGTGCGTCACCAGCAGCGTGTAGCCATCGGCGGGCGCACGCGCGACAAGCTGCGTGGCCAGCATGCCCGACGCGCCGGGCTTGTTGTCGACGACGATGACCTGCCCCAGCGCCTTGCCCATCGCGTCGGCCAGCGAGCGTGCAATGGCATCCGACGCGCCACCGGCCGGCGCGGGCACGACCATGGTGATGGAACGGGTCGGAAAGCCCTGGGCGAAGCCCGGAGCGCTGCACGCCAGGGCGGCGGCGAGCACGAAGGTCTGGATGCGGTGCATGGCGGGTTCCTCGCCGGACGCACGGTCCGGACAGATGGCAAGACGGACAGGTCGAACGCGAAAGGGCCGCCGGCGCGCTACTCCGGCTGAAGGCCCGTGGTCGTGATGTAGTGCTTCCAGCGCGCCTGGTCTTCGCGGATGGCCTTCGTGAACTCAGCCGAGGCCGCCGGGTAGGCCGCCGTGCCGCGCCGCGCGAAATGCGCCTGGGCTTCAGGCGACGCGACGAACTCCACGGCCAGCAGCGAGAGCTTGTCCACGATGGGCCGCGGCGTGCCGGCCGGCGCGAACAGGCCCAGCCAGCTCGTCAGCGTGGCATCGCCCAGGCCCAGTTCGCCCAGCGTGGGCACATCGGGCAGGGCCGCAACGCGCATCGGGCTCGACACCGCCAGTGCCCGGAGCTTGCCGCCTTCCACCTGCGGCACGGCCTGCGACACCTCCAGCATCGCGTAGTCGATGGTGCCGGCGAGCAGGTCGGGCAGCATGCCCGACGAACTCTTGTAGGGCACGTCCAGCGCCTGGACCTTCGCCAGGCCGTTGATCGCCGCGGTCATGACCTTGTAGCCCGATGTGCTGGTGCCATAGCTGAGCTTTCCGGGATGGGCGCGCGCGGCCGCCAGCAAGGCGTCCAGGCTGCGGTACGGCGACGTGGCCGGCACCGTCACCACGATGGGGACCACGGACATGCGCGCGATCGGCAGCAAATCCTTGTTCGCGTCGTAGGGCAGGCTCTTGAACATGTAGGGGTTGGCGGCCACGGCGCTGGCCACCGCCAGCAGCAGCGTGTAGCCGTCGGGCGCCGCCTTGGCCACGTGGTCCGACGCCAGGATGCTGTTGGCGCCAGGCCGGTTCTCCACATAGAACGACTTGCCGGTCTTGTCGCTGAGGTACTTGGCGGCCAGCCGGGTGAAGTCGTCGACCCCGGTGCCCGCGCCGCTGACCGACACGATGCGCACCGGCCGGTCGGGGTAGGCCGCGGGCTGCGCCGTCGCCGATGCGGCAAGGCCCAGCAAGGCCCCCCACAGGCTGAGCCGCAGGACCCGCCGGTGCAGGGTGGTGGCATCTTGCGAGTGCGTGAACATGGTCTTGTCTCCTGGTGAAAGTCGGAAAGCCGCAACGACGGGAACCGTCTGAAAAACTCAATGCCTGCCGTACAGCGTGACCACGCAGGCGCCGCCCAGGCCCAGGTTGTGCTGCAGCGCCAGCCGCGCACCCTCGACCTGGCGCTTGTCCGCGGTGCCGCGCAGCTGGTGCGTCAACTCGTAGCACTGCGCCAGGCCGGTGGCGCCCAGCGGATGGCCCTTGCACAGCAGGCCGCCGGACGGATTGGTGACGACACGGCCGCCGTAGGTGTTGTCGCCGTCCAGCACGAACTGCTCGGCACCGCCTTCGGGGCACAGGCCCAGCGACTCGTAGCTCAGCAGTTCGTTGTGCGCAAAGCAGTCGTGCAGTTCGACCACCGGGATGTCCCGCGGATCGACGCCGGCCTGTTCGTAGACCGCGCGCGAGGCGCGCTGCGCCATGTAGCTGCCGACGAAGCCTTTCATGGTCGGCGGCTCGAAGGACTCCTGCGGGTCCGTGACCATGGCCTGCGCCAGGATCGCGACGTCGGTGCGCAGGCCGTGCCGCCGCGCGAACGCGGGCGAGCAGACGACCGCGGCGGCCGCGCCGCAGGTGGGCGGGCAGGCCATCATGCGGGTCATCACGCCGTCCCACATGACCTGGTCGTTCATGACGTCTTCGGTCGTCACGATCTTCCTGAACAGCGCCAGCGGGTTGTTCGCGGCATGGCGACTGGCCTTGGCGCGGATCGCGGCGAAGGTGGACATCCGCGTGCCGTACTGGCGCATGTGCTCGCGGCCGGCGCCGCCGAAGGTCACCAGGTTGCGCGGGATCTCGCCGGCATCGCCGCACAGCGCGTCCTGGATCGGCAGCACGTCGCCGCGCGGGATCGGGCGATCCGGGAAGTTGGAGCGCGTGGCCCCCGGCTGCATCTGCTCGAAGCCCAGCGCCAATGCGCACTCGACCTGCCCGCTCTGTACCGCGGCGCGCGCCAGGTAGAGCGCGCTGGAGCCGGTGGCACAGGCGTTGTTGACGTTGAACACCGGAAGGGCCGTGCGGCCCACGCGGTACAACACGCCCTGCCCGCAACTGGTGTCGCCATAGACATAACCGGCGAACGCCATCTGCAACTGGCCGTAGCCGATGCCGGCGTCGGCCAATGCCAGGCGCACGGCATCGCCGCCCATCTCGAGATAGTTGGGGCCGGCACCCGGCTTGGTGAAAGGCACCATGCCGACGCCGGCGACCAGAACGTTGTCAGTCATGCGGTTGTTCCTTCGCGATTCAGGAGGTGGACCGCCCGGCCGCCATGCGGTCCCAGTCGTAGCGGAAGGCGCCGTCGCGCGCGAAGTCGGCCACGGCCTGGGCGTGGTAGGGCGTCTGCATGGCCACGGCCTGCGCGCTGGCCTCGGCCGTGAACATCGCGGCGCAGTCGGTCTCGAAACTTCGGTTGACCAGGTTCTTGGTCATGCCGGCCGCCTCGCGCGGGCCTGCGCACAGGCGCTGCGCGAACGCCCTCGCCTCGGCCTGCAACGCATCGTCCGCATGGACCGCATGCACGAGGCCCCAGGCCTGCGCCTCCTCGGCCCCCAGGCGGCGCGCCGTCAGCATGAGCTCCTTCGCGCGGGACAGGCCCACGATGCGCGGCAGCGTATGCAGCAGGCCGAAGTCGGGCACGGCACCCAGGCGCGCGAACGAGGCGCAGAACACCGCGCGTGTCGACGCGAGCACGAAGTCCGCCTGCAATGCCAGGCCGAAGCCCGCGCCGTAGGCCGGCCCGTCGACAGCGGCAACCACCGGCACCTCCAGCTCACGCAGGCGGGTCAGCCACTGGTGCGCCTTGCGCAGCCGGCTGCGCATGTAGTCCGCCGTCGCCACGCTCGGATCGGTCAGCCGTTCGCGCATGAACTTGACGTCGCCGCCGGCCGAGAAGCTGCCGCCCGAGCCGGTGATCAGCAGCACGCGGATCTCGCGGTCGCTCTCGACGCGCGCGATCACGTCGACATAGTCCATCTGCAGTTCGGTCGACAGCGCATTGCGCAGCGCCGGTCGCTGGTGGCTGAGTTCGGCGATGCCGCCTTCGATGCGCAGCTGCGACGCGCGCAGGGTTTCGGTGGTGTCGTTCATGTCTGTGGTTCCTGGTTCAGTTCAGGCCTGGCATAGCGCTCGCGCAGCGCGCGCTTGTAGAGCTTTCCGGTGGGGAGACGCGGCATCTCGTCGATGAAGTCCACCGAGCGCGGCAGCATGTAGCTCGCGACCTTGCCGCGCAGGAAGGCGATGAGCGCTTCGGCCAAGGCCGGCGTGGGCGCCACGCCGGGCGCGGGCTCGATGACGGCCTTCACGGCCTCGCCCATCTCGGCGTCGGGCACGCCGATCACGGCGGCGTCCTGCACGCTGGGGTGCAGGGCCAACGCATCCTCGATGGCCTGCGGGTAGATGTTCACCCCGCCCGAAATGATCATGTAGAAGAGCCGGTCGGTCAGGTACAGGTAGCCGTCCGTGTCGAGGTGGCCGATGTCGCCGATCGCGGTCCAGTTCGGGTGCCGTGGATGCTGGGCCGCGCGGGTCTTGCCGGGGTCGCGGTGATAGTGAAAGGGCAGCGTGTCGCGCTCGAAGTAGATCAGCCCGTCCTGGCCCGCCGCGAGCTCGTTGCCGTCGTCGTCGCAGATGCGCAGCACGCCCAGCACGGCACGGCCCACCGAGCCGGGGTGCGCGAGCGCTTCACGGCTGTCGATGGAGGTCAGGCCGTTGCCTTCGCTGCCGCCGTAGTACTCCACCACGATCGGGCCCCACCAATCGATCATGCGGCGCTTGACCTCGGCAGGACACGGCGCCGCGGCATGGATGGCCACGCGGTGGCTGGACAGGTCGAAGGCTTCGCGGGATGCGTCCGGCAGCTTCAGCAACCGGATGAACATGGTCGGCACCCACTGGCTGTGGGTGACGCGGTAACGCTCGATCAGCGCCAGCGACTCGACCGCATCGAACTTGGGCATGAACACCACGGTGCCGCCGAAGAAGTGCGTGTTGGTCGCATAGGACAGCGGGGCTGCGTGGTACAGCGGCGCCGTCGACAGGTAGACCGAACCGGCGTCGAACTTGTACCGGTGCATCATCATCAGGCGCGGGTCGGCCACGTCGTCGTCGAAGCGCGCACGGGCCGCCGCGCGCACGATGCCCTTGGGCCGGCCTGTCGTGCCGGAGCTGTACAGCAGCGTGCCGCCCACCCACTCCTCGGCCAGCCGCTGCGCCGGCGCGCCGGCCACGGCCTGCTCGTAGGACTCCCACCCGGGAATGACGCCGTCGATCATCAGCCGCCGCGTGCAGTGCGGCGTGGTGCCGGCCAGTTCGGCCGCGACACCGGCCATCGCGACCGAGGAGATCAGCACCTGCGCACCGCTGTCCTCCACGATGTAGGCCACCTCCCCCGCCGTGAGGAACCGGTTGACCGCCGTCAGCAGCAGCCCCGAGCGGAAGGCCGCCCAGGCCACCTCGAAGCAGCGCATGTGGTTCTCCAGCAGCATCGCGATGCAATCGCCGCGGCGCAGGCCCTGGGCGTGCAGCACCTGCGCGAGCCGGTTGGAGCGTTCGTCCAGTTCGCGGTAGCTGAGGCGCTCGCCGCTGCTGCCGTTGATGACGGCGGGCTTGTCCGGCGTCAGGGCGGCAAAGTCTCCAAGGTAGTTCGCCGTTTTCATGCGGTGCCTCCTGGGACGGACCGGTGTCCGCAGTCCTTGTTCATGTCAGGCGTTCGGCGCATTCAGCTGGCCGCTCAGGTCGGCGTTCGGCGCCGCGCGCGCGACGAGGCCGGGCAGCACCTCGCCCAGCTCGGCGGCGGTCCAGCGGCTGTCCTTCTGCACGTGAGGACCGGCGCGCCACCCTTCGGCCACCGTGATGCGCCCGCCCTTGGCGCCGAACACCCGGCCGGTGACGGCGCCGGAATGCACGCTGCCCAGCCAGACGACCAGCGGCGCCACGTTCGCCGCGTCCAGCGGGTCGAACCCGGCGGCGCCGGCCGGTGCCTTGGGGTTGAGCTGGCCGCTCTTGAACAGGTCTTCCGTGAGGCGGCTCATCGCGGTCGGGTAGATCGCATTGACCGTCGCGCCATAGCGCTCCAGCTCGCGCGACGCGACGATGGTCATGTTGGCGATGCCGGCCTTGGCCGCGCCGTAGTTGGTCTGCCCGACGATGCCGTACAGGCCCGACGACGAACTGGTGTTGACGACGCGCGCCACGCGCGGGCGGCCGGCCTTGGCTTCTTCACGCCAGTACGCGGCGGCATGGCGCATCGGCGCGAAGGTGCCGCGCAGGTGGACGCGGATCACGGCGTCGAAATCGTCGATGTCCATGTTCACCAGCGTCTTGTCGCGCAGGATGCCGGCGTTGTTGACCAGCACGTCGAGCCCGCCGAACGCGGTGATCGCGGCCTCGATCAGCCGCCTGGCGCCCTCCCAGTCGGACACGTCGTCGGTGTTGGCCACGGCCTCGCCGCCCATCGCGCGGATCTCGGCCACCACTTCCTGGGCCGGGCCGTTCATGGCGCCCGTGCCGTCGGGCCTGGCGCCCAGGTCGTTGACGACCACCTTCGCGCCCTGGCGCGCGAACTCCAGTGCGTATTCGCGGCCGAGGCCGCGGCCGGCGCCGGTGATGACGACCACGCGGTCCTTGCAGAGCTGTTGCATCTCCATTCCTTTCGTTTCGCTGGGATCGATGTGCCGGACCGGGCGGTCCGCAGCGGCAGTCGCCTGACAGGCGCTGTCGCATGCATCGATGATGCGAAGCCGAAGGCCGCGAGCCACTAGCCGCGATGGCTAGCCGGTGTTCAGTGCAGCCTGGGGGTTTCCCGGACCAGCGAGAGATCGCGCATGCGCGCAACCGCTTCGTCGCGCTCGGCAACGCCCAGCTTGCTGTAGATCTTGCGCAGATGCCACTTCACGGTGTGGGGCGTGACGCCCAGCACGCGGGCAATCTTCTTGTTGGGCATGGCCTGCGCCACGAGGTCGAGCACCTCGCGCTCGCGCTCGTTGAGCAGGTCGACGGCCACGCCTTCGGCTGCGGCGCTCTTGGCCATGCGGACGGCCGCACGTGCGCGTCGCGTGGCCGCGGCCGCCTCCAGCAGCCGCCGCGCATAGAACGCAAGGACCGGGTCGAGCGCCGCATCCGCCAGCAGCGCATCGAGGAGCGACGGCACGTTCGCCGATACGTCCAGCAGGCTGCGCACGAGACCGAGCCGATGGCCCAGCCGCAAGGCTTCGATCGCCTGCTCACGCGCGGGCCGCGGGTTGCCGCGCCCCGACTCCGCGATGGCCAGTTGCAGCCGAAGGGCCGCCAGGATGCGCAACCGGCCGGCCGATTCGGTGCACGCCACGAGGGGCTTCAGGCAATCGACGGCGCCGTCGAAGTCGTTCCAGTGCAGGCACATGTCGGCACGCGCACGCTCGGTGATGCGCCAGGTTTCGGCGGCCGTGCCCTTGCCCGCATCGGCATGGCGCACGTTCAGCACCTTGATCCGCTCGAACACCTGGTCGGCCTGCGCGGTCTCGCCTTGCTTGAGATACAGGCGCAGGCGCAGGACCAGCGCATGCGCGAGCAGGCGGTCCAGGCTGTGGCGCACGGCGTAGTCCTCCAGGTGATCGAGATGGTCGAGCGCTTCGAGGCGCCGGCCCGCGAGCCAGTGCGCGCACGCCAGGACGACGAAGGCGCGCAGCACCGCATCGGGAATCGAGGCGCGCTCCAGCACTTCGATGCGAGGCTCGAGCAGGCTACAGGCGGCCTCGAGTTCGTTCCACTCGTAGAGCACGTCGCTTTGCAGGCCCGCGGCCATGCTGGCCACGCCGATGCGGGCGGCGCCGTGTCCTTGCGCCTCCTGCAGTACCGCGCGGAACAGGTGCTCCGCTTCGGTCATGCGGCCTTCGAGCGCAAAGCTCATGCCGGCGAGGCAGCGCGCGATCAGGCCGCGCCCGGTCGAGGTGCCGTGCTGCTGCGCGGCCTCTTCCAGCAGCGCGCGGGCCTCGGCGTAGGCATCGCGGTACATGTGCATCCAGGCCAGCAGGTGGTTGCGCCCCGCGAAGATGGCCTGCGCGTCGTCAGGAATGGCTTCGAGCTGCGGCGCGATCGCCAGCAGGGTCTCGGTGTCGTCGCGCTGAAGGGCCAGGCCGCCGCGCAGCAGCGTGAGCCCCCGGCGCTGCAGTGCGTCCAGCGTGTCGAATTCCGCCTCCAGCTGCGAGATGCTGCCCTCCAGCGCTTCGATGTCGCGCGCATACAGGCGCAGGTAGGCCGCCACGAGCCGAAGCCCGAAGCGCGCCTGCACCTGGGCCATCGGCAGCCGCCGCATGAGGCCACCCAGCGAGGTCAGTTCGCCCCGGGCCAGCAGGTCGGATGCGCAGGCCTCCACGATGTCGGCCGCCGCGTGCGCGTCGCCCGCCAGCACCGCATGGCGCACGGCTTCGTCGAAGTGCCCGTGCGCCTCGAACCAGCGCCAGGCCGCGCCGTGCAGCGCACCGCGTTCCTCGCCCGGCAGCCTTTCCAGGCGCGCCAGCAGGATCTCGCGCAGCAGCGGATGCACGCGATACCAGGTCTCGCGGTCGTGGCTGCTGACCTGGCTGATGAACAGGTTCTCGCTATCGAGGCGTGCCAGCCGCAACGCCATGTCCGCACCGGCGTGCGGCAGCACCAGCAACGCGGCGCACAGGGAGGCGCAGAAACGGTTGCACAGGGCCAGCCGCGTGAGCAGCGCCAGCTCATCGGGCGGCAGGTGCGCCAGCACTTCGCCTTCGAAGTAGCTGGCAAAGGCCTGCGCGTCGCGCACCTGCACCCGGGCATACGGGGCGCCGCGCTTGGCCTGCATGTCGACCACGAACAGCTGCAGGCCGGCCACCCAGCCATCGGTGAGCTCGTGCAGCACCTGCACGTCGCGCTTGTCGATGCTGGCCAGCTGCTCGCGCAGGAAGCGCTCGGTTTCCTCGGCGGTGAAGCGCAGGTCGCGCAGGTCGAACTCGCTCACGAGGCCCTGGGAGCGCAGCCGCGCGAACGACAGCGGCAAGGCGGTGCGCGAAGCGAAGGCCAGGTGCAGCCGCGGCGGTGCGTAGTCGAGCAGCCACTGCAGCACCTGGAAGATGCGGGCGTCCTCCAGGTGCTGGAGATCGTCGAGCATCAGCACCAGCTCCCGCGAGCGCGACGAGATGGCCTGCACGACGGTAATCACGGCATGCTCGAGCGCAGACTCGTCGCTGTCCCGCCCCATCAGCAGCGCCGCCTCGCGCACAGCGTCGGGATCGACCTCGCCGATGCTGGCCAGCAGGCAGTCGAAGAAGCGTGTCGGCTCGCAGTCTTCGGCGGACAGCGACAGCCAGGCGACGTCGAAGTCCAGCGCCAGCAGGGCCTGCCGCCAAGCCACCAGCGTGCTGGTCTTGCCGCTGCCCGCGGGCCCCTGCACGACCACGCAGCGCTGGCGCCGGGCCTCCAGCAGCCGCGCCTGCAAGGCGTCGCGCGGCACCAGCCGGTGCGACGGACGTGGCGGAAGCAGCTTGGTGCTGGCGACCGGTTCGATCCTGCGCTCCGGCACCGTCGCAAGGCTGGGGTTCAAGGATTCATCCATGGACACGAAGGAAGAGACTCCCCGCAGTGTGGAGCGCCGATGCGCAAATCAGCGTCGCGCGGTGCGCCATTCGGTGGCGATGGCGGCTAGGTCGGCGTCCGGCGATTCCTGGGGCGCCCTGGGCATGGCGGGCACGGTGCGGCTGAAGCGCGGCGCCGGGGCCGGCTGCACCACGCCCTCGACCTCGACGAAGGTGCCGCGCGCCTTCATGTGCGCATGCTGCGGCGCCTCGGCAAAGGACAGCACCGGCGCAAAGCAGACATCGCTGCCTTCGAGCAGGTCGCACCACTGTTGCCGCGTGCGCGACTTGAAGCGCTGCGCGATCTGCACCTTGGCCTGTGCCCATGCGCCGCGGTCGTGCTGGTCGCCGAGCGCTGCGGCATCGAGGTCCAGCTTCTGCAGCAGCTGCGCATAGAAGCGCGCCTCGATCGGGCCGACCGAGATCCATCCGCCGTCCTGGCATTCGTAGACCTCGTAGAACGGCGCGCCGGTGTCCAGGATGTTGGTGCCCCGGCGCTCGTCCCACAAGCCCGCGGCATGCAGGCCGTAGAAGGAGGTGGCCAGCGAGGCCGCGCCGTCGACGATGGCGGCATCGACGACCTGGCCCTGGCCGGAGCCGCGCGCTTCCAGCAGCGCCGCCAGCACGCCCATCACCAGGTAGAGCGCGCCGCCGCCCATGTCGCCGGCCAGGGCCAGGGGAATCGAAGGGGCCTGGTCCTTGCGGCCGATGGCGTTCAGCGCGCCGGTGAGCGCGAGGTAGTTCACGTCGTGGCCGGCGGCGTGGGCGAGCGGGCCGGTCTGGCCCCAGCCGGTCATGCGGCCATACACGAGGCGCGGGTTGCGCGCGAAGCAGGCGTCCGGCCCGAGCCCGAGGCGTTCGGCCACGCCGGGCCTGAACCCTTCGATCAGTGCATCGGCGCCTTCCACGAGGTCCAGCACCTGCGCAACGGCAGCGGGCTGCTTGAGGTCGAGCGTCGCGCGTTGGCGGTTGCGCAACAGCAAGTCGTATTTGGCCGGGCGCTTGACGCCCAGGTCGGCCGCCTCGGTGCGATCGATGCGCAGCACCGTGGCGCCCAGGTCGGCCAGCAGCATGCAGGCCATGGGGCCCGGGCCGATGCCGGCAAGCTCGACGATCCTGATTCCTTGCAAGGGTCCCATTCGCTTGTCTCCTTCGATGCGTGGCGACTGCCGGCCACGCGGATTGGTGAAAACTCAGGCCAGGGCCGGCGCGGACAAGCGCAGGCGGACGAAATCGAACAGCCCGTCGGGCTGCGCCAGCAGGGCCTCGCCCAGCAGGCGCGCACATTGCGTCTCCGTGCCCGGCACGACCCGCCACTCATGCAGGCGGCGTGTGTACAACCCGAGCACGTGTTCTTCGGTGATGCCGATGGCACCGAACACGGCGTGCGCGATGGCGCAGACGCTGCGCGCCGCCTCGCAGGCCCGCAGCTTCGCGGTGGCCGCCAGCAACGGATCGGGTTGCACGCCCGCAGCGCTGCAACCCAGCCGCGCGGCCAGCGTGGCCGAATGCGCCTGCTCGCCCAGCACGCTGAGTTCCTGCTGCACGGCCTGGAACTGCGCGATCGGCCGGCCGAACTGCTTGCGGTCGCGCGCGTAGTCGGTCACCAGTTCGAGCACGCGCGCCATGGCGCCCGCCATGCCTGCGGCGTGAAGTGCGTTGCAAAGCGCCACGGCGTCGGCCGCGCCCGCATCGAAGCGCACCACAGCGAGATCGCGTGTGTGCCACTGCAAAGTGGCGGAAGCCTGCGGACGCCATGCACCCGGCGTGGCCGTTGCACGATCGCGCGGCAGCAGCAGCCATTCGCCTTGCCAGCTCACGAGCACCTGCTGCGCGAGCGCGCCGCCGGGCACGTCGCGGCAAACGATGGAACCCGCGTCGCCGGGAACACCCGGTGCGATCGCGATGGGGCCGGCGCCGCGCCGCTCGCCATGCCCCGCCGCAGCCAGCAGTGCGCGCGCGACGGCGGTCTCGCCGAAGGGAAGCCCGAGCCCGGCCTTGCCGGCGGCGAACACGAGCGCGAACAGCTCGCGCAGCGACAGGCCCGCGCCGCCCTGCGCTTCCGCCACGAGTGCATCGGTGTAGCCGAGCGCATCGATGGCCTGCCACAGCGCGTCGGTGGGCGCGCCGGCTTCGACGGCGCGCAAGGTGTCGTCCGTGCACAGCGCGCGCAGCGGGCGTTCGAAATCGTCAAGGAGTGTGTCGTCCATCATGTGTCCTTGTGTGCGGCGCTGCTAGCGAACGCCCAGCCCGCGGGCGATGATGCCGCGCATGATCTGGCGCGTGCCGCCGCGCAGGGAAAAGCTGGGGGCCAGTTGCGTCACGTAGGCCAGGGTCTGCAGCAGGCCGGCCGATGGCACCGGATAGCCGGGCGCGTCGAAGGCTTCCTCGATCCATCCGGGTATCGCCTGTTCGAACTCGGTGCCCAGGTCTTTCACCAGCGAGGCCTCGAACGCGGGATCGAGCCTGCGGCCCAGTTGCTCCGCGACGGCCAGCGACATCGCGCGCAGCACCGCCATGCGCCCAGCGATGCGCCCCGCGATGACCTGCGCGCCGGCAGCCGGCGCCGGACCCTGGCGCAATTCGGCAAGCCACGCTTCGGCAAGCACCAGGCTGGAGTAGATGCGTTCGGGCCCGCTGCGCTCGAAGGCCAGCTCGGCCGTCACCTGTTGCCAGCCCGCGCCCTCTTCGCCGACCAGCGCATCGGCCGGCAGCTCGACGTCTTCAAACAGCACTTCGCAGAAATGCCCGTCGCCACTGAGGTCGCGGATCGGCCGCACGGTGATGCCCGGCAGCGTCAGGTCGACCAGCAACTGCGACAGGCCCTTGTGCCGGTCTTCCGATGTGCCCGAGGTGCGGACCAGGGTGCACATGTAGTGCGCGCGGTGCGCATTGGTCGTCCAGATCTTGCGGCCGTTCAGGCGCCAGCCGGTGGCGGTGGGCACGGCCCGCGAGCGGACACCGGCCAGGTCGGAGCCGGTATCGGGTTCGCTCATGCCGATGCTGGTGAAGAGTTCGCCGCGCGCGATGCGCGGCACGAAGAACGCGCGCTGCGCCTCGCTGCCGTAGCGCAGGATCAGCGGCGCGGTCTGCCGGTCCGCGATCCAGTGGGCCGACACGGGTGCGCCCGCGGCGAGCAGCTCTTCGAGCAGCACGAAGCGCGCGAAGCTGCTGCGCCCGGCGCCGCCATAGGCCTTGGGCAGCGTCAGGCCGATCCAGCCCTGGCGCCCGAGCGCGCGGCTGAAGTCGGCGTCGAACCCCATCCAGGAGCGCGCCCGCACGGCCGGCGCAACGCCGTGCAGCGCCGACTGCAGGAAGGCGCGCACCGGCGCGCGCAGGGCTTCGTCCTCCGGTGGAATCGCGACCAGCGAAAACGATTGCAGGGTGTTCAATGGTGTGTCCTCACAGATGCTTCATCGGGTTTTGCCCGCTTCGTTCGGATGGGTGCAAGCGCCATAATCCGCGTGGCTCCTGCACCGTT
Source organism: Variovorax sp. BGA-UO-ETr-C22 (assembly GCF_059567965.1). NCBI lineage: Bacteria > Pseudomonadati > Pseudomonadota > Betaproteobacteria > Burkholderiales > Comamonadaceae > Variovorax > Variovorax sp. BGA-UO-ETr-C22. The sequence goes on from NZ_JCAQPA010000007.1 coordinate 84,618, forward strand.
TGGCAGCCGCAGCGGGCCACCCGTTACTGCCGCAATCACCGAGACATTCGCCCCCATGGAGCTTCGCCAATTGCGGCAGGTCGTCGTCCTGTCGGAGACGCTCAACTTTCATCGCGCCGCAGAGCGGCTGCACATGGCGCAGCCGCCGCTGTCCACCTCGATCAAGAAGCTCGAGGAAGAACTCGGCGTGCTCCTGTTCGACCGGCTCTCCACCGGTCTGCGGCTGACCGCCGCCGGCGAAGCCGTGCTGCAGAACGCCAAGCGCGCGCTGTTCTTCGTCGACGAGGTCCGCCGCGCGGCCCGCGACGGCGTGGCGGGCGAAGAGGGCCTGCTGCGCATCGGCTTCGTCGGCTCGGCCACCTATTCGCTGATGCCTCAGATCGTGCGCAGCTTTCACCGCCAGTACCCGCGCGTGGATCTGGAGATCGAGGAGTCGACCACCACCGATCTGCTGCGGCGCATCGAGGACCACTCGCTCGACCTCGCGCTGGTGCGCTATCCGGTGCTGACGCCGACGGCCGCGGAACTCACGGTGCTGCAGCTGGACCACCTGGTGCTGGCCGTGAGTGCCGATTCGGCCTTCGCGCAGCGCAGCGAGATCGCCATCGCCGAGCTGGAGGGCGAGCCCTTCATCGCGTACTCGCGCACGCTGGTGCCCACCATGCATGTGCTGACCATGCAGGTGTTCCAGGATGCCGGCGTGCAGCCGCGCATCACGCAGGAGGCGGTGCAGGTTCAGACGATCCTCGGCCTGGTGGAAAGCGGCCTGGGCATGGCGCTGGTGCCGGCGGTGGTGCAGCGCTACGCCAGCAACGGCGTGCGCCTGATCCCGCTGACCGACATGCCGTCCAAATACACCGTGGGCATCGCGATGGCCACGCTGCCCGACGCCTTGACGCCGGCCGCACGCAATTTCATCGCGGTGGCGCATGCTGCTGTCCAGCCTTCTGCAACGCAGCCACCGGCTCAGTCTTCGTAGCCGATGTTGGCGGTCTTCACGATGCGCCGGGTCTTCTCGATCTCGGCCCGCTGGAACTCGCCGAAGGCCTGCGGCGCGCCGTAGAACACCGCCCCGCCCTGCAGGGTGATGAAGGTCCTGGCCTCGTCGCTGTCCATCAGCTCCTTGATGGCCTGCGACGCCCGGGTGAGCACGGGCTCGGGCACGCCCGCGGGAAAGAACACGCCGGTCCAGGCATAGGACTCGTAGCCGGGCGTGCCGCTCTCGCTCACGGTCGGCACCTGCGGCAGTTCCTTGATGCGTTCGTTGGCGGCGACGGCCAGCGCACGCACCTTGCCGCCGCGCAGCAGCGGCATCACCGCGCTGACCTCCGCCATCGTGTAGTCGATGTTGCCGCCGGCCAGGTCGGTCATGGCCGCCGAGGTGCCCTTGTAGGGCACGGCCGTGGCCTTGATCTGGTTGCGCTCGTGCAGCAGTTCGAGCGCGACGCGGTAGGTGGCGGTGCCGCTGCCGAAGTTGAGCTTGCCCGGCGCCTGGCGCGCGGCCACCACCAGGTCCTGGAGGGTCTTGAAGGGCGAGCTGGCGGGCACGACCAACACCATCGGGAAACGGGCGATGCGCGCCAGCGGCTGGAAGTCTTTCACCGCGTCGTAAGGCAACTGCCGGAACACGGCCACGTTGGTCACCATCGGCGAGTTGCTGGCGACGAACATCGTGTAGCCGTCGGCCGGTGCGGTGGCCACGGCGCGCGCGGCAATGAAGCTGTCGGCGCCGGGCCGGTTGTCGACGAGGAAAGGCTGGCCGAGTTTTTCGCTCAGGTGCCTGGCCAGGAAGCGCGCGGTGGTGTCGGCGCCGCTGCCGGGCGGCAGCGACACGATGATCTTGACGGGCTTGTCCGGATACCCGGCCGCGGTCGCCAGCGCGGCGGCGCAACCCAATGAAAGCGTCAGCAGCCAGCGCGCGAGGAAAGGGGTCTTCATGTCTCTGGTTCCTTGTCGTTGTTGTCCGGCCCGCCGATCGCAGGTCCGATGCCTGTCTTCTTATTCGGCCTCGATGCCCGCGGCCTGCACCGCGCCGGCCCAGCGCTTGAGCTCCGCGCGCAGGTAGGTGCCGAACTGCTCGGGCGTGGAAGACTGGAGCAGCACGCCTTGCGGCTCGAACTGGCCGCGCAGGCTCGGGTCGGCCACCACCTTGTTGACGGCTTCGTTGAGCGCCTTGACGAGGGCCGGCGGCGTGCCCTTGGCCACCAGCAAGCCGTGCCAGGTGGGTGCGTCAAAACCCGGGATCAACGACTCGCCCAGCGCCGGCACGCCGGGCAGCACGCCGATGCGCGCCTTGCCGGCCACGGCCAGCGCACGCACGCGGCCGTCGCGGATGAAAGGCAGCGACGAGTTCACGGCGTCGAGCAGGAACTGGGTCTGTCCGCTCATCAGGTCGGCCATGGCGGGTGCGGTGCCTTTGTAGGGCACATGCATCGCATCGAGCTTCAGGGCCTGCAGGAACAGCGCGACACCCAGGTGCGTGACGTTGCCCTGCCCGCCCGAACCGTAGGCGAGCTTGCCGGGCCGCGCCTTCATGTACTGCACGAACTCCTCGATGTTGGCGACGGGCAAGCTCGGGCTTGCCATGAGCACGGTTGGGATCAGCGCGGGCAGCGCCACGGGCACGAGGTCGCGCAGCGTGTCGTAGGGCAGGTTCTTGTGCAGCGCCGGGCTGATGGCCAGACCCGACGAGTGGTACAGCACCGTGTAGCCGTCCGGTGCCGAGCGAGCCACGAACTCGGTCGCGATGTTGCCGCTGGCGCCGGTGCGGTTGTCGACGACCACCGGCTGCCCCAGCAGTTGCGAGAGCCTGAACCCGATGGCGCGTGCCACGACGTCGGTGGGCCCGCCCGCAGCGTAAGGCAGCACCAGCCGGATCGGCTTCTGCGGCCAGGCTTTGGGTTCATCGGCCGCGCGGGCCAGGGGCATCGCTGCGAGCGCACCCGCAGCGGCAAGGATGTGGCGCCGTTGAAAGGACATGTTCATTCCCCGCTGTCAGGCGCGCGCCGCGGCACGGGCCTTCGCCGCATCGAGAAAGGCATCGAGCGCGGACTCGTGCGCGGCGGTGTGGTGCGCCAGTGCCTGGAAGCCTGCCGACATCTCCAGCACCGTGTCGAGCCGCGCGTGCTGTGCTTCGCGCAGCAGCCGCTTGGTCATGCGCAGGGCATGCGACGGATTGCTGGCGATGCGCTTCGCGAGCCGCAACGCCGTGGGCATCAGCGCATCGGGCTCGACCACATCGGAGACCAGCCCCCATTGCAGGGCCTGCGCGGCATCGATGGGATCGCCGGTGAAGGCCATTTCGCAGGCGCGCGACATGCCGACCGCGCGCGGCAGCAGCCACGCGCCACCGTCGCCCGGAATCAGGCCGAGCTTGACGAAGCTCTCGGCGAACACGGCCGTGCGCGAGGCAATGCGGATGTCGCACATGCAGGCCAGGTCGCTGCCCGCGCCGTAGGCCGGCCCGTTGACGGCCGCGATGGTCGGCACCTCGAGGTTGCACAGCGCCAGCGGCAGGCGCTGGATGCCGTCGCGATAGGCGTAACGGCTGTGCACCGGCTCGCCGAGCCCGCTGCCGATGGTGTCGCGCAGCGTCTTCAGGTTGCCGCCGGACGAGAACGCCGTGCCGGCACCGGTCAGCACCACGGCGCGCACGGACAGGTCGCGGTTGACGGTGTCGCACAGCGCGATCAGCGACTCGACGGCATCTGCGTCGGACAGTGCATTGCGGGTCTGCGGACGGTTCATCGTCACCACGGCCACGCCGCCGTCCCGTTCGATCTTGAGGAAGTCTTCCATGTCAGTGCGCCTTCTTTTCGTCTGCCGGCTTCATGCGCATCATGCGCAGCGGCGTGTAGGTGAGAACGGTCTTGCCATCCTGGTTAAGAACCGAATTGCGGGTGCGCACGAGGCCGCGTCCCGGCTTGGCGGTGGGGCGTCGCTCGATCACTTCGCATTCGACATGGATCGTGTCGCCCACGAAGGTCGGCGCGGCGATGTCGAGTTCCGCATTCAGGAACGCCAGGCCCGTGCCCTGCATGGACGGCGTGATCAGGCCTTCGGCGAAGGCATAGACCAGCGCACCCGGCACCACCCGGCCCGCAATCGCCATGTGCGCCCGGTCGCTGGTGTCGGTGAACAGTTCCTCGTTCAGCCAGCTCAGGTTGATGAAGCTCACGAGGTCCGCCTCGGTCACGGTGCGGGAACGGGAACGAAAGCGCATGCCTGTTGGCAGCTCGTCGAAATAGAAGCCGGTGTTCAGCTGGATCAAGGGTGCGCTCCGTTCGGGTCCATGCGATGGCGGTTCAACTCGCTTCGGAAATCAGTTCGGCGGGCAACAAGGTGGCGCCCTGCGCGGCCAGTGCCTCGATCTGCGCCGCGCTGTAGCCGGCCTCGGCCAGCACCTCGGCGCTGTGCTCTCCGAGCCGGGGCGCCTGACGCAACACCTTGGGGGGCGAATCGGACCATCGCGTCGCGATCGCCATGGCGCGCAGGCGCCCTTCGCTGGGGTGTTCCACGGTTTCAAAGAAGCCCACGGCCTTGAGATGCGGATCGTCCATCAGCGACTCGAGGGTGTGCATCGGCATGACGGGGATGTCGGCGGCTTCGAGCCGTGCGGTCCAGTCGGCCGATGTGCGGGTCTTCATCACCTGGCCCACCAGCTGGTACAGCTCGCCGATGTTCTCGGTGCGCCGGCCGATGGTGCTGAAACGCGGATCGGCCTCCATCTCCTGCGACTTGCCGATCAGGCCGAAGAAGGTCTTCCACTGCTTGTCGTTGTAGATCAGCACGCACAGATGGCCGTCCAGCGTCGCGTAGGGACGGCGGTGTTCGTTGAGCAGCCGCGCATAGCCGGCAGGCCCGATCGGCGGCTCGAAGGTGCAGCCGCCCATGTGGTCGCCGAGAACGAACTGCGCCATGGTCTCGAACATGGGCACGTCGATCGATTGCCCCCTGCCCGTGCGCTCGCGGTGGAAGAGGCCCGCCGACACGGCGTTGGCCGCGCTCATGCCCACGATGCGGTCGACCATGGCACTGGGCACGTAGCGCGGCACGTCGGCGCCCGCGCGCACGCCCAAGGTGGGAATCGCGGCCGCGCCCTGGATCAGGTCGTCATAGGCTGGCTTGGCCGCATACGGGCCGTCCTGGCCATAGCCGTACACGCCGACATAAAGGATGCGTGGGTTGACCGCGGCAACGGCGGCGTAGTCCAGCCCCAGGCGCGCCATGGCCTGCGGCCGGACGTTGTAGATGAGCACGTCGGCATCGGCGGCGAGCCGCAACAGCGCCTCGCGGCCATCGGGTTGCTTGAGGTCCAGCACCACGCTGCGCTTGCTGCGATTGGCGTGCAGGAAGATGCCGCCCATGCCGGGATGGCGGCCGGGCCCGATGCCGCGCACCGTGTCGCCGCCGGGCGACTCGATCTTGATGACGTCGGCGCCCAGGTCGCCGAGGATCTGGGTGGCATAGGGCCCCATCAGCACCGCGGTCATGTCGATGATGCGCACACCGTCGAGAGGTCCGCTCATGGGGCCCCCTGGCTTTTCGAAGCCGGTAGCGCAGTGCGCGAAAGGAAGCGACCCGCCGCTTCTGTCCTTGTGTCCATTCGGTCTCCCGTGTCGTTGGAACGATGCTAGGGGAACCGGTGTTGGCCGTGAAATACCGTCTTCATGTCGGGCGATACGCGTTGGGTATCGGGTGCTCGATCGGACAGGTCGTGCGTCCCGCAACCGCTCCCACCCGAACGCCGACGAGATCGGCAGCAGCAAGTTGCTACCGATCCGGCGCCGCCCGCAGGCGGGATTTCATTTCTCCAAGCGTGGCGCGCCGGCGCGCATCGGGGCGACGACTTTCTCCTGCCATCGCCGGGAAAGACCGCGTCGGGGCGAAGCGCCTTCCGCCCTCACGGTGTGACCGGACGCATGCGCGCAGTAGTCCAGGGCCTGGCGAAGCGCCGTGTCCACCCGGCGCAAGGAGATGCAATGCCGGTCTGCCACGTCCTGACGGGTCATCTCCTCGATCTGCAGTGCCACGAGCACCGAACGATGCCGATGCGAAAGCCGCTGCATCGCCTGCTCGACGGCCTCCACGGCCGAGCGCGCTTCGGCGATGGCATCGGGGCCGGGCGCGTGGTCGGCCAGGAGATCGAGGGCCGTGTCCCATTCGCCCACGTACTGCCAGGACCGATCGCTGCGCAGGCGATCCATGGCCAGGTTGCGCGCCGTTCGATAGACATAGGCCCCGGGACTGCGCACGGGCTCCGATGCCGTCATCTCGCCCAGGCGCAGCCAGGCGTCGTGCAGGCACTCGCTGGCCTGGTCGGAACAGCCGAGATCGCGGGCCAACCGGCGATGCAGGTACGTGTAGTTCGCCGTCAGGAACGCCCGCAGCACGACGCCGGTGGGCTCGCCGTGACCCGCGAATGGCCCTTGAAAACAAGGACCGGGATCGAACTCAGCCGCGGACATCGTCTTACTTGCCGGCATGGCGCAACCTGCTCTTCTCGGCGTCGGTCAGCAACGACATCACCGACGCATCGAACTGATTGCCGTGCCCAAAGACCTGCACGGGATTGGCAGGGTCGTACCGAGGCACAGCGCCCGCTTGCGCGCCGGGGCGTGGCGGCGACGATGTACCCGCACCGCCCGGCGACAGGCTTTCGTTGCCGAAGCCCAGCACCCGCACCGTGAACACAGAGGGCAGGTTCTGCCGTGCCGCGGCCCGCTCCTGGCGCATGGACTCCTGCGCCGCCATGGCCGCCGCCGACGCCGCCGCGCTGGCGGTGGTCAGTGCGCCGATGTTCACCGCCGCCACCACCGGCAGCCCGGTCGTCTCGCCCTTGACCTGGATGTTGTCGGCGTTGCGCACCTGCAGCGCGGCGATGTTGAGGTTGCTGGCGACCCGGATGCCGGCATCGCCCGCATCGATGGTGCCCCGGGGTGCGACCAGGTCCACGTCGCCTTCGCCCACGGTGCCGATGCCGGCGCCGCTCATGTCGCGCTTTTCCTCCACGGTGATGTTGCCGTCGGCGTCCGACGTGACTTCCGGCGCCTGCGGGATGCGCACCGTCTTGGCGCCGCGGCCGGCGTCGATGTCGCCCTGGCTGGACCACAACACCTGGTCGCTGCCCAGCGGCTCGGCCTGCGAGACGAAGGACAGGATGCGCGAACGGTTCACGATGATGTCCCGGTCGGTGAACACATTGACCTGCCCCGGCGAGGCCAGCGTCACCAGGCCGTATCCGTCCGGCACCACGGCGCCCAGCCCCGCCACCTGCAGGCCGCCGCCGGGAGTGAAGACGTTGATGTCCCCCCCCTGGTGGGTGCGCGCCGCCATCCGGGTCGCGGCGATGCTGCCCACGCCGGACCAGCTGCTGCGCCAGTTGTCCGGCAGGTCCGCGGCGTAGCGAACGGGCTGGCCTTCGACCGTCGCACCGCGGAACAGCGTGTCGATGGCCGCGGAGCCGCGACGGTAGCCGCCGTTGATCGGACCGTTCTGCCCATCGCCCCCGTTCTGGTCGCGCCCTCCTTCGCGCAGTTCATAGACAAAGACCTGGCGCAGGAACTGCTCGCGCACCAGGGGCGGCAGTTGCCGGTATTGCTCCCACGCCTGCTGCGGGCTCAGCTTGCCGTCCGCAGTGCCGGTGAGGCTGGCGACCTTGTCGGCACCGAGCATGCCTTCCACGAAGGACACCAGGCCCCGGCGCGCCAACTTGGCCAGGTCGCCGCGGTTTTCCACCCCGTCGCTCAGGTACAGCGGCGCCACGGTGCCGTCGGCCAGGGTGGTCTTCAGATAGTCCGGCATGGCGGCCACGTTGGCCGGGTTCAGGTAGGCCCGCTCGAAGGCGTCGTAGCTGGCGGCCTTGTTCATGCCGGCCATCAGGGTGATGCCGGCGCCCTCGGCGGGCAGGGCCTTGATGACGTTCGATTCTTCGCCGAGCGGCGTTGCCGACACGTAGTCCCAATAGCGATTGGCATTGGTGTACAGCGACAGGTTGTTGCCCTGGATGTCGCGCCCGGCCAGCAGCAGCAGGGATCCCGGCCCTTGCAGCGCGGTGCGGCTGCCCCTGTCGTAGTAGTAGGCCGCCGCGTCGCCGCTGTATCGCGCATATCGGTGCGACAGGAGCCTGTTGGCGACAGCCAGGATGTCGTTGCCCGCCGCCAGCATGGTGGTGTCGGTGGGGCGCAGGTTGCGCGCGCTGAGCTCGAAGTTGCGGATGTCGGTGCCGGCCTGCACGTGCACCGATTCCGACGCGATCAGATTCAGGTCGCTGATGGAACCGGTCGCCGCGTACAAGCGGCTGGGCGTGAAGTCATGCACCTGCATCGGCAGCACATCGGGGTTGTCGAACAGCTCCATGCCATTGAGGCTGTTGGTCAGGAACGTGTTCGTCACCGAGAAGCCGCCATAGACCGACTTCAGCGGCGCGCCGAACGCCGATGCCCCGCCCAGCGTGATCGTGAAACCCATCCACGGCCGGAATATCGACGGCCACTTGTCCAGCGTGGTCTGGGTCATGACGATGGCACCCGTGTTCTGCAGGCTGCTGCCGCGCAGGAAGCGCAGGTCTTTCGCGGCCAGCAAAGACAGGTCGCTGCTGTTCGCCGGCGCCATCGCCAGCAGGCCCGCGACGTCGATGTTGCCGCTCAGGGCCGACACGCTGACCTTGGCCGGGTACAGGCCCACCATGTCCGTCTGGAGCTTGGTGTCCGTCATGCCGCTCACCAGCCTGGTGGTGTTCTCCGTGTCGTTTCCTGCCACGAATTCCGACTGGTTGACCAGGCGCACGTTGCCGCCGGTGGACACCAGGCTGACGGCGCTGCGCTCTGTCTGACTGCTCATGAACATCGCATGGCTGGACGCGCCGCTGGTGTCCCGGTCGGCCTGGTCGACGTAGGCACGGCGTATCTGCATCGGGTCGATCACGGTCTGCAGGACCAGGTCGCCCAGCGTCTGCAGCTTGAGCGTGGCGTCCGACAGCGCCAGCACGGGCGCGATGTCGTAGGAATAGGCGGTGTTGGGCCAGCTGCTCGAGATGCCGGTCAGGGCATAGCCGGAGGCGCTTGCGCCGGCTTCGATCTCGCCGGCGCCGCGGCCCACGTAGTACTGGCCGGCCTTCAGGGTGCCGCCCGCCGCCACCTGCAGCTGCCCGCCGTTGCGGGTCACCGTGGAGGCCGCGGCATCGCCAGCGGAACGCCCGCCCGTCACGCGCATGGTGCTGGGCAAGGCCACCACCAGGTTCACCAGGTCGCCGCCCGCCGACAGCTTCACGTTGCCGCCGCCCAGCGCGCCCAGGCCCTGCTGGAAGCTGGCGTGGTTCACCCACCAGCTCGGTTGCTGGCCCCGGGCGGACATGACCGGCGCCCAGCTCTCGCCCATGTTGTACGCGTCGTAGTAGCCGGTGGGACTGCTGAGATCTCCGCCATAGCGGCCCTGGCGGAACAGCCATTCGGTCAGGATCTGGTCCGAACGCGCGCCCTGCGCGGTGGGCGCACGCACGCTGCCCTGGACCGCGACATCCACGTGGCCACCTGCGGTGCCGTACTGGGCATCGACGCTGGCGGTGTCGAAGCCGCCGCCCAAGGTGGGATCGGCCTCGGCCCGGCCTGCGGTGTACAGCGCGGACTCCTTGTGCGCCAGCACGAGGTCGCGCCCGGCGCGTACCGTCAGGTCGCCGCTGCCGGTGCGCACCAGCTTGCCGGCGCCCGACTCGGTGCCGGCCGTGCCCACGCGGATCGTGCCGGTGTCGGCTGCAAGCGCGCCCGATGGCCGCGTGGCCAGTGCATCGACCGACCCCAGGTCCGCGCCCGCCACCAGGCGCAGGTTCCACGACGCGGCCTGCTGCAGCCGCGCCGCCCGGCCCGCGCCGTTGTCGCGGCCCGCCACGTCGAAGCCGTCGCTCAGATGGCCGTCGATGTTCAGGTTGCCGCCGGCGCGCAGCGTGAGCGTGCCTTCGCGGTGCGCCGCACCGAAGCTGTCGAACAGGTTCCAGTCGCGGCCCAGCGTCAGGTCGCCCGGGCTGGTGATCTCGATGCCCGCCGCCAAGGTGTAGGCGGCGGCGTTGCCGCCCAGCCTTGCCAGGATGCCGGTGTGGCCTGCAAAGGCATTGGCCTCGGCGATCGCTTGCGGGGCCACGGATTCCACCGTGCCATCCGTGCACGCATGGCGGCGCACGCCTTCGAGCACCGCGGAGCGCGCGCCCAGCACGGCAGCGTTCAGCGCCGTGACGTTCAGGCCGTCGTTGCCTGCGGTGCGCTGCGCCCGCAGTCGCAGCTTGCCGCCTTCGCCGCCGCTCAGGTCCAGCGTGCCGCCGGCCAGGTGCAACTGGCCGTCGACCGCTTCCAGGTCGATGCGGCTGCTGCCCAGGCCATCGATGGCGTCGGTGGCATGGGCCGCCAGCACCGCGCCAGGCTGCATCGTCAGCCCCGCCCCGCCGACAAGGCGGATGCTGCCGCCGTAGGCCGCGTTGGCCTCGACGCGTGCCGTGCCGTCGACAGAGATCACGCCGCGGTCGGTGATGACTTCGAAGTCGGCCACCCGCGTGGTGCCCGCGATCGTCAGGTCGCCCTGACGGACGCGGAACTGCCGCGAGCGGCTGAAACCCGCATCGTTGAGCGTTCGCGCCAGCGCGCCGAAATCGTCCAGCCGATCGATGGCCAGCGCAAAGTTGCCGCCGTTGCCGCCGGCACCGGCCTGCGCTTGCACAGTGCCACCGAAGTGGACCCGCCCGCCGGCCGATGCATCCACCGTCAGGCGGCCGGCGTCGCCACCGCGCGGATGGGCCGACAGGTCCAGCAGGCTGCCCGGGGCCAGGTCGATCAGGCCGCCTCGCGTCGCCAGGCTGATCTGGCCCGCGTCCACGTACTGGGCCGCGTCGAAGAAGACTTTTTCCAGGCCGCCCGCGTGCAGGCGGCCCTGCTCTGCAACCGTCAGGTTGCCCGTGCCGGCATCGACCGCAATGCTGCCGCCCAGCGCCAGCACCGGCAGCGCCACGGTCACGCCCTGGCCCGACAGGCTCAGGCGCGCGCCCAGGCTGGCGCGGCCCAGTGCCGCCATCTCTTGCGCATCCAGTTGCGCGTCTTGCTGCAACACCAGTTGGCCCTGCGTTCGCACGGTCTGGTCGGCGCCGGACACCCCTTGCAGCACCGGCGTGCGCAGCGTCAGCGCCGCCGTCCCGGCGTCCAGGCTCCCGGTGCCTTCGCCGGCGATGCGCCGGCTGGCTGCCAGCAGCACCTGATCGAAGCCGGACATCGTCTTGTCGCCCGCGCCCAGCACCAGCTCGCCGGCCGACAGTTCCAGGCGACCACTGCCTGTGCCCGCGCTGCCGAGCGACGCGCCCGTGTTCTGCAGCGTCAGGTGGGAGGCCTGCACCTGCACGGCATCGGCGCCATGGCCCCGCAGGGCTGCGGCGTCGAACACCACCTGCGCCAGGCCGCGCATGTCGAGCGAGCGATAGAAGTCCAGGCTGCCGTAGCTGTGCAACGTCAATGACTGCGCGCGCGACAGCTGCGCCAGGGCGTCGGTGTCCAGCACCAGGCCGCCGCTGCCGCCGCCGATGCCGATGCGGCTCGCGGCCACCGACAGGGCCTTGCCCGACAGCTGCGCGCCGGCAGCCATCTCCGTGTTGTTGGTGGCGTCGAGCAGCAGCGCCTCGCCGCCCTGCAGCAGCGCACCGGCGCCGATGCGCACCTGGCCGCCGACCGTGGTGTCCACGTTCTCGCGCAGCGCCCGCACGGCCTGGCCGCTGCTCACGCGCACCAGCGCACCCCAGTCTCTGGAAGGCGTGACGATGTGGTCGTCGCTGGTGTCGTTGGGCGTGTTGTTGTCGCTCCACACGGCCGCCACCTGCGGCTTGAGCACCAGGGTCGCCTCGTCGCCCGACGCGGCGCCGTGCGCGCGCAGCACGCTGCCCGACTCGATCGACACCGCATTCGCCGCGGCCAGGATCACCTCCGGGCCGCTCAACGCGGTGCCTGCCGTGTTGCGCAGCACCACGTCGCTGGCGGCCACGTCCACCTGCAGGCCGCGCACGTTGCCCGTGCGCGTGCCGCCCACCAGCAGGCTGCCCGCGCCGAAGCGCGTCAGGCTGCCGGCATCCACGACCAGGTAGCCGTCGGCGCGCAGGTCGCTGCTGTCTTGTCCCGCGCCGACGATCGCGATCTTGGCGGCGGCAATGTCCACCAGGCTGCCGCGCCCGCCCGCATCGGGTTGCGCGCGCAGTTCGCCGTCCAGCGTCAGAGCGCGGTCGGCCTTGAACACCACGGCGCCGCCATCGCGCGCCAGGCGCGGGGTCACGACGTCCTGCCCTGTCAAACGGTATTGCGTCAGCTTGAACGCATCCGACGAGAAGAAGGCGTTGCCCCGCGCTTCGTTGTATTCGCTGACCTTGCGCACCAGACTGGCGGGCAGCACGCGCCAGCCCGAGGCCGTGGCATCGCGCGCGCCACTGACCGTGTTCTGTTCCCGCCCGGCCACGATCGTCGAGCCGTCGCGCAGGCTGACCACCTCGCCACGGGACGCGGCCCACGCCGGCAAAGCCTGGCCCGTGCTCTGCACCGCAAAGGCGCCGGGCAGCAGCGCATAGCGCGCCGGCAGCAGCGTGTACCAGCCGGCGCCCAGGCCACCGCCGGCCAGCCAGACCTTCTGGCCCGCCGCACCGCCCGCCACGGGCGACAGGCCCTGGTAGCCCGGCAGCACCGCGTACATGCCGGGCAGCGTCAGCACGTCGTGCGAGCCGCCCGAGCCGGGCACGTGCTCCCACGCATGCAGGTCGCCCCCGCCCGCGATGTCCACCACCGCGCCCGCGGCCATGGCCACATCAGGCGCTTGCAGGAGCACGCGCTTTTCCGGCAGGGACGACAGGTAGCGGTTTTCGTCCAGGGAACTGGCATCGCCGGCATTCGCACGGTTGCGGCCCTGCGGGTTGGCCGGGTCCAGCCAGTACTCGGCGTTGCGCAGGCTGCCGTAGAGCACGTCCAGGCCCGCACCGGACACCGAGGTCAGGCTGTTCGTGCCCAGCGTCAGGCGCTCGCTGGCATTCAGCGCGATCTGCCCGAAGGGCGCGCGCAGCACGCCGTCCTGCTCGATGACGGGCGCGTTCAGCGTCAGGCTGCCGCCGGCCGACAGAGGCGCCGCGGCGCTCCCGTTGCCACGCACGGTGATGGAGTGGTCCGAGTTGATTCGCGCCGTGACAGCCGTGGCCGGGTAGACCTGCGCGGCCTTGATCTCCAGCGCGCCTCCCACGTCCAGCGTGGCCCGCAGCTGGGGGTCGTCGTAGTCGGTGCCGCCTTCGCTGTAGGCGCCCGCCACGAAGCGCAGGTCGCCGGTGTCCAGCACGGTGCGTTCGAAGCCGCGCAGCTTGACGTCGACGGGCGACACGGACTCGCCCTTCGCACCCCTGCCTGCAATGTCGATGGCCTGGCTGGCCGACAGGATCAGTTCGCCCGCATTGCGGGCCGTGGCGCCGACCGCGCCCACCGCACCTGTCAGTGGGTTCAGTTGCAGATGGTGGGCATGCAAGCGCACCACGCCGCCCAGCCCGTCGCTCTGGATGACCGGGGCGGTGATGCCCAGGCGGCCGGCGACGCTCAGGTCGACGCCGCCGGCCAACTGCACGCCCACTTGCGTGGAGCGCAGGTCGACCGCCGAGAAGCCGGTGTCCTGCAGCGCCTTCGCCGACACATGCAGGGTGCCATCCGAGGTGGCGATGTTGCCGATGTGGATCTTGTGGCTCAGCGCCGTTCCGGTGCCGCTCCAGAAGTACTTGTTGAGCAGTTCGACCACCCGCTTGTCGATGCTCGCGTCGTGCTCCCACGGCGCCCTGTCGGCGCCCGGTCCCGCAGCAAGCGCCGCGCCCGCGTCGAGGACGAGCCCCTTGCTGCTGGACACCGACGTCGGCAGCGTCGTGTTGATCGCGGTGCGCATGGCGCTGTTCATCTTGACGTCGCCGGCGTACTCGTCGCGCACGTCGAGGTTGCCGCTGGTGCCGATGATCCGCGCGTACTTTTCGCCGTTGAAGGTGTACGTGCCGGTGGGGCTCTTGTAGTAGAGGAAGGAGCCGATGTCCGGCGCCACCAGGTCCCCGGACGCACGCCCGGCCGCGCTGGTGTCCGTGATGGACAAGGACCCGCCCGCTGCCTGGGCATTGCCGCCGTGGGCGCGCAGCCTGGCATTCATGGCGCCGCCGGCCGCGGCCTCCATCACGATCGCGCCGCCGTCGCTGCCCAGTTCCTGGTCCACGCGCCGCAGGGCGCCGAGCGCGCCCGTGCCGCGGTCCCAATACGCCACCGTGCCCCGCGCGCCCGACACGTCGATCAGCGCACCGGCCTGCGCGTCCAGCGTGCCGGCGCTCAGTGTGACCGTGCCGCCCGGCAGCACCTTGCCCTGGGGCAGGCGCATGGCCGGGTCGTGGAAGATCTGCGCCACGCCGGGCAGCAGCAACTCGGCCCCATCGGCCAGCGTCAAGGTGTTCTTGGCGCGGATGTTCAGCGTCCCGGCCGGCGCCTGAAGGCGGCCCGCCACCCGCACGGAGGCCTGCCCGGACCCGTCCGCGTCCAGCGAGATCGCGCCGCCGGGTTCTGTCTGGATGCTGGCGTTCGCGTCGATGCGGATGCCGCCACCGGTCGCGCCGGTCGCCAGCGACAGGCCACCGGGCGCGCGCGCGGCGCGGCGCTGTCCGCTCAACTCGTCCAGTGCCTTGGGGGCCAGCACATCGCCCAAGGCGCTGCCGCTGGGCAGCGTGCGCAGCGTCGATACCGCCGCGAGCATGTCCCAGCTCGTGGGCTGGATGTGCACCTGTGCGCCTTCCGCGACCACGACGTCCCCGCCGAGCGAACGGATGCCGATCGTGCCGAAGCCGCGCTCGGCGTACAGGGTCTGCGGCAGGTGCAACGGCTTTGCCGCGCCCGATGCCTTGCCGCCCGTTGCTTCGGCCGCGGGCGCGGCGCCGCCCACCTGCACGTCGCCGATCGCCGTGAGGGTGAGCCGGGACGCATCGCCCCCCGCCCAGCCGCGCAGGTCCAGCGTCTCGAGCGCCGTGTTGTCGAACGCCGTCAGGCTGATGGCCCCGCCGTTGCCCGCCTTCACCTTGCCGGCCTTGCCGCCCGCCGTGACACCGGACAGCCAGCCGCCGCCGGACACGTCCAGCGCCGCGCCGGCGGCCACCTCCACGTTGCCGTACACCGTGCCCAGGCCCTCTTTCATCGGGGTCCCCAGTGCGATCGAGCCGCCGTGGATGGCGCGGCCCAGCGTGACGCCTTGGCCGGTGTCGTTGACCCACTGGCCCGCGACGCTCAGCAGGCTGTTCGCCCCCAGGCGCAGCACGCTGTCCGCCTTGCCGCCGGCGCTCAGCGCAATGGAGCCGCCCGGGGCGATGAGCTTGCCCTGGATGTCGAAGTTGCCGGGGATGCCCTGGCCGTCGTAGACCGCGGCCGTGAAGCGCGCCCCCGGCTGCAGAGTCACCACCGCGCTGTCTTCCAGCACGAAGCCGGTGTTGAGGTTCAACTCGATGGCGCCCAGGCCTGAATGGCTCAGCCCCGCAGCAGACAGCCAGGTGGTGCGGCCCACACCCGCGCCCGCGCCGGGGGATTGCCCTTCGGGCTCGGTCAGGAAGGCGTCCCTGCCCAGCGGGCTGTCGATGCTGAAACCCGCCGGCAGCAACGCGGGCTTGTCGCTGATGACGACCTGGCCCAGGGTCCACATGCCCTCTTGCGCGCGGTTGGAACCCACCGTGAGGCGGCCGGCCCGAGGCAGCTCGGCCGCTTCCTGCACCCGGTCGCCGGGCTGCACCGAGCCCCTGAACTCGCCCTCCAGGATGAAGGCGCTGCCGGCACGGATGTCGATCGAACCGGCATTGCGGCCTTCTTCGTAGCCCGGCTCCCAGCGCCGCCCCGACAGCATCGGATTGACATAGGTCTGCGTGACGCCCCAGCGCGCATGCGCCTGCAGGTACTGGCCCGCGATGCCCGTGTAGGTCATGTCCGCTGGCGCGGACGACATCGTGTAGGTGCGCCCGTCCGCGCCGCGCAGCAGGGTTTCCGTGTTCCAGCCGTCGCTGTAGCGCACCGAGCCGCCCGACACATCCAGGATGGAGCCCGGCCGCGTGATCACCGAACCGTTGGACTGGATGGTGATGTCGCCGCCTCGCGCCGCCAGCTCGGACAGGCCGACCAGGCCGTTGCCCACCCAGCCCGTCACGTCCGCCAGCGGGGTGCCGACCCAGATGCCCTTGAGCGCCTTGCCGGACTCGTCGGTGACCCATTCGACGCCCGCCATGAGCCCCTTGAAGGTGCCCGACCGACGTCGATCCACGATGACCTTGCGGCCGTACAGCCAGGTGTTCGCCTGCAGGTGGGAGTCGCGCAGTTCGTTGATGCGCAGTTCGGCTTCGACGAAGTTGCTGGCCATGTCCACCGGCATCTGCATCAGCCCCGCGGTGCTGACGGTGGCGTGTTCACCGATGAGGATGCGGCTGCCGTCGCCCACCTGGGTGTTGCGCTGCAGGGCCGCAGGGTTGGCCTGGGCCTGGATGTCGATGTGGCCCGCGGCGGCGGTGACCTGGGCACGGGTCTGCACGTCGATCGTCTTGCCGTAGAGCTCGATGCGCCCGGGCTGGTAGCGGTTGGCCAGCGAGCCGCTTTCGATCCGCGTGGTGTCCTGCCAGTCGTTGACGACCTGGGTGATGCTGTCCGGCCCCAGGGTCAGCGTGCCGCCCGACCAGGCCGTCAGGCGCGGGACGTCGGCCGCCAGGTTGATGTCGATGTTGTGCACGCCCTGGCCCCAGGCGCGCAGGCGGATGGAGCCCGTGCGGTTGTTCAGCGCGGTGCTGGCTTGCAGGATGCCGCCCTGGTGGATCTCGCGCGACACCATGGTGATGTCGCCGTGATCGGCCTGGATGATGCCGGTGTTGTGCACGCTGTAGCCGACCTGGGCCGCGCGCTGCTCCATCAGCGGCAGGATGTCGGACACGATGCGCCCGATGAGATAGGGCTGGAAGGCGGGCGCTGTCTGCGGATTGATCAGGAACTTGGCCGGAAAGAGCCAGGGCCGCACCGACGAGGTGACGGCATCGAAGCCGCGCACGGTGGGGCTGATTTCCTTGGCTTCCAGCCACACGTTTTCGCCGGCGCCCAGCAGCGTCTGGCCGCTCGGCGTGCGGATGCTGCCCGCGTTGCTGACCTTGGGCGCGAACATCAGCACGTGGCCGCCCTGCCCCGTGATCTGCGCACCGGCCGCCACCTTCACGTCGCCCGGCGGCTTGCCCGGATCGAAGGCCGGGCCCATGTCGGCGAACTGCACGTTCGAATCGGCCGGCATCTGCTTGGAGTTCTCGCCGAAGGTGGGAATGCCGACGCCCACTTCGAGGCCGCTCCAGTAACCGGGGTCACCCGATTTCGCGCCCAGGCGCGTGTTGAGACCGGCCTTGAACTGTTCGTCGCTGAGCTTCAGGCTGGAGGCGACGAGGTTGCGCACGTTGACCTGGCTGCTGCCGGTGAACAGGATGCCGTTGCGATTGATGAGGTAGACGCTGCCCTCGGCCTCGATGCGGCCGGCGATCTGGCTGGGTCGGCCGCTGGGGTCGTTGATGCGGTTGAGCGCGATCCACTCGTTGGCGCCGGTCTTGGCGTGGGTGCCGGCACGCTGGTCGAACTTCACCGTCGTGTTCTTTCCGACGTTGAAGGTCTCCCAGTTCAGGATGGCCTTGTCGGCGGTCTGCTCGATGGTGACCGTGGTCCTGCCGTTCGCTGCGGCCTGCACGGGGTCCCTGGCGTTGAGCCAGCCGGCGGTCAGCGAATTCGTGTCGACCTTCAGGCCGCCTTCGGCCAGGCCGTCCGGCGCGGACTCGCCGCTGGCCAGCGCCTCGGCCCGCTTCTGTGTCTGCTGCGCCTGCTGCGCGGCGATCGCGCGCGCGGCCAGGTTCAGGTTGGTGATGGACGTCTGCAGCTGCTGGCTCGCCGCCGACGACGGCTGCGTCGGGTGGACCAGGCTGGACGCCGGCGCGCCGTTCGGCAGCTTGCCCGTGGCGATCGCGCCCGCCTGCGCCGCGCCCTTGTCGGCGAACCACGCCGGACTGAACGCCCGCTGGGCATGCGCGCTGCCGAGGACCCCACCGGCAGCCAGCGCCACCGCGATGGCCCGCGCGAGGGGCGCCATCCTGAAAACCTGCTGCGCCGCGCGCGCCGGTCGATTCTTTTCCTTGCACCCACTGATGGTCATTTCTCGTTCCCGCCGAAGTAAAGCCTGTGCCGAAGGGGCTGCGCGCGTCGCGCAGGCCAACCCCATTCAAGAAGCCCCTGCGATGGCGATCGAAAGCCAACGCGACAGGCGCCGTCAGTTTCTTGACGGGACGGAAACGTCGAATTCCAGAAGAATATTTTTGGCCTCGTTGTGGGCGCGCGCGTGTCGCTGCGGCCTCGGTCCGGAAAGTCCTTGCAGATCAACGGCCAGGACGCGCTGCACCTCGGCAAAGTCACGAAAGCTTCACAGTGGCTGCGCACGACCACCATGGGAAGCCGCGACATCGAGACAGGGTCGCCACCCAACCCCGAGGTCCACCTCTAGCTCAGGACCAGCACGCCGGCGGGGAGCGACCGGGCGTTCAAACCGAAGGAGCGCTGCATCTGGAGCAAGGCCAGATCGAGACGGTCGAGTTTGAAGGTCGCGGTGACCGTTTTCCCTCGCAGCGCATCCACCATCAGGACCACACGCCCGGGGCGGTAGCGATTGATCTCGTCCAGCACCACCGACAAGGGCGCCTGCTTGAACACGAGCTCACCGCGCCGCCAGGCAGAAGCCACCTCGGGGTCCGCGGCGGCGATGCCGCTGATGGAATGATCGCGGTAGACCGCTTGCTGGCGTGCCAGCAGCACACGGTCGCCGGCCGGGTGCTCGATGCGCACGCGGCCCGCCAGGCAGGTCACGCACACCCGCCCTTCCAGGCGGCTGATCTCGAAGCGCGCCGATTCGCCAATGCTGCGACCGGCGCCGGCCACGACGCTGAAGGTGCGCGCACTGGGCAGCATCTCGATCGCCGCTTCGCCGTTCAGCAACTCGAGCCCCTCGGCCTGGTCGTCCGAGGCCACCCGGCGGATGCTGGTGCGGGTGTTCAAGGTCACGTCGATCTGGTCGGACCACGCGATGGCACGCTGCTCGCCGGCGGCCGTGCGCCAGTCCGCACGCCATTCATTGGCTGCGGGCCACAACCCCAGGGGCGAATAGACCGCCACCCCCGCGACACCGGCCGCGGCGGCTGCGCCCGCCACGCCCAGGAAGGCCCGACGGCTCGCCGCGGGCTTGCGCAGGGTCTCGCGGTGAAGGCTCGCCGCTTCGGTGTCGGTGCGCACCAGCCTGTTCAGCGCGGGTTGGAGCACGCGCCACTGCTGCCGGGCCTCGATGAACGCCGCCTGATGCAAGGGACTCGCGTCGCGCCAGCGCCGGAACGCCTGTGCCTCCCACTGCGTGGCGGCGCCCGAATGCAGCTTGCGCACCCAGGCGCGCGCGTCTTCGCGCAGCGTCTCGGGAAGCGTCGGTGGTGAAGGGTGCGTCGTCATGTCGGTTTCAGGGGCCCCGTACTTGATAGACGGTTGCCGACACCGCAATCCGCAAACTATTTCTTCGTGCCGTCATGAAGACCTGCCAGGGCGCGGTGCCAGCCGCGAGAACAGAAGATCCTGCGCGGCCTTCAGTTCGTACTCGACGGTCCGCACAGGAATGCCAAGCCGCGTGGCCACGTCCCGCTGGGACCAGCCCTCCAGGCGAACCAGCAGCAGGATTTCGCGGCGGCGCGGCGGCAGGCGCGACAGCAGGCCGTCCAGCGCCTCCAGCTGCGAACGGGCTTCGGCGACCTCGGCGGGGCCGGGCGCCGGGTCCGGCAGCTCGTTCATCAGCAGCTCGATGTCGTCGGACAGCAAGACCTGGCTCTGCGCACGCCGGACGTCGATGGCCAGGTTGACCGCCATGCGCAGCAGGTACGCCTGGGGTGTGGCAATGGGGCCCGCCATGGGCTGGCTGCGCTCCAGCTTCAGCCAGGTTTCGTGCAAGGCGTCTTCCGCCAGTTCGCGATTCCCCAGCCGCACCGCCAGGCGTTGCTTGAGCTGCTCGTAGCGTTGCACCAGGAAGCTGCGCAGCAGCGGGATGACGTTCTCCGTCATGCGTCAGTGCACCGTGGCGCAGCGGGGCCCGGGCAACACGTCGTGCGGCAGGATGGCCAGCGTGAGCGGCAGCGCCAGGTCCGCGGGCGGGGGGCGGTCCATCTTCAGAGGAGCCAATGCCGCGAGCATGGCGGCGTCTCGCGCAGGGTCTCCCGAAGACGACACCAGGCGGGCCTGGCTGATGCGGCCCGACGCGGTCACCTGCAGTTGCAGGATCGCGCGGTAGTGGCCGGGGGCCGTACGGAGATCGGCGCACAACGCGTCCCAGACACGGGCCTGGACCAGGGCGTCGTACCCGCGTGGCGAACCGGCGGTCGACACCACCCCAGGCACCGCTGCGACGCGCTTCAGGATGAAGGCACCGGAAAGCTGCGTGTCCACGTCATCCGCGGTGAAACCCGTGCCGACCAGCAAGGCCCGCAAGGCGGCATGCGGCGCATGGCGCCCGCGCACCGGGGCCGAAGTTCGCCCCGCCACCCACTCGTCGATGAACATCACCGACCGCCCCGACACCGCGGCGTATTGCGCCAGGGCAGCCGCCAAGGGCTGCGCGGGCAGGTCGAAGTCCAGCATCTGCGATTCGGGCGACGCACGGGTGGCGGCATCTGCCGACTGCGCGTCGGTGCCTGCGGCCACGGCCTTCGCTGTCGATCCCCAGGCGATGCAGACGCACACCACGGTGCACGTGAGGCCGGAGACAAGGGCCCGCACGAGCCTGTCGTCCCTGCCCCGGCCCAAGCCCCGTCCAACCACTCGCCCACGACCACCATGCGCTGAAGTCAACAAGGAAGAAGTGGATCGTGTCAGCAAGCTTGTGGGCAGTATTTCAACTCCTGCAAGCATCACATCGGCGAATGACGACCGCGTGACGACCGGCAGGGCCGGGCGCGCCGCGGCGGGGCGCGGGCAGCGCCCTCTTCCGTGACCGGTCCTGCTAGCGCCCCGGCGTCAGCTGGATTCGTTCCACCGTTTCTTTCTCGACCGCGCCACGGCTGTAGACCAGCGGCACGTACTTGCCTTCGAGCCACAGCGGCGCGAGGTCGCGGTAGTTCGGGCTGTCGGGGTTGCCCGACTGGCCCGGCGTGTTGATGACGCGCGAGGCGTCCCAGTTGCCCACGTCGAGCACCATGCGAAACGACGCGCCCGAGGTCAGCTTGTAGTCGTTCGCGCGGTAGGTGGCCGCCATCGGCGTGAACGACGAGCCGGACATCGGCCAGTCGCCCACCTCGAGCTTCTTGCGCGTGGCCGCATCGACCACGCCGCCCAGCGGATGCCGGAACTCGGCGCGGTGCAAGGCGCCCCACTTCCACGCCGCCGGGTCGGGCCCGAGCTTGGCGGACAGCTCCTGCATGGCGGCGGGCAAGGTCGTCAGCAGCAAGGCGTCGCGCTGCGCGTTGCTGACCCAGCCGGACGGGTTCTCCAGCAGCAGCACCATGCGCGTGTTGTCGCCGGGTGCGGCCAGCGCGGCAGCGGCATCGCCCGCTCCCGCCTTGAGCACGGCCTGGCGCAGGAACTTGCTGCTCCACACCTCGTACAGCGCGGCCGCCGCGCTGTCGCGGTCCATGGCGCCGTCCCAGCCCTGCAGCAGGCGCAGCGCCGCCGCGGTCTGGGCGTCGTCGCTGCGCTGGCCGGCCAGCAGCTTCAGCACGCGCTGCGCCGGCGTCGCGACGATGTCGTTCTGCATGCGCTCCGAGTCCTCGATGGTGAAGCGCGAACCCGCCGCCACCTTGGCCGCGAACAGTTCCTTGAGGCGGAGCGCGCGGGCCGCGTCGCTCCACTCGTAGCCCACGCCCTTCTTCGCGGCAGGATGGTCGGGCGGGATGTTGTTCTCGTTGGCCGTGACCACGTAGCCGCGCGCGGGGTTGAACTCCGAGGGCAGCTCGTCGCCGTTGCGAAAGCCCGACCACTCATAGCGGCCGTCGCCCGGCACGGGCATCAGGCCGTCCCAGTTCGGACGGATCGGCGTGAGCCCGCCCGGAATCCAGCCGACGTTGCCGCTGCTGTCGGCATACACCTGGTTTTCGCCCGGCGCGCCCCAGCGGTTCATGGCCGCGCGGAACTGGTCCCAGTTGCGCGCGCGCATGTAGTCCATCGAACCGAAGTACGGCGCCATGCCGGGCTCCAGCCAGGCGGCGCGCAAGGCGAAGGCGCGGCGCTTGCCGGGCTCCGCGACCAGCACGGGGCCGTGGCGCGTGAAGGTGTTGACCACCTCGCGCGGCGCGGCCTCGCCCTTGACCGCGATGCGCTCGGTGACGCGCGTCATCGGCTCCCAGCGGCCCTGGTAGCGGTACTCCTCGGGGTTGGCCGGGTTGAGCTCGTACACGTACAGGTCTTCCTGGTCCATGTAGAAGCGCGTGAGGCCGAAGGCGATGGTGCCGTTGTGGCCGATCGACAGGCCCGGCAGGAAGGGCTCGCCGGCGCCGATGGCGTCCATGCCGGGCGCGCTCAGGTGCGTCATGTAGCGCAGGCTCGGCGCGCCGTGCGCGCGGTGCGGATCGTTGGCCAGGATCGGCCGGCCCGTGGACGTGAGCTTCGGCGCGATGACCCAGTTGTTGCTGCCGTAGGCGGCCGTGGGGTCGCCCTGCGCCGCTTCGTCCTGCTCGGCCTTCGCGGCCATCGCCTCCGCACTGCCCGGCAGCAGCGCGACCGGCGCGGAAGACGCGCCCGCGTTCATGCCCACGCGCGTGTTCTCCTTGGTGAAGCGCGGCGCATCGGTCGCCCGCAGGTAGGCCGCGCGCAGCTCCGCCACCGGAAGGCTGCAGGGATCGAAGCCCTCGGGCACCTTGGGCGTGACCGGCGGATCGAGCTCGCGGCGCAGCCAGTCGGCCTTGGCGCCCGGCGCGCCGGCGCAGAACGCGCGTGCGCGGTCGACCTCCGACGTGAAATTGAGCGTGAGCCCGTGGTGCCGGATGCGCACCACGTCCTCGGGTGACCACGTGGCCGGCTGGTAGCCCAGCAGCGCGAACTCGGTCGGCAGCAGCGCGGGTTGCGCGCGCACCTGCGCCACGTAGGCATTGACGCCGGCCGTGAAGGCCTCGGCCACGCGCTTGGCGTCGGAGCCGTAGGCCAGCCACTCGCGGTACATGTCGCCGCGGTAGAGCACGGCGCGCGCGGCGCGGTCGCTCTCGACCCAGGCGGGGCCGAAGTCCTTCGCCATCTCGCCCAGGCCGCGTTTGCGCCACAGGTCCATCTGCCAGAGCCGGTCGCGCGCGGCGATGAAGCCCTGCGCCACGAAGGCGTCGTAGAGCGTGCCGGCGTACAGGTGCGGCACGCCCCAGCGGTCGACCAGCACTTCGGCAGGCTTCTCGAGGCCGGGCACCGCGAAGGATGACGAGGGGCGCGTGGGTGTGTTCACGCCCGGGGCGTTGGACGCACACCCTGCGAGGGCGAGGACCGCCAGCGACACGGCGCCCAGGGAAAGCCGATGGTTCATTCTCTTCATGCAGTTCGTCTCCGGTCTTGTTGTGGATTGGCAGCGGGCAGTATCCCGATTTCTGTCACCCGCCGGGTTACAAGGCATGACTTGTAGACTGACGCGCTATGCAGCCCACCACCCCTTCAACCTCCTCCTGCGACAGCTGGCTCGCCGGCGCGATCCGCCGCATCGAAGCCGACTACCAGCGCAGCGCCGACACGCACCTCATTCCGCTGCCGCTGCCCGCGCTCGCCGCGCACGGCATCGACCTGTACCTGAAGGACGAATCGACGCACCCCACCGGCAGCCTCAAGCACAGGCTCGCGCGCTCGCTGTTCCTGTACGCGCTGTGCAACGGCTGGGTGCGCGAAGGCACGACCATCGTCGAAGCGTCGAGCGGCTCCACCGCCGTGAGCGAGGCCTACTTCGCGCGGCTGCTGGGCCTGCCCTTCATCGCCGTGATGCCGCGCAGCACCTCGCCCGAGAAGGTCGCGCAGATCGCCTTCTACGGCGCGAGCTGCCACTTCGTGGACCACGCGGCGCAGGTGTACGACGAGGCCCGCGCGCTGGCCGAGCGCACCGGCGGCCACTACATGGACCAGTTCACGTACGCCGAGCGCGCGACCGACTGGCGCGGCAACAACAACATCGCCGAGAGCATGTTCCAGCAGATGGCGCGCGAGCGGCACCCGGTGCCCGCGTGGATCGTGGTGGGCGCCGGCACCGGCGGCACCAGCGCCACCATCGGGCGCTACCTGCGCTTTCGCTGCCACGACACGCAGGTGTGCGTGGCCGACCCCGAGGGCTCTGTGTTCTCGGCCTACCACCGCAGCGGCGACGCCACGCTCACGGCGCCCGGCTCGCGCATCGAAGGCATCGGCCGCCCGCGCGTGGAGCCCAGCTTCGTGCGCACGCTGGTCGACCGCATGCTCGAAGTGCCCAACCTCGACTCGGTGGCCGCCATGCATGCGCTGTCGGCGCTGCTGGGCCGCAAGGTCGGCCCGTCGACCGGCACCAACTTCGTCGGCATGCTGGCCGTGGCGCACGAGATGCGCGCGGCCGGCCAGCTGGGCTCGATCCTTTCGCTGCTGTGCGACGCGGGCGAACGCTACCTGCCGAGCTACCACGACGCCGACTGGGTGCGCAACGCCTTCGGCGACATCGCGCCCGCGCAGCAACGCATCGACGCGCTGGTGGCGGGCTGATGGCCATGCGCCCGCCCCGTGGCCTCATCGCGCGGCGGCAGCTGTTGCTGCTGGCCGCGCTGGCCGCCTCGGGCGCGCCGCACGCCGCGTGGGCCCTGCCCGCGAAGGCGCTGCAGTTTCCGCGCGACTTCGGCAGCCACCCCGAGCTGCGCACCGAGTGGTGGTACATCACCGGCCACGGCCAGACGGCTGCAGGGCGCGCGTTCGGCTTCCAGGTGACCTTCTTCCGCTCGCGCGTCGACGCCACGCAGGCCATGCGCTCGGCCTTCGCCGCCAAGCAGCTGGTGTTCGCGCACGCCGCCGTCACCGACCTCGAAGGCCGCGTGCTGCGGCACGACCAGCGCATCGCGCGCGCGGGCTTCGACGTGGCCTCGGCCAGCGAGGCCGACACCGACGTGCGGCTGCGCGACTGGTCGCTGACGCGCGACGCCGGCAGCGGCGCCTACACCGCGCGCATCCCCGCGGGCGAGTTCACGCTCGACCTGCGCTTCGCGCCGTCGCAACCCGTGCTGCTGCAGGGCCGCGAAGGCCTGTCGCGCAAGGGCCCCGAGCCCGAGCAGGCGAGCTACTACTACAGCGAGCCGCAGCTGCAGGCACAGGGCCGCCTCACGCTGCAAGGCCAGGCCCCGTTCGAGATCGCCGGCACCGCCTGGCTCGATCACGAATGGAGCGAGGCGCTGATGCACCCCGAGGCCGTGGGCTGGGACTGGATCGGCATGAACCTCGACGACGGCAGCGCGCTCACCGCCTTCCACCTGCGCCGCCGCGACGGCAGCGCGCTGTGGTCGGGCGGCTCGTTCCGCCCGCGCGGTGGCGCGGCGCGCATCTTCCAGCCCGGCGAGGTGCGCTTCGACGCGCTGCGCAGCTGGACCAGCCCGCGCACGCGCGCGAGCTACCCGACGCACTGGCGCATCGACACGCCCGCGGGCCGCTTCGAGGTGCAGGCCCTGCTCGACGACCAGGAACTGGACAGCCGCGGCTCCACGGGCGGCGTGTACTGGGAAGGCTTGAGCGAGCTGCGCGACGCGCAGCAGGGCCGGCGCGTGGGGCGCGGGTATCTCGAGATGACGGGGTACGCGGCGCCGCTGCGGCTGTGAGCCGAAGCCCGCCGCGATGGGCTACTTCACGCCCTGGCTCAGCGCCTGCGCCGTGTTGCGCGACAGCGCGCGGACGTGGTCGTCGATCGCCGAAGCGACGGGCGCGAACTCGGCAGTGCTCAACCGCTTGAGGTCGCGCGGTTCCGGGAAATCCTTGAGTTGCCGCACCCGTTGCCGCTGCTGGGCGAGCATCGGCTCGTAGGCCGCGAGGTTCAGCGGCGGGTCCATGACGAAGACCTTGGCTTCGATCGCGGGCACCGCGTAGTACCGCGTCGACCCCAGCATGCTGCGCGTGAAGAGGCCCGAGTTCTGCATGACGCTCTCGCCACAGGGCCCACCGGTGCACTCCAGGCGCGCCTGCGTTCGCGTCGCCTCGACGAGGACCACCGCGGCAATCTGGTCGTCCTTCAGCTTGCGTGTCGCCCACGCCTGCGCAGGATTCGCGATCCATCGATCGTGCTTGAAGACGGCCAGCGCGTTGACGGAGGTCGTGGCAAAGCTCGTGAGCCGCACCACCTGGAAGCCCGCCTTTTCGAGCTCCGACGTGAAGGCCTCGTAGACCTTGGCCGTGGGGTTCCAGGGGAACGGGTACGTGGTCGAGAAGTTGTTGAAGACGGTCGTGCCCACATGCATGTGTTCCGCAGAGGCGGTGGGGATGCGGACCAGCAGGCCGACCTTCGCGCCCTTCGCGAGCTGGCCGCCGTTCGGCGGCAGCGGCGGTGGGGTCATGCACCCTGTCAGCGCGAGCGCCACGAAAAGTGCGAGCAGCCGTCTGCGCATGGGGGTCTCCTCCATCTTCTTGTCGGTGTGGGCCTGTGCGGCCGGGTGCGGATGATTGTGCCGAGCGCTGCATGCGGCGTCGCCACGGGAACCGGTGGTTTTGGACAGCGTCGGCTTGTCAGTGCCGATGAGGGCCGCACCTCACGCCGAGACCGTCACCCCATTGCGCGCCAGCACCGCCAGCAGCTTCGGAATGTCGGGCGCCGGCCCGACCGGAATCTCGCGGTCGATGGCGGTGAACATCTGCGCGGCCATCGCGTCCTGCCCCGTGATCTCGAGCATCTGGCCGCCGCCCTTGCCGTAGTGAAAGCCGTGCACCGTGCCGCGCGGCACGTGCACCAGCGTGCCGGGCTGGCACCGATGCGCCTGGCCGTCGCAGAGGAATTCGACCTCGCCGCCGAGCACGTAGAACGACTCGTCCCAGTCGTGGCTGTGCGGTGGCGGGCCCGTGCCTTCGTCGCCGCGCTGGAAGGTGACGCCGTAGCTTTGCGTCGAGGCATTCGACGCCAGCACCGTCACCTGCGTGCCGAGCACGTTCAAGGGCGTTTCGCGCCGCTCGGGTGTGAGGACAAAGTACGGAAGAAGGGCCATGGCCGGCTCCTCGAAGTGGGAGCCGGATTCTGCGCCCCGGCCACAGGGGGCACAAGCGGTGGCGCCGCAGGGAGGGTAACCACCCCGCCGTCACGCCACCGGCATCGCTACTTCGCGCGGCGGCGCTCGATGAAGGCGATGATCTCGCCCATGATGCCCTTGCGGAAGGCCAGCACGCAGATCACGAAGATCAGGCCCGTGACCATGGTGACCGACTCGCCCAGCGTATTGAACCAGTCGACGGTCGTGATGCGCGCCAGGAAGTTGCCGAGTTCGCCGATCTTGTTCTCGAGCAGCACGACCACCGCCGAGCCCACGATGGGGCCCGACAGCGTGCCCAGGCCGCCCACCAGCGTCATCAGGATGACCTGGCCCGAGGCGGTCCAGTGCACGTCGGACAGCGTGGCAAAGCCCAGCACCAGCGTCTTGAGCGAACCGGCCAGGCCCGACAGCGCGGCCGAGATCACGAAGGCCAGCAGCTTGAAGCGGCTCACGTCGTAGCCCAGCGAGAGCGCGCGCGGTTCGTTTTCCTTGATGCCCTTGAGCACCTGACCGAACGGCGAGTGGATGGTGCGCACGATCAGCAGGAAGGCCGCGACCACGATCACCAGCGCCACGTAGTACATGGTCAGGTCGTTCGACAGGTCGACGACGCCGAAGAGCTTGCCGCGCGGCACGCCCTGCAGGCCGTCTTCGCCGCCCGTGAACTTGGCCTGCAGCGCGACGAAGAACATCATCTGCGCGAGCGCCAGCGTGATCATCGCGAAGTAGATGCCCTGGCGGCGGATGGCCAGCACGCCGAACAGCCAGCCCAGCAGCGCGCCGGTGAGCGTGCCCGCGATCAGGCCCAGCTCGGGCGTGAGGCCCCAGACCTTGATCGCATGGCCCGCCACGTACGCGGAGCCGCCCAGGAAGGCCGCATGGCCGAAGGACAGCAGCCCGGTGTAGCCCAGCAGCAGGTTGAAGGCCGCGGCGAACAGCGCGAAGCACATGAGCTTCATCACGAACACCGGGTAGGCGCCGAAGAACGGCGCGAGTACCAGGGCGACCAGCAGCAGCGCGTAGACGACGGTGGAGATTTTTTTCATGTTCATGCCGCTCGCCTTATTTCTCTTTGCCGAACAGGCCGGCGGGGCGGATGAGCAGCACGATGACCATGATCACGAACACAACCGTCGAAGAAGCCTCGGGATAGAAAACCTTGGTGAGCCCCTCGATCACGCCCAGGCCCAGGCCCGTGAGGATGGCGCCCATGATGGAGCCCATGCCGCCGATCACGACCACCGCGAACACCACGATGATGAGGTTCTGCCCCATCAGCGGCGACACCTGCATCACCGGTGCGGCCAGCACGCCGGCGAACGCGGCGAGCGCGCAGCCGAAGGCGTAGGTCAGCGTGATCATCAGCGGCACGTTGACGCCGAAGGCTTCCACCAGGCGCGGGTTCTCGGTGCCGGCGCGCAGGTAGGCACCCAGGCGCGTCTTCTCGATCACGTACCAGGTCGCAAAGCAGATCACCAGCGACGCCACGACCACCCAGGCACGGTAGTTGGGCAGCACCATGAAGCCCAGGTCGGTGGCGCTGGACAGCAGCTCGGGCGCATCGTAGGGCAGCCCCGACACGCCGTAGACCGAGCGGAACACGCCTTCGATCAGCAACGTGAGGCCCAGCGTGAGCAGCAGGCCGTAGAGGTGGTCGAGCTTGTAGATCCAGCGCAGCAGCAATCGTTCGATGACCACGCCGAACAGGCCGATGAGGACCGGCGCGGCGATCAGCATCACCCAGTAGTTGACGCCCAGGTACTCCATCGCCATCCAGGTGAGGACGGCCCCGAGCATGAACAGCGCGCCGTGCGCGAAGTTGATGACGTTGAGCAAACCGAAGATCACCGCCAGCCCGAGGCTCAGGATGGCGTAGAACGAGCCGTTGACCAGCCCCAGAAGGAGCTGACTCAACAAGGCGGGAAGGGAAATGTTCATAAGCGTTTCAACGAACCCGGGCGCCGCAGGGGCGCCCGCGGGAGGTCACTTCCAGAGGGCGCAGCGGCTTTCGGCCTTGGTCGTGAAGACTTCTTCGCCCTTCAACTTCTGGACCACCTTGTAGTAGTCCCACGGCTGCTTGGATTCGGCCGGCGACTTGACCTGCACCAGGTACATGTCGTGCACGAAGCGGCCGTCGGCGCGGATGCTGCCCTTGGCGTAGAAGTCGTCGATGGGCGTGGACTTGAGCGTGGCCATGACCTTGTCGGCATCGACCGTCTTGGCGGCCTGCACGGCCTTCAGGTAGGTCATGGTGGCCGAGTAGTCGGCGGCCTGGATGTCGGTGGGCATGCGCTTGGTCTTCTCGAAGAAGCGCTTGCCGAAGGCGCGCGTCTTGTCGTCCAGGTTCCAGTCCCAGCTGGTGGTGAGCAGCAGGCCTTCGGTGTTCTTCAGGCCCAGGCTGTGCACGTCGGTCACGAACACCAGCAGGCCCACCATCTTCATGCTCTTGGTGATGCCGAATTCTTTCGCGGCCTTGATGCTGTTGATGGTGTCGCCGCCGGCATTGGCCAGCGCCAGCACCTGCGCCTTGGAGTTCTGCGCCTGCAGCAGGAAGGACGAGAAGTCGGAGGTATTGAGCGGCGCCTTCACCGAGCCCAGCACGGTGCCGCCCTTTTCCTTCACGACCTTGGTCGCGTCGGCTTCGAGGGCCTGGCCGAAGGCGTAGTCGGCGGTCAGGAAGTACCAGCTCTTGTCGCCACGGCCGATCACGGCCGCGCCGGTGCCCTTGGCGAGCGCGACGGTGTCGTAGGCGTAGTGCACGGTGTAGGGCGAGCACTGCTCGTTGGTGAGCGCCGAGCTGCCCGCGCCGTTCACGACGAAGACCCGCTTCTTCTCCTGCGCCACCTTGGCCATGGCCAGGGCCGTGCCGGAGCTGGTGCCGCCGAACAGCATGGTCAGGCCCTGCGTGTCGATCCACTCGCGCGCCTTGGAGGCGGCGATGTCGGCCTTGTTCTGGTGGTCGGCCGTGAGCAGCTCGATGGGCATGCCGTTGACCTTGCCGCCGAAGTCGTCGATGGCCATCTGGATCGCCAGCGCGCCGTTCTTGCCTTCGACGTCGGCGTACAGGCTCGACATGTCGGTGACGAAGCCGATCTTGACCTTGTCCTGTGCCTGGGCGGTGCCGGCGGCCAGCGCGGCGGCGGCGAAAACGGCGGAGAGAGCGAATGTGGTGGTCTTCATGGATGTTGTTCCTGTGGGGTGTTCGGTGGTGTCACTTCCAGAGCGTGCACTTGGACTCGGCCTTGGTGGTGAACACCGTGTCGCCGGGCAGCTTCTTCACGAGCTTGTAGTAGTCCCACGGCGTCTTCGATTCGGCGGGCGACTTGACCTGCATCAGGTACATGTCGTGCACGTAGCGGCCGTCGGGGCGGATCTGGCCGGTGCCGAAGAAGTCGTTGAGCTTCATCTTCTTGAGCTCGGCCATGACCTTGTCGGCATCGTCGGTCTTGGCGGCGTCCACGGCCTTGAGGTAGGTCATGGTGGCCGAGTAGTCGGCGGCCTGGATCTCGGTGGGCATGCGCTTGGTCTTGTCGAAGAAGCGCTTGGCGAACTTGCGGGTCTCGTCGTTCAGATCCCAGTACCAGCTGGTGGTGAACTGCAGGCCTTCGGTGTTCTTCAGGCCCAGGCTGTGCACGTCGCTCAAAAAGATCAGCAGGCCGGCCAGCTTCATCGTCTTGCCGATGCCGAACTCCTTGGCGGCCTTGATGCTGTTGACGGTGTCGCCGCCCGCGTTGGCCAGGCCCAGGATCTGCGCCTTGGAGTTCTGCGCCTGCAGCAGGAACGAGGAGAAGTCGGACGCATTGAGCGGATGGCGCACCGCGCCGACGATCGTGCCGCCCTTGGCCTTCACGACGGTGGAGGTGTCGGCCTCGAGCGCGTGGCCGAAGGCGTAGTCGGCCGTCAGGAAGAACCAGGTCTTGCCGCCGCCGTCGACCACCGCGGCGCCGGTGCCCTTGGCGAGCGCGACGGTGTCGTAGGCGTAGTGCACGGTATAGGGCGAGCACTGTTCGTTGGTCAGCGCCGACGAGGCCGCGCCGTTGTTGAAGTACACGCGCTTCTTCTCGGCCGCGACCTTGGCCAGCGCCAGGCCCACGCCCGAGTTGGTGCCGCCGAAGACCATGCTCAGGCCTTGCGTGTCGATCCACTCGCGCGCCTTCGAGGCGGCGATGTCGGGCTTGTTCTGGTGGTCGACGGTGAGCAGCTCGACCGGCTTGCCGGCCGCCTTGCCGCCGAAGTCGTCGATGGCCATCTGGATCGCCAGCGCGCCGTTCTTGCCTTCGAGGTCGGCGTACAGGCTGGACATGTCGGTGATGAAGCCGATCTTGACCTTGTCCTGGCCTTGCGCCTGGGCGGACGCTGCGAGCGCCAGTGCGCTGAAAGCCAGGGCGAAAGCGGTGAGCCGATTTTTCATGGGTGTCTCCAGCAGTAGCAAGAAGGGGTGAAAGAACTCAGACGCCGAGCAACTCGGTCAGCACGGGCATCTTGGCTTCGAGCTCGGCGGCGCCGAACTTCTCGACGATGCGGCCGTGCTCCATCACGTAGAAACGGTCGGCCAGCGGCGCGGCGAAGCGGAAGTTCTGCTCGACCATGACGATGGTGTAGCCCTTGGCGCGCAGCGTGGTGATCATGCGGGCCAGCGCCTGCACGATCACGGGCGCCAGGCCTTCGGAAATCTCGTCGAGCAGCAGCAGCTTGGCGCCGGTGCGCAGGATGCGCGCCACGGCCAGCATCTGCTGCTCGCCACCCGACAGGCGCGTGCCCTGGCTGTGGCGGCGCTCGGCCAGGTTGGGGAACATGGCGTAGATCTCGTCGACCGACATGCCCTGCCCCGCGCCCTTGAGCTCGGGCGGCAGCATCAGGTTTTCTTCGCACGAGAGGCTGGCGAAGATGCCGCGCTCTTCGGGGCAGTAGCCGATGCCCAGGTGCGCGATGCGGTGCGTCGCCATCGAGACGGTCTCGACGCCGTTGACCTTGATGCTGCCCTTGCGGGCGCCGGTGAGCCCCATCACGGCGCGCATCGTCGTCGTGCGGCCCGCGCCATTGCGGCCCAGCAGCGTGACGACTTCGCCCGGCTGCACGACCATGTCGACGCCGTGCAGCACGTGCGATTCGCCGTACCAGGCCTGCAGGCCCTTGATTTCGAGTGCAGCGGTCATCAGTGAGCCCCCTGCATTTCGCCGTCGGTGGTGCCCATGTAGGCCTCCATCACCTGCGGGTTCTTCGAGACTTCGGCGTACGGGCCTTCGGCCAGCACGGCGCCGCGCTGCAGCACCGTGATGGTGTCGGCGATGGTCGAGACCACGCTCATGTTGTGTTCGACCATCAGGATGGTGCGTCCGGCCGACACGCGCTTGATGAGCTCGGCCACGCGGTGCACGTCTTCGTGGCCCATGCCCTGCGTGGGTTCGTCCAGCAGCATCAGCTCGGGCTCCATGGCCAGCGTGGTGGCAATCTCGAGCGCGCGCTTGCGGCCGTAGGGCAGGTTCACGGTCTGTTCGTCGGCCAGCTCTTCGAGGCCCACCTCGGCGAGCAGCTCGCGGGCGCGCGCATCGAGCGGCTTGAGCGACTTCTCGCTCTTCCAGAAGTGGTACGAGGTGCCCAGCTTGCGCTGCAGGCCCAAGCGCACGTTCTCGAGCAGCGTGAGGTGCGGGAACACGGCGGAGATCTGGAACGAGCGGATCACGCCGCGCCGCGCAATCTGCGCCGGGCGTTCGCCCGTGATGTCGTGGCCGTTGAACAGGATCGTGCCGGCCGTGGGTTCGAGGAATTTGGTGAGCAGGTTGAAGCAGGTCGTCTTGCCGGCACCGTTGGGGCCGATGAGCGCGTGGATCGAACCGCGCTTCACCGAGAGGTCGACCTTGCTGACCGCGGTGAATCCCTTGAATTCCTTGGTGAGCTGGCGTGTTTCAAGAATGACGTCGCTCATCTCGCGGCGTCGTCCGTGTGCGGAAAAAAGAAATCGGTCATGCGGTCCATCTCAATGCGCCACCATCGAGCGCGGACCGATTGTTGGTGGCTGCTATGCAATTGCATACTGGGGCAAATGCCTATGCTGCACTGCAACCATTCACAGAGTGCGCCCCCTCTGTGCGAGCGACTGTCGTCCCGACGACATTGCGCACTGCAGCACGCACACCTGCAAACGCGCGATGCATGCACGCGCACCGTCATGAGGGTGTCGGGCACGCATGCACGCTTCGTGAAAAACTGGCGTGCCCGCTGCGCTGCAACGATGCGCTTTCACCCGGATTGAATCCATCACCGCCATGCCGAACTTCCGCTCACCCGAATTCCTTGCCGACCACGTCGCCCACACGCTGGCGTTCTACGCGCCGCGCAGCCGCGATGCCTCGGGCGGTTTCTTCCATTTCTTCAAGGACGATGGCACCGTGTACGACCGGCGCACGCGCCACCTCGTGAGCAGCACGCGCTTCGTGTTCAACCACGCGATGGCGTGGCGCCGCTTCGGCCAACCCGACGACCTTGCCGCGGTGCGCCACGGCCTGGCGTTTTTGCAGACCGCGCATGCCCAGCCGAATGGTGGCTATGCATGGCAGATCGACTGGGATGGCCATCAAGCCACCGTGCAGGACGGCACGCAGCATTGCTACGGCCTGGCCTTCGTGCTGCTGGCGCACGCGCATGCGCTGATGGCCGGCGTCGAGGAAGCACGCGCCGGCCTCGCGCGCGCCCGCGATTTGATGGAACAGCATTTCTGGGAGCCGCAGCATCAGCTGTACGCCGACGAGGCGACGCCAAGCTGGCAGGTCGGCCCCTACCGCGGCCAGAACGCCAACATGCACGCCTGCGAGGCGATGCTCGCGGCCTACGACGCCACGCGCGAGCCCTTCTACCTCGAGCGCGCGCGCACGCTCGCCGAAAGCATCACGGGTCGGCAGGCTGCGCTCGCCGACGGGCTGGTGTGGGAGCACTACCGCGAGGACTGGTCGGTCGACTGGGACTACAACCGCGGCGACAAGACCAACATCTTCCGGCCCTGGGGTTTCCAGACCGGCCACCTCACCGAATGGGCCAAGCTGCTGCTGCAGCTCGAGAGCCACCTGGGCTCCGACGCGCCAGGCACCGAATGGATCGTTCCGCGTGCACGCCACTTCTTCGACACCGCGATGCAGCGCGGCTGGGACGCCACGCACGGCGGGCTGGTCTACGGCTTCGGGCCCGACGGCGCGGTGTGCGATGGCGACAAGTACTTCTGGGTGCAGGCCGAAAGCTTCGCCGCCGCCGCCCTGCTCGCGGTGCGCACGGGCGACGCCGGCTACTGGGACTGGTACGACCGGATCTGGGCCTACAGCTGGGACCACTTCGTCGACCACGCGCACGGGGCGTGGTATCGCATCCTCACGCCGCAGAACGCGAAGATCAGCGACGAGAAGAGCCCGGCGGGCAAGACCGATTACCACACGATGGGTGCGTGCCATGACGTGCTGAAGGCGCTGGGCCACGGCGTGAAGTAGCCACGCTGATCGCCACGATCCGCACAAATCTTGTGCGGCCGCGCATCTACCCCGCAGCGCGCGGGCTGCCTACGCTTCAGGCCTTCTTTCACTCACGCAGAGAACGCATGAAGCACCCCAGCATCCGCAGCCTCACCGGCGCCGTGCCGACGAGCCGCATCGATCCCGCCGCCACGGCGCTGATCGCGATCGATTTCCAGAACGAGTACTTCGACGGGCGCATGCCCATTCCCGACGGGCTGGCCGCCCTGCGCCAGGCGCGGCGCCTGATCGATGCCGCCGACCGGCATGCGGTGCCGGTGTTCCATGTACAGCATGTGGCGCCCGCCGACAGCCCGATCTTCGCGGACAGCAGCCATGCCTTCGGCATCCACGATGAACTGCGCCCGGCGCCGCAACACGCCGTGCTACGCAAGGCCACGCCGAGCGCCTTCGCCGGCACCACGCTCGAGGCCGAGCTGCAGGCGCGCGGCATCACGACGCTGATCCTCACGGGCCTCATGACGCACATGTGCGTGTCGGCCACCGCCTTCGACGCCGCACCGCGCGGCTACCAGAGCCTCATCGTGGGCGATGCCTGCGCGACGCGCGACCTCGACCTGGAAGAAGGCGGCGTGCTGGGCCACCGCGAGCTGCATCGCGCGGCGCTGCGTGGCGTGTCGGACGTGGTGGCCGAGGTGCGCTCGACCGACGAGGTGCTGCAACTGCTGGAAGCGGGCCGCTGACGCCCTGCCCTTCGCATGCCCCCACGAATCCACCCTCTTCGATCCATGACCATGAAACGCTCTTCCGCCTTGTTCCTCGCCCTGTCCTGCGCCCTGTGCGCGCCGGGCCTTGCCACCGCCGCCACGCCGGCACCCCGCACGCCGATCTCGGCGCCCGCCGACACGCTGCAATGGCAGGCCCTCGCGGGCGGCATCCGCTACGCCAACGTGCGCGGCAACCTGACGGGCAATGGCCCCTACGAAGCCTTCGTCGAATTCCCGGCCGGCTTCGACAACCCGCACCATCGCCACACGCAGGCGCTTCCGTCCGTCGTGCTCTCAGGTGTGTTCTACGCGATCTTCGATGACGGCAAGAAGGTGCTGTACCCGGCCGGCTCGTACTACCTGCTGCCGGCGCGGCTGCCGCACCGCAGCGGCTGCGAGCCGGGGGCGAACTGCCTGTTGTTCCAGTACCAGGGCGATCGCTTCGACCTGGTGCCCACCGCAGCGAAGTAAGGCGCGGCTACCGCGCTCAGTCGCCCTGCCCGTCCGCGGGCAGGTAGCGCGCGGCAGCAAAGTCGACAAACGCCCGCACCTTCGGAGACAGGTGCCGGTTCTGCGGATACAGCGCGTACAGGTTCAGCGGCTGCTGGCGGAACTCGGGCAACACGCGCACCAGCTCGCCGCGCGCCACAGGGTCGCGCACGAGAAACGCCGGCGACGCCGCCAGCCCCGTGCCGGCCAGCGCGGCGCTGCGCAGCACGAGCCCGCTGTTGGCCTGCAGCCGCCCGCCCACGTCGACCGTGCGGACGCTGCCGTCCGGCGCGGTGAAGCTGGGCTGTGCGGCTTTCGCGGCCAATGAGTAGTTCAGGCAGTCGTGCGCCGCCAGGTCGGCGGGCGTTTGCGGCGTGCCGCGCCGCTGCAGGTAGGCGGGCGACGCCACCCACCATTCCTCGAAGCTCGCAAGGCGCTTGACGATCAGCGTCGAGTCCGAGAGTGCATACGCCAGTCGCAATCCCACGTCGAAGCCCTCTTCGATCAGGTCGACGAAGCGGTCGTTGCACACGAGGTCGGCCTTGACCTGCGGGTGTGCGTCGAGAAAAGCCGGCAGCCACTGCGCCAACTCTTCCAGTCCGAAGGACATCGGCGCGTTGATGCGCAGCAGGCCCGTGGGCTCGACCTGGTGCTGCGCCACGACCAGCGCCGCGGTCTCGACCTGGTCGAGGATCTGCCGCGCGTGCTCGTAGTAGGTCTGGCCGGCCTGCGTGAGCGCGAAGCGGCGCGTGGTGCGGTTCAGCAGCTGCACGCCCAGCGCCGTTTCCAGCTGCTTGACGTGGCGCGAGACCACCGTGTGCGACACGTCCATCGCGTCGGCCGCGGCGGTGAAGCCGCCGGCCTCCACGACGGCGCGGAACGCCTTCATGGCCGCGAACTGGTCCATGCGCGAGCGCTGCCGGTTGTCAGTGCGCGCCGGCGGCCGCGTCGCCGCCCGCGCCGCCCTTTTGCGGCCGCGCCAGCCACACCAGCGGAATCAGCAACAGGAACAGCACCGCCGAGGCATAGAAGATGTCGTTCGTCGCGAGCATGAACGACTGCTGGTCGACCAGGCGGTTGATCTGCCCGAGCACCTGCTCGGAACTGAAGCCGCTGCCGGTCAGCCCCGAGATGGCGCTGGTGGCGGCGCTGTTGCCCGGGTTCACCGACTCCACCAGCTGCGCGTGGTGCAGCGCCGCGCGGCTGTCCCACAGCGTGGTGGCGATCGAGGTGCCCATGGCGCCCGCCGTGATGCGCAGGAAGTTCGACAGCCCCGACGCGGCCGGGATGCGGTCGGGCGTGAGGCCCGACAGCGTGATGGTCACCAGCGGAATGAAGAAGAACGCCATCGCGATGCCCTGGATGATCGTCGGGATGATGATCGTCACGAAGTCGGCCTGCGTGTTGAAGTTCGAGCGCATCCACAGCACCAGCGCGAACACGAGGAACGAGAAGGTCGCGTAGCGGCGCGGGTCGATCTTGGACACGGTGAGGCCCACCACCGGCGAGAAGAAGATCGCCAGCAGCCCCACGGGCGCCATGATCATCCCCGCCTGCGTGGCGGTGTAGCCCATCCATTGCTGCAGCCACAGCGGCAGCAGCACCACGTTGCCGAAGAACAGGCCGTAGGCAATGGCCGTGGCCACCGCGCCCGACCAGAAGTTGCGGCGCTTGAACAGCGACAGGTCGACCACCGGGTGCTTGTCGGTCAGCTCCCAGACCAGGAAGAAGGCGAAGCCGACCACGGCCACCACGGCCATGGTGACGATCTCGGCCGAGTGGAACCAGTCGAGCTCCTTGCCCTTGTCGAGCATGAGCTGCAGCGAGCCCACCCACAGCACCAGCAGCGCCAGGCCGATGGCGTCGATCGGCACCTTGTGCGTCTTGCTCTCGCGCTTGT
This sequence comes from Variovorax sp. BGA-UO-ETr-C22, assembly GCF_059567965.1. Classification (NCBI taxonomy): domain Bacteria; kingdom Pseudomonadati; phylum Pseudomonadota; class Betaproteobacteria; order Burkholderiales; family Comamonadaceae; genus Variovorax; species Variovorax sp. BGA-UO-ETr-C22. The sequence goes on from NZ_JCAQPA010000007.1 coordinate 122,508, forward strand.
GGTACAGCGTCCAGGTGATGGCCGCGGCCACGATGCCCACCGGGATGTTGATGTAGAAGATCCACGGCCACGAGATGTTGTCGGTGATCCAGCCACCGAGCAGCGGTCCCATCACGGGCGCGACCAGCGTCGTCATCGACCACATGGCCATGGCCAGGCCGGCCTTGGCCTTCGGGTAGCTCGACAGCAGCAGCGTCTGCGACAGCGGGATCATCGGCCCCGCCACGAAGCCCTGCAACGCGCGAAACAGGATGAGCGTGGTCATGTTGGGCGCCAGGCCGCACAGCAGCGAGGCGACCATGAACAGGATCACGCTGGCCATGAACAGGCGCACCTGGCCGAAGCGCTGGGTCATGAAACCCGTGAGCGGCACCGCGATGGCGTTGGCCACCGCGAAGCTGGTGATGACCCAGGTGCCTTGCGTGGTGCTCACGCCAAGGTCGCCCGAGATGGCCGGCAGCGACACGTTGGCGATCGACGAGTCGAGCACGTTCATGAAGGTGGCGGCGGACAGCGCGACCGTGCCCCAGACGCGGGCGGAGCCCTCGAGCGGGGGGTGCGCGATGTAAGCGGGAGCAGCAGTGGCCATGGCGCGAGCTGTGAGGGTTCAGCAGCCGGCGGCGATCAGCCCGGCTGGCCCTGCGTGGCGGCGTGCACGGCCGGTGCGGCGGCGGACGCTGCCGGGCGGCTCACGGCTGCCGTGGGCGCACCGCGGCCGAGGTTGGCGGCGACGATGCGGTCCACCTCGGCGTCGGCGCCGCGGTCGAGCTGGCTGTAGACCTGCGTCTGCGCGAAGGCGGTGCTGCGCGGCGCATCGGCCAGCATCTTGCCGGTCTTCTGCGTGATGTCGATCTCGGCGTCCATCGACAGGCCGATGCGCAGCGGGTTGGCCTTGAGCTGCTCGGGGTCGAGTGCGATGCGCACGGGGACGCGCTGCACCACCTTGATCCAGTTGCCGGTGGCGTTCTGCGCCGGCAGCAGCGCAAAGGCGGCGCCGGTGCCCACGCCCAGGCCGGCGACCTTGCCGGTGTACTCGACCTTCTTGCCGTACACGTCGGCGGTGAGCTTCACGGGTTGGTCGATGCGGATGTTGCGCAGCTGCACTTCCTTGAAGTTGGCGTCGACCCACAGCTGGTGCAGCGGCACGATGGACATCATCGGCGTGCCGGCGGCCACGCGCTGGCCCAGCTGCACGGTGCGCTTGGCGACGTAGCCGTCGACCGGCGCGGGCATGGCCACGCGCTGCGTGGCGAGGTAGGCCTCGCGCACCTTGGCGGCGGCGGCCAGCACGCTCGGATGCTGGGCCACGCTGGTGCCTTCGGTCAGCGACTGGTTGCTGGCCAGCGCCTCGCGCGCGGCGACCACGCCGGCCTGTGCGGCGGCCAGTGCGCTCCTGGCGTTGGCCAGTTGCGTCTCGGCGTGGTTGAGTTCTTCCTTCGACACGGCGCCGTTGCCCGACAGCGCGCGGCGGCGCTGCAGGTCGTCCTGCGCCTTGGCGATGTCGCTCTGGGCCTTGGCGATGTCGCTCTGGCGCAGCGTGACCTGCGCGGCCAGCGAGCCGTTGTTGGCGTACAGCGTGCGCACCTGGCGCACGGCCTGCGCGAGCGCGGCCTCGGCCTGCTCGAGTGCGACCTTGGCGTCGGCCGGGTCGAGCTGCACCAGCGGCTGGCCGGCCTTCACGAAGTCGGTGTCGTCGGCACCGATGGCCATGACGGTGCCGCCGATCTGCGGCGTGATCTGGATGACGTTGCCCTGCACGTAGGCGTTGTCGGTGTTCTCGTAGTGGCTGGCGACCAGCCATTCGTACAGGCCCCAGCCGCCGCCGGCGACCAGCACCACGGCGGTGAGCGCGGTGAGTGCGCGGCGGCGCTTGCCGTTGCCCGCGGGCGCCTCGGGCGCGGCGGCGGGGGATACGGGGGAAGCGGATGTCGGAGTGTTGTTATCGCTCATGATGGAGTTCTTTCCGAAGAAGGCGGATCAGCAAATCAGTTCTGGGTGGCGGCCGTCGGGGCCGCCGCCGTGGCGGTGGCCGGCGGCTGCCAGCCGCCGCCCAGGGCGCGCGCCAGGCCCACCTGCGTGTCGAGGGCGCGGGCCGCCAGGTCGACCGCGAGCCGGCGCTGAGCCAGCACGGCGGTTTCGGCGGTCAGCACGTTGAGGTAGTTGCCCAGGCCGGCGCGGTAGCGCTGCACGGCAATGTCGTAGGCGCCTTCGGCGGCCGTCTGCGCGGCGCGCTGTTCGGTCTGCTGGCGCGTGATCGACTGTGCGCTCGACACCTGGTCGGCCGCGTCGCGCACGGCGTCGAGCACGGTGGCGTTGTAGCTTTCGATGGCCACGTCGAGGTCGGCCGACTTGCCGCGCAGGTTGGCGCGCAGGCGCCCGCCTTCGAAGATCGGCAGGTGGATGGCCGGGCCCACGCCCCACTGCTCGCTGCCCGACTTGAGCAGCTTGCCGAAACCCAGGCTCTGGAAGCCGGCAAAGGCCGTGAGGTTCACGTTGGGATAGAACTGGGTCTTGGCATTGGCCACGTCGCTGGTGGCCGCTTCGACGCGCCAGCGCGCGGCGGCGATGTCGGCGCGGCGGCCCAGCAGGTCGGCCGGGATGTTCGCCTGCAGCGCCATCGGCTTCACGCCGGCGAGCACCGGCGGCTTGAGCGAGGCCGACACGTTGGGCTGGCCCACGAGCGCATCGAGCGCGTGCTGCTGCAGCGCGATCTGCTCGTTGAGCGCTTCGATCTGCTGGCGCGCCTCGGGCAGGCCGCCTTCGCTCTGGCGCAGTTCGAGACGGGTGTCGAGGCCGGCCGCCACGCGGTCGCGCACCAGCTTGAAGGTCTCGTCGCGCTGGGCCAGCGTGCGCTTGGCCACTTCGACCTGCTCGTTCAGGCGCGCCCACTGGAAGTAGCTGCGCGCCACGTTGCTCGCGAGCAGCACGCGCGCGGCATCGGCGTCGGCCGCTGCTGCGTTGGCCGTGCCGAGGGCGGTGTCGAGCGCGCTGCGGTTCTTGCCGAAGAAGTCGAGCTCCCAGCTCGCGCCCAGCTGCAGCAGGCCGATGTTCTGCGTCGAGCCGCCCAGCGGCGCCGGGTAGATGTAGTTGCTGTTGAACTTCTGGCGGTTCAGGTTGAGGTCGGCGCCGACCTTGGGCAGCAGCGCCGCACCGGCGATGTCCGCCGAGGCCTGGGCGCGCACGAGGCGCGCACGCGCGACCTGCAGGTTCGGGTTGCCGGCCACGGCCTGGTCGACCAGCGCATTGAGCTGGCTGTCGCCGAAGGCCTGCCACCACTGGCTGTCCAGGCTGGGCACATTGGCGCGCGCGGGGTCGGCCGCGATGCCGAGCGTGGACGCATCGCGCAGCGTGGCGTGCGAGCCGATGCCGGCCATGTCGGCGCAACCGGCGAGCGCGACCACCGCCAGCGCGGCGGCCACGACAGGCGTGCGGCGCAGCGCACGCACGGCGAAAGACTCAGTCATTCTTCTCTCCACGGGCCGCGAGGCCCTGTGCGTTGTCGAGGATGCGGCGCAAGTAGTCCTTGAGCTGCTCCCATTCTTCGAGGCTGAAGCCGGCCAGGTACTCGTTCTGCACCCGGCTCAGCACATAGGGCACTTCCTTCGCGGCCGCACGGCCTTCGTCGGTGAGTTCGATGTTGACCACGCGGCGGTCTTCGAGCGAGCGCACGCGCCGGCACAGGCCCTTGGCCTCGAGGCGGTCGAGCAGGCGCGTCATGGCGCCGGTGTCGAGTTCGCAGGCGCGGGCCAGTTCGGCCACGGTGGTGGCGGCGCCGACGTGCAGCTTGTACAGCGGCACCCACTGCGGGTAGGTGGGGCTGCCGGGCTCGCACATGCGCGTGCCGACGGTCTGGCCCACGGACGTGACGATGCGGCGCATCAGGTAACCGATGCTCTCTTCGGCGCGGTAGTCCTCGGCGCGATAGAAGGCGACCGGCGGGCGCGCGGCCTCGTCGGGCGTCGGAGGGACCGGGGAAATGGGGGCATCGCTCATGCCCGAAATATTAGTTGCCATGGCAATTACTGTCAAGGCGACCTTTGTGGGGGCAAGGGCTCGGTAGAATTCGCGCCCATGGCTTCTTCCCCTCCGTCGTCCTCCGCAGCCAAGGGTTCGCCCCGCTCGCTGTCGGGGTTGCGCCCCTTCCTTCGCCCCTACCGCGTGCAGATCGTGCTGGCGGGGGTCTTCCTGGTGATGGCGGCGGTCACGACGCTGGCTTTTCCTATCGCCCTGCGCAGCCTGATTGATGGCGGCTTGGTCAGCGCCGACAAGGGCGCGCAGACCATGGCGCTGCGCGAGCACTTCGGCGCCCTCTTCGCAGTGGCCGTGGCGCTGGGCCTGTTTTCGGCCGCGCGCTTCTACACGGTGAGCTGGCTCGGCGAGCGCGTCACGGCCGATCTGCGCAACGCGGTCTACGGCCATGTGCTGCAGCAGAGCCCGGCCTTCTTCGAGACCACGCAGACCGGCGAGGTGCTGTCGCGCCTCACGGCCGACACCACGCTCGTGCAGACGGTGGTCGGCTCGTCGCTGAGCATGGGCCTGCGCAACGCCGTCATGGGCGTGGGCGCGCTGGCGGTGCTGGTCTGGACCAACCCTTATGTGATGGTGCAGGTGCTGGGCATCCTGGTGTTGGTGGTGCTGCCGAGCATGTGGTTCGGCCGCCGCGTGCGCAAGCTCTCGCGCGCCAGCCAGGACCGCGTGGCCGACTCGAGCGCCATCGCGGCCGAGGTGCTGAACGCGATTCCCGTGGTGCAGAGCTACACGGCCGAAGGCCGCGAGGCCGACCGCTTCAAGGGCTCGACCGAGAACGCCTTTCATACCGCCGTGCGCCGCACGCGCGCGCGCTCGGTGCTCGTGGCCTTCATCATCATTGCCACCTCGGCCGCCCTGCTCTGGGGCCTGTACGAAGGCACGCAGGCCGTGCTGCGCGGCGACATCACGGCCGGCCACCTGGGCCAGACCGTGGTCTACGTGGCGATCCTGGCGAGCGCCACGGCGGTGCTCGGCGAGGTGTACGGCGACCTGCTGCGCGCCGCCGGCGCCACCGAGCGACTGATGGAACTGCTGCACGCGCCGACGGCCATCGCCTCGCCCGCACGGCCGGCGGTGGCGCCCGTTCCCGCCGCGGGCAGCGCGATCCGCTTCGACGCCATCACCTTCCACTACCCCTCGCGGCCAGGCACGCCGGCGCTGCGCGACTTCAGCCTGGACATCGCCCCGGGCGAGACCGTGGCGCTGGTGGGATCGAGCGGCGCGGGCAAGAGCACGGTGTTCCAGCTGCTGCTGCGCTACTACGACCCGCAGTCGGGCCGCATCGTGCTCGATGGCGCGTCGCTCGATGCGCTCGCCCTGCACGACCTGCGCACCCGCATCGGCCTCGTGCCGCAGGACGCGGTGATCTTCTCGGCCAGCGCCTTCGAGAACATCCGCTACGGCCGGCCCGACGCCAGCGCCGACGAGGTGCACGCCGCGGCGCGCGCCGCCTTCGCGCACGACTTCCTGCAGGCCCTGCCCGAGGGCTACGACACCTTCCTGGGCGAACGCGGCGTGCGGCTGTCGGGCGGCCAGCGCCAGCGCATCGCGATCGCGCGGGCCATTTTGAAGAACCCGCCGCTGCTGCTGCTGGACGAAGCCACCAGCGCGCTCGACGCCGAGAGCGAACGCATGGTGCAGGCCGCGCTCGAATCGGCGATGGAAAACCGCACCACGCTCGTGATCGCCCACCGCCTGGCGACCGTGCAGAAGGCCGACCGCATCATCGTGCTGGACCACGGCGGCATCGTCGAACAGGGAACGCACGCGGCGCTGGTGGCGCAAGGCGGCGTGTACGCGCGGCTGGCCGCGCTGCAGTTCACGGCCTGACCCGATCGATCGGGCCAGTCGGTCAGTTACTGCAGGGTTTCTTTCAGCGCTGCCGGAATCGGCAGCGCCATCACCGGAATGCCTTCATCGAGCAGCGCCTCGGTCTGCTCCGGCGTGGCCTGGCCGCGGATGCCGCGCTCGGCGGTTTCGCCGTAGTGCATCTTGCGCGCCTCGTCGGCGAAGCGGTCGCCGACGTCTTCGGTCTTGGCCAGCACTTCGCGCACGGCGCGCATCCAGCGGGCTTCGGGTGAAGTCGAAGATGCCGATACCTGCGTGGAAGGCGATGCGGGCGCCGACGGCGCGTGGGCCGCGTCGCCGCGCCCTTCTTCCTTCGGCGCCTTGGCGTTGCTCAGGTTCAGGCGGGGTGCACTCAGCAACTTGACGATGGCGGTGTCGCCGCAGACCGGGCACTCGACCAGGCCGCTGGCGAGCTGGCTGTCGAACGCCTCGTTGGACGCGAACCAGCCCTCGAAGCCGTGGCCGTGCGTGCAGCGGAGATCGAGAACCTTCATGCGCGGATTATCCCGCGCCGCCTTGCGAGGCTGCGGCCTGCCAATCCAGTGCCCATGCGCCCGACAGGACGTTCTGCAGCCACAGGGCGCAGGTGAGCGTCTTCGCGTCGGTCACGGTGCCGTCGCGGCACCAGCCGATGAGCTCCTGCGGCGTAGCAGTGAACACGTCGAGAAACTCGCCGTGGTCGAGCTGGCGCTCGCCCAGCGAGAGGCCGCGTGCGAAGTAGATGTGGATGATCTCGGTCGAGTACGCCACCGCCAGGTGCGTGGCGCCGGCATGCGCCCATTCGCGCGCGGAGTAGCCGGTTTCCTCGAGCAGTTCGCGCTGGCCGCACAGCAGCGGATCTTCGCCGGCGTCGAGCTTGCCCGCGGGAAACTCGACGATCACGCGGTCCACCGGGTAGCGGAACTGGCGCTCCAGCACCACGCGGCCGTCGTCGAGCAGCGGAATCACCACCACCGCGCCGGGATGCACCACGTACTCGCGCGTGGCGCTGTGGCCGTCGGGCAGGCGGATGGTGTCGCGCTTGGCGTGCAGGAACTTACCCTTGAAGAGCTCTTCGCTGCTGACGAGCGCTTCCTTCAGATGCGAATCGGGGGCGGGAGAAGTCATGTCGGTCAGTGCCTGTGCTTCATCAGGTAGCGCCAGGTGAACCCGGGGAAGGCCAGCACGACGAACAGCGAGGCCGTCACCGCGTAGAACTCCCAGCCCTGGGCGGCGATCTGCCCTGCCCTGCGCTCGAACAGCAGGCCGATGCCGCCGGCAATGAAGTACAGCACCACCAGTTCGCCGAAGCGGATGGCGAGCGACTTGTGTCCGGTCGACAGTGGCACCGCTCCGAACAGGCGCTCATTCAGGAACGGCAGGTTGGCGGCCACCAGGGCCACCAGCAGCACCACCCAGACCGACGCGGTTTGCGACACCGTGTTGCGGACCGCGTCAGTGGGCCAACGTGGCCGCGATGGCGTCGTAGCACAGCGTCATCAGACCACCGGGCAGCACGCCAAGAATCAGGATCAGCGCGCCGTTGATCGTGAGCACGGTGCGCACGTCGAACGAGGCCGACACGGTGGTCGCCGTGACGGGCGCGTCGAAGTACATGACCTTGACCACGCGCAGGTAGTAGAACGCGCCGATCAGCGAGGTGATCACGGCGAATACCGCCAGGCCGATGTAGATGGCTGCGCCCGAGGCGATCAGCGCCTGCAGCACGGCCAGCTTGGCGTAGAAGCCGACCAGCGGCGGCAGGCCGGCCAGCGAGAACATCGCGATGGCCATCACGCCGGCGTACAGCGGGCTGCGCTGGTTCAGGCCGGCCAGGTCGGTGATCTCTTCGCTTTCGAAGCCTTCGCGCGCCAGCAGCAGGATGATGCCGAAGCTCGCCAGCGTGGTCAGCACGTAGGTCACGACGTAGAACATCGCGGCGCTGTAGGCGGCCTGCGCGTTCTGCGTGCCCTGCAGGTCGGAACCCGCCACCAGGCCCAGCAGCATGAAGCCCATCTGCGCGATGGTCGAGTACGCCAGCATGCGCTTGAGGTTGCTCTGCGCGATGGCGGCCAGGTTGCCGATCACCAGCGACGCCACCGCCAGCACGGCGAGCATCTGCTGCCAGTCGATGGCCAGCGGCTGCAGGCCGTCGACCAGGAGGCGGATGATGATGCCGAAGGCAGCCAGCTCGGGCGCGGCGCCGATCAGCAGCGTGATCGCCGTCGGTGCGCCCTGGTAGACGTCGGGCACCCACATGTGGAACGGTGCGGCACCGACCTTGAACGCCAGGCCCGCCACGATGAAGACGAGGCCGAACACCAGCACCTGGTGGTTCACCTTGCCGGTCGAGATCGCCTTGAACACTTCGTTCAGGTCGAGCGAGCCGGTCGCGCCGTACATCATCGACAGGCCATACAGCAGGAAGCCGCTGGCCATGGCGCCGAGCACGAAGTACTTCATGGCGGCTTCGCTGGCCACCGCGTTGTCGCGGCGCAGCGCCACGAGCGCGTAGCTCGAGAGCGTGAGCAGTTCCAGGCCGAGGTAGATCAGCAGGAAGTTGCTGCCGCCGATCATCACGAACATGCCCAGCAGGGCCAGCATGCTGATCGTGAACATCTCGCCGCCGCGCAGCATCTCGCGATCGGCCGCATAGGGACGGCCGTAGACCAGCGTCACCATCAGGGCCAGCGAGGCGAAGCACTTGAGCCAGTTGCCCATCGTGTCGCTCACCACCATGCCGCCGAAGCCGTAGGAGGTCTTGCCGCCGACAGCGGCCAGGCCCGTGAGCACAGCCACCGCCGCCAGCGTGAGCAGCGTCAGGATGTAGGTGCGGGTGCGGCGCGGGCTCGTGTCCGACAGGTCGACCAGCGCAATGATGCAGGCCATGACCAGCAACACGATTTCGGGGTAGATCGTCACCCAGCTGAGTTTGTCAATCATCTCGTTCTCTTCTTCAGCGTGGCATCAGACGGGCAGCTTCGAAATCGCCACGTGGCGCAGAAGCTCGACGACGGAGGCATCCATCGCGTCGGTGAAAGGCTTCGGATACAGGCCCATCCACAGCACGGCGATCGCCAGCAGCGAGAGCATCAGGAATTCGCGGGCGTTGATGTCCTTCAGTTCCTTGACGTGGTCGTTGCCGACCGGGCCCAGGTACACGCGCTTGTACATCCACAGGGTGTAGGCAGCGCCGAAGATCAGTGCGGTGGCAGCGCCCAGGCCGACCCAGAAGTTGGCCTTGACGGCGCCCAGGATCACCATCCATTCGCCCACGAAACCGGCGGTGCCCGGCAGGCCGCAGTTGGCCATGGCGAACAGCAGCGCGAACGCGGCGAACTTGGGCATGGTGTTGACCACGCCGCCGTAGTCGGCGATCTGGCGCGAGTGCACGCGGTCGTACAGCACGCCGATGCCCAGGAACATGGCGCCAGACACGAAGCCGTGGGCAATCATCTGCACGATGCCGCCGGACACGCCGAGCTCGTTGAAGATGAAGAAGCCCAGCGTCACGAAGCCCATGTGGGCGACCGACGAGTACGCCACCAGCTTCTTCATGTCCTGCTGCACCAGCGCAACGAGGCCCACGTAGATCACGGCGATGAGCGACAGCGCGATCATGAGCCACGCCCACTCGTGCGAAGCGTCAGGCGCGATGGGCATCGAGAAGCGCAGGAAACCGTAGGCACCCAGCTTCAGCATGATCGCGGCCAGCACGGCCGAACCGCCCGTGGGGGCCTCGACGTGCACGTCGGGCAGCCAGGTGTGGACCGGCCACATCGGCACCTTGACGGCGAAGGCCGCGAAGAAGGCAAAGAACAGGAAGGTCTGCGCGGTCGAACCCAGCGGCAGCTTGTGCCAGCTCAGGATGTCGAAGCTGCCGCCCGACTTGTTGTACAGGAAGATCAGCGCGACCAGCATCAGCAGCGAGCCGAGCAGCGTGTACAGGAAGAACTTGAACGCCGCGTAGATCTTGTTCGGGCCGCCCCAGATGCCGATGATCAGGTACATCGGGATCAGCGTGGCTTCGAAGAACACGTAGAACAGGATGCCATCGAGCGCAGAGAACACGCCGATCATGAAGCCCGACAGGATCAGGAACGCGCCCATGTACTGGTTCACGCGCTCGGTGATCACTTCCCAGGCCGAGATCACGACCACGACCGTGATGAACGAGGTCAGCAGCACCAGCCACAGCGACATGCCGTCGATGCCCAGGTGGTAGTTGACGTTGAAGCGCGAGATCCAGCTCGTCTTCTCGACGAACTGCATCGCGGCGGTTCCGTTCTGGAAGCGCGTGAACAGCGGCACCGTGACCAGGAAGCTCACGATGGCACCGACGAGCGCGACCCAGCGCACGCCCTTGGCGTGCTCGTCGCGGCCAAACGCCAGCAGCACGGCGCCGAATGCGATCGGCACCCAGATGGCAAGGCTCAACAAACCCATTTTTCTTTTTCTCCAGCGTTCGGGCTCAACGTTTGAACCAGACGAAGTACGTCATCAGGATGAAGATGCCCAGCAGCATCGCGAAGGCGTAGTGGTAGATGAAGCCCGACTGCAGCCAGCGCACGACGCCGGCCACGCGACCCACCACCTTCCAGGAACCGTTGACGAGCGCGCCGTCGATCAGCGCCTGGTCGCCGCCCTTCCACAGGCCCGTGCCGAGCAGGCGCGCACCGCGGGCGAGGATGTTCTCGTTGATCCAGTCGAGGTAGTACTTGTTCTCGAGCAGGTTGTAGATCGGGCTGAAGGCGCGCTTGATGGCGGCCGGCAGGGCCGGGTTCATCATGTACATGTAGTACGAGAGCGCCACGCCGGCCAGTGCCAGCCAGAACGGTGCGGTCTGCAGGCCGTGGATCGCCATGGCGACCGGGCCGTGGAAGGCTTCCTTGAGCTCGCCCATCGCGTGGTGCTTGGCACCGTCGACGAAGATCGCGTCCTTGAAGAAGCTGCCGAACAGCATCGGGTCGATGGTCATGAAGCCGATCACCACCGAGGGGATCGCCAGCAGCACCAGCGGCAGCCAGACCACCATCGGCGATTCGTGCGGCTTGTGGGCGTCGTGGCCATGGCCGTGGTCGTCGTGTCCGTGCGCGTCGTGCGCATGGTCGTCGTGGTGCGCGTCGGGGTTCTGGTCGTAGCGTTCCTTGCCGTGGAAGACCAGGAAGTACATGCGGAACGAGTAGAACGCCGTCACGAACACGCCGGCCAGCACCGCGTAGTAGGCGAACTGCGCGCCCCACAGGTGGCTTTCGTGCACGGCCTCGATGATGCTGTCCTTCGAGTAGAAGCCCGAGAACAGCGGCGTGCCGATCAGCGCGAGCGAACCCAGCAGCGAGGTGATCCAGGTGATGGGCATGTACTTGCGCACGCCGCCCATCCAGCGGATGTCCTGGTTGTGGTGCATGCCGATGATCACCGAGCCCGCGCCGAGGAACAGCAGCGCCTTGAAGAACGCGTGTGTCATCAGGTGGAACACCGCGACCGAGTAGGCCGAGGCACCGAGCGCCACCGTCATGTAGCCCAGCTGCGAGAGCGTCGAGTACGCGACCACGCGCTTGATGTCGTTCTGGATGATGCCCAGGAAGCCCATGAACAGCGCGGTGATGGCGCCGATCACGAGGATGAAGCTCAGGGCCGTGTCGCTCAGCTCGAACAGCGGCGACATGCGCGCCACCATGAAGATGCCGGCCGTCACCATCGTCGCCGCGTGGATCAGCGCCGAGATGGGGGTCGGGCCTTCCATCGAGTCGGGCAGCCACACGTGCAGCGGGAACTGGGCGCTCTTGCCCATCGCGCCGATGAACAGGCAGATGCAGATCACCGTGATGAGCATCCACTCGGTGCCCGGGAAGGTGATGCCGGCCAGCGTGTGGGCCTTGGCGAAGGCCTCGCCGTAGTTCAGCGTGCCGGCGTAGGCGGCGATCAGGCCGATGCCCAGGATGAAGCCGAAGTCACCCACGCGGTTGACCAGGAAGGCCTTCATGTTCGCGAAGATGGCCGTGGGCTTGTTGAACCAGAAGCCGATCAGCAGGTACGACACCAGGCCCACCGCCTCCCAGCCGAAGAACAGCTGGAGCATGTTGTTGCTCATGACGAGCATCAGCATCGAGAAGGTAAAGAGCGAGATGTACGAGAAGAAGCGGTTGTAGCCGTCGTCTTCTTCCATGTAGCCGATGGTGTAGATGTGGACCATCAGCGACACGAAGGTCACGACGCACATCATCATGGCCGTGAGGCCGTCGACCAGGAAGCCGACTTCCATCTTCAGGCCGCCGACCATCATCCATTCGTAGATGGTCTGGTTGAAGCGGGCACCGTCGACGATGACCGACTTCAGCGTCATCGCCGAGATCACGAAGGCGACGAACACGCCCAGGATGGTCAGCGAATGCGTGACCTTGCGGCCGATGTGATTGCCGCCGAACTTCGTGCCGAACAGGCCGGCAAGTGCGGCGCCGACCAGGGGTGCCAGCGGCACGGCCAGCAAGGTGGATGCGGAAAGGGTTGCGCTCATACTGCTGTCAACCCTTGAGCGAGTTGAGTTCGTCGACGTTGATGTTGGACTTGTTGCGGAACAACAGGACCAGCAGCGCCAGGCCGATGGCCGATTCGGCCGCCGCCACCGTCAGGATGAAGAACACGAAGATCTGGCCGTGCATGTCGCCCAGGTAGTGCGAGAAGGCCACGAAGTTCATGTTGACCGCCAGCAGCATCAGTTCGATGGCCATCAGCAGCACGATCAGGTTCTTGCGGTTCAGGAAGATGCCGATCACCGACAGCGCGAAGAGCATCGCGCCGAGCGAGAGAAAGTGTCCGAGCGTGAGCGTCATGCCTTGTTTTCCTTTGCAGCGGCATCCGCTGCCGGGGCCTCAACCACCGGCTCGGCCGCACGCGTGACGGGCATCTGCACGATGCGCACGCGGTCACGCGCCTTCACGCGCACCTGGTCCGACGGGTTGACGTACTTGCTGTCCTTGCGGGTGCGCAGCGTCAGTGCAATGGCGGCAATGATGGCCACCAGCAGGATGACTGCGGCGATTTCCAGCGGATAGAGGTATTCGGAATACAGCAGCTTGCCCAGCTCGAGCGTGTTCGAGCTGTTGGGCGAGGTCGTCGCCATGGCGCGCGGGCCTTCGCCCAGGCGAAAGCCGCCCATGAGCACAGCCGCCATTTCGAGCGCGATGAGCGCGCCGATGCCGGCCGCCAACGGGAAGTGCTTCCAGAAGCCCTCTCGCAGGCCGTCGACGTCAATGTCCAGCATCATCACGACGAACAGAAACAGCACCATCACGGCGCCGACGTACACCAGCACGAGCGAGATCGCCAGGAACTCGGCGCGCAGCAGCAGCCAGATGGCCGAGGCCTGGAAGAAAGCCAGCACCAGGTACAGCGCGGCGTACACGGGGTTGCGGGAGGTGATGACGCGGAAGGCTGCGAACAGCAGCACCGCGGCAAACAGATAGAACAGACCGGTCTTGACGTCCATTGGAATTCGATTGGTACGGGTTTCGAGCGGAGCCGGCTCAGCGGTACTTGGCGTCGGCCGCCTTGTTCGCCGCGATTTCTTTTTCGTAGCGGTCGCCCACGGCCAGCAGCATGTCCTTGGTGAAGTACAGGTCGCCGCGCTTTTCGCCGTGGTATTCGAAGATGTGCGTCTCGACGATCGAGTCGACCGGGCAGCTCTCTTCGCAGAAGCCGCAGAAGATGCACTTGGTCAGGTCGATGTCGTAGCGCGTGGTGCGGCGCGAGCCGTCGTCACGCACGTCGGATTCGATGGTGATCGCCAGCGCGGGGCACACGGCCTCGCACAGCTTGCAGGCGATGCAGCGCTCTTCGCCGTTCTCGTAGCGGCGCAGCGCGTGCAGGCCACGGAAGCGCGGCGACAGCGGCGTCTTCTCTTCGGGGAACTGGACGGTGATCTTGCGCGCGAAGGCGTACTTGCCCGTGATGGCCAGGCCCTTGAACAGTTCGAACAGCATGAAGCTGCCCAGGAAGTCCTTGAGCGAGAACGGTGCGGAGGCCAGCTTGGAGGTGCGTCCGAGCCCTCCGGCGGTGCGTGAAGCAGTCATGATGTCGTCGCTTCCTGCTTATTTCCAGATGTTGAACGGCGTCTGCATCCAGCCACCGACCACGACCAGCCACACCAGGGTGACGGGAATGAAGATCTTCCAGCCCAGACGCATGATCTGGTCGTAACGGAAGCGCGGGAACGTCGAGCGCACCCACAGGAACATGGTGACCACGCAGAAGGTCTTCAGGCCCAGCCAGATCCAGCCCGGAATGAAGCTCAGGAACTCGAACGGCGGCAGCCATCCACCGAGGAACAGCACCACGGTCAGGATCGAGACGAGCCACATGTTGGCGTACTCGGCCAGGAAGAACATCGCGAAGCTCATGCCCGAGTACTCGATCATGTGGCCGGCCACGATTTCGGATTCGCCTTCCACCACGTCGAACGGGTGGCGGTTGGTTTCGGCCAGGCCCGAGATGAAGTACACGACAAAGATCGGCAGCAGCGGCAGCCAGTTCCACGACAGGAAGCCGATGCCCATGTCTTGGAACATACCCTTGCCCTGCACCGTCACGATGTCGGACATGTTCAGGCTGCCCGTGACCATCAGCACCACGACGAAGCAGAAGCCCATCGCGATTTCGTAGCTCACCATCTGTGCCGAGGCGCGCAGCGCGCCCAGGAAGGCGTACTTCGAGTTCGAGGCCCAGCCGGCGATGATCACGCCGTACACCTCGAGCGAGGTGATGGCCATCACGAACAGCAGGCCGGCATTGATGTTGGCCAGCGCCACGTCGGGACCGAAGGGAATCACGGCCCATGCGGCCAGCGCCGGCATGATGGTCATGATGGGACCGAGCAGGAACAGGCCCTTGTTGGCGACCGTCGGAAGGATGATTTCCTTGGTCATCAGCTTGAGCGCGTCGGCGATCGGCTGCAGCAGGCCCAGCGGCCCGATGCGGTTCGGGCCCACGCGGATCTGCGTGAAGCCGATGGCCTTGCGTTCCCACAGCGTGAGGTACGCCACAGCCAACATCAGCGGGATCACGACGACGATGATCTTGATCAGCGTCCAGACCACGGGCCAGACGACGGACGTCCACCAGCCTGCGGCGACCAGCCCCTGGCCGAAGCCATGAATTGCGTCGATCATGCCAAGGCCTCCTCGGCACGAGCGGGTGCGGCCTGTGCGCTGTTGCGCGCGTCGGCGGTCAGCTGCAGCGACGGTGCGCGGCGCACGATCGAGTCGAGCTGGTAGATGCTCGCGACCACGGGCGCAGCCACGACGCCGCTGGCCGCGACGGCCTTGGCGGACGTGGCATTGCTCAGCGCGTTCGCCGGCACGGTGCCCTTGTCACCGATGGTGGCCAGCACCTCGGCGGTCGATTCGAAGGCGAAGCCCGGCAGGCCGAGCAGGTTCGCCAGCACGCGCAGCACCTTCCACGCCGGCCGCGTTTCGCCTTGCGGCTTCACGACGGCATGGAAACCCTGCAGGCGGCCTTCGGCGTTGACGAAGGTGCCGGGCGTTTCGGTGAACGGGGCGATGGGCAGCAGCACGTCGCTGAACTCGAGGTTGGCCTTGAAGGGGCTCAGCGTGACCACCATCTGCGCATTGCCGATGACATCGGCAGCGGCAGCACCGGCGGCCGAGTCGAACACCGGCTCGGTGTTCAGCAGCAGCACGGCCTTGAGGCCGGAGCCGGCGGCGAGCATGCGGCCGGCATCGAGGCCGCCGTTCTGCGGGAAGGCGCCGACGAGCTGTGCGCCCACGGTGTTGCCCGCTTCGGTCAGGTAGCCGACGGTGGCGCCGGTCTGTGCGCCAATCCAGTTCGCGAGGGCCAGCAGGCTGCTGGCTTGTGCGTGGTGCGCGGCGGCATTGCCGAGCAGGATCGCCTTGCGTTCGCCGCTCAGCAGCGAGGCTGCGATGGCTTGCGCGACGGCGTCGGGTGCGTTCTTCGGTGCCAGCGGCGCGGCAGCGCCGTTGGTCTGGCCGATGGCCGCAGCCACGGCGGCCAGCGCCTCGACCCACTGGTCGGCTTCGACGATGGCCGCTTGCGCCACGTCGATGGCCCAGGCACCGCGATCGGCCATGAGGCTGGACGAAGTGATCACCGACAGCGCGGCGCCCTTGCGCACGGCCTGGCGGATGCGCTGCGCGAACAGCGGGTGTTCCTTGCGCAGGTTCGAACCGACGACCAGCGCGCGCTGCACTTGCGTGAGCGAGGCGATCGAGGTGCCGAGCCAGCGCACACCTTCGAAGGCCGTGAATTCGGCATTGCGCAGGCGGTAGTCGATGTTGTCGCTGCCGAGTTCACGCGTGAGCATGGCGGCGAGCTGCAGCTCTTCGAGCGTGCTGTGCGGGCTGACCAGCGTGCCGATGCTTTGCGCGCCGTGGTCGGTCTTGATCTGCTTGAGGCCGTTGGCAACGTACTCGAGCGCCGTCTGCCAGTCGACCTGCTGCCATTGGCCGCCCTGCTTCAGCATGGGCTGGGTCAGGCGTTCCGTGCCGTTGAGCGCTTCGTACGAGAAGCGGTCGCGGTCGGCGATCCAGCATTCGTTGACGTCTTCGTTCTCGAGCGGCACCACGCGCATCACGCGGTTGTTCTTGACCTGGACGATCAGGTTGGCACCGGTGGAATCGTGCGGGCTCACCGACTTGCGGCGCGACAACTCCCAGGTGCGGGCGCTGTAGCGGAACGGCTTGCTCGTGAGCGCGCCGACCGGGCAGATGTCGATCATGTTGCCCGACAGTTCGGAGTCGACCGAGTCGCCGAGGAAGGTTTCGATTTCGGAGTGCTCGCCGCGGTGCGACATGCCCAGCTCCATCACGCCGGCCACTTCCTGGCCGAAACGGACGCAGCGCGTGCAGTGGATGCAGCGGCTCATTTCTTCCATGCTGATCAGCGGGCCGACGTCCTTGTGGAACACGACGCGCTTTTCTTCTTCGTAACGCGAAGAAGAACCGCCGTAGCCCACGGCCAGATCCTGCAGCTGGCACTCGCCGCCCTGGTCGCAGATGGGGCAGTCCAGCGGGTGGTTGATCAGCAGGAACTCCATGACGGACTGCTGGGCCTTGATGGCCTTGTCGCTCTTGGTGCGAACGATCATGCCCTGCGTGACGGGCGTGGCGCAGGCCGGCATCGGCTTGGGCGCTTTTTCCACGTCGACCAGGCACATGCGGCAGTTGGCCGCGATGCTGAGTTTCTTGTGATAGCAGAAGTGCGGAATGTACGTGCCCGCCTTTTCGGCCGCATGCATCACCATGCTGCCTTCGGTCACTTCGACCTTCTTGCCGTCGAGTTCGATTTCGATCATGTCTGTGTTTCTTCTCGCACTCAGGCCTTGACGGGCGCCGTCGGGACGTGACCCGGAATCAGGGCCTCGAACTCATGGCGGAAGTGCTTGATCATGGCGCGCACGGGCATGGCTGCCGCATCGCCGAGCGCACAGATGGTGCGGCCCATGATGTCGCCGGCCACGGAGTCCAGCAGCTGCATGTCGCTGGGCTTGCCCTGGCCGTTGTGGATGCGGTCCACCACGCGGTAGAGCCAACCCGTGCCTTCGCGGCAGGGGGTGCACTGGCCGCAGGACTCGTGCATGTAGAAGTACGAGAGGCGCTTGAGCGACTCGACCATCGAGCGGCTGTCGTCCATGACGATCACCGCGCCCGAACCCAGCATGGAGCCGGCCTTGGCGATGGAGTCGTAGTCCATGGTGCAGGCCATCATGATGTCGGCCGGCAGCACCGGCGACGACGAGCCGCCGGGGATCACGGCCTTGAGCGTGCGGCCCTTGCGCACGCCGCCGGCCAGCTCGAGCAGCTTGGAGAACGGCGTGCCCATCGGCACTTCGTAGTTGCCGGGCAACTCGACGTCGCCGCTCACCGAGTAGATCTTGGTGCCGCCGTTGTTCGGCTTGCCGCACTCGAGGTAGGCCTGGCCGCCGTTGCGGATGATCCAGGGCACCGCCGCGAAGGTCTCGGTGTTGTTGATGGTGGTCGGCTTGCCGTACAGGCCGAAACTGGCCGGGAACGGCGGCTTGAAGCGCGGCTGGCCCTTCTTGCCTTCGAGCGACTCGAGCAGCGCGGTTTCTTCGCCGCAGATGTAGGCACCGAAGCCGTGGGCGGCGTGCAACTGGAAGTTGTACGTGCTGCCCATGATCTTGTCGCCGAGATAGCCAGCGGCACGTGCCTCTTCAAGGGCGGCCTCGAAGCGGTCGTAGCTCTGGAAGATCTCGCCGTGGATGTAGTTGTAGCCCACGCTGATGCCCATCGCATACGCGGCGATGGCCATGCCTTCGATCACGATGTGCGGGTTGAACTGCAGGATGTCGCGGTCCTTGCACGTGCCGGGCTCGCCTTCGTCCGAATTGCAGACGAGGTACTTCTGGCCCGGGAACTGGCGAGGCATGAAGCTCCACTTCAGGCCGGTCGGGAAACCCGCGCCGCCACGGCCGCGCAGGCCCGAGGCCTTCACTTCGGCGATCACCTGGTCAGGCGTGAGGCCCTCGGTGAGGATCTTGCGCAGCGCCTGGTAGCCGCCGCGCGCTTCGTAGTCGGCCAGGTGCCAGTTGGTGCCGTCCAGGCCTGCATAGATCTGAGCGCCGATGTGGCGGTCATGGAAGCAGGTCTGGACACCGGTGGCCTGGAATTGCGAGAGAACCTGTTCGGGCGTCATCACGAAGCCTCCCCTGGCTTGGCACTGCGCAAACCGTCGATGAGCTGGTCGAGCTTGTCGTTGCTCATGAAGCTGCACATGGTGCGGTCGTTGACCAGCATCACGGGCGAATCGGCGCAGGCGCCCAGGCATTCGCTCTGCTGCAGCGTGAACAGGCCGTCGGCCGTGGTCTCGCCCATCTTGATGCCGAGCTTCTTCTCGAGGTGCACGAGCGCGGTGACGCCGTCGCGCAGCTGGCACGGCAGGTTGGTGCACACGTTGAGCTTGAACTTGCCCACCGGATGCTGGTTGTACATGTTGTAGAAGGTCGTCACTTCGTGCACGGCGATGGGCGCCATGCCGAGGTAGGCGGCGATCTCGCGCTCGCGCTGCACGCTCACGAAGCCTTCGTCCTGCTGGACGATGGCCAGGCAGGCCATCACGGCCGACTGCTTGCCGGCTTCGGGGTACTTCGCGACCTCGCGCGCAAAACGCTCGAGGATGGCAGCCTTCAACGGCGCCGAGGGCGCCGCGTCATGGTGATGGGTTGAGGAAGTCGTCATTCGCTCTTTCTCACCTGTCGATTTCGCCGAACACGATGTCCATCGTGCCGATCACCGCGACAGCGTCGGCGATCATGTGGCCGCGCGACATTTCGTCGAGGGCAGCGAGGTGCGGGAAGCCCGGGGCGCGGATCTTCAGACGGTACGGCTTGTTGGCACCGTCGCTCACGAGGTAGATGCCGAACTCGCCCTTGGGGTGCTCGACGGCGGCATACGCTTCGCCTTCGGGCACGTGGAAGCCTTCGGTGAAGAGCTTGAAATGGTGGATCAGCTCCTCCATGTTCGCCTTCATCGATTCGCGCGCGGGCGCGGCAACCTTGTGGTTGCTGGTGATCACCGGGCCAGGGTTGGCGCGCAGCCAGGCCGAGCACTGCTGGATGATCTTGTTGGCCTGGCGCATTTCTTCCACGCGAACCAGGTAGCGGTCGTAGCAGTCGCCGGTCTTGCCCACGGGCACGTCGAACTGCATCTGGTCGTAGACGTCGTAGGGCTGCTTCTTGCGCAGGTCCCATTCGACGCCCGAGCCGCGCAGCATCGGGCCGGTGAAGCCCAGGTTCAGCGCGCGCTCCGGCGTGACCACGCCGATGCCCACGGTGCGCTGCTTCCAGATGCGGTTGTCGGTGAGCAGCGTCTCGTACTCGTCGACCATCTTCGGGAAGCGCTTGCAGAAGTCGTCGATGAAGTCCAGCAGCGAGCCCTGACGGTTCTCGTTGAGCTTTTCGATGGCCTTCGCATTCTTGATCTTGCTGACCTTGTACTGCGGCATCGAATCCGGCAGGTCGCGATAGACGCCGCCCGGGCGGAAGTACGCCGCGTGCATGCGCGCGCCGGACACGGCTTCGTACATGTCGAACAGGTCTTCACGCTCGCGGAAGCAGTAGATGAGCATGTTCATCGCGCCGCAATCGAGACCGTGCGCGCCGAGCCACAGCAGGTGGTTCAGCAGGCGGGTGATCTCGGCGAACATCACGCGGATGTACTGCGCGCGGATCGGCACATCGAGGCCCATCATCCGCTCGATGGCGAGGCAGTAGGCGTGCTCGTTGGACATCATCGACACGTAGTCGAGGCGGTCCATGTAGGGCAGCGACTGGATGAAGGTGCGCGATTCGGCGAGCTTCTCGGTCGCACGGTGCAGCAGGCCGATGTGGGGGTCGGCACGCTGGATCACTTCGCCGTCCAGCTCGAGCACCAGGCGCAGCACGCCGTGTGCTGCGGGGTGCTGGGGACCGAAGTTGAGTGTGTAGTTCTTGATTTCGGCCATATCTGTCAGTGCAAACCGCCGCCGTAGTTGTCTTCGCGGATCACGCGCGGCGTGATTTCGCGCGGCTCGATCGAGACCGGCTGGTAGACCACGCGCTTCTGCTCTTCGTCGTAACGCATCTCGACGTGACCCGACACCGGGAAGTCCTTGCGGAACGGGTGGCCGATGAAGCCGTAGTCGGTCAGGATGCGACGCAGGTCGTCGTGACCGTCGAACACGATGCCGTACAGGTCGAAGGCTTCGCGCTCGAACCACGTGGCAGCGCTCCAGACGGGCTGGAGCGAGTCGATCACGGGCAGGTCTTCGCTGGTCGCGAACACCTTCAGGCGCACGCGCTGGTTGAGGCTCACGGAGAGCAGGTGCGAGACGACGCCGTAGCGCTCGCCCTGCCACTCGCCTTCGCGGTAATCGGAATAGTCCATGCCGCACAGGTCGATCAGCTGCTCGAAGCGGCAACCGGGCGCATCGCGCAGCAGCAGCGCCGCGTCGATGTAGTCGGCGGCGCTGACCACGACGGTCACTTCTTCAAGCGCAACCGTCACGCTCTTGGCCTTGGCGCCGAGCGTCTCGGCAATGGTGGCGCGCAGCACCTCCGGCGAAATTGCAAAGTCAGTCATCGTCGGCAATCTCTCAGGCGCGGGCAATGGTGTTGGTGCGGCGAATCTTCTGCTGCAGCTGGATCACACCGTACAGCAGTGCTTCAGCGGTGGGCGGACAACCCGGCACATAGACGTCGACCGGCACGATGCGGTCGCAGCCACGCACCACGGAATAGCTGTAGTGGTAGTAACCGCCGCCGTTCGCGCAGGAGCCCATCGAGAGCACCCAGCGCGGTTCGGGCATCTGGTCGTAGACCTTGCGCAGCGCCGGCGCCATCTTGTTGCACAGCGTGCCGGCCACGATCATCAGATCGGACTGGCGCGGGCTGGGGCGGAACAGCATGCCGAAACGGTCGATGTCGTAGCGGGCAGCGCCCGCGTGCATCATTTCGACCGCGCAGCATGCGAGGCCGAACGTCATCGGCCAGAGAGATCCGGTCTTCGCCCAGTTCACGACGGAGTCGTAGGTCGTGGTGACGAAGCCTTCTTTGAGAACGCCTTCAATGGCCATCGTGTAGCTTCCTTGTCATTCCCAGTCGAGCGCGCCTTTTTTCCACTCGTAGACGAAGCCCACGACGAGGATGGCGAGAAAGATCATCATGGCCCAGAAGCCAACAGCGCCGATTTCCTTGAGCGCAATGGCCCACGGAAAGAGAAAGGCAATCTCGAGATCGAAGAGGATGAAGAGAATCGCGACGAGGTAATAGCGCACGTCGAATTTCATGCGCGCATCCTCGAAGGCTTCGAAGCCGCACTCGTAGGGCGCGTTCTTCGCAGCGTCGGGCCGATTGGGCCCGAGGATGTATCCGATGACTTGCGGGGCGACGCCTACGCCGACCCCGACCAAAATGAACAAAAGGACGGGAAGGTAGGAATCGAGGTTCATCGAGAAATTTTCACCGCTTGCCACCGACAGAAGAGCCTCTGGAAAGAGATCTTCTGCCGGTGAGATTTGGTGCGGTCGGCGAGACTCGAACTCGCACAGCTTTCGCCACTACCCCCTCAAGATAGCGTGTCTACCAATTTCACCACGACCGCGGTTTTTAACTGTCCAGATGGCATGAGGTGCCGTTGAGGCATTTGGCTTTCTGAACAGATTTAGAGTTTACCCTGAAATGAAGCCGTTTCTCACGAACGGCTGCATGAAAACAACCTGATTACTTGGCCGGAATCTGGCCGGAGCCCGAAACGGGTGCAGCAGGCGCCGAAGCGGCCTTGGCAGGTGCTGCTGCAGCGGGGATTTCGCCCGCAGCGCCAGTCGCAGGCGCGGCCGGTGCAGCAGGCGCACCCACGGCTGCGCGCTCGAGCAGGCTGCCACCGCCCGCAGGACGTGCGTGGCTGAAGTAGGCCAGCAGCAGCGTGCAGGCAAAGAACACCGCAGCCAGCACGGCCGTGGTGCGCGAAAGGAAGTTGGCACTGCCGCTGGCGCCGAACAGGCTGCCTGCACTGCCGCTGCCGAAGGCCGCGCCCATGTCGGCACCCTTGCCGTGCTGGATCAGGATCAGGCCGATCATTGCCAGCGCCGCCAGCATTTGCACGCCGACCAGAAGATTGAGGACCACGTTCATTCGTTCTTACTCCTAAGTGATGGCTGCCGTTGCCGCGATCAGCGTGCAGCAGCAGAAATGATCTGCAGAAAGTCGGGCGCCTTGAGCGAGGCGCCGCCGATGAGGCCGCCGTCGATGTCGGCCTGCGCCAGCAGTTCGGCGGCATTCGCCGCATTCATGCTGCCGCCGTACAGAATCTTGATGCCCGCGGCGTGTTCGCTCGCGGCATGGTGCAGTTGTGCACGCAGCACGGCATGCACCGCCTGCGCCTGTTCCGGCGAAGCCGTCTTGCCCGTGCCGATGGCCCAGACCGGCTCGTAGGCCACGACGATCTCGCTGATGCAGTGGCCATTCACATGGATCACCGCGGCCAGCTGGCGCTTGACGATCTCTTCGGTCTGCCCTGCTTCGCGCTCTGCCAGCGTCTCGCCGACACAGACGATCGGCGTGATGCCGTTCGCCAACGCCGCCGCCGTCTTGGCCGCCACGGCATCGTCGGTTTCGCCGTGGTACTGGCGACGCTCCGAATGGCCCACGATGGCATAGCGCACACCGAAATCCTTCAGCATCGCCGCCGACTGCTCACCGGTGAACGCACCTTGCGGGTGCGCCGAAATGTCCTGCGCACCAAGGGCCAGCGACGGCGTGCCCGCCAGCAGCGATTGCAGCTGGGCGAAGTACGGCGCAGGCGCGCACAGTGCAACACCGCAGGCCGCGGGGCTGGCGGCCAGCCCTTGCTGCAGGGCCTTCACCAGCGCCTCGTTGGCGGCCAGGCCGCCATTCATCTTCCAGTTGCCGGCAATCAGTTTCTTGAAGGTTGTCATCGCGTTGTTCGTCTCACCAAGTCAGCACGATCTTGCCGATGTGCTGGTTCGATTCCATCAGGGTGTGCGCTTGGGCCGCACCGCTGGGTTCACCTGCTGCCGCATAGGTGCTGTGGATCACGGACTTGACCGCGCCGCTTTCGAGCAGCGGCCAGACCTTTTCGCGCAGCGCCTTGGCAATGGCCCCCTTGAACGCCACCGGCCGCGGACGCAGCGTCGAGCCGGTGATCGTGAGCCGCCGGCGCAGCACGAGGCCCGCGTTGATCTCGCTCTTCACACCGCCCTGCACCGCGATGATCACCAGCCGGCCGTCTTCGGCCAGGCACTCGACCTCGCGTGCCACGTAGTCGCCGGCCACCATGTCGAGCACCACGTCCACGCCCTTGCCACCCGTGAGCTGCTTCGCCACTTCGACGAAATCGCTCGTGCGGTAGTTGATCGCGTGGTCGGCGCCGAGCTTCAGGCAGGCTTCGCACTTGTCATCGCTGCCGGCCGTGACGATCACGGTCGCACCGAGCGCCTTGGCGATCTGGATCGCCGTGACGCCGATGCCGCTGGAACCGCCCTGGATCAGCAGGGTCTCGCCCTTCTGCAGGCGGCCGCGCTCGAACACGTTGCTCCAGACGGTGAAGAAGGTCTCGGGCAGCGAAGCCGCCTCGACATCGCTCCAGCCCCTGGGCACCGGCAGGCATTGCGCCACGGGCGCCACGCACAGCTCGGCATAGCCGCCACCAGCCACCAGCGCGCACACGCGGTCGCCGACCTGGAAGCCCGCATCGGCCAGCGCCTTGGCGTCACCCGACACGATCTCGCCGGCCACTTCGAGGCCCGGCAGGTCGGAGGCACCGGGCGGCACGGGGTAGTGCCCCATCCGCTGCAGCACGTCCGGGCGATTCACGCCGCTGGCCGCCACGCGGATCAGCAGCTCACCCTCGCCCGCCACCGGGTCGGGACGCGCAGCGACGCGCAGCACCTCGGGGGCGCCGTACGAAGTGATCTCAATGGCTTTCATGGGGGTCTCCGAGGCTCGGATGCCCGCACGGGGCGGGCATCACCACTGTCCACGCGAGAGGCGACGGCAGAGGCCGTCGCGCCTCACTGCTTACTCCTGCGGTTCGCGCGGCGCTTGCTGCTGCGACTCGCCGGCGGGCTGCTGTTGCTGCTCGCCGCGGGGTTGCTGCTGCTGGTCGTTGAAGCGCGGTGCGCGCTCGCCACGATCGCCGCCGCGGTCACCGCGGTCGCCACGGTCCGAACGCTCGCGGCGGTCGCCGCCACGGTCGCCGCGATCGCCACGGTCTTCGCGCGGCGGGCGCTCGCTGTATTCCATGCCGGCCGGACGCTCGGTCAGGGCCTTCATGGACAGCTTGACGCGGCCCTTTTCGTCGGTCTCGAGAACCTTGACCTTCACGATCTGGCCTTCGCTCAGGTAGTCGGTCACCTTCTCGACGCGCTCGTGCGCGATCTGGCTGATGTGCAGCAGGCCGTCCTTGCCGGGCAGCAGGTTGACCAGCGCGCCGAAGTCCAGGATCTTGGTGATCGGGCCTTCGTAGACCTTGCCGATTTCGACTTCAGCGGTGATCTGCTCGATGCGCTTCTTGGCGAATTCGGCCTTTTCCGGATCGGTCGAGGCGATGGTGATGGTGCCGTCTTCGTCGATGTTGATCGTCGTGCCGGTTTCTTCCTGCAGGCCACGGATGACCGCGCCGCCCTTGCCGATCACGTCGCGGATCTTCTCGGGGTTGATCTTCAGCGTGGTCAGGCGCGGTGCGAACTGCGACACGTCGGCCTTGGCCTCGCCCATCGCTTCTTGCATCTTGCCCAGGATGTGCATGCGCGCTTCCTTGGCCTGCGCCAATGCAACCTGCATGATTTCCTTGGTGATGCCCTGGATCTTGATGTCCATCTGCAGCGCGGTGATGCCGTTGGTCGTGCCGGCCACCTTGAAGTCCATGTCGCCCAGGTGATCTTCGTCGCCCAGGATGTCGGTCAGCACTGCGAAGCGGTTGTCTTCCTTGATCAGGCCCATGGCGATGCCGGCCACGTGTGCCTTCATGGGCACGCCGGCGTCCATCATCGAGAGGCAGCCGCCGCAGACCGAAGCCATCGACGAGGAGCCGTTCGACTCGGTGATTTCCGACACCACGCGGATGGTGTACGGGAATTCTTCCTTGGTCGGCAGCACGGCGACGAGCGCGCGCTTGGCCAGACGGCCGTGGCCCACTTCGCGGCGCTTGGTGGAGCCCATGCGACCCACTTCACCGGTGGCAAAGGGAGGCATGTTGTAGTGGAACAGGAAGCGGTCTTCGTACTCGCCGGCCAGCGCGTCGATGCGCTGCGCGTCGCGCTCGGTGCCGAGCGTGGTGACGACCAGGCCCTGCGTCTCGCCGCGCGTGAACAGCGCCGAGCCGTGGGTGCGGGGCAGCACGGAGTTACGGATTTCGATGGGGCGCACGGTGCGCGTGTCGCGGCCGTCGATGCGCGGCTCGCCTTGCAGGATCTGGCCGCGCACGATGCGCGACTCGATCGCGAACAGCAGGTCGCTGACCTTGCCGGCGTCGAACTCGGCGCCTTCGGCCTTCAGGGCCGTGAAGACGCTGGCATTGGCTTCGCGCAGGGCTTGCGTGCGAGCTTGCTTGCTGCGGATCTGGTAGACGGCGCGCAGCTTTTCTTCGGCCAGGCCGTTGATCTTGGCGATGAAGTCTTCGTCCTTGGCTTCAGGCACCCAGGTGCCTTCCTTGAGCCATTCCGGCTTGCCGGCGTCGCGCACGAGGTCGTGGATCGCGTTGATCGCGATGTTGGCCTGCTCGTGACCGAACACCACGCCACCCAGCATGATTTCTTCGCTGAGTTGCTGGGCTTCGGATTCGACCATCAGCACGGCGGCTTGCGTGCCGGCGACGACGAGGTCCATCTGCGAATCCTTGCGGGCCGTGGGACCCGGATTCAGCACGTACTGGCCGTTGATGTAGCCCACGCGGGCGGCACCGATCGGGCCGCTGAACGGGATGCCGGAGATCGACAGGGCGGCGCTCACGCCGATCATGGCGGCGATGTCGGCGTCGACTTCAGGATTCAGCGACACGGTGTGGATCACCACGTGCACTTCGTTCAGGAAACCTTCGGGGAACAGCGGGCGGATCGGACGGTCGATCAGGCGGCTGGTCAGGGTTTCGTGTTCGCTGGGCTTGGCTTCGCGCTTGAAGAAGCTGCCGGGGATCTTGCCGGCGGCGTAGGTCTTCTCGATGTAGTCGACGGTCAGCGGGAAGAAGTCCTGGCCGGGCTTGGCGGTCTTGGAGGCGACCACGGTCGCCAGGATCACGGTGCCGTCGATATCAACCAGCACGGCGCCGGTCGCCTGGCGGGCGATTTCACCGGTTTCCATGACGACGGTCTTGTCGCCCCATTGGAAGGACTTGGTGATTTTGTTGAAGAGGCTCATTTTTGCTCCTATTTTGATAGCGAATCACACAGGATTCGCAAGGGGCGGAGGCTGCTCAGAACACGATGCCATTCCAGCGAAGCTCGGGACGAACTTCATTGGAATGACACAGCTTCGCTCTGTTGGGCACTCCGAAAGTGGATCGCGAAGTAAAAAACGCCTGAGCTAGCGGACTAACCCAGGCGTTTTTTCATGCGATTCGAATTACTTGCGCAGACCCAGCTTGGCGATCAGCGCGGTGTAACGCTCGGCGTCCTTGGACTTGAGGTAGTCGAGCAGCTTGCGACGGCGGCTGACCATGCGCAGCAGGCCGCGACGACCGTGGTGGTCCTTGGCGTGCGTCTTGAAGTGGGGGGTCAGCTCGTTGATACGGGCGGTCAGCAGTGCGACTTGCACTTCGGGGCTGCCGGTGTCGTTGGCTGCGCGGGCGTTGTCCTTGACAACTTCGGCCTTGATGGAGGCTGCGATCATGTTGAATTTCCTTGTTCCGGGATGTTTGACTTGCGGTGAGCACTGGAACTGCCCTCACCGTGCGCCTTGCGGCATGCAAAGCTTTGGGAGTATACATCGGCCGGCTTGACCGCTCCTTCCCGCCGTCTTCCGTCAAGTGAAACCAGCCCCACGGCCCCCAGCACGCAGGCCGCGCCGGCGACCTGGGCCCACCCCACCGCCTCCCCCAGCCACCACGCCGCCAAGACCAGCGCCGACACCGGCATCAGCGCCGTGAACAGCGCCGCCTCGGCGCCCCGCAGCCGGGCGGCGCCCGCGTACCAGAGCAGGAAGCCTGCCACCGTCGGCACCAGCGCGTAGTAGGCCACCCCGGCCAGCGCCTCGGCCGGCACCGGCTGAAGCCAGGCGCGCTCCAGCAGCGCAGGAACCACGGACAGCAGCAGCCCCAGCGCGACCATCGCGGTCGATTGCACGAGCGGCGCCAGCGGCACGCGCAGCCGCTTGTTGAGCAGGATGAACAGCGACTCGAGCGCCACCGCCCCCAGCACCAGCAGGTTGCCGAGCAGCGCGGTCGACGTGCGCTCGCCACCTCCGTCGCCCGGACGCAGCGTGATCGCCAGCACGCCCAGGCTCGCGAGCACGATCCCGCCCACCAGGTAACGCCCCGGCCGCTCGCGCAGCGCCAGCACAGCCACCAGTGCGGCCATGGCCGGCAGCGTGCCGGTCACCACGCCCGCATCGGCGGCCGGCGCCCAGCGCACGCCCAGGATCAGCAGCACCGTGTAGCCGACGCTGCCCGCCGCCGCCTGGCACAGCAGCAGCACGGCGTCGTGACGGTCAGGGCGCGGCCAGCGCCCGCGCATGAACCCCATCAGCGCCACGAACACGGGCAGCGCCAGCGCAAAGCGCAGCGCGGTCGCCGTGAACGGCGGCAGGCCGCTGGCGATGAGCTTGCTCGCGACCACCGTGCTGCCGACCGTGACCATCGCGAGCGCGCACAGCCACATTCCCTTGCTTCGTTCCGACATCCTGATCGCCTTCCGTTTTGCAGAAAGCGCGAGCGTCTCCCGCCAGGGGCGCGGCGGTCTTGAACGAAATTGCAGGAATCGAGCTAGCGCGCCGCCGCGTACGCCCCGGGCGTGAAGCCCAGGAAGCGCACGAAGGCCCGCGTCATGTGGCTTTGGTCAGAGAAGCCCGCGCCGGCTGCGGCATCGGCCAGCGCCCTGCCCTGCGCGATCAGCCGGCGGGCGCGCGACAGCCGGCATTGCTGCAGCCAGGCATGCGGCGGCAGCCCGAAGGCGGCCGCGAAGCCGCGCAGCAGCTGGTAGCGGCTCAGGCCCGCTTCGCGCGCCAGTTCGGCGAGCGTGGGCGCATGGATGCAGTCGTCGGCGATGCGCGCACGTGCGCGCTCCATCGCTGCCGGCGCCACGCGCTTCGGCGCCTCCGGAGCCCGCGCGCCGGGTGCATCGCGCAGCAGTTGCAGCACACCCTGCTCCAGCGCCAGCGCGTCGTCGCCTTCGACGACGGCCGCGAACAACCGGTCGAAGCCCTGCCGCAGCGCCGGATCGCTCAGCACCGGCCGCGTCAGTTCGAACCCCGGCGGCACACCATCCGACAGCAGCGCAGGCACCAGATGCAGCATGCGCCAGGCCCGCGCTTCGCCGCGCATCGCGACACCGTCGTGCACCTCGCCCGGATTCACCGTGATGACATTGCCGCGCACCGCCTCGACCGCGCCGCGCCCGCTGGCCGAGCGCTGTCCGCCGCGGTCCATCACACCGATGCCGAACACGTCGTGCATGTGGCGCGGAAAGCTGCGCTTCGATTCGGCCGCGATCGCCTGCAGTCCCGGCAGCGCCGAGCCGCGGATACGCACGGCATCGACGGGCGCAGACCTCAACGCCATGCCGGAAAGCCTCAGCGCGCCTGCTTGGCCAGCCAGCCGCGCAGCCGCTCGACGCCCTGCACCAACCGCTGCGGGTCTTTCGACGCAAAGCACCAGCGCAGCCAGCCCTGCGCCTCGGGCGCGAAGGCGTTGCCCGGCGCGAGCCCCAGGCCGGCTTCGGCGACCAGGCGCTTGGCGAGCTCGAGCGAATCGCCAAAGCCCTCGAGCCGGAAGAAGGCGTACATGCCGCCCTTGGCCGGCGCCACTTGCACGCCTGGCACGGCCGCCAGCAGCGGCACCAGCGTGTCGCGGCACTGCTTCAGGTGCGCGACCACGCGCGGCGTGATGTCGGCCGTGTGCTCGAGCGCGGCGATGGCGGCACGCTGCGTGAACACGCTGGCGCACGAGGTGTTGAACTCGATCAGCTTGCCGATGCCGTCGACCATCGCCGGCGGCAGCACCAGCCAGCCGAGGCGCCAGCCGGTCATGAGAAAGCTCTTCGAGAAGCTGTGCGTGACGACCAGGCGGTCATCGGGCGTCGAGATGTCGAGGAAGCTCGGCGCGCAACCGTTCGGCGTGGGCTCGAAGTACAGGCGCTCGTACACCTCGTCGGCCAGGATCCAGGTGCCGGTCTCGCGGCAATGGTCGAGCACGGCCTGCTGCTCGTCGCGCGTCATCGTCCAGCCCGTGGGGTTGTTCGGCGCGTTGACGATCAGCAGCTTCGTCTTGGGCGTGACCGCCGCGCGCAACGCGGGCAGGTCGAGCGTCCACTGGCCGTTCACCGGCACCAGCGGCACGGTGCGCACCTGCGCACCCATGATCGCCGGCTGCGCCGTGAGGTTGGGCCACACGGGCGTGACGGCGACCACGTCGTCGCCCGCATCGACCAGCGCCTGCACCGCGAGCATCAGCGCGCTCACGCCGCCCGAGGTGACGGCGATGCGCGAGGCGTCGACCGTCGGGTGCAGGCGGCTGGTGTAGCGCGCGATGGCTTCGCGCAGCTCGGGCAGGCCGAGGTTGTGCGCGTAGAAGGTTTCGCCGCGCTGCAGCGACTCGATGGCCGCCTGGCGGATCACCTCGGGAGTGACCTCGTCGCTCTCGCCGAACCAGAAGGCGAGCACGTCGTCGCGGCCCATGCCGGCATTGGCGACTTCGCGGATCTTCGAGGCTTCGAGGTGGTGGATGGCTTCACGCATGTCGGGGAGTTCCTGTGCTGTCGGGGTCATGCACCTCAGGGGCGCTTCATCTTGCAAGAGGTGGGCTGCTCGGCGCGCTCCGGCGCGATCGTCTTGATCACGCGAAAGCCATAGCCCGAGCCCTCGACGTCGAACTGCACGCCGGGCTTGCCTTGCTTGTCCATCACGCCCACCACGAGTTGCTGCTGGAACTGGTGGTCGGCCGCGCGCATGCGCCCGCGCTGGCCGTACAGGCTCACGTCGGCCTGCTCCAGTGCGCGCGCCAATGGCACGGCCTCGGTGCTGCCCGCGCGTTCCAGCGCCTGCGCGAGCGACTCGACCAAGAGCTGCATGCGCATGTGTACGTAGTCGTCGGCCGGGCGCGGAAAGCGCGTGCGGAAGGCGCGGTAGAAGGCTTCGGACTGCGGCGTCTGCACGTTCGGCAGCCAGTCGGCCACGGCGACCACGCGACCGATGCCCGCGTCGCCGATGGCGGCGGGCGCGCCCAGCGCATTGCCGTAGAAGGTGTAGAAGCTGCCGTTGAAGCCGGCTTCGCGCGCGGCCTTCACGAGCAGCGTGAGGTCGTTGCCCCAGTTGCCGGTGACCACCGCTTGCGCGCCGCTGGCGAGGATCTTGGTGGCGTAGGGCGCGAAGTCCTTCACCTTGCCCATCGGGTGCAGCTCGTCGCCGACGATTTCCACGTCGGGGCGCTGCACGCCCAGCTGGCGGCGCGACTCGCGCAGCACGGCCTGGCCGAAGCTGTAGTCCTGGCCGATCAGGTAGACGCGCTTGAGCGCCGCGTCGTCCTTGACCACGTCCATCAGCGCGGCCACGCGCATGTCGGCATGGGCGTCGAAGCGGAAGTGCCAGAAGCTGCAACGCTCGTTGGTCAGCACCGGATCGACCGCCGAGTAGTTCAGGAAGATCGCGCGGCGCGAGGGGTCGCGCTCGTTGTTCTTGTCGATGGCATCGATCAGCGCCGCGGCCGTCACCGACGAATTGCCCTGCAGCACGATGCGGGTGCCGTCGTCCATGGCCGCGCGCAGCGCCGACAACGCCTCTTCGTTCTGGCCCTTGCTGTCGTAGCGATCGAGCTGCAGCGGCCGTGCGCCGCCCGGCAGCTTCACGCCGCCGCGTGCATTCACACGCTCCACGGCCCACTGCAGGTTGCGGAACACGGCCTCGCCGGTGTTGGCGAAGGGGCCGCTCATGCTCTCGATGAGCGCCAGCCGGATGGGGGCGGGTTGCGGGGCCTGGGCCAGGCCGGCGAACGGGGTCGCGCATAGCGCCGCCGCTGCGAATTTCAAGGCCTGGCGGCGCCAAATAAAGGGGGTTTTCATTGTCTTGAAACGCGTGCCGATGCGCCTAGATGAGGTGTCAAGCGGCACTCACGATGGAAAGGCCGCGCAGTGTAAGGGACACACATTCCATGTCCCCATTGTGTTCATTCACCCAGGAGTTTTCGCCATGTTCTTCACCCCCACCCACCGCGCGCATTTCGCTCCCCGTGCCCACGACCGCGCTTTCGAGCGCTTCGTGAACGAGGCCTTCGCCGGCGCCCGCCGCTCCCCTCTGGTCGAGCAGGACGACAAGAGCTGGACCCTGTCGCTGGACGTGCCCGGCCTGTCGCGTGAAGACCTGTCGGTGGCCATCGAAGGTGCCGTGGTCCGCATCGAAAGCAAGGCCGAAGCCAAGCGCCAGATCAAGCTCGCCTACGAGCTGCCGCAAGCCATCGACCTGGCCACCAGCGAAGCCAAGCTGGAGAACGGCGTGCTGACCCTCAAGCTCGGCAAGCTGGTGCCGGCAAGCCAGGTTTCGAACTTGCAGATCAACTAGTCCCGGCGATGCCCCCACGAAGAAAATGTTAGTGACAGCTTGTTTTGACTTTAAACAAGCGCCGTATTCACAATAGTGCCGGATAACGTCACATGATGTGACGATTTATTAGTACTTTCTTCTTCGTGGGCATCTCGTAAACGCATCGAGTTCCCGGGCGGTGCGGACAGCGGGTGTGCCTCAAGGCACCATGAAAACGCACCTGCAGTCAGCCAATGACAACGAACGGTCCGACACGCTCCTGATCTTCCTGCCAGGGGCCTACCTCAAGCCCGAAGAGTTCGAGCGCGAGGGCTTCATCAGCGCCGTGCGCGAGCGGCACCTCGCAGCCGACGCACTGCTGGTCGATGCGGACGTCTCCTACTACTACGACCAGACCCTCAGCGAGCGGCTGCATGCCGACGTCATCGAGCCCCAGCGGGCCAAGGGCTACACCTCGATCTGGCTGGTCGGCATTTCCATCGGCGGGTTCGGCGCGCTGATCCACGAACTGGCGCGGCCGGGCTCGGTGGATGGCATCGTGGCGCTGGCGCCCTACCTCGGGCGCCGCGTGCTCGGCGCGGAAATCAAGAAGGCCGGCGGCCTGCGCGCCTGGCAGGCGCCCACCGGGCCGCAGCCCGACGAGGAACCCGACCGCAAGCTCTGGCCCTTCTTCCAGCAGTACCTCGCGCCGAAGCCTTCCCAGGACCTGCCGCCGCTGTACCTGGGCTTCGGCCTGGCCGACCGCTTTGCCAGCAACCACAAGCTGCTGGCCGACGCCCTGCCCCCGGGGCGCGTGTTCACGACCGAAGGCGGCCACGACTGGCCCGAGTGGCGCCAGCTCTGGCGCAACGTGCTCGACGTGCTGCCGCTGCCCTCGCTGGGGCGTGCACGGCCGCAGCCAGCTATGCGGTTTCCGGCAGCGGCGTCTCGGGCGTCATCAGCGATGCCATCGGCCATCGCGGCTTGACGTCGAAGGCGTAGCGCTCCGAGGCCTGCGACAGGCCTGATTGCAGCCGCATCGCGGCGGCCATGGCAATCATGGCGCCGTTGTCGGTGCACAGGTGCAGCTCGGGGTAGTGCACGCGCACCTTGCGCTTGGCGCAGGCCGCGTTCAACTGCTCGCGCAGGTTCTTGTTGGCCCCCACGCCGCCGGCCACCACCAGCCGCTTCAGGCCGGTCTGGTCCAGCGCCGCGAGCGACTTCTTCAGCAGCACTTCGACGATCGCCGCCTGCGTGGAGGCGGCCAGGTCGGCCTTGCGCGCCTCGAGCTGGTCGCCGAGCTTCTTGGCCTGCGTGAGCACGGCCGTCTTCAGGCCGGCGAACGAAAAGTCGAGATCACCGCTGTGCAGCAGCGGGCGGGGCAGCTTGAAGGCCGCGGCGTCGCCGCCTTCGGCCAGCTTCGCGAGCCAGGGGCCGCCGGGGTACGGCAGGCCCATGAGCTTGGCGCTCTTGTCGAAGGCCTCGCCCGCCGCGTCGTCGATGGTCTCGCCGAGCAGTTCGTAGCGGCCCACGCCGTCGACCCGCATCAGCTGCGTGTGGCCGCCCGACACCAGCAGCGCCACGAACGGAAACTCGGGCGGGTCGGCGCTCAGGAACGGCGACAGCAGGTGCCCTTCGAGGTGATGCACCCCCAGCACCGGCTTGCCCAGCGCCACGCCCAGCGCACAGGCCACGCCGGCGCCCACGAGCAGCGCGCCGGCCAGGCCCGGGCCGCGCGTGTAGGCCACCACGTCGATCTCGGCCAGCGAGCGTCCGGCTTCGGCCATGACGGCTTCGGTGAGCGGCAGCACGCGGCGGATGTGGTCGCGGCTGGCCAGCTCGGGCACCACGCCGCCGTAAGCCTGGTGCATGGCGATCTGGCTGTGCAGCGCGTGCGAACGCAGCAGCGGCAGCGCGTCGCCGTGCGACTCGACCAGCGCCACGCCGGTCTCGTCGCAGGATGATTCGATTCCCAACAAGAGCATGGCGCCGAGTGTAGGGGCCGCCCGCCGGCGGCGCCCGCGAAGGGGCAAGCGAGGCACGGAAGTTGCACGAGCGGGATGCGCTCCTTTTGCGCCCCCACGAATGACTTCCGGCCTGAGCTTCCTGATCGCCGCGCGCCGATGCGAGATCGACGCGCTGGACCAGCTCGCGCGCACCAGCGAGCTGGTCGGCGCCATCGGCCGGCTCGTGCATGCGCTGCAGCGCGAGCGCGGCATGTCGAACGTGTTCCTGGCCTCGCACGGCGGGCGCTTTGCCGAGCAGCGCGGCCCGCAGATCGCCGAATGCCTCGCGCTCGAGCAGCAGGTGCGCGCCGGCTTCGACCGGCTCGAGGCCGAGCACCACCGCGCGGTGGGCGCCGGCCACGGCGCGCGCCTGTTCAGCCGCATCGCCTGGGTGCTGCCCGGCCTGGACGCCCTGCCCGCGCTGCGCCGGCGCATCGACGCGCTCGAACTCCAGCCGGCCCAGGCCGTCGCCGCCTTCGCCAAGCTGGTGGCCGGCCTGCTGGCGGTGGTGTTCGAGGCGGCCGACGGCGCCACCGACCCCGAGATCTCGCGCCTGCTGGTGGCGATGTTCAACTTCATGCAGGGCAAGGAGTTCGCCGGCCAGGAGCGGGCCTTCGGCGCCGCCGCGCTCGCGCTGGGCCGGGGCGACGATGCGCAGCGCCAGCAGTGGCGCCACCTCATCGAGTCGCAGGAGCGCTGCTTCCAGGTGTTCATCGACTTCTCGGGCGACGCGGTGCGCACGCTCTGGCACGACAGCCAGTCGGACGCCGTGCTGGCCGAGCTCGAGCGCCTGCGTCGCAAGGGCGCCACCTCGGTGCCGGCCGACGCGCTGCTGAGCCAGGCCTGGTTCGACTGCTGCACGCGGCGCATCGACGCCATGCAGACGGTCGAGAACCGCCTCTCGGCCGACCTGCGCGCGCTGTGCGACCACAAGACCGCCCAGGCCCGCAGCGAGCTGGCCGCGTACCGGCAACTGCTCGGCACGCTGGCCCCGCAGGCCGGCGGCGCGCTCTTCTTCGACGATGCCCAGCAGGCGCAGGACGCCACGCCCGCGCAGCTCGGGCGCCACCTCGAACGCTCGGTGCTCGACATGGTCCAGGAGCAGTCGCAGCGCCTGCAGGCCATGAGCGACGAACTCGACACCGTGCGCGCCTCGCTCAACGAACGCAAGATCGTCGAGCGCGCCAAGGGCCTGCTGATGGCGCACCGGCGCCTGAGCGAGGCCGAGGCGCACAAGATGCTGCGCCAGACCGCCATGAACCAGAAGCGCCGCCTCGTCGACGTGGCCGAGTCGA
The DNA here is from genome assembly GCF_059567965.1 of Variovorax sp. BGA-UO-ETr-C22. Taxonomy (NCBI): domain Bacteria; kingdom Pseudomonadati; phylum Pseudomonadota; class Betaproteobacteria; order Burkholderiales; family Comamonadaceae; genus Variovorax; species Variovorax sp. BGA-UO-ETr-C22. Next base: position 157,877 of record NZ_JCAQPA010000007.1, read on the forward strand.
TGCTGGCCATGGCCGACTACCTGCCGCTCGAGCCTGCACCGCGGCGCTGACCCGGGCCGCTTGGATTGGTGCAGCGCACAACAACTGTGCGTCGCCCGGGTTAGCGAGCCAGCAGGAACTTTTCCCTGCACCGGCGCGCCCTGCCAGCTATCTTTTCCATAGCTCCCACCGGCAGTTGCGGGCTGGCACACCGCTTGCATGGAGCTTGTCACAGACCGCAAGGTCTTCAGGCAGGTTGCACCCAACGGCGGGTGCGGCCCACCGAACCGGACAAAGGCGTCCCCATCCCGCAAGGGCTCGTTCACGAGCAGCCCCTGCGCGGTGCGGACGCCTTTTCGTTTTTGTCTTTCACTTCTGGAGCCCCGCCCATGTCCGATCTGCTGCTGAAAACCAAACTGAGCCGGCGCCGCGTGCTGCAGGCCGCCGCCCTCGGCGCCGTGGGCATCGACCCCGCGCTGCGCGCCGCCGTCTGGGCCCAGGGCTCGGACAAGCCCGAGAAGGAAGAAGTGAAGATCGGCTTCATCCCGCTGACCGATTGCGCCAGCGTGGTGATGGCCTCGGTGCTGGGCATCGACAAGAAGTACGGCGTGAAGATCGTGCCGAGCAAGGAAGCCAGCTGGGCCGGCGTGCGCGACAAGCTCGTGAACGGCGACCTCGACATGGCCCACGTGCTCTATGGCCTCGTGTACGGCATGCACCTGGGCGTGAGCGGGCCGAAGAAGGACATGGCCGTGCTCATGACCCTGAACAACAACGGCCAGGCCATCACGCTGTCGAAGAAGCTGGCCGACAAGGGCGCGGTCGATGCGGCCTCGCTCGCCAAGCTCATCGCCAAGGAAAAGGGCGAATACACCTTCGCCCACACCTTCCCCACCGGCACGCACGCCATGTGGCTCTACTACTGGCTCGCCTCGGCCGGCATCGACCCGTTCAAGGACGTGAAGAACATCACCGTGCCGCCCCCGCAGATGGTGGCCAACATGCGCGTGGGCAACATGGACGGCTACTGCGTGGGCGAGCCCTGGGGCCAGCGCGCGATCATGGACGGCATCGGCTTCACCGGCATCACCACCCAGGACATCTGGAAGGACCACCCCGAGAAGGTGCTGGGCTGCACCGCGGAGTTCACGAAGAAGTACCCGAACACCGCGCGCGCCGTCACGGCCGCGATCCTCGAGGCCGGCAAGTGGATCGACACCGGCCTGCAGAACAAGAACAAGATGGCCGAAACCATTGCTGACAAGAGCTACGTCAACACCAGCGTGGACGCCATCAACCAGCGCATCCTGGGCCGCTACACCAACGGCCTGGGCAAGAGCTGGGACGACCCCAACCACATGAAGTTCTACAACGGCGGCGCCGTGAACTTCCCGTACCTCTCGGACGGCATGTGGTTCCTCACGCAGCACAAGCGCTGGGGCCTGCTGAAGGAGCACCCCGACTACCTGAAGGTGGCCACCGAGATCAACCGCATCGACATCTACAAGCAGGCCGCCGCCGCCACGCAGACGCCCGTGCCCAAGGACGTGCTGCGCACCAGCAAGCTCTTCGACGGCACGGTCTGGGACGGCAAGGACCCGAAGAAGTACGCCGAGTCTTTCAAGCTCCATGTCTGAGGAGAAACGCACCATGGTCAGCGCTGTCTTCCATTCCCCGCTCGACGCCGTGGCCTCGCAGGTCGCCGCGCCCGTGGTGTCCAGGCCCCTGGCACCCGCCCCCGCTACGGCCGTTGCGGCGGCGGCACCCGTGCCCCGCACCCGCACGCCCCTGGACCTGCGCGCCTTCTGGATGCGCGTGCTCCCGCCGTTCCTGGGCTTCGGCCTGCTGGTGCTGGTGTGGGAGATCGTGGCCATGAAAAGCACCACCGGCTTTCCTTCGCCGCTGGCCACCTGGCAGCAGGCGCTCACGGTGTTCAGCGATCCGTTCTACAGCAAGGGGCCGAACGACCAGGGCGTGGGCTGGAACGTGCTGTCGTCGCTGCAGCGCGTGGCGCTGGGCTTCGGCCTGGCGGCGGCGGTCGGCATTCCGGCCGGCTTTGCCATCGGGCGCTTCGAGTTCCTCTCGCGCATGTTCAACCCGCTGATCAGCCTGCTGCGCCCGGTGTCGCCGCTCGCGTGGCTGCCCATCGGGCTCCTGGTGTTCAAGGGCGCCAACCCAGCCGCGATCTGGACCATCTTCATCTGCTCGATCTGGCCGATGGTCATCAACACCGCCGTGGGCGTGCAGCGCGTGCCCAGCGACTACATGAACGTGGCCAAGGTGCTCAACCTCAGCGAATGGAAGATCCTCACCAAGATCCTCTTTCCGGCCGTGCTGCCCTACATGCTCACCGGCGTGCGCCTGGCCGTGGGCACCGCGTGGCTGGTGATCGTCGCGGCCGAGATGCTCACGGGCGGCGTCGGCATCGGCTTCTGGGTGTGGGACGAGTGGAACAACCTCAACGTCGCCAACATCATCATCGCGATCTTCGTGATCGGCATCGTCGGCCTGGTGCTGGAGTTCGCGCTCATCAAGCTCGCCACCGCATTCACGTTCGAAGAGGTGAAGTCATGAACGACGACAGCAAGTACATCGAGATCCACAACGTCGAACAGGCGTTCAAGACGCCCAAGGGCCGCTTCGTCGCGCTGCGCGACGTGAACCTGAACGTGGCCAAGGGCGAGTTCGTCACGCTCATCGGACACTCGGGCTGCGGCAAGTCGACGCTGCTGAACCTCATCGCCGGCCTGACCACGCCCACGCAGGGCGTGCTGCTGTGCGCCAACAAGGAGATCAAGGGCCCGGGGCCCGAGCGCGCCGTGGTGTTCCAGAACCACTCGCTGCTGCCCTGGCTCACCTGCTTCGAGAACGTGTACCTCGCGGTCGAGCGCGTGTTCGCGGCCACCGAGAACAAGGCGCAACTGCGCGAGCGCACCGACGCGGCGCTCGCGCTGGTGGGCCTCACGCCCGCGGCGCAAAAGCGGCCCGGCGAAATCTCGGGCGGCATGAAGCAGCGCGTGGGCATCGCCCGTGCGCTGTCGATGGAACCCAAGGTGCTGCTGATGGACGAGCCCTTCGGCGCGCTCGACGCCCTCACCCGCGCCAAGCTGCAGGACGAGCTGCTCGCCATCGTGCAGAAGACGCGCAGCACGGTCGTCATGGTCACGCACGACGTCGACGAAGCCGTGCTGCTGAGCGACCGCATCGTGATGCTCACCAACGGCCCGGCCGCCACCATCGGCGACGTGCTGGCGGTGGAGATCGCGCGTCCGCGCAACCGCGTCGCACTGGCCGAAGACCCGGCCTATGTGCATGCGCGCAAGGCGGTGATCGATTTTCTCTACACGCGCCAGGCGCATGTGGAGAAGGCTGCGGCCTGACCCAGGAGGTGCCGCACAACCGGCGTCAGGACATGATGACCTGCAGGCTGTGCTCGTACCACCCGGTCAGGCGCTCGAAGGTGTCCACGAGCGCTTCGCTGGAGCGCACCAGCGTGGCGCGCCCCTCGGGGCTGTCGAGCGCCTGCACGCCGCCGACGAGGCGCAGCCACTCGTCGCGCGCGCTCGCCAGCCCGGCACGGATCTCGGGCGAGCTGAGCGGCGCGCGCTCCAGCTCCAGCAGCGCGGCTTCGAATTCGTTCATGGTCGGCAACAGCCGCTCGCGCGAGGCGCCGGCCGCGAGCGTCGAGGCCAGCAGCGCGTCCTTGGCCAGCCGCTGTGCGCGCATGCGCTGCCGCCCGCAGATGTTGACGATGCGCAGTGCGCGCCGCGCACCCGAGGCCTCCAGCGCGTCCGTCAGCGCCTCGGCCGCCGACAGCAAGGCCTCGCCGCGCGCATCGATCGCGGCCAGCCCTTGCGATGCGGGCTTGGCAACCAGCAGCGCGGCCAGCGCGAGCCACGCGGCCTGCACCTCGCCGAGCGCCTGCACGCCGGCCGGGCCCAGCTCGAGGGCCGTCAGATGATCCAGCGTCTGCTGCACGCGTTCGGTCGACTGCGTGCGCAGCACGCGCGCGCGCTGCGCATCGATGCCGGCCGCGAGCTGCGCCGCCACGCGCACCAGCCGCTGCGAGAGCATGCGCAGCTGGCCCGCGCGGTTGATCGCCTCGGCCCATTGCGCGGCCTCGATGACCGAGCGCGACACCTCGCCCAGCCGCAGGTTGGCGTGCATCGCGGCGCCGCGCAGCAGGCCGAAGGCCTCGTCCTCGCCGATGCCGCGCGCGGACATCAGCAGGCCCTTGGCGCGGTCGACCCACTTGCGCTCGTCCATGCGCGTGCGCAGGGCGTCGAGTTCGGTGCGCAGCGTGGCCTCGCGGGTCCAGCGGGCCTGCGCCTGCGCGGTCAATGCGGCGAGCGCACCGGCGCTCTCGATGGGTACCCACCCGTGCACGCCCGCGGCCACGAGCGCCGCATGCTGCGCGCCGTCCAGCGGCGCGCTCATCACGCCCAGGGCGCACGGCGGTGCGCCTCCCCAGGGGGCCAGCGCTTCGAGCAGCGCGTCGAGCTGCGGCTCTGTTGCATCCAGATGCACCAGGACCATCGACGGTGCAAGCGCCTGCGTGCGCTGCACCAGCGTGTGGCAGCCCGCGCGCCCGAGCACCGCGACGCCCGCGGCATCGATCGACTGCTGCAGCGACGCCGGCAAGGGCTCGCCTTCAGCGGGTTCAGGGGAAAGGACGACGAGAAGGGACATGGCGGCAAGGTGTGGCAAGGCCCGGGAAGCATAGGCCACGCCAGCCTGCATTCGCAGGCACGCCTCTTGCATCGAAGGGGGCACGGTGTAACGAAGCACCGCTTTGGTGAGGCTGCAGGTTCCTGCATCCAACCCGGCCCTCCTCAGGCCGGGCTCACCCCCATGTCGACGGCATTCGCCGCCGGCCTCCCGACTCCACCCCTGTCCGTCGACACGGCCGCTCCCCGGTCGCGCCGCGGCTTTTTGCACCTTTGAACGCCATGTCCGGTTTCAGGAATTTCTTGCAGTCAGGCCACAGTCCGACCCTGTTCGCGGCCTTCCTGTACTTCTCGTTCTCCTGCTGCATCTGGGTGCTCAACGGCGCCATGGCGCCCTTCATCGGCGAGACCTTCAACCTCTCGCCCGCGCAGAAGGGCCTGATGCTGTCGGTGCCGATCATCGCGGGCGCGCTCATGCGCTTTCCGCTGGGCCTGCTGTCGCAGTACATCGGCCGCAAGAAGGCCACGCTGGTCGAGATGGGCCTCATCGCCGTGGCGATGCTGTTCGGCTTCTTCTTCGTGAAAAGCTTCAACGACCTGCTCGCCATGGGCGTGCTGCTGGGCATCGCGGGCGCGAGCTTCGGCGTGGCGCTGTCGCTGGGTTCGGGCTGGTTCCCGCCGCAGCACAAGGGCCTGGCGATGGGCCTGGTGGGCGCGGGCAACGTGGGCACGGCCGTGTCGGTGCTGGTGGCGCCGCCGCTGGCCAACTGGCTGGGCTGGCAGGCGGTGTACGGCGTGGCCGCCGTCGCGATCCTCATCCCGATGGTCGTGATGGTGTTCTTCGCGAAAGAGCCGCCGGACGTGGACCCGCACGGCAGCTTCCGCGCCCACATCGCCTGCCTGTTCGAGAAAGACGGCTGGGTCTTCAGCCTGATCTACGGCGTGACCTTCGGCGGCTTCATCGGCCTCACGACCTTCCTGCCCTCGTACTACTACGACCAGTTCGGCGTGAGCAAGGTGCAGGCCGGCCAGCTGACGATGCTCGCGGCCTTCATGGGCGCGGCGGTGCGCATCGTGGGCGGCTGGCTGTCCGACCGCTGGGGCGGCGTGAACACGCTCACGGTGGTGCTGCTGGTGGTGGCCGTGGGCCTCGTGCTGGTGGGTTTCTCGTCGGGCTCGCTGGCGCTCACCACGCTGCTGCTCATCGTCTGCTTCGCCGCGCTGGGCGCGGGCAACGGCGCGCTGTTCCAGCTGGTGCCGCTGCGCTGGCCCACGAGCACGGCGGTGGCCGGCTCGATGATCGGCGAGATCGGCGCCCTCGGCGGCGGCCTGGTGCCCAACGCCATGGGCCTGTCGAAGCAGTACCTGGGCAGCTATGCCTGGGGCTTCGTGTTCTTCGGTGCGCTCTCGCTGGCGATGCTGGGCGTGATGCGCGTGATGCAGATCCGCTGGACACGCACCTGGGCCGAAAAAGGCGGACGCGCGCGCGTCACGCCAGCCCCTGCGGTTGCCAAGCCCTCGCCCGTTCGCAAGGCCGCCCGTTCATGAGCCTCTTCGCCCGCCCCCGCTCAACGTGGCAAGAAAAGCAGCCACACGATGAGCAGCACGTTGAACAGCACCGACACGCCGAGCGCGAGCTGGTACAGAGCGAGCGGGTCGCGGCGGATCAGCGGTGTGGCGGCGGGCGCGTTCACGGGGCGCGAGGCGCCGCGCTCCAGCGCGAGCAGCATCTCCTCGGCGGTTTCGAAGCGTTCGCGCGGGTCGCGGGCCACGGCCTTGCGCACGAGGTGGTCGAGCCACACGGGCACGTCGGGCCGCAGGCGCGAGAGCGCGACCGGGTCGCGCCGGTAGCGCGCCACCTGGTAGGGCTCGATCTCGCCGTAGGGCAGGTGCCCGCCGAGCCACTGGTAGAGCGTGGCGCCGAGCGCGAACAGGTCGCTGCCCGCATCGGCCACGCCACCCTCTTCCCACTGCTCGGGGTTGATGTAGCTCGGCGTGCCCGCATGCAGCTCGCGCTGCGCCGCGCCTTCGCGGCCCGAGATCGCCACGCCCAGGTCGAGGATGCGCCAGTGCCCGTCGTCACCCCGGTGCAGGTTGCCGGGCTTGATGTCGCGGTGGACCACGCCGTGGCGGTGCAACCGCCCGAGCGCACGGCTCACCTCGATGGCCGCGGCGACCACCTCGGCCACGGTGCCGCGCGTGCCGTCCTTGCGCATCTGCTCGAGCGTGCGGCCGCCGTGCCAGTCGAACACGATGTAGAGCGCGCTGGCGTCGGGTGCGCGCTCGTGCACGCGCACGAAGCCGCCGCCCTGCCCCACGCGCTGCCCCAGCCAGGCCTCGTGCGCCAGCATCGCGCGCTCCTGCGGGTCGCTAGCACGCGACGGGTGCAAGGTCTTGAGCGCAACGAGTTCGCGCGTGACCGGATGACGCGCCTGGTACAGCAGGTGCACGCCGGTGTCGGCCACCAGCCCGGTGATGACGTAGCCGTCGAGCACATCGCCCACCTTGAGCCACGGCGGCGGTGCGAGCCGGCGGCCGTCGCCGAGTTCGTCGTCGAGCTGGCGCGCGTCGAGCCCCACCACGCGGATCACCAGCGCGGTCGCGTTGTCGCGCGTGCCGGCGTCGAGCGCCGCCTGCACCAGCGCTTCGCTTGCTGCCTCGGCGTCGCCCTGCAGCGCGAGCGCGGCCACCTGCTGCGGCTTGAGCACGGCGTGCACGCCGTCGGTGCTGAGCACGAAGCAGTCGCCCACGCGCACGTCGCCCTGCAGGTAGTCGACGCGCACCTGGTCGTCCAGGCCGATGGCGCGCGTGAGCCGGCTGCGCATGTCGGGGTGGTCGAAGGCGTGGTCCTGCGTGAGCAGCTGCGCGGGCTCGCCGTCGGCGCGCACGCGCCAGGCGCGGGTGTCGCCCACGTGGGCCAGCGTGTAGCTCTGGCCGTGCAGCACCAGCGCGGTGAGCGTGGTGAGCGCCGTGCCGGCGCCCTCCTGCTTGCCCTGGCGCCGGCGGTTGTGGTCGGCCAGCCAGCCGTTCTGCGCGCCGATCAGGCGGTCGAGCGCGGCGGTCGGCTCCCAGGTCGCGGGCGTGGCGAAGTAGTCGGCCAGCAGGCCCATCACCGTGGTCTGCGCCGCTTCGCGGCCGCGTCCGCCGCTCGAGACCCCGTCGGCAATCGCCGCAATGAGCCCGCGCGCCTCGTCGCCGGCCGGCGCATGCACCGTGCCGGCGAAGTCCTCGTTCGCGTCGCGCGGCCCGCGCTGGCTGCTGTAGCCGATGTCCACTTCAAAGCTCATGGCGCGATTCTGACCGCGCGCCGCGGGCCGTCGTTCGGTTGATTTCCCTGAAAGGTCCCGCCCCATGAAGAAAATGAAACTCGTGATGGTCGGCAACGGCATGGCCGGCGTGCGCACGCTCGAAGAGCTGCTGAAGATCGCGCCCGACCTGTACGACATCACCGTCTTCGGCGCCGAGCCGCACCCCAACTACAACCGCATCCTGCTGTCGCCCGTGCTCGCGGGCGAGCAGACGGTGGACGAGATCGTGCTCAACAGCTGGGAGTGGTACAGCGACAACCACATCACGCTGCACGCCGGCAAGAAGGTGGTCGAGGTCGACCGCGTGAACCGCATCGTGCGCGCGGAAGATGGCACCGAGGCGCCCTACGACCGCCTGCTGATGTGCACCGGCTCGAACCCCTTCATGCTGCCCGTGCCCGGCAAGGACCTGAAGGGCGTGATCGCCTACCGCGACATCGCCGACACCGACTACATGATCGAGACCGCGCGCACGCACAAGAACGCCGTGGTCATCGGCGGCGGCCTGCTCGGCCTGGAAGCCGCCAACGGCCTGATGCTGCGCGGCATGACTGTGACGGTGGTGCACGTCATGCCCTGGCTCATGGAGCGCCAGCTCGACGACGTCGCAGGCAAGCTGCTGCAGAAATCGCTCGAAGACCGCGGCCTGAAGTTCCTCATGGGCGCGCAGACGCAGGACCTGGTCGGTGGCGACGATGGCCGCGTGAAGGCCATCCGTTTCAAGGACGGCACCGAAGTGGCAGCCGACCTCGTGGTGATGGCCGTGGGCATCCGCCCCAATGTGGAGCTGGCCGAGAAGATGCGCCTGCACTGCAACCGCGGCATCGTGGTCACCGACACGATGCAGACCGTGACCGACGCGCGCATCTACTCGGTGGGCGAATGCGCGGCGCACCGCGGCATCGCCTACGGCCTGGTCGCGCCGCTGTTCGAGCAGGCCAAGGTGGCGGCCAACCACCTGGCGCTGTTCGGCATCGGCCGCTACCTCGGCTCGCTCACGTCCACCAAGCTCAAGGTCACGGGCATCGACCTGTTCAGCGCCGGCGAGTTCATGGGCGGCGAAGGCACCGAGGAGATCGTGATGAGCGACCCCTTCGGCGGCGTCTACAAGAAGCTGGTTCTGAAAGACGACAAGCTCATCGGCGCCTGCCTGTACGGCGACACGGTGGACGGCAGCTGGTACTTCAAGCTGCTGCGCGATGGGCGCAGCGTGCACGACATCCGCGACAAGCTGATGTTCGGCGAATCGAACATCGGCGACACCGGCCACGAGGGCCACAGCAAGGCCGCGAGCATGCCCGACGATGCCGAGGTGTGCGGCTGCAACGGCGTGAACAAGGGCACCATCTGCAAGGCCATCAAGGAGAAGGGCCTGTTCACGCTCGACGAGGTGAAGAAGCACACCAAGGCCAGCGCCAGCTGCGGCTCGTGCACCGGGCTGGTCGAGCAGATCCTGATGTTCACGGCCGGCGGCGACTACTCGGCCACGCCGAAGAAGAAGGCGATCTGCGGCTGCACCGACATGAGCCACCAGGACGTGCGCGACGCGATCCGCAAGGAGCACTGGCTCACGCACGACGCGGTCTACCGCGGCATGGGCTGGCGCACACCCAACGGCTGCGCCACCTGCCGCCCGGCCGTCAACTACTACCTCATCAGCACCTGGCCGAAAGAAGCGAAGGACGATCCGCAGAGCCGCTTCATCAACGAGCGCAGCCACGCCAACATCCAGAAGGACGGCACTTACTCCGTCATCCCGCGCATGTGGGGCGGCCACACCACGCCCGACGAACTGCGGCGCATTGCCGATGCGGCCGACAAGTACAAGATCCCGACCGTCAAGGTCACGGGCGGCCAGCGCATCGACCTGCTGGGCGTGAAGAAGGAAGACCTCGAAGGCGTGTGGAAGGACATCGGCATGCCCTCGGGCTTTGCCTATGCGAAGTCGCTGCGCACGGTAAAGACCTGCGTGGGCAGCGAGTGGTGCCGCTTCGGCACGCAGGACAGCACGCAGATGGGCAAGGACCTGGAGCGCGCGCTGTGGGCCATGTACTCGCCGCACAAGGTCAAGCTGGCCGTGTCAGGTTGCCCGCGCAACTGCGCCGAGGCCGGCATCAAGGACGTGGGCGTGATCGGCGTCGACTCGGGCTGGGAGCTCTATGTGGGCGGCAACGGCGGCATCAAGACCGAGGTGGCGCAGTTCCTCGTGAAGGTGAAGACCGCCGAGGAAGTGATGGAACACGCCGGCGCCTTCCTGCAGCTGTACCGCGAGGAAGGCTGGTACCTGGAGCGCACCGTGCACTACATCGGCCGCGTCGGGCTGGACTACGTGAAGAAGAAGATCCTCGAAGACGCCGAGGGCCGCAAGTCGCTGTGGGAGCGGCTGCAGTTCGCGCTCGACGGCGAACCCGACCCGTGGTTCGAATCGGCGCAGGCCTCGGTGGATGTGCGGCAGTTTGCGCCGCTGAGCGTGTGATCGGAGTGACCGCTTGAAACGACGACTCTTCATCGCATCTTTCGCCCTCGCCGCACTCGCCCCGGTGGGCGCCCGTGCGCAAGTGGCCGACCTCAACGACGCCATCAACAAGGCCGGCCGCCAGCGCATGCTGTCGCAGCGCGCGAGCAAGGCCTACCTCGCGCTGGTGCAGAAGGTGGAGCCGCGCAGCGCGCAGCAGGTGCTCGACCGTTCCGTGGCGCTGTTCGAGCGCCAGCTCGGCGAGCTCAAGGCCTTCGCGCCGACACCCGCACTGCGCGCCACCTACGACGGTCTGGACGGCGCCTGGCGCGCCTTCCGCACCGAGCTGGCCGACGCAGCACCCGGCCGGGAGGCCGCCGCGCGGGTGGTGGCGCTCGACGCCGCCGTGCTCGCGCTGGCCCACCAGGGCACGGCGCAGTACGAGGCCGCCTCGGGCAAGCCGGTCGGGCGGCTGGTCAACATCGCGGGGCGCCAGCGCATGCTGTCGCAGCGCATGGCCAAGTGCTACCTGGCCGCGGCGATGCAGATCGACCCGGCCGGCAGCACCGCAGAGATCGCCAAGGCACGCACCGAATTCCTGGCCGCGCTCGAACTGCTGCGCAACGCGCCCGAGGCCACCGCACAGATCCGCCAGGAGTTGGTGCTGGCCGATGCGCAATGGATGTTCTTCAACCGCGGCCTGCAGCGGCTGGACGGTGCGGGCGCCTCGCCCGCGCTGATGTCCGACGTGTTCGTGAGCAGCGAGAACCTGCTCGCGATCATGGACCGCGTGACCGGCCTGTACGCCGAGATCAAGACCTGACCCGCGCCCGCCCCCAAAGACAAGAGAGCCCCACCATGAGCGATTGGAAAGCCATCTGCCGCCTCGACGACATCCCCGTGCTCGGCGCCCGCCGCGTGATGCGGCCCGCCGGCCTGGACGTGGCCGTGTTCCGCAATGCCGAGGACCAGGTCTTCGCCCTGCTCGACCGCTGCCCGCACAAGGGCGGCCCGCTGAGCCAGGGCATCGTGTTCGGCACCAGCGTGGCCTGCCCGCTGCACAACTGGGCCATCGGCCTGGACGACGGCTGCGCCCGCTCACCCGACGAAGGCTGCACGCCGAAGTTCGCGGTGAAGCTGGAAGACGGCGTGGTGCACCTGGACGCCGGCGAGCTGGCCACGCACGCGCTCGACCTGGAGCGCCCGGTCGCCGGACCGCAGCGCCTGGCCGCCGTGACGGTCCTGTCCCCGGAAGAAGGTTGAGGCCCGCATGACCCAGGAGACGCGCTCCACCTGCCCGTACTGCGGCGTCGGCTGCGGCGTCATCATCGAATCGCAGGGCGACCAGATCACCGGCGTGCGCGGCGACCCCGACCACCCGGCGAACTTCGGGCGCCTGTGCACCAAGGGCTCGACCTTGCACCTCACGGCCAGCGCGACCGTCACGCGCCAGACGCGGCTGCTGCAGCCCCTGCAGCGCCTCGTGCGCAAGGAGGCGCCCGCGCCCGTGGCGTGGGACCACGCGCTCGACCTCGCCGCCGGCAAGTTCGCGCAGGTGGTGCGCGACCACGGCCCCGACGCGGTCGGCTTCTACGTGTCGGGCCAGCTGCTCACCGAGGACTACTACGTCTTCAACAAGCTGGCCAAGGGCCTGGTCGGCACCAACAACATCGACACCAACTCGCGCCTGTGCATGAGCAGCGCCGTGGCCGGCTACAAGCAGACGCTGGGCGCCGACGCGCCGCCGGCCTGCTACGACGACCTGAAGCACGCCGAGTGCCTGTTCATCGTGGGCAGCAACACGGCGTGGGCGCACCCCATACTTTTCCGCCGCATCGAGGACGCGAAGGCCGCGAACCCGGCGCTGAAGATCGTCGTGGCCGACCCGCGCCGCACCGACACGGTCGAGATCGCCGACCTGTTCCTGCCGATCCAGCCCGGCACCGACGTCATGCTGTTCCACGGCATGCTGCACCTGATGCTGTGGGAAGGCTGGACCGACACCGCCTACATCGCGGCCCGCACGAACGGTTTCGACGCGCTGAAGGCCACGGTGCGCGACTGCACGCCCGACACCGTCGCGCAGGTGTGCGGCATCCCGAAGGACGACCTGCTCGCGGCGGCGCGCATGTTCGCCACCTCGCCCGCCACGCTGAGCCTGTATTGCCAGGGACTGAACCAGTCGTCCAGCGGCACGGCGAAGAATGCGGCGCTCATCAATCTGCACCTGGCCACGGGCCAGATCGGCAAGCCCGGCGCGGGCCCGTTCTCGCTCACGGGCCAGCCCAATGCGATGGGCGGGCGCGAGGTGGGCGGCCTGGCCAACCTGCTGAGCGCACACCGCGACCTGGCCAACCCCGAGCACCGCGCCGAAGTGGCCGCGCTGTGGGGCGTGCCCTCGGTGCCCGAGAAGCCCGGCAAGACGGCCGTCGAGATGTTCCAGGCCGCGGCCGACGGCGAGATCCGCGCGCTGTGGATCGCCTGCACCAACCCCGCCCAGTCGATGCCCGACCAGGCCACGGTGCGCCGCGCGCTCGAACGCGCCGAGTTCGTCGTGGTGCAGGAAGCCTTCGCCACCACCGCCACCTGCGCCTTCGCCGACCTGCTGCTGCCCGCCACCACCTGGGGCGAGAAGGAAGGCACCGTGACCAACAGCGAGCGCCGCATCTCGCGCGTGCGCCCGGCCGTGCCGGCGCCGGGCGAGGCGCGCAACGACTGGTCGATCGGTGTGGCCTTCGCGCGCCGGCTCGAACAGCAGCTGGGCCGCAGCTTCACGCTGTTCCCGTACGAGAGCGCCGAGTCGGTCTGGAACGAGCACCGCGAATCCACGCGCGGGCGCGACCTCGACATCACCGGCCTGAGCTACGCGATGCTCGAGAACGCCGGCCCGCAGCAATGGCCGCTGAAGGAAGGCGAGCGCACCGGCCGCGTGCGCCTGTACGAAGACGGCGTGTTCCCCACGCCCGACGGCCGCGCGCGCTTTGTCGACACGCCCTACAAGCCCGTGGCCGAGGCGCGCGAGGCGCGCTTTCCCTTCTCGCTGAACACCGGCCGGCTGCGCGACCAGTGGCACGGCATGAGCCGCACCGGCACGGTCGGCAAGCTGTTCGGCCACGTGGCCGAGCCCGTGGTGCAGATGAACGCGCAGGACATGGCGCGCCGCCAGATCGCCGAAGGCAACCTGGTGCACCTCACATCGAAACGCGGCTCGATCCTGCTGCCGGCGCGCGCCAGCGCCGAGATCGGCCTGAGCCAGGCCTTCGTCGCCATGCACTGGGGCGAGGAGTACCTGAGCGGCTGCTCGTCGACCGGCGTGCGGCTCGCGGGCATCAACGCGCTCACCACGCCGGCCTACTGCCCGACCTCGAAGCAACCCGAGCTCAAGCACACGCCCGTGAAGATCCTCAAGGCCGAGCTGCCGTGGTCGCTGCTGGCCATGGCCTGGCTGCCCGCCGGCGACGCGCTCACGGCGCAGCGCGCACTGCAGCCGCTGATGGCGCTGTTCCCCTTCGCCACCTGCGTGCCGTTCGCGGGCAATGCGCCCGGCGAAGAAGAACGCAGCGGCGTGCTCTTTCGCGCCGCCGCGCACGACGCGCCCGACGCCGCGCTGGTCGAAAAAATCGAAGCCCTGCTGGGCCTGCAGACCGCCGACACCCTGCGCTACGCCGACCACCGCCGCGGCCAGCGCCGCGCCGCGCGGCTGGTGCGCCGCGCCGACGGCAGCGCCGGGCTCGAAGCCTTCCTGCTGGGCGGCGACACCAGCGCCGAAGCCTGGATCGCCACCCTGCTGCGCGAGGAGCTGCCGGCCCAGAGCTACGGCCGCCTGCTGCTGTCGCCGGGCGCCCGCGCGCCGGTGGCCGTGCAGTCGCGCGGCAAGCCGGTGTGCGCCTGCTTCAACGTGACCGACCGCGCCATCGAGGCCGAGCTGCTGCGCTGCACCGGCAGCGCCGACGAGCGGCTGGCGGCGCTGCAAGGGACGCTGAAATGCGGCACCAACTGCGGGTCGTGCGTGCCGGAGCTCAAGCGCATGGTGCGGGCCACCCCGGCCGAAGCACTGGCCGTGGGGGCATAAGCCGACTCACATTCCGGCATAAGCGTTGCGGGACAATCCGCCTACCCATGGGAATCAGCCACTACATCAAGGAAATCGGCCGCGGCGCGCGGGGCGCCCGTCCGCTCACGCGCGAGCAGGCCTGCGACCTGTTCGGCCAGGTGCTGGACGGCACGGTCACCGACCTGGAGATCGGCGGCTTCTGCCTCGCGATGCGCATCAAGGGCGAGACGCCCGAGGAAATGGCCGGCTTTCTCGACGCCACGCATGCGCGCCTGAACCCCGTGACGACCCGCGGCGGTCCGCTGATCGTGCTGCCCAGCTACAACGGCGCGCGCAAGCTGCCGGTGCTCACGCCGCTCCTGGCGCTGCTGCTGGCGCGCGAGGGCCTGCCGGTGCTGGTGCACGGCAGCGCGAGCGAAACCTCGCGCGTACTGGCATCGAACGTGCTTTCGGCCCTGGACATGCCCCCGATGACCACGCTCACCCCGATCGCCGCCGGCCAGGTGGGCTTTGCCCCGACCGAGCTGCTGAACCCCGCGCTCAAGCGCCTGCTCGACGTGCGCCGCGTGGTGGGCCTGCGCAACCCCGGCCACAGCGTGGTCAAGCTGATGCGCCCGACCACCGGCCCCTGCGTGGTGGTGGCCAGCTACACGCACCCCGAATACGCCCGCACGATGGGCGAGACCTTCGAGCTCACGGGCATGACCGCCCTGCTCTCGCGCGGCCTCGAAGGCGAGGTGGTCTCCGACCCGCGCCGCACCGCGCAGATCGACGGCTTCGTGCGCGGCGTGCGCAGCGAACTCCAGGCCCAGGCCGCCGGCACCGCCGCCGACGTGCCCGGCCTGCCGAAAGAAATCGACGTCGCCACCACGGCCGCCTACACGCGGCGCGTGCTGGCCGGCGAGCTTCCCGTGCCCGAAGCCATCGCGACGCAAGTCAGGCACATCACCGAACTGGCCTCCCACGCATGAACCACGCACTTCCCCTCATCACCGGCCGCTGCACGCTGGTGGGCGCCGGCCCCGGCGACCCCGAGCTGCTGACCGTCAAGGCCGTCAAGGCGATCCAGGCCGCCACGGTGCTGCTGGTCGACGACCTCGTGAACGACGCCGTGCTCCAGGCCTACGCCCGGCCCGGCGCGCGCATCGTGCACGTGGGCAAGCGCGGCGGCTGCAAGAGCACGCCGCAGGCTTTCATCGAGCGGCTCATGATCACGGCCGTGCGCGAAGGCGAGACCGTGGTGCGCCTGAAGGGCGGCGACCCGTTCATCTTCGGGCGCGGCGGCGAAGAGGTGGAGCACCTGCGCGAGGCCGGCATCGAATGCGCGGTGGTCAACGGCATCACCGCCGGCCTGGCCGCCGTGACCTCGCTGGGCGTGCCGCTCACCCACCGCGACCACGCGCACGGCGTGGTCTTCGTCACCGGCCACGCCAAGACCGGCGCCGGCGCGGCCGAAGACCCGACCGACTGGCGCGCGCTGGCCGCCACGGCGCACAACGCCCGCCTCACGCTCGTGATCTACATGGGCGTCTCGGGCGCCGGGCACATCGAGCGCGAACTGCTGCACGGCCTGCCGGGCGACACGCCCGTGGCCGTGGTGCAGCACGCGAGCCTGCCGCACCAGCGCCACCTCGTGACCACGCTGCAGGGCCTGCAGGCCCGCATCGCCGACGCCGGGCTGGCCAGCCCGGCGGTGATCGTGGTGGGCGACGTGCTGCAGGGGCTGGCCGCGGCGGCGCTGCAACCGGGCGACGCCGGCCGGTTCGGGACCTAGCGCGCAGCTTCGAGGTGCGTGACGGTCGGCTTGCCCTTCACCACCTCGACATGAAACCGGACCTTGTCGCCGGGCTTGACCTGTTCGAGCATCTGCTTCTCGGCCACATCGAAACCCATCGTCATCGGCGGCATCGCCAGGTTGGGAATGTCGCCGTGCTTCAACACGATCAGGCCGCGGGCCGGATCGATCTTCTGGACCACGGCATCGGTCAGCATGCCCGGCGCGGACGCCTTCGCGGGCGGAGGCTCGCTCTTCGGCGCCTGGGCCTGGGCGGCACCGGCCAGGCTGGCGACCAGTGCGAAGGCAAGGGGATGGAGAAAGTTCATGAAGTGGCTCCTTGACGAGATGAGGGGTTGGAAACAGCAGATGACAAAGGGGCGCGACGGCGCAACAGATACCAGGCTGCGGGCACGACCAGCATGCTCAACAGCGGCGCGGTGACCATGCCGCCCACCATGGGCGCGGCAATGCGGGTCATCACCTCCGAGCCGGTGCCGCTGCCCCACAGGATGGGCAGCAGGCCGGCCATCACGACGGCCACGGTCATGGCCTTGGGCCGCACGCGCAGCACGGCGCCTTCGCGGATCGCGGCCAGGAGCGTCTCGTCGTTCATCGGCTCGCCGGCATCGAGGCGCCGTGCCAGCGCGTTCTTCAGATAGACCAGCATCACCACGCCGAACTCGGCCGCCACGCCAGCCAGCGCGATGAAGCCGACCGCCGTCGCCACCGAAATCGAATGGCCCAGCGCCCAGATGAGCCAGAAGCCGCCGACGAGCGAGAACGGCACGGCCGCCATCACGAGGGCCGCATCGGCGAACGAGCGGAACAGCAGGTACAGCAGCACGAAGATCACCGCCAGCGTGGCCGGAACGACCAGCTTCAGCCGCTCGGTCGCGCGCGCCAGGTACTCGAACTGGCCGGACCATGACACCGCATAGCCCGCGGGCATCTTCACGGCCTGGTCGACCGCCGCCTGCATGTCGTGGACGGCGGAGCGCAGGTCGCGCCCGCGCACGTCGACGTAGACCCAACCCGACAGCCGCGCGTTCTCGCTGCGCAGCATCGGCGGGCCGTCTTCGATGGCGATGCGCGCGACATCGCCGAGCAGCAGTTGCGCGCCCTTGTCCGTCACGAAGGGCAGCTGCCGCAGCCGCTCCAGCGAATCGCGGATCTCGCGCGGGTAGCGCACGTTGATCGGATAGCGCTCGCGGCCCTGGATCACTTCGCCCACGTTCTCGCCGCCGATGGCCGTGGACACCACGGCCTGCACATCGGCCACCGAGAGGCCGTAGCGCGCGGCGGCGAGGCGGTCGACATCGACGTCGATGTAGCGCCCGCCGGTGAGCCGCTCCGCCAGCGCCGACGACACGCCGGGCACGCCCTTCACCGCCGCCTCGATCTGCGTGGTCAGCTTGTCGATGGTGGCCAGGTCCGCCCCCGCTACCTTGATGCCGACCGGGCTCTTGATGCCCGTGGCCAGCATGTCGATGCGGTTGCGGATGGGCGGCACCCACACGTTGGTCAGGCCCGGCACCTTGACGGCGCGGTCCAGCTCCTCGACCAGCCTGTCGGGTGTCATGCCGACGCGCCATTGATCCTTCGGCTTGAACTGAATGGTGGTCTCGAACATCTCGAGCGGCGCGGGGTCGGTCGCGGTGTCCGCGCGGCCGGCCTTGCCGAACACGCGCGCAACCTCGGGCACGGTCTTGATGAGGCGGTCGGTCTGCTGCAGCAGCTCGGCGGCCTTCGACACCGACAGCCCCGGCAGCGCCGACGGCATGTAGAGCAGGTCGCCCTCGTCCAGCGGCGGCATGAACTCGCCGCCCAGGCGCATCAGCGGCACCACGGTGAGCGCCAGCAGCACCGCGGCGACGGCCAGCGTCCCCTTGGGAAAACGCAGCACCAGTTCCAGCGCGGGCCGGTACACGGCCATCAGGAAGCGGTTCACGGGATTGGCGCCTTCGTGCGGAATGCGCCCGCGCACCAGGTAGCCCATGAGCACCGGGATCAACGTCACCGACAGGCCTGCCGCTGCCGCCATCGCATAGGTCTTGGTGAAGGCCAGCGGCGAGAACAGCCGCCCCTCCTGCGCCTCGAGCGAGAACACGGGCACGAAGGACAGCGTGATCACCAGCAGCGAGAAGAACAGCGCCGGCCCGACCTCCACCGACGCGTCGGCCACCAGCCGCCATCGCTCGACCACCGTCGGCTGCCGGCCCTGCGCTGTCTCGAAGGCCTCGATGTGCTTGTGTACGTTCTCGACCATCACGATGGCACCGTCCACCATCGCGCCGATGGCGATCGCGATGCCGCCCAGCGACATGATGTTGGCGTTGACGCCCTGCCAGTGCATCACGATGAAGGCCGCGAGCACGCCGATCGGCAAGGCCACCACCGCCACGAGCGCCGAGCGCAGGTGGAACAGGAAGACCACGCAGACCAGCGCCACCACGATGAACTCCTCGATCAGCTTGCCGCGCAGGTTGTCGACGGCGCGATCGATCAGCAGCGAGCGGTCGTAGGTCGGCACGATCTCGACGCCCGGGGGCAGGCCGGGCTTGAGCGTTTCCAGCTTGGCCTTGACGGCCTCGATGGTCGAGCGCGCGTTCTTGCCCGAGCGCATGACGATCACGCCGCCCGCCACCTCGCCTTCACCGTCGAGTTCGGCGATGCCGCGGCGCATCTCGGGGCCGATCTGCACGGTGGCCACGTCGCGCAGCAGCACCGGCGTGGCGCCCGTCACGGCCAGCGGGATGGTGCGGAAGTCGTCCAGCGAACGCAGGTAGCCACGCGAACGCACCATGTACTCGGCCTCGGCGAGTTCGACGACCGAGCCGCCCGAGGCCTGGTTGGCCTTCTGCAGCGCCGTCACGACCGCCTGCTGCGTGATGCCCAGCGCGCGCATGCGGTCGGGGTCGAGCACCACCTGGTACTGGCGCACCATGCCGCCGATGCTGGCGACCTCGGCCACGTCGGGCACGGTCTTCAGTTCGAACTTGAGGAACCAGTCGTTCAGCGCGCGCAGCTGCCCGATGTCGCGCGTGCCCGTGCGGTCGACCAGCGCGTACTCGTAGACCCAGCCCACGCCCGTGGCATCGGGGCCCAGCGAGGCGTTCGCGCCGGCGGGCAACCGGCCCTGCACCTGGTTCAGGTACTCGACGACGCGCGAGCGCGCCCAGTAGGGATCGGTCTTGTCGTCGAACAGCACGTAGACGAACGAGTCGCCGAAGAACGAGTAGCCGCGCACAGTCTTGGCACCGGGCACGCTGAGCATGGTGGTGGTCAGCGGGTAAGTGACGAGGTCTTCGACCACCTGGGGCGCCTTGCCGGGGAAAGGCGTGCGGATGATGACCTGCGTGTCCGACAGGTCGGGCAGCGCATCGAGCGGCGTGCGCACCACCGACCACCACCCGGCGGCCACCAGGAACAAGGTCGCGATCAGCACCAGGAAGCGGTTGCCGATCGACCAGCGGATGACGGCGGCGATCATCGCTTGGCGCCCTGTGGCATGCGCTGGACGGAGACCAGCTCGTAGCCGGTGGGGCCGCCCTCCTTGAACTCGAAGCGGACCAGGTCGCCGGGCTCGATGTCCGGGAACGCGTCGGGCGATGCCTTCGCAAAGCCCATCGTCATCGACGGCCACTTGAGCGTGGCGACAGGCCCGTGCGAGATCGTGAGGCCGTCGGGCGCCACGCTTTCCACCTTGCCTTCGGCCTGGTGCAGCACGGCAGCCGGCGCTGCGGCCGTGGCCGCAGGCGATGCCATGCTGCCCAGCACCGACCGCAGTCGGGCTTCCGAGTCGATGAGGAACTGGCCGCTGGCCACCACCTGCTCGCCTTCATTCAGGCCCGAGACGATCTCGGTGTCGTCGCCCAGGTCCGCGCCAGTCGACACGTCGCGCGGCTCGAACGCGCCGTCGGCCTTGCGCACGATGACGACCGCGCGCTTGCCGGTGCGGATGACGGCTTCGGACGGCACGACGAGCCGGGTGCTGGTGGGCCCCGTCACCTGCAGGCGCAGCAGCATGCCGGGCGTGAGCTTCCCGTTGCTGTTGTTGACCTCGAAGCGGGCCTTCAGGGTGCGGGTGGCCGCGTTGACCTCGGGCAGGATCTCGTCGAGCGTGCCGTCGAACGACTGGGCCGCATCGGCCTGGAGGGTTGCCCTGACCTTCTGGCCGCGCGCGAGCCGCACGGCCTGCGCTTCCGGGATCTCGGCCGCCGCCCAGACCTTCTCCAGGCCCGCGATGCGAAAGAGCGTCATGCCGGGCGTGACCGCGACGCCTTCGCGCACGCCCAGCTCGGCCACCACGCCGTCGGACGGCGCGGTGAGCACGTAGCGCGCCTGCGCCGTGCCGGTTTCCTCGCTGCGGCGGATGAGCTCGGCGGGGATGGACAGGGCCCGCATGCGATCACGCGCGGCCGCGACGAGGTCGGCGGAAACGCCCGAGCGCTTGAGGGCCAGCCATTCGTTCTGCGGCCCGAGCCATTCAGGCGCGAAGACCGTCGCCAACGCCTGCCCCTTGCGCACGCGCTCCATCGGCGCACGGACCGACAGGCGCTCGACGTAGCCCGCCACGCGCGTCTGCACGACGACATTGAGGCGCTCGTCGAACTGCACGGCGCCGACCGCATCGAAGGACTCGGAGACTTCCGCGCGCCGCACGCCGGCATACCGGATGCCGAGGTTCTGCTGGACCGTGGGGCTCACCTGCACGCCGCCTGCACTGCCCGTGCCGGTGGTGCTGTCGGCATACATGGGCACCAGCTGCATGTCCATGAACGGCGACTTGCCGGGCTTGTCGAAGCGCGGGCCGGGCACCATGGGGTCATGCCAGTAGAGAACCTTGCGACCGTCCGGGGTGGACGGCGCGGTCGTCGGTGCCTCCGTGGACGGGGCGGTCGTGCGCCCCAGGTAGAAGCCGCCTGCTGCGAGCAACAGGGCGGCCAGCAGCGAAGCACCGATCGTGCGTGTGCGGTTCATGGGGCCCCCTCGGTGGTGAGCGGCCGGAAGGCCAGTTGGACGTGGGTTCTGGCCAGGTCGCGCTGCAGCGTCAGCAGCTTGCGCTGCGCTTCGACTTCGGCATGCCGCGCCTCGAACAGCGTGACGAGGCTGCCCTGGTTCGAGCGGTAGGCCGCCGTTGCGGCCGCCGTTCTCTGGCTGGCCGGAACGACCACGCCCGTGCGGTAGCGGTCGATGCGTTGCTGCAGGCGTTGCGCATCGCTGCGCAGCGCCTGGTATTCGGCGGTCGCGGCCCGGGTGGCTTCGGCCAGGTCGGCCTCGGCTTTCTCGACCAAGGCGAGCTTGGCGGCGGTGTCCCGGTCCTGCCGTTCGCCGGGTGCGACGGGCAGCGGAATGCTCAGGCCCACCGACACCATGTCGGCGTAGCCGGTGCGCTGGCCGTAGGCGAGCTCCCAGGTCCAGTTCGGCTTGCGGTCGGACGCGGTGACGGCCGCCGCCTGCCTGGCCACGTCGACATCGCGCTGCAGGGCCGCGACCGTGGGGTGCGCGGCCACATAGGCCGCTTCGGAGGGCACGGCGATGGCGCCCGGAGAGCGCAGTTCGTCGGGCGGCACGCCGACCCAGCGCTGGAAGGCGACGCTGGCGGCTTCCTGCTGCTGCAGGAGATCCGCCGTCTCGTCTTCCGCGATGCCTCTGGCGCCGGCCAGGGCCAGCACGTCCTGGCTGCTCCCTGCGGCCGACGACAGGCGTGCGCGCGAGGCTTCCAGTTCTTCGTGCGCGTGGTGTTCCATGCGCCGCGCGAGCTTGATGCTCTCGCCGGCGTAGAAGGCGTCCACGTACGCGAGCGCGGCCTGCCGGCGGGTGTCGGCCACGGCGGCCTGCACCCGCACCGCCTCCAGCCCGACCGACGCCTCGGCGGCGGCCTGCCGCGCGGCGCGCTTGTCGGCGGACAGCCATTCCTGGCTGATGCCGATGCGCTTCATCGTCATCGCATCGCGCGTGGTGTGGAAACGATCCGCGCCCGTCGCAGGCAGGTTGTCGACGCCGATGCGCAGCGTGGGATCGGGAAGCTGCGGGGCCGCGGAGGCCGCCGCCGTGGCGCTGGCGACGCCGGCACGGGCGGCGCGGGTGGCTTCGGAGCGCCGGGCCGCAAGCTCCAGCGCTGCATCAAGAGATAAGGGGGCCGCCGCCGCTAGGGACGGCAGCAACGCGACGGCCCAGACGGTCGCGCGCGAAAAAGGAAGGGACATGAAAACTCCGCAAACGAACGAGCGAATCGCTGGCAGGCGGACGCGCCGCACCAGCACCGGTCAGTCGACGGAGATGTCAGACGCGCAGTCTGCGCGTGGCGAGAAAAACGGGATCGGGCGGTGGATGCTGCCGCTCCGGCACGGCCTGCGGCGGAAGGACATGGCCTTCCGACACCAGCACCAGGGGCATCACCACGAGCTGCACGATGGCCGGCAGCGAAGGCGTGGTCAGCTTCACCGGCTCGAAGGACAGCGACAGGTCTGCGGCATGCTGGAAGCACAGCACCGGCTGGGCCATGTCCATGCCTTCGCAGGGCTCGCCCGACGCCATCATGTCGGCCATCGAACCCGGGCTGTCCGGGGCGCCGGGGCAGACATAGCCTGCCAGCGCCAGCTGCGAGAACAGCAGCGACAGGACCACGAAAATCGCGGTCGTGCAGCGACGGAGGGAGCGGCGGGCCATGAGGAGCCGCAGTGTAGCGCCGCCGTCCGGGCGCCGCCTAAAATCCCGCCCGGCCCAACGAACAAGAAGGAAGAGGCAGGGATGCTCGACAAACTCAACGAATTCACCGAAAGCCACGGCGAGCTGCGCCGCGGGCGCGGGCTGGTCACGGGCACCATCGCCTTCAGCCTCGCTGCCCTGTGCTTCCTGGGCGTGCTGGCCTTCCACTTCCCGCAGTACCTGACGACGCCCGAGCTGCGCAAGAGCTACAACGTCGACGTGATGCGCGTCATCCTGCTGACGGCGCTGGTCATTGCGGGCGGGCTCTCGCTGGTCAACATCATCTTCAACCGCTCGCGCTGGCTCTCGTCGGCCGCGTTCCTGCTGGTGGCGGTGTCGGCGCTGCTGGGCGGGCACAAGGTGCCGGTGCACGACTTCGCGGACCACACGCCGTACATCGGGCTCGATTGGTTCATCCTCGACCTCTTGGGCTCGTCGCTGATCTTCATCTTCATCGAGAAGCTCTTTGCGCTGCGCAAGGACCAGCCGGTGTTTCGCGAAGAGTGGCAGACCGACTTTCATCACTTCGTGGTGAACCACATGATCGTGGGCTTCGTGCTGCTGGCCACCAACCTCATGGTGCACAAGCTCTTCGGCTGGGCCGCCAACGACGGCATCCGCGGCTGGGTGAGCAACCTGCCGTTCTGGGCCGGCATCCTGTTGATCATCCTGGTGGCCGACCTCGTGCAGTACTGGACGCACCGCGCCTACCACGAGGTGCCGGTGCTGTGGCGCCTGCACGCCGTGCACCACAGCGTGAAGAGCATGGACTGGATGGCGGGCTCGCGCCAGCACATCCTGGAGCTGCTGATCACGCGCACGCTGGTGCTCGCGCCGATCTACGTGCTGGGCTTCAGCAAGGACGTGATCGACGCCTACATCGTGGTGGTCGGCTTCCAGGCGGTGTTCAACCACTGCAACGTGAGCGTGCGCCTGGGGCCGCTGCGCTACCTCATCGTGACGCCCAACTTCCACCACTGGCACCACAGCCAGGACATCGAGGCGCTCGACAAGAACTACGCGGCGCACTACGCCTTCCTCGACTACCTCTTCGGCACGGCCGTGAAGAGCACCAAGCTCTGGCCCGAAAAATACGGCGTGCTGGGCGACTACGTGCCCAACGGCTTCTTCAAGCAGCTGAAGTTCCCGTTCGTGTGGAAGGGATGACCATGGCCTCCCTTCTTCGCGCCGTGGCGCTCGCCGCGGCGCTGCCGCTCTTGCTCTCGGCCTGCGCCACGCGCATCGAGATGCCCTCCGAAACCTCCGGCCTGCGCCTGCGCGTGCAAAGCTCGGTGATCGCCCCCGGCAACGGCGGCGAGCTGATCGGCGCCGAGGTGCTGGCGCCCGGCGACATCCTGCTGACCTCGATCGCCACGGTGAATTCGTTCGGCATCCGCCTGGGCACCTTCTCGCCCGTGAGCCATGCCGTGCTGTACCTGGGCGACGGCCAGATCGCCGAGGCCGTGGGCACCGGCGTGCGCGCACGGCCGCTGGCCGAGGTGGTCGACGAAGAGCAGATGGTCGTGGCCTTCCGCGTGCCGGGCCTCGTCGAGGCCGACGTCGAGAAGATGCGCGACTGGGCGCACTCGCAGGTCGGCACCCGCTACAACACCGCCGGCGTGCTGCTGAACGCACCCTTCGTGCTGAACCGCCGGCTGTGCGAGCTGCCGCTGATTCCCTCGGCCGTCAGCGCGTATTGCATCAGCGGCCTGGCCACGGTGCAGCTGGGCGCCAGCCGCAACGACCAGTTCTTCTGCTCCCAATTCGTGCTGGAGGCCTACCGCCAGGCCGGCGTGCCGATCACCGACGCCGACCCGCGCTGGGTGAGCCCCGCCGACCTGCTCCACATGCGCGAGGGCGACGTGCCCTCGATCGCCGCCACGCAGCCGCTGCGCTACGTGGGCCACCTCAAATACAACCCGCCGCCGGTGCTGGCGGCGGACGGACCCGCTTGAGCTCTTCTCCTCCCTCTTCTTCCTTTGACGTCGTTGTCGTCGGTGCCGGCGCCGCCGGTCTCTTGTGCGCCGCACTGGCGGGCCAGCGCGGCCTGCGCGTGCTGCTGGTCGACCACAGCGAGAAGGTCGGCGAAAAGATCCGCATCTCGGGCGGTGGCCGCGCCAACTTCACCAACCGCGACCTCGACGTGCGCGCGCCGCAGCGCCATTTCGTCGGCGACAACCCGAATTTCTGCCGCTCGGCGCTGTCGCGCTACGCGCCGCAGCAGTTCATCGACATGGTGCAGCGCCACGGCATCGCGTACCACGAGAAGCACAAGGGGCAGCTGTTCTGCGACGGCTCCTCGCAGCAGATCGTCGACATGCTGCTGGCCGAGTGCGCCGCCGGCAACGTCGAACGCTGGCAGCCGTGCAAGCTCGGCGACATCGCCTTTGTCGACGGGCGCTACCAAATCAGTAGCACGCGCGGCCCGATCGACGCACCCAAGCTCGTGGTGGCCACCGGTGGCCTGTCGATTCCCCAGATTGGTGCGAGCGACTTCGGCTACCGGCTCGCCGAGCAGTTCGGCCTGCGCCTGGTCACGCCGCGCCCGGCGCTGGTGCCGCTGACCTTCGGCGGCGACGCCTGGGCGCCCTACGCCGGCCTGGCCGGGCTGGCACTGCCGGTGCGCATCGAGACCGGCGGCAAGAAGGACAGGATGGCCTTCCTGGAAGACCTGCTGTTCACCCACCGCGGCCTGTCGGGCCCGGCGGTGCTGCAGATTTCGAGCTACTGGAAGCCCGGCGCCCCGCTGACGCTGGACTTCGCGCCCGGCATGGACGTGGCCGAGTCGCTGTCCGACGCCAAGCGGCGCTCCAAGAAGCGCATCGCCAACGAGCTGGCCGCGCTGGTGCCCTCGCGCCTGGCCGACGCCTGGGTCGGCGAAGACCCGGCCCTGCAGCGCCCGGTCAACGAGGCCACCGACAAGGCGCTGGCGGCGCTGTCCGAGCGCATCGCCCGCTGGCAGATCACCCCCAGCGGCACCGAGGGCTACAAGAAGGCCGAGGTGACGGCGGGCGGCGTCGACACCCGCGATCTGTCGTCGCAAACCATGGAATCGAAGCAGCCGGGCCTGTATTTCATCGGGGAAGTGGTCGACGTGACGGGTTGGTTGGGCGGATACAACTTCCAGTGGGCGTGGGCGAGCGCCCATGCGTGCGCACAGGCCCTCTGAAGGCGCACTCTCGAGGTTTTTTCCAGGACACCGAGGAACCGGCTTTGCCGGGCCTCAGGTGTCGCCCCCGGCGAGGGGGTTGGAGAAGCGACACGAAGTGCGCGCAGCCTGGGGGAGTGCTATACTCGCGGGCTAACTTTTGGCCTTCCCTCAACGGCCACAAAATTTTTCAGTTGAGGAACCCCGGCTTGGGGCCTCGATCTCCCCCGGCCAAATCCATTTCAACGATTCATCAATGACCACCATCCGCGTTAAAGAAAACGAGCCCTTCGACGTCGCCCTGCGCCGCTTCAAGCGCACCATCGAAAAGCTCGGCCTGCTGACCGACCTGCGCGCCCGCGAGTTCTACGAGAAGCCGACGGCCGAGCGCAAGCGCAAGAAGGCAGCTGCGGTCAAGCGCCACTACAAGCGCGTGCGCAGCATGCAGCTCCCCAAGAAGCTGTACTAAGCAACGCCCAGGGTGGCTGGCCCCGACGAAAGTCCCCGCCAGCGCCCCGTTGCACCAGCCGCGCCAGGGAAACCTGCCGCGGCTTTTGTTTTTTCCGAAAGGTTGCGAAGAATGACTCTCAAAGAACAAATCACCGAAGACATGAAGACGGCGATGCGCGCCAAGGACTCGGAGCGCCTGGCCACCATCCGCCTGCTGCTCGCCGCCATGAAGCAGAAGGAAGTCGACGAGCGCGTGGAGCTGGACGACGCCATGGTCGTGGCCATCGTCGACAAGATGGTCAAGCAGCGCAAGGACTCGATCGCCGCGTTCACCACGGGTGGCCGCGCCGACCTGGCCGACAAGGAAGCCGCCGAGATCAAGGTGCTCGAGGTCTACCTGCCCCAGCGCATGAGCGCCGATGAAACGGCTGCCGCGGTGAAGGCCATCGTGGCCGAACTGGGCGCCTCGGGCCCCGGCGACATGGGCAAGGTGATGGGCGTGGTCAAGACGCGCCTGGCCGGCAAGGCCGACATGGGCCAGGTCAGCGCTGCGGTCAAGGCCGCCCTCACGGGCGCCTGAGGCGGCCACCGCCATGAAGAACGGCAGCAGCAGCCCGCTCGGCGCCGCCCCCGTCGCAACGATCCCGAAGGCCTGCGCCTGCCTGGTCGATGCGCAGGGCCGGCTGCTGGTGTTCCGTCATCCCGAAGACGGCAACATGCAGCTGCCCAAGGGCACCATCGAGCCTGGTGAGTCGCCCGAGGCGGCCGTGCGGCGCGAGCTGCTCGAAGAGTCGGGCCTGGTGTTCGCCGGCCGGCTCGAATCGCTGGGCACGCTGGAGCGCGAATGCGAAGCCGGCGTCGAAGGCAACACGCACCGCCATCCGCAGCGCTGGCACATCTTCCTGATGCGCGACCACCGCGCCCTGCCCGAGACCTTCGAGCACATGGCCACGGGCAGCCCGGAAGAAGAAGGCCTGGTGTTCTCGTTCTACTGGCTTGAGGCCGACGCCCCCATCGAGGACTTCGCCCTGCCCTACCGCCAGACCATCGAGCGCGTGCGCGCGGCCCTGCTGGCCGCCAGCTGACCGATCGATCGTGTCCGCTCAGGCGGACATGACGGCGCGCAGCGCCATGTACGCCCCCAGCAGCGCCAGCCCGATCAGGAAGCAGCGCCGGAACACGGCCACCGGCAACCGCTGCCGCAGCCAGGTGCCCAGCACCATGCCGCCGACGGCCGGCACCAGCATCGCCAGCGACCCGCCCAGCACCGCCGCCGGGTAGCTTCCGTTGGCCGCCAGCCCCAGGGCCAGCACCACGGTCGAGGTGGTGAACGAGATGCCCATGGCCTGGATCAGCGCATCGCGCTGGAAACCCAGCGCCTGCAGGTACGGCACGGCTGGCACCGCGAACACGCCGGTCACGGACGTCACCAGCCCCGTCGCGGCGCCCACCACGGGCCCCAGCCAGCGCGCCTGTGCGTCGCTCACGTGCAGCTGCCGCCCCGTCAGCCCCCACAGCGCATAGATCACCAGCGCCACGCCGAGCGCCAGCGAAGCCCAGGCCCCGGCCGGTACGCCCAGCCACCACGCCCCCGCGAGCGTGCCCACCACGACACCGGCCTGCATGCGACCGATGCGGCGGAACACCGCGCCGAAGCTGGCACGCGGTCCGGTCTGCCAGAGGTTGGTGACCAGCGACGGCACGATCAGCAGCGCCGCCGCCTGTGCGGGCGACATCCACAGCGCGAGCAGCGCCATCGTCACGGTCGGCAGCCCCAGGCCGATCACGCCCTTGATCAGGCCGGCCAGCAGAAAGACCGCGGCCGCCGCCGCCCACAGGCCCATCGCTTCATTGGAGATCGTCATCGCCGCAGAGTCTGCCGACCGACTCACCGGCTGGAAATGCGGCTTTCGCGCAGCCAGCCTCAGGCACAGGCTGAGGCTGGCGTGCTACCTTGCGGCCCATCATGCGATTCGACCTGACCGACCTGCGGCTCTTTCTCCACGTCGTCGAAGCCGGCAGCCTCACGGCCGGCGCTGGCCGCTCGCACATGACGCTGGCCTCGGCCAGCCAGCGTGTGCGCGGCATGGAAGACGCGCTCGGCACGCCGCTGCTCACCCGCCACGCGCAGGGCGTGCGCCCCACCGAAGCGGGTCGCACGCTGCTGCACCATGCGCGCGTCGTGCTGCAGCAGATGGAGCGGCTGCGCGGCGAGCTCGGCGAGTACGGCCAGGGCCTGAAGGGCCACGTGCGCTTCATGTGCGGCACCTCGGCACTCACCGAGCACCTGCCCGAGGTGCTGAGCCGCTTCCTGGCCGAGCATCCGCGCATCTCGGTCGACCTCGAGGAGCGCGCCAGCCCTGACACCGTGGAGGCCCTGCGCAGCGGCCTGTGCGACATCGGCATCGTCTCCGACGCCATCGAGAGCGACGGCCTCGAATGCCACCCCTTCCGCCGCGACGACCTCGTGCTGGTGATGCCGCGCGGCCACGCGCTGGCCAGCCGGCGCCGCTTGCACCTGGCCGAGGTGGTCGACAGCGAGTTCGTCGGCCTGCCCGCCGACAGCGCGCTGCAGCAGCTGATCACCGGGCATGCGCGCGCGCTCGCCAGGCACCTGGCCTACCGCGTGCGCGTGCGCAACTTCGAGGCCGTGTGCCGCATGGTCGAGTACGGCATCGGCGTGGGCATCGTGCCGCAGACCGCAGCCGAGCGCTGCGCCCGCTCGATGAAGATCGCGCGCGCCTCGCTGGCCGACCCGTGGGCCGAACGCACGCTCATGGCCTGCGTGCGCTCGTCGCAGGACCTGCCGCTCAATGCGCGGCGCATGCTCGACTACCTGATCGCACCGCCGCCGCCGGCGGACGCTACGCGGAAGTGACCGGCCGCCCCTGCCGCGCACGCGCCGCAATGAAGGCCTCGAAGGCTTCGCGGCTGGTCTTGCGCGGCACGTAGCCGAACTGGGTCTTCAGCGCGGTGTTCAGCAGCACCGGCCGGTAGCGCAGAAAGTCGAGCTGCTCGGGCCCGTAGCGACTCACGCCCAATGCCGAGCCCGCGGCCAGCGCCGCCTGCAGCACGCCGGCCGGCCAGGCGATGGCGCGCTTGCCCAGACGCGCCGCGATCTCATGGATCGTGAGCGCGCCGTCGCCCGCGAGGTTGTAGCAACCGGGCGGCGCACCGCCGAGCGCGTGGGCGATGGCGCCGGTCACGTCCTCGTCCCACACGAACACGAAGGGGCTGTCGCTGCCGCGGATGGCGATCAGCCTCTTTTTCTCGAACAGCGCGGTGATCTGGTTGTCGACGCGCTCGCCGAGGATGGTGCCGATGCGCAGCACCGTCTGCGCCAGCGCGGGATTCTGCACGCGGCAGTCGGCCAGCATCTCTTCCACCTGCCGCTTGTGGTCGGCGTAGGCGAACACCGGGTTGCCGCGCAGCGGCTGCGACTCGGTGATCCAGGCCGGGTTGTCCGCGTGGTAGCCGTAGGCCGCGCCGCTGGACGACACCACGATGTGCCCCACGCCGCGCGCCACGCAGGCGTCGAGCACGTTGCGCGTGCCGCCCACGTCGACCGAATGCTCGAAGGCGCGGTTCGAGTCCTTGCCGGGCGTGACGATGGATGCGAGGTGCACCACCGTGTCGATCGCGTGTTCGGCCAGCACGTCGGCGATGCCGTCGTCGCGCACGTCCTGCTGCAGGTAGGCCACGCCGGGCAGCCGCCGCGCGGCGGGCACCTCGCGCACATCGAGTGCCACCAGGGTTTCGAACGTGCCTTGCGCGGCCAATGCCGCGAGCACGCTGCGCCCGAGAAAACCATCACCGCCCGTCACCAGCACGCGCCGCGCGGACGCCTTCCAGGTGTCGCTCATTGGTATACCTTCGTGCTTCGCACTGCGGTGCGAGCTTGCTTGGGGCGGCCCGGCGCGGCGCTCATGGCGTCGCAGGCTTGCGCCCCCACCAGCTCGCCAGCGCCAGGCCCGCGATGATGTCCCAGAAGCCCCACACGCCGGCCACCACGGCCATGCCGCCGAGCCCGCCGAAGAAGCTGAAGATCAGCACCAGCCCGAGCCCCGCGTTGCGGATGCCCACCTCGATGGCCACCGCGCGCCGGTCGTAGTCGCCCAGCCCCGAGAGCCGCGCGCACAGGTAGCCCGTGCCGAAGGCCAGCGCGTCGTGGATCACCACGGCCATCAGCACCAGTCCCACGTAGTCGAGGAAGTAGCGCCAGTTGCCCGCGATGGCGCCGACGATGAAGGCGATCAGCGCCATGAAGCTCAGGATGCGCGCCGGCTTCTTGATGCGCGCCGTGAGGCCCGGCAGCTTGTGCGCACAGGCCACGCCCAGCACGAAGGGAATGCCGATGATCATCACGATGTGGCCCAGCATGTCGAAGGGGTCGAGCGCGATGGTCTTGAGCAGCACCGAGGCCGTGGGATGCAGGCCGCCCCAGAACGCGAAGTTCAGCGGCATCACCACGATCGACAGCGCGTTCGAGATGGCCGTCATCGACACCGACAGCGCCACGTTGCCGCCCGCGCGGTGCGTGAGGATCTGCGAGATGTTGCCCGGCGGGCAGCAGGCCACGAGGATCATGCCCAGCGCGATGCTCGGGCCCGGCTGCAGGATCAGCGTGAGCACGAAGGTCACGGCCGGCAGCACCACGAACTGCGCGCCGATGCCCACCGCCATCGCGCCGGGCATGCGCGCCACGCGCTTGAAGTCATCGATGCGCGTGTCCAGCGCAATGCCGAACATCAAAAAGCCCAGCACCACGTTGAGCAGCACCAGCGAGGCCGGGTTGAAGTGCAGGCGGATCTCGTCGACAGGCAGCATGCGCGGAACCCCTTGTAGAAAGACGATCAGTCGGCCAGTGCGGCAGCGGCCTGGCGCACGGCCGCACGGTAGGTGTCCTTGTGCACGTAGTAAGCCATGCGCTCCAGCTGCAGGTACTTGAAGCCGCCCGACAGGTCGGGCGGCGGCCCCTGCACTGCCGTGCGCAGCGCCGTTGCCTTGGGCGAGCCCGCGGCTTGCGCACGGAAGTAGCGCGCCAGCAGCTCGGCCTGCTCGTAGCGCCCCTGCCAGCCGATGCCGCTGGCTTCGATCATGCCGAGCACGCCCAGCGTCTCGAAGCGCGGCGAGAAGATGTTCAGGTACAGGCGCGGTGCCATGCCCTGCCAGTTGAGCAGCTCGCGGTCGATGAACGGGTAGTGCAGCGCATAGCCCGTGGCCGTGAGGATCAGGTCGTAGTCGCGCGCGCTGCCGTCCTTGAAATGCACGGTGCGCCCGGCGAGCCGCGCGATGTCGGCGCGCACGCCGATGTCGCCATGGCCCACGTGGTGCAACACCAGCGAGTTCACCACCGGGTGCGACTCGTACATCTTGTAGTCGGGCTTGGGAAAACCGAAGCGCACAGGGTCGCCGGTGAACCACTGCAGCACGGTGGCGTCGACCTTCTGCTTGAGCCACGGCGGCAGCGGACGCTTGCCGCCCAGCGTGTCGGCCGGCTTGCCGAACACGTACTTGGGCACGAAGTAGTAGCCGCGCCGCACCGAGATGTCGACGCTGCGCGCGTAGTGCACCGCATCGACCGCGATGTCGCAGCCCGAGTTGCCGGCGCCGACGATCAGCACGCGCTTGTCCTTGAACAGTTCCGCGTGCTTGTAGCTGCTGGTGTGCAGCAGCTCGCCGTCGAAGTGGCCTTCGAACTGCGGATGCTTGGGCTCGGACAGCGTGCCGTTGGCAATCACCACGCCCTTGTACTCGTCGGTTTCCACCGTGCCGTCGGGCGCCTCCACGCTCACGCGCCAGCGCGTGTCGGGCGCGTCGCTCACCGGCTCGACGCGCAGCACGCGGGTGCCGAAGCGGAAGTGCGCGCGCAGGCCGAAGCGGTCGGCGAAGTCGCTGAAGTAGCGGCGCAGCTCGCGGTGGCTCGGGTAGTCGGCCACGGTGTCGGCCATCGGGAACTCGGCGAACTCGGTGGTGCGCTTGCTCGAGATCAGGTGCGCCGAGTGGTAGACCGTGGAGCGCGGGTTGTCGATGTCCCAGAGGCCGCCCACGTCGCTGTGCGCCTCGAAGCCCTGGAACGGAACGCCGAGCTTCTGCAGATTGCGAGCGCCCGCCAGGCCCGAGGGCCCGGCGCCGATGAGGGCGATCTGTTCGTGCGTGGGAACGGTGGCGGCGGCAGCGGAAGGCGTCATCGGCGGGGAGGTTCTTTCTGGGAGTTCAGGCCGGGGATGGCGGTGGCACCCACCTCGCCCACGCGCGGCTTGCGCGGCTGGCCGCGCAACAGGCGGTCATGCAGCGGCGTTGGCAACAGGTCGAGCGCTTTCGACAGCCAGCCGATGCGCCGCGGCAGCACGATCTTTTCGCGCCGGGCCGCCAGGCCCGCCAGCAGCTGGCGCGCCGCCGCGTCGGCTTCGAGCAGCCCCGGCATCGCGAAGCGGTTGCCGGCCGTGAGCGCGGTGCGGATGTAGCCCGGGCTCACCGTGTGCACCGTGAGCCCCGTGCCGCGCAGCTCGGCGCGCAGGCTTTCGAGATAGCGGATCAGGCCGCCTTTGCTTGCACAGTAGGCGCCGTTGCCAGGCATGCCGCGCCAGCCCGCGATGCTGGCCACGCCGACGAGCGCGCCGCGGCCCGCTGCGCGCATCGGCTGCACGAAGGGCTGGAAGGTGGTGGCCGCGCCGAGCAGGTTGATCTCGAGCATGCGACGGAACACGGCCAGGTCATCGGCCTCAGCGGTGTCGTAGCCGCCGGCCACGCCCGCGTTGGCGATCACGAGGTCGGGCGGGCCGAAGCGCTGCATCCAGTCGGCCGCCATCGCCTGCATGGCGGGGCCGTCGGACACGTCGGGCGTGTAGGCCTTGCAACGCCCTTCGGCTGCGGCAGCGAGCGCCGCAAGACGCTCGGTGTCGAGGCCCACCAGCGCGACGCGCGCGCCCTGCGCAATCAGCTCACGCGCCAGCGCCTGCCCGAGGCCGCCGCAGGCACCGGTGAGAACGACATTGCGAAACGGCAAGAGCATGGGCAGGGAGGCGCGCAAGGCTGCGAGTGGCAAAACGCAGCCACTGTAGCCGCGCCCTGCCGGCGCACTCCCCAGCGTTTCCCCTTGCCCCGCGCCCTTGCGGGGCGTTCAGGCCGCCGCGGCGGCAGGGAATTCGATCTGAATCTTCACATCCGTGACGCGCCCGGCCGCGGCTTCCTCGAACGCGGCGATGCCGTCCTCGAACGCGAAGGTGCGCGAGATGAAGGGCTTCACGTCGACCTGCCCCGACGCGATGAGCGCCAGCGCACGCGGGAAGATGTTGGCGTAGCGGAACACCGACTCGATGCGCGCCTCCTTCGCCTGGATCGCGACGATGTCGAAAGCCACCTTGGCGGCGGGTATGCCCACCAGCACCAGGCAGCCGCCGGGACACAGCAGATCGAACACGTTGTCGAAGGCGCGCGCGCTGCCGCTGGCCTCGAAGACCACGTTCGCGCCCCAGCCGTCGGTGAGGGCCTGCACGGTGTCGGCCAGGCTGGTGCTGCGCACGTCGACCGTCGTCACCGCCGGGTTGCGGGCGAACAGCGCCAGCTTCTCGGGCACGAGGTCGGCCAGGATCACGCGCGCCGCGCCGCCCGCGAGCGCGGCCAGTGCCGTCATCGCGCCAATGGTGCCGGCGCCGATGACCACCGCCACGTCGCCCGGCTTCAGCGCCGCCTTCTTCGCGGCCTGCAGGCCGATGGCCAGCGGCTCGACGATGGCGCCCTCGCCGAAGCTCACGTTGTCGGGCAGGCGGAAGGTGAAGGCTGCCGGGTGCACCACGTAGGGCGTGAGGCAGCCGTGGATCGGCGGCGTGGCCCAGAAGCGCACCGCAGGGTCGAGGTTGTAGAAGCCTTCGCGCACGGCGCGCGAGTCCATGTCGGGAATGCCGGGCTCCATGCAGACGCGGTCGCCGGGCTTCAGGTGCGTGACTTCGGCGCCCACCTCGGCCACCACGCCCGAGGCCTCGTGGCCGAGGATCATGGGCGCATCGACGACGTACGGGCCGATGCCGCCGTGCTGGTAGTAATGAACATCGCTGCCGCACACGCCCACGGTGTGCATGCGGATCTTCACGTCGCGCGGGCCGACGTGCAGCGGCAGCTCGACATCGCGCAGCGTGATCTCGTGCGCCTTTTCCAGAACCAGTGCTTTCATTGCATCTTTCTCAGAGGGTTGAAACGGGGGCCGCCACTCAGTGCAGCACGGCGTCCGGACGCAGCAGCGAAGCGCCCGTCGCGACATCGAACAGGTGCACCTGCTGCGCATCGGCCACGAAGCGCAGCGGCTCGCCAAGCCGGGGGCCCGCCGCGGACGGCAGGAGCACGGCGATCTCTTCGCCACCCTGCCCCACGCTCACCAGCACTTCGTTGCCGAGGTATTCGATGAGCTGGACCTCGCCCGCAAAGCCTTCGCTGCTCGCCTTGGCGGTGTCGAGGTGCAGGTGCGCGGGGCGCACGCCCAGCGTCACGCGCGCGCGGCCTTCGAGCGCGAAGCGGCGCGCATCCACGCGCACCGAACCGCCGCCGCCGCGCAGCTCGCACTGCCCGCCGTCCAGGCCATGCACCGCCATCTCCATCAGGTTCATCGGCGGCGTGCCGATGAAGCCGGCCACGAAGGCCGAGCGTGGGCGCTCGAAGATTTCCTGCGGCGTGCCGACCTGCTCGATGCGCCCGTCGCGCAGCAGCACGATGCGGTCGGCCAGCGTCATGGCCTCGTGCTGGTCGTGCGTGACGTACACGGTGGTGGTCTTCAGCGTCTGGTGCAGCTTCGCGATCTCGATGCGCATGTGGTTGCGCAGCTTGGCGTCGAGGTTCGACAGCGGCTCGTCGAACAGGAACACCTTCGGCGTCTTGATCATGGCGCGCGCAATCGCCACGCGCTGCTGCTGGCCGCCCGACAGCTCGGTGGGCTTGCGCTCGAGGTAGCGCTCCAGGCCCAGCGTGTCCGACACCTCCTTGATGCGGCTGTCGATCTCGGCCTTGGGCACCTTCAGCCGCTTGAGCCCGAACGCGATGTTGTCGCGCACCGTCATGTGCGGGTACAGCGCGTAGTTCTGGAACACCATCGCGATGCCGCGCTCCTGCGGCGGCAGGTCGTTCACGCGCTGGCCGCCGATGTGCAGGTCGCCGCCGCTGATGTCTTCCAGGCCTGCAAGCATGCGCAGGATGGTCGACTTGCCGCAGCCCGAGGGGCCGAGGAACACGACGAACTCGTTGTCGGCCACGTCGAGATCGAAGGCGTGGACGACCTGCGTTTCCCCGTAGCGCTTGATGAGGTGGTGACAGCGGATGGCAGACATTTTGGGTTCTGGAGAAAGGGAAGCGGCGGGGTTCATTCAGCCTCCCGCTTGCGCTTGAACGCGGCATTGAGAAAACCGCTGAGCACGCCCACCATGAGCAGCGGCGGCAGCGACAGCAGGATGACCGAGGCATTCAAAATGCCCCACGGCACATCGCGCCCGAGCTGGCTGAGTTCCGACGCCACGATGGGCAGCGTCTTGGCCTCGGAGGTGGTGAGCATCAGCGCGATGAGGAACTCGTTCCACACCAGCACGAAGCCGAAGGCGATGGCCCCCACCAGCGAGCGCGCGGCGATCGGCAGCGCGATGCGAAAGAAGATCGCGTAGGGTCCGTAGCCGTCGACGCGGCCGGCCTCTTCGACTTCCTTCGGCACCGCCTTGAAGGCCGGGATGGCGAGCCAGATCACGGTCGAGAGCGTGAGCAGCGTGTAGGTGGCGATGAGCGCCACGCGCGAGTCGTACAGCTCCAGTTGCAGCCAGATCACCATGAGCGGAATGGCCACGGCCACCGGCGGCAGGAAGCGCATCGACAGCACGAAGAACTGGATGTCGTTGCCCCAACGCAGCGGGTAGCGCGCCAGCGCGTAGGCGGCCGGCAGGCCCAGCACCGCGCCGATGATCACCGCCGCGCCCGCCACCACGATCGAGTTGACCAAGCCCGCCGCCACGGCCTCGCGGTTCAGCACGTACAGGTAGTTGTCCAGCGTGGGCGTGAAGAAGAACTTCGGCACGGCCGAGACGATGTCGACCCGATTCTTGAACGAGTTGAGAAAGGTCCACAGCACGGGCACGAGGGCCGAGAGCCCGGCCGCGATGAGTGCCAGCCGCGCCAGCAGCGTTCCGATGGCAAGCTTCTTCATGACGGCTTGGTCCATTTCCAGATGTAGGTGAACGCGACCGTCGAGGCGACCATCATCAGCACCGCCATGCTCGACGCGTACGAGATGCGGCCCGACTCGATGAAGCCCTGCGAGAAGGCGTACATGTCGAGCGTCTCGGTCGAGATGCCGGGGCCGCCGCGCGTCATCACGTAGATGAGGTCGAAGGCGCGCAGCGACTCCACCATCTTCACGAAGGCCAGGCTGATGAGTGGCGCCTTCAGCATCGGCAGCGCCACGTAGGCATACACCTCCCAGGTCTTCGCGTGATCGAGACGCGCGGCCTCGAAGGGCTGCGGCGGAAGGGTTTCGAGCAGCTTCAGCACGATGACGCCGAAGAACAGCCCCCACTGCCACACGTCGACGAAGGCCACCGTGAGCAGCGCCAGCACCGGGTCGGCGAACAGGTCCAGCGGCTCGCCGGTGATCGCCTTGTACGGCCACGTGATGAGGCCGAACAGCGGATGGAAGGCGAACTTCCAGACGAAGGCGGCCGACACGCGCGGCAGCAGCACCGGCACGATGAACAGCATCGACAGCACCTGGCGCCAGCGCGGCGTGGCGCAGCGGTGCATCAGCGTGCCCATGAGCACGGCCAGGGCCATGGTGGCGCTGACGGTCAGCACCTCCCACACCAGCGACACGCGCACCGAGTTCAGGAAGCGCCGGTCGGAGAACAGCTGCACGTAGTTGCTGAACCAGACCCAGCCGGTGTCGGCCTGGCCCAGCTCGCGGTCCTGCAGCGAGATGGCGATGGCGAACACCGTCGGCACCAGCGCCAGGACCGCCAGCACGAGCAGCCCCGGCCCGATGAACACGGCCGGCAGCCGTGTGGTGTGGGAACGCATGCTCACTTCTTGCGACGCGCGATCAGTTGCTTGGCGTAGGCGTCGAGTTCGTCGAGCCCGCCCTGGATGTCGGTGCGCGAGCCGGTGATCAGCTCTTCCAGAATGATCCCCCAGCGGTCGCCCAGATCGGGCCAGGCCGGGTCTTGCCAGAAGTTCACGGCCGTGACCTTGCCGGTGTCGGCCAGCGCCTTGCCCAGGTCGGCGCCATAGCGCTTGGCGAACTCGGGGCTGCCGAGCACGCTGGTGCGGTTGAGCTCGCCGAACTGGCCTTGCGCGAGGCGGCGCTGCTCGTTCTCCTTGGAGGTGGCCCAGGCGATGAACAGGCCCGCGCACTTCTTGGCCTCTTCGGTCTTGTTGGCGCGCGCGCCGATGGCCAGGCCGTGGCCGTAGCCGCCGCCGGTGAGCGGCGTGGGCGGCACGGCGTAGGCGATCTTGCCGACCACGGTCGACATCTTCGGGTCGAGCGCGTTGCCCGCCAGCGGCGTCGATTCGACCAGGATCGCGACCTTGCCGGCCAGGAAGGCGCCGGTGGACTCGTCCCATCCGCCCGTCTTGGTGCCGGGTGCGGAGTACTTGAAGAGATCCAGGTAGGTCTGGGTCGCCTTCACGGCGGCGGGCGAGTTGAAGACCGGCTTGTCGCCGTCGAACCACTGGCCGCCGTAGCCGCGGAAGAACGGCATCCAGCGCCACACGTTGGCACCCGAGCCGCGCTGACCGCGCAGCGCCACGCCGTAGACGCCGTTGGCCGGGTCGTTGAGCTTCTTCACGGCCGCCACGAACTCGTCGAGCGTGGCCGGCGGCTTGATGCCCGCCTTCTCGAGCAGGTCCTTGCGGTAGACCATGAGGTCGCCGCCGCCGGTGAGGGGCGCGAACCAGGCCTGGCCGGCGAAGGTCGCGACTTTCTGACGGCCGGCGTCGAAGTCGGCGTAGTCGTAGCTGGCCGGGTAGTACGGCGTGAGCGGCACGATCCACTTCGACTGCACGAACTGCGCGACGTTGGCCTCGTCGACGTAGTACACGTGGTACTTGCCGACCGTGGACGCATCGGCGCGCGACTTGGCGCGGCGGTCGTTCTCGTTGAGGTTGTCGATGCTGAACGAGGCACCGCTCAGGCGCTTGAACTCGTCCTTCGATTTCTCGAGCAACGTCAGGCCTTCGCGCGGTTGCGACAGGACGCGCACGTCCTCCTTGCAGACCTGCGCCAGCGCGGCGGGCGCCAGCGTGGCCAGCGCGAGCGCGAGGCCGGCCAGACGGTGGGAATGCGGAATCGGCATGCTTGTCTCCTTCGTTGTTCGTGCAAATTGCCGGCGAAATGCCGGCAAATGCAACGAGACGAAGGTTAGGAGGCCGATCCGAAGGGCCTCCTACATGCCCACCGGGCACCTGATACTTTGCTGCCAAGCCGTCTCGGGGTTTAGCCCAAGAGGCAAGTGCGTATCAGTCGCCCATCAGGCAGCGAGTGGCGTGTGCTGCGCGCTGCGCAGGCCGAAACGCTCCTGCGCCTGCTGCCGGTAGGCCGAGGGCGTCATGCCCTTGAGCTGCAGGAAGCGGCGGTTGAAGTTCGCGAGGTTCGAGAAGCCGACCTCGTAGCAGATGTCGCTCACCAGCCGGTCGGACACCTGCAGCATCTCGCAGGCCTTGGTGATGCGCAGCCGCGTGACGAAGTCGGTGAAGGTGCTGCCCATGTGCTTGTGGAAGTAGCGCGAGAAGCTGCTCTCGGCCATGTTGGCGACGCCGCACACGGTGGGCAGCGAGAGCTCTTCGGCCAGGTGGGCGTGCAGGTAGTCGAGCACGCGGCGCATGCGGGTGTTGGCCGTGGGGTCCTCGTCGCTCGGGTCGGCGTTGCTCGAGATCTGGCGCCAGTCGCTCCAGCTGGCGAGTTCATGCAGCAGGCCGATGAACTCCGACAGCCGGGCCATGCCCTTTTGCTTCTGCACGCGCACGAAGCGCTCGCGCACGAGGTCGCCGATGCCGAAGAACTCGATGCCCAGCTTGGCACGGTCGAGCATCGGCAGCACCGTCTCCAGCTCGGGGAACAGGTCGACGCCCTGGCGCAGGGGCGCGTCGCGGAAGTGGATCACCATGCTGCGGTCGGCCACGCCCTCGGGCGGCACGTCGTGCGAGATCCAGGTGTGGGGCAGCCGTGCGCCCACCAGGGCGACATAGCCGGGCTCGAAACGGCCGATGTGGTTGCCGACGAAGGCGTCGCCGCTGGTGCGGTTGATGCACTGCAGCTCGTACTCGTCGTGGTAGTGCCAGCAGTCGAAGGGCCAGGGCACGCCGTGCTGCAGGCAGCGCACCGAGCTGCTGCCCGCCGGCTCGAAGCCCAGGCGCGGGTCACGCAGCAGTTCGTGTTCGAGGGCCGGCTTGCGTACGGCGCTGTGTTTGCTCATGTCCTGTCCCCCTGTCCTTGAATGGAGGGGTCGTCGAGCCAGCGCCGTTGCGAGCGGCAGGGCCTGTCAGGCGCCCGCCACCTTCATGCGGTTGACCAGGATCGACCCTGTGGTTTTTGCGCCGAAAGTGTAAGCATCTGCGCCAATCGCTTCAATTCCCATCAACATCTGACGCAAATTGCCGGCAATCGTGATTTCCTGCACCGGATAGGCGATGCGGCCGTTTTCCACCCAGAAACCGCTGGCGCCGCGCGAATAGTCGCCTGTCACGTAGTTGACGCCCTGCCCCATCAGCTCGATCACGAACAGGCCGGTGCCGAGCTTGGCGAGCATGGCGTCGAGGTCGTCGCCGTGCTTCGTGAGGCGCGAGCTCAACGTCAGGTTGTGCGAGCCGCCAGCGTTGCCGGTGGTCTTCATGCCCAGCTTGCGCGCCGAGTAGGTCGACAGAAAGTAGCCTTCGAGGCGGCCGGCATCGACCACCTTGCGGGCGCGGGTGATCACGCCTTCGTCGTCGAAGGGCGAGCTGCCCTTGCCGCGCAGCACGTGCGGGTCTTCGGCCACGTCGACGTGCTTGGGCAGCACGGGCTTGCCCAGCGAGTCGAGCAGGAAGGTGCTCTTGCGGTACAGCGCCCCGCCGCTCACGGCCTGCACCAAGCCGCCCAGCAGGCCCACGGCCAGCGGCGACTCGAACAGCACCGGGCATTCGGTGGTCTTGATCTTGCGCGACTTCAGGCGGCTGAGCGCGCGTTCGGCGGCATAGCGGCCCACGGCCTGCGGGCTGGCCAGTTCGTCGGCCGAGCGCATCGAGCTGTACCAGGCGTCGCGCTGCATGTCGTCGCCCTTGCCGGCGATGGGCGCCACCGAAATCGAGTGCCGCGAGCTGGCGTAGCCGCCGCGAAAGCCGTGCGTGTGGGCGCTGAAGAAGTGGCTCTGCTGCGCCGAGACGCCGGCGCCTTCGCTGTTGGTGATGCGCTTGTCGGTCGACAGCGCCGCCGCCTCGCATTCGAGGGCCAGCTTGGCGGCCTGCTCGCTCGTCACGTCCCAGGGGTGGAACAGGTCGAGCTCGGGCTGCACCTTGGCGATGTCTTCCTCGTCGGGCAGGCCGCTCACCGGGTCTTCGGCCGTGAAGCGGGCGATGTCGTAGGCCGCCTGCACCGTGCGGGCGATGGCCGCCTCGGAAAAGTCGGAGGTGCTGGCGTTGCCGCGGCGGTGGCCCACGTAGACCGTGATGCCCAGCGACTTGTCGCGGTTGCGCTCGACGTTCTCGAGCTCGCCCTTGCGCACCGAGACGCTCAGGCCGCAGCCCTCGGAGGCCTCGGCGCCGGCGTCGGTGGCCCCGAGCTTTTTGGCGTGGGCCAGGGCCGAATCGACCAGGTTTTCGAAGAAGGAGCGGCTGTAGGCGAAGCCGGAATCGGCGCGCGAGGAGGATGTCGTCATGTGGTGGCTATGATACTTGCGCCCCCTGTTTCACGTTTTCCCTTCCGCGCCCCCTGTGCGCGTTGCAGCGCCGCACGGCGCGGCCCAGAATCCACCCCATGTCCCGCAAACCCAAAAAAGGCTATTTCGTCCGTGGCCACTTCGTTGCCGAAGGCAGCGAACTCGACCTGGAGCTCAAGCGCGAGCTCAAGGGCGGCACCGACGAAGCCAGCCGCACCGAACTCAAGCGCGAGAGCGCCGAACTGCAGAAACTGGGCGAAGAATTGCTCACCCTGCGCGCCGGCCTGTTCGACGCCCTCCCGCTGAGCGAGAAACTGGTCGATGCCATCGCCGAGGCGAAACGCATCACCAATTTCGAGGGCAAGCGCCGCCAGATGCAGTTCATCGGCAAGCTCATGCGCGCCCTCGACCCCGAGGTGCTCGAGGCCGTGAAGCAGGCGCTGACCGAGCAGAACACCGTGCCGGCCGCCGAAGCCGCCGCGCTGCACGAGGCCGAGCGCTGGCGCGAACGTCTCATCGCCGACGACGACGCCCTCGGCGGCTGGATCGAAACCCACCCCGCCACCGACTCGCAGCAGCTGCGCGCCCTCGTGCGCCAGGCCCGCAAGGACCTGAAGTCCGGTCCCGCCGGCGAAGCGCCGCGCCAGGGCAAGGCCTACCGCGAGATCTTCCAGCTCGTGCGCGCGCAACTCGCGGTGCATGGCGGCGACGATCACGCCGAAGCGGCTGCGGCGCAAGACCGGGAAGAAGACGCATGAGCGACGGCGGCTTCGACGCGGTGCGCATCGGCATCGTCTCCATCAGCGACCGCGCCTCCAGCGGCACCTACGAGGACAAGGGCCTGCCCGCGCTCAAGGACTGGCTGGGCCGCGCGCTGAAGAACCCCCTCGAATTCGAAGCCCGCCTGATCCCCGACGAGACTGCGCGCATCAGCGCCACGCTCATCGAGCTGGTCGATGCCGGCTGCTCGCTCGTTCTCACCACCGGCGGCACCGGCCCCGCGCTGCGCGACGTGACGCCCGAGGCCACGCTGGCCGTGGCCCACAAGGAAATGCCCGGCTTCGGCGAACAGATGCGCCAGATCAGCCTGCGCTTCGTGCCGACCGCCATCCTCTCGCGGCAGGTGGCCGTCATCCGCGACCAGAGCCTCGTCATCAACCTGCCGGGCCAGCCCAAGTCGATCGCCGAGACGCTCGAAGGGCTGAAGGACGCCAACGGCACGCAGCTCGTGCCCGGCATCTTCGCCGCCGTGCCCTACTGCATCGACCTCATCGGCGGGCCGTACCTCGAGACCGACGACACGGTCTGCAAGGCCTTCCGGCCCAAGTCGGCCGTTCGCACCGCACGCTGAGGCGCAGGCCCCACGGGCCTGCCTGCCGCCGGTTCTCGCGCGGCGGCATTCACCACCGAAGACACATCTTGCTTCGCCGATGCGCGAGGGGCGCGCTCGCGTCCGCATCGCCCGCCCCGGCTTTTATCGGACCCGTCCGATGGTTCCGCCCCCCTGTTCTTCCTAGAGTTCCTGACGCCCGGGCCGCCGGACCGAGCAGCGTGAATTCGCTGCCCGATCCGATCTTTCTTTCCCTTTTCAGAGCATAGGAACTGCATGGCATCCAAAAAGGCAAACGTCTTCATCGACAACAGCCCGAGCATCGATCAGACAGCACGCGCACAGGTCTTCGCACCA
Organism: Variovorax sp. BGA-UO-ETr-C22; assembly: GCF_059567965.1. Taxonomy (NCBI): domain Bacteria; kingdom Pseudomonadati; phylum Pseudomonadota; class Betaproteobacteria; order Burkholderiales; family Comamonadaceae; genus Variovorax; species Variovorax sp. BGA-UO-ETr-C22. The sequence continues at coordinate 200,986 of NZ_JCAQPA010000007.1, forward strand.
CAGCCGCCCACCATGGACAGCGTCATCGACGACGCAGGCGACATCATGGGCACCCTCGCCTCCGGCGGCGTCACGGACGACCGCCAGCCCGAGTTCCAGGGCCAGGGCACGCCGGGCGACACCATCCTCATCAGGAACCACGGCGTCGAGATCGGCCAGACCGTCGTGGACGAAGACGGCCAATGGGCCTTCACGCCGTCGACCGACATGAATGAAGGCCACCACGCCATCACCATCGTGGCGCGCGACCCCGCCGGCAACGAGAGCGAACCTTCGGGCCCGTTCAATTTCGAGATCGACGTCACGCCACCCAACGCCAGCAAGCTGTCCATCACCGGCGTCCTCGACACCGCGGGCGGCATCACCGGCAACGTGGCCGCCGGCAAGACCACCGACGACACCCGCCCGCTGCTCACCGGCACGAGCACCGGCCAGCCCGGCCACACCGTCACGGTGATGGTCAGGGACAGCACCGGCACCCATGCGCTGGGTGAAGCCGTCGTCGGCGACAACGGCCAGTGGTCGCTGCAGGTCATGGCGCCACTGGCCGCGGGCCTGAACACCTTCACGCTCGTGGAGAAGGACGCGGCGGGCAACGAGACGGCGCCGACGGGGCGCTACCAGGTGACCATCGACACCAGCAAGCCGACGCCCCCGGTGATCGAGCACGTCTACGACGACGTGGGCGTGCCCCACATGCTGACTCCCGGCGAGGTCACCAACGACGCCCGACCGACCCTGCACGGCACAGCCCAGCCCGGCCATACCGTGACGTTCCACGACGGCACCACCGTCCTGGGCACCACCGAGACCCGCGCCGACGGCACCTGGGCGTTCACGCCCAAAGACAACCTGAGCGAGGGTGCGCACCACATCACCGCCACGGCCACCGGCCCGGTGGGCCAGACCGGCGACGCGAGCAACGGCTGGCACTTCGAGGTCGACACCCTGGCGCCCACGCAGACCAGCACCGTCTCGGGCATCGGCAAGGACAGCGGCATGAACGCCGACGACCACACCACCAACGACGGCAGCGCGGGGCGCCTGATGACGGGCCGCCTGAGCGCATCGCTGGCAGCCGGCGAGACCCTGCAGGTGTCCACCGACGGCGGCCAGACCTGGAAGACCGCCTTCGTGAGCGGCACCGAATGGAGCGCCCAGGACGACCACAGCCATGCGGGCGATTGGACGGTGCAGACGCGCGTCGTGGACCTGGCCGGCAACGTGGGACCGGTGAACTCGCAGGCGGTGACCCTGGACATCGCCACGCCCCACGCGCCCACTGCGGTCGTGCTGGGCAACGGGCAAGTGACCGTGAGCTTCGACAAGGCCGCGGTGTCGCCGGGCGACCGGATTCACCTGCTCAACGGCAAGCAGAACGTGGACTACCTGTTGACGGCGGCAGACATGGCGGCAGGCCAGGCCACCGTTGCGGTGACCGACGTTTCGCTGAACCTGGCCGCGTCGGTGGTCAGCGCAACGGGAGTTCACTCTCCCTACATGGTGATCCGATCGAACACCGAACGGGAAGACTTCGATGCCGGTGAAACCGTCGACCTTGCACCGGGACAAACAGCCGATGCCGGCATGCTGCTCCTGACAAGAAAAGACGCGGCGGCCGACGCTGCTTCGAACAACGGCGTTTTCGACAGCGCCTCACCCGACCATGGGCAGGCATGGCACATCAGCGGCACCACAAACGCTTCACTGAAGGGCAACACCTACAACGCCATCGAATTCGACTGGCGGCACTCCCAAGCCACGCACTCGGTCACCTTCTACGACGCATCGGGCAAGGTCATCTTCGAAGGCACCTTCGGAGAAAGTCACAGCCTTCCGGCCGATGGACACGCGAAATTCATCATGCCCGACGGGCTTTCCTTTGCCTCCTTCGACATCCGCACCGGGCTCGTCGATGGCACCGAAACCGACTGGATCGAGGTCGACAACCTGTCCCTCGCCGTGCTGTACCCGCACCCCGAACTGGTGGACGTCCCCACCCTGCAGGAAATCCAGGCAGGCTCGGACGTCCACTACGGCGGGGCGGGAGACAACGTGTTCCTGGTCCCCGACGTGTCGTACTTCGAAGGCAGCCATGCGAAGGTCATCGGCAACGAGGGACTGGACACCCTCACCCTGACAGGCGCGGACCAGACACTCGACCTGAGCGCGGTCACGGGCAAGCTCAGCGGCGTCGAAGTCATCGACCTCACTGGCACGGGCGACAACACCTTGAAGCTGTCGCTGGCCGACGTGTTGGAGAACGGCGCGGTCGATCAGTTCGTTGCCAACGGCCGCGTGCAGATGCTGGTCAAGGGCGACGCCGGCGACACGGTGACGCTGTCGGACGCGCTGTCCAACGGCACCGCCCCCGGCGACTGGGTGAGGGGCGCCCACGTGACCATCGACGGCGTGGTCTACGAGGAGTACGCGCACTCGGGCTTCGATGCCGCGCTGCTGGTACAGCAGGGCGTGACAGTCGACCTGCAAAACACCTCCGGCACGTTCAGCGATGCCGGACCCGAGGCAACACCACCACTCACCGACAGCGACGAAACACACATCGCCCGGTTCGGTTATGCAGACCGGTTGGAGGACGGCGCGGGTGACGACACCGTCCGCCTCCATGGCGACGGCGACCTCGCGCGCGTCCCTGGCGGCCTGGGCGTCGACACCCTCGTGATGGACGGCAAAGCCATGCTCATCGACCTGTCGGCCCTCGACCTGAAGACGGCGCAGGGCGCGCAGAACCCGGTGTCTCCCGACGGCACGGTGCAGATGCAGGCCACCGGCCCCCACGGCGAGGTCGACCCGCTCGACGGCGGCGGGGTCCACAGCAGCGATGCCACGGTGAGCGACACCGCCGACCACATCTACTCCAACCTCGCCGGCGCCGCGCTGCTGGTCGAGGACAAGGTCCACGTGACGATCCTGTAGCCCCACTCGCCGGCGCACCCCGCGCCGCGTGCAGCCGACAACGCGACAGCCGCCCCGTGCAGCTGTCGCGTTTTTTCATTTCTGCCTGGCAACACATCGCCTTGTGCCCTTCGGCACGACTTTGTTCGCGCTTTCAGCGCCGACTGACTTCTTCGCGTGCCGCTTTCAGATTCGTCCGATGGCCTTGCACAGGGCTTCTTTCTAGAGTGCCCTACCCCACCAGACCCCACGATCGGATTGCGTTCGCTCGCATGCCGATGCGGTCTGGTTTCTTCATTTCAGAGCACAGGAATTCCATGGCCTCCGAGCAGACGAACAGCGTCGCCCTTTCCCAGAACATCGACCTCGCATCGACCTTTGCGCCCCCGCCTCCTCATGTGGGCAGCGCCGCCGACGACGCCGGCGACATCCTGGGCAGCATCGCCCACGGCGGCGTCACCGACGACCGCCAGCCCGAATTTGGCGGCCGGGGCACGCCAGGCGACACCATCGTCATTCGCGACAACGGCACCGAGATCGGCACCACCGAGGTCGACGCCAACGGCAACTGGACCTTCACGCCCTCGACCGACCTGCTCGAAGGCCAGCACGCCATCACCATCGTCACACGCGACAGCAGCGGCAACGAGGGCACGCCTTCGCCCGCGTTCAACTTCGAGATCGACGTCACCCCGCCCGACGCCAGCCGGCTGAACGTCAGCGGCTTCACGGACAACGTGGGCGGGGTCACCGGCAACGTGATCTCGGGCGGCACCACCGATGAAACGCGCCCGCTGCTCAGCGGCATCAGCAACGGCACGCCCGGCCACACCGTCACCGTGATGGTGAAAGACGCCACCGGCACCCATGAGCTGGGCCTGGCCACGATCGGCGAAAACGGCCAGTGGACCTTCCAGGTCGAGGCCCCGCTGGCCGCGGGCCTGAACACCTTCATGCTCGTGGAGCGCGATGCCGCCGGCAACGAAACGATGCCGACCGGGCGCTACAAGGTGACCGTCAATACCGACAAGCCGAACGCGCCTGTCATCGACAGCGTGTTCGACGACGTGGGCGAGCCGCACATGCTGCAGCAAGGTGAAGCCACCAATGACGCCCGGCCGATGCTGGCGGGCACGGCGCAGGCCAACCACACCGTCAAGTTCTACGACGGTTCTACCTACCTGGGCCAGGCCGTCGCCGACGCTTCGGGCAACTGGAGCTTCACGCCCACGGTCGGTCTGACCGATGGCACGCACGGCATCACCGCCACGTCCACCAGCCCCAAGGGCCAGACCAGCGGCGCGAGCAACACCTGGAATTTCGTGGTGGACACCGTTGCCCCCAAGACGCCGATCAAGCTTCTCGCCGACGGTGCCAATGTGGATGTGTACTTCGACGCCACCGACGCGAAGGCCGGTGACACGGTGCGCGTGTTCTTCGGCGACAGGCAGGTCGATCACGTGCTGACCGGGGCCGACATCGCCGCCGGCAAGGTTTCCCTGGCCGACGCAGGGCAGCCATCGAAAGCCGTGATCATCGATCCCGCAGGCAACGTCTCGCCGGCACGCACGCCGACCGCCGGCGCGACCATCGACAAGGTGTACGACGACCAGGGCAGCATCACGGGCGACCTGCTTCCGGGCGCCGTGACGGACGACAACCAGCCCGACATCAGCGGCACGTCCGAGGCCAACAGCACCGTCCTCATCAAGGACCACGGCGTGGTGATCGGCCAGACGCAGGCTGACGCATCGGGCCACTGGACGTTCAAGTCACCGATGCTTCTGGCGGACGGTGCTCACAGCCTGACCGCCACCGCCGTGGGCAAGGATGGCATTGCCGGCGCGCCTTCCGAAGCGTTCGATTTCACGGTGGACGCCAAGGCGCCGCTTGCACCGTCCATCGACAGTGTCTTCGACAACGAGGGCCCGGACCACGGCACCGTGGTTTCTGGCAGCGTCACCGACGATGCCACGCCTGCGATCAGCGGCAAGGCCGAACCGAACAGCACGGTCGTCGTCTATGGCAATGGCGTGGAACTGGGCCGTGCCCCGGTCGACGGCGCAGGCCGTTGGACCTTCGAGCCCAATCCGCCGCTGGAAAACGGCGCTTACAAGCTGACCGCGAAGGCCGTCGATGCAGCGGGCAACATCAGCGTACCGTCCAATGACTTCAACCTCGTGCTGGACAAGGACCTGAGCACGGGCGACGACCATCCGCGCGAGTTGCTTGAAGGCGGTGGAAACTCCAACGCCACCCTGCTGATTGATACGTCGCCCAGCATGAGTGGCGCACCGCTCGCATCGGTCCAGCAGACCCTGAAGGATCTGGCAACGGCCTACCTCGAAGTCGGGGAGTCTGTGACTCTGACGCTTCTGAGCATGACTTCGAACATACCAGTGAAGTACACCTTCGCCAGCGCAACCGATGCCGACTATTTGAAGTACATCGCTGCAGTGAACGCGCTGGGACCCAACGGCGGCATTGCTTACGAAACAACCGTACTGGCAGCCATGAACAGCATAAAGGCCGACCATCTTGCGGGAAAAGGGCCGAGCCAGGTTTTCATCTTGGGCGACGCAGAAAACTTGCTATCGCAAGCGACAGCCGACAAGTGGAAAGCCATGCTGAAAGACCCCGATGGTGATGGAAATCCGTTAGAGATGCCCATCGTCTCGACACCGATCTCATTCATCCCGCTGGACCACCCCTACGCCTACTCGTTCGAGTGGCTGGCCAGCGACAAGGCGATCGGCATGCCGACGCCCGAGATGCTGCCGGAAATTCTGCTGGGCTCCGCAGTTGCAGACACCATTTCCGGAAACCTGCTGGGCAACGACGTGAAGATCACGGTGGACGGCAAGGAACGCCTGAGCCAGATCACGTTCGAGGGCGGGGTGTTTCGCGTCACCAGCGACAACAAGCTGGTCGTGGAAAACGCCAGTGGCAAGGTCATTTCCGCGGCCTACGACGCCAGCAGCGGCCTGCTGACCGTCGCCACCGCCAACGGCTGGCTGAAGGTCTACATGCAGAACTCCACCGGTCACAAGGCCGGGGACTATTCGTACGCGGCCAAGTTCGCCACTCTCTACAACCTGGAAAGCTCGGTGAAAGAGATCTACGGCTACACCGTGGTCGACAGCAAGGAGGCCTCGCAAACGTCCAAGCTGCACATCAGCATCCAGCAGCCTTCTGCGAGCGAGCTGTTGAAGATCTCGAGCCTGGGCAAGGACACGGGCGTCGCGGGTGACTTGGCCACGGCCGACGGCAGCGCCGGGCGTGCGATCACCGGCACGCTGTCGATGCCTCTGGCTTCGGGCCTCAAGGTCCAGGTGTCCATCGACGGCGGCAAGACCTGGCAAGACGCCGTGGTCAACGGAAAGAATTGGGCCTTCGTGGACCTTTCGGCACACACCAGCGACTGGGCGTACCAGGTGCGCGTCAGCGACGGGGTCAAGCATGGGGCAGACGTGTTGTCCCGGGAAGTCACTCTGGTTGATGTGCCAGGAGCACCGGCCATCATGCGCATTCCGGACGCCGAAGGCTTCTACACCTACACCAAGGCATCCGACGGCTCGCAGGTGCTGCTGTCGCTCGCCGGCACGGGCGCCAAGGCCGGCGACACGGTGCACATCCAGTGGGGCTCGACCACCTACGACCAGGTGCTGACACAGCTGGACATCAACAGCGGCATCGCCACCGTCAACGTGCCTTCGACCGCGACCTACTCGTACCAGGGCTATGCCAAGGACTTCGCGGTCACCGCGCAGATCATCAGCAAGAACGGCGCGCTGGGCGCGGTGTCCAAGCCCTACGAGGTGGTGGTCACGGCCGCACTGACGGGGTCGAGCGACACCCTGCATAAGACACCGGTGGGCGACGTGTACACCGGCACCGGCTTCAAGGTCACGACCACCGGCAGCCTGAGCTACAAGGCTGCGACGACGACCACACTGGCCGGCCTCACGCTGAACGACGCCACGCAGGCCAACGCCCTGTTCACCCTGGACAAGCCGGCCAACTACTTCACGCTGCGCCTGACCGGCATCGACAACGCCATGGGTGCCCAGATCCAGGTGTTCGACGTGAAGGGCAACCTCATCCACACCGAGAACTTCATCGGTGGCACCGATGCGCGCCATACCAAGGTGTTCACCTACACCTCGGCCGAACTGGTGGACATCGGCTCGTTCAAGGTGATCTCGCTGAGCACGAGCGTGACGCTGGACGCGTTCAGCCAGCAGGTGGTGAACCACGTGGCGGAAACGCGCGACCCGAACCTGATCGAGTACGCCCCCGAGACCTTCTACGGCGGCACTGAAGATGACGTGGTGTCGCTGTCGGTCAGCGCGACGACCTACTTCAACCAGGCCACGGCGGGTATCCATGGCGGCAGCGGCATCGACACCCTGAAGCTCGAGGGCTACGCGCACGTGCTCGACCTGACCAAGGTGGGGAGCAAGCTCAGTTCCATGGAGGTCATCGACATCACGGGCAGCCACTACAACACGCTGACCCTGTCGCTGGCCGAGGTGCTGAACAACGGTGGGGTCGACCTGTTCTACCAGGGCGACAAGAGCCGCGTGCAGATGATGGTCAAGGGCAATGCCGGCGACACCGTGAACCTGAGCGACCTGCTGGCCGGCGGCATTGACCAGGGTGACTGGGTCAAGAAGAGCAGCGTTACGGTGCAGGGCGTGGCGTACGACAGCTACCAGCACTCGTCGCTCGCCGCCGAGCTTCTGGTGCAGCAAGGCGTGACCGTCAAGGTCACCAACTCGACGCTGGTCGGTGCGGTCGGCACCTTCGAAGCACCGTCGGATGCCATGCCGGACGCCCTCCCCGATGACGAAGTGCTGAGCCACTCGACCCAGGGCTACACCCATGGCGACGACACGCTCATCGCCAAGCTCGGCTTCGCTGATCGCCTGAGCGGCGGCACCGGCAACGACACCTTCACCCACGTCGGCACCCGCGACGTGGTCCATGGTGGTGCAGGCGACGACACGATCCGCATCAACAGCGGCGACTTCGAACGCGTCGAAGGCGGCCTGGGCATCGACACCCTGGTCATGGACGGCAAGGCCATGCACATCGACCTGACCGCCTTCGGCTTGAAGATCCAGGGCTTCGAGAAGTTCGACCTGGGCGCGGGCGGCAACACGCTGGCGCTGCACGCCAGCGACGTGCTGGCCGGCGGCATGCGCGACATGGTCACGGCCGACGGCAAGGTGCAGATGCTGGTCAACGGCGCCAATGGCGATGTGAACCTGCTCGGCGGCAACGACAGCTGGACCCAAGGCGGCAACACCACGGTGGGCGACGTGACGTACAGCGTCTACACCAACCTCGCCGGCACCGCCGAGCTGCTGGTCGAAGACAAGGTCCACGTGACCATCCTCTAAGCCTGCAGACAGGCCACGCGGCGCCCCATCGGCGCCGCCCTCGACGCGACAGCCGCCCCGTGCGACTGTCGCGTTTTTTCTTTCCTGCCAGCAGCCCCGTTCGCCCTTGTGCCTTCGCCCGCGACTTTGTTCGCGCTTCGGCGCCGGCCTATGCCTTCGTGCCTGTCTTTCAGACTCGTCCCATGGCCTTGCCCGCTGCGTCTCCCTAGAGTGCCCGCTCCCCCAGACCGTGATCGAAGCGCGCGCATGAGCACGCCGATCCGGTCGGCTCCCTTTGAGAACACAGGAACTGCATGGCCTCCCCGAGAACAAACGTCGCCCTCGACGACAACAACAAGAACATGGACCGCACGGTGCGTGCAGACGGATGGACCACCGCCTCGTCGCCGATGCCCGCTGACGAACGCGCACCATTCGAAGCCGACACCGGCCGCAGCGCGCCGACCCGTCCCGTGATCGACGGCGCCCTCGACAACGCCGGCGACATCCAGGACCCGATTGCCCACGGCGGCGTCACCGACGACCGTCAGCCCGACTTCCACGGCCAGGGCACGCCGGGCGACACCATCCTCATCCGCGACCACGGTGTGCTGATCGGCACCACCGAAGTCGCCGAGAACGGCCAGTGGGAGTTCACGCCATCGACCGACCTGCTCGAGGGCCTGCACGCCATCACGGTCGTTGCACGCAACGCGGCCGGCGAAGAGAGCGAGCCCTCCGCCGCGTTCAACTTCGAGATCGACGTGACCCCGCCCGACGCCAGCCAGCTGGCCATCACCGGCGTCGCGGACGCCGTGGGCAGCGTCACCGGCAACGTGGCCTCGGGCGGCACCACCGACGACGCCAGCCCGGTGATCAGCGGCGCCAGCTCCGGCGTGCCCGGCCACGTCGTCATCGTGATGGTGAAGGACGCCAGCGGCGAGCGCGAATTGGGCCACGCCACCATCGGCGAAGGCGGCCGCTGGACGCTGCAGGTCGATCCGCCGCTGGCCGCGGGCCTGAACGTGATCCGGGTCTACGAGAAGGACGCCGCGGGCAACGAGACCGCACTCACGGCGCCGTACCGCGTGACGGTCAACACCGACGCGCCCTCGCCGCCCGTGATCGAGAGCGTGTACGACGACGTGGGCACGCCGCACCTGCTCCAGCAAGGCGAAGTGACCGACGACGCCCGGCCGGCCCTGGCCGGCACGGCGCAGGCGAACCACACCGTCAGGCTCTACGACGGCGCGACCTTCCTGGGCGAAGTGGTGGCCGACGCCAACGGCCGCTGGACGTTCACGCCCACGGCCGCGCTGCCCGACGGGCCGCGCCACATCACCGCCACGTCCACCAGCCCGCTGGGCCAGACCAGCGACGCCAGCAACGCCTGGGACTTCGTGGTCGACACCACGGCGCCGCAGGCGCCGGTCATCGTGGCGGTGGCCGACGACGTGGGCAGCATCGTCACCCCGAACATGGCCGACGGCGCGACCACCGACGACACGCGCCCCGGCTTCACCGGCACGGCCGAGGCCAATAGCACCGTCGTCGTGTACGACGACGGCGTGGAGATCGGCCGCGTGCCGGCCGACGCCTCGGGCCACTGGACGTTCACGCCGGCCACCTCGCTGAGCGAAGGCCCGCACCGCATCACGGTGGCCGCCATCGACCGGGCGGGCAACACCAGCGCACCGTCCGACCCGTTCGGCTTCACCGTGGACACGACGGCGCCGACGCAGACCGCCACGCTCACCGCCCTCGGCAAGGACAGCGGCACGAGCGACAGCGACTTCCTCACCAACGACGGCAGCGCGGGCCGCCTGATGCGCGGCAACCTGTCGGCGCCCCTGGGCGCGGGCGAGACCCTGCAGGTGTCGACCGACGGCGGCACCACCTGGAAGCCGGCCATCGTCACCGGCGACAAGTGGAGCGCGCAGGACGACCACAGCCACGCCGGCGGCTGGACGGTGCAGACACGTGTCGTCGATGCCGCAGGCAACGCAGGCCCCGTGAACTCGCACACCGTGGCCCTGGACACCACCGCACCTGCCGCACCGACCTCGATGACGATCAACGGCTCGCAGGCGACCGTGGCGTTCGACAAGACCAACGCGGAAGTCGGTGGCCGCATCACCCTGACCCAAGGCGACAAGCGCTACGACCATGTGCTGACGGCCGCGGACGTGGCGGCCGGTCGCGTCGTCATCAACGCGCCCTTCGCGCTGGGCAGCCAGACCACCGCCGGCCTCGTGGACAAGGCCGGCAACGTGTCGGCCGAGTCACTGCGGGAGTCGGTGTACCTGGAGAACTTCAACGCCGTCACCGGCGCGATCAACCTGCCGACGGGCGCCTCCTACAAGCTCGGCAGCCTGACCTTCTACAGCCTGTCGTCCAGCGGCGGCTCGGTCAACGGCATGACCTACCCGCAGGGCCTGTATTCCAGCTACTACACCCCCTACATGCACCAGAAGCCGTACTCGAACGCGCTCTGGGTCGCAGGCAGCATTCGCGTGTCACTCGACGGCGGCCTGGTGGGCGACAAGCTCAGCTTCTACATCGGCGACAACAACAACTACGCCACCATCCGGCTGTACGCCAAGGACGGCAGCCTGCTGCACAGCGCCAGCATGGCGCCCCTGAACGGCACCATCAACATCGATGTCGCGTCGACCGGCAAGTCGTTCTCCAGGTTCGAGATCGTCACCTACTACAACGCGGGTCAGCGCGGCAACGACCAGCTGTGGATCGACAACATCCAGATCTCCAGCAGCAGCAAGGTCGCCACGACGGGCGTGTTCACGCTCACGGCCGACAGCGCGGCGGTGCTGCATGGCGATGCGGGCAACAACGTCTTCCAGGTGGGCGCCGTGGCCGACTTCAGCGATTCGGGCATTGCCGGCAACGGCGGGCTCGACACCCTGAAGCTGACCGGCGCCAACCAGGTGCTCGACCTCGTCGCGCTCGGCGCGAAGCTCAGCTCGGTCGAGGTCGTCGACCTCACCGGCACGGGCAACAACACGCTCAACCTGTCGCTCGCCAACGTGATGGAGAACGGCACGGTCGACCAGTTCGTGGCCAACGGCCGCGTGCAGATGCTGGTCAAGGGCAATGCCGGCGACGCGGTCGCGCTGAGCGGCCTGCTGCCCGACGGCACCTTCCCGGGCGACTGGGCCGAGAACGGCACCGTCACGCTCGACGGCGTGGTCTACACCGTGTACGCGCACTCGGGCTTCGGCGCCGACCTGCTGGTGCAGCAGGGCGTGACGGTCACGCTGGGCGTGGGCACGACGCTCACCATCGACAGCCTGGGCAAGGACAGCGGCGCCACCACCGACTTCGTGACCGCCGACGGCAGCGCGGGCCGCGTGCTCACCGGCAGCCTCAGCGGCGCCCTGCCCTCCGGCCTGAAGGTCCAGGTGTCGGTCGATGGCGGCCAGACCTGGCACGACGCCGTGGTCAACGGCAAGGCCTGGGCCTTCGTGGACACCCAGGCACACGGCGGCGACTGGCGCGTGCAGGCCCGCGTGAGCGACGGCCAGGGCCACAGCAGCCCGGTGGTCGAGCGCGAGGTCACGCTGCTCGACGCGCCCGGGGCCCCCGTCATCACGCGCATTGCGGAGGCCGAAGGCATCTACACCACGACGAAGGCGCAAGACGGTTCGCTGGTGAACGTGTCGCTCGCCGGCACCGGCGCCCAGGCCGGCGACAAGGTGCATGTGCAGTGGGGCATGAGCACCTACGACCAGGTGCTGACGCAGGCCGACATCACCAACGGCACCGCCACCCTCAAGGTGCCGGCGACCGTGACCTACTCGTACCAGGGCGCGGCCAAGGACTTCGCGGTCACCGTGCAGATCATCTGCAAGGACGGCGCGCTGGGCGCTGTGTCCAAACCTTACGACGTGGTGGGCACGGCCGCGCTGACCATGGTGGGCGACACCCTGCAGAAGGCACCGGTGGACGACGTGTACGCGGGCACCGGCTTCAAGGTCACGACCACCGGCACGCTGGCCAAGACAGTCGTGAACACGAAGGCACTGGCCGGCCTCACGCTGAACGACACCACGCAGGCCAACGCGCTGTTCACCCTGGACAAGCCGGCGAACTACTTCACGCTGCGCCTGACCGGCATCGACAACGCCACGGGTGCGCAGATCCAGGTGTTCGACGTGAAGGGCAACCTGATCCACACCGAGAACTTCATCGGCGGCACCGACGCCCGTCACACCAAGGTGTTCGCCTACACCTCGGCGGCACTGGTCGACATCGGCTCGTTCCAGGTCACGGCGCTCAGCCCGAGCGTGACGCTCGACGCGTTCAGCCAGCGCGTGGTGAACCACGTGGCGGAAACGCGCGACCCGAACCTGATCGAGTACGCACCCGAGACCTTCTACGGCAGCGCGGGAGATGACGTGGTGTCGCTGTCGGTCAGCGCGACGACCTACTTCAACCAGGCCACGGCGGGTATCCATGGCGGCAGCGGCATCGACACGCTCAAGCTCATGGGCTACGCACACGTGCTCGACCTGACCAAGGTGGGGAACAAGCTCAGTTCCATCGAGGTCATCGACATCACGGGCACCAACTACAACACGCTGACCCTGTCGCTGGCCGAGGTGCTGAACAACGGCGGCGTCGACCTGTTCTACCAGGGCGACAAGAGCCGCGTGCAGATGATGGTCAAGGGCAATGCCGGCGACATCGTGAACCTGAGCGACCTGCTGCCCAACAAGAACGACCAGGGCGACTGGATCAAGAAGGGCAGCGTCACCGTGCAGGGCGTGGCGTACGACGTGTACCAGTTCTCCACGCTCGCCGCCGAGCTGCTGGTGCAGCAAGGCGTGACCGTCAAGCTCAGCAACGTCGCGCTCAAGGCCTTCAGCCTCGACCTCGCATCGGACGGTGCGCTCGATCACGCAACGCAGGCCTGGACCCAAGGCGACGACACGCTCATCGCCAGGCTCGGCTTTGCCGACCGCCTCGAAGGTGGTGCCGGCAACGACACCTTCACGAAGGTCGGCACGGGCGACGTGGCTCATGGTGGCGCGGGCGACGACGTCATCCACGTGCTCAGCGGCGACTTCGAGCGCGTCGACGGCGGCCTGGGCATCGACACCCTCGTCATGGACGGCACCGCCATGCGCATCGACCTGGCCGCCTTCGGCCTGAAGCTGCAAGGCTTCGAGAAGTTCGACCTGGGTGCGGGCGGCAACACGCTGGCGCTGCACACCAGCGACGTGCTGGCCGGCGGCATGCGCGACATGGTCACGGCCGACGGCAAGGTGCAGATGCTGGTCAACGGTGTCAACGGTGAGGTCGACCTGCTGGGCGGCAGCGCAGGCGACGACGGCTGGAGCCAGGGCGGCAACGCCACCGTCGACGGCGTGACCTACAGCGTCTATACCAACCTCGCCGGCACCGCCGAGCTGCTGGTCGAAGACAAAGTCCACGTGACCCTCCTGTAAGCCACCCACTCACCGGCGCAACCCGCGCCGATGCAGCCGACAACGCGACAGCCGCCCCCAGCGACTGTCGCGTTTTTTGTTTCTGCTGCGTGGCAGTGGCCCGCGCGGAGCCACCACGCCCGGTTGTGCCTTCCCACACGACTTTGTGCTCGCTTTGAGCTCCGACTTATTCCTTCGAGCTTAGGTTTCGGACTCGTCCGATGGTCCCGCAGGGCCGTTCTTCCTAGAGTGCTCCATTCCCCCAGACCGTTTGATTTGCACTGCGTTCATTTGCGCGCCGATGCGGTCTTTTCTTTCCTTTTCAGAACAGAGAAACTCCATGCCCTCCGAGAAAATTCAGGTCGCCATCGACCACTCGAACACCACCTTCACAGCCCCTCCCGCCATCGTGGGCGGCGCCCTCGACGACGCCGGCGACATCCAGAACCCCATCGCCCCCGGCGGCGTGACCGACGACCGCCAGCCCGGCTTCCACGGCCAGGGCACGCGAGGCGACACCATCGTCATCCGCGACAACGGCACCGAGATCGGCACGACCGAAGTGGCTGAAGACGGCACGTGGACCTTCACGCCGTCGACCGACCTGCTGCAGGGCCTTCATGCCATCACGGTCGCCGCGCTCGACACCAATGGCAACGAGAGCGCGCCCTCGCCCGCGTTCAACTTCGAGATCGACGTCACCCCGCCCGACGCCAGCCGGCTGAACGTCAGCGGCTTCACGGACAACGTGGGCGGGGTCACGGGCAACGTGATCTCGGGCGGCACCACCGATGAAACGCGCCCGCTGCTCAGCGGCATCAGCAACGGCACGCCCGGCCACACCGTCACCGTGATGGTGAAAGACGCCACCGGCACCCATGAGCTGGGCCTGGCCACCATCGGCGAAAACGGCCAGTGGACCTTCCAGGTCGACACCCCGCTGGCTCCTGGCCTGAACACCTTCATGCTCGTGGAGCGCGATGCCGCCGGCAACGAAACGATGCCGACCGGGCGCTACAAGGTGACCGTCAACACCGACAAGCCGAACGCGCCTGTGATCGACAGCGTGTTCGACGATGTGGGTGAGCCCCACATGCTGCAGCAAGGTGAAGCCACCAATGACACCCGGCCGACGCTTGCGGGCACGGCGCAAGCCAATCACATCGTCAAGTTCTACGACGGATCGACCTACCTGGGCCAAGCCGTCGCCGATGAGAACGGCCACTGGCGCTTCACGCCCCAAGCCGACCTGGCCGATGGCGCGTACAACATCACCGCCACCTCCACCAGCCCACTGGGCCAGACCAGCAATGCCAGCAGCGCATGGAACTTCGTGGTAGACACAGTACCACCGCCCACTGTGCCGACGATCACTGGGGTCTACGATGACGTGGGCGCGAGCACAGGCAACGTCGCCAACGGTGGCGGTACCGACGACACTCGCCCGACCCTGAGCGGCATGGGGGAGATCGGCGCCGTGATCACAGTCAAGAGCGGCAGCATCGTGGTCGGTACCGCAACCGTGGGCAGCGACGGCAAGTGGTCGCTGTCACCCTCTAGTGATCTGGCCTTTGGCGAGCACAGTCTCATTGCAACGCAAGCCGACAGCGCTGGGAATGCAAGCACGAACAGCAGCATCTATGCGCTGAGAGTCGGAACTATGGCGGCTCTGACGGAAGGCTTCGAGACCATGGCGACCGGTTTCTCCTTCCAACAAGGTGTGACACTGGCCACACCCAGCGGACTCTTGATCACCAATGTGAAGACAGGGGAAGACTATGCCCCGTACATCATCAAGACGTCCCATCCGCACCTTGTGGATGGAACTCAATCTCTACTTGTGGGCGATGGCTCCATCACTCGATTCGATTTCGCTAATGGCGGAACAGCAGCCGTCCAATATCAGACCCGCGCGGTTCATACCCCAGGGAACACGGCCAAGTACTACGATGCCAGCGGTGCATTGCTGGGCTCAAAGGTATTCCCTGTGTCCGAGCCAGTCGTAGTCCACTCATTTGCCGCTCCAGCCGGGAAAACCATTGCCTACATGATCATCTCTTACCCCGGAGGAGATTGGGACAATGGTTGCACGATAGACAGTATCAGTTGGCAAGGACTTGTTGTCCCGGACTCCAACACGTTTGATACGGCATCTGCTGATGCCCCAGAACAGTCAGCGTTTGTGATTCCAGAGAGAGGGGAGGAATTGGCGCCAGTCGAATCTGTCATTCAAAGCGATGACCTGATCATCGCCAAGCTCGGCTTCGCCGATCGACTCAGCGGCGGCGCCGGCAGCGACACCTTCACCCACGTCGGCACGGGCGACACGGTGCACGGTGGCGCGGGCGACGACACGATCCGCATCAACAGCGGCGACTTCGCGCGCCTCGACGGCGGCCTGGGCATCGACACGCTCGTCATGGACGGCACCGCCATGCACATCGACCTGTCGGCCCTCGGCGCGAAGGTGCAGGGCTTCGAGAAGTTCGACCTGGGCGCAGGCGGCAACACGCTGGCGCTGAGCGCGCAAGACCTGCTGGCCGGTGGCGCACGCGACATGGTCTCGGCCGACGGCAAGGTGCAGATGCTGGTCAACGGCGCCAACGGCGATGTGAACCTGCTCGGCGGCGACGACGGCTGGACCCTGGGCAATGCAGCCACGGTCGGCGGCGTGACCTACAGCGTCTACACCAACCTCGCCGGTACCGCCGAGCTGCTGGTCGAAGACAAGGTCCACGTGACCATCCTCTAAGCCTGCAGGCAGGCCACGCGGCGCCCCATCGGCGCCGCCCCCGACGCGACAGTTGCCCCGTGCGACTGTCGCGTTTTTTGTTGTGCTCTTCCCTTGCGTCAGCCCGCCGTCACCGCAGGCCCGAACCCATGGGTCTCCCCCGCCTGCTCGCACGGCACGCGCTCCACCTGCACGGTCGAGTGGTGGATGTCGAACTTCTCGGCCAGCAGGCCGCGCAGCTGCAGCATCAGCGGCGCCAGGTCGACCATGTCGGGCGTGCACACCACGTGCACGCTCAGGCTCACCTTGCCGCTGGACAGCGCCCACACATGCAGGTCGTGCAGGCCTGCCACGCCCGGCTGCGCCTGCAGCGCGCGCTCGACCTCGGGCAGGTCGACGTCGTCGGGCACGCCTTCGAGCAGCACGTTGAGGCTCTCGCGCAAGAGGCGCCAAGTGCGCGGCAGCACCCACAGGCCGATGGCGACGGCGATCACCGAGTCGACCCAGGCCCAGCCGGTGAAACGGATGACGAGCGCGCCCACGATCACGCCGACGGAGCCGAGCATGTCGGCCCACACCTCCAGGTACGCGCCCTTCACGTTGAGGCTCTCGTCCTTGCCGCTGGCCAGCAGGCGCATGCCGATGAGGTTGACCACCAGGCCGCCGATGGCCACGAGCAGCATCATGGTCGACTGGATCTCGGCCGGCTGCGAGATGCGCCGGTACGCCTCGTAGAGCACGTAGATCGCCACGAAGAACAGCAGCACCGCGTTGACCACGGCCGCCAGGATCTCGAAGCGGTAGTAGCCGAAGGTGCGGCGCTTGTCCGCCGGCCGCTTGCCCAGCCAGATGGCGGCCAGCGAGATGGCCAGCGCCACGGTGTCGGTGGCCATGTGGGCCGCGTCGGACAGCAGCGCCAGGCTGCCCGACACCAGCCCGCCGATCACCTCGGCGACGAGGTAGGTCGAGGTCAGCGCCAGCGCCCAGCGCAGCGCCTTCTCGTTGCCACCAGCAACGGCTGTGGCGTGTGAATGCTCATGGGCCATGGGAACCTTGCAGTGCGGGATCGAGCGGTGCGCCGTGTTGCTGCTCTGCGTTGGCTTCCTGCACCTCGCCTTCATCGCGCCGGTGCGCGATGCGGTACAGCAGCGGCAACACCAGCAGCGTCAGCGCGGTCGACGACAGGATACCGCCGATGACCACGGTGGCCAGCGGGCGCTGCACTTCGGCGCCCGTGCCGGTGGCGATGGCCATGGGCACGAAGCCCAGCGACGCGACCAGCGCCGTCATGAGCACCGGGCGCAGCCGCGTGAGCGCGCCTTCGCGAATGGCTTCGTCCAGCGGCAGGCCGCCTTCGCGCAGGTTGCGGATGAACGAGATCATCACCAGCCCGTTGAGCACGGCCACGCCCGACAGCGCAATGAAGCCCACGGCCGCCGAGATCGACAGCGGAATGCCGCGCATCCACAGCGCGACGATGCCGCCCGTGAGCGCAAACGGAATGCCGGTGAACACCAGCAGGCCGTCCTTCAGGTTGCCGAACATCGCGAACAGCAGCGTGAACACAAGCAGCAGCGACACGGGCACCACCACCTGCAGGCGCTGCGTGGCCGAGGCCAGGTTTTCGTACTGGCCGCCCCACACGGTCCAGTAGCCCGGTGGAATGCGCACGGCGCGCATGGTCTCCTCGGCCTCGGCCACGAAGGAGCCGAGGTCGCGACCGCGCACGTTGGCGCTGACGACGATGCGGCGCTTGCCGTCTTCGCGGCTCACCTGGTTGGGACCGGGTGCGAGGTCGAGCGTGGCCACTTCGCCCAGCGGGATGAAGCTGGTGCGCAGGCCTTCGCCGCCCGCGCCCCCCGCGCCCTTCGGCAGCGCGATCGGCAGGCGGCGAATGGCTTCCAGGTCGGTGCGCAGGGTCTCGGGCAGCCGCACGATGATGTCGAAGCGACGGTCGCCGTCGAACAGCGTGCCGGCTTCGCGCCCGCCCACCGCGGTGGAAATGGCGTCCTGCACATCGCCCACGTTGAGGCCGTAGCGTGCGGTCTTCTGGCGGTCGATGTTCACGGTGAGCATCGGCAGGCCGGTGGTCTGCTCCACCTTCACTTCGGCAGCGCCGGGCACCTTGCCCAGCGCAGCCGACACCTGCGCGGCCGTCTGGTTGAGCACGTCCATGTCGTCGCCGAAGATCTTCACGGCCACGTCGCTGCGCACGCCGGAGATCAGCTCGTTGAAGCGCAGCTGAATCGGCTGCGAGAACTCGTAGTTGTTGCCCGGCAGCTTCTCGACCTCTTCCTGCACGGCGGCCAGCAGCTCGTCGCGCGTGCGCTTCGGCTTGGGCCACTCGCTCTCGGGCTTGAGCATGATGTAGCCGTCGGAGATGTTCGGCGGCATCGGGTCGGATGCGATCTCGGCCGTGCCGGTGCGCGCGAACACGCGCTCGATCTCGGGGAATTTGTCTTTGAGCGTGCGCTCGAGTTGCTTCTGCATTTCGACCGACTGCGTGAGGCTGGTGCCCGGAATCCGCAGCGCCTGGATGGCGAAGTCGCCCTCGCTCAGGCTGGGCACGAACTCGGTGCCCAGGCGCGTGGCCAGCAGGCCCGACAGCACGACCGCCACCACGGCCGTGGTGATGACCAGCGGCTTGGCGTTCATCGCGCGCGCGAGCAGCGGCGCGTAGCCGCGCTTGGCCCACACCATCAAGCGGTTTTCCTTCTCGCTGACCTTGTTGCCGATGAACAGCGCCACGGCGGCCGGGATGAAGGTAATCGACAGAATCATCGCGCCCAGCAGCGCAATCACCACGGTGAAGGCCATCGGGTGGAACAGCTTGCCCTCGACGCCCGTGAGCGCAAAGATCGGCAGGTACACGATCATGATGATGAGCTGGCCGAACAGCAGCGGCCGGCGCGCCTCGTGCGAGGCCGCGAACACTTCATGGAAACGCTCGTTGCGCGTGAGCGCCCTGCCGTGTTTCTCCTGCGCATGCGCGAGGCGCCGCACGCAGTTCTCCACGATCACCACGGCGCCGTCGATGATGATGCCGAAGTCGAGCGCACCCAAACTCATGAGGTTGGCGCTGACCTTCTGGTTCACCATGCCGGTGAAGGTGAAGAGCATCGACAGCGGAATCACCGTCGCGGTGATGATGGCCGCGCGGATGTTGCCCAAAAACAGGAACAGGATGGCCACCACCAGCACCGCGCCTTCGAAGAGGTTCTTCTTCACGGTGGCGATGGCCTTGTCGACCAGCACCGTGCGGTCGTACACCGTCACGGCCTTCACGCCCGCGGGCAGCGTGCGGTTGATCTCCTGCATCTTCTTGTCGACCGCCTGCGAGACGGTGCGGCTGTTCTCGCCGATGAGCATGAACACCGTGCCCAGCACGACCTCGCGGCCGTTGTCGGTGGCGGCGCCGGTGCGCAGCTCCTGCCCGATGCCGACCTCGGCCACATCGGACACGCGCAGCGGAATGCCGCCGGCGTTGCCCAGAATCACGTTGCCGATGTCTTCCACCGACTTCACCTGCCCCGGCGCGCGAATGAGGTACTGCTCGCCGCGCTTCTCGATGTAGCCCGCGCCCACGTTGGCGTTGTTGCGCTCCAGCGCGGTGACCAGGTCGGTCATCGTGAGGCCGTGCGCCAGCAGCTTGGCGGGGTCGGGTGCGATCTGGAACTCCTTGGCGTAGCCGCCGATGGAGTTGATCTCGGTCACGCCCGGTACGTTGCGCAGCTGCGGCTTGATGATCCAGTCTTGAATCTCGCGCAGGTCGGTCGGCGTGTAGGGCTTGCCGTCGGCCTTCTTGGCGCCCTCTTCGGTCTCGACGGTCCACAGGTAGATCTCGCCCAGGCCGGTCGAGATGGGCCCGATCACCGGCGACACGCCGGGCGGCATGCTCTCGCGCGCCGACTGGATGCGCTCGTTCACGAGCTGGCGCGCAAAGTAGATGTCGGTGCCGTCCTTGAAGATCACCGTGACCTGCGACAGGCCGTAGCGCGACAGCGAGCGCGTCTGCTGCAGGCCCGGCAGGCCGGCCATGACGGTCTCGATGGGGTAGGTCACGCGCTGCTCGGCTTCGAGCGGCGAGTAGCCGGGCGCGGACGTGTTGATCTGCACCTGCACGTTGGTGATGTCGGGCACGGCGTCGATGGGCAGCTTCTGGTAGCTGAAGACGCCGAGCGCCGCCATGCCGAGCACGGCCAGCAGGATCAGCCAGCGCTGCTCGATGGAGAAGCGGATGATGCGTTCGAACATGCGGTCGTCCTCAGTGGGTGTGCGTGGCCGAGCTCTTGCCCTGCTGCGACTTCACGACGAAGCTGCCGCTGGCCGCATAGGCCGCGCCGGGCTTCAGGCCGCCCACGATCTCGATGCGCTGGCCGTCGCTGCGGCCGGTCTTCACGTGCTGCGGCACAAAGCCGCCGGGCACGCGCAGGAACACGGTGGGCTGGTCGTCCACGGTCTGCACGGCTTCGGCCGACACGGTGACGGGCGCATCGGCCTCCGATGCCACCAGCTCCACGTTCACGAACAGGCCCGGGCGCCAGGTGCGCTGCGGGTTGGTGAGCGTGACGCGCGCGGTGGCGGTGCGCGTCTGCGCGCCCAGCAGCGAGCCCACGTACGACACGGTGCCGCGCGCGGCCTGCTCGAAGGAACCGGCGCGGATGGTCACGGCCTCGCCGACGCGCACGAGGTTCAGGCTGCTGGCGGGCACGCTGATCTCGGCCCACACGGTCGACAGATCGGAAATGGTGAACACGTTGACCGCCTCGCCCACCGATTCGCCCAGCGAGATGTGCTTTTCGACCACCATGCCGTCGAAGGGTGCGCGCAGCTCGTAGCGGCCCAGCGCCGACGAGCCGGGCGTGGCGCCCAGCGCCAGCAGCTTCTGGTTGGCGTTGGCCACGGCGATCTGCGCCTCCTGCATGGCCTGCTCGGCCTGCAGGAAGTCTTGCTGCGGGGAGATCTTTTCTTCCCACAGTTTTTTCTCGCGGTCGTGCGTGGTGCGTGCCAGCGCCAGCCGGCGCTGCGCGGTCTGCAGTTCGCTGCGCTGCTCCGAGAGCGCGGGGCTGGAGATCACGGCCAGCACCTGGCCGCGCTTGACTTCCTGGCCCAGGTTGGCCGACACGCTGTCGACCACGCCCGCCACGCGCGGCACCACGTGGGCCGTGCGGTCTTCGTTGAACTTGATCTCGCCGGGCAGTTGCAGCGACGTCTTGATGCGCGCCGGGCCGACGCTGTCGATCGCGATGCCGGCGGCCTTGACCTGCTCGTCGGTGAAGGGGATCTTTTCTTCGTCTTCCTTGTGGGCGTTGGCGGCGGCCTTCTGCGGCTCTGCCGATGCGGGCGTTTCCTTGGCGGGTTCCTTGCCTGCGTCCTTGCCCTCTTCCGCGTGGTGTTCCTTGTCGCCATGGCCTTCGTCGTGCGAATGGCCGTGGTCGTCTTCCTTGCCCTTGGCGTGGCCCTTGTCTTCCTCGTGGTGCTCGCCGTCGGCATGGCCGGCGGACTCCGAATGGCCGCCCGCCTCGGGCTTGGACGGCGCGGTGCGCAGGATGAGCGCGCCGGCGACGAGGCCGGCGAGCAGGACGGCGGCAATGGCGATCCACTGCTTGCGGCCGGAGGACGTGGTGCGGTTGTGTGGTGTGGTCATGGTCGGAATCGGTTCGGTGTTCTTCTTCAGCGCACGTTCGGCGTCACGTTCGGTGTCGCGTTCGAGGCGATGTCGTCGCCCTCCGTGCCCAGCAGGCGGTCGAGCTCTCCGGCTGCGCGGTGCGCCTCGGCCAGCGCGACGAGGTACTGGTTGCGCACCTGGAACAGCGTGCGCTGCGCGTCGAGCGCCTCGAGAAAGCTGAACTTGCCCAGCTCGAAGCCCTTGGTGGCGGCGCGGTAGGCGGTCTCGGCGCCGGGCAGTGCGTCGCGCTGCAGCGTCTCGGCCGTGGCGCGCGCCGAGCGCAGGCGCTCGCTGGCCTGGGCCACGTCGGCGCCCAGTTGCAGCTCGGCGGCAGCGAGTTCGTCGCGCGCCTTGTCTTCGCGGCTCAGTGCTTCGGCGATGTTGCCGCGGTTGGTGTCGAAGATCGGCAGCGGCACCGACAGGCCCACCACCACCTGGTTGCGCCGGCTGCTGCTCACGGCCTCGCCGCCCTCGCCTTCCGATGCGGGCACGCGCTTGACGCCGAGCGACACGGTCACGTCGGGAATGCGTTTGGCCTGCTCCAGGTCGCTCAGCGCGCGGCGGCGCTCGACCTCGAGCCGGGCCTGGCGCAGCACGGGCGCGTCAGACAGGCGGCGCGCTACCTCGGGCGCGGCGGCCTGGACGGGCAGCTGGTCGACCGCGCCGTCCACCTGCGTGAAGCGCGGCGCCGGGTTGCCCCACAGCGCGGCCAGCAGCTGGCGCGACGCGCGCAGCGTGCCCTCGGCCTGCAGCAGCTCGACGCGGATGCCGGCCTCGGCCACGCGCGCCTTGGTTTCTTCGAGCGGCGACACCTTGCCGGCCGCCACGCGGTTGGCCGCGGCGCGGGTGGCGATCTGCGCGAGCCCCACCGAGTCTTGCGCCAGCCGCAGGCGCTCCTGCGCGGTCAGCACGTCGAAGAAGGCAGTGACAGCCGAGGCACGCAGTTCGGCGCGCCGCGCCGACAGCGCCGACGCCGCCTGGTCGCGCGCACGCTCGGCCGCCGTGACGCGCGCGGCGCGCTTGCCGCCCAGCTCCAGGGGCTGGCTCAGCTGCAGCGTGGTCGTGCGGTTGTTGCGGCGCAGGTCTTCCAGCTGCGTGTCGAGCGTGGGGTTGGGCCAGGCGCCGGCCTGCACCACGGCGCCATCGGCGGCGGCCTGTTCATGGCGCGCGGCGGACAGGCCCGGGTTGGCCTGCAGCGCCAGCGCCACGGCGGCGCGCAGGGTCAGCGGGCCTTCGGGCTCCAGCGTGCGGGCAGGTGCCGACAGGGACGACGAGGGACCGGCCGCCTGCGGGGTCTGCTGTGAAAAGGCCGGGGGTACCGCCAAGGCCAACACGGCCAGCGGCACGAAAAGCGTGCGCATCGAATTCTCCTGGGTTGCGAAACAACGGACGGACGAATTCGGCGAGGAGCGCTCAGCTGATGAGTGAGATCAGAAAAAGAAAAAGGGGCTGTGCTCTCGCCGAATCAGGCGGCGAGCAACCAGTCGGGGCGCACCGGCACTTCGGCGATGTGCGAGGCGAAGCGTTCGGTGGAAACGGCGCGCAGCGCCTGCGAGGCGATGGGCGATTCGGCCGGCAGCGCGGCGGCGGTGTCCGCGTGCTGGGCCTGCCCGAAGTGGGCAACGATGCAATGGCCGACCGCCGCGTTGGGCTGGCGGGTGCTGTCTTTCTTGGCGCCGTCGCCCGCGTGGGTGCGGTCGGTGCCGCGCGGCTCGTCCTCGTGGTGGCCCCAGTGGCCGCTTCCCTTGTCGCCTTCGTGCAGGCAATAGGCTGCCGACACCGCCCAGCTGTACTGGAAAGGCAAGAGAAACAGCAGGAAAATCAGGAGCCAGCGGCGCATTGTTGACAAAAGTATATCGACGGGGCGTGGCGCGCCGACCAAGAAAAGCCCTGCGAACCGAGGGCCCGGCCCACTGTACGACAGCGTGTCGGCGCTTTGTCCTTCAATAGGATTACTAAATCGTAACCAGCGTCTCGAAAGGCCTTGGGTACGATCCGTACCATGCGAATTCTTGTCATCGAAGACGAACCCAAACTGGGCGATTACCTGAAAAAGGGACTGGAAGAGAACGGCTACGTGGTCGACATCGCCCGCGATGGCATCGAAGGCCGCTACCTCGCCACCGAGGGCGACTACGCGCTCGTGCTGCTCGATGTGATGCTGCCGGGCATCGACGGCTTTGCCGTGCTGCAGGCCATTCGCCGCACGAAGAACGTGCCCGTGCTGGTGCTCACCGCGCGCGACAAGGTCGAAGACCGCGTGCAGGGCCTGCAGCAAGGCGCCGACGACTACCTGGTGAAGCCCTTCTCCTTCTCGGAGCTGCTGGCGCGCGTGCAGGCGCTGCTGCGGCGCGGCAAGACGCAGGAGCCCACGGTGCTGCGCCTGGCCGACCTGGAACTGGACCTGGTGAGCCGCAAGTGCATGCGCAACCGCACGCGGCTGGACCTCACGGCCAAGGAGTTCACGCTGCTGGTGGTGCTGCTGCGCCGGCGCGGGCAGATCCTGTCGCGCTCCACGCTCGCCGAGCAGGTGTGGGACATGAACTTCGACAGCGACACCAACGTGGTCGAGGTGGCGATCCGCCGCCTGCGCAGCAAGATCGACGACCCCTTCGACGTGAAGCTGCTGCACACCGTTCGCGGCATGGGCTACGTGCTGGAAGACCGTTCCTGGGCATGAGCCCGAAGCCGCATTCGATCCAGAGCCGGCTCTCGTTCTGGTTCGCCGCGCAGACGCTGTCCGGCCTGAGCATCATCTGCCTGGCGATCTACCTCGTGACCGCCTGGAGCTTCGGCGCCAAGCAGCGCGACGCGCTCGACCAGAAGACGGTGCTCGTCGAGCACCTGCTCAAGGAGGCCGAGAAAGGCGGAGACCTCGTCTTTCTGCGCCACAAGCTCGACGACTTCTTCTCGATGCAGGACGACGTGACCCTGTCGATCGCCAACGCCGGCAAGCCGCTGTTCCAGTCCACGCCGCCGCCGCAGGGCCGCTGGCTGCGGCGCGCCATCGTCGTGCCCTGGCAGAACGGCGACTTCCACACCGACCTGTCGGTGCAGGTCGGCGTGAACATCGCGCAGGACTCCCGGCTGCTCGAACGCCTGGCCTGGACGCTGCTGGGCGCGGTGGTGCTGGGCACGGCGCTGGTGTCGCTCACCGGCATGTGGCTGGTGCGGCGCGGGCTGCGGCCGCTGAAGGCGCTGGCCGAGCGCACGGCGGCCATCACGCCCGACCACGTCCACCAGTCGATCGACCCCGGCGCCTTCGCGCAGGAGCTGCGGCCCTGGATCACGCAGTTCAACGCGCTGCTGGCGCGGGTGCAGCGCGCCTACGTGCAGCTGGAGTCGTTCAACGCCGACGTGGCGCACGAGCTGCGCACGCCGCTGGCCAACCTGCTGGGCTCGACCGAGGTGGCGCTCACGCGCCCGCGCAGCAACGAGGAGCTGCAGGCCGTGCTGGCCTCCAACCTCGAGGAGATGGGGCGGCTGTCGGGCATCGTGACCGACATGCTGTTTCTTTCGAAGGCCGACCGCGGCACCTCGGCGCGCTCGATGGCCCCGGTGAGCCTGGCGGAGCAGGCGCGCGACGTGATCGACTTCTACGACGCCATGCTCGACGAGGCCGGCCTGCGTGCCGAGGTGCACGGCGAAGCCGTGGCCGAGGTGGACGCGGGGCTGATCCGGCGCGCCCTCTTCAACCTGCTGGGCAATGCAATCCGCTTTGCCGAACCGGCCTCGACGCTGCGCATCGAGATTGCGGCCGCCCCTGGCGGAGAACACCACACCATCGCCGTGATCAACCGCGGCGCGCCGATCGACCCCGAGGCGCTGCCGCGCCTGTTCGAGCGCTTCTACCGCGCAGCCCAGGCACGCGACGGCTCCACGCGCCACCACGGGCTGGGCCTGTCGATCGTCGAGGCGATCGCGCGCATGCACGGCGGACAGGTGTTCGCCTCGAGCCAGGGCGGCGAGACGCGCATCGGGTTCAGCGTGCGCCGCAGCGGCTGAAGGGGTTCAGGGCTCGGCGTGCACCGCCGTCTCGGCGGGCTTCGGCTTGCGGCCGACGCACAGCGTCATCAGCGGCCCGGTCATCGCGGTGGTGGCCAGCGCCATCACCAGCAGCATCGTGAAGAGCTCGGGGCCGATCAGGCCGACGTCCAGGCCGATCTTGATGACGATGAGCTCCATCAGCCCGCGCGCGTTCATGAGCGAGCCGGTGGCCAGGCTGTCGCGCCAGCTGTAGCCGGCGATGCGCGCGCCCGCCGCGCCGCCCGCGATCTTGCCCACGGTGGCCACGCCCACGATCAGCAGCATCGCGCCCAGGCTGGCGCCCGAGAACGCGTTGGCCGTGGTGCCCAGCCCCGCGAGCGCGAAGAACAGCGGCATCAGCACCACGATGGAGATCGGCTCGATGCGCTCGCTCAGCGAGCGCAGCAGGCGGTCGTCGCGCGGCAGGCAGGCACCGAACAGGAAGGCGCCGAACACCGCGTGCAGGTGCAGCCATTCGGTCAGCAGCGCCGTGACCAGCAGGCCGATCATGAGCGCGGCCATCAGCGTGGTCGACGGCTCGCCGTCGGGCGCCTTCACGCGCAGCAGCCACGCAAAGGCCGGCTTGAGCCCGAGGAACAGCACCGTGAGCATCACCACCACGCCGACCGTGATCTTGATCAGGCCCGCATAGCCGTCACTGGTGCCCACCAGCGCGACCACGAAGGCCAGCAGGATCCACGCGAACACGTCGACCACCGCCGCCGCGCTCAGCGACAGCTGGCCGAAGGGCGTGCGCGTCATGCCGCGGTCTTTCAGGATGCGCGCCATCACCGGGAAAGCCGTGATCGACAGCGCCGCAGCCATGAACAGCGCGAAGGGCCAGAAGCCCACGCCGGCCGGCGCGAGCGTGGGATGCAGCGCCGGCGAGATCGCCAGGCCCAGCACCAGCGGCACCAGCACGCTGAGCACGCCCACCGCGCCGGCCGCCTGCAGCTGCGCGCGCATGTTGCGCGTGGCCCGCAGCTCCAGGCCCACCACGAACATGAACAGCACCAGCCCCACCGTCGCCAGCGACGACAGCCCCTGCAGCGACTCCTTGGCGAACAGCTGCGCGTGCAGCGACGGGAACAGCAGGCCCATGACCGCCGGCCCGAGCATCAACCCCGCCGCCATCTCCCCCACCACGCTCGGCTGCCCCACATGGCGCAGCACCCAGCCGCACAGGCGCGCGGTGGTGAGGATGACGACGAGTTGCAGCAGGAGGGTGGTGACGGACATGGGCGGAACGGTCGTGAGGCCTGGGGAAAAAACTCGCCCGATGTTAGTTCGGCGCGCCCGGCTCGATCCAGATGTGCAACGCGGCGCGGGGGCCGTTGGAGACGTGGGCGGCGCGCGAGTGAGCCCAGACGCCTCAAGGCCGTGCTAAAAATCCGAATGCGCATGATCCAAAACTCAGCCACTTCAGCCTCATGAACACCCCTCTGTTCGCCGATCTGGCCGCCTGGATCGATTCCGTCTTGTCTGCGCCGCTGCCTGAAGGCATCGCCGCTTTTCACTTCAACCTCTACGACAGTTCGACGACCTACGACCTCGAACTCGTGGGTGCTCCAACCTACGACCCGGAAGATTCCGACTGGGCGTGCGACGACATCTTCATGTCCTCATCGCCACGTTTCGAGATTGCGAGCGAAGCGGTGGGGCCAGACTGGGAGGCAGGCCTGCAGGCCATCTCGCAGATGATTCTTCGCTACCTGGACGCCGCGTCTGCGGGCGCTTCGCGCCTGAAGGCTGCTCGCGCGGTCTCTCTGGGATTCGTAGATGGCGACCTGCACCTCGTCTGGCGTGCCGAGTGAGGCGTTGACCGGCAGGCGCTCGCTTCAGCCCTCTTCTCCGAGGCCGCCTCCTCCGCGCTGCGCTATTCCTGCTTTTCGGTCCGCATCAACCGCAGCCCGTTCGCCACCACCAGCAGGCTCGCGCCCATGTCGGCGAACACCGCCATCCACATGGTCGCGCTGCCGAACACCGCGAGCACGAAGAACACGCCCTTGATGCCGAGTGCGAGGGTGATGTTCTGCCACAGCACGGCATGCGAGCGGCGCGACAGGCGGATGGTCTCGGGGATGCGGCGCAGGTCGTCGTTCATGATGACCACGTCGGCCGCCTCCATCGCGGTGTCGGTGCCGGCGCCGCCCATGGCGAAGCCGATGTCGGCCTTGGCCAGTGCCGGGGCGTCGTTGATGCCGTCGCCGGTCATCGCGACGGCGCCGTAGCGCTGCTGCATCGCCTGGATGGCATCGAGCTTCTCTTCAGGCAACAGGTTGCCGCGCACGTCGTCGATGCCGGCGTGCGCGCCGATGGTCTTCGCGGTGGCGGTGTTGTCGCCGGTGAGCATGACGGGCGTCACGCCCAGCGCGCGCAGCTCGGCCACGGCGGCTTGCGACGAAGGCTTGATGGTGTCGGCCACTGCGAACAGCGCCAGCACCGACTTTTCAGATGCCAGCAGCGTCACCGTGCGGCCGGCTTCTTCGTGGCGCTTCAGCTCGGCCTCGAGTGCCGGGGAGCACAGGCCGCGCTCTTCGATCAAGCGGTGGTTGCCCAGCACGTAGCTCTGGCCCGCATGCGTGGCCTGCACGCCGCGTCCGGGCAGCGCGGTGAAGTCGCCGACCTCTTCGACCGGCCCACCCAGGCCCTGGGCGATGGCCTTCGACACCGGGTGGTCGGAACGGCCGGCGATGTTGGCGGCCAATGCGTACACCGCGCCTTCATCCCTGCCCGCCTTGTCGATCAGCACCGACTCGACCAGCTTGGGCTTGCCTTCGGTGATGGTCCCGGTCTTGTCGAGCGCCACGGCCTTGAGCTTGCGCGCCTCTTCGAGGTAGGTGCCGCCCTTGATGAGGATGCCGCGCCGCGCGGCCGAGGCCAGCGCGCTCACGACCGTCACGGGCGTGGAGATGACCAGCGCGCACGGGCAGGCGATGACCAGCAGCACCAGCGCCTTGTAGACGGCCTGCACCCAGGTCCAGCCCAGCAGCCACGGCGTGAGCACCGCGATGGCCAGCGCCAGCACGAAGACGGAGGGCGTGTAGATGGCGGCGAACCGGTCGACGAAGCGCTGCGTGGGGGCGCGCGAACCCTGCGCCTCTTCGACCGCGTGGATGATGCGCGCGAGCGTGGTGTTGGCCGCCACCGCCGTCACGCGGAACACCAGCGCGCCGGTCTGGTTGATGGTGCCGGCAAACACCGCGTCGCCCGCGGCCTTGTCGACCGGGATGCTCTCGCCCGTGACCGGCGCCTGGTCGATGGCGCTGGTGCCTTCGAGCACCACGCCGTCCAGCGGCACGCGCTCGCCGGGGCGGATGCGGGCCACGGCATCGAGCGCCACCGCGTCGGCGCGCACGGTCTGCCAGCTGCCGTCGGGCTGCCGCACCTCGGCCTGTTCGGGCGCGAGCGCAAGCAGGCTCTGGATGGCGTTGCGCGCGCGGTCGACGGCACGGGCCTCGATGAGCTCGGCGATGGCGTACAGCGCCATCACCATCGCGGCCTCGGGCCACTGGCCGATGATGAAAGCGCCGGTGACAGCGACGGCCATCAGCGCATTGATGTTGAGGCGCCCGCGCACCAGCGCGGCGAAGCCCTTCTTGTAGGTGTCCAGGCCGGCCAGCGCGATGGCCGCGAGCGCGAGCCCCATCTCGGCGGCCATGAAGCCCACGCCGTCGAGCGCGAGGAAGGACACGGTCTCGGCCGCGATGGCCAGCACCAGCGCGGCCACGAGGCGTGCCAGGCCGGTCGACATGCCGGCGAAGCGCGCGGGCTCGGCCTTCTGTGCGCCCGTGGTGGCCACCGGCTCGGGCTTGAAGCCGGCCTGGCGGATGGCGTCGAGCGCGGCGGGCAGCGCGCCGTCTTCGGTGGTGAGGGCCAGCGTGCGTTCGCTCAGGCGAAAGCGCAGGGCCTTCACGCCCGCAACGGGCTCGAGGGCGCGGCGGATCTCGGACTCTTCGACCGCGCAGTCCATGGTGGGAATGCGAAACAGGACTGCGCCCTTCGGCAGGTCGGCCGGCTCGGCCGATGCCGGGGCACTGCCGCACACCGCGCTGCCGCAGCAGGCCGTTGCCGGCGCGGCGGGGGCGTGATCGTGTGCATGGTCGTGCGCGTGGTCGTGTCCGTGGCTGTGCCCGTGGTCGTGAGCGTGGTCATGCGGCGCAGCGCGCGGCACCGGCTGATTCAGGGTGTTCTGATTCGTCATGCATTCATTGGAAACCCTGAAGCAGGTGTAGAGTCAACCGTTGATTGCCACTTCCTTGAGATGCCGCATCATGAAAATCGGTGAACTGGCCAAGGCCACGAACACGCCGGTCGAAACCATCCGGTACTACGAGCGCGAGCAGCTGCTGCCCGCGCCCGCGCGCACCGACGGCAACTACCGCATCTACGACGACGAGCATGCCCAGCGCCTGGGCTTCATCCGCCGCTGCCGCTCGCTGGACATGACGCTCGACGAGATCCGCAGCCTGCTGAAATTCCGCGATGCGCCGCAGGACGACTGCGGCGAGGTGAACCAGCTGCTGGACGACCACATCGGCCACGTGGCCTCGCGCATCGCCGAGCTGAAGACGCTCGAAAAGCAGCTGAAGGCGCTGCGCCTGCAGTGCGGCGGCCCCGAATCGGCGAGCGCCTGCGGCATCCTGCAGGAGCTGGACACCGCCGCGCTCGCACCCGAGACCTTCGGCCAGCACGCGGGGCACGTGCACGGCACGCTGCACGGCGCCTCCGCCAAGCGCTCCTGACATCGGGCCCAGCGCCACGCTGGGCGATGCGGGGGTCGTGCTTCGACCGCCGTCGAGCGAACTTCAATGGTGCGTGTCGAGGCTGTGTGGCCGGGCTCCGCGCCGATGCGCATGCGTGCCGCACGGCCTCTTTTTCTCCCTTGGGCAGGGCCTGACGCGCCCACCGGCATCGCGAATGTTCGCGAAGGCGGTGCGGCCGACCCCGGCAGACAATTCCGCCGACCCGGCGCATCCGCCCTGCGACCTTGGGGCCGCGAGCCGGACAGACCTACAACGGAGACACCATGCCGATCGACTTCACCCTCACCCCCGCGCAGCGCGAGTTGCAACTGTCGGCTCGCCGTTTCGCGCGCAGCGTACTGACCGAGGTCGCACCGGCCACGCGCCACCTGCCCACGCCGCTGGCGCGCTTCGTCGCCACGCGTCCGTTCTATGCACAGCTGGTGAAGGCCGGGTTCCTGCGGCGCATCATCCCGATGCCGTTCGGCGGCGAAGGCACGGGCATGCTGGACATGGCCGTGGTGGCCGAGGAGTTCTATCGCGTCGACCCCAACGTGTCGCTCACGATGTTCGCCACGCTGCTGGGCCTGCTGCCCGTGACGATCGGCGGCTCGCCCGAGCAGCAGAAGGCGTTTCTCGGGCCGTTCCTGGAGGGCTCCGGTGCACCATTGGCCGCCCTGTGCAACAGCGAGCCTGGCGGCAGCGCCAACTTCGATGCCGCAGCCCCTGGCGAAGGCACGCGCACGCGCGCCCGGCTTGAGGGCGGGCAGTGGGTCATCGACGGCACCAAGCAGTGGATTTCGAGCGCGACCGGATGGGACGAGCAAGGCGCCGACCTGCTGTGCGTGGTGTGCCGCACCGACCCCGACGCGCCGCCCGACAGCGGGCTGTCGGTGCTGGTCGTGCCCCGGCCCGAGGGCGGCATCGTGGTCGAGCGCTATCACGATTCGATGGGCCACCGCGCGCACCTCACGCCCCGCTTTCGCCTCGAGGGCGTGCGCACCGCGCAGGCCAACGTGCTGGGCCCGATGGGCAGCGGCAAGGGCCTCGTGGCCGCCAGCTTCTCGGCGACGGCGGCGCTGGTCGGCGTGTTCGGCACGGCCCTGATGCAAGGCGCCTTCGATTTCTCCCTGCACTTCGCCAAGACCCAATGCCGCGGCGGCGCCCTTCCGATCATCGAGCACCAGGCCGTGGGGTATGCGCTGGCCGATGCCAAGACCGCCATCGAAGCCTCGCGCTACCTCAACTGGCGCGCGTGCCATGCGCTGGACACGCAATCGCCCGCGGCGCTGGAGCTGGCGCTACAGGCCAAGATCTACGGCTCCGAAACCGCGGTGCGCGTGATCACCGACCTGATGCGCGTGGTGGGCATCGACAGCTACGACCACGACCTGCCGCTGGCCGGCATGCTCCAGGACGCGTTGGTGCTCCCGCTGTTCGACGGCGGCAACATGGGCGTGCGCCGACGCCAGCTGCACGAGCTGCTGCGCTCGCCGGACTACGACCCGCTGACGGCCAGCGGTGCGGCGTGACGGCCGCAGGGCCGACGCTCGCCTGAACGGCGCCAGCGTCGCGGGTCCACACCAGCGTGCCATCGGACGCAGCCCCCTTCCGCCCGGGGACGCCGCGCCGTAGCATTCGACTTCCGCACTGCAGCCCGGCATCCATGCTCGAAGACCACGACATCCTTGTGCTTCAACGCCAGCTCCGACGGCGCCTGTTCGAAGGCGAGCGCGCGATCACCTGGCGACCGGGCCGCGAGCTGGCCGCGCAGCTGCTGCTGTACCTGGACGACCCGCAGGCCTGCTGGCGCATCTCGGTGCAATGGCTGCGCGACACGCTCGACGCCGACCGCGTCGACGCCGGCTTCGGCGGCTATGTCGACGCCAGCGGCCGCCTGCATGACTACGTGGTCGCGGCCGAGGTGCAGCGCCCGTCGCAACCACTGCCTGCGGTGATCGGCCTGCGCTTCAGCGCCGCCAACCCGGGCATCCGCGCCGTCTGGAGCGGCAGCGGCATCGCCCCCATCATCGACGTGTCGCAAGAGCGCAGCTTCACGCAGGAGTTGCGCGCCACGCTGATGCAGGCCGGCACGGCCTCGAAGCTGGCGGTTCCCGTGCACGACGAAGACCGGCCGGTGGGCATGATCTGCGCCGACTGGCACCACAGGGCCCCGCGCTGGAAGCACGCCGTGTGCGACGAGTTGCCGGGCCTGGCCCGCACTGCGCTGGGCCCGCTGCTGAGCGCCGCCCACCGGTTCGCGCAGGTGCAGAGCGAACGGGCGGACGCCGCGGACAGTTCGGCGAACCTCGCGGCGCTGACGCCGGCGGAGCTGAAGGTGGCGAAGCTGGCGGCCGGCGGCCTGAGCTACAAGGAGATCGCGCGCCAGCTGGACCGATCGCTCTCCACGATCGACCACCAGCTGCGCAGCATCCGCGAGAAGCTCGGCACGCGCTCGACGGCGCGCCTGGTGCACATGCTCAGCGAACTGAACACGTCGGCGACGGGCCGCTCGGCACCGCTTCAATGAGCGAGGCGTGATGGGGACGCGCACGGCTGAACGCCGGGGCGGCGTCAGCGGTGTCGGCAACCTCAGCGACGTGAGGGTTCCACTTCAAGGGTCAAGGTCACGGCCACCGGCAGGTTGCCCGGCAGGTTGCGCACCCCGCACACCGACCGCGCATGGCCCGCGCGCGTGTCGAACAGGCGAGCCAGCAGCTCGGAGGCGCCGTCGAGCACCTGCGGGTGCTGGGTGAACGACTGCACGCAGGCGACATGGCCTTCGAGCCGCACGACCTGCCGCACCCGTTGAAAACCGCCCAGGTGCAAGCACACCTGGGCCAGCGCATTGAGCACCGCCAGCCGGGCCGCCTGGCGGCCTTCTTCCAGCGTCAGCTCGGCGCCGAGCAGCCCGCGCGGCAGCGGATGCCCCGCCACCACCGGCCCCTGCATGGAGACATGCAGCAGGCCCGCCGCCTCGATCACCGCGCGGTAGGCACCGAGCGGCGGCGGCGGTTCGGGCAGTGCGAGTCCCAGGGCCTCGATGCGTTGAAGCACCGCGTCGCCCTGCGTGGCGAACGAAGGGTTCGTGGCCATGGCGCGCCCTGCTTCAGCTCGCCCAGGGCTGCAGCACGATGCTGCCCCGCGCCTCGTTGGCGGCGATGCGCCGGTGCGCCTCGGCGGCCTGCGAGAGTGGCAGCACGCTGTCGATCTGCGCACGGACCCGGCCCTGCCGTATCGCGTCGAGCCAGGCGGCGAAGTCCTCGATGTCGCCCACCAGCGTGCCGCGCAGCTGCTGCTGCGCGAAGAAGAAACGCCGGATGTCGAAGCGCACGTCGGTGCCCGCCATGAACCCCATCGCCACCACGATGCCCATGAGCTTCACGGCCTCGAGGGTCCGAGACAGCACATCGCCGCCGAGGTTGTCGATCGCGACATCGACACCCTGCCCGCCGCTCCAGGCGCGCACGGGCTCGACGAAGTCCTGCGTGCCGGTGTCGATCGCCAGCTCGGCGCCCAGGCGCACGGCCAGGTCGGCGGAGGCCGCGTTCTGCACCGTGGTGACGACGCGCGCACCCAGCGCGCGGGCCACCTGAATGCTCATCATGCCGGTGCTCGACGCGCCGGCATGCACCAGCACCCGGTCGCCGGCCTTGACCTCGCCGACGACCTGCACCGCGCGGATCGCGATCAGCAACGAGACCGGCAGTGCGGCCATCTGCTCGGCCGGCAGGCCGGTGGTGTCGCGCAGCAGCCAGTGCTCCGGCACCACGATGTACTGGGCATAGGTGCCCGGCATGTGGATGCCGGGAATCGCGTAGCTGGCGGCCGCCGTGACCGGGCGGGTGTCCCACTGCGCGGGGTCGGTCGGGTAGCCGGGCATGGCGATCACGCGCTCGCCCACCGCGAAGCGTGAAGCGCCAGCGCCCAGGGCGGCGACCTCGCCCACCGCATCCGAACCCAGGATGTGCGGGAACGGCAGGACCGGGGCGATCTGCCCCAGGCGCACATAGTGATCCAGTCGGTTGACGCCGATGGCCAGCACCTTGACCAGGACTTCGCCCGGTCCCGGTGCCGGCGTGGCGACCTCTTCGAGTTGAATCTGGTCGGGGTCGCCGAAGGATCGGATGACGGCTGCTTTCATGAAAATCTGCTCCTGTCGTGTGGCGGGCACCATGCCTCGCAACGAAAACAGGAATGGTAGATTTCACGTCACCAACCCGGAAGTAGTGACTTAAAAGTGCGATAGGGATAAAAAAGTGACCATGAAGAACCGGATGAACCGCGCGGCTCGCACCCCGCGCGTCGCGGCGCCGCCCGGCGACACGCCGTTCGTCCTGCGCGAGGACTGTGCGCAGCGGCGCATCCACTACGTCCTGAACGGCAAGTGGACGTCCATGGTGCTGTACGCCCTCAGCCACGGCGCGATGCGCACCGGGCAGCTGGAGCGCGCCCTGCCGGGTATCTCCAAGAAGATGCTGACCCTGACCCTGCGCGAGGTGGAGGCAGGCGGCCTGGTCCACCGCGAGGTGTTCCAGGTCGTGCCGCCGCGCGTGGAGTACGCCTTGACGCCGCTGGGCGAGGTCTTCGTCGAGCCCTTGCGCGCGCTCTATGGCTGGGCGCTGGACCACGGCGACGCGCTCGACCAGCTGGAAGACAACCTGCGGCGAGACAGGGCGTCGCCCGCCTGAACGGCGACAGCGCCCTCTGCCCCGCTTCTACTTGCCGATCAGCTGCGTCAGCTTGTCGGCCTCGAACGACTCGCCGCGCGCTGCGTCGCCCGGCACGCAGTCCTTGGTGCCCGGCTGCGCCGACAGCTTCTCGATGGCCTGCCACAGGAGCGCGATCTGGTGCTCCTGGCTCGAGGCGTTGTCGATCAGGCCGCGCATGGCCTGGCTCAGCGGGTCGTCGTCCTGCGTGATGCCGTAGGCCGAGAACTTCTGCGGCGCGGCCACGTCGGCGCTCTCACCCTCTTTTGACGGGATGATGCGCGCCGGAATGCCCACCGCGGTCGCCCCGGCCGGCACCGGCTTGATGACCACCGCGTTGGAGCCGATCTTGGCGCCGTCGCCGACGACGAAGCCGCCCAGCACCTTGGCGCCCGCGCTCACCACCACGTTCTTGCCCAGCGTCGGATGGCGCTTGGTGCCCTTGTAGAGCGAGGTGCCGCCCAGCGTCACGCCCTGGTAGATGGTGCAGCCGTCGCCGATCTCGGCGGTTTCGCCGACCACCACGCCCATGGCGTGGTCGAAGAACACGCGTTCGCCGATCTTGGCGGCCGGGTGGATCTCGATGCCCGTGAACGCGCGCGCGCAGTGCGCGATGAAGCGGGCCGGCCACTTGAAACCGTGGGTCCAACAGGCGTGCGCCCAGCGATGCAGCACCACGGCATGGAAGCCGGGGTAGACCGTGATCACTTCCCAGGCGCTGCGGGCGGCCGGGTCGCGTTCGAGGATGCACCGGATGTCGGCGCGCAGTCGAGAGAACATCGCTGCCTTTGTTGTCGTTATATCGATAGGGGCCGGGCAGTCTAAAGCCGGGCGTCTTCGCTTACGCGCGATGGGGTTTTGTGACGGCTCAGCTGCCGCGCGGCTCGCGGGTGGCGTCGCTCATGGCCTTGGCAATGCCGCGCAGGATGTGGATTTCCTCGGGCGTGGGCTGCGCGCGGTTGAACAGCTGCTGCAGCCGCGGCATGAGCTTCTTGGGCGCCGCCGGGTCGAGAAAGCCGATGTCCACCAGCGAGCGCTCCCAGTGGTCGAGCATGCCGGCCACGGCCTGCGCGTCGGCCGCCTGCACTGGCGCGATGGCCTCGCGCACGCCGTAGCCGCCCAGCGCCAGGCGCCATTCGTAGGCCACCACCTGGATCGCCGCGCCGAGGTTCAGCGAGCCGAACTTCGGGTCGGTCGGGATGCTCAGGGCCACGTTGCAGCGGTAGACGTCCTCGTTGCGCATGCCGAAGCGCTCGGAGCCGAACAGGAAGGCCACGTGCTGGTCGCCCTGCGTGGCCAGCGGCTCCAGGTGCTCGCGCGGCGTGCGCGTGGGCGGGCCGAAGTCGCGCGGGATCATGGCCGTGGCGCACAGGTGGGTCACGCCGTCGAGGGCTTCATCGAGCGTTTCGACGATGCGGGCGTTGTTCAGCACGTCCAGGGCGCCGCTGGCGCGCTGGATGGTTTCCTCGCGCCGCAGCACGTTGGCCCAGCGCGGCGCGACCAGCACCAGGTCGTCGAAACCCATGGTCTTCATGGCGCGGGCGGCA
This sequence comes from Variovorax sp. BGA-UO-ETr-C22, assembly GCF_059567965.1. Taxonomy (NCBI): domain Bacteria; kingdom Pseudomonadati; phylum Pseudomonadota; class Betaproteobacteria; order Burkholderiales; family Comamonadaceae; genus Variovorax; species Variovorax sp. BGA-UO-ETr-C22. The sequence continues at coordinate 238,159 of NZ_JCAQPA010000007.1, forward strand.
GCGCCCACATTGCCGGCGTGGCTGGTCTGGATGAGGATGAAACGGGTGCGCATGACGGGTGGGGAAGACACAAACGGGCTGAGCCGGTAAAATGCCCGATTCTCGCCGCCCGCATCGCCGGACCGCAGGGTCGCCCAGATTGCATTCTTGGGGACCTCTCCCACCCGTTCTTCTCACAATCCAGAATGTCGTCCCCCAACCTGCATCCCATGCTCAATGTGGCCGTCAAGGCCGCACGCGCCGCCGGCGCCATCATCAATCGCGCCGCCCTCGACGTCGAGGCCGTGCGCATCTCCCAGAAGCAGGTCAACGACTTCGTCACCGAAGTCGATCACGCCAGCGAGAAGGTCATCATCGAGACCTTGCTGGGCGCGTACCCGGGGCACGGCATCCTGGCCGAAGAATCGGGCACCGAATACGGCGCCAAGGACTCCGAATTCGTCTGGATCATCGATCCGCTCGACGGCACCACCAATTTCATCCACGGCTTTCCGGTCTACTGCGTGTCGATCGCGCTGTCGGTGCGCGGCAAGATCGAGCAGGCGGTCGTCTTCGACCCTTCGCGCAACGACCTGTTCACGGCCACCAAGGGCCGCGGCGCCTACATGAACGAGCGCCGCATCCGCGTGTCCAAGCGCGTGAAGCTCAGCGAGTGCCTCATTTCCACCGGCTTCCCGTTCCGCACCGGCGACAACTTCAAGCAGTACCTAGCCATCATGGCGGACATGATGCCCCGCATGGCCGGCCTGCGCCGCCCCGGCGCCGCCGCGCTCGACCTGGCCTACGTGGCCGCGGGCTTCACCGACGGCTTCTTCGAGACCGGCCTGAACCCCTGGGACGTGGCCGCCGGCTCGCTGCTGGTGACCGAGGCCGGCGGCCTCATCGGCAACTTCACCGGTGAGCCCGAGTTCCTCGACCAGCGTGAATGCCTGGCCGGCGCCCCGCGCGTGTACGGCCAGCTGGTGCCGCTGCTCGCCAAGTACTCCAAGTTCGCCAACGTGGACGACAAGCTGCGCGCCAGCGACCGCGTGCGCGCCGTGTCGGCCTCGACCAAGTCGAGCCCCGCCGACGCCTCGGTCGACCTGTACGCCCGCAGCACCGTGACCGAAGCCACGGCCGCCCCGCTCGACGGCAGCGCCGAAGCCCCGGCCGCCGCAGCCCCCGCCGCGCCGGCCGCCCCGCGCAAGCTCACCCGCATCAAGCGCGAGGCGCCCGCCGAGGGCGACGCCTCCGCCAAGTGATGACGGGGCCGGGCGCCGCCGCGCGGGTTCGTGCGGCGTTGCGCATTGCGCTGAGCCACTACGTCGCGAGCGGGCTCACCGTCGCGCTCGGCCTGCTCGTGATTTCGGGCGGGGTGCACCTGTGGCTGGGCACCCTGGCCGCCTCGGCCGCCGCCACCGGCGTGATCGTCACGGCGCCGCCCGACCTGCCCGGCCCGCGCCGCGGCAAGTTTTTGCAGATGCTGCCGGCGCCGCTCATCGGCCTGCCGCTGTTCTTCGCGGTGCAGATGCTGCACGGCGCACCGATCCGCCTCGGGCTGCTGCTGGTGCCCGCCACCTTCATGGCCTTCGTGGCCATGGCCTGGGGCAAGCGCGGCATTCCCATCGCCATCGCGGTGATGTTCTCGATGGTCTTCTCCATGGCCACGCCAGCCCCCGCCGGGCTGTCCGACGCCATCGCGCGCACCACCGAGTTCGGCCTGGGCGCCGGCCTGTACGTGGTGTGGGCCACGCTGGCCAACCTGCTGCTCAACGGGCGCTTTCGCACCCAGTCGATCGCCGACGTGCTGTTTTCGCTGGCCGCGCTCATGCGCACCGAGGCCAGCCAGTTCACGCCGCAGGACGAAACCCGCGACATCCGCGACACCCCCGCCTCGCTGCTGGGCCAGCTGCTGCGCGAGCAGGCCGCGCTGGCCGACCAGCTGCAGGCCACACGCGACATCGTGCTCGAGTCGCCGCGCACGCCGCGCCGCCAGCGCCTGGCCGGCATGCTCGTCATCGTGCTCGAGATGCGCGACCAGCTGCTCGCCAGCGAGCTCGACCTCGACGCCCTGCGCGCCCATCCGTCGCACGCGCAGGCGCTGGTCGAGATGCGCCGCATCCTCGAAGAGCTGGCCGACGAAACGACCGGCCTGGCCGATGCGCTGCTCATGCGCCGCCACCCCGCCGCCGTGGCCGACCGCCGGCCGCGCCTGGCCGCCATCCACGTGACGGCGGACGACGAGGACACGCACGGCCAGATGGGCCCGTCGGCCGCCATGCTCGCGCGCGGGCTGGCCAGCCGCATCGGCCACATCAACGACGAGGTGCTGCGCCTGGCGGCCATGGCGCGCGGCGACGCCGAGCCCAACCTGGCCGTGGTGCGCGCCAACTGGCAGCTCTTCGTGAGCCCGACCGACTGGTCGCTGCGCCCCTTCCTCGCGCTGTGGCGCTGGGACGCGCCGCCGCTGCGCCACGCCATTCGCGCGGCGCTGGCCATCGCGGCCGGCTACGGCATCGCCGTGTCGATGCCCTGGGGTTCGCACGATTACTGGATCTTGCTGACCATCGTGGTCGTGCTGCGCGGCAGCCTCTCGCAGACGCTGGAGCGGCGCAACAGCCGCGTCGCCGGCACGCTGCTGGGCTGCGTGCTCGCGGTGGGCCTGCTGTCGGCGCACCCGTCGCCGCTGATGCTGCTGGTGACCGTGACCATCGCGCAGGCCATTGCCCACAGCTTCGCGGTGCGGCGCTACCTCGTCACCGCCGTGGCCGCCACCGTGCTGGGCCTGCTGCAGGCCCACATGCTGAACACCGGCACCGCGCCCATCTTTGCGCTGTTCGAGCGCATCGCCGACACGCTCATCGGCGCCGCGCTGGCCTGGGGCTTCTGCTACGTGCTGCCCTCGTGGGAGCGCACGCAGATTCCGGCGCTGGTGGCGCGCGTGCTCACCGCGCAGGCACGCCATGCGCGGCTCGCGCTCGGGCTGGGCCAGCTGCAGGCCATCCAGAGCAGCCCCGAGCTCGAATGGCGGCTCGCGCGCCGCGAGGCCTACGACAGCCTCTCGGCGCTGGTGCAGGCCACGCAGCGTTCGCTCTCCGAACCGCGCGCCGTGCAGCCGCCGCTCGAACCGCTCGAGCATCTGCAGGCCCACAGCTACCAGCTGCTCGCGCAGCTCAGTGCCGTGAAGTCGATGCTCGTGCTGCGGCGCGACCGCCTCACGCCGGGCGACATCGAAGGCCCGCTCGTGCGCACTGCGCAACGCATCGAGGCCGCCCTGGGAACCATTCCGATCGCAGGGCCCTCTCACCCCGAGAGCACGGGTGCCACCACCGTCGGCGGCCCCATTCCACTGCCTGACCCGTTCGACAACGACATCAGCCCCTGGCTGGTGCGCCGGCTCGACCTGGCCACGGCGCTCGCCACGCAGCTGCGCGACGACGCAGCGCGCATTCTTCAACCACTGAACGACAACACCCCAGAAGCAAAGACCACCCCCGCCTGATGACCCAAGAGCTCCTCGCACACCCCTGGTTCGGCACCTGGATTGCCGCCCTGATCGCCGCGCCCCTCGCCCTTCTCGCCCACCGCATCGGGGGCATGGTCCTCAGGCGGATCACCCGCCCGGCGCCCGCCGTGCATGCGATGGTGCTCAACTGCACCGCCCCCGCGCGGCTGGTGCTGCCGCTGGCGGCGCTCATGATGGTGTGGCAGGCGGCGCCGGACGACCTGCGCTTCATCGGCAGCGTGCGGCATCTCACGGGACTGCTGCTCATCGCGGCCAGCACCTGGTTCGTGCTCAAGGCCATCAGCGGCTTTGCCGACGGCGTGCTCGCGCAGCACCCTTCGGACATCTCCGACAACCTGCAGGCGCGCCGCGTGCTCACGCAGACCCGCGTGCTCGCACGCACCGCCATGTCGGTCGTCGTCGTGGCCGGCGGCGCCATGATGCTCATGACCTTCCCGGGCGCGCGCCAGGTCGGCGCCAGCCTGCTGGCCTCGGCCGGCGTGATCGGCATCGTGGCGGGTCTTGCGGCCAAGCCCGTCTTCAGCAACCTCATCGCCGGCCTGCAGATCGCGCTGTCGCAGCCGATCCGCATCGACGACGTGCTCGTGGTCGAGGGCGAATGGGGCCGGGTCGAGGAAATCACCGGCACCTTCGTGGTCGTGCGCATCTGGGACGACCGGCGCCTCATCTTGCCGCTCACCTACTTCATCGAGAAGCCGTTCCAGAACTGGACCCGCCACTCGGCCGAACTGCTCGGCTCGGTCTTCTTCTACCTGGACTACGGCACGCCGCTGGCGCCGCTGCGCGCCGAGGTCGAGCGCCTCGTGAAGGCCGCGCCCGAGTGGGACGGCCGCTTCTTCAACCTGCGCGTGACCGACGCCACCGAACGCACCATGCAGGTCCGCGTGCTCTGCACCGCCGCCACCTCCGGCCTGGCCTTCGACCTGCGCTGCCACGTGCGCGAAGGCGTCATCGACTTCATGCAGCGCGAGTACCCGCAGTTCCTGCCGAAGATGCGCTTCGAGGGCAACGATCCGGCGATGGGGCAGCCGGCGGTGATGCAGGGCGCGACGGCGGGCTGAAGCTCCCGCCGCCGACTTTCTTCTCCCCTACCGCGCAGGCGCCGCCGCAGGCAGCACCATCGGCGCGCCCAACCGCGAGGCGCGCTCCCAGCCCGGTTGCGACTGCGCGCGCTCCAGCTCGGCCACCACCTCCGCGCGCGTGCGGGGTTGCGTGGCCTTCACGGGGATCGGGGCGCCCCAGCGCAGCACGCCGGCCCACTCGGGGCTTTGCTGCGCGGCGCGCAGTTCGGCCACCACCTGGGCGTCGGTCTTGCCCGGGCCGGCGTTTTCAGGGTGCTCCTTGATGCCGGCTTCGGTCGCCGCGAAATGCGCCGGCCCCTCGACGTGCTGCTGGCTGGTTTGCGCGCCGGCCACCAGCGGGAGCGCTGCGGCGGCCACCGCTGCCAGCGCAAAGGCCATCTTCCTGTTCGTCATGTGTCATCTCCTTCGTTGAACGCCGAAGAGGACCACCCGCTTCGGCGATGGCGGTTTTGCTTCGCCATGCCGACACGCTAGAAATTCGGACCGTCGCCGCGCGAACGGTTCAATTACAAAAACGACAGGATGAAGACCAATTCATCAATTCTCTGCAAGCGGCAAACGGAGCTTTCCAATTCGTAACCCGGCTGCACGGAAAACGTAATTGAAAAAGGCGGTTTCGGTCTTTTCCTGTCGCAATCGATCGATATGATTTGCCCAGACGCATGAACCATGCGGAAGGCAGAAGAAATCAATTGAATTTATTTCCGCACGCCGAACCGGAGCTCCAACGCGGTGCGTGGGAGCGATGAATTTCATATTCAATTCAAGGGCAACAATGAAAAGACAATTCCTCACGGCCGCCGCACTGTTCGGTGTCGGGTTCGCCAATGCGCAGTCTTCCGTCACGCTGTTTGGCGTGGTGGACACGGGCATCAGCAATTACTCGTCCAAATCGCAGGACATGAACGGCGCCACGCTGTTCAACCCGTTCTACGTGAACCAGGGCACGCGCACCGCGAGCCAGACCGCGCTGAGCTCGGGCGGCTATTCCACGAGCCGGCTGGGTTTTCGCGGCACCGAGGACCTGGGCGGCGGGCTCGCGGCCAGCTTCTGGCTCGAGGCGCCGATCAGCCCCGACGACGGCAAGACCGGCATCACCACCTTCCAGCGCCGTTCCACGGTCAGCCTGTCGGGCGGTTTCGGTGAACTGCGCCTGGGCCGCGACTACGTGCCGACGGCCTGGAACGACATCGTGTTCGACCCCTTCGGCATCGTCGGCGTGGGCCGCAGCCTGATCTTCACCGCCGCCAACACGAATGCCGGCGGCGGCTCGGGCGGCTTCGGCGGCGACCTCAATTACAACCGCGCCAGCAATTCAATCGGTTATTTCCTGCCGAAGAACCTCGGCGGCTTTTATGGCCAATTCATGTACGCGCTGCATGAAAACACCAAATACGACCCCGGCACAGCCATGCCGCCCGGCGTCAATGCGGCGGGCGCGCTCAATTCGGGCAATTCGGCCGCATCGCGCGCAGGCCGTTATCTGGGCGGTCGTGTCGGTTATGCCAATGGCCCGTTCGACGTGGCCGTGTCGTATGGCAACAGCACGGCGGCCGACAATTTCTATGCAGGCACCACCGACAACGTCAAGACCTTCAATCTCGGCAGCTCCTACGATTTCGGCGTGGTCAAGCTGTTCGGCGAATTGTCGAGAATCAAGAAGACGCGCGATTACGCGGTCACGCCGCTGGTCGGCGGCGCGCCGGACGTCGACCTCACGGGCTACCTGATCGGCGTGACCGCGCCGGTCGGCCCGGGCCTGATCCGCGCCTCGTACTCGCAGGTCAAGTACGACCTCAACACCGTCAACCTGCCGTTCACGCCGTCGGTCGCCGACCCCAAGGCCAACAAGCTGGCCATCGGCTACATCCACAACCTGTCCAAGCGCACCGCCCTGTACGCCACCGTCGCGCGCATCAGCAACAAGAACGGCGCGGCGCTCACGGTCGGCGGCCCTGCCTTCGTGAACACCGGGGTGTTCGTGCCCAAGACCTCGACGGGCTACGACGTCGGGCTGCGCCACTCGTTCTGATCAGGGAAGACTGTCACGCGCAAAGAAGCAAGCAAGTGAGTGAATGACCGCGGGCGGCCCTGCGCCCGCGGATGTTCCGTTTCTCCAGGAGCCCGTCAGGCGGGTCCATTCGGTCCGCCCTGGTGCGGACCATTTTTTTGGGGCGAGAGAAGCGAGCCTCAGTCGGGCACGGTGCCCGCCGGCGCCGCCACCGCGCGCGCCGCGATCGGCACCGACATCACGATCGAGGTGCGCGTTTCGCCCAGGTGGTTGATGCTGCTCACGAAGGCCTCGAGGTGCTCGATGTCGCGCGCGACCACCTTCAGCACGTACGAGTCCTGCCCCGTGACGTGAAAGCACTCGAGCACTTCGCGCCGGCTGCCGAGCAGCTTCAGCAGCCGGGCCTTGTCGGGTTGCGCGGTGGTGATGCCGACCAGCGCGGTGACGGTGTAGCCCGCCTTGCGCGGTGGCACCACGGCGCGGTAGCCCTCGATGACGCCGGCCTCTTCGAGGCGCTTCACGCGCTCGGAGGTGGAAGGCACCGACAGCGCCACCTGCCGCGCGAGCGCCGTGAGCGAGGTGCGCGCGTCCTGCTGCAGCACGTCGAGGATCTGCCAGTTCTTGGCGTCGATTTCCATGGATTTCAGGCCCGATTGAGAATTTCGCTTCCGATTTCAGGCAAGGCATGCCGCGCGCCTGAATTTCGCCATTCTCGCCATGCAGGCCTCGCCGAACAATCGATGGCATGGACTTCGCTCTCTTTCTCAAGGCCCTCGTCATCGGGCTCTCGATCGCCGCACCGGTCGGCCCCATCGGCCTGTTGTGCATCCAGCGCACGCTCGCGCATGGCCGCACCATCGGTTTTCTCAGCGGCCTGGGTGCCGCGCTGGCCGATGCCTGCTATGGCGCCATCGGTGCGTTCGGCGTGTCGGCCGTGGTGTCGACGATGGTCGCGGCGCGCGTGCCGCTGGCGCTCGGCGGCGCGGCCTTTCTCGCGTGGATGGGCGTGCAGTTGCTGCGCGCGCCGGCGGCCACGCAGGCTCGCGCGGCAGAAGACGCGGCCACGCCTGTGAAGGCGCTGCTGTCGGTGTTCGTGCTCACGCTGGCCAACCCGATGACGATCCTGTCGTTCGTCGCGGTGTTCGCCTCGCTCGGCAGCGGCCATGTGGGCAGCGGCAGCGGTGCGGCGCTCACGATGGTGATGGGCGTGTTCCTCGGCTCGGCGCTGTGGTGGCTGGGGCTGTCGAGCATCGTGTCGATGGTGCGGCACAAGCTCGGCGCGCGCGTGCTGCAGGGCATCAACAAGCTGTCGGGCGCGTTGCTGCTGGGCTTTGCGGTGTTTCAGCTGTCGACGCTGTTGTCGCGTTGACGAATCAACTGGCCGGTTTGCGGCGCGCGGGCTTGCGCGCACCCAGCGCGCTCGCCAGCGCCTTGGTCGCCCAGTCGCGCAAGGCGTGCGGGTCTTCGAGCGCGTCGACCGGCGCTTCGTAGTAGCTCGCGACCTTCACGGTCGAGGCGCTGGTCGCGTACGAGAACGGCACCGCGCCCAGGCGCTCGAATTCCGGCCGGGTGGCGTCGTCCACGCGCAGGTACAGCGTGCCCTTCATCACGAAGGCGAACTGCACGCCGGCCTGCACGAGGCCGAAGCCGCCGAAGAAGCGCTTGACCTCGATGGGGCCCATCGCGCCGAGCGACTCGGCCAACTCGAGCGCTCGCCCGTGCGAACGCTCGGCACCGCCGGCGGCGGCCCCGCCTTTCGCGCGGCTCAAACGACCGCCTTGCGCCGCGCGTCGGTCACGGGCGCACCGCCATGCACTTCGAGCAAACGCAGCAGCGCCTCGGAGCTGTGGGCCTTGGCCCAGTCGCGTTCGGAATCGTTGATGCCGACGAGGTGCAAAAAGTCGAAGCGGCCCGAATCGAGCTGCGCCGCCGCGGGGTAGTGCTTCGGCTCCATCAGCACCACATGGCGCAGGGCCACGGTGCCCTTCTCGCGGATCGCCTCGCCGACGGGAATGCGGTCGCCGTAGTCGAAGGGCTGTTTGTCTTCGCCGAAGTGCGAGTGCGCGAGCAGCACGTTGTAGGCGAGCAGGCGACGCAGGAGCTTGATGGCCCACTGGTCCTGCGGCTGCGACGGCACTTCGATGACCAGCTCGGACCCGATCCACGAATAGTCCTCGGGGTCGTAGTCGGCCGGCTCCGTTTCCCAGGGCGTGGAGCCGCCCGAGGTCACGTACAGCCAGGTGTTGCGCACGGGCGTGGGCGCGAACTCGAACACGCCCAGGTGCAGCCAGCGCGGATCGACGTCTTCGGCGCCCAGCGCCTTGAAGTCGTCGAAGTCCAGCACGTAGATGCCGGTGCGCTCGGGGCCGAACAGGCGCGGGTAGAGCGTCTCCTCGCGGTAGGCCCACACGTCTTCCATGGAACTCATCGGCGCATCCTCCTCGTTGGAACGAGGGCATTCTCGTCGCTCAACGTGACCGTTGCATACGCCGCAGGGCGGGCCACTCGAGGTTGGTGAAGGCGCGCAGCACCCACTCCACCGGGCCGTACGCAAAGCGTGCCAGCCACCAGCGGCTGACCAGCATCTGCGCGCCGAAGATGCCGAAGGCGACCATGAGGCTCATGAACGGCCCGAGCTCGCCGATGAGCCGCAGCCCGTACGCCAGGAAGAGCCACGCGCACACCGCCGACTGCAGCAGGTAGTTCGACAGCGCCATGCGCCCCGCCGGTGCGAGCGCCTGCGCCAGCCGGCCGCCCCAGCGCGACTGGAACAGCAGCATCATCGCGCCCACATACGTCGCCGTGAGCAGCGGCGAGGTGAAGACGCCGACCGCCAGGCCCAGCACGTCCCAGCGCGAGCCCGGCACGACGGACGCGGTCCACGCATACACGGCCGCGCCCGGCAGCCCCAGCACCAGCCCGGGCACCAGCAGCCGCTTGAACAGCGGCCGGTAGCGCTCGGCCCGCGCGAACAAGTTGCGGCGGCCCTCGATGACGCCCGCGAAGAACATCGCCAGCGCCATCGGTGCCTGCACCAGCCCGAGCACGATCCACACCTGCGACAGCTCGCGCAGGTGCTGGCGGATGACCGTCGCGGCCGTACCCCGGTAGGCCGCGAGCGCCGAGGCCGCATCGGCCCTCGCGGTGCGAAGAACGTCTTCGGTCGCCGGGCCGCCCAGCATCGCGAGCATGCCGATGGCGCCCCACACCAGCGCGGTCGCCAGCACCAGCCGCAGCGCCCAGCGCGCCAGCACCGCGTCGCTCTGGTGGCGCAGCGCCAGCAGCACGGCGCCGAGCACCGCGTAGGTCGTGAGGATGTCGCCATGGAACAGCAGCACCGCATGCAACGCGCCGATGCACCACAGCGCCACCAGCCGGCGCGCCAGGCGCGGCACGAAGGGCTTGCCGCTGCGCTGCGCCGACTGCATCTGCAGCGTGAAGCTGTAGCCGAACAGGAACGAGAACAGCAGGTAGAACTTGGTCTCGAACAGGAATGCAACGGCAAAGGCCGCCACGCGGTCCAGCCCCGAACGCATCATCGGGTCGGGCAGCGGCTGGCCGTAGTACGGCGAGGCAAAGGCCGCGATGTTCACGACCAGGATGCCCAAGAGCGCAAAGCCGCGCAATGCATCGACGAGCGACTGGCGCTCGACTGCCACAGGGGTCGGGTTCATGCGCCCCGCCCCGGCTTGGCGAGAAAGCGGCCCACCACGCGCCGCAGCATCGGTGCCTCGCGCGCGGGGTCGAAGCCCGTGTCGAGCGCCAGGCGCGAGAACACGCCGTCGATGAGCGCGGCGATCCAGTTGGCCGATTGCACGGGGTCGAGCTCGGGGTCGATCTGGCCGCGCGCCGCGGCCTTGCGCAGCAGGGCCGCGAGGCCGTCGCGCATTTCGGTGTCGCCCGCGGCCACGCTGGCGCAGACCACCGGGTTGCGCAGGGTCTCGGCGGCCACCTCCAGTGCCAGCCGCGAGTAGCTGCGGTCGGAGGCAAAGACCATCACCACGTCGAGGAACGACAGCACCACCTCCAGCGGGTCGGCCGGGTCGTCGTCGATCGCGGCGAAGTACGCGGCCGTGTCGCGCCACTCCTCTTCGGCCAGGGCCTCGATGATCGCGTTCTTGCTGGGAAAGTAGTGAAAGAGATTGCCCGGGCTCATGCCCGCGGCGGCGCAGATCTCGGCGGTGGTGGTGGCATGAAAGCCGCGCCGCGCAAAGCAGTCGCCCGCGGCCTCCAGGATCTGGCGGCGCTTGGCCTGCTGGCGTTCGGGGTCAACTTTGCGCACGGTGGTTCTCGCGGAATTCGGTCATGCCCGAATTATTAGACCGAGCACTCGATCTATTCTGAAGGAAGCCTGAAGAAACCCTTCAGGCAGCGCGCGTGGCCGCGATGCCCCGGATGGTGTCCAGCAGCAGGCGCGCGCCCTCGCCCGTCTCGCTGCCGCGCCGCACGGTCACGCCCACCGGGCCTTCGGTGCTCGCCGTGTCGATGGCCACGCGCTTGAGTTCGCCGCGTGCCACGAAGCCTTCCACCGCGCCCTGCGGCGCAAACCACACCGCGTCGGAGCGCTGCAGCAGGCCCACGGCAAAGCTGGTGTCGGTGGCTTCCACCAGCCGCGCCGGCAGCGCCAGCCCCTGCGCGATGAGGAAGGCGTCGGCCGTGTGCCGGATCAGCGTGCCCGACACCGGCAGCACCAGCGGGTAGGCGGCCAGCGCGTCGAGCGTGGGCTTGCGCCGCGACGCCAGCGGATGGCCGGGGCGCACCACCAGCAGCAGCACCTCGCTGTACAGCTGCTCGAAGGCCAGGTCGGCCATGGCCGAGGCCTGCGCCAACCGGCCGAGCACGAGGTCGATCTCGCCCTGGCGCAGCTGCGTCATGAGCTGCGCGTTGGTGCCGCTCACCACGCGCACGCGCATCGCCGGGTGCGCCGCATGCAGCCGCGCGACCGCCTCGGGCAGCAGGTGCGCCGCCATGTTGGGCAAGGCGCCGACCGCCACGCGCAGCTGGTCGGCCTCGGGCTGGTCCATGGCCAGGCCCAGGCCTTCGCGCAGGCCGCGCAGCGCCGACACCGCATGGCGCACCAGCACCTCGGCGGCCGGCGTGAGCTCCACGCCGCGGCGGCGGCGCAGCAGCAACTGGCGGCCCACGATCTCTTCGAGCTCGGCCACCGTCTTCGACACCGCCGGCTGCGTGAGCGACAGCGCCTCGGCCGCGCGCACCAGGTTGCGCTCCTGCGCCACCATGACCAGGCATTGCAGGTGGCGCATCTTCAGGCGCTCAAAGTTCATGGCTGACATGCGGTTCTCCTCGAAGCCATTGGGGCGATGTGCTTTCAAATATAACCAGAGGGAATAGCTGGCGGAAGAGACTTCAGTTGTGCCGCGCCGCGCAGCCTTCTAGAGTGCCGTGAATACGGAGACAGACAAAGCAGCCCATGACCACGACCTTTTCCTCGAAGCCTTCCTCTTCAATCTTCGGCGCGCGCCGCCGCCTCACGCTCGCCGCCGCCTGCGCCGCGCTGGCCCTCGGCCTCGCCACACCGGCCGCGCAGGCCCAGGGGAGCTACCCCGCCAAGCCCGTGAAGTTCCTCGTCAACTTCCCGGCCGGCGGCCCCATCGACATCCTCGGGCGCGCGCTGGCCGATGCGCTGCAGAAAGACCTGAAGCAGCCCTTCGTGGTCGACAACCGCCCCGGCGCGGGCGGCAACATCGGCGCCGACGCCGTGGCCAAGAGCCCGGCCGACGGCTACACCGTGCTGCTGGGCATCGACAGCACCTTCACCGTCAACCCGCACCTGTACGCCTCGATGCCCTTCGCGGTGAAGGACCTCAAGCCGCTGATGATCTTCAGCTCGTCGGGCCTGAGCTTCACCACCGCCGCCTCGGTGAAGGCGAAGACGCTGTCCGACTTCATCGCGCAGGCCAAGGCCAAGGCCGAGCCCGCCACCTTCAGCTCGGCCGGCAACGGCAGCCCGGGCCACATTGCCGCGGAGATCTTCGCGAGCGCCACGGGCGCGAAGATCGTGCACGTGCCCTACAAGGGCAACGCCCCGGCCGTAATGGCCATGCTCGGCAACGAGGTGCAGGCCGGCATCGTCGCCACGCCCGGCGTGCTGCCGCAGATCCAGGGCGGCAAGCTGCGCGCCCTGGCCGTCACCGGCCGCCAGCGCGCGCCGCTGCTGCCCGAGGTGCCCACCGTGGGCGAGCTGGGCCTGAAAGAGCTGGAGTTCGAAGTGCTCTACCTCGCCATGGTGCCGGCCGCCACGCCCGAGCCCGTGATGCAGACCCTGCGCCAGGCGCTGCACAAGGCGCTGGCCATGCCCGAACTCAAGAGCCGCCTGGCCTCGCTCGACATGGTGCCGCTGGCCGAAACCGATGCCGCCGCCACGCGCCTGGCCACGGCGCAGGCGCGCTACGGCCGCATCGTCAAGGCGACCGGGATGAAGGTGGACTGACGGCCTTGCCGCTGCGCGCCGTGCTGTTCTTCTTTCCCTGGCCTGCAGCCGCCGCAGCAGCAGCCGCCGCATGGCGCCCCCGGTCGGCCTTGGGCAGCACCGCCTGCGCGACCATCGTTTCGGCCTGCGCCTGCAGCCGGAGCAGCGCGTCGTCGAAGCGCGCGGCATCGTCCGCGTCGAGCGTGCCCATCAGCTCGGCGTTGATGCGCGTCACCAGCGGAAAGAGTTCGTCGTACAGCGCCTGCCCCGTCGCCGTGAGGCCCAGCCGCACCTGCCGCCGGTCGCCCGCCAGCGCCGTGCGCGACACCAGCCGCTTGGCCACCAGCGAGCCCACCGCCTTCGAGGTGCGCGCCCGGTCGAGCTGCGCATGCTCGGCCAGCTGCGACGAGCCCAGCTCGCCCCGGCTCGCCAGCACCGCGATCAGCCGCCACTCGCGCCGCGTGATGCCGAAGCGGCCCTCGCACAGCCGGATCACCATGCTGCCCGCCACCGCGAGCAGGCGCGACAGCCGGTACAGCAGCAGGTCGTCCAGCGGGCGGCGCGGCGGGGTGGCGGCGTCTTCGGTCATGGGGGTGCGTCTCGAAAGGCCGGGTAAATCCGGGCGATGGTTGATTTGATCAATCGAATGTAGCGTCTCCAGAATCGTCCGCAGCCGCGGCCACCCGCCCGGCCACGCACAGACCCTGCCGAACGCCGAACGAGACCCCGGAGAGATTGACGATGCCCCAGCTTCCCGACCCGACCCGCCGCCGCACCCTGACCACCCTTGGCGGGCTGGCCCTTGCGCCCCTTGCATCCTTCGCACCGCTTGCGTTCGCGCAGCAGCAGCAACCCGCCGCCTTCACCCCCGGCCAGCCGATCAAGGTGCTCATCGGCGTGCCCGCCGGCGGCACGCAGGACGTGCTGACCCGCGCCATTGCCCACCAGGTGCGCGATTCGCTCGGCCCGCTCATCATCGACAACCGCTCGGGCGCGGCCGGCCGCATTGCCGTGGACGCCGTGAAGACCGCAGCGCCCGACGGCCACACCCTGCTTCTGGGCACCGCGAGCATGATGACCATGTTCCCCAGCGCCTACCGCAACCTGTCGTACGACCCGATCAAGGACTTCGTGCCGCTGGTGAACGCCGCGCGCTTCGAGCTGGCGCTCACCGTGCACAAGGACGTGCCCGCCAACACCCTGGCCGAGTTCATCGCCTGGGCCAAGGCGCAAGGCGACAAGGTCAGCTTCGGCTCGTACGGCGCCGGCACGCCCTCGCACTTCCTGGGCGAAATGCTCAACCGCGCGGCCGGCCTGAAGATGGTGCACGTGCCCTACCGCGGCTCCACGCCCGCGCGCCAGGACGTGATGGGCGGCACCGTGCCCGTGTACTTCGACACCATCGGCGGCGCGCAGCAGATGCTGCCCACCGGCCGCGTGAAGGTGCTGGCCACCAGCGGCGACAAGCGCTCGCCGCTCATGCCGCAGCTGCCCAGCTTCGTCGAGAGCGGCTACAAGGACGTGGTGGCCACCGCGTGGTTCGCCTACTACGCGCCGCTGAAGACGCCGCCCGCCACCGCCGAGAAACTGCGCACCGAAATCATCCGCGCCGTGAACAGCCGCGACGTGCGCCAGCTGCTGCTGCAGAACGGCATGTACCCCGTGGCCGACGGCCCCGAGGCGCTCGTGAAGACCATGCGCGAAGACATTGCCCGCTGGGCCGGCATCATGAAGGCCGTGAACTTCCAGGCCAACGACTGACCGACCGATCGACAACAAGGACACACCCTTCATGATCCCGCGCGCCCTCCCCGCTTTCGCTTCTTCCTTCAACCCGGCCCGCCGTCGCCTCGCCACCGTGCTGGCCATGGCCGGCCTCGTGGCGGCCATCGCCGCCCCCACGCTCGCACGCGCGCAGGCCGCCCAAGCCGCACTCGACAGCCCGCTGCGCATCGTCGTCGGCTACGCCCCCGGCGGCGCCACCGACCGCGTGGCGCGCATCGTGGGCGACAAGCTCGCGGCCCAGCTCGGCGTGCCCGTGATCGTCGACAACAAGCCCGGCGCGGGCGGCCGCCTGGCCGCGCAGCAAGCCAAGGCCACGCCCGCCAACCAGAACGTGCTGATGCTCGCCAACCCCGCCGTGATGGTGGTGGCGCCGCTCGTCTTCAAGGACAACGGCTACGACGCCGAGCGCGACTTCGTGCCCGTGTCGCACGTCAACGCCTACGACTTTGCGCTGGCCGTGTCGCCCACCCTGCCCGTGCGCGAGCTGAACCATCTGCTCGCATGGATGCGCGCCAACCCGCAGCAGGCCAACGTGGGCGTGCCCGCCACCGGCAGCCTGCCGCACTTCTTCGGCCTCATGGTGGGCGAGAAGGCCAAGGTGCAGACCCAGGTGATCGGCTACCGCGGCTCCGCCCCGCTGCTGAATGACCTGATCGGCGGCCAGGTGCCCATTGCCGTCGACACCGAAGACGTCGTGCTGCCCCAGCACACCGCCGGCAAGCTGCGCATCCTGGCGCTGTCGGGCGAAAAGCGCTCGCCCTTCGCGCCCACCATTCCGACCTTCAAGGAAGCCGGCCTCGACCTCGCCGCCACCGGCTGGAACACCTTCTTCGCGCCGGCCAGCATGCCCAAGGAGAAAGTCGAACGCCTGGCCACCACCATCCACGCCGTGATGCAAGACCCCGACACCCAACGCAAGTTCAAGGACGCCGGCATGACGCCGGTGGTGAGCACCCAGGCGCAGACCGCCGCGATGCTCAAGGCCTACAAGGCGCAATGGGCGCCCGTGGTCCAAAAGTCCGGATACCAGCCCTGATCGAAAAATCTTCCGACCTATGACGACACGCAGCACCCGCCCCAACATCATCTTCATCGTGGCCGACGACCTCGGCTATGCCGACCTCGGCTGCTACGGCGGCCGCGAGGCGCCTTTTGGCCGCGTGTCGCCCGTGCTCGACGGCCTGGCCGCCAACGGTTTGAAGCTCACGCAGGGCTACTCGAACTCGCCCGTGTGCTCGCCCACGCGCTTCGCGATGATCACCGCGCGCTACCAGTACCGCCTGCGCGGCGCGGCCGAAGAGCCCATCAACAGCCGAAGCCGCGGCAGCACCACGCTGGGCCTGCCCACCGAGCACCCCACCCTGCCGTCGCTGCTGAAAGACAGCGGCTACAAGACCGCGCTCATCGGCAAGTGGCACCTGGGCTACCCGCCCAGCTTCGGCCCGCTGCGCTCGGGGTATGAGGAGTTCTTCGGCCCCATGTCGGGCGGTGTCGACTACTTCACCCACTGCGATTCAGCCGGCCGCCACGACCTCTGGTACGGCGAAGAAGAGCACAAGGACGACGAGGGCTACCTGACCGACGTGCTCTCCAAGCGCGCCGTCGACTACGTCGAGCGCATGGCCACGCAAGAGGCGCCCTTCTTCCTGAGCCTGCACTACACCGCCCCCCACTGGCCGTGGGAAACCCGCGACGACGCCGACAAGGCGCCGCTCGTGAAGGACAACCTGTTCGACCTGTCGGGCGGCAACATTCATGTGTACCGCCGCATGATCCATCACATGGACGAGGGCATCGGCTGGATCATGGCCGCGCTCGAAAAGCACGGCATGGCCGACAACACCCTCGTCGTGTTCACCAGCGACAACGGCGGCGAGCGCTTCTCGGACAACTGGCCGCTCGTCGGCGGCAAGATGGATTTGACCGAAGGCGGCATCCGCGTGCCATGGATCGCGCACTGGCCCAAGGTGATTGCCAAGGGCGGCGAGAGCACCCAGCTGTGCATGACCATGGACTGGTCGGCCACCATGCTCGACGCCGCCGGCGTGAAGGGCGACGCGGCGTACCCGCTCGACGGCGTGTCGCTGATGCCCGTGCTGAAAGACGCCACCCACACCTTCCGCCGCCCCCTGCACTGGCGCATGAACCACCGCGGCCAGGAAGCGATGCGCGACGGCGACTGGAAGTACCTGAAGGTCGACGGCAACGAGTACCTGTTCAACATCCCGGCCGATGAGCGCGAACGCGCGAACCTGGGGAAGAAGGAGCCGCAGCGGCTGGAGGCGATGCGGGCGCAGTGGCAGGCTTGGAATGCGACGATGCCTGGGATTCCGGAGGATGCGACTGTGAGCCTTGGGTATTCGGTTAAGGATATGCCGCAGAGGTGAGCTTCTCGGTAGCGACGAATTTTGATTTGTTCGCCTAGTCGTAGCCCGACTACGGCTAGGCGAACAAAACGAGGTGCGTCAACGCACTGACAAGTGTCGTTGCGGCAATTGCACCTCTACTGCCACCGCGTGCAACTCAGGTGCTGCGCCAAGCCTTGTCGCGCGGGCTTGGCGAGCCCCATACAAGCGCAGCTAACGGTACCCATCCCGGTCCGTATCAATCACCTGTGCGCCGCTCACAGATTCGCCAGCGCGAACAGCGTGACGCTCTGCACGGTGTTCTTGCTCACCCCGCGATAGCGCGCTTTGGTAGACCGGAGCTGCTGCTTCACTACCCGCAACGGGTGCTCGAACTTGGCCCGAATGCCGGCCTTCATCTTCTCCACTCGCTCGGCCATGAACTCGGGCTCGATGAACGAGCTCAACGGTCCGCACTTTTCTCAGATCCCGCAAAGCTCGGACCCGTTTTTCAGAACTTCCTTAGAAGCAAAACTTTTGCCCACAAGCAGATGTGAATTGCTATGCTTGCCTCCGCTTCGGAGGAGGCGAACTAGATATTTCATTCATAGAAAGACCAAATGAATCAGGCGATTGCTAAGGGAAGCGACGAGAAATTTTGTTCAGAGTGTGGTTCGATCATCAAGCTTCGCGCTGAGATCTGCCCCAAGTGCGGAGTTCGCCAACTGCCCGCGCCTGGCGCGAACCTTCTTGGCCCTACCACCCGCGCTGGCAGGAGCAAGTTTGCCGCCGCAATGTGTGCTCTCTTTCTTGGCGGGTTCGGTATTCACAAGTTCTATTTGGGCCGGACAGGATGGGGCATCGTTTATCTCCTGTTTTTCTGGACATTCATTCCGGCCATCGTTTCATTTTTCGAGGCCATCTACTTGCTGCTAATGTCAGAAGAGACATTCGAGACGAAGTTCGGCTAGCACGCTTTCGTCCTTCCCGTCACCCGCCCCTTCCAATCGAACTAAGCTAAACAAGGCGTAGTTGGGCTACGACAAGTCCAAAAAAACGAAACACCTCCGCGCAGAGATGCTTGTCGTTGCGGCTGCTGTGCTGCGACCGCCCTACGCGCCGACCTGTTTTCCCGCCAGTGAACTACGGCTCCGTCCCTTGGGCGGCGGGAAGAGTCGTTCAATCGCGTCTGACACGCTGCACGGGGCGATCCTGCTGCACAGTTAGCATTTCATGCTTCACGTGTTGGATTCCGCCGATCTCTGACCCTAGATTTCCATTGAATACTGACCCACTCGCTTTGTGAGCCTGAAGGCTTCACGGTGTGGATAAGTGCTTGGTGTTCTCCTTTTTAGGTTGAGGCTGCGCAGAACTGTTTTTGTGTGTGGATCTGCCGCAGATTGCGCCGCTGTTTCCGCGATTTGGTTGCCTCGATCGCGAGCCAGGTCGCGAGTTTCTCGGCATAGGGATCGAGCTTGCTTGAGCTCGTCCGCTTGGCGTAGCGCGGCATTTCTTCGCCGGCTCGCAGGTACTTCTTTACGGTGTTGCGAGACAGGCCTGTACGCCTGGCTATCTCGCGGATGGACATCTGCTCTCGCAGGGCCCAGCGTCTGATGACACTCAATGTCGCCACGTCTATCACTCCTAGGATCCCCTGCTTTAAAAATGAGCAGGGTAGGGTTTTACGTGGGTCAGTCTTAGACGGAAATTACTGCTCTAACCGGGTCAATTTTCGGCGGCAATCAACAGGCTTGCATCCGATCCCTTCATCGTGAACTTGACCATTGAGACGGAGATCTCACCTTCCTGATCAGGTGCCTGCTTGGGAGTCCTTGCCATCTTGTCCCCTATAAATAAGACGCCAGTGTCGCAGGATATGTTACATGCGGCAACTTTTGGGTTGACTTTGACTGCGAGTCAATAGCTCTGTTTCAACCGCAAGCGCCGTTTGAAATCATCAACCTAGTCGTGCACCTTGGCAGATCTCATGGGGCGATATGCGGGGCGAACCGAAGCCGCCAAATCTCAAAAAATTACCGCACACAGTACAGCTAGGTCCGCCAGTTTCGAGACGTTCACGCCTATCGGCCCGGCCACTGGCCCAGCATCGATTCCGCTGCAATGCAGCTGTATATCTAAGGGGGTTGATTGAAGCGATGCACTCCTTTGGCCCGATTCGAAAGCCGCACACTCAGTACATATTCAAATCCGTCGCATTCAGTACGTCAGGAAGATGAGGCCGCCGCCGGTCACAAAGACGCGGCGGCCACCCAACTCCCCTACCCCCTCCCACTCTCCCCCAACAACCTCTCCGCCTCCCGCGCAAGATCCGCCGCAATCCACAGCATGTGATCCCGGTGTTTCTCCCCGGCTTCCTCGAACCACCCGTTGCCGTCGCCGTAGCAGCACCACAGCAGTGAGTTCAGCTGGGCCAGTTTGATTTCGAGGAGGTCTAGGGGGTCTTCGCCTGTGGGGGTGGACGAAGGGGGCGCGCCGCGTGTGCGGCGGGGAGATTGGGGCGTGGAACGCCCGGCCATAATTCGATCAGCCATTTGTTGTGCTCCTTCTAAGGTATTGCACGTCTCTTGGTCAGACGGTCAGGGTGTTCACGCACCCTGGCCGTCGCCTTTTGTGCCTCACATTCGTGTCGCCGCTTCACAAAGAGGCATCGACACCCGCCGTGAGGCAAGGCGGTTCATTCGCTCGTCAATCGATCAATGGATGCATGGGATGAAGGCGCTTCCTTTCACGGGGTTCGTCGGCCGCTACAGCGGGCCGTCTTGTCGCGGGGGCATTCACTGTAGAGAAGCGAAGCCGCGCAAGAGAAAAGAATTCGTCGACGATTTCTCGAATCGACGAGATATCTGAGGTGCCCCGGTTTTTCTGCTTCACCGGAGGCGAGACAAGGCGAAGCAAGACTCGGCTCGGGGCCGGCCGCTAGCTAGTGCGCGTGCGTGGCGCGCTCGGCTTCGCTGTCGTGGTGGTCCTGGCTGACGCCTCGCGCCGGCAGCGCGTCGGCCGCCAGCGCAAGGAAGAGCGCAAGGAGCAGCCACAGCGCCACGTCGCTCAACCGGTAGAGGTTCTTGCGAAAGCGCTTGGTGCGGCGGATCACGGCGCGCCTCCCGGGGCGGCCGTGCGGGCGTCGTCGTTCAACGCCGGAAGAAGACCAAGCCCCATGCAGCGGAACGCATCCACCTCGAGGGCCGCGTCGTCCACGTCAACCATGGGGCATGAGGTGGTAGAGCTCCGGCAGAAAGCCGCCGGGCGCGGTGAGGCGCGACTTGAGCCGCACGACCAGGTGCAGGTCGTCCACCAGATGGATGTCGCCGCCGCGGTTGGTGAGTTGCAGCTTCACGGCCAGCAGGCCCTGCAGCTTGGCGCGGTGCCATTCGGCGGCGTCGGCGATCTGTGCGCGCGTCATGGCCGCGATGCCGATGCCGTGTTCCAGTTCGGCCGCGCGCAGGCAGGCCACGACGCGGTCGACGCTTTTCAGCGTGCCCTCGATCACCTCCAGGCAGCGCTCGGCCAGCCGCGTGGGCTCGTCGGCGGAGTTGCCGTACACGAAGGCCTCATAGGGACGGGGCGCGCGCTTGGAATCGCGGGGCATGGGCTGCGGGCCGACGTTGCGGCTCAGCGCGGCAGCAGGTCCAGGCATTGGCGGCGGCGCCACACGGCGCTGCGCACGGCCTGGCTGTCGTCGAACACGACCTTGTACTGGCACACGAGGTAGTTGGCCGACTGGGGCATCTGGAACTTGAAGTGGTAGTCCCACTCGGTGCCGAGCGCGCCGCGCTGCTGCTTCAGCGCCTGCCCGAGCACGGCGAGCACCTGGGCCTGGTTGAGGCCGGGCTTGATCTCGCGAAAGCGCTCGGGCCGCGACACGACGCCGTCGCGCAGAAAGGGCTCCTTGAAGTCGGGGCGGCGCGCCTCGACGTCGCGGTAGTCCAGTTTGTCGGGGTTGCTCACGGGGTCCACGGGGTTGTCGCGGGCCACCGCAGGAGCGGCGGCGCCGAACAGCGCGGCGGCGAGCACGAAGGCGGCAGCGGCGGGGGATGCGTGCGGGGTGGTTTTCATGGCTAGCGTCCTCTTGGGTCGGATGGGTGTCGGATGGGTTTGCGGGGAGAGATGGGCGCGCGCGGGTCAGCGCTCGCGCATGGCTTCGCGCGCCTTGTTCAGCGGCTTGGTCAGGTAGTCCCACACGGTCTTGCGGCCGGTGCGGATGTCGGCGGTGGTCACCATGCCGGGCACGATGGGCATGCGGCGGCCGGCCTTGTCGGTGAGTGCGTCGGAGTCGGTGCGCACGAGCACGGGGTAGTACACGATCTCGGGCTTGACCTCGTCGCGCTGGGTGTCGGGCGCGATGGTCACCACGCGGCCCTTGAGGCCGCCGTACACGGCGTAGTCGTAGGCGGTGATCTTGATCTGCGCCTCCTGCCCGGGCCGCATGAAGGCGATGTCGCGCGGCGAGATGCGCGCCTCGACCAGCAGCTGGTCGTCGAGCGGCACCAGCGTCAGCAGCGACCCGTTGGGCGGCACGACGCCGCCGATGGTCGTGACCTGCAAGCTCTTGACGATGCCGCGCACGGGCGAGTTCAGGGTGAGCCGCTCGAGCGAATCGGCGCGCCCGCGCACCACGGACGACAACGACTTCACCTCGGCATCGGCCTTGGCCAGTTCTTCGCGGCTGCGCACCATGTAGTTGGCGCGCGCCTCGGCAATCTTCAGCTCCAGGTCGGCGGCCTGGCGTTGCAGCCGGATGAGCTCGACGTTGCTGGCCGCGCCGCTCACCTGCAGCGAGCGGGTGATGTCGAGCTCCTTGCGCACGAGCGCGAGCGCCTGGCCCAGGCCGGACACGGTGTCGCGCAGGCTGCCCTGGCGTGAGCGGAAGAGCGCGCTTTCGGAATCGACCAGTTGGGCGTAGGCCTTCAGCTCGGCGGGGAACTGCAGGCTGCCCTGCCCTTGCACCTCGGCGCGCAGGCGCACGCTGCTGGCCAGGGCGGCGCGGTAGCGCGCGGCGGTTTCTTCCACGTTCGATTCGCCGCGCGTGGGGTCGAGCTGCGCGAGCACCTGGCCCTTCTCGACGATCTGGCCTTCGTGCACGCGCAGCTCGGCCAGGATGCCGCCTTCGAGCGACTGGATGCGCTGTTCGCGCGAGCTGGGGATCACCTTGCCCATGCCGCTGGACACTTCGTCGATCTCGAAGACCCAGGCCCACACGAAGAAGGCGAGCAGAAAGAGCGCGATGAACCACACGACGCGCGTGGAGCCGCTGGCGCGGGCTTCGTCGAAGTCGTCGGCGCCGCCGGGGCCCCACACGGTGGCGGTGGATACGGCCGGTGCCTGCGCGGCGGCCTGCACCTGCGCCTTGGTCAATGTCACGGCGTTCATGCCTGCCCCTCCTTGCTGCGGCCTGCGGAGGCCATGGCCTCGCGCGAGGCGACTGCGCCCTGGCGCAGCCGCGCCATCACCTGCTCGCGCGGGCCGTCGAGCACGACGGCGCCGCCGTCCACCACGAGGATGCGGTCGACCGCCTCGAGCACGGCCGGGCGGTGCGTGGCCAGCACCAGCGTGCGGCCGGCGGGCAGCGCGCGCAGGTGTTCGATCACTTCGCGCTCGGCCACTTCGTCGAGCGAGGCGGTGGGCTCGTCGAGCAGCAGCACGCCGGGGCGGCGCAGCAGGAGCCGCGCGAGCAGCAGGCTCTGGCGCTGACCGCCCGAAAGGCCGCGCCCGCCTTCGAGCAGCGGATGGTCCAGCCCGGTGGGCAGGCGGCGCACGAAGGCCCAGGCGCCGGTGGCCTGCAGGGCCGCCACCAGTTCGGCGTCGGTGGCGTGGGGCGTGCCCATCTGCAGGTTCTCGCGCAGGGTGCCGTGGAACAGGCGCGCGTCCTGCGCGAGCAGGCCGACGTCGCGGCGCACGTCGGCGGGGTCGATGTGGGCCATCGACACGCCGTCGAGCAGCACGCTGCCCGCGCGCGGCTCGATGAGGCCCGACAGCGCCTGCAGCAGCGTCGACTTGCCCGCGCCGTTGCGCCCGAGCACGGCAATGCGTTCGCCGGCGCCGATGTGCAGCGCCTTCACGTGCAGCGCGGTGGTCTGGCCGTCGTGGCTGAAGACGGCGTCGCGCAGCGTGTAGTCGCCCTGCACGGCCGACCGGTGCACGCGGGTCTCGTGGGGCGGGTGGTCGACCGGGAGCTTCATGAGCTGGTCGAGCGCTTCGCCGGCCACCTTGGCCTGCTGCCAGCGGTTGAGCACCTGCGTCACGCCGGCCAGCGGCGCGAGCATGCGGGTCGACAAGATCGATGCGGCCACGAGCACGCCGGTGCTCATGTGGCCGTCCATGACGAGCGGCGCACCGAAGAACACGACGAAGGCGAAGGCGGCGCCCTGCACGGTCTGCGTCCAGTTGCTCAGGGTGTTGAGCAGCGCGCGCAGTTGCAGGCCCGAGTCGGCGTTGACGGCGTTGTAGTGGTTCCACTGGTTCTGGAAGCGCGGCTCGGCCTGCAGCCCCTTGATGTCGTCGATGCCCTGCACGGCCTCGACCAGCATGGCGTTGCGCAGCGACGACTCGCGCATGCCCGTCTGGGCCAGCGCGCGCAGGCGCGGTTGCGCCAGCAGGCTGGGCACGATCAGCAGCACGCACGCGGCCAGCGGCACGAGCACGAGCCAGCCGGCAATGAACCAGAACAGCACGCAGAACACGAAGAAGAACGGCAGGTCGGCCACGGCCGCCACCGTGGTCGACGTGAGCATTTCGCGCACGGGCTCCAGCTCGCGCAGCTGCGAGATGAAGGTGCCGGTGGCGCGCGGGCGTGCCGAGCCGCGCACGCGCAGCGCGTGGCCGAACACGCGGTCCGAAATGCGCAGGTCGGCGCGCTTGCCCACCACGTCGGTGATGCGCATGCGCGCACCGCGCATGACCCAGCTGAACGCGATCGACAGCAGCACGCCGCCGAACAGCACATGCAGCGTGGGCAGCGACTGCGCGGGCACGACGCGGTCGTACACCTGCATGGAGAACAGCGTGCCGGCCAGCGCCATGAGGTTGTAGGCCAGCGACGCGACGAGGATGTGGGCGTAGGGCCGCCAGTCGGCCAGCACGATCTGGCGCAGCCAGTGCGGCTCCACCGGGCGGATGTAGGCGTCCACGCGCGAGTCGGGCGCCGATTGCGCGGGCCGCAGCACGGCCATGGCTTCGAGGGCGGGTTGCAGCTCGTCCACGGTGCAGACGGTTTCCGCGCCCTGGTCGCCACCGAGCATCACGCGCAGGCCCTGCGCCGAGATGGCGGTGACCACGGCCACCTGCCCGTCGCGCAGCTGCAGCACCACGGGCAGGCGCCAGGGGCTCAGGGTGTCCAGGCGCGGCGCGACCTGGCGCACGGTGAGCCCGGCCTGCCGGGCCATCTGGCGCACGCGCTCACCGATGTCTTCGTGGTCGCTCCACGCGGCGGCGCCGCGGATGCGCTCGCGCGAGGTGTCGAGGTGGTAGTGGGCGGCCACGGCCAGCACGGCATCGACCCAGCCGGCGAGCAGCTCGGGGCCGCGCGCGGCGGACAGTTCGGGCACGGTGGTGGCGGTCATGGCTGGCCTCCGGCGACGAGCTCGCCCGCATCGACCAGCCCGAAGGCCTCGCGCAGGCGGCCCGACTGGTACAGGCACTCGACCGCGAGACGCTGCACCTCGTGCGCGCTCTCGGCCTGCTCGAAGCGCGCGCCGTGGAACTCCTGCTCGGCATTGAGCAGGTCGAGCAACGAGCGCGTGCCCAGCTGCAGGTACTGCTCGCGGTACAGGTCGCGCGTGCGCTGCGTGCTGTGCACGCGCGCGGCGAGCACGGGCAGGCGCAGCGCGTGGCCCTGCGACTGCACGCGCGCGTCTTCGAGGCGCTGGCGCACGCTGAGTTCTGCATAGCCCAGCGCGGCCTCGGCCGCCTCGACGGCGTGCGCGGCGGCGCGCTGGCGGGCCTGGCTGCGCCCGCCTTCATACAGTGGCGCGGTGAAGTTGACGGTGAACGTGCTTTCGTTGGCGGACTGGCCGGCGGGCCGCGCGCCCGATTCGAGCCCCCGGTTGACGGCGGCGTTGAGCGACAACGTGGGCAGCAGCTGCGCATCGGCACCGCGCAGCGCGGCCTGCGCCATGTCGCGTTCGGCCTGCGCCATCTGCACGGCCGGCGCGGGCAAGGCCGTCTGCGGCAGCGCGGCGCAGGCGCTCGCGAGCGGCGCGGACGCTTCGCCGGCGATGCCGGCCGGCGCGCGGCCCTGGGTCAGGTGCATGAGGTTCAGGCGCCAGCGCTCGGCCTGCGACACGGTGTTGAGTTGCTGGGCGCGCGCGGCTTCCAGGCGCGACTGCGCCTGTGCCACGTCGGACTGGCTGGTGGCGCCCTTGGCCTGGCGCTCGCCCACGAGGCCGGCCAGCGACTGCACGCCCTTCACCTGGGCCTGCGCGATCTCGCCGAGCGCCTGCTGGCGATGCACTTCGATCCACGCTTGCGCGGTGTCACGCACCACGTCGTCGACCGCCACCAGCAGCTTGGCGCGCGCGGCCGTGGCCGAGGCTTCGGCCTCGCTCACGGCACTCGACACCTTGCCGAAGTCGTACAGCAGCTGGGTCACCGACAGCGAGGCCTGGTGCACCTGGCGGCGACCGTCGGCCTGCAGCTGGCGGTTGCCCGTGCGTGCGCTGACGCCGGCGCTGACCTGCGGGTAGTAGCCCGAGCGCGCGGCCGCAATGCCCTCGCCCGCCTGCAGCGCCTGGCCGACGGCGTTGCGCACGGTCGGGTGCGAGGTGGCGGCCAGGCGCACGGCCTCGGCCATGCCCAGCGGGGCGGCGGTGCTCGCTTGCGCAAGCGCCGCCGATCCGGCGAGCAGGAAGAAAAGGCCCGCGGCAGCAGACGAAAGATGACGGGAAGCAAGCATGCGTGAAGACGTACAGACCACCAGGTGCCGACGCCGCAAGCGGCGCCGGCACACCGGTCGGTCAGTGGTGAAGCGCGAGGCCCATGTGGAGCTCGTCGGTGAGCGATGGCGCCACGGGCGGTGCGTAGGCCGCGAGCGAATCTGCGGACGACGCCAGCGACAGCACCGTGGGAGACGCCTGCGTGCCACCGAAGGCCGGTGGGAACGCGGCCTGCAACAGTGCATGCAGCGACTCGGCAGCGCCGAAGCCCTGCAGCATGTCGGACAGCTGCAGCCCGCCCCACGCCGGGCCGTCGCCGAAGGGGAAATGCGGCGCATCGTGCGGTTGCTGTTGCTGCTCGATCGACACCGTCACTTCGTCGACGCCGGCCAGGCCCAGCGAGTTTGCCGAGGTGAAGAGCGCTGCCGCACCCGCTGCAGGCGTGTAGTTGACGTGCAGCGTCTGCGTGGCCGCATTGCTCGCATCGCCGTCGCGGTCGACCACCTGGTAGCTGATCGTCTCGTCGTAGTTTTGCGAGGCGGTGGTTTTCGGTGCCACCTGGTAGCTGAACTCGCCCGTGTCGAAGTCCACGACCAGCTTGCCGCCCTTGTCGGTGGCAATGGTGACCTGGTGCGTCGCCTGGTTGTAGCTGTAGTCGCTGCTGGTGGCCGGGCCGGTCTTGATCATCTGGCTCGTGGCGCTGTTGAAGGCGTAGGTGGTGCCGTCGATGGTCAGCGTGGACACATGGCCGCCGTCGGCACCGAAGCCCGACGAACCGCCGAGGCCGCCGGTCAGCAGGTTGCTGACCGTGGGCGGCACGCTGATCGTGCCTTGCAGCATGTCGTTCAGCTGGCTCGTGTCGGTGACGATCTTGCCGTTGGTGTTCGTGCCGGTGTTGCCGTTGTAGGCGATGGGGTCGATGTAGGCCTGCTCCGTCGGGCCCAGGCTGGAACCCAGGCCCAGTGCGAACGAATTGATCTGGTGGGAGGTGAGGAAGTCCTTCCAGATCGCTTCTTCCCCGGCCTGGATGCCCCTGTCGGCCGAACCGCTGTTGCTGGTGTTCGTCAACTCGTCGACGTTGCCGTCGCCCAGGGTCGGCGCTCCGTCCGTGAGGAAGTAAGACACGTTCTGGGCGCCGTTCAGCTTGCCGGGGGCTGAAAAGCCGCTCATCGCCGCAGCCAGGGCAGCGTCGTAGTTGGTGCTGCCATCGGCCTCCAGGTTCGCCAACATCGCCTTGGCCTGGGCCGCCGTCATCCAGGCCTGTTGTGCCTCCCCTTCTGTGCTGAAGGTGACGAGCTGCACCCGCACCTCGCCATAGAGGTCGTAGCCGTCGATCAAGTTCTTGATGGCCTCCTTCGCACGCGCGAGCCGTGTCGGGGTCTCGCCTCTCATGCTCCCGGAGAGGTCCAGGATCACCATCAGGTTGGTATCGATCGGCGCCACGTCGACCGCCTGTTCGCCGTTCACGAGCACCGGCGCATCGTCCTTGACGGGCACGTTGAAGCCCACCGGCGCGCCGCTGAGCTGGCCATCGCTCACCACGGCCTCGAAGTGCAGGTTCGACACGCCCTCGCCGTTGCCCGCCGGGTGGTCGATCGGCGCCTTCAGCGTAACGGTGTAGCCCGCCTCGAACTGCCCCGCGCCCGTGGCGGTGACATTGCCCACCGCCACGGTCATCACCTCGGTGGTGACGCCGTCGACGGTGACGCTGCCCGTGAGCGTGTGCGTGCCAGCGTCCCAGGTCCACGACACCGGCTGGCCGCCGGAGGTGACGCCGGCCGGGCCGCTGAGCGACACCGACAGGTCGCCGGCCAGGCTGTCGGGGTCCGCGATGGAGATCTTGCCGGTCGATTGCACCGACGGCTCGCCCGCCGCCGGAATGCCGCCGGGCAGGCTGCCTTCGGAGACGATGCCGGCGTCGGTTGCCGTGGCCGTCGGCGGGTCGTTCACCGGGTTAACGGTCACGGTCACCGTGCTGGTGGTCGTGCCGCCGTGGCCGTCGCTCACGGTGACCGTGAAGCTGTCGGTGCCGTTGAAGTTGGCGTTGGGAACGTAGGTGTAGGTGCCGTTGGGGTTCACCGTCACCGTGCCGTTCGACGGGTTGCTGCCCTTCACGTAGGTGAGCGTGTCGCCGTCGACGTCACTGCCGACGATCTGGCCGCTGACCGGCGTGTCTTCGTCCGTGGTCTTGGTGTCGTCGGGCGCCTCTGGGGCCTCGTTGACGTTCTGCTCGTTGAGCGTGACGGGGATGTTCGTCGTGACGGTGCCGTCGCTCGCACCGACCACCAGCGCGTGCGCGTTGGCGCCTGCTTCGTAGTCGTTGACGAAGGCGGCAGCGCCTGCCGGCGTGAGGCTGATCTCGCCCGTGGCGGGGTTGATGGCGAAGTAGCCGTTGTCGTTGCCCGAGAGGATGCTGTAGGTGACGGTTGCGCTGTCGATGTCGGTGGCCTGGACTGTGCCGAGCACGGTGCCTGCGGGGCGGTTCTCGTCGTAGCCGAAGACGTAGCCAGTGGCCGTGTCGACCGGCGTGCCGCCGCCGTCGACGAACACGGGGGCGTCGTTGACGGGGTCGATCGTCACGGTGACGGTGCTGGTGGTGGTGCCGCCATGGCCGTCGCTGACCGTGACCGTGAAGCTGTCGGTACCGTTGAAGTCGGCATTGGGCGTGTACGTGTAGGTGCCGTCGGCGTTGACGGTGACCGTGCCGTGCGATGGGTTGCTGCCCTTGGTGTAGGTCAGCGTGTCGCCGTCGACGTCGCTGCCGATCACTTGGCCGCTGACGGGCGTGTCTTCGTCCGTCGTCGTCGTGTAGTTGGGCACCGTCGGTGCGTCGTTGATGTTCTGCTCGTTGAGCGTGACGGGGATGGTGGTGGTGGCCGTGCCATCGGTCGCGCCGATCACCAGCGCGTGCGCGTTGGCGCCTGCTTCGTAGTCGTTGACGAAGGCGGCAGCGCCTGCCGGCGTGAGGCTGATCTCGCCCGTGGCGGGGTTGATGGCGAAGTAGCCGTTGTCGTTGCCCGAGAGGATGCTGTAGGTGACGGTTGCGCTGTCGATGTCGGTGGCCTGGACTGTGCCGAGCACGGTGCCTGCGGGGCGGTTCTCGTCGTAGCCGAAGACGTAGCCAGTGGCCGTGTCGACCGGCGTGCCGCCGCCGTCGACGAACACGGGGGCGTCGTTGACGGGGTCGATCGTCACGGTGACGGTGCTGGTGGTGGTGCCGCCATGGCCGTCGCTCACCGTGACGGTGAAGCTGTCGGTTCCGTTGAAGTTGGCGTTCGGGGTGTAGGTATAGGTGCCGTCCGCGTTGACCGTGACCGTGCCGTGGGCTGGATCGCTGCCCTTCGTGTAGGTGAGCGTGTCGCCGTCGATGTCGCTGCCGACGACCTGGCCGCTGACGGGTGTGTCTTCGTCCGTGGTCTGGGTGAAGTTGGGCACCGTCGGCGCGTCGTTCACCGGGTCGATCGTGACCGTCACGGTGCTGGTGGTCGTGCCGCCGTGGCCGTCGCTCACGGTGACGGTGAACGTGTCGGTGCCGTTGAAGTTCGCGCTAGGCACGTACGTGTAGGTGCCGTCGGCGTTGACCGTGACGGTGCCATGTGCCGGGTCGCTGCCCTTCGTGTAGGTCAACGTATCGCCATCGACGTCGCTGCCAACGACCTGGCCGCTGACCGGCGTGTCTTCATTCGTCGTCTCGGTGTAGTTGGGCGCTGTCGGTGCGTCGTTGACCGGGTTGACGGTTACGTTCACCGTGCTGGTGGTCGTGCCACCATGGCCGTCGCTCACCGTCACCGTGAAGCTGTCGGTGCCGTTGAAGTTCGCGCCGGGGACGTAGGTGTAGGTGCCATCGGCGTTGACGGTCACCGTGCCGTGCGCTGGATCGCTGCCCTTGGTGTACGTCAGCGTGTCGCCATCGACATCGCTGCCGACGACCTGGCCGCTGACCGGCGTGTCTTCATTCGTCGTCTCGGTGTAGTTGGGCTCAGTCGGTGCGTCGTTGACCGGGTTGACGGTTACGTTCACCGTGCTGGTGGTCGTGCCACCGTGACCGTCGCTCACCGTGACCGTGAAGCTGTCAGTGCCGTTGAAATTGGCGCCAGGGACGTAGGTGTAGGTGCCATCCGCGTTGACCGTCACCGTGCCGTGCGCTGGATCGCTGGCCTTGGTGTACGTCAGCGTGTCGCCATCGACGTCACTGCCGACGACCTGGCCGCTGACCGGCGTGTCTTCGTTCGTGGTCTCGGTGTAGTTGGGCACCGTGGGTGCGGCGTTCACCGGAGCGACGGTGACCGTGATGGTGCTGGTCGTCGTGCCACCGTGGCCGTCGCTCACCGTGACGGTGAAGCTGTCCGTGCCGTGGAAGTTGGCGCCGGGGACGTAGGTGTACGTGCCGTCGGCATTGACGGTGACCGTGCCATGCGCCGGATCGCTGCCCTTGGTGTAGGTCAGCGTGTCGCCGTCGACGTCGCTGCCGACGACCTGGCCGTTGACCGGCGTGTCTTCGTTCGTCGTCTCGGTGTAGTTGGGGACCGTCGGTGCGTCGTTCACCGGATCGACCGTGACGGTGATGGTGCTGGTCGTCGTGCCGCCGTGGCCGTCGCTCACCGTGACGGTGAACGTGTCGGTGCCGTTGAAGTTGGCATTCGGGGTGTAGGTATAGGTGCCGTCCGCATTGACCGTCACCGTGCCGTTCGCGGGGTCGCTACCCTTCACATAAGTCAGCGTGTCGCCATCCACGTCGCTGCCGGTCACTTGTCCGCTGACGGGCGTGTCTTCGTTCGTCGTCTCGGTGTAGTTGGGCGCCGTCGGTGCGTCGTTCACCGGGTTGATGGTCACGGTCACCGTGCTGGTGGTCGTGCCGCCGTGGCCGTCGCTCACCGTGACGGTGAAGCTGTCGGTGCCATTGAAGTTAGCACCCGGGGTGTAGGTGTACGTGCCATCGGCATTGACCGTGACCGTGCCGTGCGCGGGGTCGCTGCCCTTGGTGTACGTCAACGTGTCGCCATCGACGTCACTGCCAACAACTTTGCCGCTGACGGGCGTGTCTTCGTTCGTGGTCTGGTTGTAGTTGGGCACCGTCGGTGCGTCGTTGACCGGATCGATCGTGACCGTCACCGTGCTCGTCGTCGTGCCGCCATGACCATCGCTCACCGTCACGGTGAACGTGTCGGTGCCGTTGAAGTTCGGGTTCGGCGTGTAGGCGTACGTGCCATCGGGATTGACCGTGGCAGAGCCGTTCGAAGGATTGCTGCCCTTGGTGTAGGTCAACGTGTCACCGTCGACGTCGCTGCCGATGACCTTGCCGTTGACCGGCGTGTCCTCGTTCGTGGTCTGGTTGTAGTTGGGCGCCGTCGGGGCGTCGTTGACCGGATCGACGGTGACGGTGACGGTGCTGGTCGTCGTACCACCGTGGCCGTCACTGACCGTGACGGTGAACGTGTCGGTGCCGTTGAAGTTCGGGTTCGGCGTGTACGTGTAGGTGCCGTCGGGGTTGACGACCACCGAGCCATTCGAGGGATTGCTGCCCTTCGTGTAGGTCAGCGCATCGCCGTCCACGTCAGCGCCCGTCACCTTGCCGCTGACCGGCGTGTCTTCATTCGTGGTCTCGGTGTAGCTGGGCGCCGTCGGTGCGTCGTTGACCGGGTTGATGGTCACATTCACCGTACTGGTGGTGGTGCCGCCGTGGCCGTCGTTCACCGTCACGGTGAAGCTGTCCGTGCCGTGGAAGTTGGCGCTCGGGGTGTAGGTGTAGGTGCCATCGGCATTGACCGTGACGGTGCCGTGCGCCGGGTCACTGCCCTTCGCGTACGTGAGCGTGTCGCCATCCACGTCACTGCCGACGACCTTGCCGCTGACCGGCGTGTCTTCGTTCGTCGTCTCGGTGTAGTTGGGCGCCGTCGGTGCGTCGTTGACCGGATTGATGGTCACGTTCACCGTGCTGGTGGTGGTGCCGCCATGGCCGTCGCTCACCGTGACGGTGAAGCTGTCCGTGCCGTGGAAGTTGGCACCAGGGACGTAGGTGTACGTGCCATCGGCGTTGACCGTGACTGTGCCGTGCGCTGGATCGCTGCCCTTCACGTAAGCCAGCGTGTCGCCATCGACGTCGCTGCCAATGACCTGGCCGCTCACGGGCGTGTCTTCATCCGTGGTCTTGGTGTAGTCAGGCACCGTCGGTGCGTCGTTGACGGGGTTGATGGTCACGGTGACGGTGCTGGTCGTCGTGCCGCCGTGGCCGTCGCTCACCGTGACGGTGAAGCTGTCGGTGCCGTTGAAGTCGGCGCTGGGCGTGTAGGTGTAGGTGCCGTCGGCGTTGACGGTGACCGTGCCGTGCGATGGGTCGCTGCCCTTGGCGTAGGTCAGCGTGTCGCCATCGACGTCGCTGCCAACCACTTGCCCGCTGACGGGCGTGTCTTCGTTCGTGGTCTTGGCGTAGTCGGGCACCGTGGGTACATCGTTCACCGGATCGACGGTGACCGTGATGGTGCTCGTCGTCGTGCCGCCGTGGCCATCGCTCACCGTCACGGTGAAGCTGTCCGTGCCGTGGAAGTTGGCACCCGGGGTGTAGGTGTAGGTGCCATCGGCATTGACCGTGACCGTGCCGTTCGCCGGATCGCTGCCCTTCACATACGTCAGCGCATCGCCATCGACGTCGGTGCCGACCACGCTTCCGCTGATCGGCGTGTCTTCGTTCGTCGTCTCGTTGTAGTCGGGCGCCTTGGGCGCGTCGTTGACGGGCGAGACCGTCACCGTCACCGTGCTCGTCGTCGTCCCGCCATGGCCGTCGCTCACCGTCACGGTGAAGCTGTCGGTGCCATTGAAATTGGGGTTCGGCGTGTAGACATACGTGCCGTCCGGGTTGACCGTCACCGTGCCGTGCGCCGGGTCGCTGCCCTTCGTGTAGGTCAGCGTGTCGCCGCTGTCGATGTCGCTGCCGGTCACGCGGCCGCTCACGGGCGTGTCTTCGGTCGTGGTCTCGGTGTAGTCGGGCGCGGTGGGCGCGTCGTTCACGGGCGAGACGGTCACGGGCACCGTGACGGTGGTGGTGCCGCCCTTGCCGTCGCTGACGGTCACTTCGAAGCTGTCGGGCCCTTCGTAGCCGGGCTTGGGCGTGTAGACGAACTGGCCGGTCGACGGATCGACGGTGACGGTGCCGTGCTCGGGGCCCTTGGCGACGGTGTAGTTCAGCGTGTCACGGTCGGGGTCGGTCGCCTGCACTTGTCCGCTAACGGGCTTGTCCTGATCGGTGACGACAGGGTCGGCCTTGCCTTCGGGGCCACGGTTCTGCGCGGGAAGCAACGGCGGGATGAAGGCCGGGCCACCGCCGCCGCCACCACCACCGCTCGCGGCGGCACCGACGCCCAGCACGCCGAGCGCGCCCAGCAGCCAGCCCGGCACGCCGTCGGGCAGCAAGGCGCCGCCGGCGTCGTTCCATTCGATCTCGGTGAAGTGGAAGTCCTTCCAGGGCGCGGTGTACTGGCCCCACCACTGCACGCCGGCGCCGTCTTCGAGCACGAGGTCGTTGCGGCCGGCGTCGGGGTACTCGGCGAAGAAGCCGCGCACGGCGACTTCCTGGCCGTCGCGCAGCACGAGCACGAGGTCGTCGCCGCGGCGCTCGAACTTGAGCACGCTCTCGGGCGCGATCTTCAGCGTGACGATCGACGGGCGATCCAGAACCAGAGGGGCTTCCGCCGTCGCTTTGCGGGATGACGCGCCACCAGACTTGTAAACAGCTTCCATGATTGGTCTTTCTCCTTGACTCCGGACCTCGGGCGAGCCCTCGCTTTCAGCGAACAGCCCGGGTCGCACGTTGGGAAATCTCGAAGGCCGTGGGTGGCTCTCGAGGACTCGCCGGCGCGACCCGGTGCGTGGGTCACGCAGGCTTGCGCTTGCATGGGGCGGGATTCTTGGTTCGGGGGGGTGTCCGGACTTTTGCCGGAGAGGCCGTGGCGTTTGCCGTGGCGTACAACTGTTCACAAACGTGTGTGAATGTCGAATACTTCACACGATTGGCGAAAGAAAATCAGCAATTCGCAAGTTGGGAAAGCGAGCGCTGGCGGTCTTTTGGCTTACGGGCTTTTGCCGGAGCGTCCAATTCTTTTGATGGACGGAATCGGCCCGGCTATTTCCTGCAATACCGGACGGGCCCTGTCCAGCACCCCGTTTTCCCTCTGACAGCCCCCCTCGCCACGGCACCTTTTTTAAGGCCTCGGGCGGCAATGGCGGGCGGATCGATCAGGAATGAAGACCGGTCATTGGATGAATTTGCATTTCTTGTGACAATGATTACCAAATTAATTTCTTGGTTACATTGTTTCGGCCACAGGGCGTTCCAACGCGGTGCCGGCGCCCCTTCTTTCCATGTCCTATTGGTCACCTCCGGAGCCCCGGAGAGCTCATCTGCTGGTTGTCGACGACAACGTTGACGAACTCAAGCTCTTGCTGGAAACGCTGCGGGGCACCGGCTACCGCATCACGCTCGCCTTCGATGCGATGGAGGGCTACCGGCGCGCGACGACGCTGCAGATGGACCTGGTGCTGCTGGACGTGCGCCTGGGCGGCACCGACGGGTTTGCCGCCTGCCGCCTGCTGAAGGCCGACCCGGCCACGGCGGACATTCCGGTGATCTTCGTGACCTCGTCGGCCAGCCTGGAAGAGCGCCTGACAGGCCTGCGCGCCGGCGCGGTCGACTACATCGTGAAGCCCTTCGACCCGGCCGAGGTGATGGCCCGCGTCGAGATTCACCTGGCGCTGGCGGAATCCCGCAGGGCGCGCATCGCCCCTGCCACGCAGGCGGCGCCCCCGCCCGACAGCCCCGCCGCGAACGACGGCGGCGCGCCGGGCTCGGGCATGGACCGCGCGCTCATGCAGGCGGCGGAGCGGTTGATACTGGCCGACCTGAGCCGCGTGCTGCCGCTGCGCGAGCTGGCGGCGCGCGTGGGCACGCATGAAAAGCGCCTGTCGCGCGTGTTCAAGGAGCTGACGAACCGCACGGTGTTCGAGTTCGTGCGCGAAGCGCGGCTGCACGAGGCGCAGCGCCTGCTGCTCGAATCGGCCATGCGCATCGAAGAGATCGCCGCGGCGGTGGGGTTCTCGAGCGCCGCGAATTTCGCGACGGCGTTTCGCGAGTACTTCGACTGCACGCCCTCGGCCTGTCGCCAGGCCGGTGTCGAACGTTCCGGCACCTGACGCGCGATGCATCCGGTGCGCACACGCCCCTGGTGGGCAAGCGGCTTGCTGCTCGGCCTCGCCTTGTGGTTGTGGGGCTTCGCGGCCAGCGCGGCGGAGGCCGTCAGGTTCAGCGCGCTGACCCGGGGCAATGTCTCCGTCGAACAGACCGTCGAAGTGCTGGAAGACCCCACGGCCCGCCTGTCGGCGCGCGAGGTGCTCGCCTTGCCGAGCGGCGGCGCGAACGGGTTCGTGCCCGCCACGCCCGACCAGCTGATGCGCGGGTTCTCGACCTCGGCGGTGTGGCTGCGCCTGTCGCTGGTCAACGATGCGCAGGAAGTGCGCACAGCGCGGTTCGGGCTCAACGTGACGTGGCTGCGGCATGTCGACTTTCATCTGCTGCGCACGCGCAATGGCCAACCCGCATGGACGCACGCGCAGGCCGGCGTGTCCGACCCGATGGACAGCACGCACCGCCACGACCGCATTCCGCAGCTGCAGATCGACCTGCAGCCGGGCGAGTCGGTGCAGGTGCTGGTGCGCGTGATGAGCACGGGCCAGATCAAGCTGGTGCTGGAGCTGCACACCGACGAGGCGTGGCATCACATCGAACGCAACCATGCGCTGCTCAGCGGCCTGCTGATCGGCGGGCTGCTGGCATTCGCGGTGTACTCGGCCGCGCTGTGGTGGATTTCGCGCGCGCCGATGCTGGCCTTTCAGGCGGGGAGCTTTGCATTGCTGGCGCTGTACGAGGCCACCTACCGGGGCTACGCGCGCATTGCGCTGTGGCCCGACAGCACCGTCTGGAGCTACCGCGGCCACAGCGTGATGGTGGCGGCCACGGCGCTGTGCCTGCTGCTGTACTTTCACGAGCGCGGCCGCCAGAGCCCGGTGCGCGTGCCCGGGCGCCCGCTGCTGTTCGTGCTGGCCGGCGTCGAAATCGTCGTGCTGCTGGGCACCCTGCTCGGCCCCTATGCGACCTTCGCGGCCATCGGCATCGTGAACGCGCCACTGATCGTGCTCGCGCTGACGGTCTGCACCTTCATCTACCAGCGGCGCGCCGGGCCGGGCGGGCGGCTGTCGCTGATGGTGATGCTCGTGATCTGCGTGGGCGCGCTGATGCGCATGTCGGCGCTGATGTTCGCGGAGCGCTCGATGTCCGACTTCGATCACTATGCGCTGGCGTTCCCGGGCATGCTGGTGGGCGCGTTCGCGATCACGGCCTGGTCGTTCCAGGAAACGCGCCAGCGCAACGCGGCGCAGCAGACGCTGCTGCAGTGGCAGGCCCAGGAACAGCAGCGGCTCGAAGAAGAAGTGGTGCGCAAGACGCGCGCGCTGAGCGAGGCGCTGGGCCAGGCCGAGCAGCGCACGCGCGAGCAGAAAGAACTGCTGGCCTACATCAGCCACGACCTGCGCGCGCCGGTGGCCACCATCCTGGGCAACCTGAAGCTGATGCAGGACGGCAGCGACACGCCTGCGCCCGCGCGGCTCGCCACCATCGAGCGCAGCGCGGCCTACCAGCTGGAGCTGATCGATGACCTGGTCGACTACGCCAAGGGCGAGCTGGCGCCGCTGGCCGTCGAGGCGCAGCCGGTGCAGCTGCGCACGCTGGTCGACAACGTCGCGCAGTACGCGCACGCGCTCGCGCAGCGCCAGCACAACAGCTTCGAACTGACGATCGACGGCGAGCTGCCGGCCCTGGTCCGCCTGGACGGCAAGCGGCTGCAGCAGGTGGTGCTGAACCTGCTGTCGAACGCGGCCAGGTTCACGCGCAACGGCACCATCGGGCTGCGGCTGCAGGCGCAGCCGTCCAACGGCGCGTGGCAGCTGCATTTCGAGGTGACCGACAGCGGCACGGGCATCGACGCCGACACGCTCGAGCGCATGACGCGCCTGCTGGCCGACAACGCGCCCAGCATGGCGGGCGGCGGGCTCGGGCTGGTGATTGCGCAGCGCATCGTGCAGCGGATGGGCGGGCGGCTCGCCATTCACAGCGGCATGGGCTCGGGGACGCGGGTGGTGTTCTCGCTGTCGACCGAGCCGGCGCCTTCGTCGGACGCGCCTGCACCGCCGCCATCGGAACCCATCGCCGCGCCGCGCCCGCGTGCCAGGCCCCGGGCGCGCGGCCGGCTGCTGCCGGTGCTGACGCCGCTGTCGCCGGCGCAGAAGGACGAACTCGAAGTGCTCGCCCGCGACGGCCGCTGGAGCGACCTGCACGAGTGGGTGAACCGGCTGGCCACGGAGGCGCACAGCCAGCCGATGGTGCTGACGCTTCGCCAGGCGCTGGACCGGCTGGATTTCGAGCAGATCCGGTTGATTGCGCGCGCGGCGCCTTTGCGTCCGCTCTGAGAACCCACTCTCGCCCGAAGGGGCCGCGTCCCCAGAACCCATGCGACCGGCAGGGTCGCCCGATGGGTGGGCTTTCGCTTCCTATTTAGATATATCTAGAATAGTCTCGACCCACTCAAGAAAGCCATCCCCATGCGCCACCTTCACCACGCTCCGCACCACCATCACCACCGCCACGCTCCGCGCGGCGAACACGAAGACGGCCTGGCCGGCGGCGGCCGCGGGATGCGCGGCGGGCGCGGCGGCGGCGCGGGCCGGGTGTTCGGCCACGGCGGGCTGCGCTTCGTGCTGCTGCAGCTCATTGCCGACAAGCCCTCGCACGGCTACGAGCTCATCAAGGCCATCGAAGACCGCCTGGGCGGCACCTACGCGCCGAGCCCCGGCGTGGTCTACCCCACGCTCACGCTGCTGGAAGAGCTGGGCTACCTGAGCGTGGAAACCGCCGACGTCGGCGGCCGCAAGCGCTACAGCATCACGCCGAGCGGCCAGGAGTTCCTGGCCGCCAACCGCGAGACGGCCGACGCCATGATGGCCCGCATGGCGGGCGGCGTGGACGGCGCCGGCCCGCGCGCCGGACGGCCCCCGCAAGTCACCCGCGCCATCGAGAACCTGAAGCTCGCGATGCGCCTGCGCCTCGGCGGCGCCCCCCTCACCGAACAACAAGCCCACGAATTCGCCGCGGTGCTCGACAGCGCCGCACAACAGCTCGAACGCATCTGAACCCATCTCTGCAAATGACCGACTTCACCACCACTGCTTCTTCTTCCAACACGCCCGACCGCACGCCCCGCCGCGTGCGCCACGAACTGCGTTTTCGCCAACTCACGGTGAAGACCGTGCAGCGCGTGACGCCGCACCTGATCCGCATCACGCTGACCGGCGATGCGCTCGAAGGCTTCACCAGCCCCGGCTTCGACGACCACGCGAAGCTGTTCTTTCCCGATGCCGCCACCGGCCAGCTCACGCTGCCGACCGCTGGCCCCGACGGCCCGGTGTGGCCCGAGGGCGGTCGCCCGGCCATGCGCGACTACACGCCGCGTCGCCACGACGCGCAAGCGAACACGCTGGAGATCGACTTCGCGCTGCACGACGCCGGCCCCGCCACGCAGTGGGCCGAGCAGGCCAAGCCCGGCGACATCGTCGGCGTGGGCGGCCCGCGCGGCTCGTTCATCGTGCCGACCGAATTCGACTGGCACCTGCTGATCGGCGACGACACCGCCCTGCCCGCCATCTCCCGCCGCCTGGCCGAACTGCCGGCCGGTGCGCGCGTGGTGGTGCTGGCGGAAGTCGACAGCGCAGCCGACGAGATTCCTTTCGAGACGCAAGCCGAGCTCACGCTGCGCTGGGTGCACCGCGAAGGCGCCGCGCCGGGGCTGAGCCCCGTGCTGGTCGACACGCTGAAAACCATGGCGCTGCCGGCCGGCGACTTCCACGCCTGGGTGGGTTGCGAATCGGCGATCGCGAAGGCGCTGCGCGCGCACCTCGTGGGCGAGCGCGGTGCGAACCCGAAGTGGGTTCGGGCGTCGGGTTACTGGCGTCGCGGCGCTGTGGCGACGCACGACACGCACGACGAATAAGGAAAGCGCGATTCAGTCGCGAAGCCCGGGGCCGGGCTTCGTGCTAGAGCCAGCCGACGCGCTTGAACCGGTAGTAGAGGTAGCCGCAGGTGCTGACGATCAACCCCAGTGCCATCGCGTACCCATAGCGGAATTTCAGCTCCGGCATGTGCTCGAAGTTCATGCCCCAAATGCCCGCGAAGGCGGTGCACACCGCGAAGATGCTGGCCCAGGCGGCGAGCCGCTTGGTCACTTCACTCTCCTCGATGGTGACCATCGAGAGGTTCACCTGCACCGCCGTGGCGATGGTGTCGCGCACCGCGTCGATCGAGCCGTTGATGCGCACCAGGTGGTCGCCCACGTCGCGGAAATACTCCTGCGTGCCCACGCAGATCTGCGGCACGCGCCCGCCGTGCAGCTTGCCCGCCGCCTCCACCAATGGCGCCACCGCGCGCTTGAGGATGAGGCTGCGGCGCTTCAGGTCGTACAGCTGCTTGATCTTGTCGCGCGCCGCGCCGCCCTGGGCAAAGATCTGCTGCTCGATGGATTCGAGTTCCACTTCGAGCGCGTCGATCACCGGAAAGTAGCGGTCGACCACCGCGTCCATCAGCGCATAGAGCACGAAGCCCGCGCCGTTGCGCAGCAGGTCGGGCTCGCGCTCGCAGCGCTCGCGCACGCCCAGGAAGCCCTGCTGGCTGCGGTTGCGCACCGACAGCACATAGTTGCGGCCGACGAACACGTTGACCTCGCCCACGTTCACGCTGTGCCCACCCTCCCCCTCGGCGTCGGTCGAGGGCTCGACCAGGTGCATCACGACGAACAGCGAGTCGCCGTACTCCTCCACCTTGGGACGCTGGTGGCCGTGCTGGGCGTCTTCGACGGCCAGGGGGTGCAGGTCGAACTCGTCCTGCATCTGCGCCAGCTCTTCGGGCGTGGCGTCGCTCAGCGCCACCCAGACGAAACAGCCGGCGCGGGAGATGTAGTCGCTGATGTCCTCGACGGGAATGTCGGCGAGCTTGGCGCCGTTTTCATAGGCCACGCAGTTGATCAGCATCGGAGCACTTCCATCGTCGAACTTGAAGGGAGGTCAGGCCGCCGCATCGGTCGGTGCGGTCGCGGCCAGGCGGGCCGTGTCGGCCAGCGAGGCCTCGATGGCCTGCGTCTCGCGCGCGAGCAGGGCCAGCCCCTGGTCGGCGAACGCGCGGTGGCTGGCCACGTCGGCCCACAGGCTCGCCGCAGCTTCGGCACACGTCAGCGACGTGAAGCGGATGCGGCCCTTGGCCAGCGCGACGAAGCGCTGCTCGCGCAGCGGATCGGCCCGGTCCCAGGCGCCGCCGATGAGCACGCGCTTGCCGCGCTTGATGCGCGGTTCGCGCTCGGCGAAGAAAGGCAGCTTGGCGCCGAACCAGCCCGGCAGGCCCGTGTTCAGCGCGGTGTCGAAGGCCGAGGGGGCGGCGTGCGCCTTGGCAAATTCGCGCAGCGTGCCGAGCTGGTAGAGCGCCGGGTCCTTGGCGCCGCCCGTGCCTTCCACGGGCCGGATGACGGACGGGCCGGTGTTGCCCGTGCCCGGGCGCCCTTCGGGCCGTTTCGACTTGCGCAGATCCGCCAGCTGGGCCGGCGACATGCACAGGTACAGCGCCGCAAGGTCAGCGGGCAAGGTGGCGGTGTCCGGGAGCGCGTCCGCTGCAGGGCCTTTGATTTCATCCGACGGGGCCATGGGCGCCTTTGTTCTTCACGCGGGGTTTGCGCCGAGGGATTTTAGGAGGGGCGGTGCAGGCCGCCGCACGCGCCCGGCTGCGTCAGTGCTCGGGGCCGCCCTGCCCCTGCCCCTGCGGCTCGGGCGCAGGGGCCGGCAGCCATTGCAGCTCGTCCGGCAGGTACGGCCTCGACCAGCTCATGCCGTCCAGCCGCACGCGCAGCGTGAGCCCCCGCACGGTGGTCACCGTGCCGGGCTGCCCGTGCACCAGCACCCTGGCGCCCTTGCGGGCAGGCACATGAAATCGTTTCCGGATGTCCTCGTAGCTCACTGGGGTCTCCATCGATGAAGGTCGCGTGCGCCCGCGTAGTCATGCGCATGCGCATGACTACGCACGGGGGAGCTGTCTGGATTCAGGGGAATGCGGCCAAAGTGGACGCGGCGGGGGCGTCGGTGCGGGGAGGCCGGCGCGCACGCCGATG
Source organism: Variovorax sp. BGA-UO-ETr-C22 (assembly GCF_059567965.1). Taxonomy (NCBI): domain Bacteria; kingdom Pseudomonadati; phylum Pseudomonadota; class Betaproteobacteria; order Burkholderiales; family Comamonadaceae; genus Variovorax; species Variovorax sp. BGA-UO-ETr-C22. Next base: position 279,450 of record NZ_JCAQPA010000007.1, read on the forward strand.
GCCGTCCCCGATAATGACCCGATCCCCGGGATGCGCAGCGCGCACCCTCTTTTCTTCTCCACGGATTCAATGACCTTACCGGTGAAAAGCACCAAAGATCAAGCCCCCTCGGCTGGCGATTTCGCCGGGCACACGCCGATGATGGCGCAGTACTTAGGCCTCAAGGCCGACCATCCGGACACCCTGCTGTTCTACCGGATGGGCGATTTCTACGAACTGTTCTGGGCCGACGCCGAAAAGGCCTCGCGCCTGCTCGACATCACGCTCACCCAGCGCGGCCAGTCGGCCGGGCAGCCGGTGCTGATGTGCGGCGTGCCCTTCCACTCGGTCGACACCTACCTCGCGCGGCTCATCAAGCTGGGCGAATCGGTCGCCATCTGCGAGCAGGTGGGCGAGGTTGGCGCCAGCAAGGGGCCGGTCGAGCGCAAGGTGGTGCGGGTGGTCACGCCCGGCACGCTGACCGACTCGGAACTGCTCAACGACAAGAGCGATTCGCTGCTGCTCGCCGTGCATGCGGGCACGCGCAATTTCTGCGGCCTCGCCTGGCTCAGCGTGACGGGCGCCGAGCTGCGGCTGGCCGAGTGCCCCGCCGATGCGCTCGAAGCCTGGATCGCGCGCATCGCACCGAGCGAACTGCTGTACAGCGCCGAGGTCACGCCCGCCTTCGAGCAGCGCCTGAAGGCCGCGCGCGCGGCCGTGCCGTTCACGCTGTCGCTGCGTCCGGCCTGGCAGTTCGATCCCGGCCTGGGCGAGCGCAAGCTCAGCGAGCAGATGGGCAGCCACAGCCTCGCGGCGTGGAACGCCGAATCGCTGGGCAACGCGCACGCCGCCGCCGCCGCGCTGCTGGGTTATGCCGAGCACACGCAAGGCCGCGCGCTGTCGCACGTGCAGCGCCTGTCGGTGGAGCGCGACGGCGACCTGATCGAGCTGCCGCCCACCACGCGCCGCAACCTCGAGCTGGTGCAGACGCTGCGCGGCGAAGACGCGCCCACGATGTTCTCGCTGCTCGACACCTGCATGACGGGCATGGGCAGCCGCCTGCTCAAGCGCTGGCTGCTCTCGCCGCGCCGCGACCGCAGCGAGGCCCAGGGCCGGCTCGACGCCATCGGCGCGCTGCAGTCCCCCGGGCCCGGCGCCACGGCCGCGCCCTGGCGCACGCTGCGCGAGCAGCTCAAGAACACGAGCGACGTGGAACGCATCGCGGCGCGCATCGCGCTGCGCCAGGTGCGCCCGCGCGAACTGGTGGCGCTGCAGCTCGCGCTGGCGAAGGCCGAGCAGCTGGCGCCGCTGCTGCCGGGCGCCGCCGCGCTGCTGGCGCAGATCACCGAACGCCTCGCGCCGCCGCCGGGCTGCGCCGACCTGCTGGTGCGCGCGATCAAGCCCGATCCGTCGGCGCTGGTGCGCGACGGCGGCGTGATCGCCACCGGCCACGACGCCGAGCTCGACGAGCTGCGCGAGATCAGCGAGAACTGCGACGACTTCCTGCTCAAGCTCGAGATCAGCGAGCGCGAGCGCACCGGCATCAGCAACCTGCGCGTGCAGTTCAACCGCGTGCACGGCTTCTACATCGAGGTGACGCAAAGCGCACTCTCGAAGGTGCCCGACAACTACCGCCGCCGCCAGACGCTGAAGAACGCCGAGCGCTTCATCACGCCCGAACTCAAGGCTTTCGAAGACAAGGCGCTGAGCGCGCAAGACCGCGCATTGGCGCGCGAGAAGTGGCTGTACGAGCAGCTGCTCGACGCGCTGCAGCCCTCGGTGCCCGCACTCACGCAGCTGGCCGGCGGCATTGCCGCGCTCGACGCGCTGTGTGCGCTGGCCGAGCGCTCGCACACGCTGAACTGGCGCGCGCCGACCTTCGTGTCGCACCCGTGCATCGAGATCCAGCAGGGCCGCCACCCGGTGGTGGAGGCGCGACTGGCCGAGAAGTCGTCGGGCGGCTTCATCGCCAACGACACGCAGATGGGGCCGCAGCAGCGCATGCAGATCATCACCGGCCCGAACATGGGCGGTAAGTCGACCTACATGCGGCAGGTGGCGATCGTGGTGCTGCTGGCGTCCATCGGCTCGCACGTGCCGGCCACGGCCTGCCGGCTCGGGCCGATCGATGCGATTCACACGCGCATCGGCGCGGCCGACGACCTGGCCAACGCGCAGTCGACCTTCATGCTCGAGATGACCGAGGCCGCACAGATCCTGCACAGCGCCACGGCGCAGTCGCTGGTGCTGATGGACGAAATCGGCCGCGGCACCAGCACCTTCGACGGCCTGGCGCTGGCGGCCGGCATCGCGGCGCAGCTGCACGACCGCAGCAAGGCCTTCACGCTGTTCGCCACGCACTACTTCGAGCTCACCGAGTTCCCGGCCACGCACCACGGCGCCGTGAACATGCACGTGAGCGCGACCGAGTCGGGCCGCGACATCGTGTTCCTGCACGAGATGCAGCCGGGCCCGGCCAGCAAGAGCTACGGCATCCAGGTGGCGCGCCTCGCGGGCATGCCCGCGGCGGTGGTCAACCACGCGCGGCAGGCGCTCGACGCGCTCGAATCGCAGCATGCGCAAACGCGTGCCCAGGTCGACCTGTTCGCGCCGCCGCCGGCCACCGAAACCCCCATGGCCAGCGCCGTAGAATCCGCGCTGGCTGCCCTCGACCCGGACGCCATGAGCCCGCGCGAAGCCCTCGACGCGCTCTATGCCCTCCAGAAACTGAACGCACGTGAACGCAGTACCGCATGAGCGGGCCCAGTTCCTGCAAGGCGAACCCATGACTTATTGCGTAGGCATCAAACTCAACGCCGGCCTGGTGTTTCTCTCCGACTCGCGCACGAACGCGGGGGTGGACCACATCAGCACCTTCCGCAAGATGATCGTCTACGAGCAGCCGGGCGACCGCGTCATGGTGCTGCTGTCGTCGGGCAACCTGAGCATCTCGCAGTCGGTGCGCGAAATCCTGCAGATCGAAGAGTTGCGCGAAACGCGCGAAGACGGCACGCAGGGCGAGCCCATCACGATCTGGAACGCCAAGAGCATGTTCGACGCCGCGCGCGTGCTGGGCTCGGCCGTGCGCCATGTGTACGACCGCGACGCCGAGGCGCTCAAGCATGCGGGCCTCGACTTCAACGTGTCGTTCATCTTCGGCGGGCAGGTCAAGGGCGAAGGCATGCGCCTGTTCCTGGTCTACGCCGCCGGCAACTTCATCGAAGCCACCACCGAGACGCCCTACTTCCAGGTGGGCGAATCGAAGTACGGCAAGCCCGTGCTCGACCGCGTGCTCACGCCCGAGACACCGCTGGACGAAGCCGCCAAGTGCGCGCTGGTGTCGATGGACTCGACCATGAAGTCGAACCTGTCGGTCGGCCTGCCGCTCGACCTGGTGGTGTACGAGGCCAACAAGCTCGAGACCGACCGCGTGATCTGCATCGACGCGGACAACCCCTACTACCGCATGATGCACAACAGCTGGGGCCAGAAGCTGCGCGAGGTGTTCGACAGCATCGAAGACCCGGTGTGGGACGACAGCGCCACCGAACACCCGCTGCGGATGCCGGCCACGCGCCACAGCCCGCTGCGCAAGATCTCGACCCCCGACGAAAAGCTCATCTGAATCTGTCCGTGCCTCCTGTCATCTTTTCGCACGGCAACAGCTTTCCGGCGAGCACCTACCGCGTCGTTCTCGACAGCCTTCGCAACCGGGGCTTCGAGGTCGACGCCATCGAGAAATTCGGGCACGACCCGAAATACCCCGTCACCGACAACTGGCCGCACCTGGTACAGCAGCTGGCCGACTTCGCCAAGCTGCGCGCCGACCGCGCGGGCGGCCCGGTGTTCCTCATCGGCCATTCGCTGGGCGGCTTCCTGAGCCTGATGTGCGCGGCGCGCCACCCCGAGCTGGCGCGCGGCGTGCTGCTGATCGATTCGCCGATCCTCGGCGGCTGGCGCGCGAACACGCTCAACGTGGTCAAGCGCACGCCGCTCATGAAGAGCATTTCGCCCGGCGCCGTGAGCCGCAAGCGCAAGAACAGCTGGGAGCACCGCGAGGCGGTGTTCGAGCACTTCCGCAGCAAGAAGGCGTTCGCGAAGTGGGACGAGCAGGTGCTGCACGACTACATCGACCACGGCACCTTCGACAGCGAAGACACGCGCTCGCTGAGCTTCGACCGCGACGTGGAAACCGCCATCTACAACACCCTGCCCCACACGCTGGGCGGGCTGCTGCGCCGCCATCCGCTCAAGTGCAAGGCGGCCTTCATCGGCGGGCGCCAGTCGGTCGAGATGAAACAGGTGGGCATGGCGATGACCGAGCAGGTCACCAAGGGCCGCATCACGATGCTCGACGGCAGCCACCTGTTCCCGATGGAAAAGCCGCTGGCCACGGCGGCGGCCATCGAGGCCTCGTTGCGCAACCTGATGTAGGTGGTGTTCAGGCGGTGCGGCAGGCGACCGCGTCGCCGACGCGCAGCACACCGCCACGCAGCACCCGCGCCGTCACGCCGCCATGCCCGCGCATGGCGTTGTAGCCACCGGCGCCGAGCAGCTCTTCCATGCGCGAGCAGGGCTCGCAGGGCCCGGTGATCTCCAGCAGCACCTCGGGCCCGAGCGCCAGCACCAGCGGCTGGTCGCGAAACAGCGCGCGCGCCGCCATCAGGTTGAGGCCCGACACGACGAGGTTGCGACGCAGCAGGCCGGCGTCCACACCTTCCATGCGCTGCGCGAGCGCCGCGACAACCGGCAGGTGCTCCGCCTGGATCAGCGTGACCTGCCGCTTGCCACCGCCGCGCCCGGCGCTGCTGCGGTCGCCGGCCAGCCCCAGCCCTTCGACCGCCAGCACCTCCTCCACCGATTGAACTGGCGTGCGCCGCGCGGGGCGCAGCAGGATGGCGTCGAGCCGGCCGGGGTGCGGGAACTGCCGGGTCAGGGCGTGGAGATCGGACATGCGCCGCATTGTCCACGCGGACTTTTTTTGCGCGCCGCTGTCGGCCCGCCGCATACTGGCGCGTCCTTGGGGTTGAACCGACCTTCTTCGAAGCGACACGCACCGTGCCGACGATGACCACCACCGAGCTGAGCTGGATCGCCACCACGCTGACCGCCGCACGCCCGCGCGCGGTGGCCGCGTTGCTGCGCTACTTCCGCGACCTGGACACGGCCGAGGAAGGCTTCCAGGAAGCCAGCCTGCGCGCGCTGCGGCACTGGCCCGAGCACGGGCCGCCCGACGATCCGCTGGCGTGGCTGATCCTCGTGGGGCGCAACGCGGCGCTCGACGAACTGCGGCGGCGCGACCGGCACGATCCGTTGCCCGAAGAGGAAGACGGCGACGCGGACATGGCCCTCGACCCCGACCTCGCCGAGCAACTCGACCAGTCGCACTACCGCGACGACGTGCTGCGCCTGCTCTTCGTGTGCTGCCACCCCGCGCTGCCGCTCGCACAACAGATCGCGCTCGCGCTACGCATCGTCTCGGGGCTGTCGGTGGCGGAGATCGCGCGCGCCTTCCTGGTCGGCGAGCGCGCCATGGAGCAGCGCATCACGCGCGCCAAGCAGCGCGTGGCCGCGGCCGGCCTGCCCTTCGATGCGCCCGGCGCGCGCGAACGCGGCGAGCGGCTGGCGGCCGTGGGCGCGGTGGTCTACCTGCTGTTCAACGAAGGCTACGCGGCCAGCGGCGGCACGGCCCATGTGCGCGTGGCGCTGTGCGAAGAGGCGATCCGGCTCGCGCGCCTGCTGTGCGAGCTGTTCCCCGACGAGCCCGAGACCGCCGGCCTGTGCGCCCTGCTGCTGTTGCAGCACGCACGCGCCGATGCGCGGCTGGACGCGGGCGGCATGGTCGTGCTGCTCGAAGACCAGGACCGCACGCGATGGCACCGCGCGGCGATCGACGAAGGCCTGGCCCTGCTCGATGCCGCGCTGCGCCAGCGCCGCATCGGGCCGTACCAGCTGCAGGCCGCCATTGCGGCCACGCACGCACGGGCGACGCGCGCGACCGACACCGACTGGGCCGAGATCGACCGGCTCTACGCCGGGCTCGAAAAGCTGCAGCCTTCGCCCGTGGTCACGCTCAACCGCGCGGTGGCCGTGGCCAAGGTGTGCGGGCCCGAAGCGGCGCTGACGATGGTCGACGCGCTGGCGGAGCCGCTGTCGGCGTACTTCCACTTTCACGGCCTGCGCGGCGGGCTGCTGATGCAACTGGGCCGCGCCGACGAAGCACGCTGCGCTTTTGCCGACGCGCTCGCGCTGGCCCGCACCGCCGCCGAAGCCGCGCACATCCGCCTGCTGCTCGACCGCCTCGGCGCGGGCGCCTCTTCCGACTCCCTTCAAGCAAAGGACGAACGATGCTCTATTCCATCCTGATCTACGGTTCCGAAGCTGCGGCGGCCGGCTGGGCGCCCGAGGTCGAAGACGAGATGCTCGAGCGCCACACCGACCTGCGCGACGAGCTGCAGGCCGCCGGCCGGCTCGGCACCGTGCTGCGCCTGATGCCCGACACCGCCACCACCGTGCGGCACGCCGGCGCCGCGCACCCGCTGGTGACCGACGGGCCGTTCGCCGAGACGAAGGAGCAGCTGATGGGCATCTACATCGTCGAGTGCGAGTCGCTCGAGGACGCACGGCATGCGGCGCGGCGGCTGGACTTCGAGGGCGGCGTGTTCGAGATCCGCCCGGTGACCTGGTACGACCCGGGCGTGATCGCGCCGCGCATCCCGCAAGTCTGAAAAAAATCCCACTGCGCTGTCGGATCAGCTGGGCCTGCGCCGTCCTTGGAACGAGCGCCCGCATGTCGCGGGTCGCCATTCACGCCAAGGAGAAGCTCTCATGCCCTCGAATGTCCTGTCTTTGAAAGACCGCTGCGCCGTGATCCACGGCGGCAGCGGTGCCCTCGGCGGCGCCGTCGCCCGCGCCTTTGCTCGCGAAGGCGCCCGCGTGTTCGTCACCGGCCGCAGCCGCGACAAGCTCGATGCGGTGGTGCGAGACATCGCCCAAGCCGGCGGCCGCGCGCAGGCCGCGGTGGTCGACGCGCTGGACGAGGCCGCGATGCTGCGCCACGCGGCCGAGGTCGCCGAACAGGCCGGCGGCATCGACCTCGCGTTCAACGCGGTCGGCGTCTTCCACGTGCAGGGCCGGCCGCTGGCCGAGCTGTCGCTGGAGGACTTCTTCCTCCCCATCCACGCCTACACGCGCGCCAACTTCCTCACCGCCAAGGCCGTGGCACCGCACATGGCGGCGCGCGGCGGCGGCGTGATCCTGTCGGTGTCGACGCCCGCCTCGCGCCTACCCGGCCCCGGGTACCTCGGGCATGCCGTGGCCTGCGCCGGCGTGGAGGGGCTCGCGCGCCACATGGCGGGCGAGCTGGCGGCCTTTCGCATCCGCACCGCCTGCATCCGCTCGCACGCGATTCCCGAGGCGGTGGCCGCGGGCTCGCACAGCGGCGAGGTGTTTCGCCCGGCGGCCGAGCGCATGGGCCTCACGGTCGAGCAGATGCTGGCCGAGCGGCCCGAGGGCCTGCTGGTGGCGCGCCTGCCCTCGCTGGACCAGCTCGCGGGCACCGCGGTGTTCCTGGCCTCGCCGCTGGCCGGGGCCATCACGGGCGCAATAGTCAACCTGAGTGGAGGGGTCATCCTCGATTAGGGTTGTGGCCGCTTTGAATTAACATCAAGATACAAATAGGAACTTTAGAAACAGTCGTTTCATTTAAGAAAAAACGTTGCACCACGTACACCACGGCTCAAAAATGTCGTCCTATGTCTGCCCCTCTCCTGGAAGACGTTGAAGTGGTCTCGCTGAGCCCCGCGCTGGTGGTCGAAGACGATCCGGCGATGCGCGAGCGCCTGGCGTACGTGCTGTCGACACTCGGATGCGACGAGCCCCAGATCGCCTGGGCCGACAGCCTGACCTCGGCCCGCTCGCTGCTGGAGCAGCAGCATTTCGGCGTGGTGCTGGTCGACATCGGCCTGCCCGACGGCAGCGGCGTCGACCTGATCGAGTGGATGCACGAGCACCACCGGCTGGTGCCCGCGGTGGTGATCTCGGCCTGGCGCACCGAGGCCGTGATCTTCGCGGCGCTGCGTGCCGGCGCCATCGGCTACCTGCTGAAGGAACGCGACGACCTCGAGCTCAGCATCGCGCTGCGCAGCATCGAGCAAGGCGGCGCACCGATCGACCCGGCCATCGCCCGCCGCATCCTCGGCTGGGTCGCGACCCAGTTGCCCGGCCTGCCCTCGCCGCCCGACGACCCGTCGCTGACGCCCGCCACCACGCCCGTCATGCTGACGCCGCGCGAGCGCAAAATCCTCGAGCTCGTGTCGCAAGGAATGAGCAACCGCGACATGGCGGAAGCGCTGTCGATCTCCAGACTGACCGTGGAATGCCACACCAAGAACATCTACCGCAAGCTGGCCGTCAACTCGCGCACCGAGGCGGTCTACCAGGGCCGAAGGCAGGGCCTGCTGCGCTGAGGCTCCTTGCGGGCCTGCTGCTGTGGGCCCTGTGGCTGCTGCTCCCGACGGGCAGCGCGCACGCACAAACACCGGTGGTTCCCGAACTGCGCGCCGAAGCCGCACGCGGCACCGGCTGGGATGACACGACCCCGCCCGCCGACGGCTGGACACCCGTCGTCCTGCCCGACAGCTGGGCCACGCGCTGGCCCGGTTTCGACGGCGTGGTCTGGTACCGGCTGACCTGGGAGCAGCCCGCACCCGTGACCGAAACCGGGCTGCTGCTGCACTACCTGAACATGGCCGGCGAGGTCTCGCTCAACGGCACGACGATCTGGCGCGACCGCAGCCTGGTCGAGCCGCTCACGCGCGCGTGGAACTCGCCGCGCTACTGGCTGCTGGACGCGCCGCAATTGCGCGCCGGCACCAACACGCTGCTGGTGCGCGTCTCGGGCCTGTCGGCCTACCAGGCCGGGCTGGGGCCGGTGAGCCTGGGCACGCCCGCGGCCATGCAGGCCGAGTTCGGCCGCGAGCAGCTCATGCGGCGCGACCTGCAGGTGTTCGGCCTGGCGACCAGCGCGGCGGTGTCGGCCTTCTTCGCGGCGTGGTGGCTGCTGCGCCGGCGCGAGACGGCCTACGGCTGGTTCGCCGCGATGTCGGTGCTGTGGCTGCTGTTCGGCTACAACCAGATCGCCACCAGCCCCTGGCCCTTTGCCAGCAACCACAGCTGGCAGGCGCTCAACACCTCATTGCTGCTGTTCTTCAGCGTGTCGTATGGCGTGTTCGTGCTGCGCTTCGCCGGGCGGCGCCTGCCGCGCCTGGAGATCGCGGCGTTCGCGGTGGCGGCCATCGGCGTGCTCGACCTGTGGTTCGCGGGCACCGCCAACCTGCCCACCCACCGCGCGATCTGGACGCTGGTGGGCGGCCTCACGATCATCGTGGTGAACAGCAGCGGCATCTTCCACGCACTGCGCCACCGGGGCAGCCCGATGCGTTCGCTCGCGCCGTTCATGGCGGTGTCGGCGCTCACGGGCGCGCACGACCTGCTGGTGTTCACGCAGGTGATCGACAGCAACATCTACTACACGACCATGTCCTCGTACGTGCTGCTCTTGGGCATGGCGCTGACGCAGGCCGGGCGCTTTGTGCAGAGCCTGCGGCGCATCGAGAACTTCAACACCGAGCTGATCGAGGAAGTGAACGCCGCCAAGGCCGAGCTCGCGTCCACGCTCGCGCAGCAGCACGCGCTGGAGCTCGCGCACGCGCGCATCGGCGAGCGCGTGGCGCTGGTGAGCGACCTGCACGACGGCCTGGGCGGCATGCTGGTGGGCAGCATCGCGACGCTGGAGCGCACGCCCGAGCACCTCAGCGCGCCGCAGTTGCTGGCGATGCTCAAGAGCCTGCGCGACGACCTGCGGCTGATCATCGACGCCACCGGCCGCGACGATGGCGCACGCGCGCTCGGAGAGCTGCTGGCGCCGCTGCGCTACCGCAGCGCGCAGCTGCTGGACGCCAACGGCATCGACTGCCGCTGGAAGGTCTCGGGCATCGACACGCTCGAACTCGCGCCCTCGCAGAGCCTGGACCTGATGCGCTTCCTGCAGGAGGCGCTGACCAACGTGCTCAAGCACAGCGCGGGCCGGCGCGTGGACGTGACGGTGGCGCGCGCGGGCGCCGAGCTGCAGCTCAGCGTGCGCGACGACGGCCGCGGCTTCGCGGTGGACGGCGTGAGCGGCGGCGCGGGGCTGCGCAACCTGCGGGCACGGGCACGCCGCCTGGGCGCGCAGCTGCAGCTGCAGTCGCGCCCCGGCGAGACGCAGGTGGTGCTGCGGATGCCCCTGGGCGGCGCGGCGGCTACTTGACCAGTGCCAGCGTGCCCTTCATGAGCGACGCGTGCCCCGGGAACGAGCAGAACCACGCATAGCTGTCCCCCGCCTTGAGCTTGCTCACGTCGAAGCTCACGGCATCGGTCTCGCCGCCGCCGATGACCTTCGAATGCGCGATGACGCGGGCATCGCCCGGCTTCACGTAGGCCTTGTCCAGCCCCGCGCCGATGCCGTCCGCCGCCACGCCCTGCGCGTCGGCGGCCTTGCTCAGCACCCAGTTGTGGCCCATCGAGGCCTTGGGCAGCTTGCCGACGTGCTTGAGCTTCACGGTGAACTGCTTGCAGCTGGCCGGCACCGCGATGGCGCTCTTGTTGAACTGCATCGCGTCGTTGCCTTCGATCTCGATGTCGCAGGTGGCGGCCAGCACGGGGCCGGCAAGCAGCGCCGTGAAAAGCAGGGCCGCGGTGGTTCTCGTCTTCATCACATGGTTCCTTCGGTGAGGTGCCGATTCGGCACGCCCCACTGTGCGGTGGGCGTGCCGCGAAACACTTGCGATGAATCAATGCGCGGCGAAAAGCCTCAAAGCTCGAGCACCAACCGCCCTTCGCAAGCGCGAGAACAGCAGGCCATCATCTTGGTGTTCGCATCGCGCTCGCTGCGCGTGAGCACCACGTCGCGGTGATCGACCTTGCCGGCCAGCACGCGCACTTCGCACGAACCGCACAGGCCTTCCTCGCAGTCGCTCTGCACATCGACGTTGGCCGCGCGCAGGGCCGTCAGCAAGGTCTGGTCGGGCGGCACGGTGATCACGAGGCCGGAGTCTTTCAGCTCCACCTCGAAGGCGTGTTCCTTCGACGGGTCGAGCGTGGCCAGCGTCGATTCGAAATGCTCCACGCGCAGCGCGCCTTCGGGCCACGCGGCGCAGCAGTCTTCCAGCGCTTCGAGCATGCGCAGCGGGCCGCAGGCATACACCTGCGCGCCGGGCACGGGCGTGGCCAGCAGCGCGCGCAGGTCGTTGCGCCGGCCTTCGTCGGCGGCATGCACATGCAGTCGCTCGCCGTGCAGCGCGGCCAGCTCGTCGACGAAGGCCATGCTCGTGCGGCTGCGGCCGCTGTAGTGCAGCTCGTAGTCCATGCCCAGCGCCTTGGCGCGCCGCGCCATCGCGCTCACGGGCGTGATGCCGATGCCGCCGGCGATGAAGATCGCCTTCGGCAGCGACTCGTCGAGCCGGAAGTGGTTGCGCGGGCCGCGGATGCGCAGACGCTCGCCCACCTTCACGTTCGCATGCACCCAGGCCGAACCGCCGCGACCGTCGGGCTCGTGCAGCACGGCGATCTCCAGCGCGTGGGCTTCGTCGGGGTCGCCGCACAGCGAGTACTGGCGCGACAGCTCGGGCGTGCCGCATTCCACGTCGATGTGCGAGCCCGGCGTCCAGCGCGGCAGCGGCTTGCCGTCGGGCGACACCAGGCGCAGCCGCACGATGCCGTCGGCCACCGGCGTCACGCGCTCGACCACCACGGGCCGCGCGATGGCGTGCGCCGAAGGCTCGCCGATGCGCACCGGCACCTGCACGTCGCGCAGGCCGGCGTTGGCGCGCTCCGGGTTGGCGCGCGGGTCCCACTCGACCCACAGGTGCTCGGGGCCGCGGAACGAGGTGTTGGGCACGTAGCTGAAGCGCTGCTCCGACAGGCGCATGTGCGGCAGCCGGCGCGTGAACTCCTCCAGGAAGATCTGCATCTCCATGCGCGCCAGGTTCTTGCCCATGCACTGGTGCGAGCCGTAGCCGAAGGTCAGGTGGTCGCTGGCGTTGTCGCGCCGGATGTCGAACAGGTCGGCATCGGCGAAGTGGCCTTCGTCGTGGTTGGCCGACGAGGTGACGATCAAGAGGCGCGAGCCCGCCGGCAGGTCGACGCCGCCGACCTGCGTGTCCTTGGTGACGAGCCGGCGCCAGGCGGCCACCGAGCCGTTGTGGCGCAGGCACTCTTCCACCGCGTTGGGAATGAGGCCCGGGTCGTCGCACAGCTCCTGCCACACCTGCGGATGCTGCAGCAGCAGCTTCACCGCGTTGGCGGTGGCGTTGGCGGTGGTCTCGTGCGCGGCCACGATGCCGGCCATCATCATCGAATGCAGGTACGAGTCGGTGACGACCTCGGGGTGCTGCATCTGCTTGCGGATGCCGTATTGCATCCAGCCGGGCGCATCGGGGTCCTGGCGCATCTTGTCGAGCACCTTGCCGGCGTACTGCCAGAAGTTGCCGACGGCGTGCGCCACGGCCACCTGTTCCTCGGGCTTGGGGCGGCCCCAGGTGTTGACGGTGTGCGCGATGGAGTATTTGCGCAGCGTGTCCATGTCTTCCTCGGGCACGCCGAGAAAGTGCAGCGCCACGGTGAGCGGAATCTCCCACAGCATCTGGTCGACGAGGTCGGCGCGGCCGTCGTCGATGAAGCGGTCGACATAGCTGCGCGCGAGTTCGCGCACCAGCGGCTCGTGGTGCTTCAGCGCCTCGGGCGTGAACGGGTCCATGAGCGCGCGGCGGCGCGGCATGTGGGCCGGCTCGTCCTCGTTCACCAGCGTGCGGTTGAGCGCGAAGCCGTAGCTTGCGAGCACGGCGTTGGCTTCTTCGCCGGTGGGCGTGATCTTCTCCAGCGCGTTCGACGGGCTGAAGGTGAGGTTGTCGCGGAACACCGCCTTGATGTCGTCGTAGCGCGTGATCACCCAGTAGCCCAGCTTGGGGCTGTAGAAGATCGGCTCCTGCTCGCGGGCCCAGCGCACGTACTCGGGCGGGTCTTGCTGGTAGCCGTCCTCGAAGGGATCGAACTCGGCGGCGCGCTGGCTCACGGGGCAGCCGGTGGGCGTGCGCTCGGCGGAGAGCGCCCCGTGCGCGACGGGGCAACCGGAGGTGCGCGAAGGCATGGCGGTATCGGACATGGCAGCAGACTCAGTCGAGCGTGATCTTCAGGTCGCGGATCAGCTTGTGCCAGCGCGCGGTCTCGGCCTTGAGCAGCTCGGTGTACTGCGCGGGCGTGTTGCCCACGGGCTCGACGCCGAAGTCGACCATGCGCTTGTTCACCGAGGGCTCGTGGATGGCGGCCACCAGCTGGCGGTTGAGCGTGTTCACCACGTCGGCCGGCGTGGCCGCGGGCACCACCACGCCGACCAGCGCGGCGGCCTCGACGTTCTTGTAGCCGAGCTCGGCGAAGGTGGGCACGTCGGGCAGTTGCGGCAGGCGCGTGGGGTTGGCCACGGCCAGCGCGCGCACCTTGCCGCCCTTGATGAAGCCGGCGCCGGCGGCCATGTCGACCATCATGGCCGGCAGCTGCCCACCGACCACGTCGGCCAGCGCGGGCGCCGCGCCGCGGTACGGCACGTGGACCATGAAGAGCTTGGCCTCCACCTTCAGCAGTTCCATCGCCAGGTGGTGCGGGCTGCCCGCGCCGGCCGAGGCGTAGTTGATGCCGCCCGGCTTGGCCTTGGCCTGCGCGATGAAGTCCTTGGCGGTGGCAAAGCCCGAGTTGGCGCCGACCACCAGGATCATGGGGAACTTGCCCATCAGCGTGACGGGCGCCAGGTCCTTCGTGGGGCTGTAGCTCAGCGACTTGTACAGCGCCGGGTTGAACACCAGCGTGCCGTTGTCGGCCGAGAGCACGGTGTAGCCGTCGGCCGGGGCGCGCGCGGTTTCTGCGGCGGCCAGCGCGGTGTTGCCGCCCGGCTTGTTGTCCACCAGCACCGGCTGGCCGACCTGGGTCGACAGCGTCTGGGCGACGGTGCGCGCGAGGAAGTCGGAGCCGCCGCCCGCTGCGTAGGGCACGAGCCAGCGGATCGGCTTGGCGGGGAAGGTGGTCTGGGCGCTGGCGGCGGAGGCCAGGGCAGCCAGGGACAGGACCGCAAGGCCGCGGGCGAAGTGCTTCTTCATCGGGGTGTCTCCGGGGTGGAAATTGTGTATTGCGTAATTATCATACGCATTGCGTAATCACCAAACCACGGGTTTACCCGGCCACCGAGGCCGCCACCTAAGATGAGGACGACATGACCTCCCCCGCTGAAGCACCCTCTTCCCCTCCCCGCGAGCGCCGCCAGCGCGTGCAGTCCGCCGAGACCGGCATGGCCGTGCTCAAGGGCCTGGCGCACCTGGGCGGGCGCAGCAGCCTCACGGCGCTGGCCACCCACGTGGGCGAGAGCCCGGCCAAGGTGCACCGCTACCTCGCGAGCCTGATGGAGGAAAGCCTGGTGCGCCAGGACACCGCCTCGCAGCACTACTACCTGGGGCCCGAGGCGATCCAGATCGGCCTGGCCGCCATGCGCCAGGCCGACCCGATCCGCGCGGCCGAGCCCTGCCTGATCCGCCTGCGCGAGTCGCTGGAGGTGACCTGCTTCGTCGCGGTGATGGGCAACAAGGGCCCGACCATCGTGCGCTTCGAGGAGCCGGGCCTGCCGGTGACGGTGAACGTGCGCGCCGGCTCGGTGATGTCGATGCTGTGGTCGGCCACCGGGCGCGCCTTCCTGGGCCTGCTCGACGAGTCGCGCGTGGTGGCGCTGGCCGAGCAGGAACTGGCCGACGCCACCGAGGACATGCGCGCGCTGCTCGATGCGGCCGACCCCATCGGCGCGCTGCGCCGCGAGGTGCAGCAGGCGCACTGCGCCATCGTGCGGGACACCTACCTGCGCGGCATCAGCGCCGTGGCGGCGCCGGTGTACGACTACGCGGGAAGGGTGTGCGCCGTGATCACCGCGCTGGGTGCCACGGGCGGGTTCGACCCGTCGATCGACGGGCCGATCGCCATCGCCGTGCGGCGGGAGGCGAAGGCCGCCGGCGCGCTGCTGGGCGCGGCGGCCTGAGGCTGCTGGCTTATTCCGCCCAGACCACCGCGCCGGTCCACGCCGTGGCCAGCACCACGATGCCGAAGGCGATGCGGTACCAGGCGAACGGAATGAAGTTGTGCGTGCTGATGTACTTCAGCAGCCAGCGCACGCACAGCCATGCGCTGATGAACGAGAAGGCCAGGCCCACCGTGAACATCGGAATGTCGGCCACCGACAGCAGCGCACGCTCCTTGTAGAGGCTGTAGGCGCCCGCGCCGATCAGCGTGGGAATGGCCAGGAAGAACGAGAAATCGGTCGCCGCCTGGCGCGACAGGCCCAGCAGCATGCCGCCGATGATGGTCGAGCCGCTGCGGCTGGTGCCGGGGATCATCGCGAAGCACTGCACCAGGCCGACCTTGAGCGCGTCCCAGGGCGTCATGTCGTCCACGTGCTCGACGCGCACCGAGCCGGGCGGGCGCTTCTCGGCCCACAGGATGATGAAGCCGCCGATGATGAAGGTGCTGGCCACCACGGTCGGGATGAACAGGTGCGCCTTGATCATCTTGCCGAACAAGAGGCCCAGCACCACCGCGGGCAGGAAGCCGATGACGATGTTCAGCGCCAGCCGGCGCGCCTTGGGCTGGCGCGGCAGCGCCACCACGGTCGAATGGATCTTCTGCCAGTAGACCAGGATCACCGCGAAGATCGCGCCGGTCTGGATGGCGATGTCGAACACCTTGGCCTTGGCGTCGTCGAAGCCCAGCAGCGAGCCCGCAAGAATGAGGTGGCCGGTCGACGAGATCGGCAGGAATTCGGTCAGACCCTCCACGATGCCCATGACAGCGGCCTTGACCAGCAAAACGATATCCACGCGTACTCCTTGAAAGAGCGGCAATTATGGCGAGGCCATCGGTCAGGCCCTGTTCAGGCGCCGTTCCGCCGGTGGAACGCAAGGCAGCCCGCCCACGGAAATACCTAGTTCAGGTGATGTTCGACCTCGGCGCGTTAATACATATTGATAACAGTTATTCATCTGCGCCCGAAGGAGCATCCATGTCAACGTTCACCACCGGGAGTGAACTCGAGGACTGCGTCGCAGAAGAACGCCCCTCGACGCTCGACGACCATGTCGAAGACCGTCTCAAGAGCCCCTGCCAGCTGGAGCGGGAGCAGTGCCACGGCATGCTGCGCGTGGCCGAAGCCACCGGCGCCTCGGCCCACGAGCTGCGCCAGCTGACGCAGCGCCTGGCCGACATCGACCGCTGCGGCGCCAGCGCCTGCATCGTCGCGCAGGGCCATGTGGAGGCCGACCGCATGGCCTCCGGCCTGCAGGCCAACGCCGCCCTGTGCATCGACTTCCGGCTGCTGGAGCCGCTGGGCCCGGCCCATGACAAGAAATGGTTTGCGCGCTGGAAGTTCTGGAGCTTCCTGCTCGGCGCGGCCGGCCCGGTGGCCGCGCTCACGCTGCAGGGCCTGGCGCTGCGCCCGGCCGAACCGCACGACGCGCACGCCGACCTGGTGGCCAAGTCGCGCAAGGTGCTCGAAAGCTGGCGCCGCACCTCCGACACCCTCTTCTGGCACGCGGTGGAAGACTACGTCCGTCAGCAGGCTTTCTCGCTCGAGACCCAGGCCTACCTGATGCACTGCGTGGCGTCGGTCTTCGCCGCCGACGCGCCCGTGCTGTGCGACGCCGAGCGCGAACGGCTGGCCGCCGTGCTCACCGACACCTACTGCGACGCACTCGGCACGGCGGCGACCATGCCCTCGTCGGACATCTACCGCCGCCTGGCGCAGGGCCTGGAAACCGACAGCGGCAACGCCGGCCCGGGCCGCCCGCTGGCGCGCGGCGAGGCCGCGCAGGTGGCGATGACCACGCTGGTCACGGTCGTCGGCAACGGCGGCTCACACTGAAGCTGAAGCACGCCGACGCAACGCGCGCACCGCGCTGTCGACCGTCGTCAGCACCGGCAGGCCGCTGACCGCCTCGCAGGCGCCACGCGCCCGCGCCATGCTGAACTGAGCCAGGGCAATGCGCGTGCAGCCGCGCGCACGCAGCGCCGCGGCCTGTTCGGCGATGAGCGCATCGTGGCGTTGCGTGTCGCCCGCATCGAGCGCGGCCAGTGCACCGTCGGCCAGCGCCAGCTCGAGCGCCATGCCGGAAGGAAACTCCGGCGGCATCGATTCCAGCGTGCGCGCAAAAGTCGCGATCAGGCCCAGGCGGCCTTCGCCCTGCACGGCCTCTTCGATCATGGCCTCGTTGGGCTTGAGCACCGGAATGCCCGCATGCCGCTGCGCCACCGCCTCGATGCACGGCCCGAAGGCCGAGCAGGTGAAGAGGATGCCGCGCGCGCCCGTGTCCACCGCGTACTGCGCCAGGCGCTGGAAGCGCTCGTGCATCGCCGCGTCGAGCCCCTTGCCGTCGCGCGCGAGGTCGGCCGAGAGGCTGTCGTCCAGCAGGTTCATGCGCACGGCCTCGGGCCAGTCGCGTGCGAAGGCTTCGTTGATGGGCGCGACGGAATGCGAGAGCGCGTGGATGAGGGCGATGCGTGTCATGAAGTCAGATGGAATCAGATGCCCTTGGACGACGGGTTGGCAAAGGCCTCCTTCGTCTCGGCATTGAGCGGGTAATTGATGTTGATGCCCTTGGGCGGAATCGGCGACATGAACCACTTGCTGTAGAGCTTTTCCATCTCGCCGGACTTCATCATGCCCGACACCACGCGGTCCACCAGCGCCTTGAAGGCCGGGTCGTCCTTGCGGAACATCAGCGATTGGTTCTCGGTGCGCAGGCTCTCGCCGGTGATGACGAAGTCCTTCGGGTTGCGCGCATTGGCGATCTGGCCCGCGAGCAGGATGTCGTCGAGCACGAAGGCCTGCGCTCGGCCGCTCTCGACCAGCAGGAACGAGTCGGTGTGGTCCTTGCCCGAGAGCTGGTTCACCTCGAGGCTGCGGCCCTTGTCGGCCGCGCGCAGCAGGCGGAACGACGTGGTGCCCGCGGTGGTGACCACCGTCTTGCCCTGCAGGTCGGCGATGCTCTTGATGCCCGAATCGGCCTTCACCAGCGTGCGCACGTTGTAGCGGAAGATGTCCGGCGAGAAGGCCACCTGCGACTGGCGCTCGACCAGGTTGGTGGTGGAGCCGCACTCGATGTCCACCGTGCCGTTCTGCACCAGCGGGATGCGGTTGGCCGAGGTCACGGCCTGGTACTTGATGTCGAGGGCCGGCAGCTTCAGCTCGGTCTTCAGCGCGTCGACGACGCGGTTGCAGATCTCGATGCTGTAGCCCACGGGCTTGAGGTTGGCGTCCAGGTACGAGAAGCCGAACGAGGCCTCGCGGTAGCCGAAGGTGATGGCGCCGCTGGCCTTGATCTTGGCGAGCGTGTCGTTGGCGGGCTGCGCCTGTGCGGGAGCGGTCGGCACCAGGGCGGCAAGGGCCAGCGCGAAGGCGGCGGCGGCGATGGAAAGCGACGGGCGAAGCTGGGGCATGGAACGCTCCTCGGAACGGCGGTTGAAGAAAAAGGGCGGGTGGCTCAGCGCGCCGCGCCGCGCGTGACCGCGTCGACCGAGGCGGCGAGCCGCGCGACGATCTCCTGCAGGTGGTCGCGCGTCGCGATGTACGGCGGCGCCAGCAGCACGTGGTCGCCCTGGCGCCCGTCCACCGTGCCGCCGAAGGGGTAGCACAGCAGGCCGCGCGCCATCGCGTCTTTCTTGAGGCGCGCGTTGACGGCCAGGGCCGGATCGAAGGGCTGCTTGCTCGCGCGGTCGGCCACCAGCTCGACGCCCCAGAAGAAGCCGCGCCCGCGGATGTCGCCCACGTGCGGGTGGTCGCCCAGCGCCTCGGCCAGCATCGCGCCGAAGGCAACGCCGTCGTCGCGCACCTTGGCGACCAGGCCGTCGCGGCGGATCACCTGCTGCACCGCGAGCGCCGCCGCGCAAGCCATCGGATGGCCCAGGTAGGTGTGGCCGTGCTGGAAGAAGCCGCTGCCCTTGGACATGGCCTCGACGATGCGACGCTGCGCCAGCACCGCGCCGATCGGCTGGTAGCCGCCGCCCAGGCCCTTGGCGATGGTCATCAGGTCGGGCACCACGCCCTCCTGCTCGCAGGCGTGCAGCGAGCCGGTGCGGCCCATGCCGCACATCACCTCGTCGAGGATCAGCAGCACGCCGTACTTGTCGCACACGGCGCGCACGGCCTTGAAATAGCCCGGCACCGGCGTGAGCACGCCGGCGGTGGCGCCGCCCACGGTCTCGGCCACGAAGGCGATCACGCGGTCGGCGCCCTGCGCGACGATGGCCGCTTCGAGCTCGGCTGCCAGGCGCAGGCCGTACTGCTCGGCGCTCTCGTCGGCACGCTGCTCGCGGTACGGGTAGCACGGCGCGACGTGCGTGGCCGGCACGAGGATGGGCGCGAAGGGCTCGCGCCGCCAGGCGTTGCCGCCCACCGCGAGCGCGCCCAGCGTGTTGCCGTGGTAGCTCTGGCGGCGCGCGATGAAGTGCGTGCGCTGCGGCTGGCCGATTTCCACGAAGTACTGGCGCGCCATCTTCAGCGCCGACTCCACCGCCTCGGAGCCGCCGCTCACGAGGTACACGTGGCTCATGCCCTCGGGGGCAGACCCGATGAGCTCGTCGGCCAGTTGCTCGGCCACCTCGCTCGTGAAGAAGCTGGTGTGGGCGTAGGCCAGTGTGTCGATCTGCGCGTGCATGGCGGCCATCACCTCGGGATGGCCGTGGCCGAGCGAGGACACGGCCGCGCCGCCCGAGGCATCGAGGTACTCGCGCCCTTCGGCGTCGCGGATGAACATGCCCTGCGCGCTGGCGGCAACGGGCGGGGTCTGGCGAAGGTGGCGGTGGAAGACGTGCGTCATGGCGGGAGGAAAGCGGGGGGCCTGTGTTTGGAACTAACGTTTCGGACGAATTATTGTTTGGAACATTTGCTCCGTCAACTCCCGGGATTTCCCCGCTCCGGTACATTCGTTCCAGACACCGCACGAAAAGAGACACCGCCATGAGCGCTGCGCCGGGCCGCCCCAAGCAAGCTCGCACCGCAGTGCGAAGCACGAAGGTATTTCGATGAACGCCAAAGAACAGATCCGCCAACGCTTCAACGACCTGAGCCCCGCCCTGCAGCAGGTGGCGCGCTACGTGCTCGACCACCCCAACGAAGTGGTCACGGGCTCGATGCGCAACGTCGGCACGCGCGCGCAGAGCACGCCGGCCACGCTGGTGCGTTTCGCCCAGCACCTGGGCTTCGAGGGCTGGCCGCAGCTGAAGGAGGCCTTCGCCGCCGACATGGGCCTGGGCACCGAGACCTACGGCGGGCGCGCCAAGCAGCTGGTGGGCCGCGTCGCCGACCAGGGCCTGGCGGGCGAGATGTTCGAGGTGCAGCGGCGCAACCTGGAGCTCACGCACCAGCAGAGCGGGCCGGCGCTGCTCAAGGCCTGCGCGCTGCTGGAGAAGGCGCCGGCCGTGCACGCAGCGGGCTTTCGCGCCTGCTTTCCGATCGCGTTCTCGTTCGTGTACGTGTACCGGCTCTTTCGCACCAGCGTGCACCTGGTGGACGGCCAGGGCGGCTCGCTCGAGATGCAGCAGCGCGCCTTCGCCAAGGGCGACGCGCTGGTGGTGGCGAGCTTTGCGCCCTACTCGCGCGAGGCGCTGCAGGTGGCCGAGGCGGCGAAGGCGGCCGGTTGCCGCATCGTGGCGATCACCGACAGCGTGACCTCGCCGCTGTCGCTGCTGGCGGACGAGACGCTGCTCTTCACCATCCACAGCCCCTCGTTCTTCCCCTCGGTCGCCGCCGGCGTGGCCGTGACGGAAGCGCTGGTCGAGTTGCTGGCGAGCCGTGCGGGCAAGCCGGTGATCCGGCGCATCGACCAGGCCGAGGCGCAGCTGTTCGAGTCGGGGGCCTACCTCATGGCGCCGGTGGCGCGGGGCGGCTGATCAGGCCAGCGCGCGGGTGCGGCCGGCGCTCTGACGCAGGTAGAGCACCAGCAGGTCGCGGTTGGCGTTGATGTGCTCGCGCATCGCGGCTTCGGCGCCCGAAGCCTCCTGCCGGCCCAGCGCCTCGACGATGCAGCGGTGCTCTTCGAGCGCCTGCAGGGCCTGGCTGTGGCGGTACAGCAGCATTGCGGCGTCGTGCCTGTGCGGGCGCGAGCGGCTGTCGAAGATCACCGGCAGCTGGCAGGCGCGCTGCACGGCCTCGCTGAGCCAGCGGTTGTCGGCCAGCGACAGCAGCTTGTGGTGAAAAGCCTGGTTCAGGTCCTGCCACAGGTCGGCCCGCTCGTCGGTCCATTCGCCGCTGTCATGCAGCAGCGCATGCTGCTCGTCGACCATGGCCGTCAGTTCGGCCAGCGCCTCGTCGTCCAGGCCGCGCTCGCTGAGCAGGCGGCAGCCCATGCCTTCGAGCGTGGCGCGCACGCTGAAGGCGTCGAACACGTCCTTGGCGTCGAAACGGCGCACCTGGAAACCCCGCTGCGGGTGGTAGACCAGCAACCCCTCGTCGGCCAGCCGCGCCATGGCGCCGCGCACAGGGGTGCGCGACACGCCAAGCTCGTTGGCGAGCGAAATCTCCATCAGGTGGGCGCCGGGGGCGATCGCACCGTCGAAGATGCGGGTGCGCAGCGTGTCGGCCACGGACAGAACGCGCGTCCGCGAGGGATCTGGGGGGGTCATCGAAAGTCGGAAACAGGGGACGGCCGGAAGCGGGCCGCGCGGATGGTACGGCGGCGTATCGAAGCTTCATATCCCCAATTTCCGTAAAAATACCGTTCTGGCGACTTTTTCGAGAATTACGGAAAAATTATTAACTTCTGTAAACAACCACCCCGGTTTCTGCGTTACCGCCCCGCTGTTTCTGCCGCCAGGTGGATCGCGGCGCGAATCCGGGGGTAGGTGCCGCAGCGGCAAATGTTGCCGCGCATGGCGTCCGAGACCTGGTCGTCGCTGGGTTTGGGCGTGGCTTTGAGCAGCGCGCAGGCCGACATGAGCTGGCCGCTCTGGCAGTAGCCGCACTGCACCACGTCGACCTCGGTCCAGGCCGCGCGCAGGGCGTCGGCCTCCCGGCCCTTCAGGCCCTCGATGGTGGTGACTTCGCGCCCGCCCACGGCCTCCAGCGGGGTGACGCAGGAGCGCACGGCCTGGCCGTCCAGGTGCACGGTGCAAGCGCCGCACAGTGCCTTGCCGCAGCCGAACTTGGTGCCGACGAGCTTCATCTCGCCGCGCAGCACCCACAGCAGCGGGGTGTCGGGCTCGGCGCTCACGGTGGCGGTCTGGCCGTTGATCTTCAGCGTGGTGGTGGTCATGGGGTGTCTTTCTTGCTGTTCCGGGAGATCAGGCCAGCCGCAGAGGCAGGCTGCGCAGGCGCTGGCCGGTCAGCGCGAACACGGCGTTGGCCACGGCGGGCGCGATGGGCGGCGTGCCGGGCTCGCCCACCCCGCCGGGCGGCACCTCGGCGCCGGTGCCGGCGAGGATGTCGACCTCGATGGCCGGGCACTCGTCGATGCGCAGCGGCGTGTAGTCGTGGAAGTTGCTCTGCTGCACCTGGCCGCGCGCCACGGTGATCTCGCCGCGCAGCGCCGCCGACAGGCCGAACACGATGCCGCCTTCCATCTGCTGGCGGATCAGGTTCGGGTTGACCGGCAGGCCGCAGTCGATCACGCACACCACGCGGTGCACCCGGATCTGCCGCTCGGGCGTCACCGACACCTCGGCCACCTGCGCCACGATGCTGCCGAAGGCGCGGTGGATGGCCACGCCGCGCGCGCGCTTCGTGCCGTCGGGTCCGTCGGCCAGCGGCTCGCCCCACTTCGAGAGTTCAGCCACGCGCTTGAGCACGGCCAGGTGGCGCGCATCCTTGGCAAGCAGGCCGGCGCGGAAGGCCACCGGGTCCTTGCCGGCGGCGACGGCGCATTCGTCGATGAAGCTCTCGACGAAGAAGCCGTTCTGCGAATGCGCCACCGAGCGCCAGATGCCGGTGGTGACGGCCGATTCGACCGGCACGTGCGCCACGCGGGCCTGCGGGAAGTCGTAGGCGGTGTTCCAGGCGCCGTCGGTCGAGTTGTCCATGAACGACGGCGCACCCAGGCTGGAGCCGGCGCTGGTGGTCTGCCACGCGACCAGCGCGCCCGCCGCGTCGAAGCCGGCCTTGCACAGCGCCACGTAGGCCGGGCGGTAGAAGTCGTGCGTCATGTCTTCCTCGCGCGACCAGATCAGTTGCACCGGCGCGCCGCCGGCCTCACGCGCGAGCTGCGCAGCCTGCACCAGGAAGTCGATGAAGTAGCGCCGTCCGAAGCCGCCGCCCAGGTAGGTGACGTGCAGCGTGACCTTGTCGGCATCGATGCCCAGCGCCTTGGCGACCGCGGCGCGCGCGAAGCCCGGCGCCTGCGTGGGCGCCCAGACGGTGGCGGCGCCATCCTTGAACTGCACGGTGCAGTTCATCGGCTCCATGGTGGCGTGCGCCAGGAAGGGCACGCGGTACTCGACCTCGATCGTGCGCGCGGCGGACTTCAGCGCCGCCGCCACGCCGCCGGTATCGAGGCGGGCGTTGCCTGCGTCGGCGTCGAGCGTGCGCGCGAGGCGGTCGATCATCTCGGCGCTCGACAGGCTCGCGGCCGGGCCGTGGTCCCATTCGATGTCGACCTTCTTCAGCGCGCGCATCGCGTGGTACGGCGTGTCGGCAATCACGGCCACGCCGCCCGCCGTGCTGCCGGTGCCGACGAGGCTCGCGGCCACGGGCTCCAGCGCCATCACCTTGCGCACGCCGGGCAGCGCCTCGGCGGCTTTCGCATCGAAGCGCGCGACGCGGCCGGCCAGCGTCGGGCACATGGCGATGCTGGCGTACAGCAGGCCCGGCGGCAGCACGTCGATGCCGTAGGTGGCGGTGCCATTGAGCTTGCCGGCGTTGTCGATGCGCCGCTGCGGCTGGCCGATGACGCGGAAGTCGGCGGGCGCCTTGAGCTTCACCGCCGTGGGCAGCGGCTGCTGCGCGGCCTTCGCGGCGAGTTCGCCGAAGCGCGCGCTGCGGTTGGAGGCCGGGTGCAGCACGCGGCCGGCCTCGGTGCGGCATTCGCTGGCGGGCACCTGCCACTGCGCGGCCGCCGCGCCCACCAGCATGAGCCGCGCCGACGCG
This sequence comes from Variovorax sp. BGA-UO-ETr-C22, assembly GCF_059567965.1. Lineage (NCBI taxonomy): Bacteria > Pseudomonadati > Pseudomonadota > Betaproteobacteria > Burkholderiales > Comamonadaceae > Variovorax > Variovorax sp. BGA-UO-ETr-C22. The sequence goes on from NZ_JCAQPA010000007.1 coordinate 303,625, forward strand.
CCGGCCTCGCGCACCGGGCCCCACTGGTCGGTGACGCTCGACGAGCCGCCCGTGCCCGAGAGCCCCGGGATCGTGCGCAGCAGCTTGCCCACCACCTGGTGCGCCGCGCGCTTTCCGAAGCCCTCGTCGCCGGGCCTGAAGGGCAGCGCGTCGAGGATCATGGCCTGGTTGTTGTAGATGGCGTCGAAGCCGGCCTGCTCGAGCCGCACCTGCGATACCGGGGCGTCCATTTCTTCGGCCAACAGCATCGCCAGGCCGGTGTGCGTGCCCTGCCCCATTTCCGATTGCGTCATCACCAGCGTGACGGTGTCGTCGCTGCCCACCTTGACCCAGCCGTTGAGCGCGACCTGCCCGTTGCCCGCCGGCAGCGGCGCGCCGGGCACGAGGCGCGAAGCCGCCGGCGTGGCGGCCCAGCCGACGACCAGGGCGCCGGCGGCCCCGAGGGTGCCGAGCACGAAGTGGCGGCGTTTGAGTTGGGGCATGGCGTGGTCTTTCTTCGGTGGGTCTTGTCGTTCGTGCGGGAGGTGGGGTCGTCGTCAGGTCGTCAGGGCGGCACGGCGATGCCTTGCCAGAAGATCTCGAAACCGGCTTCGGCGTAGTCGAAGGCCGGCGCCGCGTCGCCCGCCTGCGCGATGTAGCCGACCGTGGTCTCGGCCATCGCCGTGAGCATCGCGCCCAGGAATTCCATCGGTCGCTCGACGACCAGCCCGCGCCGCATGCACTCCTGCGCCACCGCTTCCAGCCGCGCGAACGGCGCCATGCCGGCGGCGCGGCTCTCGTCGCTCAGTTCGTCGGAGACCTTGAGCTGCGCCAGCACGCGCAGCTTGCCGGGGTGCGCCACGCCCCAGCGCACGTAGCGGTCCCAGATGTGGCGGAACTGGGTGCGCGGATCGGCGGCCTCGGGCCAGTCGGCCAGCATCACGCCGGCCAGCTCGGTCTTCAGCGCGCGGTACAGCGCGTCGGTCAGCAGCGCCTTGCTCGCGAAGTAGGTGAACAACGTGCCCTCGGCCACGCCCGCGGTGCGCGAGATCGCCGAGGTCGGCGTGGCCCACACGCCGCGCCGGCCGAACTCGACCAGCGCCGCCTCGAGGATGGCGTTGTGCTTGTCTGCGCTGCGGGGCCTGGCCATGCGTCGACGGTCTCCATCGTTCGTTTAGTTGAGTGCGCACTCAAGTATAGGAACGCGGCGCCGATCCGCAAGCCCCGCGCGGCCCGCGCCATGCCGCATGGCGGAACCACGGCGCGGCGTGGCAGTCCAACCAGTGTCGTGGCGTCGTGCTGCGACAGGAGGTACGACCATGAAGCATGTGAAGCATTGGCAGGACCCCGTCAACGCCGTCGCCGGCGTGTGGCTGATCGTCTCGCCATGGGTACTGGGCTTTCAGGGCAATTCGCTCGCCATGTGGACCATGGTGGCGACCGGCATCGTGCTGGGCGCCGTGGCCTTGGGCGCGACCTTCGTGCCGCACCAGTGGGAAGAGTGGACCGAAGTGGCGCTGGCAGCCTGGCTGGCGGTGTCGCCCTGGTTGCTCGACTTCCGCATGGTCGAGCCGGCGCTGGTCAATGCAGTCCTCGTGGCTGCGGTGATCATGGTGCTCGCCCTCTGGGTCCTGGTGACAGACAAGGACTACCTGGGCGAGGCCCTCGACCGACCAGCGCACTGATGGGGAGAGAGCGATCCTGTGAGCGCCGAGCGGTGACCACCGCCGCGAAGCGACGACGCCCGGTCCGGTGTTCGCGCCGGTCGGGCCGACGGGCCAGGCAGGTTCCCATGCCCGCCCGCAACACCCGCCCCTTACGGTGTGCGGGAAGCGGCGCTGTTGTTTGAAGTGCTGTTGCCGGCCGGGCGGGTCGCCCCCATCCAGTCGGCCTGCCAGCCGCCGCCCATGGCCTGGATCAGCGCGATTGCCGCGGCCTGGCGATTGACCTGAAGCTGCACGAGCGCGCGCCGCGCGCTCAGTGCGGCGGCCTGCGCCTGCACCACATCGGTGTAGCTCACCTGCCCCGCGCGATACCGGTTGAGCAGTTGCTGCTCGGTCTTGTCGGCCGCTGCCGTGGCCTCGCGGCGCAAGCCTTCCTGCTGCGCCAGCGTGGCGCCGGTGGTCAGCTGATCTTCCACGGCCTGGAACGCGGCCAGCACGGTCTGGCGGTAGCGCGCGACGCTGGCCTCGTGGCCGGCCTTGGCGGCATCGACGCTGGCGCTGATGGCGCCCGCGTCGAACACCACCTGCGCCACCGACAGGCCCAGCCCCCACAACGTGTTGGCCGCGCCGAAGAGGTCCCTCACGCGGCTGGCGTTGCTGCCGACCGAGGCCGTGAGCGAGATGTTCGGGTAATAAGCCGAGCGCGCCACGCCGATCTGCGCATTGGCCGCGGCCACCGCGCGCTCCGCCGCCGCGATGTCGGGGCGGCGCTGCAGCAGCGTCGAGGGCACGCCGGTCGGCACGCCGGGCACCGTGGGCGTCCAGCGCGCGGGCGGCAGGCTGAAGTCGGCCGGCGCTACGCCCACCAGCATCGCGATGGCGTGCTCCAGCGTGGCGCGCGTGCGCTGCAGGCCCACGCGGTCGGCCTTGGCGTTCACGAGTTGGGTCTGCGCCTGCAGCACATCGGTCTGCGCGGCAATGCCGGCGGCGTAGCGGTTGCTCGTGATCTCGAACGCGCGCTGGTAGCCGAGGATGGTTTCGTCGAGCAGCACGATCTCGGCGTCGGCCTCGCGCAGCGAGAAGTAGTTGGTCGCCAGGTCGCCGACGGCCGACAGCCGCGCCGAGGCCAGGTCGGCCTCGCTGGCCTGGGCGTTGGCCTGCGCGCTGTTCACGGCCTCGCGCAGGCGGCCCCACACGTCGGGCGTCCAGCTCGCGCCCAGCGTGGCGCCGAAGGTGTTCGACGGGCTGGCCGAGGCGTTGCCGCCCACCGTGCCCGAGCGCTTGCCGCTGCCGTCGAAGGACACCGACGGGAACAGCCCCGCGCGCTGCTCGCGCACCAGTGCCTGCGCTTGCGTGTAGTTGGCGACGGCGGCGGCGATGTTCTGGTTCGACACCTGCACGCGCGCCGCAAGCTCGTCGAGCGTGGCGTCACCGAAGAGCTTCCACCACTCGCCGCGGTCGAGCGCGTCGGCCGGCGCGGCGGGCAGCCAGCCGTCGGCGGCGGGCTGCTCCTTCCAGCCGGCCGATGCCGCCGACTCGGGCACCTTGTAGGCCGGGCCCGCGGCGCAGCCGGCGAGCACGGCGGCCAGCGCGAGCGTGCTCAGCGCGAAGAAACGGCGTGAAGGGCTGATAGAAGAAAAGGAGGCATTCATGGTCATGGGTCTCAGACGGCCGGAGCGCGGCTCAGCGCGTGTTCGTTCTTGCCGCGGCGGCGCAGCTTGTCCAGCAGCAGGTACACCACCGGCGTGGTGAGCAGCGTCAGCAGCTGGCTCGCGATGAGCCCGCCGATGATCGCCACGCCCAGCGGCCGGCGCAGCTCGGCGCCCTCGCCGAAGCCGATGGCCAGCGGCAACGCGCCGAGCGCGGCGGCCAGGGTGGTCATCAGGATGGGACGGAAACGCAGCAGGCAGGCCTCGCGCACCGCCTCGAGCGGGCTCAGGCCGCGCGAGCGCTCGGCCTCCAGCGCGAAGTCGATGATCAAAATGGCGTTCTTCTTCACGATGCCGATCAGCAGGAACACGCCGATCAGCGCGATGATGGAAAACTCCATGCGGAACATCAAGAGCGCCAGCACCGCGCCCACGCCGGCCGAAGGCAAGGTCGAGAGCACCGTCACCGGATGCACCAGGCTCTCGTACAGGATGCCCAGCACGATGTAGATCACCACCAGCGCCGCCACGATCAGCATCGCCTGCTGCCCCTGCGACTGCTGCGCGCTCAGCGCGGTGCCGGCAAAGGCGCCGCGCACGTTGGTCGGCATGGCGATGTTGGCCTCGGCCTTGGCGATGGCCTCGCGCGCGTCGCCGAGGTTGGCGCCCTCGGCCAGGTTGAACGAGATGGTGGTGGCCAGCTCGCCGTCCTCATGGCTCACCGACGTGGCCACCGACTGCTCCTCGAACTTTGCCACCGCCGACAGCGGCACCAGCGCGGTGGCCGTATTGCTCAGCACGTTGCCGCTCGAGGCGTTGCGCGAGCCGGCGTTGGCCGACACCGGCACCGTCGCGGCGGCGGCGCTGGCAGACGTCGTCGTGCCGCCCGTGGACGTCGTGGCCGCCACCTGCGTGGTCACCGCCTGCCCCGCGACCACCGAGGTCTTGGTGGCCGGCACGTACACGTCGCGCAGCGCGTTCGGGCTGCGCGTGTAGCCCGGCGCCCATTCCATCACCACGTGGTACTGGTTGAGCTCGGTGTAGATGGTGGCCACCTGCCGCTGGCCGAAGGCGTTGTACAGCGCGTTGTCGATGGCGGTGGAGGTGAGCCCCAGCCGCCGCGCGCTGTCGCGGTCGACCTTGGCCACCGTCTCCACGCCGTTCTGGTCCTGGTCGGTGTCGATGTCGGTCAGCGTGGGCTGCTGCTTCATCTCGTCGGCCAGCTTCACGGCCCAGGTGCGCAGGTCGGACAGGCTGTCGCTCTTGAGCGTGTACTGGTAGGTGGAGTTGCTGGAGCGCCCGCCCGAGCGCACGTCCTGCACCGGGCCGAGGAACACGCGCAGCCCCGTCACCTGCGCAAGCTGCGGACGCAGCCGCGCGATCACGGCCAGGCCGCTGTCCTTGCGCTGGCTGGCCGGCTTCAGGTTGACGAACATGAAGCCGCCGCCCGCGCGCCCGCCGCCCGTGAAGCCCACCACGGTGTCGACCGCCTCGTCCTTGCGGATGATGTCGACCACCTCACGCAGCTTGGCGCCCATGGCCTGCGACGAAATGCTCTGGTCGGCGCGCAGGCCGCCGTTGAGCTGGCCGCTGTCCTGCTGCGGGAAGAAGCCCTTGGGCGCCGCGCTGAACAGGTACACATTGAGCCCCACCACCGCCAGCAGCACGACCATGACGATCGCCTTGCTGTCCAGCGCCCAGTCGAGTGCGCTCTCGTAGCGCTTGAGCATCCAGTCGTAGCTGCGCGCCGCCGCGCGGCCGAAGCGGCCTTGCGGCTTGTTCTTGTCGTGCTCGCCGCCGGGCTTGAGCATCCACGCGCACATCATCGGCGTGGTGGTGAGCGAGATGACCAGCGAAATCAGCACCGCCGCCGACAGCGTGACCGCGAACTCGCGGAACAGTCGCCCCACCTGCCCGCCCATGAACAGCAGCGGAATGAACACCGCCACCAGCGACACGCTGATCGACAGCACCGTGAAGCCCACCTCCTGCGCGCCGAGCAGCGCCGCCTTCATGCGCGACATGCCCGCCTCGATGTGGCGGCTGGTGTTCTCGAGCACCACAATGGCGTCGTCCACCACGAAGCCCGTGGCCACCGTGAGCGCCATCAGGCTCAGGTTGTTGAGGCTGAAGCCCAGCAGGTGCATAACCCCGAACGTGCCCAGCAGCGCCACCACCGTGGCCACCGCCGGCACCACCGTCGCGCGCACGCTGCGCAGGAACAGGCTGACCACCAGCACCACCAGCAGCACCGCGATGACCAGCGTCATCTCCACCTCGCGCAGCGAGCTGCGGATGGAGTTGGTGCTGTCCGAGGCGACCTGCAGCGTCACGTCCGGCGGCAGCTGCGCCTGCAGCTCGGGCAGCAGCGCGCGCACGTTGTCGACGGTCTCGATGATGTTGGCCGAGGGCTGGCGCGTGATCAGCACGATGATCGCCGGCTCGCCATTGAACAGGCCCAGCGTGCGCGTGTCTTCCACGCCGTCGATCACGTCGGCCACTTCGCGCAGCCGCACCGCCGCGCCGTTGCGCCAGGCCACGACCATCGAGGCGTAGTCGCTCGCGCGCAGCGCCGGGGTCTGGGTGTAGATCTGCAGCTTGCGGCCTTCGCCCTGCACCATGCCCTTGGGGCGGTTCGCATTCGACGCCTGAATGGCGGCGCGCACGTCTTCGGTGCTGATGCCGTAGCGGTTGAGGGCGAAGGGGAGCAGTTCGATGCGTACCGCGGGGAGCGAGCCGCCGCCGATCTCTACGTCGCCTACGCCGTCTACCTGGGACAGGCGCTGGCTGACGATGTTGGAGACGGCGTCGTAGATCTGGCCTGGGGTCTTTGTCTTGGACGTGAGGGCCAGGATGATGACTGGCGACGCGGCTGGGTTGGCTTTGCGGTAGGTGGGGTTGCTTCTTAGCGTGGCGGGCAGGTCTACGCGGCTGGCGTTGATGGCGGCCTGGACTTCTCTCGCGGCGCCGTCGATGTTGCGGCTGAGGTCGAATTGCAGGGTGACGCGGGAGGAGCCTACGGAGCTGGTGGACGTCATTTCGTTGACGCCTGCGATCGTGCCCAGGTGCCTTTCCAGCGGGGTTGCAACGCTGGTGGCCATCGTCTCGGGGCTTGCTCCCGGGATCGAGGCTCTTACCGAGATGACCGGGTAGTCGACCTGAGGGAGGGGGGAGACTGGGAGGACGAAGAACGCTGCAATTCCTGCCAGGGCGATGCCTATGGTCAGGAGGACTGTGCCTATGGGGCGGCGGACGAAGGGGCGCGACAGGTTCATCGCAGTGCCTTCTTTTGGGTTCCGAGGCCGGGTCTCGCCCCGGCAGGCGACCTACTTTTCTTTGCTTCGCCAAAGAAACGTAGGCAAAAGAAAGGCGACCCTGCTGTCTGCGTCCCTACGCTTCGCTGCGGGCAACCTGCGGTGCTCGCGTTTCGCGGGGTCTCGCCCAAACTCGCTTCGCTCAAACAAGGGCGAGCCCTGATCCGCGAAACGCTGCGCTCCTCGGCGCATACAGAAGGGGTTTGAATACCAACGGGCCATCGCTGCGCTCGGCCAGTGGGCCGCAGCAGGCGCTTTGCGCCTGCTGCGGCTGGGATTGGTTGGTGCGCTGGCGCTGGCGCTGGCGCGGGCGCGGGCGCGGGCGCGAGCGCTGGCGCTTGTGTTGCCGTTGGCGTTTGCGTTGCCCTTGCTGTTGGCAAGGAGCCGCGCGCAGGCGAAGCCGCGCGCAGGCGCATTGGATTCGGCTGTTGGTACTGCGGGGCCGAGCGAAGCGATGGCCCGCCCGGTATCAAAGCCCCTCTGGCTGCGCCGAGGAGCGGAGCGTTTCGCGGATCAGGGCTCGCAGCTGTTTGAGCGAAGCGAGTTCTGCGAGACCCCGCGAAACGTGAGCACCGCAGGTTGCCCCGTAGCGAAGCGAAGGGGTCGCAGACAGTGGGGTCGCCTTTTCTTTGCTTACTTTCTTTTGGCGAAGCAAAAGAAAGTGAGTCCGCCGCCGGGCGGAACTCCCGGCCTCGGGAAGCAAACAAGCAGCAGGAGTACAGACAGATCAAGCCGCCTCCTCCTCAAGCTCCGAAGAAGAAGCCCGAGCACTCCCCCCACCCAACCGATCAAACGCCAGATAAATAACAGGCGTAGTGAACAAAGTCAGCAGCTGACTAACGATCAACCCGCCAAAGATCGCCAACCCGAGAGGACGTCGCAATTCAGCCCCGTCCCCAAAACTGAACATCAGCGGCACAGCAGCAAACAGCGCAGCCAAAGTAGTCATCAAGATCGGCCGAAACCGCAACAGAGCAGCTTGATGAATGGCTTCCCGAGCCGACTTCCCCTGCGTCCGCTCAGCATCGATAGCAAAGTCGATCATCATGATCGCGTTCTTCTTCACGATACCGATCAGCAGGATGATCCCGATGATCCCGATCACCCCCAGATCATTGCCAGTCAGCATCAAGGCAAGCAAAGCCCCAACCCCGGCAGAAGGCAACGTAGACAAGATCGTCAGCGGATGCACATAGCTCTCGTACAGCACCCCAAGAACGATGTACACACAAACCACCGCCGCCAAAATCAACCACAGCTGATTCGACAACGACTTCTCATAGGCCCCAGAAGCCCCCAGAAAAGTCATCGTCACACTGCTCGGCAACCCGATCTCTTTCGCCGCCGCGCGAATCGCGGCAACCGATCCACCGAGCGACACCCCCGGCGCCGTATCGAAGTTCAACGTACTCGCCGGGTACTGCGCCACGTGCGTAATCTGCAACGGCGCCTGCCGCTCGCTGATCTCCGCAAACGCCGACAGCGGCGTCGCCGTGCCCGACCCCGCAATGAGGTTCAACTGCCCCAGCGTCTGCGGCGTGTTCACCATGCCAGGCTGGGCCTCGAGGATCACGCGGTACTGATTCGTCTCGGTGAAGATGGTCGACACGATGCGCTGCCCGAAGGCGCTGTACAGCGCGTCATCCACCGAACTCGCGGTGATCGACAGCCGCGACGCCGTGTCGCGGTTCACGTTCACATACGCCGCCAGCCCCTGCGCACCGGCATCGCTGCTCACGTTGCGCACCTTGTCCGACTCCTGCAGCTTCGCCACGAGCTTCTGCATCCACTCGGTGACGAGCGCGCTGTTCACGCCTTCGAGCGACACGCGGTACTCGGTCGGGCCGGTCTCGGCGTCGATGGTCAGGTCCTGCGTGGGCTGCAGGTACAGCGTGAGGCCGGCCACCTGCCGCACGCGCTCGCGCAGGCGCTCCATCACCTCCTGCTGGTTGTCGTGGCTGCGGGTCAGGTTGATGAGCATGCTGCCGGTGTGCAGCATCGTGTTGTTGGCCGCGTCCACGCCGACGAAGGAACTGAGGTTCTCGACGTCATGGTCTTCGAGGATGGCGCGCGCGGCCTGCTGCTGCAGCTGCGCCATGCGCTCGAAGGACACGTCTTGCGCGGCCTGCACGCGGGCCTGCAGCTGGCCGGTGTCCTGCGTGGGGAACAGGCCCTTGGGGATCGTGAGGTACAGCAGCACGGTCAGCACCAGCGTGAGCAGCGCCACCAGCAGCGTGAGCGGCTGGTGCGCGATCACCCAGTGCAGCGAGCGGTCGTAGCGCACCATCACGCCGTCGAAGAAACGCTGGGCGCGCGCGCCGAAGCCGGTGCCCGACGCATCTTTCTTCGGCTCGTGCTTGAGCCAGCGCGCCGACATCATCGGCACCAGCGTGAGCGAGACCACGCCCGAGATCAGGATGGTGATCGCCAGCGTCACGGCGAACTCGCGGAACAGGCGGCCCACCACGTCGCCCATGAAGAGCAGCGGGATCAGCACGGCGATGAGCGACACGGTCAGCGAGATGATCGTGAAGCCGATCTGCGCCGCGCCCTTGAACGCGGCCTGCAATGGCTTCTCGCCCTCCTCGATGTAGCGCGCGATGTTCTCGATCATGACGATCGCGTCGTCCACCACGAAGCCGGTGGCGATGGTCAGCGCCATCAGGCTCAGGTTGTTCAGGCTGTAGCCCAGCAGGTACATCAGGCCGAAGCTGCCGATGAGAGAGATCGGCACGGCAATGCTGGCGATGACGGTGGCGCGCAGGCTGCCCAGGAACGCGAAGATCACCAGCACCACGAGCACCACGGCCAGCACCAGTTCCATCTCGACGTGCTGCACCGACGAGCGGATGCCGGCGGTGCGGTCGCTCAACACCTCGACCTGCAGGCCCGCGGGCATGCCGGCCTGCAGCTCGGGCAGCTGCTTCTTGATGGCGTTGACGGTGGCGATCACGTTGGCGCCGGGCTGGCGCTGCACGTTCAGGATGATGGCCGGCGTGAGCTGCACCTGCCCGTCGACCTTGCGCCCGGCCCAGGCACCGAGCTGCGTGTTCTCGGCGCTGTTGACCACGCGCGCCACGTCGACCATGCGGATCGGCGCGCCGTTCTTGTAGCTGACGATGAGGTTCTTGTAGTCGTCGACCGTGAGCAGCTGGTCGTTCGAGTTGATGGTGTAGGCGCGCTTGGGGCCGTCGAAGCTGCCCTTGGCGCCGTTGGAGTTGGCCGCGCTGATCGCGGTGCGCAGCGAATCCAGCCCGATGCCGTTGGCCGCCAGCGCCTGCGTGTTGGCCTGGATGCGCACGGCCGGGCGCTGCCCGCCGCTGAGCGACACGAGGCCCACGCCGGAGACCTGGCTGATCTTCTGCGCGAGCCGGGTGTTCACGAGGTTCTGCACCTCGGTGAGTGGCAGCGTGTCGGAGGTGATGGCCAGCGTGAGCACCGGCGCGTCGGCCGGGTTGACCTTGGCGTACACCGGCGGCGCGGGCAGGTCGGCCGGCAGCAGCGAGCCGCCGGCGTTGATGGCGGCCTGCACTTCCTGCTCGGCGACGTCGAGCGTCTGGCCCAGCGAGAACTGCAGCGTGATGATCGACACGCCCGCCGCGCTGGTCGAGCTCATGCGGTCCAGGCCCGACATCTGGCCGAACTGGCGTTCGAGCGGCGCGGTGACGGTGTTGCTCATGACCTCGGGGCTGGCCCCGGGGTAGAGCGTCTGGACCTGGATGGTCGGGTAGTCGACCTGCGGCAGCGCCGCCAGCGGCAGGAAGCGGAACGCCACCAGGCCGGCCAGCACGATGGCCAGCATCAGCAGCGAGGTGGCGACCGGCCGCAGGATGAACGGGCGCGAGGGGCTCATGGGCTGCGCCGTCCCTCACCGCCGCGTTCGCCGCCGCCGGCGCCACCGCGCTCGGCCATGCGCTGCCAGCGCTCCAGCGCGGCGGGCTCGCCGCGGTCGAGGGCTTCGAGGAAACGCTTGCGGCGTTCGAGTTGTTCGGGGTCGTCCTTGGCCGCGTCGAGCATGCGCTGGCGCTGCTCGGCGGTGGGGAGCTTGGCGGGCGTGGCTGCAGGTGCAGGCGTTGCTGCCGCTGGCGCTGCAGCCGGCGCAGCCGTTCCGGCGGCAGGTGCAGCCGGTGCCTGCGATGGCGAAGCCGGTGCCGCCGCTTCGGCGGGACGAGCACCGCCGCCCTGCGCACCGCCGGCACCTTCCTGCCGACGTCCTCCACGCCGTCCGCCCGGCGCTGCCGCCCCGGAGGCCGCACCGGCCGGCCGGTCGACCGTGGTCTGCACGCGCGCGCCGTCCTTCAGGCGGTCGCCGCCTTCGGTCACCACGGTTTCGCCGGGCTGCAGGCCCTTGGTGATGGAGGCGAAATCGACGCTCGATTCGCCGCGCGTCACCGGCCGCTGCGAGGCCGTGTTCTCGGCCGTCACCACGTACACGTAGTCGCCGTTCGGGCCGTGGCGCAGCGCCGTGACCGGCACCACCACCGCGCTGCTCACGGTGCGCAGCAGCAGCCGCAGGTTGACGAACTGGTTCGGGAACAGCGCGCCGTCGGCGTTGGTGAAGCGCGCCTTGGCCTTCACGGTGCCGGTCTGCGTGTCGACCATGTTGTCGAGCGTGGAGAAGCTGCCGTCGGCCAACCGGCGCGTGCGCGTGCGGTCGAAGGCGGTGGTGGCGAGCGTGGCGCCCTGGCCCAGCCGCTCCTGCACCTCGGGCACGCGGTCTTGCGGAATGGCGAACTCGACGTCGATGGGCGCGATCTGCGTGATGGTGGCCACGCCGCCGGTGCTGCCGGTCGAGATGTAGTTGCCCGCGTCCACCGGCCGCAGGCCGATGCGCCCGCTCACCGGCGCCGTGATGCGGCTCCAGGCCAGGTTGAGCTTGGCGGTGTTCTCGTTGGCGCGGTCGATGGCCACGGTGCCTTCGAGCTGCTTGACCAGCGCGGCCTGGGTGTCGACGTCCTGGCGGGCGATGGAGTCCTGGCCGAGCAGCGTCTGGTAGCGCTGCAGCGTGACGCGCGCCGCGGCCAGCTGCGCCTCGTCGCGCTGGCGCGCACCGGCGGCCTGCGCCAGCGCGTTCTCGAAGGGCTGCGGGTCGATGGTGGCGAGCACGTCGCCCTTCTTGACCATCTGGCCTTCCTTGAACAGCACGGCCGTGAGCACGCCCGACACCTGCGGCTGCACCGTCACGTTGGCCAGCGGCGTGACCGTACCCAGCGCTTCGAGCTGCACCGGGATGTCGGCCTGCCGCGCGACGGCGGTGCCGACGGTGCTGGAGGCCGGGCCTCCGCCGCCTGCCCGACCGCCCGGGCCACCGCCGCCGGGGCGGCCTGCGCCTGCACCTGGTCCTCCGGGTCCGCCCGCGCCGGGCGCCGGCGATTTGGAACGCTGGACCAGATACCAGGCGCCGCCCCCGAGGGCCACCAACAGCAGCAGGGCCAGCAGGCTCCCGACCCAGCGGCGCCGGCGCGCCGGAGGATGGGTCGGCGACACGACGGGTGGCAGGGGTTCGGGGGGCGTTTGGGAATCCATGGGCGGTGCGTGCGAAGGGGTGCGAAAAGGCGGCCTGAAGGGAGGCGGCCTAGAGTACAGCGCGAAATATCACTCCCGCAGTTTTCCGTGCCGTAAAGCGACGGTAAAGCTTCCGTTTGCGTGGCGACCCTGCCATCCCGCGCTCGCCATTCGCGCCGGTGGCCGGCACTTCACGCCGCCCACCCGCATTTCGTCGCATGGCCATGGCGGCGGCTGGGCGGCATTGGCACAGTCCGCTCCATCGATTCCCTGCCCTCTTTGTCTTCTTCCAACCGAACGGAGCCTCCCATGCTGATGCAAATCCTTCTTCACACCCCGAAGTGGGTGTTCGCCGTGTTCGTCCTGCTGGCCTGGCTCGGCGGCCGGCAGCTGGTGGCCAACCGCATCGGCCTGAACCGCGTGCTGGTGATGCCGGTCGCCATGGCCGGCCTGTCGTTCTGGGGCGTGGTGTCGGTGTCCGGCGAGTCGGCCGGCGCCCTGCTCGGCTGGGCCGTGGCCGCGCTGCTGCTCGTGGCGCTGGTGCTGCGCCGTCCGCTGCCGGCGACCACGCGCTACGACGCCGCGGCGCGCCAGTTCGAGGTGGCCGGCACCGCCGTGCCGCTGATGCTCATGATGGGCATCTTCCTCACCAAGTACGTGGTGGGCGTGTCGCTGGCCCTGCACCCTGAGCTGCGCCACCAGGCCGCCTTCGCCCTGGGCGTGCCGGCGCTGTACGGCGCCTTCAGCGGCATCTTCGCGGCCCGCGCCGCGCGCCTGTGGCGCCTGGCCGCCGCGTCGGGCGCGATGGTCAGCAGCGCCCGCGCGGCCTAAGATTCCGACGCCCCCGTCCGCCCTTCGCCGCCAGGAACCGCCATGACCGTGCTCGTGTTGATCCTCAAGATTTCCATCTCGGTGGTGTTGCTCGCCTCGCTGGCCGAAGCGCTGGTGCTGTCGTGGCGCAACGGCTGGCGCAGCTACGACTGGAAGGCGGCGGGCATCTCGGTGTTCGACTTCCTGGTGCGCGAATACCCGCTGCGCTGGCTGCTGCCGTTGGCCTTCTGGGTCGGTGCCATGGACTGGCTCTACGCCCACCGGCTCTTCACGCTGCCGATGGACCACTGGACCGGCTGGCTCGCCTGCTTCGTCGGCCAGGAGTTCTGCTACTACTGGTACCACCGCGCCGCGCACCGCGTGCGCTGGTTCTGGTGCACCCACGCCGTGCACCACTCGCCGAACCAGCTGAACCTGTCGGCCGCCTACCGCTTCGGCTGGACCGGCCGGCTCACCGGCACGCTGGCTTTCTTCCTGCTGGCGCCGCTGTTGGGCATGCCGCCGCGGATCATTTTGCTGATGCTCACGCTGAACCTGCTCTACCAGTTCTGGATTCACGCGACCTGGATTCCGAAGCTCGGCCCGCTCGAATGGGTGCTGAACACGCCCTCGGCCCACCGCGTGCACCACGCCTCGAACCTGGAGTACCTGGACGGCAACTACGGCGGCGTGCTGATCGTGTTCGACCGCCTGTTCGGCACCTACATCCCCGAGCGTGCCGACCTGCCCTGCCGCTACGGACTGGTGAAGCCGATCACCTCGTACAACCTGTTCGAGATCGAGTTCAGCCAATGGCGCGACCTGTGGCGCGACCTGCGCTCGGCGCGTTCGCTGCGCGCCTTCGTCGGCTACCTCGTGAAGCCGCCGGGCTGGCGGCCGGACGGGCCGGGCGAGACCACCGAGGAGCTGCGCCAGCGCGCGGCCCTGCCACCTTCACCGTCGATGCCGGCATCGGCCGCCAGCGACTTCGTTCCCCTTTCACCTGCCTCTCTCAAGGAGCTGTCATGACCCCCATGTCCCCTTCCTCTTCTTCCTCCTCCTCTTCTTCGTCCGCCGACATCGAGCGGCGCGCCCGCCGCCGCGCCGGCGCCAAGATGGGCTGGTTCATCCATGCCTTCGTCTACGTGGTCGTCAACGTCGGGCTGGTTGCACTTGCCGCCTCGCGCGGCCACAACTGGGCCGTGTACCCGCTCATGGGCTGGGGCCTGGGCCTGCTGATCCACGGCGCCGTGGTCTGGCTCATCGCGCCCGGCGGCGGCCTGTACGACCAGCTGCTGGAACGTGAGCGCCGCGCGCTAGGTGGCGGGGACCGTCGGTGACGGCCACGGCGGAAGACACGCCACGCCCGTCGCGCTTTCGCGCCGAGAACCTGCGAGACATCCTGCGGCACGGCCTGATCACGGCCGCCTTCTGCTGCGTCATCGCCGCGGCGCTGACCGTCTCGGGCATGGGCAGCTGGAGTTCGCAGATGGTGTATTCGCTGTCGATCGGAACGATCAGCTGGCTGGTCATCGACACCGGGCGCCTGTTCATCAGCGGCCACCAGAACGTGCTCTGGCCGCACGGGCCCTGGGGCTTCGTGCTGGTGGCCTTCGGCGTCACGCTGGGCTTCCTCGGCGGCGGCGCCATCGGGGACGCCTGGGTCGGCCGGCCGCTGTTCGACTTCACCGGCTTCGCCCGGCACCGGATGGTCTCCACCATCGTCATCACGCTGGCAGCCACCATCGGCATGTGCTACTTCTTCTACAGCCTCGGGCGCAGCAAGCACATGCAGCGCCAGCTCGACCTGGCGCAGCGAGACGCCACGGACGCCCGCCTCAAGCTGCTCGAAACCCAGCTCGAGCCGCACATGCTGTTCAACACGCTGGCCAACCTGCGCGTGCTGATCACCGTCGACCCGCCGCGCGCCGTGGCCATGCTCGACCGGCTCAACAGCTATCTGCGCATGACGCTCAGCGGCTCGCGCGCGCTGTCGCATCCGCTGTCGGCCGAGTTCGACCGGCTGGGCGACTACCTCGAACTGATGTCGGTGCGCATGGGCGAGCGCCTGCGCTACACGCTCGACCTGCCCGACGAGTTGCGCGACACGCCCGTGCCGCCGCTGCTGCTGCAGCCGCTGGTCGAGAACAGCATCCGCCACGGCCTCGAGCCCCAGGTCGAAGGCGGTGAGATCGCCGTGCGCGCGCGCCGCGAGGCGGGCGAACTGGTCATCGAGGTGAGCGACACCGGCGTCGGGCTCGATGCGGCACCACCGCAGCCCTCGGAAGGCAGCGGCTTCGGGCTCGAACAGGTGCGCGAGCGGCTGGCCACCGTGTACGGTGAGCAAGGTCGCCTGAGCCTGCGCCCCGCGCCCACGGGCGGCGGTACGTGCGTCACCCTGAACCTTCCCCTGCCCGCCTGAACAGGCCCCACGACAACAAGAAGACGATGCCCCTCACCGCCCTCATCGCCGAAGACGAACCCCTGCTGGCCCAGGCCCTGCAGGCCGAACTGGCCGCCGTCTGGCCCGAGTTGCGCGTGGTCGCCACCGCCCGCGACGGCCGCAGCGCCGTGCGCGAGGCGCTGCGGCTGCTGCCGCAGGTGCTGTTCTTCGACATCCGCATGCCCGGCCTGGACGGCCTGGGCGCCGCCGCCGAGCTGGCCGACAGCTGGCCCACCGACGAGGCGCCGATGCCGCAGCTGGTGTTCGTGACCGCCTACGACGAATACGCCGCGCGCGCCTTCGAGGCCGAGGCCATCGACTACGTGCTCAAGCCCGTGCAGCCCGTGCGCCTGCGCAAGACCGTGGCGCGGCTGCGGCAGGCGCTGGCGGCGGCCGCGCCGTCGATGACGCCGCCCATCCCGGCCGACGAGGTGCTGGAGCGCACCCTCGCCCAGTGGCGCCAGGTGCTGGGCGCCGCCGGCGGGGCCCCGTCGGCATCGTCAGCGCCGCTGCGCATGATCGCCGCCAGCGATGCGGGCGGCGCCACCGTGCGCATGGTGCCGATCGACGAGGTGCTGTATTTCGAGGCCGCCGACAAGTACCTGCGCGTGCTCACCGCCACGCAGGAATACCTGATCCGCACGCCCCTCAAGCAACTGCTGCCCCAGCTCGATGCCGACACCTTCTGGCAGGTGCACCGGGCGGTGGTGGTGCGCAGCGCGGCCATCGAGGCGGTGCACCGCGACGAAGCCGGCAAGCTGCACCTCGCGCTGCGCGGGCGGGCCGAGAAGATCCCGGTCAGCCGGCTCTACGCCCACCTGTTTCGCGCCATGTGAAATCTGCGAACCGGGCACGCAGCAAAAAGCCGGCCTTTTCGGGGCCGGCTTTTTTCATTCAGTCACGAATGGCGTTGTAAATCAGCGCCAGTGGCCGTGTCCGTGGCCATGACCGCGGTGATAACCACGACCGTAGTAGCGCGGGCCGTAATAGGCCGGCGGCGGTGCGTAGTAGACCGGTGCCGGGCGGTAGTACACCGGCGGCGGACGGTAGTAGACCGGGGGCGGCGGTGCGTAATACACCGGGGCCGGCGGCGCATAGACCGGGGCCGGGTAGTAGGCGGGACCGCCCACGCCGACCGCCACGCCGGGCACGCCGACGCCGATCGACCAGCTCACGTCGCCGCGGGCGCTGGCCGAGGTGGCGGCAAACAGCGCACCGAAGGCCACCGCACCGGCAGCGGCCCATTTGAAGAGGGTAGAACGTGTGACGCTCATGATGTGGGACTCCTTGTTGGGGGGCGTTGTGCGCCCCATGTCCGTATTGAACGCTGCAATTGCAAAGCGGGTGGACGTTGCATTGTGAAGAGCGTTGCCAAAAGTAACCCCGACAGGCCCCCCTCTAGAATGACGCGATGACCTCCCCGACCGACAAAAGCGGCACCAAAACGACCGCTGCACCGAGCAATTTCCTGCGCCATGTGATCGAGAACGACCTCGCACAGGGTGCCTACGCAGGCCGCACCTGGGGCGGTTCCCCGGGCGACGCCGCCCACCACGCCCAGGGCATGCCCGACCCCGCCAAGGTGCGCATGCGCTTTCCGCCCGAGCCCAACGGCTACCTGCACATCGGCCACGCCAAGAGCATCTGGCTGAATTTCGAGCTGGCCAAGGAATACGGCGGCGTATGCCACCTGCGCTTCGACGACACCAACCCCGAGAAGGAAGAGCAGGAGTACGTCGATTCCATCCGCGACGCCGTGAAGTGGCTCGGCTACGAAACCTACCTGGCCGACCGCCCCAGCGCGCCCGGCACGATTCAGGAGCACGAGTACTTCGCCAGCAACTACTTCGACTTCATGTACGAAGCCGCCGAGTACCTGATCGGCGCCGGCCTGGCCTACGTCGACGAGCAGACGCCCGAAGAAATGCGCGCCAACCGCGGCGACTTCAACACGCCCGGCACCGACAGCCGCTTTCGCAGCCGCACGCCCGACGAAAACCTGGCGCGCTTTCGCGAGATGCGCGACGGCAAGCTCGCCGACGGCGCCGCCATCCTGCGCGCCAAGATCGACATGGCGAGCCCCAACATCAACATGCGCGACCCCGCGCTGTACCGCATCCGCCGGGCCACGCACCACAACACGGGCGACAAGTGGTGCATCTACCCGATGTACACCTACGCGCACCCCATCGAAGACGCGCTGGAGCAGATCACCCACTCCATCTGCACGCTCGAATTCGAAGACCAGCGCCCCTTCTACGACTGGCTGCTCGACCGCCTGGCCGAAGGCGGCCTCGTCGCCAGCCCGCACCCGCGCCAGTACGAGTTCGCCCGCCTGAACGTGACCCACGTGATGACCAGCAAGCGCAAGCTGCGCCAACTGGTCGAAGAGAAACACGTCGACGGCTGGGACGACCCGCGCATGCCCACCATCGCCGGCCTGCGCCGCCGCGGCTACACGCCCGCCGCGCTGCAGCTGTTCTGCGAACGCAGCGGCACTACCAAGTCGGGCGGCTGGATCGAATACGCCAGCCTCGAGGCCGCGCTGCGCGACACCCTCGACCCCATCGCGCCGCGCGCCATGGCCGTGCTCGACCCGGTGAAGCTCGTCATCACCAACTGGGGTGAGCTGATGGGTGGCGACGATGTGCTCGACGACTGCTCCGCGCCCGTGCACCCGCACCACCCCGAGATGGGCAAGCGCGAGTTCAAGCTCGGCCGCGAAGTCTGGATCGAGCGCACCGACTACGAAGACGTGCAGCCCAAGGGCTTCTTCCGCCTGTTCCCCGGCAACAAGGTGCGCCTGAAGTACGGCCACGTCATCGAATGCACCGGCGCCACGCGCGACGCCGACGGCAAGCTCCTCGAAGTGCAGGCCACGCTGGTGCCCGACACCAAGAGCGGCACGCCCGGCGCGGACGCGATCAAGGTCAAGGGCAACATCACCTGGGTCGCCGCGGCCGATGCCGTGCAGGCCGAGGTGCGGTTGTACGAGCGCCTGTTCGCCGAAGCCAACCCCGGCAGCGGCGAGCTGCTGGACGAGCTGAACAAGCACAGCCTCGAGGTGTGCACGGCGTTCGTCGAGCCGTCGCTGGCGAAGGCCGAACCCGGCGTGGGCATCCAGTTCGAACGGCATGGCTACTTCGTGCGCGACACGAAGGGCGGTGGCGCCGGCGGACAGGTGGTGTTCAACCGCGCGGCGGGGATGCGGGACAGCTGGGCCAAGTAAGCCCGGTCTATCTCTCTCCCGCAAAGCCGGGGCCGTCATGGCTCCGGCTTTTTTCTTGCGCCGAGCGTCGACAGACCCCGGCTATCCTGTCGGTTCATGAACGCTACGAGCCCTTCTTCTCGCCTGATCCGCTTCAACAAACCCTACGGCGTCCTCAGCCAGTTCACGCCCGAGGGCCGCTGGCGCGGGCTGAAGGACTTCATCGACCTCCCCGGTGTCTACGTCGCCGGCCGCCTCGATGCCGACAGCGAGGGCCTGCTGCTGCTCACCGACGACGGCAAGCTCCAGGCGCGCATCGCCGATCCGCGCTTCAAGATGGAGAAGACCTACTGGGTGCAGGTCGAGGGCGTGCCGACCGACGAGGCGCTGGCGGCGCTGCGCAACGGCGTGCAGCTCAACGACGGCCCCACGCGCCCCGCACGGGCGCGCCGGCTCGACCCGCCGCCCGAGGTGTGGCACCGCGAGCCCCCCATCCGCGAGCGCAAGCTCATTCCCACCGCGTGGCTGGAGCTGGCGATCAGCGAAGGCCGCAACCGCCAGGTGCGGCGCATGACGGCGGCCGTGGGGCTGCCGACGCTGCGCCTCATCCGCGCCGCCATCGGGCCCTACACGCTCGACGGACTGGCGCCCGGAACCTGGCGGGAACAGAGCGGCGAATGAACCGCCGCCCCCTCAACTCCTCATTCGAATCCTGTCCATGCACATGACCCTTCCTTTCTCCGATCTCCCTTCTGCTGCATTGAACCGCCGCAGCGCCGTGCTCGGCGCCCTCGGCTTGCTGGCCCTGCCCGCCGGTGCCGCGGCCCCGGCCAAGAAAAACAACAAGCCGCAGGCGCCCGATGTCTGGCCGCGCGCCTTGCTGGTGCCGGGCGGCGTCGCCCGCCTGTCGCTCGGCCCTGCGGCCACGCGCCCCAAGGCCTTCGCCGGTGATGTGCCGGTGCTGGTGCTCGGCGATCCGATCGAATGGACCGCGCTGGTCGGCATCCCACTCGCCACCCCACCCGGCGAAGCCAGCATCAGCGTGCGCACCGAGGGCAAGCCCGAACGCCAGATCGCCTACACCATCGCCCCGAAGCAGTACCGCGAACAACGCCTGACAGTGGCGCCGCGCACGGTCGACCTATCGCCCGAGGACGAGGCTCGCTACACCAAGGAGCGCGATCACCTGACCGGCGTGATGGCCACGCTCTCCGACCTGCGCCCCGACGCCGCGCTGCAGATGCGCGTGCCCGTGCCGGGCCGCCGCTCCAGCTCGTTCGGCCTGCGCCGCGTGTTCAACGGCCAATCGCGCAATCCGCACAGCGGCATGGACATCGCAGCCGGCACCGGCACGCCCGTGCGCGCGCCGCTGGCCGGCAAGGTGATCGACACCGGCGACTACTTCTTCAACGGCGGCACCGTCTGGGTCGATCACGGCGGCGGCCTGCTGACGATGTACTGCCACCTGAGCCGCTGGGACGTGAAGGTGGGCGACGTGGTCAAGGCCGGCGAGCCGTTGGCCGCGGTGGGCGCGACGGGGCGGGTGACCGGGCCGCACCTGCATTGGGGGGTGATGCTGAACCGGACGATGGTGGACCCGGCGTTGTTCGTTGCGGGTTGAGTTGCGCGCAGGAACAGGCCCACACTGCCCTCAAGCGTTTCGGCGCATGACGACCCGGACTAAGTCCTTTCTCATCTGGCTCGCCGTCGTCCCCGTGCTCACGGGCCTGTGCCTCATCGGCCTGAGCCTGTTGCCACTGTGGTTCGCGTATCTCCTGCCCTATGCGATCGGGGCGACCGTGCTGGTCGTCCTAGTGGCAGTCCTGGCCGCAGGTGGCGCGACCCAGACCCTCGGTGCGAGCGTTGCGGGGCTCGCTGGCGGCGTCGTGCTGGTGATCGCTGCCTTCAGCATCGCCGACGCCGCACGTCGCGCGGATCGGAACGCTTCGTACAACGAGTTCCGGGAATTCAGCCAGACCGTGGCGCGCGGCGACCGGAAGGCGACGGCATCAGCGCTCGATGACCTGCGGCACTTCACCCCGGCCGAAGCGCTCTGCGTCCTGAGCGCCGACAGCGGGAGCGGCGGCTCGGGATATCTGATGCCCGAAGGCCCGGACACGCAGCGCACCCGCATGGGACAACGCTACTTCATCTCGACGCCGCGACTCTTCGAGGTGGCCGAGATCCTCGTTTCGACACAGCCGTCCCAACGCGAAACGCAAGTGGCCCTGTCCCAGATGCTGCAGGCCTTGTACTGGCGCGACGACCCGGCGGCATTTCCGCGCTGGGAACAGCTCTGGCTGCGCACAAAAGCCGCCACGGGCGGCACCGCTGGCTGGCACTTCGACGGTGCCCGTCTGAGGTGGCCGCCCGAGGAGTGCGGAGGAGACGACGACACGCACCTGGCCGACCTGGTCAAGGAGATCAACAAGTCGCCCGAAACACCGGAAGAAGCGCGTGCCCACGAATCGGGCAGCTCGCAAGCGCGGCAAGCCGCAGACAACGCGCTTCGCGACGCGCAGAACACCGCAGTCACACGGTGAAGACCCGGGCGCCCGCCCCGGCTTATAAAGAGATCTTTCGAGGAGCGAGGCAAGCGACCGATGGCAAGACAGACAAGAGCCGAGCGCCGACGCGAGCGGGCGCGACAAGAACTGGCCGGCAAGGCCTGGATGGCGATCTTCGTCGGCATCCTGTTGCTGGTGGTTGCCCCCGCCTTCCTGAAAGGGCCGATCGTGGGCACGCTGGGGCCGGCGCTCCGGCCTGCCGGTTGGGTCGCGCTGGCAATCGGGGCCGTGCTGCTGGGCCTGCACTACGTCGTCCGTCGTCAAGCCGCCCCTGTGGAGATCGAGCCCACGGCAGTTCGCGCTCCCGCACGCCCCGCGCCCGCCTCGACAGCCGAGCGTCGCGAGCCCGTGCTGTCGCCCTCGCCATCGACAGCACCCCATGCGGGCCAGGAATCGCAGTGGAGCCCCGCCGTGCTCCACGCCATCGAATGGCGTCGCTTCGAGGCCTTGTGCGAAGCGCTCTACGCACAAGCCGGCTTCACCACGCGCAGCCAATCGCATGGCGCGGACGGCGGCGTCGATATCTGGCTCCAGTCCAGGCACAGTGACATGCCGCGCATCGTCCAGTGCAAGCATTGGCAGAGCAAAGCCGTGGGCGTCAAGGAAATGCGCGAGTTCTTCGGCGTGATGGCTTCGCACCAATTGAAGAGCGGCACCTACGTGACGAGCTCGACCTTCTCGGCGGAAGCGGCGGCGTTTGCGAAGGCGAACGGCATCCACGCCCAGGACGGCGCAGCCTTGCTCCGGCTCATCGGCCAGCGCACGCCCGAACAACAGGCGGCACTGCTGGCCGTGGCCTACGAAGGAGAATACTGGCGGCCCACCTGCGCGAGTTGCGGCACCAAGATGGTCGAAAGAAGCTCGTCCAAGAACGACGGCAGCTTCTGGGGCTGCGCCAACTATCCGAAGTGCAAAGGCCGGACGATCCCGAAGTCGAGGGCATCTGCAACGGTCTGACCGGGAAGCGCGCCATGGCCCATCCAGCGATGTTCACCGAAGCCTGCCTCGCCTCCTCGTTCGCGCCCACCGAACGCCGCGAAGCCCTCGCCCGCCTCAACACCCTCTTGCACCCCGCCCTGCAGCGGATCGTCGCCGCCGAAGTCGCCGCGGGCAACCGCGTCGTCGATGTCGGCATCGACTGGCCCGACGAGGGTTCGGTGCACGTCACGCTGCAACGGCACTTCACGGCCCGGCACGCCGGCAAGCAAGCCGCATTCAGCCTCTGCGACGACCCGCACTACTGGCATGCCGACTACAGCACCGCGGACAAACCGCGGCACCTGCTGATCTGCTGAACTGAAGGGCGCCGGCCTCAGAGCGGCTTGGTCAGGTACACCGCCTCGCGCCCGACGATCGTGCGCTGCGCGGGCATGAAGATCGTGCAGTCGTCGCACGGCGCGCGGATTTCGTCGGGGCCGTTGGTGGCGATCAGCTCGCCCTTGGCAAAGGTCTCGAAGCCGATCAGCGGGCGCACGAAGGCGAAGTCTTCCGACTTGATCACATGCGTCTGGAGCAGCTCGAAGCGACGCTGCTCGCCGGGCGCGGGCACGGCCGGGTCCTTGTCGATGAGGCCGAAATGCGCCAGGAAGTCGAGCGAGATGGCGGTGGCCAGCTCGGAGGCCGAGCGCAGGAAATGCTGGCCGCACTCGGCCACCAGCGCCACGCCCTTGCCGTCGGCCCGACCATGCTGGCCATGCTGGATCAGCGGCGTGCCCGAGCCCAGGCCGTCGGGCATCACCAGGTGCACCGACGGACGGCCGATGGCCATGGCGGCCTCGGCGTTGCGGTCGAAGGCCGGGTACACCCAGAACGGGATCACAGGCTGGCTCGTGGAATGGATGTCGAGGATGTGGTCGGCCGCGCTCACCACCGGGCGCAACTCGCGGGCGCGGCGCAGCTCGGGGCTGTCCTCGCTGCCGTCGAGCCATTCGGGCGACCACACGCGGTTGAGGTTGTGCACCAGCTGGCGGCTGTCGAAAGGCAGCGCCTCGTTGAAGGACTCGTACGCCGCCACGTTGGCAAAGCTGACGGTGAGCGTGCCGATCTTCGGGCGCACGCCAGTGTCGAGCAGGTGCGTGGCGGCGGTCACGCCGCAGATCTCGTTGCCGTGCGTCAGCGCGTTGATCAGCACGTGCGGGCCGGGCTTGCCGGACTCGAAGCGGTGCACGTAGTCGATGCCGACGTTGCCCTCGCGGTAGGCGGACAGGTCGCGGGGGAGGACTTCGAGGGCGGGGGGCGATTGGGTCATTGGGAGTGGTGAACAGGTGGGATCGGGGGCCGCCGGCAAGTTTGCTACAGCTGGCAAATTCGTGCCGTGCGCCGCAAATCCCCCGATGCGGCTCATGTCCTGAGCCGCATCGCCCTCACCAGTTCACTTCCCGCTCCGGCGTCGCCGAAATGTGGTGGATCGACAGGTCCGCCCCGTCGTATTCCTCCTCCTGCGACAGCCGCAGCCCCATCGTCGCCTTGAGCACGCCGTACACCACGGCGCCGCCGATCAGCGCCCAGACCACGCCAAGCAAGGTGCCGATGAGCTGCGCCCACAGGTTCACGCCGCCGATGCCGCCGAGCGCCTGCGTGCCGAAGATGCCCGCCGCGATGCCGCCCCAGGTGCCGCACAGGCCGTGCAGCGGCCACACGCCGAGCACGTCGTCGATCTTCCATTTGTTCTGCGTGCGCGTGAACATGAAGACGAAGATGGCGCCGGCCACGCCGCCCGCCACGAGCGCGCCCAGCGGGTGCATGAGGTCGGAGCCGGCGCACACGGCCACGAGGCCGGCGAGCGGGCCGTTGTAGACGAAGCCGGGGTCGTTCTTGCCCATGGCCAGCGCCACCAGCGTGCCACCGACCATGGCCATCAGCGAGTTGACGGCGACGAGGCCCGAGATCTTGTCGATGCTCTGCGCGCTCATCACGTTGAAACCGAACCAGCCCACGCACAGCACCCAGGCGCCCAGCGCCAGGAAGGGGATGTTCGACGGCGGGTGCGCGCTGAGCGAGCCGTCGCCGCGGTAGCGGTTGCGGCGCGCGCCCAGCAACAGCACCGCCGGCAGCGCGAGCCAGCCGCCCACGGCGTGCACGACGACCGAGCCGGCGAAGTCATGGAACTCGTGGCCGGTGACCGAGGCGATCCAGCCCTGGATGCCGAAGGCCTTGTTCCAGGCGATGCCCTCGTACAGCGGGTAGACGAAGCCGACGATCACCGCAGTGGCGATCAGCTGCGGCCAGAACTTGGCGCGCTCGGCGATGCCACCCGAGATGATGGCCGGGATGGCCGCCGCGAAGGTCAGCAGGAAGAAGAACTTCACCAGCTCGTAGCCGCTTCTTGCCGACAGTTCGGTGGCGCTGACGAAGAAATGCGTGCCGTAGGCCACACCGTAGCCCACCAGGAAGTACACGATGGTCGACACCGAGAAGTCGACCAGGATCTTGACCAGCGCATTGACCTGGTTCTTCTTGCGCACGGTGCCCAGTTCCAGGAAGGCAAAGCCGGCATGCATGGCCAGGACCATGATGGCGCCGAGAAGGATGAACAGCGCGTCAGCGCCCTGTTTGAGTGCGTCCATGAGAGCTTCTTGCAGGTTTTTGGTTTGATTTGGTGCGTCGCACCCGAACGGATCGGGGCGCCGGCGCAAGAAAGCAAAAATGGTGCCTGAAAGCTCTTGAATGGTGCGAAACGACCCAGGAATGGGCCGAATTCGCAGGGCGCGCACCGGATCGGAACGCGCCGAAACCCTCAGCCCGCGCCGCCGCGCAGCGCGTCGCGGTAGCGCCGGCTGCAGGGCACGCTCGTGCCGTCGTGCATGTGCAGCCGGGCGTCACCACCGTCGAGCGGCTCGATCTCCTTGATGCGGCCCAGGTTCACCGCGTGGCTGCGGTGCACGCGCACGAAGGTGACGGGGTCGAGCTGGGTCAGGAAGTCGGTGAGCGTGGCGCGCAGCAGGTAGTCGTGGCCGTTGACGTGCAGGCCGACGTAGTTGCCCTCGGCCTGCAGCCAGTCGATGTCGGTGGCGGCGATGAGGAATTCGCGGCGCAGCTTGCGCACGAGGAAGCGTTCGGGGCGGGCCGGCGGCGGCGCTACCGACGTTGGCGGTTCCTGTACCGAGGGCTCGACTCCCTCCCTCTCCTCCAAAGCCTCGGGCACCGGCGCCACGCCCTCTTCCGGCAGATCGAGCACGCGCGCCTCGCCCTGCAGCCGCAGCATGAAGAGCCGGTAGGCCCACACGCCGAAGACCATCGTGGCGTAGACGCGCACGTCCTTCAGGTACTCGTAGCCCCATCGCCCCATGGCGCCGCCGAAGTCGTAGGGCTCGCCGGCCGCCGCGTACACCGCGGCACGCAGCCCGAACATCGCCGCGACGTGCGCCAGGCTCAGGAGCACGCTGGCCACCAGGTGCCCGGCGAGAAAACGCACCCAGTGGTCGCGCGCCAGCGGCGACAGCCGGCGCTCCACGGCCACCAGCACCGGCACCAGGGCCAGCAGCGCGATGTGGCTCGACACCTCCCAGGTGACGACCTCCCAGTTCGCGCGCGGCACGGCGCGGCTGCGCGCGTCGATGAGCGCGACCACGGTGCTGATCGCGGCATGCACCGTCATCAGCACGATCCAGAAGCCGACTTCGACGTACCGCCGGATCGGTTCGTAGCGCTCGTACAGGTTCTTGCGCGGCTCGCTCATGCGGGGATTCTCGCGAACCGGGGGCCGGATTTCGTCCCTGGGGGCCACCGTTCGTCACAAATCCGGGCCGATCCGTCCCGGCGAGGGCCCCGGGGGCGGGCGCGGGGGCCACGATGGCCGCCGTTTCCTCGTTCCAGGAGCCCGCCATGCCCTCCGATTCCGTTCCCACACCGCAGCGCCGCCACGACATCGACGCCCTGCGCGCCCTCGCCTTCCTGCTCGTCATCCTCTACCACGTGGGCATGTACTACGTGGCCGACTGGCCCTGGCACCTGAAGAGCCCGCACGCGGCCGAGTGGCTGCCGTGGCCGATGCGGGTGCTGAACCTGTGGCGCATGGACCTGGTCTTCCTGATCTCGGGCGTGTCGCTCGGCTTCCTGAGCCGGGGCCAGGGCACTTGGGGCCTGCTGCGCAGCCGGGGCCTGCGGCTGATGCTGCCGCTGGCCTTCGGCATGGCGGTGGTCGTGCCCTACCAGGCCTATGCCGAGGGCGTGGCGCGCGGGCTGGTGGCGCCGGGCTTCGGCACCTTCCTGCTGCGCTACCTGTCGATGGGCGCGCCGTGGCCCAAGGGCGCGTTCGCGGGGGCGGAGTTCGGCATCACCTGGAACCACCTCTGGTACCTGCCCTACCTGTTCCTCTACACGGCGCTGGTCGCGCTGACGCTGCCGCTGTGGCGCTCGGCGGCTGGGCAGTGGGTGCGGCGGCGCTTCAACGGGCTGCGCGGCTGGCAGTTGCTGGTGCTGCCGGCGCTGCCGCTGCTGGCGTGGACGGTGCTGCTGGCGCGGCACTTTCCGGCCACGCACAACCTGGTGTGGGACTTCCACCTGCACAGCATCTACTTCACCGTCTTCCTCTACGGCTACTGGATGGGCGTGGACACGGGCATCTGGCGCGAGCTGGAGCGGCTGCGCCGCGTGTCGCTGCTGTTGGCGGTGGCGGTGATCGGCGCGTTCATCGCGCTGCGCGTCGGGGCCCTTGTTTCGCCTCAGGGGCTTCTGATGGACGTGCTGCGCACGGCCTACCTGTGGCTCGCGGTCGCCACGATCCTGGGCCATGGCCACCGCCACCTGAACCGCCCCTGGCCGTGGCTGCGCTGGGCCAACGAGTCGGTCTACCCCTGGTACATGCTGCACCAGACGCTGATCGTCGCGGGGGTGGCGCTGCTGGTGCCGCTGGCGCTGGGCCCGGTGTGGGAGCCCGTGGCGCTGGTCGCCGTGACCATTGCCGGCTGCTGGCTGTTGACCGACGGGCTGATCCGCCGCATCGGCTGGCTGCGCCCGCTGTTCGGACTGAAGCGCAAGCCCGAGGCCGAGCCTGCCGTGGTGGTTACGCCGCCTGCTTCGGCTTCGGCTTCGGCGTCGTCGACGCCTCGTCCACCGGCACCAGGATGGCGTTCGCCGTCGCCACGAGCTTGAGCTTGTCTTCGCCCTGACCCTCGGGCTGCGCGAACAGCTCGGCCCCGACGAAGACCTGCTTGCGCCCCGCCTTCACCACGCGCCCGCGCGCCACGAAGGCCTCGCCGATGGCGGGCGAGATGCAGTTGATGGAAAAGTGCGAAGCCAGCACGCGGCCCGCCACGGTGGCGGCCGCGAAGCCGCTCACGGTGTCGAGCAGCGCGGCGATCATCCCCGCGTGCAGGAAGCCGGTGTACTGGCCCATGTCTTCCTCGCGCCATTTCATGCGCAGTTCGGCCTGCCCGTCGGCGGCCTGGGTGACGTCGAAGCCGGCCCAGCGATTGAAGGCGGCCGAACGGTTGATGGCCTGGATCGTGTCGAGCATGGGGGGTGTCCTTTCAGGGTGAATCAATGGAGGGAAGGCGAGACCCACTCTAGGAAGTGGAGCCTCCGCGCACCGTCTCTTGGGTGACCGGCTCGCCGCCGGCAGATGCCTGCGCGACAGCGGCGCGCCCGCGTCACACCGGCGTCATGAAAAAAACTTCGCCACGCCTTAACCCCGTTCGCCCGCCCCGTCCGTAGAAGCGGAGATTCGTCACTGACTTTCTTCCGGAAGGCTTTCCATGCACACACCGTTCTCCGCCCGCCCCCTCCTGCGCGCCACCGCCCTCGCCGCCCTCTGGCTGGCCGCGGGCGCGGGCGCCCATGCACAGCTGCAGGCCGATGCCTCGCGCATCACGCAGGTGAAGGTCTACCCCGGCAGCGCCACGGTGGAGCGCGTGGCGCGCGTCGCGGCGGGCAGTCGCTCGGTCACTTTTGCCTGCCTTCCGGCCGGGCTCGACGTGCAGAGCCTGCAGGTGTCGGCCGGCGCGGCGGTGCGCGTGGGCGAGACCTCGGTGCTCAGCGAGGCGCGCGAGCTTTCGGCGAACTGCGCCACCAGCGCGCTCGACGGCCGCATCCGCGAACTCGAAGACCGCAAGGCCGCGTTGCAGGCCGAGACCGATGCGCTGGGCATGGTCACGGGTTATCTCAAGGGGCTGTCGGGCGGCGAGTCGGGCCCCGGCGCGCGTGCGCCGATGGACGCGCGCAACCTTGCGGCCATGACCGAGGCGATGCGCCGCTCGGGCCAGGACGCGCTGCTCAAGCAGCACCAGATCCAGCGCCAGCAGACCGACCTCGACCGCCAGCTCAAGCCGCTGCTGGCCGAGCGCGGCCGCACGCAGGGCCAGGGCGCGCAGGTGACGGCCGTCACCGTCACGCTGGCCGCCAGTGCCGATGCCGACGTGAAGCTCAGCTACCAGGTCAACGGCCCGGGCTGGACGCCGAGCTACCGCGCGCTGCTCGACACCACGACGCGCAAGGTGCGCATCGAGCGCCAGGCGCTGGTGGCGCAGGCCACGGGCGAGGACTGGCGCGGCGTGAAGCTGGTGCTGTCCACCGGCCAGCCGCGCCGCGAGACCACGGGGCGCACGCCGACCGCGTGGCGCATCGGCATCGAGCCACCGCCGCGCGCGAATGCCGAGCCGGCGTACATGGACGCGCCGATGGCCGCCGCCCCTTCCCCCATTGCCGCCGACCGCAAGATGGCCATGGAGCGCGTGCGCGAGCCGCTGTTCGACGTGAGCGTGTTCGACAACAGCTTCGCCACCGAGTTCGCCGTGCCGCAAAGCATCGACGTGCCCTCCAACGGCCAGCGGGTCACCCTGGCACTGGGCCAGCACGAGGACGCGGCGCAGCTCGCCGCACGCACCAGCCCGCGCGTGGACCCGAGCGCCTTCCTGGTCGCCGAGATGGCGCAGCCCTCGGGCGTGTGGCCGGCCGGTCCGATGCAGCTGTACCGCGACGGCAACTTCGTCGGCCAGGGCCGCTGGAACGCGCCGAGCGACGCGAAGCTCACGCTCTCGTTCGGCCGCGACGAGCTGGTGCGCGTGCAAGTCGAGCCCGAGCGCGACAACCAGGGCTCGGGCGGCTTCGTCGGCTCGCGCGCCGAGCGCCAGGTGCAACGCGCCTACGTGGTCGAAAACCGCCATCGCACGCCGATCGCGGTGCAGGTGCTGGAGGCCGCGCCGGTGTCGGTCGACGAGCAGGTGCGCGTGACCACGCGCTTTGCGCCGCAGCCGGCCGAGCAGGCGTGGAACAAGCAGCCGGGGCTGGCGATGTGGCGCTTCGACCTGGACGCGGGGCAGACGGCGCGCGTGTCGGCGGACTACACGATCGGGTATCCGAAGGATGCGCGGTTGCAGATGCGCTGAGGCTGGGTTTGTTCAGGGCGAGTGCGCAGGCCACCGGGTACTTCCCTCCGCGAATGTCCCCCGGGCTTCGCCCTCCTCCTTGATTTCGCTGCGGGAAGTACCCAGTGTCCTGCGCACACTGGGCGCTGTCGGTTCTCCTCAGCGCGTGGGCTTCAGAAGTCGAACTTCGCCGACACCTCGAAGGTCCGCCGCGGCGCCAGCAACACCTGGCTCGCGGCGCGGCCGGTCCAGGTCGCGTAGAGCCGGTCGGTCAGGTTGCGCACACGAAAACTCAGCAGCGCATTCTTCAAGCGATAGCTCACGGCCGCATCCACCGTCGTGAAGCCGTTGATGCGAATCTGGTTGGCGTTGTCGGTGTACATCGGCCCCGTGTGATTCAACGACGCGAAGTATTCGAACTTCGAGCCGTCGGGCCGGTAGGTGGCGAAGATGTTGGCCATGCGCTCGGGCACGTTCGGCGGGGTCTTGCCCACGCGCGAGACGTTGCCCGCTTCGACCAGCGTGTCGAAGCGCGCATCGAGCGCCGCCAGGTTGCCCGCCAGCGTCCATTCGCGTGTGGGCTTCCACACGGCCGACAGCTCGAGGCCGCGCGACGACTGGCGCCCGTTGTTCACTGTGGTGGCGGCGTTGTTCGGATCGCGCGAGAGCACGTTGTCGAGCTCGATCTTGTACAGCGCCGCGGTCCACTCGAGGTTGGCCGCGGGCAGGCTCTGCTTGAAGCCCACCTCGGCCTGCTTGCCGCGCGACATCGGGAACGCGGCGTTCGAGGCCGACAGCAGGAAGAGCGATCCCACCGGCAGCGTGGCGTTGGTGTACTGCGCATACAGGCTCGACTGCGGCGACAGGTCGTACACCGCGCCGAGGCGCCCCGAGGTGGCACGGTAGCTCGCGCCGAAGCGCGTGACGCTGCCCGCGCTGAGGTCCCAGATGCGGCGGTCGACCTCGGTGCGGTCGTGGCGCAGGCCACCGACCAGCGTGAGGTCGCGCATCGGCTTGAGCGCGTCTTCCACGAAAACCGAGGCAACCTTCACGCGCGAGAAGGTGTCGGCGCGGTTGCCCGCGCCGGTGGTCAGCGCGGGGTTGTCGTCGAAGTAGCCGGTGTATGGGTCGAACACGGGCACGCGCAGTTGCGCGGCGGTGGTGGGGCTGCTGTTGGAGAAGCGGCGCTGGCTGCCGAAGCGCGTTTCGCTGTACTCGCCGCCGACGACGAAGCGGTTGTCCAGGCCGGCGATCTTTCCCTTGTGCGTGGCGTCGAAGCGGTCGAGCCAGAAGTCCTGGTCGTGCGTGATGAGCGTCTGGTCGCGCGCGATGCTGGCGGGCGGCACGAAGGTCGCGCTTTCTGAATTGCGGAACATGCGCTTGGACTGGTTGGCCGAGAACTCGTTGCGCCACGACCAGCCGCCGTCCAGTTGCCCCGTGAGGCGCGCGCGCAGCCAATAGGTTTCCGACGAATTCTCGTCGTCGCGCACGTTGTAGTTGGTGCGCGCCATGCGCCGGTCGATTACGCGGCCGTCGGGCGTGCTGACGACGTTCGTCGGCTGCGTGGCGAAGCTGCGCGGCACGAGCGGCGTGCCCCAGTAGGCGTCGTTGTCGTCGCGCAGGTAGTCGAACGACAGGTCGAGCTTCACCGAGCCGCCCAGGTCCACCAGCAGGCCGCTCGTGAAGTGATCGATGCGCTCGCCGTTGCGGTCGATGGTGCCCACCTTGGTGTCGTTGCGGCTGTAGTCGAGCCGGTAGGCGCTGGCCTCGCCCAGCGCGCCGCCGAAGCCGAAGGCCGCGCGTGTGGAGCCGTAGCTGCCGTACGAGAGCAGCGCTTCCTTGTGCGGGTTGCTGCGGTCGGGCCGCTTGGTCACGAAGTTGACGATGCCGCCGATGGCGCCTTCGCCGTCGAGCACCGAGGCCGGGCCCTTGAGCACTTCAATGCGCTCGTAGTTCCAGGTGTCCTGCACGCGGTTGGTGACGCCCGCGCCCGAGCTGCGCACGCCGTCGTAGAGGTACATGAGGCTGGTGAAGCCGCGCAGCGACAGCGTGGTCGGCGACGACGGGGGGCCGCCGCCCGAGAGGCCCGCCATGCCGCGCAACGCCTCGCTGAAGGTGCGCGCGCCGCGCTGCTGGATCGCGTCCTGCGACAGGATCTCGACCGAGGCCGGCGTCTCGCGCACCGACAGGCCCAGGCGCGAGGCCGTGCCGCTCGAATCATCGAGGTGCAGGCTGTTCGCGTCTCGGCTGCCTTCGATGGTGACGGTGCCGAGTTCGGCGTTGTTGCGGCTGTCTTGTGCAGAGGCGACTTGCAAGGCGGTGAAGGCGGCCAGCGCGACGGTGGTGCGGGTGAACGGGGTCATGGAACGGTGCGTGGAAGAAAGTAGAAAAGGCGTCAGGCCACCGAGAAGCGCCGCAGCCGCCAGGCCGCGAGCCCGAACAGCAGCAGGCTCGGCACCAGCAGTTGCAGCACGGCGAGCGCGGCCTGCCCGCGCAAGAGGTCGGCGGGCTCCTCGTGCCAGGCGAAGGTGGGCATGCGATCGAAGTCGGCAGGGGCGAGCGCATCGCGCGCATCGATGCGCGGGAAGAAGAAGGCCTTCCACGCTTCGTGGTGTGCCACGGTCTGCGCGTCGAAGCGCGCATGGCGACGCGCGCCGTTGCCGGCCAGCGCGGTCATGCCTTCGTAGGCCACGGCCGCCGGCGACACGGCGCCGAAGCGGCCCACCAGCGCCTGTTGCGTCGCCTGCTGTGCGTCGAAGCGCGCGAGCGCGGGGCGGATCGCTTCGTCGACCTCGCGCTGGATGCGGTAGTTGGCCAGCGAGCGGCCGGCGATCTCGATCTTGCCGTCGCGCGGCACGAGGATGGCACCCTGCCCCACGTGCTGGTACTCGGTGCCCAGCAGGTCCTGGTAGCGCTTCATCGCCTCGGCCGTGACCACGCGCTGGCGCGTGGCCAGCTCGGTGCGCGACGGTGCAGGTGCCACCTGCGTGACGGCCAGGTTCAGCAGCACCGGCGCCACGAGCACCAACAACACCCAGGCGATGACGAGCACCATCGCGTTGGTCGCCGACGAGGCGCCGAAGGCGTTCACCGCCACCACCAGCGCGAACCAG
This sequence comes from Variovorax sp. BGA-UO-ETr-C22, assembly GCF_059567965.1. Lineage (NCBI taxonomy): Bacteria > Pseudomonadati > Pseudomonadota > Betaproteobacteria > Burkholderiales > Comamonadaceae > Variovorax > Variovorax sp. BGA-UO-ETr-C22. Next base: position 336,180 of record NZ_JCAQPA010000007.1, read on the forward strand.
AACAGCGCATAGGCGCCCACCAGCAGCGCCCACCACAGCGTGGCGCTGCCCGCGCCGCCCGCCGTGAGCCCCGCATGGCGCGCGATCCACAGCACGGCCACCGGCAGCAGCACGGCGGGGCCCAGCAACACTGCGGCGCGCACGGTGAGCTTGCCCGCGAGCAGCGTGCGCAAGCGCAGCGGTTGCGACAGCAGCAGGCGCAAGGTGCCGTTCTCGCGCTCGGCCGACAGCAGGTTGTAGCTGAGCGCAAAGATCAGCAGCGGCAGCAGGTAGACGATGACGAAGGCCAGGTCGAAATGCCCGCTCAGCAGGTGCCACGGGTTCTCGATGTCGCTCGGGTTCATGAACACCACGCGGCTCTGGTTCGTGACCTGGTACTGGCTCGGGAACAGGTCGCTCTGCCCCAGCGCGACCGGGCCCAGCGGCGCGGTCGGCAGCAGCACGTGCTGGCCGCCGTAGCCGCTCGCCATGCGCGAGGGGTCGGCCGGGTTCTCGAAGGGCGTGGGCTGCGCGGTGCCGGCCAGGATGGCTTCGAGCAAGGTGCGCTGCGCGGTGCGGGTGTCGCGGTCGGCCTGCGCCACGGCCGCCTGCGCGCGGTCGCGCTGGGCGGTCTGCAGCAGGCCGTTGCCCAGGGCATAGGCCACGAGCAAGAGGAACAGCGCGCCGACGACCCAAAGCCCGCGCTCGGCGAGCATCAAACGGACTTCCTGGCGCATCACGGCCAGCAGGCGGCGGCCTTGGGGAGGATGGATGGAGGACATGGGTGGCATCCCCTCTCAGAGCGCGCGCTGGCGCAAGGTGGCGAAGGCCGCGAACGCCGCCGCGAGCAGCAGGCCGGCGCACAGCACGAGGAAGCTGCGCGTCTGGTGCCGCAGCGCCCACCCTGCTCCCGGCGGGTGGTAGTCGAAGGGCGGCACGGTGGCCCAGAGGTCGACCGTGGCCTGGTAGGAGAAGTGGCGGTCGCCGAGCGGATCGGCATGCGCCACGAGGTCCTTGCTCATCAGGTCCTGGATGTTGCGGCGGTGCAGCTCGGCGGCCGTGGTGAAGCGCCGGTGGTGCGAGAAGTCGGTGCCCGCCATGCCCATCGAGAAGCTGCGCACCGCGAGCAGCGGCAGCAGCAGGCCGCTCCACTCCTGCACTTTCTGCTGCTGTTCCCAGGTGTCCCACAGGCGGCCGTAGTGGCGGTCGTACACGGGGTACGAGGCCTGGTCGTCCAGGCGCAGCGCAATGCCCCACTTGCTCAGCGGCACGTCGCGCCCCCAGCGCTCGGTGGTGCCGAAGTTCTGCTGCCAGACCTGGTTCGACACGGCCTTGAGTTCCGCGCCCAGCGCTTTGTTGAATTCGAGCCGCGTCGGGCTCGGATACCAGGTGCGCGAAAGCTCGGAGAGCACGCGCGGCGCCATCACGGCCTGCCCGATCCACAGCGCGAGCAGCACGGTGATCGCCATGCGCGAGGTCGACGACAGCGCCGACACACCCAGCACCAGGCACACGAAGATGCCGAGGTACACCGCGTAGCCCAGCGACCACGCGCCCAGCCGCAGCAGCGCATCGACGCGCCCGCCCGGCTCCGCGCCCACCGCCACGGCAACGGCCGCAACCAAGGCCGCCGGCACCAGCAGCACCGCCAGCAGCGCCGACAGCGCGAGCGCCTTGCCGGCCAGCAGCCGCAGCGGCGCCACGCCCAGGCTCAGCGTCTGGCGCAGGATGCCCTGCTCGCGCTCGCCCGCGAAGGCGTTGAAGCCCAGCACGATCACCAGCAGCGGGCCGAGCACCTGCAGGATCCAGCCCACCGACAGGTTGCCGAAACGCTGCAGGCCCGTCGCGTCCTGCGCGGCATTGAACTTGACCTCGCTCTGGCGGTGCGCCTGCAGCCACACGGTGCTGCCGATGTAGGGGTTGATGCCCGCGTCGACCATCGACAGCGGCGGCTCGGGCTTGAAGGCGTGCATGCCCTGGTGCGCGGCGTCGTGCGGATGGCGCTTGTCCTGGTGCAGCCAGTCGCGGTAGTCCATGGCCTGTGCGGCCACCTGCTCGGCATGCGCGCCGCGCTGGTGCGCCCAGCCGACGGCCAGCGCGGTGAAGAGCAGCACGGCCACGAGCCCGCCGGCCCAATACAGGCGGCCGTCGCGCAGGCGTTCGGTGAATTCGCGTCGGGCGATCCAGCGCATCGTCATCGGGTCAGGCCCTCATGTGTTGCAGGTAGAGGGACTGCAGGTCGGTCTGCCCGATCTGCGCGCCGTCGAGGCTTTCGACCAGCCGCCCGCGCTTCATGATCCCGACGCGCGTGGCGGTCTGCTGCGCATGGAACAGGTCGTGCGTGGTGGTGAGCACGGCCACGCCGCGGTCGGCCGCGCGCCGCAGCAGGTCGGAGAACTCGGCGGCGGCATGCGGGTCGAGCCCCGAGGTGGGCTCGTCGAGCAGCAGCGCCTTGGCCTGCTTGGCCAGCGCGACCGCGATCCACACCTTCTGGCGCATGCCCTTCGAATACATGCTGACGCGCTTGTCGGCGGCCGCGTGGTCGAGCCCCACTTCGGTCATCAGCGCGAGCAGGCGTTCGCGCGGCAGCTCGTGGCCCAGTGCGAGGCCGGCGAAGAAGCGCAGGTTCTCCAGGCCCGAGAGCGTGCCGTACAGCGTGACCTGCTCGGGGATGTACGCCACGTCCTGCTTGGTCGCGACCGGGTAGCGCGTGACGTCGGTGCCGTTGATCTGCACCGTGCCGTCGGTCGGCGCGATGAAGTTCAGGAACAGGTTGATGGTGGTCGTCTTGCCCGCGCCGTTGGCACCCAGCAGGCAGTAGATGTCGCCGCCGCGGATGTCGAGGTCGAGGCGGTCGAGCGCGGTGTGCGCGCCGTAGCGTTTGGTGAGGCCGGTGGCTCGGAGCATGGCGGAGGGATTCCGATGGAAGGAAGAAGAAAAGGGAAAGACGCGCGCAGGCACGCCCCCGGCGTGGGCACGCCGATGCAGTCATCGAATGGGGAATGAAGGCGGCTTCTGGGCCGCCGCGCGTCAGCGCTTGTTCTTGTTCTTTGCGCCGCCTTGCCGCGCCTTGAAGCGCGGGTTGGACTTGCAGATGACGTAGGTGCGGCCGCGCCGCGTCACCACCTGGCAATCGCGGTGACGCTTCTTGGCTTCCTTGAGCGAGGACAGGACTTGCATGTGCGTGGCCGGGGAGTTCGTTCGGACACGCGAATATACGTTATTGCGAATTCATTCTCAATAACTTTGTTGACCTTTCCCCGGCATCCGGGGCCCCGCCGTCGTCAGTGCGGCGGGTGCGCCTTCGGCGCTTTCGCGCCGGCGTCGACACAGGCGGCGCACAGGCCATGCAGCGTGACCTCGTGGTGCGTCACCTGGAAGCCCTTGGGGGCCAGGTCGTGCATCGGCCCCGGGCAGGCGTGCAGCAGGAACACCTGGCCGCACTGCGAGCAATGGAAGTAGTGATGGTGGTGGTGCCCTGCATCGTCGCTGGCGCCGTGCGAAGCGTGATCGTGTGGATCAGCCTTGCAGGCCACTTCATAGCGCGCCGGCTCGCCCGGCAGCTCGACCTTGGCGATCTCGCCGTCGGCCAGCAGCAGCGAGACCTGGCGATACACCGTCGACAGGCTGATCTCGGGCACGATGGCCCGTGCGTGTTCGAGGATTTCGGGGGCGGTCAGCACGCGACCGGCGTCGCTGAAGGCGGAGAAAACGGCGTTGCGCTGGCGCGTGAGACGTTGCATGTCTCGATGATAGGGGCGGCCCGCGCAGCCTTCAGCGAGCCGCGCGCAAGACCTTCACGCGTCGGCCGTCGGGCCGCTGTCTGCCTCGGGCGCCTCGGGCTTTTGCTTGCCCTTCTTGCCACGCGCCGCCTTCTTCGCGGCGCGCTCGGCGTCGGCGCGCTGGCCGGCGGCCAGCCACTGCGCGAACTCTTCGGGCGTCTCGAGCGTGATGCGCCCCAGGTTGCCGGCGCGGAACTCGTGCATCACGATCTCGGCGGCCTTCTGCAGGTTGACCTTGCCCTTGCCCAGCAGCGCGCCGCGCTTGCGGCCGATGGTGTCGAGGACGTCTTCGTCCTTCATGTCGGCCAGGGTGGCGGCGTCGAGCTCGACGAGCTTGAAGCGCGCGACGATGCCCTCGGCGTAGTTCGCCTTGAGGTAGTCGAGCAGCTCCAGCGCCACTTCTTCCTCGTCGAAGGCATTGCGCCCCACCGCGCCGCTGGCCGCGAGGTTGTAGCCGCTCTTGGGCACGATGATGCGCGGCCACAGCATGCCGGGCGTGTCCCACAGGTAGAAGTCGTCGGCCAGCGTGATGCGCTGCTCGAGCTTGGTGATGCCGGCCTCGTCGCCGGTTTTGGCTTTGCGCCCGCCGGTGAGCGTGTTGATGAGGGTCGACTTGCCCACATTGGGAATGCCGCAGATCAGCACGCGCATCGGCTTGGCCATGCCGCCGCGGTTGGGCGACAGCTCGTGGCAGGCGCGCACGATGCGCTGCGCGGGCATGGTCAGGCTGGCATCGAGCGCGATGGCGCGGGTGTCGGGCAGCGCGTTGTAGTGCGCCAGCCAGGCCTCGGTGCGCGCGGGGTCGGCCAGGTCCTGCTTGTTGAGCACCTTCAGCGTGGGCCGCCCGGCCGTGAGCTCGGCCAGCATCGGGTTGGCGCTGGAGCCGGGCAGGCGCGCGTCGAGCAGTTCGATCACCACGTCGATGTCCTTCACCCGTTCGGTGATGGCCTTCTGGGTCGAATACATGTGACCGGGGAACCACTGGATCGCCATCGATGGATGCTCTTTCTTTCGCGCTGTCTGGAAGGGACCGGCCTCGCAGGCCGGGTGCGCATTGTGAACCGGGAAACGGACCGATTCCTCGATGCTGCGCTTTTGATAGCACCAGCTGGCGTATTCACTGGCTTGTTGGCCGCCAGATCACCCCTAGAATCCGCGCGCTGCGCCTGCAGCTGTTTCAAAAAGTCACACCGAGGGAGATCCTTTTCATGGTCCAGCGCCTTGCCGCCGCCGCCCTGCTCGCGGCCACCACCATCCTGTCCGCCACCGCGGTGCACGCCCAGCGCCCGTCGCCCCCGCCCGGTCCGCTGACCGACGGTTTCCTGTGCTGCAACATGCGCACCTACGGCGACTCGATCAGCGACATCAACTACGACGAGCAGGGCACGAGCATCGTCCCCGTGGGCACGCCGGCGCGCATCACGGCCTACGACTTCCGCTTCTTCAACCTCGATCTCGCGGGCAAGCCCCAGCGCATCAAGAACGACTACAGCCGCAACATCACGCTGATCGACTTCGCCAAGCGCTACGTGGTCACCGAAGACCCCAAGCGCAAGATCGCCAGCTTCCCGCCTGCGGTGGGCGCCGCCATCCTCGCGGGCAAGGTGATGCCGGGCATGACGCGCGAACAGGTGCTGATGGCGCTGGGCTACCCGGTGGCCAGCGAGAACCCGAGCCTGGACGCGCCGGTGTGGCGCTACTGGCGCGACAGCTGGTCGGAGTTCCAGGTGAACTTCGACGCGCAGGGCCTCGTGAAGGATGTCGCGGGCAATGCCGTGGCGCTGAGCCGCGTGCTCGCCGCCGCGCCCTGAGCACCCTTGATCATCCCCAGGTTCGTGTGCGCGGCATGACACGCGCAACACCCGGGAGGGTTTTGCATCGCGAAGGGCGATTCCGCCCCTATGATTTGTCCGAAGCACGGCGCCGCCACGTGCGTCGGCCGGATCGAAACCCCTGAATGGAGTGCCTGCGATGAAACCCGTCTCCGAACTGCTCAAGCGCCACGATTCCGCCGCCTGGCGCACCTCGCCCGACACCAGCGTGTTCGACGCGCTGGCCACGCTGGCGCATTTCGAAGTGGGCGCGCTCATGGTGATGGACGGCGAAAAGCTCGTGGGCTTTTTGTCCGAGCGCGACTACACCCGCAAGGTGGCGCTGCAGGGCAAGAATTCGAAAGAGATGAAAGTCTCCGAGATCATGACGCCCGACGTGATGACCGTCACCCCGCAGACCCAGACCCACGCCTGCATGGCGCTCATGAGCCAGCGCAAGTTCCGCCACCTGCCCGTGGTCGACGGCGACAAGGTGGTCGGCATGATCTCGATTCAAGACCTGATGGACGACATCATTTCCGAGCACGAGCAGACGATCACGCAGCTGACCAGTTACATCCAGAGCTGAGCACGCGGCCATGCCCCGGCAAAAAGGGGCAACACACCTACGCGCAGGGGCACTCTTTCGGGTGCACAGTGAAGGCTCGTTCACCATCCAGCAGGGACATACGCAATGCAGATCCAGGTCAACACGAGCAATGGCATCACCAACAAGGACACGCTGGAGCGCTGGGCAGACACCGAGATCAAGCAGCACCTGAGCCGTTTCGTCGAAGACGTGACGCGCGTCGAGGTGCACCTGAGCGACGAGAACCACGACAAGGCCGGCGGTGGCGACAAGTGCTGCGTGATGGAAGCGCGCCTGGCGCACCACCAGCCGCTCGCGGTGACACAGCATGCCACCAGCCTCGACGAGGCCTTCCGCGGCGCGGCCGACAAGCTCAAGCGCCTGCTCGACAACACGCTGGGCCGCCTCAACAACCACCGCGCCCGCGACTCGATCCGCCGCGACGGCGAGGGCTTCGTCGCCGAGTAGTCGAGTCGACGCTCAGCACGCCGGCTTGCGCTTCGGTGCGGGCAGGCGCTGCGGCGTTTCCACCGGAATGAGCGGCGGGCGCCGCCCGTCGGCCATCCAGGCGTCGTAGAAATCGATCTTGCGATCGACCAGCGACAGCGCCTGCTGCCAGTCGGCGATCGTCTGGTGCACGCGCGCGCGGTGCGCCTCGAGCAGGTCGCGCCGCTGGCGCAGCGTGGCCTTGCCCTGCAACGCGAGCGCCGTGTAGTCGCGCATCTCGGCGATCGACATGCCGGTGCGGCGCAGCCGGTCCATCAGGTCGAGCCAACCCACATGCAGTTCGCCGTACACGCGCCGCCCGCCCGCATCGCGCGCCACGCCGGGCACGAGGCCCTGCGATTCGTACCAGCGGATGGCGTGCACCGTGCGGCCCGTGCGCGCGGCCAGTTCGCCGATGTGGAACGACGGCGTGGCAGCGCTGGCGTCAGCCGGCATGGGCGGTCGGCGCGTCGAGCGCCCGCTCGACCAGCGCGGTGTCGAAGTACTCGGTCAATGTCTTCACTTGGCCTCCTTCGAGTCGGTAGACGTAGCAATAGCGGTTGTTGTAGCGCTTGCCGGCCTTGGTGGGCACGTCGCCGCTGAACAGCACCACCACGCGGTCGCCTTCCGCAATGATGCATTCGGTCTTGCTCACATAGGGCCCCGCGAACTGCCCGAACAGCGGCTTGATCAGCTCTTCGCGGATCGCCTGCTTGCCCTGGTAGGTGCGCGACCAGGGCGTGCTGCCTTCCAGCGTCCAGCTGGCGTCGTCGGCCAGGCTGTCGATGAAGGCCTGGCCGTTGCCCCTGTCCAGCTCCGCGTGGATGCGCTGGACCAGGGCCTTGTTGTCGATCGTGTGCATGGCGTGATTTCCTTGGATGAATGAAGACACCGGACATCCGGTGAATTCATTGGAAATGCTCGAGTGCGCTCGAAGTCAAGCGCCATGCACCGAGTGACGAAAGTTCAGCCCCGGCCGGCGTTCGCCTGGCCCTTGGCGACTTCGTTCGCGCCCTGGGCGGTGCCGCTTTGCGGCACGGCCTCGCCCTCGCGCGCGGTCACTTCCGACAGGCGCGCGGCCAGCTGCTCGGCCGTGTCGGCGGCAATGCCCAGCCAGGCGCCCTGCGTCAGCGTGATATGCGCGGCCTCGAAGGTGCCGGCGCCGGCACAGAGGATGGTGCGGTTGGGCGCGTCCTGCGCGGCCAGCACCAGCATCGCGGGCACCACGGCCTCGGGGCGGAACGCCTCGAGCATGTCCTTGGGGAACAGGTCTTCCGTCATGCGCGTGGCGGCGGTGGGCGCCAGGCAGTTCACCCGGATGTCGTTCTTGGCGCCTTCGATGCTCAGCGTCTGCATGAGGCCCACCAGCGCCAGCTTGGCGGCGCCGTAGTTGCTCTGGCCGAAGTTGCCGTACAGGCCCGACGACGAGGTGGTCATCACGATGCGGCCGTACTTCTGCTCGTTCATGAGCGCCCAGACGGCCTTGGTGCAGTTCACGGCGCCCATCAGGTGCACGTCGACCACCAGCTTGAAGTCGTCCAGTTCCATCTTGGCGAAGCTCTTGTCGCGCAGGATGCCGGCGTTGTTCACCAGGATGTCGACGCGGCCCCAGGCGTCGACCGCCTGCTTGACCATGGCCTGCACGGCCTCGAAGTCGGTCACCGAGGCGCCGTTGGCAATGGCTTCGCCGCCGGCCGCCTTGATCTCGTCGACCACCGCCTGCGCGGCGCTGACCGAGCCGCCCGAGCCGTCGCGCGCGCCGCCCAGGTCGTTGACCACCACCTTGGCGCCGCGCGCTGCCAATGCCAGCGCATGCTGGCGGCCCAGGCCGCCGCCGGCGCCGGTCACGATGGCCACACGGCCCTGGAAGTCGATGGAGGTGCTGTTGCTCATGAGGTCTCTGCTCGCTGTCTGAACGGTGTGGGTCGGTGTTGATGAGGGTTGCCAATTGACAACAACCCAACGTTTTACCTCAGTTCCCCGCCCCGTTCGCCGCCGGGCGCCCCCGGCGGGAGTCACCCATGCGACGGCTGGACGGTGGCGCAGTACGCCACCAGCTGGTCGAGTTCGGCCGATTTGTCGAAGAAGGCGTCGGCACCCAGCTGCTGCGAGCGCAGGCGCATGTCGGCGGTGGCGTAGTTGCTGAGCACCACCACCTTCTGGTGTGGCGAGCGCTGGCGGCAGGCGTTCAGCACGGCCAGACCGTTGCCGCGCTGCAGGAACAGGTCAACGATGGCCAGGTCCCAGTCGCTCTTGTGGTCGCGCAGCCAGTCGAGCGCTTCGTCGGCGGTGCTGGCCGAGGCGATCACGTGCGCATCGATCACGTCCTCGAGAAAGTCGACCAGGTTCTCGCGGATCACCGGACTGTCCTCGACCAGGTAGGCATGGAGCGTCATGGTGGGTGTCTCGGGTCCGGAACTGGGCAGCGCATGACGCCATCTTCGGGGCTGGCCGCCGCGCCACGGTGAGCCGGACAGGTCAATGGCTGTAGGCCATCGGCCAGCGGCGCTGTCGGCATGCGCCGGCCGGCGCCGCCGGGGTGACCGTCTCAGGCTGCGACCGGCAGGCGGCCGGGGGCCATGCCCAGGCGCGCCGGCGAGACATACTGCTCGCGGTAGATCTCGAAGGGCATGGTGTCGGCCGCCTCGATGCGCTTTTGCGCCTGGATCGACTCGGCCGTCATCTGCTCGAACCCGGCCTGCTGCGCGGCCGAGAACGGCAGCGCCAGCAGCGCGGCGCGGGTCTGCTCCGACTGGGCGCGCACGAAGCCGACGAAAGAGTTGCCGTGCTGTTGCTCGATGGCCGCGAGCACGCGGGCCGAAGGCAGGCTGTCGGGGTTCTCGAGGCCGGCCTTGGCGGCGCGCACCGCGTCGACATGCTGCGTGCCGCCCTGCGCCGCGTCGAGCGCGGCGGCAATCGGCAGGCACTGCTCGACCAGCTCCAGGCCCCAGTCGGTCAGGCCGACCTCGCGCCCGTCTCGGCGCAGCTTCAGCCCCGGCTCGCGGCCACGCGCGGCCGTGAGGTGCTGGTTCTGCGCCAGGTCGGCGATTTCTTGCGGGGTGTCGTCGGGGCTGTCGTTCAGCAGGCAGTGCAGCAGGAACACGTCGATGAAGCGCATGGTCTGCGCGTTGATGCCGACGGTCTCGAAGGGGTCGAGGTCCATCAGGCGCACCTCGACGTACTCCACGCCGCGCTCGCGCAGCGCGTGCAGCGGGCGCTCGCCGGAGTGGATCACGCGCTTGGGGCGGATCGTGCCGTAGAACTCGTTCTCGATCTGCAGCAGGCTGGTGCCCAGCTGGTTGTAGTCGCCGCCCAGGTTGCGGATGCCGATGGCCTCGTAGGCCGGCCACGGACGCGTGAGCGCGTCCTGCAGCGAGGCGCCGTAGCCCTCCAGGCTGTTGTAGCTCACGGCCAGCGAGGCCTGCGCCTCGCTCTGGTAGCCCAGGCGGCCCATGCGCAGCGAGGTGCCGTGCGGCATGTACATGCTGCCGTCGCCCAGCGGCTGCAGCTCGTGCGGGCGGCCCGCGACAAAGCTCGAACACAGGGCCGGCGAGGCGCCAAACAGGTACAGCAGCAGGAAGGCCTGGCGGCGGAAGTTGCGGATGAGCGCAAAGTACTCTTCGCTCGACACCTCCGGCAGCGACCAGTTGTAGTGGATGCCCGAGATGGTCTGCATGCGGCGGCCATAGCGGTGGCTCAGGCCCATGCGGTACACGCTCTTGGCGCGGCCGACGTTCGACGAGCCGTAGCGGCCGATCGGAATGGTCTCGTCGGTCGGCAGGCCGCAGGGCATGCTCGACACCCACAGGCGCTCGTCGCCGAGCTGGTCGAGCACGCGGTAGGTGAACTGGTGCACCCGCGTGAGCTCTTCGAGCGCCGACTCCACGCCCGCGTGCACGCCCGTGATGAGTTCGAGCTGCGATTCGCTGAAGTCGGTCGTGATGTGCGGATGCGTGAGCGCCGAGCCCAGCGCCAGCGGATGCGGCGTGAGGGCCAGCTTGCCGTCGGGCAGCGCGCGCAGGCTTTCCTTCTCGATGCCGCGACGCATTCCCTTCAATCGCGCGGCCGGGAGTGCACCCAGCCTCTCCTGCAATCTGTTGCTCATGTTCTTATGACCCATCAATCTTCTGTGGGGCTGGAAGGTAGCACGGGCGGACAGGCACTGCTGAAGCAGGGAATCCCGCATCCGGCTATGCTGTTTTTTGCTACTTTTTTCATAGCTGCCCTCTCAAATACCACCGGCCTTGCGGCGCGCAGTGGGGTTCGAAATTCAGGCCTTGGGGCGGCCCGCCGACAGGTCGATCTCTTCCGACTGGTAGACATGGATCGACGGCACGCCGTCGGCCATGGCCGCGAGCGCCTTGCCGAACGCGCGCGACGCGTCGACGCGAAAGTGCGCCTGCAGCGCCGCCATGTCGCTCCAGCGCTCCACGAAGGTGAGCTGCAGCGGGTCTTGCACGTCGGTCGTGACGTCATGCGAGATGCAGCCGGGCTCGGCGCGCGAGCGCAGCACGTGTTCCACGCTGATGGCCAGCATCGCCTGCAGGGTGTCGGCCTTTGCCAGCGCGTGTCCGATGACCAGAATCATGGGGGTCTCCTTCTGTGCGTTCTTGCGGGGTGACAGGATCAGGATGGATGCGCGCGCGGCCCGGCGTGGCGGGCCTTCAGCCGAACACGCGCAGCAAAAAGCGGTTGAGGTCGGCGATCTCTTCCATGCAGACCGAGTGCGCCATGGGGTATTCGTGCCATTCGACCGGGTGGCCCAGCGCCACCAGCGCGTCGCGCGACTGTTCGGCGCGCGCCAGCGGCACCACCGGGTCCTGCCGGCCGTGCGCGAGGAACACGGGCGTGTCGTGGTTGGCGCCGTGGCGCTCGGCCGCCGTGGTCGCGGCGATCGGCAGGTAGCCCGAAAGGCCGACGATGCCGGCCAGCCGCTCGCCGTGGCGCAGCCCGGTCATCAGCGCCATCGCACAGCCTTGCGAGAAGCCGGCCACCACGATGCGGTGGGCGGGGATGCCGCGTGCCTTTTCATTCGCGATGAGGGCCTCGATGCTCGCCTGCGAGCGGCGCAGGCCGGCCTCGTCCTCGCGCGCCACCAGATCGGCCACCGCGATGTCGTACCAGGCGGGCATCTCGTAGCCGCCATTGATGGTCACGGGAATGACGGGCGCGTTGGGGAACACGAAGCGCACCGGGCCCACGGCCGACAGGTCGAGTTCGCCGGCGATCGGCACGAAGTCGTTGCCGTCGGCACCCAGGCCGTGCATCAGGACCACCGAGGCGGTGGGGTTCGGGGCGGTTTCGATTTCGATGGGGGGACGGGACATGGTCAACGAAGGTATTCAGGAATGCGAATGCCCGGACCTTAGCGCATTCGGGCGACCCGGGCCGCGGCGAAACGGCCGGTTGGCTGACTTGCACCTCGCAACATCCGCGCCTTCGGGCCGCCCCGGCGCCCTTGTCGGCACAAGGGAGCGCCGGATGCAACACAATGGCGTTTCGCATGAAGACCCCCACCCCGCCCCTGAAAAGCTCGTCGTCCCGCCCCGCCTTCGACAGCGAGGCGCTGCTGCGCGGCAGCGGGCTGCGCGTGACGCGCGCCGCCCAGACCGTGCTCGAGCTGCTCGAACACGGCTCGCAGCCGCTGACCCACGAGGAAGTGGCCGCCGCCTACACCGCCGCCACGGGCGAGCCGCCCGACCGCGTCACGCTCTACCGCGTGCTCGACCGGCTGGTCGAGGCCGGCCTGTGCGACCGCCGCGTGGGCGCCGACCGGGTCAACCGCTTCGCGCGGCACGTCGACACCGCCTCGGGCAACACCTTCGAATGCGACCAGTGCCACAAGGTGCTGGCCCTGCCCTCCGACCCCGAACTGCCCAAGGTGATGGGCCGGCTCGGCAAGGCGCTGCGCAAGCAGGGCATCGACACGCGGCACACGGCGCTCACGCTGCACGGCATGTGCGGCGACTGTGCCCGATAGGTCGCCGAGCCGACCAGGCCGCGCGTGTACGTCTCCCGGCACCACCGCCAGCCCGACCTCGGCGCGAGCCACGCGCTGATCGACGCGCACCCGCTGGGCGCCTGGGTCGTGCCGGGCGCCGACGGGCTGGTCGCCAACCACCTGCCCTTTCTGCTCGACCGCTCGCGCGGCCCGTTCGGCACGCTGCTCGGCCACGTGTCGCGCGCCAATCCCGTGTGGCGTCAGCTCGATGCCCCGGCCCCTTCTGTCGTGATGTTCCAGGGGCCGCAGGCCTACATCACGCCCGGCTGGTACCCCGGCAAGGCCGAGCACGGCCAGGTGGTGCCGACCTGGAACTACGCCGTCGCCCACGCGCACGGCATCGCGCGCGCCATCGACGACGAAGCCTGGCTGCTCGACCTGCTCGCGCGGCTGACAGCGGCGAACGAGGCCGGCCAGCCCGTGCCCTGGCAGACCACGGACGCGCCCGAGACCTTCATCCGCAAGCTGGCGCGCGCCGTGGTGGGCATCGAGATCCCCATCGACCGCCTCGAAGGCAAGCTCAAGGCCAGCCAGGACGAAGCCCTGCAGGACCGTCAAGGCACCGTGCAGGGCCTGGCCGCCGTCGGCAGCGAAAACGCGTCGGCCATGGCCCGGCTGGTGCAGCAGGCGATGCAGCCCGGCGCCGCCGACGACTGAACTTCGCCTTTACACGTTCCACGACGGAAACGGATCGGGCAGGTTCTGCCACCACGAGGGGCCGAAGCGCATCTCGTTGGGCGTGAGCAGGCAGGCATCGAGCCGTGCGCGCAGCGCGGCCTCATCCATGCCGATGCCGATCAGCACCAGCTCCTGGCGCGCGTCGCCGGTGGCGTCGTCCCAGTTCTTGCGGATCAGTTCGAGCCCGTCGGGGTCGGTCGGCCAGTGTTCGCGCGGCACGGCCGCCCACCACAGGCCCGCCACGCCGTAGCGGCAGGCACCGCCGGCCTGTGACCACGCACCCGCGCGGGTCGGCCGGCTCGCGAGCCAGAAGAAGCCCTTGGAGCGCACCACGCCCTCCCACTCGCTCTGCACCAGGTCCCAGAAGCGCTGCGGATGGAACGGCAGGCGCGAGCGGTAGACGAAGCTGCGGATGCCGTAGGCCTCGCTCTCGGGCACATGCTCGCCGCGCAGCTCGGCCAGCCAGCCCGGCGCCTGCTCGGCCTGCTCGAAATCGAACAGGCCCGTGTCGAGCACGCGGTCGAGCGCGACGCGGCCGAACTCCGATTCCTCGATGCGCGCACGCGGGTTGAGGCTGCGCAAGATCGCCATCAGCCGCTCGCGTTCTTCGGCCGTCACGAGGTCGGTCTTGTTGACCACGAGCACGTCGCAAAACTCGATCTGCTCGATCAGCAGGTCGACCACCGTGCGCGTGTCTTCGTCGCCGAGCGACTGGCCGCGCTGGCCCAGGCTGTCGGACGAGCCGTAGTCGCGCAGGAAGTTGAAGGCATCGACCACCGTGACCATGGTGTCCAGCCGCGCCACGTCGGCCAGGCTCTGGCCGTCTTCGCCCGCGAAGGTGAAGGTCTCGGCCACGGGCAGCGGCTCGGAAATGCCGGTCGATTCGATCACGAGCTGATCGAAGCGCCCTTCCTTCGCGAGCCGTTTCACCTCGATCAGCAGGTCTTCACGCAGCGTGCAGCAGATGCAGCCGTTGCTCATCTCGATGAGCTTCTCGTCGGTGCGCGACAGCGCGGCACCGCCTTCGCGCACCAGCGCGGCGTCGATGTTGACCTCGCTCATGTCGTTGACGATCACCGCCACGCGGCGGCCCTCGCGGTTGTGCAGGATGTGGTTGAGCAGCGTGGTCTTGCCGGCGCCCAGGAAGCCGGACAGCACGGTGACGGGAAGGCGATCGGCCATGAGGGACTCGTTCTTCAAATGCAATGGAGTTGCATTATATGGATTGTCGCAACTAGGTTGCATTTATATCGCCATACACATCACGACCGCACACTCGCTTTACCATCCAACGCATGACCGACTTTTCCGCCTTTGTCGCCCCGCCGCCCTCCGACGCGCCGCAGGCCGCCGTCGTCGAGGCCGCATCGGCCTGCCTCGACCGTTTCACGGCGGCCTTCAACGCCTCGGACACGCGCGGCATGGACGCCGAGCTGCACTTTCCGCACACGATGCTCTCGGGCGCGCGGCGGCTCGACTGGCCCGTGCCCGGCCAGCACCCGGTTGATTTCTTCGACACGCTCAAGGCCGGCGGCTGGGCCTCCACGCAGTACGAAAAGAAGGAGCCCGTGCTCGTGAGCCATGACAAGGTGCACTTCGTCGTGCACTACACGCGGCGCGATGCGGCCGGCGCGGTGCTCAGCACGCACGCCAACCTCTGGATCGTCGTGCAGGCCGAGGGGCGCTGGGGCATCGCGCTGCGCTCGTACTGATCTTCAAAGACAAGGACCGTTTCCCATGTCCCTTTCCGCACTGCAACTCGTCTGGCCCTCGCCGGAGCATTTACCCGGCTACATCGCTGCGTTGGAGCGCGGCTGGTCGCCCAACAACCTGCGGGCCGAAGCCGGCCGCGAAGAGCTGGCGCTGATCCGCACCGACCCCGAAGGCTTTCTCGCCGGCCAGGTTGATCGCGAAGCCAAGGGCCCGCCCATCGCGCTGCCCACCGGCGGCACCGTGCCGCGGCTGCCGGGCTATCGGCGCTGGCTCTGGGACGGCGAGTTCTGCGGCAGCATCCAGTTGCGCTGGCAGCCGGGCACCAACGACTTGCCTTCGTACTGCCTCGGCCACATCGGCTACGGCGTGGTGCCATGGAAAAGCGGCCGGGGCTACGCCACCGCCGCGCTGCGCGCGCTGCTGCCCGATGCACGCGCCATCGGCCTGGACCACGTCGAGATCACGACCAGCCCCGACAACCTCGCGTCACAGCGCGTGATCCGCGCCAACGGCGGCGTGCTGGTCGAAGAGTTCATCACCGAGCCCGGACTCGGCGGCGCGCCCGAGCTGCGCTTTCGCATCGACGTGCGCGAACTGTCGTAGCTCGGCCTACATCTCGAACGGCTCGACCTGCCGCCCGTCGATGTCGGTGAAGCCGTAGGCACGCGCGAGGTCACCCACGCGCAGCACCTGGCCTGTCTTGTCGAGCACCTGCGCATCGCCCGCCAGCGCGGCCACGGCGCGGCCCAGGTAGCGCGGCGATTCGGTGCGCGCCAGCGCGGGGCGCTCCTGCCAATGCGCTTCGTCGGTCTTGTGGCCCGCGAGCACGAACTCGGTGCGCATCCAGCCCGGCGACACGGCCACCGAGGCCACGCCGTGCGGCTGCAGCTCCTGCGCGATGCCGAAGGCCAGCCGCGTCATCGATGCCTTGGCGAGGTCGTAGAACAGGTTGCCGCGCAGGTAGTGGCCGCGGTCCCAGAAGGTGGTGGTGACGATCAGGCCCTGCTTGCGGCGCACCATGCCCGGCGCGGCGCAGCGGCTGGCCACGAGGTGGTTGCGCACGCCGCGGTCGAACATCGAATCCCAGTTGGACAGCGGGTGCTCCCAGAACGGCGCCTCGAAGACACCCGTGAAGGTTTCGTGGCCGCCCCAGGCGTTGTTCACGAGCAGGTCGAGCCGGCCCTGCTCGCGTTCGACGCGCGCGAACAGCGCCGCCACTTCGTCTTCCTTCGTGTGGTCGCAGGCCACGGCGATGCCGCGCCCGCCGAGCCGCGTGACCTCGTCGGCGGTGTCGTCGATGGTGCCCGGCAAGGCGGCCAGCTCGGACAAGGCGAGCAGCTGCCCGTAGGTGTCGGCCGGCCGTGCGCGGGTGCTGCGCCCGGTCACGTACACGGTGGCGCCGGCCGCGCCCAGTTCCTGCGCGATGCCACGGCCCGCGCCGCGGCTGGCGCCGGTCACCACGGCCACGCGGCCCCCCAGCGGACGGTGCGCGGCGTCGGGGATGGGGTGGTCTGCTGTCATTTTTCATTGCTCCTTCGTTCGGTGAGGGTCCTTGGGCAGGACGAGCCGCCACGATAGGTCGACCTCAACGCGCCGTCTTGGAAGAAACCGAAACCCTGCGCCCGAGGAACTCGGTGGGCGTCACGCCGCACAGGGCGCGGAACTCGTTGACGAGGTGCGACTGGTCGTAGAACCCGTGGTCCAGCGCCATGTCGGCCCAGGCCGGCACGCTGTGCAAGCGCAGTGCGCGCAGGCAGGCATGCAGCCGCGCGAGCCGGCCCCAGGCGCGCGGCGACAGCCCGACGTGCGCATGAAAGATCTGCTGCAGCCGGCGCTCGCCCACGCCGACGGCCTGTGCCACCTCGCGCAAGGCCTGGCGCCCGTCGGCAGCGGCGATGAGCCGTGCGGCGTGCATGGCAGCGGCCGGTGGCGTGCCGTCGCCGGCTTTCTGCAGGCGCTTCATCAGGGCCTGCTGCAGCAGATCGGCGCGTGCGACATCGCCGCGCGCTTCGGCCATGCGTGCGAGCAGCGTCGTGCCCTCCCCGCCCCAGAGGTCGTCGAGGTGCACCGCGCGGCCCGCGATCTCGCCGGCCGGCACGCCGAGCAGCGCCGCCGCCGCACCGGGCCGCAGCGCCACCGACAGGCCCTCCACCGTGTCGCGCATCCGCACCACAGCCGGTGCGG
The DNA here is from genome assembly GCF_059567965.1 of Variovorax sp. BGA-UO-ETr-C22. NCBI lineage: Bacteria > Pseudomonadati > Pseudomonadota > Betaproteobacteria > Burkholderiales > Comamonadaceae > Variovorax > Variovorax sp. BGA-UO-ETr-C22. The sequence continues at coordinate 353,403 of NZ_JCAQPA010000007.1, forward strand.
CGAAAGCGCCGATGGCTTCGACCGCCTGCCCCGGCGCGTCGTCGGCCGAGGGCGCGTCACCGAAGTTGAAGACCAGCCGGATCGCGCCGTCGGGCAACACGCGCTCGCGCACCTCGTGGCCGGGGGCAAAGGTCTCGCGGTACATCAGCAGGTGCGAGACATGCGACTGCAGGGCCGGCGCAACCGGCAGCACCTGCAGCGTGTCGTCGGGCACATCCGATTCCGGCCCGTGCAGCGGGTCATCGTGGAGCCGGAGGAAAAGACGTTCGCCCATGGCGGTCGATTGTGAGGAAAAACCCGCCGCCGCGCGACCCGGCCCGATGGTTCGACAATCGGCCGGCTCCCGCTGCTCATCTTTCGTTCGCATGCCCGACTCCGCCCTCCCCGTGCTCTATTCGTTCCGCCGTTGCCCGTATGCGATGCGGGCCCGGCTCGCGCTGGTGGCGAGCGGGCAGCACTGCGCGCTGCGCGAGATCGAGCTGAAACGCAAACCCGCCGAGATGCTCGCGGCCTCGCCCAAGGGCACGGTGCCCGTGCTGGTGCTCGACGGCGGCGCGGCGGTGCTGGAACAGAGCTTGGACGTGATGCTGTGGGCGCTGCGCCGCCACGATCCGCTGCGCTGGTTGACGCCGGAGCGCGGCACGCTCGACGACCTGCTCGCACTGATCGCCGCCTGCGACAACGGCTTCAAGCCGCTGCTCGACCGCTACAAGTACCCGGCGCGTTACCCCGCGTCGGAAGGCTCGGCGCGCGACGAGGGCGCGCGCTTCCTGCAAGGGCTCGAAGACAGGCTCGCGATGTCGGCGCAGCTGGCCGGCGCGCACGCCACGCTGGTCGACGCGGCGCTGATGCCTTTCGTGCGCCAGTTCGCGATGGTCGATGCGACCTGGTTCGACGCTCAGCCCTGGCCGCGCCTGCAGGCCTGGCTCGCGGGCTGGACCGCGTCGGAGTTGTTCACGCGCATCATGGCCAAGTACACGCCGTGGCAGACGGGCGAACCGGGCGTGAGCTTTCCGCCCGTTTGATCAGTAGACGTCGCGGCGGTAGCGGCCTTCGGCGATGAGCGCGTCCATGCCGCTCTCGCCCAGCACCTCGGTGAGCGCCGCATCCACGCCCGGCGCCATGCCTTCGAGGCTGCCGCAGACGAAGACGATCGCGCCCTCTTCGTCCACCCACTGCTTCAACGCTTCGGCGGCCTCGCGCAGGCAGTCCTGCACGTACACGCGCTGCGCCTGGTCACGCGAGTAGACGAAATCGGCGCGCGCCACGAGGCCGCCGGCCTGCCATGCCGCGACCTCGTCCGCGCCGAAGCCGTCGTTCACCGCCTGCCGCTCGCCGAACACCAGCCAGTTGCGGCCGTGCCCTCGGCGCGCACGCTCGCGCAGCAGCGCGCGCAGGCCCGCAAAGCCCGAGCCGTTGCCGATGAAGATGCAGGGCCGCGCATCGTCGGGCAGCGCGAAGCCGGGGTTGGCAACGAGGCGCAGCGCGAGTTCTGTGCCCATCGGCGCGCCGACCGTGAGCCAGCCCGAGGCCACGCCCAAGCCGTTGTCGTGCCGCGCCTGCCGCACCAGCAGCTGGACGGCGCCGTCGGACGGAATCGACGCGACCGAATAGCTGCGCGGCGCGGGCGCCGGAGTGCCGTCGTCGTGCATCTGGCGCGGCACGATCTCGACCAGTGCGCCGGGCACCCAGTCCATCGCGCCGCCACTGACGCGTCGCAGCTCGATCTCGAACAGCGGATCGCCCTGGCTGCCCGCATTGAGCAGGCGCCGGCCGTCGAGCCGCCAGGCTTCGAAAGCCGGCGCGGTCGACACGGGCCACGCGGCATCGCGCACCCCGAAGGTCTCGCGCAGCGCATCGTGCCAACGCGCGAGCGCTGCCGGGTCTTCGCCGTCCACCTCGATCATGGGGAACAGCGGCTGCGCGCCCTGGTTGTGCAGGTCGTGGTCGAGCTTGCGGCCGAAGCCGCAGAAGGTCGCGTAGTGGCGATCGCCGAGCGCGAGCAGGCCGTAGCGCAGATGGCGCAAGCCCGGGCCGCCTTGCCGCGCGAACGCACGAGCGAAGGCCCGCGCGCTGTCGGGCGGCTCACCCTCGCCGAAGCTGCTCGCCACCCACAGCACCTGCCGGAAATGCAGCAGCGCGTCAGCGCTCAGTGACGACACGGGCCGCACCACCGCCGCGACACCGGCCGCCTGCAACGCGCTGGCCGTCTGCAGCGCGAGGCGCTCGGCATGGCCGGTCTGGCTCGCGAAGGCGACCAGCACCTGCCCCGCATCGCCCGCCGGGGCGGGCACGGCGACCGCATCGAGCCGCGCACGCTCGGCGCGCACGGCCTTCGCGGTGCGGCGGCGGCCGAGGTACATCATCCAGCCGCTGATCGCGAACAGCGCCAGCCCCAGGCTCGTGAGCATCATCACGATGCGCCCCGGCAGGCCCCAGTAGGTGCCCATGTGCAGCGGGTAGATGCTGTTCACGAAGCGGCCCAGGGGCGGCTTGTCGGCATAGCGTTCGTGGCGCAGCGTCTCGCCGGTCGCGGCCTGCAGGTACAGGCGGTTGCGCGCGCGCTCATGCTCGGGGTGCGTGCGCAGGTAGACGGCCTCCACCTGCGCCCCGTTGCGCGCCGGCAACCGCAGCGTCACCTGGGTCCAGTCGCCGCCCGTGGTGTCGACGAAGGCCTGCCAGACGCGCGCCAGGTCGAGCGTCACCGGGGCATCGGTCGGCGCGCGTTCGGCACGCGCCATGCGGCCTTCGCCGACCGCACCGTCGACCGCCTTGCGCAAGCCGTCGAAGGCCCAGTACATGCCGGTGGTGGTCGACACCACGTAGGCCAGCAGCGCGACGGTGCCGACCACCGCATGCAGGTTCCACAGGAAGGCACGGCCGCGCAGCGCGAAGTCGATGCGCAACCACTGGCGCCACGCGAAGGGCCGGCGCGGCCAGCGCAGGTACAGGCCCGACAGCGCGAGCAGCAGCAACAGGCCGGCCAGCGAGCCGGTGAGGGGCTTGCCGTCGTCGCGCGGCAGCAGCAGCCAGCGGTGCAGCTCCTCGACGAACTCGAAGAAGTGCTCGCCCACCGGATCGGGCAGCAGCGCGCCGGTGGCGGGATCGGCGAAGCGCGTCTCGCCGCGCCGCTCACCGGGCGGCGGCGCGAACCCGATGCGCGCAGCGCGCCCGGGCTCGGTCGACACGGCGACGGTCGCTATGCGCCGCCCGGGCATCTCGGCCTGCACGCCCGCGACGAGCGCGGGCGGTGCCAATGCGGGTGCGGCCGAGGCCGCGGGGATCGGGTTCAGCAGGTCGGTGATCTCGGCGCGGAACGACAGCGTCGCCCCGCTCAGGCCGATGACGACCAGCACGCTGCCCGCCGTGATGCCGATGAACCAATGGATCTGGAACCAGACGCGACGCAGCAAAGCCATGAAAAACAGAAGAAAACGAGAAACAGGAAGCCCCGCCAAGGCGGGGCGCGCGGGTTCAGAGATCGATCTTGACCAGAGCCTTGATCGTACGCGGCGTGCCGACCGCCAGCCGGGTGCCGGCCGCCGACCAGTAGCGCTTGTCGCCCACGTTGTCGACGTTCAGCTGGAAGGTGGTGCGCCTGCCCATGAGCTGCGCCACGTAGCGCGCGCCCAGGCCGAAGACCGTCGCGCCGCCGATGAAGCCCTGGTTCAGGTCGTCGACGGGACGCCGCCCCGTGAAGTACGCGCCGCCGTTGACCGACAGCCCCGGCACCGCCGCGATGTCGTACGAGAGGAAGGCGCTCGCCGTTGTGCGCGCCGTGTTCTCGGGCCGCTTGCCGTCGTACTGTGCGTTGATGCGGCGGAATTCGGCGTCGAGCCACTGGCCCGAGAGCTGCCACGCCAGCGCAGGCGTGAGCCGCCCCTGCGCCGACACCTCGAGGCCGCGGTAGCGCTGGCGCCCGCTGGCCACGAACGTGTTGGCGCTGTCGGTGTAGGCGCCGGGCCGTTCGATGTCGAACAGCGCGCCCGACAGCAGCGTGCCGCCGCCGGTCAGCCAGCGCAGGCCGATTTCCTTTTGCCGGCTCACGCCCGGCGGCATGCGCGTGTTCTGGTTGGCGGTGCCGGCCGGCGCGACCTCGCCCTCTTCCACGCCCTGCGAGTACGACACATAGGCCATGAGGTCGGGCGTGAACTTGTAGCTCAGCGCCGCCAGCGGCGTGGTCTTGCGCACGCTGTAGTCGAGGGCCGGCAGCGTGGCGCTCGCGCCCTGCCAGCTCTGATAACGCGTGTGGCGCAGGCCGGCCACCAGCTGCCACTGCGGCGAGAAGGTGATGCGGTCGAGCGCGTACAGGCCCAGCTCCTCGCTGTCCTGCGCGCCCGAGGTGGGCCGCGACGGCATCGCGCTCAGCGCCAGCGCGCCGATGGGCACGGGGCTGTACAGGTTCTGCAGCGTGGTCGCGCCGCCGTAGTTGCGCTGGAACACGGGCGCCTGCGTCTTGTCGCTGCGTGCCGCGCCGAGCGTCAGCTCGTGCTGCAGCGCGCCGGTGGCGAAGGTGCAGAACAACTCGGCGCGCAGCAGGTCGGAACGCTGCTCGAGGTGCTGCACGTTGCCCGTGAGACGGCCCAGGCCGGTGCGCACGTTGTAGGTGCCGAACTGCGCCAGGCGCCGGTCGCGCTCGGCCTCGGAATGGCCGGCCTCCACGCTGAGCGCCCAGTGGTCGCTCAAGGCGTAGTCGGCGCGCAGCTGCGTGTTGGTGACCTCGGCCTCGAACACGGCCCAGGGCGGCGCGATCAGCTTGTGCGGATCGGGCAGCGCCGGCAGCGCGATGACGCCGTTCACCGCCGCAAGCCGCGCGATGCCGGCCTGCTCGGTGATGCGCTTGCGGTAGTGCTCGATGTCGGCCTTCAGCGTGAGCCGCCGGTTCACGCGCCAGTCGAGCGCGGCCGAGATGAACTTGCGGTCACCGTCCACGCCGTCGATGGTCGAGCCCAGCTGGCCGCCCGCCGCGTTCAGCCGCAACCCGAACTGGTCGTTCTCGCCGAACTGGCGACCGATGTCGACCTGCCCCTGCAGCCCGCCCTGGTTGTCGACGCTCATCCCGAGCGAGGTGACGGGCGTGCGGCCCGCGCGCTTGGTGACGAAGTTGATCACCCCGGCCGGCGTGGTGAAGCCGTAGTACAGCGCCGAGGCGCCCTTGAGCACCTCGACGCGCTCCTTGTTCTCCATCGGAATTTCCGACACGTTGGGAATCGCAAGCGCGCCGTTGAGGCGGTAGTTGGTGCGGTTCTCCACGGCAATGCCGCGAATGACGAGCTGGTCGAAGGTGTCGCCGCCGTTTTGCTGGCGCGTCACGCCGGCCGTGTTGCGCAGCACGTCGTACACGCCCGCCGCGCCCTGCAGCTCGATCACCTCGCGCGTCACGGTGTTGACCGTGGCCGGCACGTCCATCACGGACGCGCCCCGGAGCGTGCCCGCCTCGACCGTCTCGGCCAGGAAGCCGTTGGCGCGCGAGGCCTCGACGTTGACGGTGCCCAGCTCGCCCGCCCGCGTGTCGGAAGTGGCGGACGCAGGCACGGATTGCGCCTGCGCTGCCTGCACGGCGGCAAGCGCAAGGCTCACACAAACTCTCTTCATTCAGATCCCTTGGATGTTCTTGGCGGCGCGCCTCCCGGCGGCCTGGTGACGCTTCCGGCGTGCGGAAGCGGGAGGGATTATGAATGAGAGGAGTTCTCATTTGACAACAGTTGCCGGACCCTGCCGATAGGATCGGACGCCAGAGCGTTCGATGTCGAAACGCCATCAAGGAGGAATTCATGACTGCCAGTGAAACATCGACCAGGCGGGAGGCCCTGCGATGAAGACGGCCGGACGCCTGGCGCTCGGCGTGCTCGCCTGGGTCACCGTGGTCCCGCTGCTGGGACTTCTGTGCATGTGGCTGGGCCCGTCGGCCCTTGACTCGCCCGACGCCTCGCGCGTCACCATGTATGCAGTCCAGGCCATCAACCTCGGCGCAGCCGCGCTGCTCTACTGGTATGCCGTGCCGAGCGTGCCGCACTGGGGCCGGCGCGTGGCCTATTTCGTCGCCTTCGTGGTGCTGATGGTGGTCGCCAGCGCCCTCGCGGCCTTCGGCGTCAAACTGCTTTTCGTGGCGCTGGTGTTGTTCTGGCGTTGAGCTGGGGCCAGGGAAGCTTGGCCCGGCGGCTTGACGGGAATGAGCGGAAGCCTCATTTGAGAACAGTGTTTTGGCGCTCGCGCCCCTAGCATCGCCTCCAGAGCGTTCCATTTCGAAACGCCAATCAGGGAGGAAATTCATGACTGCCAACGAGCATTCGGCGCCGAAATCCATGCTGTACGAAGGCCACCCAATGAAAACAGCGGGCCGCCTCGCACTTGGCGTGCTCGCTTGGGCGGCCTCGATCCCGCTGACGGGATTCCTCGGTATCTGGCTGTACCAGTCGGTCCTTTTTCCTCCCGAGATCGCGATCTTCTTCGTCCGTCTATTCGCGGGAGTGCTGATCCTCGCGGCCGCGCTGATCTATTGGCGTTGCGTACCGAGCGCGCCGGATTGGGGGCGACGCATGATCTACCTCGTCGGCTTCGCGCTGCTACTGACAGGCGTCGGCTACCTGGCCGCCTACGCCGGCATCGCTCTCGTGGTGCTGCTGCTCTGGAGTTGAGCCGCCCCGCCTCCGCTACACCTTCATCGCCGCCGCCGACGCCCGCTGAATGCACTCGATGAAGTGCTGCGCCGCCGGCGTCGACGGCTGCCCGCGCCGGCGCACCACGCACACGTTCAGCACCGGCAGCGTCTCGCGCACGTCGACGCGCCGGATGCCGTGGCGCTTGAAGCTGAGCCCTGCCAGCGGCTCGACGAAGAGGCCGATCAAATCCATGTGGCCCACCAGCGCGAGCGCCACGGTGACCGAGTGGCCCTGCAGCACGCGCGTGGGCGGCGGCAACCCGAGCGGGGTGAACAGCGGCGCCACGGCGTTGGTTCCGCCATGGTCGTCGCCCGGCAGGACCCATTCGGCGGCATAGAGGTCGTTCAGCGAGCGCGCATTGCGCAGCGGATGGCGCTCGCGCAGGCCGACCACCAGCTGCACCGGGAACAGCTCCAGCGCCTCGAACTGCGGATCGAGCGTGCCGGGCACGATGTGCGCCACCGCGAAGTCGAGATACCCGTCGCGCAGCCGCGCGAGCATCCACGGCAGCACGGCCTCGCTGAACTGCACGTCGACCGCGGGCAGGCGGGTGTGGAAGTCCTTGAAGGCGGCGGGCAGCACGGTGAGCGCGAACGAGGCGCTCACGGCCAGCGAGACCGAGCCGGTGGCGCCGTCGCGGATCTGCGCGATTTCGTCGCGCGCGCGTTCCATGTCGGCCAACAGCAGCCGCGCACGCGGCGCGAAGGCCAGGCCGAACTGGGTGAGCCGCACGCCTTTCACACTGCGCTCCACCAACGGCGCGCCGACCTCGCGCTCCAGCTCGCGCACGATCTTGGTCACGGCCGGCTGCGAAATGCCGAGCACGCGCGCGGCGGCGCGGATGCTGAGCTGCTCGACCACGGCCACGAAGGCATGCAACTGATTGGGTTTCATCTTTGGAGTGACAACCAAAAGTTATCGTTGACGCCCAATTATTGTCTTTTCATGACAGCGGCGAGTCTCTAGCATCCGCCGCGGTTCGGGCCCACGCGGCCTGCGCCCCCGATACACACAGGAGACACATGAACACCCTCGCTTCCCAGCCCTCGCCCACATCGCCCTCGTCGCCGGCCCGCCGGCGCCAGACCATCGTGGCCACCACCATCGGCAACGGACTGGAATTCTTCGACTTCACGGTCTACGGCTTTCTCGCGCTGGTGATCGGCAAGCTGTTCTTCCCCACCTTCAGTTCCTACGGCCAGCTGCTGCTGACGGTGGCGAGCTTCGGCGTCGGCTTCATCATGCGGCCGCTGGGCGGCATCGTGATCGGCGCGTACGCCGACCGCGCGGGCCGCAAGAAGGCCATGACGCTCACGATCTTCCTGATGGCGCTGGGCTGCGCGCTGATCGCCTTCACGCCGACCTACGCGAGCATCGGCGTCGCGGCGCCGATCGTGATCGTGCTGGCGCGCCTGATCCAGGGCTTCTCGGCCGGCGGCGAGGTGGGCGCATCCACCACGCTGCTGGTGGAGCACGCCACGCCGGCCAACCGCGGCTACATGGCGAGCTGGCAGTTCGCGAGCCAGGGCCTGGGCGTGCTGATGGGTGCCGTGGTGGTCGGCGTGCTGACCGTCTCGCTGTCCGCCGAGGCCATGCAGAGCTGGGGCTGGCGCGTACCCTTCGTGCTCGGCATGCTGATCGCGCCGGTGGGCATGTACATCCGCCGCCACCTCGAAGAGTCGCTGCACATCACGCCCGAAGACGCGAAGGCGCCGCGCGAGAGCAGCCTGAAGATCGTCTGCACGCAGCACGGCAGGACGGTGCTGGCCGCCATCCTCGCGCTGGTGGGCGGCACCACGGCGGCCTACGTGGTCACCTTCTACATGCCGACCTACGCAGTGCGCGAGCTCGGCCTCACGCCCTCGGTGGCGCTGTTCGGTGCGGCGCTCACGGGCCTGCTGTCGTTCGCGCTCGCGCCCTTCGTGGGCAAGTGGTCGGACATCGTGGGCCGCAAGACGCTCATCCTCTGGAGCCGCATCGTGATGGCGATCCTGATCTACCCGGGTTTTCTGTGGCTCAACGCCTCGCCCACGCCCGTGGTGCTGTTCACCGTGCTCGGCGTGCTGAGCATCGGCCTGGTGGTGCAGACGGTGCCGGGCATCACGATGCTGCCGGAGATGTTTCCCAAGCGCGTGCGCGCCAGCGGCATGTCGCTGGTCTACAGCGTCGGCGTGGCGCTGTTCGGCGGCTTTGCGCCCTTCGTCAGCACCTGGCTGGTCAACGCCACCGGCAGCAAGCTGGCGCCGGCCTGGTACCTGGTGGGGATGACGCTGGTGTCGCTGCTGGGCCTGCTCTGGCTGCGCGACCACACGGGCCGCGACATCGATGCGGCCCACGCCCACGCGCCGGCCTGATACCGTCTTCCTCCTTCCCGCCTTCATGCACAGGAATCTTCCCGCCATGTCCCAGCCTGCCACCGCCGCCACCCGCCATTTCTCGGGCACGTACGTCGAAGCCCGCGCCAAGTTCCTCGAGGCCGCCGCGGCGCGCGGCGCCACCGTCGAGTCGTTCGTGCACCCGACGCACCGCGGCGCGCTCGGCGAAGAACTCGCCACCGACGTCGCGCTGATCGGCGCGGCCGACGCGAAAAAGGTGCTGCTCGTCACCTCGGGCACGCACGGCCCCGAGGGCTTCTGCGGCTCGGGCGCGCAGGTGGCCACGCTGAACGACGCCGACCTGCTGGCGCGCCTCGAGCGCGCGGGCGTCACGCTGCTGCTGGTGCATGCGGTGAACCCGCACGGCTTCTCGCACCTGCACCGCACCAACGAAGACAACATCGACCTGAACCGCAACCACATCGACTTCAGCGCGCCGCTGCCGGTGAATGCCGAGTACGCCGACGTGGAGCCGCTGGTGCTGCCCGCCAGCTGGCCGCCGACGCCGGCCGACGACGCGGCCGTGGCCGCCTACATCGCCACGCACGGCATGACCGCCTTCCGCGCGGCCGTGACGCGCGGGCAGTACACCTCGCCCGACGGCCTGTTTTACGGCGGCACCGCGCCGTCGTGGAGCAACCGCACCATCCGCGCCATCCTGCGCGGCTATGCGGCCTCGGCCACGCACCTGGGCTGGATCGACGTGCACACGGGCCTGGGCCCCTACGGCCACGGCGAAAAGATCTACCCGGGCCGCAACACGCCCGAAGACCTCGCGCTGGCCCACGCCTGGTGGGGCGCCGACGTGTTCGCGCCCTTCGCGGGCGACTCGGCCTCGGCCGACGTGTCGGGACCGGTGATCTCGACCGCGTACGACGAATGCCCGAACGCGCGCGTCGCGCCCATGGGCCTCGAATTCGGCACGCTGCCCGACCTGGAAGTGCTCGACCGCCTGCGCGCCGACACCTGGCTGCGCCGCCACCCCGAGGCGCCCGAAGCGCAGAAGCGAGAGATCCGCCGCCGCCTGCGCGACGCGTTCTACTGCGACAACGACGAGTGGAAGGGCATGGTGCTGGGGCAGACGCGCGTCGTGCTGCTGCAGACCTTGCAGGGGCTGAGCAAGGCCTGATCCGGCGGAGGTCGGCTCAGCCGAAGTTCGGCGCGCGCTTCTCGCGCAGCGAGGCCACGCCCTCGCGCACGTCGGCGCCCGCGAAGCCCATGAACTCCAGCGCCAGCGAGGCGTCGAAGGTCGGCCCCGCCTGGCGCAGCCAGTTGTTCAGCGCGTACTTGGTGAAGCGGATCGCGCTCTGGCTGCCGGCCGCGAGGCGGTCGGCGATCTCGTAGGCGCGCGGCAGCAGGTCGGCCTCGTCCACGGCGAGCGACACCAGGCCGATGCGCTCGGCCTCCTCGCCGCTCACCGGCTCGCACAGCAGCAGGTGGTACTTGGCCTTGGCCATGCCGCACAAGAGCGGCCACACGATGGCCGCATGGTCGCCCGCCGCCACGCCCAGGCGGGTGTGACCGTCGACGATCTTCGCGTTCTTGCTTGCAATGGAAATGTCGGCCAGCAGCCCCGCCACCAGCCCCGCGCCCACGGCCGGGCCGTGCATGGCGCTCACGATGGGCTTGTCGCAGTTGATAAGGTTGTAGACCAGGTCGCGCGCTTCCTTCCACACGCGCTGGCGCACGGTGTCGTCGGTGGTCATGTCCTGCACCATGCCCAGGTCGCCGCCGCCCGAGAAGCCCATGCCCTCGCCGCGCAGCACGGCGCAGCGCACCGTGTCGTCGGCCGCCACGTCGCGCCAGATCTCGGCCAGCTCGCGGTGGCCGTCATGGCCGGCCGTGGGCAGCTTGCCGTTGGCGGCGCGCATCTGGATGTCGAGCACCGCGCCGTTCGTGCCGCGGCGCGTGAGGGCGAGGGTCTGGTAGCGGGTGTAGTCCATGCGTGTGTCTCCGCCCCGCACGCACGGCCATGGCGCAGGGACTTCGTTCGATGAAGGAAAAGAAGAAAGGCCGGAGGCCTATTTTTGCGCTGCCAGCTCGCGGCAGCGCTTCACGTTCGCATCGAAACGCGGCGCCAGGCCCGGCTCGCAGGCGTCGTCGGCGGGGTTCAGCCGGCACATGCCGACCACCGCGTAGTCCATGACGGCCGCCGTGCACATCGGGTAGGCGGCCAGCTCGGGGTTGGCCTTGGCCTTGAAGCCCCAGCGCTCGGAAAACTGCACCATGCGCGTCATCGCGCCGAGGAAGAAGCTGCGGTCCTTCGCGGCAATGGCCGCTTCCATGCGCGGCAGCTCCTCGTTGAGGTAGCCGACCGAGTCCAGCGGAAAGCTGGCGGGGTCGGGCTGCGGCTGCGCGAAGGCCGTGGCGGCCATCACGGCCAGCGAGGCGCCCACGCAGGCGCGTCGCAACGGGAGGAAGAAGGCGGAACCGGTGGGCAGGTGGCGGTATGGCATGGCCTGCGATTCTGCAACGTTTGGAAGCATTTTTGCGCGCCGAGCGATGCGCGCACGCGACGTTTTGAGGCGACTGCCGGCCTCCCCGCGCGGCGCGGGACAATGGCCGCTTCCGTTTTCCCTTGCAAAGACCCCCATGGCCCGACGCCCCCAACGACAGCTGCGCACCATCGAGCGCGGCATCCTCTGCCTCCTGATCGGCGTCGCCGTGCTGCTGGGCCCGCGCTTCCTGCAGGGCACGCGCTGGTTCGAGATGGTGGCCGGCGCGTACCTCGTCGGCTGGTTCGCGCTCGCGCTGGGGGTGGCGCTGGTCGGCGTCGGCCTGTTCCAGCGCGGCAAGCCGGACCGCTGAGGCCCGGCCGCAAGGTCAACAGGCGCTCAGTGCGCCGCCGCCTTCTTGCCGCGCAGCTTGCCGACGAGTTCCACCACGGCCAGCACGATGGCGCCGGCCACGATGCCCACGACGGCATTGACGCCCATCGAGCCCAGCGTGCCGAACACGCCACCCGTGGCCTTGGCCCAGTCTTCGACCGCGTGGCCGAACGCCGGCACGCCGTGCACCAGGATGCCGCCGCCCACGAGGAACATGGCGGCCGTGCCGGCCACCGACAGGCCCTTCATGAGCCAGGGCGCCGCCGCCAAGATGCCGCGGCCCAGGGCGCGCGCCGCCGCGCTGCTGCGCTGGCTCAGGTACAGGCCCGCGTCGTCCAGCTTCACGATGCCGGCCACGAGGCCGTAGACGCCGATCGTCATGATCAGCGCGATGCCGACCAGCACGCTGAGCTGCGTCGTGAACGGCTGGCCCTGCACGGTGCCCAGCGTGATGGCGATGATTTCGGCCGAGAGGATGAAGTCGGTGCGCACCGCGCCCTTGATCTTGTCTTTTTCGACCGCGACCACGTCGACCGTGGTGTCGGCCACGGCCTTCTGGTGGCGCGCGGTGTCGGCCTCGTGCTCCTTTTTGTGCAGGAACTTGTGGACCAGCTTCTCGGCGCCCTCGAAGCACAGGAACGCGCCGCCCACCATGAGCAGCGGCGTCACCAGCCAGGGCAGCCAGGTGCCGATGGCCAGCGCGGCCGGCACCAGGATCGCCTTGTTGACGAGGGAGCCCTTGCACACGGCCCACACCACCGGCAGCTCGCGCTCGGTGCGCACGCCGGTGACCTGCTGCGCGTTCAGCGCCAGGTCGTCGCCGAGCACCCCGGCGGTCTTCTTGGCAGCAACTTTGGTGAGGACGGAGACGTCATCGAGCACGGTGGCGATGTCGTCGAGCAGCAGGAGCAGGCTGGTGGCCATGGGCGAAAGTCGGGCTGTGGAAGAAGCGGCGAGCTTATCCGCAGCCGATGGCCGCGCCGGTGAAGACCGTACGCGGCATCCGGGGGTGGATCAGTCCACCGCCCGCTTCAGGCGGATCTCTTCGACGCGCACGGTGCCCAGGGCCGTGGTCTTGGCCGTCTTCATCTCGCGCTTGAAGCCGGCGAGTTCGTGGAAGCGCATGGCGCGGTCGTTGCGCAGCGGCACCCAGATGGTGACCGTGGTGCAGCCTTCTTCGGCCAGGCCTTCGCGGGCGGCGTCCCACAGGGCCACGCCGGCGCCCTTGCCCCAGTGCTCGGGCTTGACGTAGATGGCCCAGATCTCGCCCGTGGTGGGCGGCGTCTTGGGGTCGCGCGAGCGGTCGAAGCCCACGAAACCGACGATCTCGCTGCCGTGCGTCACCACATGGACCTGGGGTTCGCTGAATTCGATGGCCTCGCGCCACTTGGCCTCGCGGGAGGCGGGGGCCAGCACGCGCAGGTCGTCTTCGGACAGGATGCCTTCGTAGGCGGCCTTGGCAGAGAGGGCATGGACTTCGGCGACGGCCTTGGCGTCGCGCATCGTGGCGGGGCGAACTTCGTAATCGGACATGAAAGCGGAAAAACGTGTGGAACCGGCTATTGTCGCCGCACCGCTAAACTCCTCCGGCATCCGCACGTATCAACTGGAGAAAGCACATGGCCAAGGGTCAGCAACGCACCAACAAGGAAGCGAAGAAACCGAAGAAGGACACCTCGCCGCCGAAGGCACCCACCGGCGGCATCGAGCCCGTGCGCACCGTCACCACGGCGGTGATTCCGCGCGGCAAGCTCAAGAACAAGTGACCGAGTGACCGACGTCCCCGCGCCCGCCCCCAAGCCGGCGCAGCCGCGCAACCCGTTGCATGGCCTCACGCTGGAGGCCATCGTGACCGCGCTGGCCGATTACTACGGCTGGGAGCAGCTCGGGCACCTGGTGCCGATCCGCTGCTTCATCAGCGAGCCCAGCGTGGGTTCCAGCCTCAAGTTCCTGCGCAAGACCCCCTGGGCACGCGACAAGGTCGAGAGCCTGTACCTCTTCATGCTGCGCGAGCAACGCCGCGAACAGCAACAGCAGCAAGAACCTCCCGCGCGATGAAGGTCCGCCTCGAACCGTCGGGCCTCGAATTCGAGGCCGAGGCGGGCGTCACGCTGCTGCATGCGGCGGAGGCGGCCGGCATCGAGCTGCCCAGTTCGTGCCGCAACGGCACCTGCCGCACCTGCATCTGCCAGCGCCTGTCGGGCGAGAGCCGCCACCTCATCGAATGGCCGGGCCTGAGCTTCGACGAAAAGATCGACGGCTGGATTCTTCCCTGCGTGGCCGTGGCGCAGAGCGACCTCACGCTCGACGTGCCGCAGGCCCGCGCCCTCTTCGACTGACGGTCAGGGCCGCGCCGAAGCCGGCGCCGCGACCACCAGCCGGTCGCGCTGCGCCAGCGACGGGAACAGGCGGAACCACGTCAGCGCCACCAGCATCGTCCCCACGCCGCCGAGCACCACCGAGCCGACCGGCCCCAGCAGCGCCGCCGTGGCGCCCGACTCGAACTCGCCGAGCTGGTTGCTCGCACCGATGAAGATCGAGTTGACCGCGCTCACCCGCCCGCGCATGGCGTCGGGCGTTTCCAGCTGCACCAGCGTCTGGCGGATCACGACGTTGACCATGTCGGCCCCGCCCGACACCGCCAGGGCGATGAGCGAGACGAGAAAGCTCTTCGACAAGCCGAAGACCACCATGCACAGCCCGAACGCCCCCACGGCCAGCAGCAGCGTGCGCCCCACGTTGCGCTCGACCGGCCGGCGCGTGAGCGCGATCGACATCACCAGAGCGCCCACCGCCGGTGCGCTGCGCAGCAGGCCCAGGCCCCAGGGGCCGGTGTGCAGGATGTCCTTGGCATAGATCGGCAGCAGCGCCACCGCGCCGCCCAGCAGCACCGCGAACAGGTCGAGCGACACGGCGCCCAGCACCGGCTTGCGCTTCCAGATGAAATTCACGCCCGCGAACACCGTGGCCAGCGTGACCGGCTCGCGCGCGGCCGGCGCGTGGTCGTAGCGCAGCCGCAGCACCAGCACGCAGGCCACCGCGAAGCACAGCACGCTCGCGCCGTACACCACCGCCATACCCGCCACGAACAGCAGCCCGCCGAGCGCGGGGCCGCCGATGATCGCGCCCTGCATGCCCGCCGAGCTGAACGCCATCGCGCGCGACAGCAGCAGCGGCGGTACCAGGAGCGGCGTGAGCGCCTGCTGCGCCGGCATCTGGAAGGCGCGCACCGCGCCCAGCACCAGCGACAGCCCGAGCAGCAGCCCGCGCGTGTCGTTCTTGTGCAGCACCGCGAACAGCAGCGCCAGCGCCACCGTGCCCTGCACCGCGAAGCACACCGCCACGATGCGACCGCGGTGGTGCCGGTCCACCACATGGCCGGCCAGCAGCGCGAGCAGCAGCGCCGGCACGAACTGGTACAGCCCGACCAGCCCCAGGTCCCACGCGCTGCCCGTCAGCTCGTACATGTGCCAGCCGATGGCCACGAGCATCATCTGCGAAGCGGCGGTGCCGAACAGGCGCGCCACCCACAGCTGCATGAAGGGGCGCTCGCGCCTCAGGTCGATGAACGTGGGAGACAAGGGAGGAGAAGCGGCGCCGGGCATATCGGTCGAGGATAGCCCAGCCTTCTTCCGGCTTTCTGAGCCTCTCTACACTCGCTGTCCCCATGACCGCTTCGCCGCCCGACCTGCTCCCCGTTCACGAAGACGCCCACCTGCTGGTGCTCAACAAGCCCGCCGGCCTGCTGTGCGTGCCCGGGCGCGGCGAGGGCAAGCAGGACTGCCTGAGCGCGCGCGCCCAGCGCCAGTGGCCCGACGCGCTCATCGTGCACCGGCTCGACATGGGCACCAGCGGCCTCGTGGTGATGGCGCGCGGCCTGGAAATGCAGCGCGCCCTGAGCGCGGCCTTTGCCGACCGCGAGGTGCACAAGCGCTACGAAGCCGTGGTCGATGGCGTGATGCCGCAGCGCGACGACTGGTCGCTCATCGACGCCCCGCTGATGGCCGACTGGCCGCGCCGACCGCTGCAGAAGATCGACCCTGCGGGCAAGCCCAGCCTCACGCGCTGGCGCGCACTGGCCAGCGTGTCGCCGCCCGGCGGCCCGGCGGCCACGCACGTGCTGCTGGAGCCGCTCACCGGCCGCTCACACCAGCTGCGCGTTCACCTGCTGTCGATCGGGCACCCGATTTTGGGCGATGCGCTGTACGGCGATGCCGCGCTGCAGGCACGCGCGCCGCGCCTGCTGCTGCATGCCAGGGAGTTGGGGTTCGTGCATCCCGCGACGCGGGAGCCGTTGCACTTCGAGCGTGCGGCGGGTTTCGTGCTCAGCGGCCCTTGACGACGAGCACCGGCATGGTGGCGTCCTGCAGCACGCGCTGCGTCACGCTGCCCAGCAGCAGTTTCTCGATGCCGCTGCGCCCGTGCGAGCCCATCACGATCAGGTCGGCCGCGATGGCGATGGCGGTGTCCACGATGCCTTCGTGCACCACGTGGCCGTCGATCACGCGCTGGTCGCTGTGCAGGCCCTCGGCCGCCAGGGCGGCCACGCCGCGTGCGAGCGCCGCGTTGGCGCTGGCGGTGGCCGCCGCGAGGTATTCGTTCTGGCCGAGCGCGTAGTCCGCGCCCACGCCGATGAAGGGGTAGTTGTCGATCACGTGGATCAGCGTGATGCGGCTGCCGAAGGCCAGGGCGAGACCGCTGGCCTTGCTGACCGCGAGCATGGAAGTTTCGGAGCCGTCGATGGGGACCAGGATGTGATTGAACATGGCGGGACCTCGCTTAGCGTTCGCAGACAGACAGACTGACGGACCCGGTTCGCACCGGGTCGGGCCCCGAATTTAACCGCTATGCAGAACCCGCCCTGTAGGACTCCGACCAGCGAAGTCCGCAGGCGTCTCAATCCCCCTGGAAACCCTCGGACCGGCAGGTGACCACCAGCGTGTCGCGCCACCCATCGCCGCCCTCTTCCAGCGGCTGGATCGGCGTCGATTCATGGATCACGCGCGCGTCGTCGAGCAGCAGCAGCGTCCACGGCTCGGTCATGGTGAAGCGCTCGCCGCGCCGGCCGTTGGCCTCGAACACGCGCGTCTCGCCGCCCTTGATGCCCTGGCGCCCGATCAGCACCACCGCCACCAGGTCAACACCGTCGCGGTGCGCGCCTTCGGGCGTCGGGCGGCCGATGCCGCCGGCGGTGTCGATGCGGAACTGGTGCGCTTCCACGAACCAGCGCTGCGCTGCGCCGCGCATGTCGCTGCTGACCTGGCCGAGCTGCTGCATCAGCCGCTGCCACACGGGCTGCGCCACCGTGGCCTCGAGCATCGGCGCGAACCAGCGCTGCATGCCGCCGTGCAGCGCGTTGTATTCGACCGGCTGCCAGTGCGCGCGGTGCGGCACCTGCGCCAGCGTGGCGTCGGCCTCGACCGTGAAGCAGGCGTGGCGCCGCGTGCGGTAGCGCCCTCCGTCCTTCAGGTACTCGTCGGGCGGCAGGTCGTTCCAGTCGGCATGCAGCGCTTCGAGCTGCGCCAGCGGCACGCCGAGCCAGTCGCACACGCCCTGCGGGCTGAGCACCGCATAACCGTGTTCGCGCAGCGCACCGGCCAGTTCGGCCGGCGGCGTGAACGGGGGAGCGAAGGCGGCGGTGCTCACTGGGCGCTGACCTTCACGTCCTTCCAGAACGCGACGCGGTCACGGATTTCCTCGGCTTCGGGCTTCGGGTCGGGGTAGTACCAGGCGGCGTCGGCGTGCAGCTCGCCGTTGACCAGCAGCGAGTAGTAGTTCGCCGAGCCCTTCCACGGGCAGGTGGTCTTGTGGTTGCTGAAGGTGACCACGTCGCGGTTGAGCGAACTCATCGGGAAGTAGTGGTTGCCTTCGACGAGCACGGTGTCGTCGCTTTCGGCGATGGTGACGCCGTTCCAGGTTGCTTTCATGGGATCGATCTCCGGGGAGGTGCAAGGTGCCGATGCCGCATTGCGCGCTCGGGACAGCGGCTATTGTGACGCTGGCGCGACGTGCTTTCCTTGCGCCGGGTCATCCCGGCCCGATGCCGGCAGGGTTTCCCCCTGCAGTGTCAGGCGCGGCCGCGCCCCGTGCGCCCCGATGCCGGCTCGAGAAACAGCTGCCGGAAATAGTTGCGGAACGCGGTCATCGCCGGCGAAAACTCCACGCCCTGCTTCCACCCCAGGCCGATGTTCATCGTGGGCACCGCGTCGCGCAGGTTGATGGTCTCGATGCGCTTGCCTTCCAGCGACCACGGGCGGTAGACCATGTCCGACAGCACCGTCACGCCCAGCCCGTTGGCCACCGTGCTGCGCACCGCTTCCACCGAACTCGTGCGCAGCCGGATCTGCGGCTGGTGCGGCGTCTTGCTCCAGTACTTGAGCGCGGTGGCCGCGGCCTCGTCCACCGTGAGCATGATGTAGGGCTCGGCCGCCACGTCGGCCAGCGTCACCTCGGCCTTGTCCAGCAGCGGGTGCTTGGCCGGCACCCACAACCGGCGCTGCGAGCCGAAGAAAGTTTCGAGCGACAGTTCGCGCAGCACCACGTTCGACGTGAGCACCACGCCGATGTCGTAGCGCTGCGTGATCAGGCCCTCCTCGATGGCCTCGCGCGCCACCTCGTGCACCTTCACCGTCACCTGCGGATGCAGCTGCTCGAAGCGCTGCAGGTGGTGCGGCAGGAAGTAGCCCAGCACCGTGTAGCTGGCCGCGATGGTGAGCGAGCCCTCGACGTTCTCGCCCTCGTGCGGCATGCGCACGGCCTCGTCGGCCGCGGACAGCACCGCGTAGGCGTGGCTCAGGAAGCGGCGCCCGGCCTTGGTGAGTTCCACGCCATGCGGGTGCCGCTCGAAGAGCTGCTGCCCCATCAGCTCCTCGAGCTCGCGGATGGCGGTGGTCACGGCCGACTGCGAGATGTTCAGCTGCAGCGCCGCGTGCGAGATGCGCCCCACCTCGGCCACCGCAGAGAAGTACTTGAGCTGGCGAAGGGTCAGGGACATGGCGCCGTCTTCCTAGGGTATTTACGGATACGCGCTGCCTGCCTCGGGCGAAAACCCGATACCGCGCGATCGCTTCCCTCCAGCGTAGCGCCCATTCCAGCGGCTTGCAGCATCTGTTTTTCAGATATCGGACCGCCTGAAAACAATGCTTTTCGGCCTTTCGACTGCTGGCTAACCTTCGCGCCAACCTGCACCGCCCCCTTGGCGATGCGCACCACACAAAGGCGGGACGACGTGACGAAGACAACGCGGATCGATCTGAATTCCGACATGGGCGAAGGCTTCGGCCCCTGGACCATCGGCGACGGCGTGGACGAGCAGCTCATGCCGCTGATCAGCTCGGCCAACATCGCGACCGGCTTCCATGCCGGCGACCCGAACATCATGCGCAGGATGGTGCTGCTGGCCCGCGAACACGGCGTGGGCATCGGCGCACACCCGGGCTTTCGCGACCTCGTGGGCTTCGGGCGCCGCCACATCACCGCGCCGGCCGACGAGCTGGTGAACGACATGGTCTACCAGCTCGGCGCGCTGCGCGAGTTCGCGCGCCTGGCCGGCATGACGCTGCAGCACATCAAGCCGCACGGCGCGCTGTACATGCATGCGGCGCGCGACGAGGCGCTGTCGCGCGCCCTCGTCACCGCGCTGCAGCAGATCGAACCCACGCTGCGCCTGTTCTGCATGGAGTCGTCCGTCACCTTCCAGGTGGCGCGCGAGCTGGGCCAGCCGGTGGTGCGCGAGTTCTATGCCGACCGCGACTACGACCTGAGCGGCTCCATCGTCTTCACGCGCCGCGTCGGCGCGCTCGACCCCGAGGCCGTGGCCGCCAAGGTGCTGCGCGCCTGCACCGAGGGTGTGGTGCGCACGGTCGACGGCCAGGACGTGGCGATCGGTTTCGACTCGGTCTGCATCCACAGCGACACGCCCGGCGCGCTCGCGCTGGTGCAGGCCACGCGGCGCGCCCTTGCCGACAACGGCATCGAAGTTGCAGGCCTGGCCAAGCCCGCCTGAGTTTTTTTCCTCGTTACCCGAACCTGTTCCAGGAGTGTCCCGATGCCCGCTACCCATGAAGTCCTGAGCCCGCTGCCGGGCACCTTCTACCGCCGCTCGGCGCCCGACGCGCCGCCGTTCAAGGCCGAAGGCGACACCGTGGCCGTGGGCGACGTGCTCGGCCTGGTCGAGGTGATGAAGCAGTTCAGCGAAGTCACGGCCGACGCGGCAGGACGCCTGGCACGCTTCGCCGTCGAGAACGGCGAGCCGGTCGATCCGGGCCAGCTGCTGGCCGTCATCGAAACGGCCTGAGGCAACCGCCCATGACCGCCGCATTCGACACACTGCTGGTCGCCAACCGGGGCGAGATCGCGGTGCGCATCATCCGCGCCGCGAAAGAGCTGGGGCTGAAGACCGTCGCCGTCTACAGCGACGCCGACGCGCAGAGCCTCGCCGTGCGCATGGCTGACAAGGCCGTGCGCATCGGCCCGGCGCACGCCACCAAGAGCTACCTGAGCATCGACGCGATCCTGCAGGCCGCCGCCGACAGTGGTGCCGGCGCGGTGCATCCGGGCTACGGTTTTCTTTCGGAGAACGCAGCCTTCGCCGAGCGCGTCGAGGCCGCGGGCCTGGTGTTCGTGGGCCCGACGCCGCATGCGATCCGCACCATGGGCGACAAGGCCGCGGCGCGTGCCGCCGCCCTGCGCGCCGGCGTGCCCACCGTGCCCGGCAGCGCGGGCGTGGTGACCGACCCCGACACCGCCGTCGAAGTGGCGAAAGACATCGGCTACCCGATCATGATCAAGGCCTCGGCCGGCGGCGGCGGGCGCGGCATCCGCGTGGCGCACGACGAGGCCGAGCTGCGCCAGCAGTTCGCCACCGCCACCGCCGAGGCGCAGGCCGCTTTCGGCAACGGCGAGGTGTACCTCGAGCGCTTCATCCGCCAGGCGCGCCACATCGAGGTGCAGATCCTGGGCGACGGCGAGCGCGTGGTGCACTGCTTCGAGCGCGAATGCTCGCTGCAGCGGCGCCGCCAGAAGGTGTGGGAAGAAGCGCCCTCGGCCGCCATCAGCGAGGCCACGCGCGCCGCGCTGTGCGAATCGGCACTGCGGCTCGCACGCGCCGTGGCCTACCGCGGCGCGGGCACGCTCGAGTACCTGTACGACGACGACACGCGCGAGTTCTTCTTCATCGAGATGAACACGCGCATCCAGGTCGAGCACCCGATCACCGAGATGGTCACCGGCGTCGACCTCGTGAAGGAAATGCTGCGCATCGCGCTCGGCCAGCCGCTGCGCCTGCAGCAGGACGACATCCGCCTGACCGGCGCGGCCATCGAGGTGCGCATCAACGCCGAGAACGCGGCAAAGAACTTCATGCCGAGCCCCGGCCTCGTGTCGCAGCTCGTGGTGCCGGGCGGCCCGGGCGTGCGCTTCGACACCTTCCTGTTTCCCGGCTACACCGTGCCGGCCTACTACGACTCGCTGCTCGGCAAGCTCATCGTGCACGACACCGACCGCGCCAGTGCCCTGGCCCGCATGCGCCGTGCGCTCGACGAGTTGCAGGTGGAAGGCATTCACACGACGATCCCGTTGCACCGCGCGCTGTGCGAGGACGCGGATGTCGCCAAGGCCGAGTTCCACACCGGTTTTCTCGAAACCTGGCTCGCGGCGAATCCACTCGCCGACGCGCCTCCCATGTTGAAGGTGGCCGCATGACCGCTGCAAGCACCCTCCCTGCGCAAGCCCGCTACAGCTTCGGCGGCGACGAGCACCTGTTCGTCGAGATCAGCGAAGAGATGTCGCTGCCCGCCTTCTTCAAGGGCATGGCCATCTGCAACGAGCTGCGCCGCCGCGCGCTGCCCGGCGTGACCGAGATCTGCCCGGCCAACGCCGCCTACCTCGTGCGCTTCGACCCCGACACGATCGCGCCCGACACGCTGCTGGCCACGCTGAAGGAGATCGAAGCGGGCCTGGGCGATGCCGACCTGCAGATGCAGACGCGCATCGTCGAGATCCCGGTGCTCTACAACGACCCGTGGACGCACGAGACGCTGATGCGTTTTCGCGAGCGCCACCAGGACCCGTCGAGCACCGACATCGAGTACGCCGCGCGCATCAACGGCCACGCTTCGGTCGAGGCCTTCATCGAGGCGCACTCGTCGGCGCCGTGGTTCGTGTCGATGGTCGGTTTCGTGGCCGGCCTGCCCTTCCTGTTCCAGATGGTCGAGCGCCAGCGCCAGATCCAGGTGCCCAAGTACCTGAGCCCGCGCACCGACACGCCCAAGCTCACGCTGGGCCACGGCGGCTGCTTCAGCTGCATTTACTCGGTGCGCGGCGCGGGCGGCTACCAGATGTTCGGCGTCACGCCCGCACCGATCTTCGACCCCGCCCAGCGGCTGTCGTACCTCAAGGACCTGATGGTGTTCTTCCAGCCCGGCGACATCGTCAAGTGGAAGCCCATCGACCGCGCCGAGTACGACCGCCAGGTCGCGCAGGTCGAGGCCGGCACCTACGCGCTGCGCATCGCGCCGGTGTCGTTCTCCCTCAACGATTTCCTGGCCGACCCCGATGGCTACAACCAACAACTGCTGAAGGTGCTCCATGGCGATTGACGTGCTCAAGCCCGGCCTCGCGACCAGCGTGCAGGACGCCGGCCGCCCCGGCTACTACCACCTGGGCATTCCGCTGTCGGGCGCGCTCGACCAGCAAAGCCTGGTGCTCGCGAACCTGCTGGTGGGCAACGACGAAGGCGCGGCCGTCATCGAAAGCACGTTGCTCGGGCCCGAGCTGCAGTTCGACGCGCCCGCGCTGGTGGCCGTGACCGGCGCCGACGCGAAGATCAAGCTCAACGGCAACGAGATGCCGCGCAATGAGTCCTTCACAGTGCAGGCCGGCGACAAGCTGAGCTTCGATTTCATGAAGCTCGGCGCACGCATGTGCATCGCCGTGGCCGGCGGCATCGACGTGCCGGTGGTGCTGGGCAGCCGCTCGACCTACGGCCTGGGCGCGTTCGGCGGCTTCAACGGCCGCAAGCTGCTGGCCGGCGACAAGCTCCCCGTAGGTACGCCTTCG
The DNA here is from genome assembly GCF_059567965.1 of Variovorax sp. BGA-UO-ETr-C22. Lineage (NCBI taxonomy): Bacteria > Pseudomonadati > Pseudomonadota > Betaproteobacteria > Burkholderiales > Comamonadaceae > Variovorax > Variovorax sp. BGA-UO-ETr-C22. The sequence continues at coordinate 376,326 of NZ_JCAQPA010000007.1, forward strand.
GCCAGCGCCCGCGCGGGCCGCACGGTCGATGCCGCGCTGCTGCCGGTGCTCGAAAAAGAAGTGGCCCTGCGCGTGCTGCCGGGCATCTACTTCCATCGCCTGCAAGAGGTGTCGGTGCACAGCTTCTTCGCCGACACCTGGACCGTCGGCTCCGAGGCCGACCGCATCGGCTACCGCTACAAGCACGGCACGCCGCTGAAGTTCCAGGACCGCACGCCACCCTTCGGCGCGGGCGACGACCCGTCGAACATCGTCGATGCGGGCTACCCGTACGGCTCCATCCAGGTGCCGGGCGGACGCGAGCCGATCATCCTGCACCGCGACGCGGTGTCGGGCGGCGGCTACGCCATGGTGGGCACCGTCATCAGCGCCGACATGGACCTCATCGCCCAGATGCAGCCCAACCACAAGGCGCGCTTCGTCGAGGTCGACATGGCGCAGGCGCTCGACGCCCGCGCCGAACGCCGACGAAGGCTCGACCGCCTGCGGGCCGCACTCGCGGCCTGACGCGCGCCCGTCCTCCCCTTTTTCTTCACTGCTGTCACCCAAGGAGTTCTTCATGAACAGCTCGCCCCTGCGCGTTTCATTGATCGCCGCTTCGCTCGCCACCGCCCTGGCGTGGCACGCCCCGGCCTCGGCCGCCGACTGGTTTCCCTACAAGGCCGAGGCCACCGAGCCCGCCTTCTCGGCCGAGGGCACGAAGAAACCCATCGACTACACGCCGCTGGCCAAGGCGTCGAAGAAGTGGGACATCTGCGTGTCGTTCCCGCACATGAAGGACGCCTACTGGCTCGGCGTGGACTACGGCGTGATCGAAGAGGCCCGCCGCCTGGGCGTGAAGCTGCAGGTGGTCGACGCGGGCGGCTACACCAACCTGGGCAAGCAGGTCTCGCAGATCGAGGACTGCGTGGCGCGCGGCGCCAACGCCGTGGTCATCGGCGCGATCTCGGGCGACGGGCTCAACAACGTCATCAAGGCCACGGCCGCGAAGAAGGTGCCGGTGATCGACCTGGTGAACGGCATCAGCTCGCCCGACCTGTCGGCCAAGTCGCTCGTCTCGTTCTACACGATGGGCCAGTCGACCGGCGAGTACCTCGCGAAGAAGCACCCGGCCGGTTCGCCGCCGGTGAAGGTCGGCTGGTTCCCCGGCCCGGCCGGCGCGGGCTGGGTCGAGGCCGCGCACAAGGGCTTCATGGAAGCGATCAAGGGCAGCGCCGTGACGGTGCTCGACCCCAAGTACGGCGACACCGGCAAGGAGGCGCAGGCCAAGCTGGTCGAAGACGTGCTGCAGGGCAACCCCGACCTGGCCTACGTGGCCGGCACGGCCGTGACGGCCGAGGCCGCCACCGGCATCCTGCGCGCGCGCAACCTCGACAAGAAGGTGCAGGTGCTCTCGTTCTACATGACGCCGGGCGTGTACGAAGGCATCCAGAAGGGCCGCATCGTGGCCGCGCCGGCCGACTCGATGGTGATCCAGGGCCGCATCGCGGTCGACCAGGCCGTGCGCCTGCTCGAGAAAAAGGACGTGGTGAAGCACGTCGGCCCGAAGATCTTCGTGGTCGACGCCGGCAACATCAAGAGCGTGAAGCAGGCCGACATCCTGCCGCCGACCGGCTTCAAGCCGGTGTTCGAGGTCAAGTAGGCCGGCCATGGCTCCCGTGCTGCTGCAGACCCTCGGCCTGGGCAAACGCTACCCCGGCGTGCTCGCGCTCGATGCGATGGACTTCGAGCTGCGCGCCGGCGAGGTGCACGTGCTGTTCGGCGAGAACGGCGCCGGCAAGTCGACGCTGATCTCGCTGCTGGCCGGCGCCAATGTGCCGACGGCGGGCGAGATCCGCATGCACGGCGCGCCGGTGAAGTTCGCCAACGTGCACGACGCGCGGCGCCACGGCATCAGCGCGGTGTTCCAGGAGTTCTCGCTGATCCCCACGTTGTCGGTGGCGCAGAACCTGAGCCTGGGCGAGGAGCCGTGCCAGGGCGGCCTGCTCGACCGCGCGGCGGTGCGCGAACGCGCCCGCACGATGCTGGCCGATCTGGGCTTCGAGATCGACGTCGAGGCGCCCGTGGCGGGCCTCACGCGCGCACAGCAGCAGATGGTGGAGATCGCCAAGGGCCTGCGCGGCGAGGTGTCGGTGCTGATCCTCGACGAACCCACGGCCTCACTCACCGACACCGAGACGCAGCGCCTGTTCGAACTGGTGGCGCGGCTGAAGGCGCGCGGCGTGGGCATCGTCTACATCTCGCACCGCATGCAGGAGATCGCGCAGATCGCCGACCGCATCACGGTGCTGCGCGACGGCCGCAAGGTCACGACGGTGGACGCCCACGCGACCAGCGCCGACCGGCTCATCGAGCTGATGAGCGGGCGCGCCATCGAGAACATCTATCCGCGCATCACCGCCAATCCCGGCGAGGTGGTGCTGCAGGTCGACGGGCTGGCCTCGCCGAACGGCGTGCGTCACGCCAGCCTCACGGTGCGGCGCGGCGAAGTGGTCGGACTCGCGGGCCTCGTGGGCTGCGGCAAGTCGGAGCTGTTCCGTGCCATCTACGGGCTCGACCCCGTGAGCGAAGGCCGCGTGCTGTTCAAGGGCCGGCCGCGCACCGGCGCGACGGTGCGCCAGCTGCTCGACGAGGGCCTCTTCTACCTGCCGCCGGACCGCAAGGGCGAAGGGCTGGTGCTCGGCTTCACCTCGCGCGCCAACATCACCTTGCCCCTCGTGCACGGGCCGCTGCGCGGGCGCGGCGGCTGGCTGCGCAAGCGCCTCGGCCGGCGGCTTTCGACGACGGCCGCCGAGCGCGTCGAGCTCGCGCCGCGCAACCTCGAACGGCCCGTGGGCCTGCTCTCGGGCGGCAACCAGCAGAAGGTGCTGTTCGGCAAGGGCATGACGCGCGACGCCGCGCTCTACGTGTTCGACGAGCCCACGGTCGGTGTCGACGTGGGCACCCGCAGCGCGCTGTACGAGGTGATCCGCAAGCTCTGCGAAGGCGGCGCGGCGGTGGTCGTGATCTCGTCCGACCTGCCCGAGGTGCTGCACCTGAGCCACCGCGTGTACGTGATGTGCCGCGGCGAGATCGCCGGCGAGCTGCATGGCGACGCCATCCAGGAAACCGCCGTGCTCAACCTGTTTTTCGGCCCCAGCGAGAACCCCTCCTCATGACTTCGCCTTCCCTCACCGCCGCCCCGGCGGCTCCCACGCCCGGCCTGGTCGGGCGCGCCCTCGGCCTGCTGCGCAGCCTCTTCCTGCGCCTGGGCGTGCTGCCCTTCATGCTGGTGATCGCCTGCGTGGTGTTCGCCACGCTGTCCGACCAGTTCCTCACGGTGCAGAACCTGGTGAACCTGCTGCGCCAGTCGGTCTACCTGATCCTCGTGTCGCTGGGCCAGATGCTGGCGCTGGTCACCGGCGGCTTCGACCTCTCGGTGGGCACGGTGATGGCGATCACCTCGGTGGTCTCCGCGCTTGCCATGCAGTCGCTGGGCGCGGTCTTTCCCGACGCGGCCTGGATGGTCGTGCTCGTGGGCTGCGCCTGCGGGATGCTCGCCGGGCTGGTGGTGGGCCTGGTCAACGGCTTCGGCGTGGCGGTGATCGGCGTGTCGCCCTTCATCGTGACGCTGGGCGTGCAGTCGATCGGCTTCGGCTTTGCGCTGTTCCTCACGGGCGGCGTGCCGGTGTCGGGCATACCGGCGCAGTTCAGCGAGCTGTTCGGCTTCGGCACCGTGCTCGGCGTGCCGGTGCCGATCCTCGTGACGGCCGTGTGCGTTGCCGGCATGGGCGTGCTCATGGGCCGCCTGCCGACCGGCACGCACCTGCTCGCGGTGGGCGGCAACGCCAAGGCCGCGGCGCTGTCGGGCATCGACACGCGCCGCGTGCTGCTCATGGCCTACCTGCTGTGCGCGGGCCTGGCGGCCGTGAGCGGCCTGCTGCTCACGGCGCGCGTGGAAACCGGCGAGGCCAACCTCGGCGGCACCGTGGCGCTCGAATCGATTGCGGCCTGCGTGATCGCCGGCGTGAGCCTGCGCGGCGGCATCGGCCGCGTGCCCAACGTGGTGATGGGTGCGATCTTCATCGGCCTGGTGCAGAACGGCATGAACCTGGCCAGCGTGGGCTCGTACCTGCAGATGGTGGTGCTGGGCGCGCTGCTGATCGTGGCCGTGGTCGCCGACCAGATCCGCCATCGCATGGTGGCGCCGGGCAGCCACTGAGCCTCCAACTCACACAAGCAACGAAGGAATCTCTCATGACATCCAAGACCAACGCCGCCATCGACGCGCGCCGCATCGCCGCCACGCCGCGCGGCGTCGGCATCGGCTTTCCCATTTACGCAGAGCGCGCGCTCAACGCCGAGCTGTGGGACGTCGAAGGCCGGCGCTACATCGACTTCGGCTCGGGCATCGCGGTGCTCAACACCGGCCACCGGCATCCGCGCGTGGTGGAGGCCATTCGCGCGCAGCTCGAGTGCTTCACCCACACGGCCTACCAGGTGGTGCCTTACGAGAGCGTGGTGTCGCTGGCCGAGCGCCTGAACCGCCTCACGCCCGGCACCCACGCCAAGAAGACCGCCTTCTTCACGACCGGCGCCGAGGCGGTCGAGAACGCCATCAAGATCGCGCGCGCCGCCACGCGCCGGCCCGGCGTGATCGCGCTGGGCGGCGGCTTTCACGGCCGCACGTTCATGGGCATGGCGCTCACGGGCAAGGTGGTGCCGTACAAGACCGGCTTCGGGCCCTTTCCCGGCAGCATCTTCCACGTGCCCGCGCCGATCGCGCTGCACGGCGTGTCGGTGGACGATTCGCTGCGCGCCATCGACAAGCTGTTCAAGGCCGACATCGAGCCCGAGCAGGTGGCGGCCATCATCCTGGAGCCGGTGCAGGGCGAAGGCGGCTTCTACGCCGCGCCGCCCGCCTTCATGCGCGCGCTGCGCGAGATCTGCGACCGCCACGGCACCCTGCTGATCGCCGACGAGATCCAGACCGGCTTCGCGCGCACCGGCAAGTGGTTCGCCATGGACCACCACGACGTGGTGCCCGACCTCATGACGATGGCCAAGAGCCTGGCCGGCGGCACGCCGCTGTCGGCCGTGTGCGGGCGCGCGGAGATCATGGACGCGCCCGCCCCCGGCGGCCTCGGCGGCACCTACGCCGCCAACGCGCTGGCCATCGCGGCGGCGCATGCGGTGCTCGACGTGATCGAGGACGAACGCCTGTGCGAGCGCGCGCAAATACTGGGCGACCGGCTCAAGGCGCGCCTCGAAGGCCTGCGCGCCAAGGTGCCGCAGATCGCGGACGTGCGCGGCCTGGGCGCGATGGTAGCGGTCGAGTTCGCGGGCGCCGATGGCGCGCCCGACCCCGCGTTCACGAAGCAGGTGCAAACCCGAGCGCGCGACGCGGGTTTGCTGCTGCTGACTTGCGGCGTGCACGCCAATGTGGTCCGCTTCCTGTTCCCCCTGACCATCGAAGACGCGGTGCTCGGCGAAGGCCTCGACATCCTCGCCGCCGCATTGCAAGCCTGAGACAAACCACCCATGCCACTGAAACTCCAAGACCCGACCCTGCTGCGCCAGCAGGCCTGCATCGCCGGCGCCTGGGCGAATGCCGACAACGGCACCACCGTCGCCGTCACCAACCCCGCCACCGGCGAGCAGATCGGCACCGTGCCCATGTGCGGCACCGAGGAAACCGTGCGCGCCATCGCCGCCGCCGAGAAGGCGCAGAAGGCCTGGGCCAAGGTGCCCGCCAAGGAACGCTCGGCCATCCTGCGCAAGCTCAACGACCTGATGCTCGCGAACGTGGACGACCTCGCGCTGATCATGACCACCGAGCAGGGCAAGCCCCTGGCCGAGAGCCGCGGCGAGATCGCCTACGCCGCCTCGTTCATCGAGTGGTTCGCCGAAGAAGCGCGCCGCGTCTACGGCGACACCATTCCCGCGCCGCAGGCCGACCGCCGCATCCTGGCGCTGAAGCAGCCCGTGGGTGTCACCGCCGCCATCACGCCCTGGAACTTTCCCACCGCCATGCTCACGCGCAAGGCCGGGCCCGCGCTCGCGGCCGGCTGTGCGATGGTCGTGAAGCCGGCCACGCAGACGCCGTTCTCGGCGCTGGCCTTTGCCGTGCTCGCCGAACGCGCGGGCGTGCCCAAGGGCCTGCTGTCGGTGCTCACCGGCTCGGCCAGCCAGATCGGCGGCGAGATGACGCGCAGCCCCATCGTGCGCAAGCTCACCTTCACCGGCTCGACCGAGGTGGGCCGCACGCTCATGAAGCAGTCGGCCGACACCATCAAGAAGCTGTCGCTCGAACTCGGCGGCAACGCGCCCTTCATCGTGTTCGACGATGCCGATGTGGATGCCGCCGTCGAAGGCGCGATGGTCTCCAAGTACCGCAACACCGGCCAGACCTGCGTGTGCGCCAACCGCCTCTACGTGCAGCGCGGCGTGCTCGAGGCCTTCACGCAGAAGCTGGTGGCCAAGGTCAACGCGCTGAAGGTCGGCAACGGCACCGAGGCCGGCGTGAACCAGGGCCCGCTGATCGACGCCAAGGCGGTCGAGAAGATCGAGGAACACGTGGCCGACGCCGTCGCCAAGGGCGGCACCGTGCTCGCGGGCGGCAAGCGCCACGCGCTGGGGGGCCAGTTCTACGAACCGACCGTGATCGGCGGCGCCACGCCCGACATGCTGTTCGCGCGCGAGGAAACCTTCGGCCCGCTGGCGCCGATCTTCGCGTTCGACACCGAGGCCGAAGCCATCGCCGCGGCCAACGACACCGAGTTCGGCCTCGCCGCGTACTTCTACAGCCGCGACATCGGCCGCATCATGCGCGTGGCCGAAGCGCTCGAATCGGGCATCGTGGGCGTGAACACCGGCTTGGTGTCGACGGCCGAGGCGCCGTTCGGCGGCGTCAAGCAATCGGGGCTGGGGCGCGAGGGCTCGAAGTACGGGCTCGACGATTTCCTCGAGGTGAAGTACGTGTGCCTGGCGGGGCTGGACAGCTAGCGAATCAGCTCAGCAGCCAGTGCACGCTGAACAGCCGCTCGGGGTCGGTCCACACCGCCCCGACGCGGAAGCCCGCGCGCACCGCCAGGGCCTGCAGGCCTTCGACGGTGAACTTGTGCGAGTACTCGGTGTGCAGGGTCTCGCCTTCCTCGAACGAGAAGCGCTCGCCGCGCAGCTGCACGCTCTGCGCGCGCCGGCTCACGAGGTGCATCTCGATGCGGCGCATCGGCGCGTTGTAGAAGGCCGCGTGCGAGAAGCCGTCGAGGTCGAAGTCGGCCGACAGCTCGGCGTTCGCGCGCCGCAGCAGGTTGAGGTTGAACGCCGCCGTCACGCCCTGCGCGTCGTTGTAGGCCGCGTGCAGCCGGTCGGGGTCTTTCACCAGGTCGACACCGATCAGCAGGCCGCCGCCGCGCAGCATGCGCGCCGCGAGCTGCAGGAACGCCAGCGCCTCGTCGGGCTCGAAGTTGCCGATGGTCGAGCCCGGAAAGAAGCCCACGCGCCGCCCCGCCCCAGCCAGGGGCGCGGGCAGCACGAGCGGCATGGTGTAGTCAGCCGCGATGGGCTGCACCGCGAGCGCCGGGTAGTCGGCCTTCAGGCGCGCTGCCGCGGCTTCGAGGTGCTCGCCCGAGATGTCGATCGGCAGGTAGCGCTTGGGTGATTCGAGCGCGTCGAGCAGCAGCCGCACCTTGGTGAGCGAGCCGGCGCCGAACTCGACGATCTCGGCGTTCGGCCCGATCTGCGCGGCGATCTCGCCGGCGCAGGCGCCCAGGATGCCCAGCTCGGTGCGCGTGGGGTAGTACTCGGGCAGCTCGCAGATGCGGTCGAACAGCTGCGAGCCGGCCACGTCGTAGAAGAACTTGGGCGAAATGTGGCGCGGTGTGCGCGCCAGGCCGGCCTGCATGGCGCGGCCGAACTCGGACCACGGGGCGGTGTCGGGCGGGGTCGCTGCTTCCTGTCGCTGCAGGTGGCTGGCGAGGGCGAACGGGGCGGTCGGATTGCGCATGGTGCTCGGCTCCATCGAGGTGTCGGTCAAAGGTCTTTCGCGAGCCGCAGCCCCGAGAACTGCCAGCGTGCCGCCGGCGGAAAGAAATTGCGGTAGCTCGACCGCGTGTGGCCGGCCGGCGTGGCCACGCTGCCGCCGCGCAGCACCAGCTGGCCCACCATGAACTTGCCGTTGTATTCGGCCGCGATGCCGGGCAGCGGACGAAAGCCCGGGTACGGGTCATACGAAGAACGCGTCCATTGCCAGACATGGCCGCTCATCTGCGCGATGCCGGGCGCGTCGAAGGCGGCCTCCCATTCGAACTCGGTGGGCAACCGTGCGCCGGCCCATTCGGCGTACGCGGCGGCCTCGTAGAAGCTCAGCTGGGACACGGGCGCGTCGGCCTCCATCGGCCGCACGCCGTGCAGGCCGAACACCTGCCAGCCGCCGGGCGCGGCAGGGCCGCCGCCGGCGCCGAGGGTGGCGATGCGCGGGTCGTCGGCTTCGAGCCAGTAGGCCGGGTGGCGCCAGCCCTGCGCCTGCACCGTGGCCCAGCCGTCGGACAGCCACAGCTCGGGCCGGCGGTAACCGCCGTCGGCGATGAACTGCGCGTAGTCGCCGCAGTTCACGAGCCGGTCGGCGATGGCGTAGGGGCGCAGCAAGGCGGCGTGGCGCGGCGTCTCGTTGTCGAAGCAGAAGCCTTCGCCCGCATGCCCGACCTCGACCGTGCCGCCCGGCTGTTCCAGCCAGCGCACCTCGGCCGGCACGGCCGCCAGCCGCCGCGCGGGGCCGCTCGCGGGCTTGTACGCCGGCAGCAGCGGGTTGCACGACAGCGCATGCAGGATGTCGGTGAGCAGCAGCTCCTGGTGCTGCTGCTCGTGGTTCAGCCCGAGCGCGACGATGGCCTCGATGGCTACCCAGTCGAGCGCCTCCGGCGCAGCCAGCAGCGCGAGCACCGCCTCGTCGACATGGCGGCGGTAGGCGTGCACTTCATCGAGCGAAGGCCGCGTGAGCAGCCCGCGCTGGGGGCGCGGGTGGCGCGGCCCGAGCGCCTCGTAGTAGGAGTTGAAGAGGTAATGAAAACGCGTATCGAAGGGTTGGTACCCCGCCGCATGCGGCTGCAGCAGCACGGTCTCGAAGAACCACGTCGTGTGCGCCAGGTGCCACTTGGTCGGGCTGGCGTCGGGCATCGACTGGATGCACTGGTCCTCGGCGGACAGCGGCGCGGCCAGCGCCACGCTGGCGGCGCGCACCGTGCGGAATTGCTCGCGCAAGGCGCTCGCCACGGGGGCGATCGGCCGGGAAAACGTCATGGTGTCTCCAGTCGGGTGAGCCGGAAGTTTTAGCCCATACCGGCGACAAAAGCACGTAGGACAAGACGCCGCCGCCGCGCCGCCGCAGGAGCCCGTCCTGCGCGCAAGCGGCCCGGAACGCCCCGGCCCGCTGCGTATGATTCGGGCGATGCAAACCCCCTCTCCTTCGGCCAGGCCCCACGTTGTCATCATCGGCTGCGGTTTCGGCGGACTCGAGGCAGCGCGCCAGCTGCAGCGGGCCGACGTCGATGTGACGGTGATCGACAAGACCAACCACCACCTGTTCCAGCCCCTGCTGTACCAGGTGGCGACCGCCGGGCTTGCGGCGCCGTCGATCGCGGCGCCGGTGCGCGCGCTGTTCCGCAAGCAGGCCAACGTGACCACGCTGCTGGCCGAGGTGACGGGCATCGACCCGGCCGCGCGCACGGTGCAGCTGGCCGACGGCAGCCAGGTGGCCTACGACCACCTGATCGTGGCGGCCGGCGCCACCCACAGCTACTTCGGGCACGACGAGTGGGCGCCCGCCGCGCCGGGCCTGAAGACGCTGGCCGATGCCTTCGAGATCCGCCGCCGCGTGCTGATGTCCTTCGAGACGGCCGAGACCACCGCCGACCCCGAGCGCCGCCGCGCGCTGCTCACCTTCGTGGTGATCGGCGCCGGGCCGACCGGCGTCGAGATGGCCGGCACGCTGGCCGAGATCGCCAAGCACACGCTCGCGGGCGAGTTCCGCCGCATCGACCCCGGCAGCGCGCAGGTGCTGCTGGTCGAGGGCGGCCCGCGCGTGCTGCAGGCCATGCCCGAAAGCCTGAGCCAGAAGGCGCTCGAGCAACTGGAACGGCTCGGCGTGGAAGTGCGGCTGAACGCGCGCGTCACCGCCATCGACAACGCCGGCCTCGAAGTGCAGACCGGCGGCGGCCCCGACGGCACGCCGCTGCAAAGCTACCGCATTCCCAGCAGCTGCGTGGTGTGGGCGGCCGGTGTCGCGGCCTCGCCGCTGGGCCGGCTGCTCGGCAGCGCCACGGGCGTCGAGTGCGACCGCGCGGGCCGCATCAAGGTCGAGCCCGACCTGAGCCTGGCCGGCCACCCCGAGATCAGCGTGGTGGGCGACCTGGCCGCGGCCATGAGCCACGCGCCCGGCAAGCCGCCCAAGCCGGTGCCCGGCGTATCGCCCGGCGCCAAGCAGGCGGGCCGTGCGGCGGCGGCGAACATCCTGCGCCGCCTGGCGGGCCAGCCCACGGTGCCGTTTCGCTACGCCGACTACGGCAACCTGGCCACCATCGGGCGCAACTCGGCGGTGGTCGACCTGGGCACGCCCTTCGGCCCGCTGCGCTTCAGCGGCCGGCCTGCGTGGCTGTTCTGGCTGTTCGCGCACGCGTACTTCCTCATCGGCTTCCGCAACCGCGTGGTCGTGATGTGGGACTGGGCCAGCGCCTACTGGAGCTTCCAGCGCAACGCGCGCGTGGTGGCCGACGTGCAGGGCCGCAGCGAGTCGTAAGCACGTCCCACGCCGCGCGATGACGTTGCTCTGGTGGGTCGTCTTTCATGCGCTCGATGCGCTGTTCTGGCTATGGATCCTGCGCTGGGGCGGCGCGGCCTGGCTCGAAGGCACATTCCTCTCGGGCTTTCTCGTGAGCATCTTCGCGCCGCGCTGGGGCGCCGAGGGCCTGCGCATGTTCGCGCTGCTGATGCTGATCGTGTGCGCGATCAGCTTCGTCTGGGGCCTGCTCATGCCCGAGATGCGCTGCTGGTACTCGGGCCACTGCTGAAGCCCCGAGGGCGCCCCCGCGAGGCGCCCCCTGGCCGCGTCAGGTGCCGATCACCCCACCGTCGATCTTCGTGATGACCACGGTCGCCGAGCGCGGCCGGCCTGCGCCGTCGGGCCACTTCGACACCGCGAGCGGGCGCTCGGGGTCGCTGCGCTCGTTGGCCGGCTCGCCCGGGTGCTGGATGTTGATGAACAGCGTGCGCAGGTCCGGCGTGGCCGTGAGGCCGGTGATCTCGCAGCCGGCCGGGCCGAGCAGAAAGCGGCGGATCTCGCCCTTCGTCGGGTCGCAGGCCAGCATCTGGTTGTTGGGCAGGTTCGTGTAGTCGCCCTTGCCGAGCGTGGAGGTCGACACGTCGGTCTGGATCCACAGCACGCCGCGCGCATCGACCATCAGGCCGTCGGGGCTGCCGAAGGCGTCGCCCTTGACGTTGCCCTGCGCTTCGTAGCGCGTCTGCTTCGGGTCGCCCGCGAGCACGAGGTGGTTCCACGCGAACTTCGTGGCGTCGAGGTCGCCGCTTTCCTTCCAGCGGATGATCTGGCCCATCGTGTTGTTGGAACGCGGGTTGGCCGCGTCCATGAAGGGCTGGCCCGGGGCGCCGCGGTTGCTGTTGTTGGTGAGCGTGCAGTAGACCTCCTTCGTCAGCGGATCGACGGTGGTCCACTCGGGGCGGTCCATCTTCGTGGCGCCGAGGAGGTCGCTGGCCTGGCGCGACTTGATGAGCACGTCGCCCTGCGTGGCGAAGCCCTTGTCGGCCACCAGCCCGCCCTTGCCCTGCACCAGCGGCAGCCACTCGCCCGTGCCGTCGACGTCGAAGCGGCCCACGTAGAGCGTGCCGTGGTCGAGCAGGTCGCGGTTGGCGGCGGCGCCACCGGGGCGTACCTTGTCGCGGCTCACGAACTTGTAGATGTACTCGAAGCGCGAGTCCTCGCCCATGTAGACCACGGCGCGGCCGTCGTCGGTGAGCGCCACGGCCGCGCCTTCATGTGCGGCGCGGCCCAGTGCGGTGCGCTTGCGCGGCGTGGAGCTCGGGTCCTGCGGATCGATCTCGACCACCCAGCCGTAGCGGTTCGATTCGTTCGGGTGCTTGGCCACGTCGAAGCGTTCTTCGTGCTCGTGCCAGCGGTACTTGGCGCCGTTGCCCTTCTTGAGACCCCAGCGCTTCTGGTGCGCGTCGGGCGTGGCGGTGCCCTCGAAGTAGTCGGCGAAGTTTTCCTCGCAGGTCAGGTAGGTGCCCCACGGCGTCTGGCCGTTGGCGCAGTTGTTGAAGGTGCCGAGCACCTGCGTGCCCGAGGGATCGCCCGCGGTGCGCAGCATCGGGTGGCCGGCCGCGGGGCCGGTGAGCGTCATCGGCGTGAGCGCGGTGATGCGGCGCGCGAAACGCGAGGGCAGCACCTGCTGCCAGGCCGCGCCGTCGCGCTGCAGCTCGATCACCGACACGCCGTGCGCGTGCATCGACTTGCGCACCTTCGCGGCGCTCCAGGTCTTCATGCCGTCGGTGTGCAGCAGGCCGTCGTCCACGTACTCGTGGTTCAGCACCAGCAGGCCGCGGTTCGATCCGTCCAGCGGGAAGAAGGCCATGCCGTCGTGGTGCATGCCGGCCTGCAGCGCCTGGTCGTCGGCGGAGTCGGAAGCGTCGGTCTTGAAGGCGGGCATGCGGCCCGCGATGCCGGTGGGGTCGCCCCAGCGGTAGATCACCTGCGTGCGGTAGCCCTCGGGCACGACCACCTGGTCGACCGCCGCCATGGGCACGCTCTTGAAACCGATGCTGCGGCCCAGGCCGCTCACTGCGCTATTGCTACTGCCGGCGCCCGTGCTGGCACAGCCGGCCAGCGGCCCGAACAGGCCCGCCACGGCCGCCGCCAGGCCGCCGCGCACGAAGACCCGCCGCTGCGGATCGGACACGTCGTGGATGGTGGGATTGCCGGAGGGGTTCGAGTCCTCCATGCGCGCGAAGTCTTTGGCCATGTCCTGGGGGTCCGTGGGAATCGTGGGAACCCGCGATGCTCCCGCACGCCCATGAAGCCGTCATGACAGGGGTTCGAAGCGCACGTCGCCCCAGGGCCGCGAGCCGCCATGGTTGTTGTTGCTGCGCGGCTGCTCCCGGCGTTCGCGCCGCCAGTCCCACGGCGGCGTCGGCGCGGTGTCGGCCCACAGGCCGATGTGCTGCGCACGCGCCGCGGCTTCGAGGCGGAACAGGTCGCCGCCGCGCTTCTTCGCGATGCCGTGGTAGTCGTACACCCAGGCCCAGCCCTCGGCCACCAGGCGGCGGCCGGCGTCTTCGCCGTTGCAGCGCACGTCGGCCACGGTGCGGCCGTAGCGGTCGGTGTCGCGCTCGGTGATGACGGCCTTCTCGGCGTAGCACAGGCGGCTCAGCGCCTGGCGGCTGCGCTGGCCGTAGGGCTGCGCTTTCTCGGGTGCGTCGATGGCGGCGATGCGCACCTTGACCTGCTCGTAGGCACCGCTGCGACCACAGCGCGCGGTGAGCGTGTCGCCGTCGCTCACGCCCACGACGAGGCAGGTGCGCGGCGACGCGGCGTGGGTCAGCAGCGGGAGGGAAAGGCCGAGGGAAAGAACCAGGAAGACGGGGCGAAAGCGCATGCGGAAAGGGAACGGAACACGGGGCCGGGAATGGCCGACGATTCTCGGCGCGAAGTGCGCGCTTCGCCCTGCGGATGCATTTGTTTTCGTCTTCGTTCAGCGTGCGGCCGGCGCGGCCGTCGACTTGCGCACCACCAGCTCCGGGCGCAGCACCACGGTGGAGGCCGAGAGCGCCTGCCCGTCGATCTCCTCGAACAGCATCTCGGCCGCGCGCCAGCCGAGTTCGCGGTGCGGCAGCCGGATGGTGGTGAGCGGCGGATCGACCATGTCGACCAGCGGCATGTCGTTGTGGCCGGTGATCGAGATGTCCTTCGGCACGCGCAGGCCGGCCTCGCGCAGCGCGTCGTAGGCGCCCAGCGCCACGAGGTCGTTGCAGCAGACCACGGCCTGCGGCGCGGCGCCGGCCGCGAGCATCTGCTTCATCGCTGCCGCGCCCGCCTCGCGGCTGTAGCTCGCGCACTCGACGATGCGCGCCGGCTTCATGCGGTGGTCGCGCAGCGCCTGCTCCACGCCCAGCAAACGGCCCACGCCGGTAGGGATGGTCTGCGGCCCCGCGAGGTGCGCGATGCGCTTGTGGCCCAGGCCCACGAGGTGGTCGACCGCGAGCTTCATCGCCAGCCGGTCGTCGCTCACCACGGCGGGCAGGCGGCCAGTCTCGTCGGCGCGGTTGACCAGCACCGCGGTCATGCCGGCCTTGGCGACGAAGTCGACCAGCGGGTCGTCGCGCGTGGCGGTGGCCAGGATCACGCCGTCCACGCGCTGCGCCAGCATGCGTTCGAGCACCGGCCGCGCGAGCGCCGGGTCGACCACGTTGGTGACGAACACGAAGTAGCCGCGCGCGGCCGCGCTGGCCTCGATGCCCTGCAGGATCGGCGGGAACACCGCGTTGGTGATGTCGGGCACCAGCACGCCGATGGTGTGCGTGCGGCCCGTGCGCAGCGCCGAGGCCGCGCGGTTGGGCCGGTAGCCCAGGCGCTGCGCGGCCTCCTCGACCACGCGCAGCACCTCGTCGCTGATCAGCGAGCGCTTCTCGGGGCTGAGCGCGCGCGACACGGTCGACACATGCACCCCGGCGGCACGGGCGACGTCGCGGATGGTGACGGGGCTGGAGGGGGGATGGGTGCTCATTGGTGCAAACGATTGTTGGTCATCCGGCGCGCCATGGTTGGCGAATTCCCATTCTGACATCCCGGATACCCTCCATTTTACTTTTCCTGAATCTGCCTTAAGATCATGCAAACGATTGCAAGGATTGCAGATGAACATCGCCACCTCCCCCGATTCGGTGCTCGGCTTTGCGCTCGACGCCATGCAACGCACCCCCGATCCGCGCCTGCGCACCGTGATGGACGCGCTCACGCGCCACCTGCACGCCTTCGTCCAGGAGGTGAGGCTGACCGAGGAGGAGTTCGAGCAGGCGCTCGAATTCATCGTCGCCATCGGCCACGCCACGGGCGAGACCAAGAACGAGGTGGTGCTGGCGGCCGACATCCTGGGCGTGTCCACGGTGGTGGCGCTGCAGAACAACCAGGACCCGCACGGCGAATCGCCGGCCGCGCTGCTGGGCCCCTTCTGGCGCGCCAACTCGCCGGCCTGCGCGGCGGGCGAGAGCATCGCGCGCTCGGGCACGCCCGGCACGCCGCTGGAGGTGACGGGCACGGTGCGCGACGTGAGCGGACAGCCGATGGCCGATGTCACGGTCGACGTGTGGCAGGCCTCGCCGGTCGGGCTCTACGAGAACCAGGACCCGGAACAGGACGACATGAACCTGCGCGGACGCTTCACCACCGACACGCAAGGCCGCTTCCATTTCCGCAGCGTGCGCCCTGCCGGCTACCCGGTGCCCACCGACGGGCCGTGCGGCGTGCTGCTGCGCGCACAGCAACGCCACCCGAACCGTCCCGCGCACCTGCACTTCATGCTGAGCAAGCCGGGCCACAAGGTGCTGGTCACGCAGGTGTTCGCCGACGACGACGAGAACCTGGAGAGCGACCCGACCTTCGGCGTGACGCGCCAGCTCATCGGCCGCTTCGCGCTCGCGCCCGACGGCGGTAGCGCGACGCTGCAGTACGACTTCCAGCTCGAACCGGGAGAAATGAAGTTCCCCCGCCCGCCGATCCCCTGATTCCGCAACTTCCCTTCATCCCATGAGCTTCGATCCCCAATCCCGACTCCACGGCAAGATCGCCGTCATCACCGGCGGCCTCGGCGCCATCGGCTACGCCACGGCCACGCGCCTGGCCGCGCTGGGCGCCACCTGCGTGCTGCTGCACCGCGGTGGCGACGACAACGCCGCCGCGCGCGCCGCCGCCCTGCCCTCGGACAGTGGCCAGCGCCACGGCGCGATCCGCGCCGACATCGTCGACACGCCGAGCCTGCAGGCCGCCGCCGCCGAGGTGAAGGCCGCGCACGGGCGCTGCGACATCCTGGTCAACAGCGCGGGCCACACGCAGCCCGTGCCGGCCGGCGACCTCGATGCGCTGACCGACGAACTCATCGACGACCTGCTGCGCGCCAACTTCCGCGGCGTGTTCGCCACCATCCGCGCCTTCGCGCCGATGCTCAAGGCCACCGGCGACGGGCTGGTGGTCAACATCTCGTCCATTGCCGGCTTCACGGGCGTGGGCAGCAACCTCGCGTACGTCGCGGCCAAGGCCGGGCTCGACGTGGTGGGCGATGCGCTGGCCAAGGCGCTGGCGCCGGCGGTGCGCGTGGTGTCGGTGTCGCCGGGCGCGGTCGAGTCGGGCTTCGTGCCCGGGCGCGGCGCCGAGTTCGCCGACAAGATGGCCAGCACCACGCCGCTGGGACGCATCGGCAAGCCCGACGACGTGGCGGCCACCGTGGAAGCGCTGGCCACCACGCTGCGCTTCGTCACCGGCACGCGCATCGTGGTCGACGGAGGGCGCCACCTGTGAACAACGCGAAGACGCTCATCACCTGCGCCGTCACGGGCAACCTCGTGAAGCCCGAGCAGACGCCGCACCTGCCGATCACGCCGGTGCAGATCGCCGACGAATGCCTGGCCGCCGCCGAAGCCGGCGCGGCGCAGGTGCACATCCATGTGCGCCACCCCGAGACGGGCAAGCCCTCGATGGAGGTCGAGCTGTACCGCGAGGTGGTCGACCGCATCCGCCGCGAGAACCGCGAGCTGATCGTGAACCTCACGACCGGGCCGGGCGGGCGCTTCATTCCGAGCGAGGACGATCCGAAGATCGCCGCGCCGGGCACCACGCTGCTGCCGCCCGAAAAGCGCGTGGAGCACATCGCGCTGCTCCGGCCCGACGTGTGCTCGCTCGACCTCAACACCATGAACTCCGGCCCCGACGTGGTGATCAACACGCCGAGGAACGTGCGCCGCATGGCGAAGGTGATGCGCGAGGCCGGCGTGAAGCCCGAGCTGGAGATCTTCGACTCGGGCGACATCCACCTGGCGCTGGACCTCATCGCCGACGGCACGCTCAACGGGCCCGCGATGTGGACCTTCGTGCTCGGCGTGAAGTACGGCTTTGCGCCCACGCCCGAGACGCTGCTCTATGCGCGCAACCTGCTGCCGCGCGGCGCCTTCTGGAGCGCCTTCGGCATCGGCCGCACGGAGTTCCCGATCGTCGCGCAGTCATGGCTGCTGGGCGGCCACGTGCGCGTGGGCATGGAAGACAACATCTACCTCGAGAAAGGCGTGCTGGCCGAAAGCAACGCGCAGCTCGTGGCGAAGGCGCGCGACATCCTGCGCAGCCTGGGCGGCGAGGTCGCCAACCCGCGCGAGGCCCGCGCGATGCTGGGACTGGCCGACACCCGCGCCGTTCAGGGAGCCGCACGATGAGCGCCATCCTTCATGAACCGCGCGCCCTGCGCGTGAACGGCAAGGCCGCCAACCCCGAGGCGCTGCACCTGGAGGCCGCGCCGCAACCCGAGCCCGTGGCGCCGCCCGGCCATGCCGTGGTGCGCGTGGCCGCCGCCGCCGTGAACCCGAGCGACGTGAAGGCCGCGCTGGGCCTGATGCCGCAGGCCGTCTGGCCGCGCACGCCGGGCCGCGACTTCGCGGGCACCGTCGTGAGCGGCCCTTCGGAATGGATCGGCCGCGAGGTCTACGGCTCGGGCGGCGATGTCGGCATCACGCGCGACGGCTCGCATGCGCGCTACCTCGTGCTGCCCGAAGCGGCGCTGCGCGCCAAGCCCCAGGGCATCTCGATGGACGAGGCCGGCGCGGTGGGCGTGCCCTTCGTCACGGCCTACGAGGGCTTCCGGCGCTGCGGCATGCCGCAGGCGGGCCAGACGGTGCTGGTGCTGGGCGCCAACGGCAAGGTCGGGCAGGCGGCGGTGCAACTGGCCGCACAGGCCGGCGCGCGCGTGATCGCGGTGCAGCGCGGCCCGGGGCCCTTCGCGGGGTTCGCGAGCGCGCCGGTCGACGTGGTCGATGCTCGCCACCACGCCGACGTGGGCGCGCAGGTGCGCGAACTCACCGACGGGCGCGGCGCGCACATCGTCTACAACACCGTGGGCAGCGCCTACTTCGAGGCCGCCAACAAGGCAATGGCCAAGGGGGCCACGCAGATCTTCATCGCCACGCACGACCGCGCGGTGCCCTTCGACATCTTCGCGTTCTACCGCGGCATGCACACCTACGTGGGCATCGACTCGCTGGCGATGGACTGCGTCGCCTCCACCGCGCAGCTCGACGCGATGCGCGAGGGCTTCGAGCGCGGCACGCTGAAGCCCTTTCCCGTGGCACGCCACTTCGCGCTCGACGAAGCGATCGACGCCTACCGGCTGGTGCTGTCGGGCAGCACCGACCGCGTCGTGCTGCGCCCCTGACCCCCGAGGACACCCACCATGCATGTGACCCGTTTCAGCGAGGCGCCGCACTACGAGGCGCCCAACCACTTCGACATGCGCTGCCTGCGCCTGCAGGGCAAGGAGGCCGGCCCCTCGACGCAGATGTGGATGGGCATGAGCCAGATCCTGCCCGGCGGCCGAACCGGGCTGGACGGCTCGCCGATGGAAAAACTCTACCTCGTGCTCGAGGGCGAGCTGCACGTCGTCGGCGAACTCGACGGCGCGCACCAGGAAGACGTGCTGCTGCCCTACGACAGCTGCCGCTTCGCGCCCGGCGAGAAGCGCCAGCTCGAGAACCGCGGCAACCGCCCGGTGCTGGTGGCGCTGGTGATGGCGAACGCACCGCCCGCCTAGCGTGCTCCTTTCCCAGTCAGTCATTCATCGCTCGCACCAACCAATCAACGGAGACAAGACGCATGAAGAAGACATTCCCCTGGAGCCGCCGACAGGCGCTCACGATCGCCGCGGCACTCGCGGCCTGCACGCTCGGCGGCGCCCATGCACAAGGCCCCTGGCCGGGCACGCAACCGATCAAGCTGGTCGTGCCCTTCACGGCAGGCAGCGGCACCGACATCGTCGCGCGCCTGGTCGCCGAGAAGCTGGGACCCGCGCTGGGCACCAGCGTGATCGTCGACAACCGCCCCGGCGCGGGCGGCACGCTGGGCGCGGCCATCGCCGCCAAGGCGCCGGCCGACGGCTACACGCTGCTGGTGCATTCGGCCGGCCATCTCGTGAACCCGTGGATCTACAAGGGCCTGTCGTACGACACGCTGAAGGACTTCACGGGCGTGACGCCGATGGCCAGCCTGCCCAACGTGCTGGTGACCGCGCCTTCGCACTTCACCGACGTGAAAGACCTCGTGGCCAAGGTGAAGGCCAAGCCCGGCGGGCTGAACTACGGCTCCGCGGGTAACGGCTCGGCCACGCACATGAACGCCGAGGTGTTCCGCCTCGCGGCCGGCGTCGATGCGCAGCATGTGCCCTTTCGCGGCACGCCCGAGGCCATGACCGAGGTGATGGCCGGGCGCGTCGACTGGTTCTTCGCGCCGATGGTGTCGGCACTGCCGCTGATCAAGAGCGGCAAGCTCAAGGCACTGGCCGTGGGCACCGCCGGTCGCTCGTCCGCCCTGCCCGACGCGCCCACCACCGTGGAAGCCGGCGTGCCGGGCTCGGCCTACCTGTTCTGGGTCGGCCTGTTCGCGCCCGCCAAAACGCCGCAGCCCGTGGTGGAGCGGCTGCAGGCCGAGGTCGCGAAGATCATGGTCTCGCCCGAACTGAAGGACCGGCTGGAGAAGCTCGGCGCCGAGCCCTTCACCATGCCCTCCGCGCAGTTCAACAAGTTCATTGCCGACGAGACCGCGAAGGCGCAGCAGGTGGTCAAGGCCGCAGCCATCAAGGTGGACTGACCTCAGCGCAGCAGCGCCGCCAGCACCGGCGCAAGCCCCGCACCACCGGCCACGGCGGCAGCGCCGGCGCCCCACGCCACGGTGCGTGGGCGGTACGGCAACAGCAGCGCCACCGGCAACGCACCGGCCGACAGGAAGCCCAGCCAGGCGACCGTCCCGACCGTAGGGCCCCACGCCATCACGCAGGGCACGATGGCCGCTGCCAGCAGCACCATGCCGATCGCGCGCAAGCCCGTGCGCCGGCGCGCGGGCACTTCGCGTCCGCGCGTCAGCTGCTCGTGGTGCCGGTCCATGGCAAAGCTCAGGCACGACATGCCTGCATACGCCAGCGCAAGGCCAAGCAACGAAGCCCATGCCGTCGTCATCGCGCCGCCTTTCGCAGCAGATGGCGCAGCGCGCCCAGCGCCGCAAGCCCGAAGGCCACCACGCCCAGTTCGACGCCGAGGCTTTCCCAATCGCTGCGCGACAGCTGCGCCAGCAGGTGATCGCCCGTGGTCACGAAGTTGAGCACCGGCAGCAGCAGGCACAGCGCGGCCAGCGCACCGAGCTGCTCGCGCCACGCGCGCGCCGGCGAGCGCACGAAGGCATGCACCAGCGCCAGCGCCCACAGCGCGAAGAAGACCTGCAGTTCGCGGTCCGCGCGGTGCCCGATGCCGACCGGCACCAGCCGGTTGGCCCACAGGTAGCCCACGCAGGCGATCGCCAGGCCGGCGATGGCCGCGACGTTCAGCGCTTCGACCAGCCGGTAGACCCGCGCCGTCGCGCCACCGAACTCGCCCAGGTGCTTCTGGCGGCGCTTGACGATGAACAGCACGGCGCCCGAACCCATCATCGCGGTGCCCGCGAGCCCGCACAGGAAGTAGAGCCACTTCATCGGCCAGCCGCCGAAGGTGACCATGTGCAGCCCGCCCATGGCCGACTGCGCGAGCATGGCGGCCCCTCCGTCCGCGGCGCCCGGCAGGCGCACGCGCTGCACCTCGCCGGTGGCGGCCGAGAACTGCACCATGCCGGTGGTGGCGCTGAGCCGGCGCGCGGATTCGTCGTCGCCATTCCAGCCGTACACGCCGATGCGCGCAGCCGCGTCGCCCGGATGATCGATGACGACCGCGCGCACCGGCTGGCCCATGCGCTCCTGGCCGCGCGCCGCGAAGGGTTCGAGCACGGGCACGGGCATCGCGCGGCCGGTGGCGGCGGGCTTGTCGCTGTCGCCCAGCTCGGAGACGAAGCGCACCTGCGCCTGCGGGCCGGTGCCGTAGTGCAAGACCTTGGGGGCCGGCATGAAGCTGGTGCCCGAGATCACGAGGCCGGTGTAGGCGATCATGAACTGGAAGGGCAAGGTCAGCACCGCCACGGCGTTGTGCGCATCGAGCCAGCTGCGCTGGCCTTTCTTCGGCCGGAAGGTGAAGAAGTCCTTGAAGATGCGCTTGTGCGTGATGACGCCCGACACCAGCGCCACCAGCATCGCCATGGCGGCGATGCCGACGATCCACAGGCCGACGGTGCCGGCGTGCAGCTCGTAGTGGAAGTCGACGAAGTGATGCCCACCCAGCGTGGCACGCGCCGCGTGGCCGCCGTCTTCCTTCAACGGCTTGCCGGTGGCGGGGTCGAGCGCGACGCCTGCGTACTGCCGGTTGGCGTCGAACCAGAACACCCGCAGCTCGCCACCGCCCTGCGCGTCCGAAGGCCACAGCTCCCACATCGAGGCGCCCGGGTGGTGCTCGGCCATGTAGGCCATGCCCCAGGCCAGGCGCTGCGCGCGGTCGGCCGTGGGCTCGCCCTTCTCCTTCTTGGCCGCCGCGGCGGCTTCCTCGGCGTGGTGCTCCGGCGTCATCCAGTGGGTGATGGGCTCGTCGAACACGGCCAGCGTGCCGGTGAGGAACACCGCGAACAGCAGCCACGAGAACCACAGGCCGCACCAGGTGTGCAGCCAGGCCTGGGCCTGGCGGAAGCCGCCCTGCGACGGCGCCTTGGGTGTCTTCGTGCTCATGCCCCGCCTCCCGCGCCGCGCAATGCCAGGCCGAGCCCGGCCAGCACCACGGCCGGCAGCAGCAGGCCGGCCCACGCACGCGGCAGCGACACGGGCGCGAACGCCCAGATCACGGCGACGGTGTAGACCGCGAAGCTGAACTGCATGCCCCCGAGCGCGGCCTCGGCGGGGCCGGCCGGCAGCACGGCGGCCAGGAAGACGGCGGCGGCCGAGGCCAGCGCGTAGCCGCCGAACACGGCGGCCGCGACGCGGGACAGCAGCCGCAGGGCGGGAGAAAAGGAGGAGGTGCGGGTGTTCATCGGGGACCGGAAAACGGGGCGCGGACATGCGCCCCTCCCCTACATGACAAACGAGAACGAAAAAAGGGTCATGCCCCCCGCTCTTTCCCGGTCAGAACGCGTAGCTCAGCGTCGCCACCGCGTTGCGCGGCGTGCCGAAGTAGGCCTGCCCGTCGATGTTGCTGTAGTACTTCTTGTCGAAGAGGTTCTCGATGTTCAGCTGCAGCGCCAGCCTGGGCGTGAAGGCGTAGCGCGCCATCAGGCTCACGACCGCGCGCGAGCCCTGCTGGTAGCGCAGGTCGACATCGCCCACGCTGTACGCGTAGTAGGTGCGGTTCTGCCAGTTGACGCCGCCGCCCAGCGTGAGCCGGTGCCACGCGCCGGGCAGCCGGTAGGTGGTGAACAGCGTGGCCTGCGTGGTCGGCATGGCGGTGTTGATGCGGTTGCCGTTGCCTTCGCGGCCCAGCGTGCGCGCGATGCCCGCGTTCAGCTGCCAGCCCCGGGCCAGTTCGCCCGACACCTGCAGCTCGATGCCCTTGCTGGTCACGCCGCGCGCACCGTAGTAGGCGCCTTCGCTCGAGTTGGGCACGAGCTTCGTGCCGTCGCGCTGCGCCACGTTCTCCTGCTCGGCGCGGAAGACGGCGATGGAGGTGTTGAGCTTGCCATTCAGGTGCTCGCCCTTGAGGCCGATCTCGTAGCTCTTGCCGGTCACCGGGTCGAGGTAGGCGCCGCTGGCGTCGCGGTAGTTCTGCGGCTGGAAGATGTCGGTGTAGCTCGCGTACACCGAGTAGTTCTCGCTCAGGTCGTACACCAGGCCCGCGTAGGGCGTGAACACCTCGTGCTTGCGCGTGGCCGGTGCGTCGGCGGTCAGGCGCGTGGAACGCCAGCTGTTCTGGCGCCCGCCCACGATGAGCTTGAGCGAATCGGCCAGCGACAGGCGCGCGGCGCCGTAGTAGCCGGTCTGGCGCGTCTTGGTGATGGCCGAGACCTTCAGCGGGTCCCAGCCCGGCTCGGGGTACGACGCGGCGTTCCAGTCGTAGAAGTTGCCGGTGTCGGGCAGCGGGCTGGTGCGCGGATGGCTCGCCTCCACGTAGCGCGACTGGCTGTTGCTGACGCCCACCACGAGTTCGTGCGTGCGGCCCAGCAACTTGAACGGGCCGGTGGCCTGCAGGTCGAGGCTGTTCTGGCGGAACTGGTGCTCGAAGTAGCCGGGCAGCGAGCCCAGGCCGGTGCCGGTGAGACGGTCGAGGTCGCCGTACAGGTACAGCAGCTTGGCGTTCTGCTTGCTCTGCCGGTGCGAGCCGTTGGCCTTGAGTTTCCAGCCGTTGTCGAACTGGTGCGTGAGGTTCGCGAAGGCGGTGGTGGTGGTCGTGTCCCAGTGGGTCCACGGCGTGCCGACGGTCTTGGAGCGGTCCCAGCGCGTGGCCGTGCCGTCGCTGAAGGTCAGCGGCAGGCCGCCCCAGGTCGACGAGGTGGGCCGCGTGGCCTGCGACTCGATGCCCACGCTGAGCGTGGTGCTGGGCGTGAGGTCGGCATCGACCACGCCGTACAGCACGTGCTTGCGGCCGTGGTACATGTCGATGAAGGAGTCGCGGTCTTCCGTCATGCCGATGAGGCGGGCGCGCACGCGACCGTCTTTCGTCACCGGCGTCTGCAGGTCGACGGTGCCGCGGCGCAGGTTCCACGAACCCAGCGCGAGCGATGCGTTGCCGGCGAACACCTTGCTGTCGGCGTGCTTGCGCACCAGGTTGACCGAGGCCGAGGGGTTGCCCGCGCCGGTGAGCAGCCCCGTCGAGCCGCGCACGACCTCGATGCGGTCGTACAGCACCGGGTCGTTGGTGGAAGCGCCGAAGAAGTCGGTGGTGACCGTGGTCGGCACGCCGTCGTACTGGTAGTTGTCGATGTAGAAGCCGCGCGCGTACAGGTCGGTGCGGTCGCTGTCGGAGCTCACCGAGAACACGCCGGGCACGCTCTGCATGGCCTGGCCGAGCGACAGCAGGTTCTGGTCGTCGATCTGCTGGCGCGTGATGACGGTGACCGACTGCGGCGTCTCGCGCGGCGACAGCGCGAGCCCCGTGGCCGCCGCCGTGGCGCGCGTGGTGTAGGCGCCGGTGCCTTCGGTGGTGCCGCTGCGGTCGGCCTCGGCCGTGACGGTGACGGGCGAGAGCGTGTCGATGCCGCCCTGCCCCGCGTGCCCGGCGGTGGGCGTGCCGGCCTCGCGGCGGTTCAGCGTGTAGCTGCCGTCGGTGCGCGCCACCACCTGCAGGCCGCTGCCCGCGAGCAGGCGCTCGATGGCTTCGCGCGCGGTGTAGCGGCCCGCCACCGCGGGGCTGCTGCGCCCCTGCGTCAGCGCGGGGTCGAACGACAGCGCGATGCCGTTGCCGGCCGCGAAGGCGGCGAGCGTGCGGCCCAGCGGGCCGGCGGGAATGTCGTAGGCGCGGGACACGGCGGCGTCGAGCGAGGACGACGACGCCTGCGCGAAGGCCGGCCCTCCCGCGCCGGCCAGGCCGCCGAGGGCGAGTGCCACCAGGGCATGGCGAAGGACGGTGTTCAGGCGGCGCTCTGCGAACGGGCGCAAGGCGGACGGGCGGGATGCAGACATGGAGACGGGCCTTTCGGTTGGGCAACGGTGAGTTCTTCACCCTCCTTGCCAGCCGAAACGAAAAAAAGTCTCACCCCCGGATCGATATATTTTTCGAAGCGCCCGTCGCGCGCTCTTCGGGTGCCGCACGCGGCACCAGCGTGACCCAGTAGCCGCGCAGGCGCGTGGCCGCATCCACCGGATAGGTCGACACCAGCATGCGCAGCACGCCGTCGGTGTCGGCCAGCGGAAAGGCGCCCGAGACACGCAGCTCGGCCACCGCCGCGTCGCACTGCAGCAGGCCGGGGCGATAGCGCGACAGCTCGGCAGCGAAGTCGGCCAGCCGCATGCCGTCGGCCAGCAACATGCCTTGGGTCCACGCCAGCACCGAGGCGTCCGTCGGGCGGAAGTCGTCGATGCCGTCGGCCGTGAAGCGGGCCTGCTGCCCCGCCGGCAGCACGCGCGCGGCGGCGCGCTCGGGCGTGATGCGCACCGCGCCTTCGAGCACGGCGATGTGGGTGGCGCCACCTGCTTCCTTGCGCACGCTGAAGCGCGTGCCCAGGGCCTCCAGCGTGCCGCCGGCGCTGGCCACGCGGAACGGGCGGTGCGCGGCGGCGGGGTCGGGCGCGGTGGCGATGAAGATCTCGCCCGCCTGCAGCACCACGCGGCGCTGCGTGCCGTCGAAGTGCACATCGATTGCGCTGGCGGTGTTGAGCGTGAGGCGGCTGCCGTCGGCCAGCCGCAGTTCGCGGCGCTCGCCGGTGGCGGTGCGGTGCCCGGCCATCCAGCCGCGTTCCCCCGCCATCTCGACCGCCTGCCAGCCGAGCCAGCCGGCGGGCACGGCCGCCAGCAGCGCGGCCAGCCGGCCGAGGGTGGCGCGGCGGTTGTTCGCGTTGCCGCGCGCGGGCCGCGCGAGCGAGGACATCGCCAGCGCCGGCGGCAGGCCGCCGAGCTTGTTCATCAGCTGCTCGGCGCGCGCCCAAGCGCGGGCGTGGTCGGGGTGGCTCTGCCGCCAGCGCTCGCAGGCGCGGCGGTCTTCGTCGGTGACGGCGCTGTCGTGCAGCCGCATCAGCCATTCGGCCGCTTCGTCGAGCACGCGCGGGGCGAGCGTCGATGTCTCGAAATTCATGGCGCTCATCAGAATGCCTTCGTGCTTCGCACTTCGGCGCGCGCTTGCTTGGGGCGGCCCGGCGCGGCGCTCATGCCATCACCGCCAAGCACCCCCGGAAGCCCTGCTGCATGTAGCGCTTGACCGTGACGAGCGACACGCCCAGCTCGCGCGCGATGTCCTCGTACTTCATGCCGTCGAGCTGCGACAGCAGGAAGGCCCGGCGCGCGAGCGGCTTGAGGGCGTCGAGCATGGCGTCGATCTCGTGCAGCGTCTGCAGGATCACCAGCCGCTGCTCGGGCGACGGCGCCTCGGGCTCGGGCATGACGGCCAGCGCCTCGAGGTAGGCCCGCTCCAGCGCCTGGCGCTGGTACCAGTTCACGAGGATGTTCTTGGCCACGCTCGTGAGGTAGGCGCGCGGCTGCACGATGACCTCGGGGTTGCGCGCCGTCAGCAGCCGCGCGAAGGTGTCCTGCGCCAGGTCGGCCGCGTCACACGAATTGCCGAGCTTCTTGCGCAGCCACGACTGCAGCCAGCCGTGGTGGTCGCTGTAGAGGGTGTGGACTTGCTGGAAGGCGGCTTCGGCAGCGGACATGGCGGGCGGCACGGCGGCGGGGGCTCCGCCTACAAATAAGAATTATTCTCATTTTAAGCAAAAAGGCCGCAGTGCCGCCCTGCTCGTCCTGTCCGCACTGCGGACAGCGTGGCTCAGGCCGGCCGGGCCGCCGCGAGCGCCACCGCGTCCGCGCCCGCCGGATAGCGCAGCGTCGCATCCGAGTCGTTCGCGGCGCGCCAGACGGCCTCGGCCACGTCGGCGGCCGTGGTCACGGCCGTGGGGTTGCCCAGCGCCGCGAAGACGCCCTGCGCCAGCGGCGCGTAGTCCGGCGGGATCAGGCCCTGCATGCGCTGCGCCCCGTTCTCGGTGAACCGCGTGCCGGGCCCGTAGCCGGGCTCGACGAGCTTCACGCGCACGTCGAACGCCGCCAGCTCGAAGGCGAGCGAGGCGGTGAAGCCCTCGATCGCCGTCTTGCTCGCGGTGTACGCGGCCACCAGCGGCATCGGCGCGAGCGTGACAGTCGAGGTGACGTTGACCAGCACCCCCGAGCGCCGCGCCCGGAACTGCGGCAGCACGGCCTGCGCCATGGCCATCATGCCGAAGGTGTTGGTCTCGAACACCTCGCGCACGGTGGCCATGGGCGTGGCCTCGAAGGCGCCGAAGAGACCGACGCCGGCGTTGTTCACGAGCACGTCGATCGGGCCCGCGTTCTCGATGGCGGCGGCGATGCTGTCGGGCTGCGTCACGTCGAGCGGCAGCACGCGCAGGTTCGGCGCGTCGGGAAAGAGGTCGTCGCGCGGTGTGCGCATGGTGGCGACGACGCGCCAGCCCTGAGCGTGGAAGTGGCGGGCGGTGGCCAGGCCGTAGCCGGAGGAGCAGCCGGTGATCAGTGCGGTTTTCAATGGGGTTCCTTGGAAGTGGGTGATGAAGAGCCCCAACGATAGGGACGACCGACCGGACTTGCTACCATCGAACGTCGCCATTTCTTTTGCAAGAGTCCAGCCATGGCCGATCCCCTGGCCGAGGTCATCGCGCTGCTTCGCCCGCGTGCCGTGTATTCCAAGGTGATCGCGGGCGCCGGCGCCTGGGCCGTGCGCTACACCGCCTTCGGCCAGCCCAGCTTCTGCACGATGCTCGAGGGTGACTGCATCCTGGCAGTCGATGGGCAGCCGCCGCTGGCGCTGGCCGCCGGCGACTTCCTGCTCATGCCGGCCACGCCCGGCTTCACGCTGTCGGGACTCACGCCGGCGCCGCCGGTGTTTCTCGACCCGCATGAACAGGCGGCGCGCGAGGACGCACACAACGAGGTTCGCCACGGCGACCGGCAGGGCCCGCCCGACGTGCGCATGCTCGGCGGCTACTTCGCCTTCGATTCGCCCGACGCCGCCCTGATGGT
Organism: Variovorax sp. BGA-UO-ETr-C22; assembly: GCF_059567965.1. Taxonomy (NCBI): domain Bacteria; kingdom Pseudomonadati; phylum Pseudomonadota; class Betaproteobacteria; order Burkholderiales; family Comamonadaceae; genus Variovorax; species Variovorax sp. BGA-UO-ETr-C22. The sequence goes on from NZ_JCAQPA010000007.1 coordinate 404,114, forward strand.
GTCGCTGCTGCCCTCGGTGCTGCACATGCGCGGCGTCGCGCGGCTGTCGCTGCTGGTGCAGCTCGTGCGCGAAGAGTCCTTGGCGCAGCGGCCGGGGCGCGACCTCGTGCTCGGGCGGCTGGTCGAGGTGCTGCTGATCGAGGCGCTGCGCTCGGCGCCCGGCGAAGGCGCGCCGCCGGGGCTGCTGCGCGCGCTGGCGGACAGCCGACTGGCCGCCGCCGTGCGGCACATGCACGCGGACCCCGGGCGTTCATGGACGGTGGAAGAACTCGCCGGCAAGGCCGCGCTCTCGCGCTCGGCCTTCTTCGAGCGTTTCTCGCGCGCCGTGGGCGTGCCACCGATGGAATACCTGCTGGCGTGGCGCATGGCGCTCGCCAAGGACCTGCTGCGCCGCGGCGGCTGCGCGCCGGCGGAGGTGGCCGCGCGCGTCGGCTACAGCTCGGCCAGCACGTTCAGCACGGCGTTCAGCCGCCATGTGGGCCAGGCACCGGGGCGCTACGCGCGCCAGCCCTAGCAAGGACAAAGGCGGCGGCTCAGGCCGCCGTGCCTTCCTTCTCCTGCAGCAGGCGCCACATCACCTTGCCACTGCCGCTCTTGGGCAGCGCATCGACGAACTCCACCTTGCGCGGAATCTTGTAGACCGCCATGTTCTCGCGGCACCAATCGATGATCTGCTGCTCGGTCGTGTCCTTGTGCGTGGCGCGCAGCACCACCACGGCCTTGACCGATTCACCGCGGTAGTCGTCCTTGGTCGAGATGACGCAGGCCTCCTGGATCGCGGGGTGGCGGAACATCAGCAGCTCGACCTCGGCCGGCCACACCTTGAAGCCGCTCGCGTTGATCATGCGTTTGAGGCGGTCGGTGATGAAGAAGTAGCCCTCCTCGTCCATGCGGCCCATGTCGCCCGAGCGGAAGAAGCGCTTGCCCTCGAACTCGACAAAAGCGGACTTGGTGGCGTCGGGGCGCTTCCAGTAGCCCTGGAACACCTCGGGGCCGTGGATGATGATCTCGCCCGATTCGCCGATGGGCATCTCCTGCAGCGTGTCGGGGTCGACCACGCGCGCGTCGGTGCTCATGAACGGGATGCCCAGGCACTGCTGCTTGGGGTGGTCCGAGGGGTTGGTGTGCGAGGGCGCGGCGGTCTCGGTGAGGCCGTAGCCTTCCTGGTACTTCAGGCCGTACTGCTCGAACAGGCGCTGCGCCACGGCCTGCGGCATGGCGGCGCCGCCGCCGCCGATGTGGGTCATGCTCGTGAGGTCGTAGCTCGCGAAGTTGGGGCTGGCCATGAGGTCGATGACCATGGTGGGGATGTTGGTCCAGCTCGTGACCTTCCAGCGCGAGATGAGCCGGCCCGCCACGTCGCGGTCCCAGCGCGGCATGATGACCAGCGTGGCCGCCGCGAGGATCGAGGTGTGCATCATGCTCACCACGCCGGTGATGTGGAACATCGGCACCACGGCCAGCACCACCGCCTCCGACGTCGCCTGACCCCAGAGCTGGCCGGCCATCGCGTTGTGCATGAGGCTCGAATGGTGATGCACGCAGCCCTTGGGCAGGCCGGTGGTGCCGCTGGTGTAGGGCAGCAGCGCCATGTCGTTGGCGCCCACCACGTGCGCGGGCGCCGGGTGGCCGGCCGCGAGCGCGTCGGTCCACGCCATGACCTGGCCGTCGGCCAGCGCGGGCAGCGGGTGGCGCGTGCCGAGCCAGTCGGCCCAGGCCGGCGCGGGGGCGTCGTCGCCGGTCACGCCGGCATCGAAGGCGTCGGTGAACTGGCTCACGATGAGATGCGACAGGCGCTGCTCGGGCGGCAGTGCGTCGCTGGCCTTGGCCAGCTCGGCCGCGAGGTCGCCGGTGGTGATCGCCACCTTGGCGTCGGGGTCGACGATGTAGTGCTTGAGCTCTTCGGCCCGGTTCATCGGATTGACCGGCACCACGACCGCATTGGCGCGCAGGATCGCGAAATGCGCGATCACCAGCTGCGGACAGTTCTGCATGTTCAGCACCACGCGGTCGCCGCGCTGCACGCCCAGCGCATGCAGCGTGCCGGCCAGCCGCTCGACCTGGTCGGCCACGTCGCGGTAGCTCAGCACGCGGCCGAAGAAGACCAGCGCGGCCTTGTCGGGGTAGCGCGCCGCCGAGGTGGCCAGGTTGTGCCACAGCGAGGTCGCGGGGACGGTGATCGAATGCGGGAGGCGCTTGGGCCAGAACTTGTAATGCGGGCGTGGTTGCATGGTCTGTGAACAGGCGAGGAGGAAAAAGGTGAGGGGGAAAGAAAGCGGTGCGACAAAGGCGCAATGCGCCAGCCTAAGCCGCACCGGCCGCCGCTCCCATCGGGGAAGCCCCCGGGGCGTCACCTTGGCGACGCCCATTCTTCGTACGTCGGGTAGGCACAGCGCATCGGCTATCGTGCGGGCTCCGCTTCACCTGTGCCTGCCTGCCATGCCCGATCCCGCCCGCCCCACCTTGCGCCGACGCATCGCCCTCTTCGGTGCCGCACTGGCCGCCCTGGCCGCGGCGGGCTGCTCGCGGGTCCCCCGGTTCGGCATGTCGGCCCCGGCGACGGAGCAGCCGTCCAAGGAACCACCGACATGGTTCGTGGCCGACTGCTGGCTCGGGACCGAGGACGTGGTCCCGCCGCACAAGGGCAAGGCCGGCGGCTCGGCGGCCGGCACGCTGACGCTGGCCACCGGGGTGTTCGAATGGCGCGTGAACGCCGCACGCCTGAGCGGGCCGGCGACGGTCGTCGGCTTCTACGGCCCCGCCGCCACGGGCAGCAATGGCCCGCTGGCGATCCAGCTGCCGCTGCCCAGCGAGGGAGAGCCGCGCAACGACGGCGCCGGCTACGAGCGGACCGGCACAAGCCGGTTGACGCCCGCCCAGATGGCCGACCTGATGGCGGGCCTCTGGTATGTCAGCGTGTCGACGCAGGCCTGGCCGGGCGGCGAGGTCCGGGGCCAGCTCAAGCGCAGCACCTGGGGCGTGCACGGCGGCTGACGTCGGCCCCCGATGCGATGCGCTCTGCGACTACAGACAGGCGCGGATTTCGGAGCGATACCTGCGGTTCTCCCTCCGATCCACCCTCCACCTGACTGAAGGAATGTCCATGGCAGCAGACAAGCACGCAAGCGTTCACTGGGAAGGCGCCGGCAAGACCGGCAAAGGCCTGGTCAGCACCGAGACCGGCGCCCTGAAAGACTACCCCTACGGCTTCGCCAGCCGCTTCGAAGACGACCGGCGCGGCACCAACCCCGAGGAAATCGTCGGCGCAGCCCATGCGGCCTGCCTGACGATGGCCTTCGCCTTCGCGCTGGAAGCGGCGGGCCTGACCGCGACGCGCATCGACACCAAGGCCGCCGTGCGGCTGGCCAAGGACGGCGCTGGCTTCAAGATCGACCGCATCCAGCTCGAACTGGACGCGGCCGTGCCCAACCTCGACGAGGCGAAGTTCCAGGAAATCGCCGCCGCCGCGAAGGCCGGCTGCCCGCTGTCGAAGGCGCTGGCGAGCGTGCCCGAGATCACGCTGAAGGCCACGCTGGCGAGCTGACCGCGCTGCTTATGATCGTCTCCACAAAAAAGGAGACGGATCATGAGCAAGCCCACCCGGACCGCATCGGCGGTCCTTTCTTTCGCCCTCGGCACGTTCGGCGCATTCGGCACCACGGCGGCCCTGGCCGCCTACCCCGACAAGCCGATCAAGGTCGTCATCGGCTTCCCGGCCGGCGGCCCGCTCGACCAGCACGCGCGCCTGTTGACCGACAAGCTGCAGGCCGTGCTCGGCCAGCCGCTGATCGTCGACTACAAGCCCGGCGCGGGCGGCTCGGTCGGTGCCGACTTCGTCGCCAAGAGCCCGGCCGACGGCTACACGCTGGTGCTGGCCAACACCGGCGTGGCGGTGATCAACGGCGCGCTCTACAGCAAGCTGCCCTACAACACGCAGCGCGACTTCGTGCCGATCGCGCGCACCGCGATGCAGCCACTCGCGCTGCTGGTCACGCCCAAGCTGCCGGTGCAGAACCTCAAGCAGTTCATCGACTACGCCAAGGCGCGGCCGGGCCAGGTCAACTACGGCTCGGCGGGCAACGGCGGCATCAGCCACCTCGTGCCCGAGATGTTCAAGACCGCGACCGGCCTCTTCATGGTGCACATCCCCTACCGCGGCAGCGCGCCAGCCTTCACCGACCTGATGGGCGGGCAGGTGCAGTTCATGGCCGAATCGATTCCGCAGGCCGCCAACTATCACAAGCAGGGCAAGGTGCGCGCGCTGGCCGTGACCAGCCGCGAGCGCAACCCCGCGCTGCCCGACGTGCCGACCGTCATCGAGTCCGGCGTCAAGGGCTTCGAGGTGGTGGGCTTCTACGGTTTCCTGGCGCCGAAGGACACGCCCAAGGACGTGGTCGCCAAGCTCAGCGATGCGTTCAGGCAGGTGCTGACCAGCCCCGAGGTGCGCGAGCGCATGGTGAGCCAGGGCGCGGACCCGGCCTACCTGGGCAGCGAGGACTTCGCACGCTTCCTCTCGACGGAAACGCCGCGCTGGGACAAGGCGGTGAAGGCCTCGGGCGCGCGGATGGACTGAACCCCGGCCGCGCTCAGCGCGGCGTGGCCGCGTGCCGCTCCAGCTGTGCGCGGTCGAGCAACTCGATGCTGCGGTAGCGCACGCGCAGCGTGCCGTCTTCCTCCCACAGCTTCAACTGTCGGTTCACGCTCTGGCGCGACACGCCGAGCATGAACGACAGGTCTTCCTGCGACACGCCCAGCAGCGTGCCGCCCCCTTCCTCCGTCGGCGCGACCGCGCGCGCGTCCAGCGTGAGCAGCCGGTGCGCCAGCCGCACGGGCAGCGGCATCAGGATCACGTCGTCGATCCAGGCCAGCGCCTGGCGCAGCCGCAGGCACACGAGCCGGGTGAAGGCCATGTGCACGTCGGGATGGTCGGCCACCAGCCGGTGGAAGTCGGCCGCCGCGACCACGGCCATCTCGGTGGTGTCGACGGCGCAGGTGTCGTAGACGCGCTCGCGCCCCACCAGCAGCGAGACCTCGCCGAACCAGTGGCCCGGCTCGAGCATCGCGATCACCGCCTCGCGCCCGCCCGGCGCGACCACGCTCACGCGCAACGAGCCGCTGACCACGCCGAACAGCGCGTCGGGCGACGAACCCTTGTGGAACAGCGATTCGCCGCGCACCAGCGTGCGCCGGTGGGCCACCGCGAGCAGGCGCTGCTGCACGTCGTCGGCCAGCCGCATGTCGCTGTTGTGCACGGGCGAAGGCTGCGCGTCCGGCTCAGCGGGGCTGGCGCTGGAAGAAGGGGAAGAGCGTGGCATCGCGGGTTTGTCCGGGGCCTCGATTGCCAACACCGGACAGTCTGGCGTCGAGGGGCTGTCGATAGTACGCAGGCCACCCGGGTCGACGCATTCGCGGCAACCCGATGTCCCCTGTCACCCCTGTCGCATGGAGCACACCCCAATGACCACACTGACCGACCTGCAAGCCCGCCGCGAGCGCCTCGTGCTCGACCATTTCGCCGACGAGACCCGCCAGGACTTCGACGCGGTGCTCGGCACCTTCCCGCACCCGCACTACGAGCTGATTCCCAGCGGCGAGGTGCACGACGGCATCGCCGACGTGCGCCAGTACTACACCGACACGCGCCGCGCCTTCCCCGACCAGCGCCACGAGATCATCCAACTGCGCCATGCCGACGATTCGGTGATCGTGGAGTTCTGGCTGCTCGGCACGCACCGCGGCCCGCTCAAAGGCCTGCCGCCGACGGGCAACAGCTTTCGCTGCCGCATGAACGCCTTCTTCATCTTCGAGGGCGACCGGCTGGTGTGCGAGCGCGTGTACTTCGACACGCTGACGATGCTGCGCCAGCTGCTCGTGGGCGTGCCCCCGGAGATGGTGGGCGGGCTGGTCGCCGGACTGCTCGGCCAAACCGCCCCGCGGGCCGAGGCCGCCACGGCATGACCGACACGCTCGCCCGGGCGCTCGAAGGGCGCCATGCGATCGTGACCGGCGGCGCGCGCGGCATCGGCCTGGCCATCGCGCGGCGCTGCCTCGCGAACGGCGCGAGCGTCGCGCTGTGGGACGTCGAGGCCGCGACGCTGGCGGAGGCGGCGGCGCAACTGGCGCCGCTGGGCACCGTGGTCACATCGTTGGTCGACGTGCGCGACGAAGACCAGATCGCCCACGCGGCAGCGCAGTCGCAGGAGCGCTTCGGCCGCGTCGACGTCCTCGTCAACAACGCGGGCGTGCTCGGGCCGACGGTGCCCGCGTGGGAGCACACGCCCGCGCAATGGCGCCACGTGCTCGACATCAACCTCACGGGCGCCTGGCTGTGCTGCCGCGCCATCGCACCGCTGATGCTGGCGCAGCGGCGCGGGCGCATCGTCAACATCGCCTCGGTCGCGGGCAAGGAAGGCAACGGCTTCAACGCCGCCTACTCGGCCTCGAAGGCCGGGCTCATCGCACTGACCAAGTCGCTCGGCAAGGAGCTGGCCTCGTCGGGCGTGCTGGTGAACTGCATCACGCCCTCGGCGGCCGACACGGCCGTCTTCGCAGGTGTGCCCGCCGAGCATCGCGAACAGCTGCGCACCGCCCTGCTCTCGCGCGTGCCGATGGGGCGCTTTGTCGACGTCGACGAGGTGGCGGCGATGGCCGCGTGGCTGGCGTCGGACGAGTGCTCGTTCAGCACCGGGGCGGTGTTCGATATCTCCGGAGGGCGCTCGATGTACTGAGCGACGAACCCGCAAGCCCACGCATCCAGACACAGGAGACGACCATGACCCGAGACCCCGACCCCACCGGCTTCGCGCAGATCACCGAGCTCGACGGCACGCGCCACGCCGCCATGCCGCAAGACCGCCTGCGCGCCATCCGCCGCGGCGCCGAAGCCCTGCGCGAGCGGCTGCTCGACGCGCCGCCCGTGCACTTCGCGCGCAGCTTCAACCTGCTGCGCATTCCGTACCCCGCGTGGTTCGCCTTCACCGGCGTGTACTCGCAGCAGCTGCTCAAGCCGCACATGGTGCATCTGCTGGCGCGCACCGTGCTCGTCCAGTACGACGACTTCGAAGGCCGGCTGCGCACGCTGCTCTTCACGCCGGCCGACTTCGAGGCCGGCAACGAAACGCCCTACTTCAAGCGCCTGAGCGACCAGACGCCGAAGTTCCTGCACAAGGCCATCGCGCCGGTCTACCAGACCGTGCTGCAGGCGCTCGCCAGCTGCGGCATCTCGCCGGAGCAGATCGACCACATCACCTACGACCACCTGCACACGCAGGACGTGCGCCGCTGGCTCGGCAACGCGGGTGCGCCGGGCCTGCTGCCGAACGCGAAGCTGCTGGTGCATCGCCAGGAACTCGCGAACGTGCAGGGCCTGCTGCCGGTGCAGGCCGAGTGGTACTGCCCGCACGGCCTGGACGGTGTGCCGCCCGAACGCATCGTCGCCTTCGACGGCAGCCTGCAGCTCGGCCCCGGCGTCGCGCTGGTGCACACGCCGGGGCACACCGAAGGCAACCACTCGCTGGTGTACCGCACGGGCGACGGCCTGCGCGTGAGCAGCGAGAACGGCGTGTCGGCCGACAGCTGGGCGCCGCTGCAGTCGCGCCACAACGGCATCCGCCGCTATGCGCAGGCCACGGGCGCCGAGGTGATCCTCAACGGCAACACGCAGGAGAGCAGCAACGACCAGTACCTGTCGATGGTGCTCGAGAAGACGCTCGCGGGCACCTCGGCGCTGCATGGCTTCAGCAACGTCGTGCCGTCGGCCGAGTGCTCGCCGCACTGGCTGTTTCCCGGCGCGCCCACGAGCCACCTGTGGGGCGAAACCAGCTTCGGCGCGCTCGTGCAGGCCTGACCTGCCAACACGCGCACAAAAAAGAGAAGGAGACACACCGATGAACACCGCCACCCTCGACGCCGCCGCCGGCGTGCGCACGCCGGCCTCGGCCGATGCGCGCGACGACGCCGCGCTCTTTCGCAAGATCACCTGGCGCCTGATGCCGCTGCTGTGCGCCTGCTACGTGCTGAACTACCTGGACCGCACCAACGTCGGCTACGCACAGCTGCAGATGAAAGACCAGCTGGGCTTCAGCGACGCGGTGTTCGGCCTGGGCGCGGGCATCTTCTTTCTGGGCTACGCGGTGTTCGAGATCCCGAGCAACCTGATGCTCGCGAAGATCGGCGTGCGCGCCACGCTGCTGCGCATCATGGGCCTGTGGGGCCTGGCCTCGGCGGCGATGATGTTCGCCACCACGCCCACGCAGTTCTATGTGCTGCGCTTTCTCATCGGCGTGTTCGAGGCCGGCTTCGCGCCGGGCGTGCTGTTCTACCTGACGCTGTGGTTCCCCTCGCGCCGCCGCGCGCAGGCCACCGCGCTGTTCTTCATGGCCTTCGGCGCGGCGCCCATCGTCGCGGGGCCGATCGCCGGGCTCACGATGACCTACCTCGATGGCGTGCTGGCGCTGCGCGGCTGGCAGTGGCTGTTCCTGCTCGAAGGGCTGCCGAGCGTGCTGCTGGGCGTCATCGCCTTTCGCACGCTGTCGAACAGCCCGGCGCAGGCGCCGTGGCTTTCAGCGGCCGAGAAGCAGCGCGTGGCCCACCTGCTGGCCGAGGACCAGGCCGCGCACGGCGGCGCCGGGCGCCACACCTTCGGCGCGGCGATGCGCGACGGGCGCGTGTGGCTGATCGGCTTCATGTCCTTCCTGATCATCCTGGGCATCTACGCGCTGTCGTTCTGGCAACCGACGATCCTGAAGTCGATGGGGCTCAGCGTGCTGCAGATCGGCTTCTATTCGGTGATTCCCGCCGTGGCCGGCATCGCGGCCAACATCGTCGTGGGGCGCCACTCCGACCGGCACCAGGAGCGCCGCTGGCACTTCGCGCTGGGCGCCCTCGCGGGCGCGGCTGGCCTGGCGCTGACCACGCTCTTCATGCACAGCCCCGTCGCCGCCGTGCTGTGCCTGGCACTGGCGTCGATGGGCATCTCGAGCGCCTTCACCGTGCTGTGGGCGATTCCCGGCAGCTTCATGTCGAAGAGCGCGGCGGCGGCGGGCATTGCGCTCATCAGCACCATCGGCGGCAGCGCGGGGCTGGTGGCGCCGATGATGGTGGGCGCGCTCAAGACGCTCACGGGCGGCTTCACGGCCAGCCTGTATGTGCTGAGCGGCGCGCTGGTGCTGTCGGCGCTGCTCATGCTGCTGGCCCTGCCCCGCAGCGCGCTCGGCCAGCGCTAGCGCGCACCGCCGGCGCACCGCGGCCGGCCCATTTCGGTGCACACGGCTTGCATACCAGTTGGCACGGAAGCTGCTGATATGCAGGCCTATGGCCATCTCCGCATCCGAAATCAGTGCACGCATCGTCGAAGCGGTGATGGCGCAGAAGCTCGCGCCCGGCGCGCGCCTGGGCGAGCAGCCGCTGGCGATGCTGTTCGACTGCAGCCGCACCATCGTGCGCGAGGCGCTCACGCGGCTGGCCGCGCGCGGCATCGTCACGGTGAGCGCGCGGCGCGGCTGGTTCGTCATCGAGCCCTCGCAGGACGAGGCGCGCGAGGCCTTCGAGGCGCGGCGCGTGATCGAGCTCGGGCTCATCCGCAGTACCGACAAGATCGACAAGGCCGCCCTGCGCCAGCTGAAGGCGCACCTGCAGCGTGAAAAGGCCGCACTGAAAGAGCGCGACGTCGGCCACCGCAGCTTCCTGTTGGGCGACTTCCATGTGTGCCTGGCCGAGTGCCTGGGCAACACGCTGCTGGCCGACACGTTGCGCGACTTCACCGCGCGCACCACGCTGATCGCCATGCTCTACCAGAGCACGCACGACGCGGTGCAGTCGTGCGAAGACCACGTGCGGATCGTCGCGGCGCTGGAGCGCGGCGACCACGCCGCCGCCGAGGCGCTGATGGCCGAACACATCGGCACGGTGCAGTCGGCGCTGCGCGTGCAGGCGCCCGCCGACCCGCTCGCGCAGCTGCGCGATGCGCTGGCACCGCTGAACAACACCCCCACATCGAAGCGCCGCCGCAAGGCCGCGCCCGCCGACGACGCCACCACCGATTCATCGACCTACCTAGGAGCCCTGCTATGACCTTCCCCGCATCCCGTCGCCTCGCTCTCGCGCTGGCCAGCGTCGCCCTGCTGGCCGCCACCGGCGCCGCCCAGGCGCAGAACGCACTCGACAACGTGCTCAAGGCCAAGACCATCAAGATCGCCGTGCCCACCGACTACCCGCCGTACGGCTCGGTCGACCGCAACATGCAGCCGCAGGGCCTGGACGTCGAGATGGCGCAGCTCGTCGCCGCCAAGCTCGGCGTGAAGGTCGAGCTGGTGCCGGTGACCAGCGCCAACCGCATCCCCTACCTGCAGACGCGCAAGGCCGACCTCGTGATCTCCACGCTCGGCAAGAACGTCGAGCGCGAGAAGGTGATCGACTTCAGCGCGGCCTACGCGCCCTTCTTCCAGGCCGTGTATGCGGCCAAGAGCATGAAGCTCACCAGCTTCGCCGACATGGCCGGCAAGACCGTCGCCGTGACGCGCGGCGCCATGGAAGACCAGGAACTGAACAAGGTGGCGCCGCCGAACGTCGACTACCGCCGCTTCGAGGACAACAACGCGACGATCGCCGCCTTCGTGGCCGGCCAGACGCAGACCCTCGCCACCAGCGCGGCGGTGGCCGGCGACATGCTCGCGAAGAACCCGAAGGTGAGCGCCGAGTACAAGCTGCTGCTGAAAGACAGCCCCTGCTTCATCGGCATCGCCAAGGGCGAGACCGCATTGAAGACCCGGGTCAACGAGATCATTGCCGCCGCCAAGAAGGACGGCACGCTCGACGCGATGTCCAAGAAGTGGCTCGGCAAGGCCGCCGGCGACCTGCCGGTCTGAGCGAAGGGCGCGGCCATGGGCATTGAATTCGACTTCGGCGCGGTGCTCGCCGAATGGCCGCTGCTGCTGCGCGGCGTGGCATGGACGCTGGGCCTCACGGCCGTGGGCACCGTGCTCGGGCTGGCCGTGGGCACGCTGTGCGCGTGGGCCCGCTCGGGCGGGCCGGCGTGGCTGCGCGCGCTCGTGGGCGCGTACGTGGAGCTGATCCGCAACACGCCCTTCATCGTGCAGCTGTTCTTCATCTTCTTCGGACTGCCGGCCGCGGGCGTGAAGCTCTCGCCCGAGGTGGCGTCGGTGATCGCGATGGTGATGAACCTGGGCGCGTACTCCACCGAGATCATCCGCGCCGGCATCGAGGCCACGCCCAAGGGTCAGATCGAAGCCGCTGTGAGCCTGGCGCTCAGCAAGGCGCAGGTGTTCCTGCGCGTGGTGCTGCCGCCGGCGCTCAAGAAGGTGTGGCCCGCGATGGTGAGCCAGATCGTCATCGTGATGCTGGGCTCGGCGGTGTGCGGGCAGATCTCGACCGAGGAGCTGAGCTATGCGGCCAACCTGATCCAGAGCCGCAACTTCCGCGCCTTCGAATCCTTCATCGTCGCCACGCTCATCTACCTGGCGCTGGCCGTGGCGCTGCGCCGCCTGCTCCAGTGGGCCGGGCCGCGCTTCTTCTTCGGCCGCTGAACGCGAGGCCCTTGCACCATGGTCGATTTTTCTCTGTGGGACATCCTGCGCAACCTGTTGATGGCGCTGCGTTGGACCGTCGTGCTCTCGCTCATCGCCTTCGTCGGCGGCGGGCTCGTGGGGGCGCTGCTGCTGTTCGCGCGGCTGCGCGGCGGCAAGGCGGCGCAGCGGGCCGTGGGCCTGTACGTGCAGCTGTTCCAGGGCACGCCGCTGCTGATGCAGCTGTTTCTCGCCTACTTCGGCATCGCGCTGTTCGGCATCGACGTGTCGGCGTGGACCGCCGCGAGCGTGGCGCTCACGCTGTACACCAGCGCCTTTCTCACCGAGATCTGGCGCGGCTGCGTGGCCTCGATCCCCAAGGGCCAGTGGGAGGCCTCGGGCAGCCTGGCGCTGAGCTTCGGCGAGCAGATGCGCCACGTCATCCTGCCGCAGGCCGTGAAGATCGCCATCGCACCCACGGTCGGTTTCCTGGTGCAAGTGATCAAGGGCACGGCGCTGGCGTCGGTGATCGGCTTTGTCGAACTCACCAAGGCCGGCAGCATGATTTCGAACGCCACCTTCCAGCCCTTCGTGGTGTTCAGCTGCGTGGCCCTGCTTTACTTCGTGCTGTGCTTCCCCGTGAGCCTGTACGCCAAGACCCTCGAGAGGAAGACCCATGGCCGCCGTGCTTGAACAAACCCAACCCGAAGCCGCACCGTTCGCGGCGCCCATCGTGCGCATCACGGCGCTGCGCAAGTCCTACGGCACGAACGAGGTGCTCAAGGGCATCGACCTGGACGTGAAGCGCGGCGAGGTGATCGCCATCATCGGCAAGAGCGGCTCGGGCAAGAGCACGCTGCTGCGCTGCATCAACGGGCTCGAGGTGTTCCAGGAAGGTGCGCTCACGGTCGACGGCAAGCCGCTCCTGCATGAGAGCGCGATGGCCATGCGCACGCTGCGCCAGCGCGTGGGCATGATCTTCCAGGGCTTCAACCTGTTCCCGCACCTCACGGTCGGCAAGAACGTGATGCTCGCGCCCACGCTGGTGAAGAAGCGTTCGTCGATGGAAGCCGCTTCGCAGGCGCGCAAGCTGCTCGAGCGCGTGGGCCTGGCCGAGAAGTTCGATGCGATGCCCGAGCAGCTGTCGGGCGGCCAGCAGCAGCGCGTGGCCATTGCCCGCGCGCTCGCGATGGAACCGGCGGTGCTGCTGTGCGACGAGATCACCTCGGCGCTCGACCCCGAGCTGGTGGGCGAGGTGCTGCGCGTGGTGGAGTCACTGGCCGACGAAGGCATGACGCTGTTGATGGTCACGCACGAGATGAGCTTTGCGCGCAAGGTCAGCGACCGCGTGATCTTCATGCACCAGGGCCGCGTGCACGAGATGGGGCCGCCGGCGGAACTGTTCGGCGCGCCGCAGACGCCGGAGCTGAAGCAGTTCCTGTCGTCGCTGCACGACTGACCGCGCGCGCGGCGGCAACAACAGCCGCAGCTACAGGTGCTGCGATTCGTCGATGCCCAGCCGCAGCCCCGCGGCCAGCGGTGGCACCAGCCGCCCGCCGCGCCGCTCGACCTCTTCGCCCGCCTTCAGCAGCTGCTGCACCTGCTGGAAGAGTTCGTCGCCGGCCGCGGTCAGCTGCACGCCCTGCTGGCTGCGCGCGAACAGCGCGTGCCCGAGGATGCCTTCGAGCTCCCTCACGCGGGCCGTGATGGCCGGCTGGCTGACAAAGAGGTGGCGGGCCGCCGCGTTGACGGAGCCCAATGTCGCGGCCCAGTGAAAGGCCTCCAGTTGCCGGAAGGTGATGCGCAACACCGCAGCCACCTTTCAGCCGGGGGCTGTCGTGGACGTGCAGGGGTACACCGCGGCCTGTTCGCTCTTCTGCTTCATGTCTGCCTTCTTTCAAAGCAATTCAATCGCATCGAATGGCGAGAAGGCCACGCAACGGGGAATTCTAATTGCGTGAATTCCCATGACTACGGACGCAAACCACGGATCCAATCCAATTCAACAGAGGTGATTCCTTCTCATCAAATCCTTGAATTAACCGACTCCCAGGCTTGTAAGGCATCGCCGGGAGTGAATTGAGAATTTAGTGCAATCACAGTTCCTGTTAAAGAGAATTTTTTTGATATAGAACTTTGGTGGTAGGTGCAATTCGACCGAAAGCCACGGGAATCGGTGGGCCTTGCGGGCCTGGCCGGGGCCGCGCGTCAATGCGCCGTCAATGCGCGCTCCCGCCAGGCCCCCAGGCCTTCCGGCCCGAAGCGCTCGGCGATGCGGTGCAGCCAGATGGTGAAGTGCGCCGGGGCCCGCGCCAGTTCGCGGTGCAACTCGGGCAAGGCCAGCCACCGCCACTCGCGCACCTCGCCGGGGTCGGGTTGCGGCAGGTCGTGCGCGATGCCGACGAACACGTGGTCGTACTCGTGCTCGACCAGCTCCGCGGACACCGCCTCCCGGTAGAGAAAGGCCGTCACCGGCTGCAGCGCACACCGCAGGCCCAGCTCTTCCTGCAGCCGCCGCAGGGCGGCCGCGCCGGTGTCCTCGCCGGGGCGGGGATGCCCGCAGCAGCTGTTGCTCCACAGGCCGGGCGAGTGGTACTTGCCCAGCGCGCGCTGCTGCAGCAGCACCCGGCCTTGCGTGTCGAACAGGAAGATCGAGAACGCCCGGTGCAGGATGCCCTCGCGGTGGGCACTCATCTTTTCGACCGCGTGCAGCGGCCGGTCTTCGGCGTCGACGGCGATGAGGAATTCGTCCATGAGCTGCTCCAGAAGTGAGGGCCCGGAGCCTCGCGGCCCTGCGATTTCCGTGGCCTGGCGGCTTCAAAAAAACCGGCTCGCTTCTTTAGCACGTATTTTTTGCCAGACCGCAATAAGAAATTCAAATTAGTTCGAACTTATTACATCGAAGAAGAATATAAAAAATGGAATAAACACAAATAATTACATAGATAACAAAAATATCGAATCCGATTCACAAATGAGCCAAAATCGCCCCACAGGTATTTCTTGCGCATTTCGAACCGTGGTTCCTGGTTCGCCCCCGTTGCCTGGTCAAAGGCGCGCCATCGGCAACGCGTGATCGCCGCCGCGTTCCCGCGCGCCCCGGGCCGGGTTAACCTCGCCCTCCATGGCCCGCCTTCGCACCGCATCGATCATTCGCCCGCTCTCGCGAGAGCGGGTGAGCTAGCGCACGGTTCGAAACCACGCCATGCAACCCGCCCCAGGAGGCGGGTTTTTCTTGTCCGTCTCCCGAGGTTTGTTCCCCCACCCGCAGGAGACCGAATGACACCGACACCCCCCACATCTCCCCCGCCCGTGCTGCACATGGTCTGCGGCAAGATCGGCGCCGGAAAATCCACGCTGACCCGGCGCCTGGCGCAGGCGCCCGCCACCGTGTGCATCAGCGAGGACACCTGGCTCGCCGCGCTCTACCCCGGCGAGATCCACGCGCTGCCCGACTACGTGCGCGCCGCCGGCCGGCTCAAGCAGGCGATGGGCGAGCACATCTGCGCACTGCTGGGCGCCGGCGTGTCGGTGGTGCTCGACTTTCCGGCCAACACCGTGAGCACCCGCGCCTGGGCGCGCGGCCTCTTCGAGCAGGCCGGCGCGGCACATCAGCTGCACTTTCTCGACGTGCCGAACGCGGTCTGCAAGGCGCGGCTGCGGGCGCGCAACGCGTCGGGCGAGCACCCTTTCGAGACCTCCGACGCGCAGTTCGACCTGATCACCCGCCACTTCGTGCCGCCCACGGCCGAGGAAGGCTTCCACGTGATCCGCCACGATCGGTAAGCTGCGCGCCGATGCACATCGAACCCGCCCTTTCCACCGAAGCGCCCGCCGTCGCGGCCGTGTTGACCGAAGCCGCGCAATGGCTCGCCGAGGGCGGACGCCCGCTCTGGAGCGCCGCCGACACCGGCCTCGAACGCATCCAGCGCGACACCGACGCCGGCCGCTACGTGGTGGCCAAGGAGAACGGCGGCTGGGCCGGCGTGATGCGCCTCGATCTGGAAGACCCGTCGTTCTGGCCCGAGATCGCGCCCGGCAGCGCGCTGTTCGTCCACAAGCTGGCCGTGCGCCGCGCCTGGGCGGGCCGGGGCGTGTCGCGCGCGCTGCTGGGCCATGCGCGCGACCACACCCGCGCGCTCGGGCGCCCCTGGCTGCGGCTGGACTGCGTGGCCGACCGCGCCGCGCTGCGCACGCTGTACGAAGACTTCGGCTTCGCGCTGCACAGCTGCATCGACCTGCGCGGCGGGACGTTTGCGCGCTACGAACTGCGCGTCGACGGCTGACCGTCCGACACGCCGACGCGCCCCTTGGGCGCTGGCGGGAACATCGTGGCCTGTGGCAAGCTCGCAAGCTCCATGACCGACCGAATCCCGCCCTCTCATTTCCGCCGTCGGGTGCTGCGCGCGCTGCTGGGCGCCGCCGCCCTGCCCGCGCCGTTCGCGGCGCTGGCCGGCTTCAACTTCTTCACCAACGAATACACCGCCACGCGCGAGGAGCTGCAGTCGCAGATCGCCAAGCGCTTTCCGGTGGCCGAGCGCTATGCCGAGATCTTCATGGTCGGGCTGCGCGACCCGCAACTGGGCCTGGACGGGCGCGCCAACCGCGCCGCCATCACGGCCACGCTGACCATCGCCAGCCCGCTGCTGGCGGCCTCGCCGGTGCAGGGGGTGGTGTCGGTGAGCAGCGCGCTGCGCTACGACGCGGCGGCACGCGCGCTGCGGCTCGATCAGCCCAAGGCCGAGCGCCTCGAGCTGCAGGGCGTGGAAGGCCGCGACGCCGAGCGCCTGCAGAAGGTCGGCGCGGTGGTCGCGCAGGAACTGCTGCAGGGCCAGATCCTGCGCAGCTTCACGGCCGACGAGCTCACGGTCGGGCGCAAGACCTACGAGGTGGGCGACATCACGGTGCAAGACAACGGCATCAAAGTGCAACTCAAATGAAACAACGTGCCGCCCTTCTTGTCCTGATCGCCGCTGCGCTCGTCGGCGCCGGCTGCGCCGCCATCGCCCCGAAGGCGAAACAGCACTTCGACCTGCAGGCCCACCGCGGCGGACGCGGCCTGGCGCCCGAGAACACGCTGACCGCGTTCTCCAACGCGATGGCGCTGGGCGTGACCACGCTCGAACTCGACATCGGGCTCACGGCCGACGGCGTGGTGGTGGTGTCGCACGACACGGCGCTCAACGCCGACCACACGCGCGACGCGCGCGGCGCCTGGCTCACGGCCAAGCCCGCCCCGTCGGTGCGCTCGCTCACGCTGGCGCAGCTGCAGACCTACGACGTGGGCCGCCTCAACCCCGAGAGCAATTACGGCAAGCAGTTCGCGCTGCAACAACCGCGCGACGGCGAGCGCATTCCCACGCTGGCCGCGCTGTTCGCGCAGGTGCAGGCGCGCGGTGCCGATGCCGCGCGGGTGCACTTCAACATCGAGACCAAGATCGACCCGACCAAGCCCGACGAGACCGCCGCGCCCGAGCCCATGGTGCGCGCGCTGCTGGCCGAGATCGACAAGGCGAAGATGGCCGACCGCGTGACCATCCAGAGCTTCGACTGGCGCACGCTCGCGCTGGTCGGCCAGCTCGCGCCGCAGCTGTCGCGCGCCTACCTCACCACGCCCCGCACGCTGAAGGACAGCCGCTGGACCGCCGGCCTTGGCGCCGCCGGCTTCGCCTCGGTGCCGCAGCTGGTGAAGGCCGCGGCCGGTGCATCGACCGGGCCGCTGATCTGGTCGCCGGCGCACGCCGACCTGGGCGCCCCCGCGATCCGCGAAGCGCAGAAGCTCGGCATGAAGGTCGTGCCCTGGACCGTGAACCAGCGCGCCGACATGGTGCGGCTCATGGACGCGGGCGCCGATGGCCTGATCACCGACTACCCCGACGTGCTGCGCGACCTGATGCGCGAACGCGGGCTGGCACTGCCACCACCAGCGAAGGCCACCTCATGAGCACCGTGACGCAACTCGACACCATCGCCTCGGGCATCGCCGCGCTGCAAGGCGGTGGCGGCTCGGTCGCCACGCTGTCCACGGCCGCGCGCGCCAGCACCGAGCTGCTCGGCGCCCTGCCGCCGCGCTACGGCGAAGTGCTGCTGAACCTGCTGGACCGCCTCGAATCGAGCGCGCTCTTCAGCGAGGAAAGCTGCTCGTTCAGCCAGAAAGACCTGCTCGACAACCTGCAGGTGTGGGTCGACAAGGCCCGCGGCCAGCTGGTGTCTTGAGGCGCTGACGCCCCGCCCCGGTTTATCATCGCGCCCACCCATGCGCACCCTGCTGCTCGCCCTCATGATCGCCCTGCTGCCCATCCGCGGCTGGCTCGGCGACGCCATGGCGCTCGAGATGGTGCGGCATTCGCTGCCCGCCGCCGAAGCGGTGGTGGCCGCCGCAGCAGGCATCGCCGAGTCGCATTGCCACGAAGCGGCAGAGGCTGACAGCGGCCACGACATGGCGGCCATGCACGACAACAGCAGCGATTCGCAGCAGTCCCACGGCACCGACCACGCGAACTGCGGCACCTGTGTCGCCTGCCAGGTCTGCCACACGGTGGCGCTCGGCGGCATGCCGCTGGTCGACACCCCGCATGCGGCGCCCCAGGCGCCGCCGGCCGCGCACGCGGCCCGCTTTGCCAGCGCCGAGCCCGTCCTGGGCTTCAAGCCGCCCATTTCCTGATCTTCCTGCCCGTAGTCCGTCCGCAGTGAGCCCTTCCCGGCTCGCAGCGTTCGCCGTATTGCCCATGGAGATCGCTCGTGAATTCCCTTGCTCGCCGGCCGTATGCCGGCATCCCCCGCTATCGAACAGATAACCCGCCCCTCGGGCGAAAAAGTCACTTTTCATTCCTCAGAACCGCCACCGCGCTGACCGCTGCGTTGGTGCTCGCCGGCTGCGCCAGCCTGTCGCCCGACGGCGGCGCCGGCGACGTGCAGGCGCTGGTCGACGGCAACCCGCTCATGGCGGGCGCCGCAGCCCAGCGCAAGCCGGACGACGCCTCGCAGCAAAGCGTCGACGCGTTGCTGGCCAAACCGCTGGACGCCGAGGCCGCCGTGCGCATCGCGCTCGTCAACAGCCCGCGCGTGCAGGAGGCCTTTGCCACGCTGCAACTGAGCGACGCCGACCGCGTGCAGGCCGCGAGCCTGCCGAACCCGGTGCTGTCCTTCAGTCGGCTGGCGCAGGGCAGCGAGCGCGAGTTCGAGCGCATGCTGACTTTCAACGTGGTGGGCCTGCTCACGCTGCCGTGGCAGGCGCGCTGGGCCGGCCAGCGGCACGAAGCGGCCAAGCTGCAGGCCGCGCAAAGCGTGCTGCTGCTGGCCGCCGACACCCGCCGCGCCTGGGTGCGCGCGGTGGCCGCACAGCAGAGCGTGAGCTACCTGCGCGATGCGAAGGAAGCGACCGAAGCCGGTGCCGAACTGGCGCACCGCATGGCCCAGGTCGGCAACTGGAGCGCGCTGCAGCGCACGCGCGAACAGCTGCTGCTGGCCGACGCGTCCGCGCAGCTCGCACGCGCCGAACAGGCGGCCGTCGCCAGCCGCGAACAGCTCACGCGCCTGCTGGGCCTGAGCGGCGCGCGCACCGGCTACACCCTGCCCGACCGCCTGCCGCCGCTGCCGAAGGCCGCGCCCGAACTCGGCGACGTGCAGGCCCTGGCGCTGCGCGACCGGCTCGACGTGCGCTCGGCGCGGGCGCAGAACACGGCCGTGGCCGGCTCGCTCGGCCTGACGCACGCCACAAGCGTGATCAACGCGATGGAACTGGGCGTGGTGCGCAACACCACCTTCGAGAACGATGCCGATCGCTCGAAATCGACCACGCGCGGCTTCGAGCTCGAGCTGCCGATTCCGATCTTCGACTGGGGCCAGGCCCGCAGCGGCCGCGCCGAGGCGCAGTACCTGCAGTCGGCCGCGCGCGTGCGCGACGTGGGCGTGCTCGCCGCCAGCGAGGCGCGCGAAGCCTGGCAGGGCTGGAACACCGCCTACGCCCTGGCGCGTCGCTACCGCGACGAGGTGCTGCCGCTGCGCAAGCAGGTCAACGAGGAGATGGTGCTGCGCTACAACGGCATGCTCGCCAGCGTGTGGGAGCTGCTCGGCGAAACGCGCGCCAGCATGCTCGCCGTGAACGCCGGCATGGAAGCCCAGCGCGACTTCTGGCTGGCCGACACCGATCTTCAACTGGTGCTCACGGGCAGCTCGCCCGGCGGCATGACGGCCCTGCAGACCGCGGCCACCAACGAACCTGCGGCGGGAGGCCACTGACATGAACCGTCGCAACTTTTTTGCGGGCGCCGCCACCGCCGTCGCCGCCTCCACCGTGAGCCGCGTGAGCATGGCTGCGCTGCCCGAGCCGGTGACACAGGCATCGACCGCCACCGCACCACCGCTCGTGCCGCCCAACGGCCGCCCCTACAACCCCGTCGTCACGCTCAACGGCTGGACGCTGCCCTGGCGCATGAACGCCGGCGTCAAGGAATTCCACCTCGTCGCCGAACCCGTCGTGCGCGAGATGGCGCCCGGCTTCAAGGTCAACATGTGGGGCTACAACGGCCAGTCGCCCGGCCCGACCATCGAGGTGGTCGAGGGGGATCGCGTGCGCATCTTCGTGACCAACAAGCTGCCCGAGCACACCACCGTGCACTGGCACGGCCAGCGCCTGCCCAACGGCATGGACGGCGTGGGCGGCATCACGCAGCCGCACATTCCGCCGGGCAAGACCTTCGTCTACGAGTTCACGGCGCGGCGCCCCGGCACCTTCATGTACCACCCGCATGCCGACGAGATGGTGCAGATGGCGATGGGGATGATGGGCTTCTGGGTCACGCACCCGAAGGCGGAGCATCCGCTGATCGAGAAGGTCGACCGCGACTTCTGCTTCCTGCTCGGCAGCTTCGACGTGGAGCCCGGCAGCGCCACGCCCAAGGTCAACACCATGACCGACTTCAACATCTGGAGCTTCAACAGCCGCGTGTTCCCGGCCATCGACACGCTCAACGTGCGCAAAGGCGACCGCGTGCGCATCCGCGCGGGCAACCTCACGATGACCAACCACCCGATCCACATCCACGGCCACGAGTTCGAGGTCACGGGCACCGACGGCGGCCCCGTGCCGCGCACCGCGCGCTGGCCCGAGGTGTCGGTCGACGTGGCGGTGGGCCAGATGCGGCAGATGGAGTTCATCGCCGACGAGGAAGGCGACTGGGCGCTGCACTGCCACAAGGCGCACCACACGATGGGACCGATGGGCCACGACGTGCCGACCATGATCGGCGTGGACCACAAGGGCGTGGCCGAAAAAATCAAGAAGCTCGTGCCCGACTACATGGTGATGGGCGACAAGGGCATGGCCGACATGGGCGAGATGGAAATGCCCATTCCCGAGAACACCGTGCCCATGATGACCGGCACCGGCCCCTTCGGTTCGGCCGAGATGGGCGGCATGTTCACGCTGCTGAAGGTGCGGCGCGACCAGAAGCCGGGCGACTACCGCGACCCGGGCTGGTTCAAGCACCCGGCCGGCACGGTCGCGCGCGAGGTGTCGGCCAGCGGTGCGCCGGTGGCGCCGCGCAAGACCGGCGCCGCGCCCGCGAGCCCCGACAGCGGCAGCGCCACCGTGCGCAAGCCCTCGGGCCATGGAGCCCACAACCACTGATCGCATCGATCCAACTTTTTTGAGATTCCATTCATGAACACCCGTTTCTCCACCCTCGTCGCCGGCCTCGCACTGGCGGCCGTCGCCACCTTCGCCACGGCCCACGAAAACCACGCGCCCGAAGCCGGCAAGGCCGCTGCCGCATCGCTCGCGCCCGAGCAGAAAGCCTGGGGCATCGCCGGCAAGGCCAGCGCCGTGAAGCGCACCATCGACATCGCGATGGCCGACGACATGACCTTCACGCCCTCGGTCCTGGAGGTGCGCGAAGGCGACACCATCCGCCTGCGGCTGAAGAACCGCGGCAAGGACCTGCACGAGCTCGTGCTTGGCACCACCGCCGTCATCGAGGACCATGCCGCCATGATGAAGAAGCACCCCGGCATGGAGCACGACGAGCCCTGGATGGCGCATGTGCAGCCCGGCAAGACCGGCGAACTGATCTGGACCTTCAACCGCGCCGGCGACTTCGACTTCGCCTGCCTCGTGAAGGACCACTACGAACTCGGCATGGCCGGCCGCGTGCGCGTGCGGGCCGCTGCCGCGCCCGCACGATGACCCACTGAAAGGAAACCCACCATGCAACGACGAACCCTCCTGAAACTCGCCGCCGCCACCGCGTCCCTGCCGCTCGCCGCGCAGGCCGCCGCGCCGATGGTCGAGATCTGGAAAGACCCGAACTGCGGCTGCTGCCAGGACTGGGTCAAGCACCTCAACAAGAACGGCTTTGCCACGCGCGTGCACGACGAGGGCAACGGCCCGGCGCGCGAGCGGCTCGGCATTCCGGCCAAGCTGGGTTCGTGCCACACCGGCCGCGTCGGCGGCTATGCCATCGAAGGCCACGTGCCGGCGCGCGAGATGCAGCGCCTGCTGAAGGAAAAGCCCAAGGCCATCGGCCTGGCCGTGCCCGGCATGCCCATCGGCTCGCCCGGCATGGACGGCCCGGCCTACGGCGACCAGCGCGACGCCTACGACGTGCTGCTGGTGCTGGCCGACGGCAGCACGCGTGTCTTCCAGAGCTACCGCTGAGCCCCTCTTCACCCTTCATCCCATCCAAACCAGGAAGGAACCCCGACCATGAAAACAGTCCTCACCGCCCTCTCCACCCTCGTGCTCGCTGCCGCGGCGTTCGCGCAGGCCGCACTGCCCCAGGTCGACGGCGAAGTCCGCAAGGTCGACACCGACGCCAAGAAGATCACCCTGCGCCACGGCGACATCCCGAACCTCGAGATGACCGGCATGACCATGGTGTTCCGCGTGAGCGACCCGGCGCTGCTCGCCAAGGTGAAGGCCGGCGACAAGGTGAAGTTCACGGTCGACAAGGTCGACGGCGCACTCACCGTGCTGTCGATCACGCCGGCGAACTGAACCTCAGGACCTGAAGCGCCCCGGATCGAAGGGCGCCAGCGGTATCTCCGGCGCAACGCCCGCCAGCAGTTGCGCCGCCAGCCGCCCGGTTCGCGCCGAGCCGCACAGGCCGACGTGGCCATGCCCGAAGGCCAGCACGATGTCGGCGCTGGCCGCCGACGGGCCGATGCACGGCAGGCCGTCGGGCAGGCTCGGGCGGTGACCGAGCCAGTGCGCCACCGAAGGCGCACCGGGCCCGGGCGGTGCCAGCGACGGGAACATCGATTGCAGATGCGCGTGCAGGATCTCGGCGCGGCGCCAGTCGGGCGCCGCTTCGAGGCCCGCGATCTCCACCTGGCCCGCCGCGCGCAGGCCGCCGTCCATCCAGTGCGCGATGAGTTTGCCGTCGGCCACCATGGTCGGCGTGCGCGGGCCGGCCGTGGCGCCTTCGAGCACCACGTGGTAGCCGCGCTCGGACTCCAGCGGCACCGCCGAGCCTGCCGCCGCGGCCAGCGGGCCCGAGCGCGCGCCGGCGCAGATGGCGGCGCCGTCGCAGGCGATCTCGCCGGCCTCGGTGCGCACGGCGCGCAGCCGGCCGCCCTCGATGCGAAAGCCGGTGGCCCGGGCGGCGACGCGTTCGGCGCCCGCAGCGAGCGAATGGTGCGCCAGGGCCGCCACGTAGGCGCCCGGACTGCGGCAGTGGCCGGCTTCGGGCACGAAGATGCCGAGCGTGTAGCGCGCGGCCAGATCGGGCTCGCGGCGGCGCAGCTCGTCCGCCGGCCATTCTTCCCACTGGACACCGGCGCGCCGACGCACGCGCCAGCCCAGCGCGTCGCCGTCGAACTCGGCGCGCGAACGGTAGGCATGCAGCAGCCCGCGCCGCTCGATGAGCTGCGGCACGCCGGCCTCGGCGGCCAGTTGTGCATGCAGCGCGGGCGCATCAACCAGCAGCGTGCGCAATGCGTCGGCGGTGCGCTGCACGCGCGCCTCGGTCCAGCCCGAGGCCAGGTAGCGCAACAGCCACGGCAGCGCGCGCGGCAGGTGGCGCCAGCGCAACGCCAGCGGCCCGAGCGGGTCGGCCAGCCAGCCCGGCACCTTGCGCCAGGCCCCCGGCAGCGCGGGCGGCACCACGGAGTGCGACGACAGCCAGCCGGCGTTGCCGTAGCTCGTGGCCTGCGGGCCACCCGGCTCGCCGGGCTCCACCAGCGTCACGCGCAGGCCCGCGCGCAAGGCCTCGATGGCGGTGGCGCAGCCCACCGCGCCCGCGCCGATCACCACCACGTGGCGGCTGCCGCCCTCGGGGGAGAAACTTCTTGCAACTGTCATTGTGGGGATCGTAAAGGTCGCGGTCCCATAATCGGCCGCCATGTCCGCTGCGTCTTCTTCCCCCTCTTCTCGCGCCGGTGCCATCACCGACGTCGCCGGCATCGAAGTCGGCCATTTTTCCGACACCCGCCGCCCCACCGGCTGCACCGTGATCATTGCGCGCGACGGCGCCGTGGCCGGTGTCGATGTGCGCGGCGCCGCGCCCGGCACGCGCGAGACCGACCTGCTCTCGCCCGGCAACCTCGTGCAGGAAGTGCACGCCGTCATGCTCGCGGGCGGCAGCGCCTGGGGCCTGGCCGCCGCCGAGGGCGCGATGCGCTGGCTCGAAGAGCGCGGCGTCGGCATGGACGTGCGCTTCGGCACCCTGCCCATCGTGCCGGCCGCCGTGCTGTTCGACCTGCCGATGGGCGACGCGCGCATCCGCCCCGACGCGGCCGCGGGCTACGCCGCCTGCGAAGCCGCCTCGACCGATGCGCCCGCCGAAGGCAACGTGGGCGCGGGCACCGGCGCACTGGTGGGCAAGCTCTTCGGCGTGCACCGCGCGATGAAGGGCGGCATCGGCACCGCCTCGGTCACCGTGGGCGGCGTCACGGTCGGCGCACTCATCGCGGTGAATTCGCTGGGCGACGTGATCGACCCCGACACCGCCCTGCCCGTGGCCGGCGCGCGCACCGAGGACGGCAGCGCCCTGCTCGACACGCGCCGCGCGCTGCTGCGCGGCGACCTGCCCAAGCCGCTGCTGGCGGGCACCAACACCACCATCGGCGTGATCGCCACCGACGCGGTGCTGACCAAGGTGCAGGCCAACCGGCTCGCCATGGTGGCGCACGACGGCCTGGCGCGCGCCATCAACCCGGTGCACACCATGAGCGACGGCGACACGCTGTTCGCACTGGCCACCGGCCGCGTGCCGCTGGAAGGCGATGCGCCCGGCATGACCGTGCTGAGCACCATGGCCGCCGAAGCCACCGCCATCGCCACCGTGCGCGCGGTGCGCGCCGCGCGCGCGGTGACCGTGGGCGAGCTGCACATTCCCTGCGCCGCCGACCTGGCCGCACCGCGCGGCTGACCCGCGCACCGCACGACGAGGCACCCCATGGCGTTTCCCCGCACCCTGAAGCTGATCCTGCTGTCGATCCGCGACCTGATCGCCTCGGCCGGCCCGATCGTGTTCATCGTCATCGGCCTGCTGATTGCGGCCTACTGGTGGTTGCAGCCGCAGCCGCCCAAGCACGTGACGCTGGCCACCGGCCCCACGGGCAGCGCCTATGCGCAGTTCGGCAAGCGCTACGCCGACGCCCTGAAGCACAGCGGCATCACCGTGGAGCTCAAGGCCACCTCGGGCTCGACCGAGAACCTGCAGCTGCTGCGCACCGGCGGCGCCGACGTGGCCTTCGTGCGCGGCGGCAGCGCCGACCCGGTGGCCGACGAAGAGGCTGGCCTGCGCTCGCTGGGCGCGCTGTTCTTCGAGCCGATCTGGCTCTTCTACCGCACCGACACCGCCCAGAAGATCGACCGCAAGACCGGCACGCTGACCTCGCTCACGCAGCTGCGCGGCCTGCGTGTGAACGTCGACCTGCCCGGCAGCGGGCTGCCCGAGATCATGGAGCGGCTGCTCAAGGCCAACCGGCTCGGGCCCGACGACCTGCTGCTGTCGAACCTCGAGCAGGCCGCCGCGGCCGAGGCGCTGCAGGCCGGGCTGCTCGATGCCATCGTGCTGTTCTCGGCGCCGCAGTCGCCGCAGGTGCAGCGGCTGCTGCGCGCGAGCGACATCCAGCTCATGGACTTCGGCCAGGCCGAGGCCTACACGCGGCGCTTTCCGTTCCTCTCGGCCGTGACACTGCCGCGCGGCGTGGTCGACCTGTCGAAAGACCTGCCGCTGCACGACGTGTCGCTGCTCGCGGCCACCACCTCGCTGCTGTCGCGCGACGAAACCCACCCGGCCCTGCGCCAGCTGTTCGCGCAGGCCGCGCAGACCGTGCACAGCGACGCCGGCTGGTTCAACCGCGCGCGCGACTTCCCCAACACCCGCACCAGCGAACTGCCCGTGAGCCCCGAGGGCGACCGCGCGATCAACGGCACGCCGCCCTTCTGGCAGCGCTACCTGCCGTTCTGGGCCAGCAACCTCGTCGAGCGCATGTGGCTCGTGCTGGGCGGTGTACTCGTGCTGATGCTGCCGCTGAGCCGCGTGATCCCGCCGCTGTACCAGTTCCGCGTGCGCCGCCGCGTGTTCCGCTGGTACGCACGGCTGCGCGACATCGAGGCCAAGGTGGACGGGCGCCAGAGCCAGGCCGAGCGCGACAAGCTGCTGGAAGAACTCGACGACCTCGACCGCGTGGTCAACAAGGTGGCCGTGCCGCTGTCGTACGCCGACGAGCTCTATGCGCTGCGCAACAACATCTACGCGGTGCGCAAGCGGGCCCTCGCGGGCTCGGCGGGCGCAGCAGCCACCGCCGCGCCGGTCCGCGCGGCCACCTGACGAAGGTCCGGGCGCACGCTTGCTGTCCACGCTGATCGATTTCGCCGACCCGCGCACCGACGGGACGACCCGGCTGCGCGCCGCTTTCGGCACGCCCGTGCGCGTGCTGGTCGCCCATGCGCCGCACGAGGTGCGCCCCGTGCTGGAGGCGGTCGAGGCGCTGGCCCGCGAAGGCCGATGGTGCGTCGGCCACCTGCGCTACGAGGCCGCCGCGGCCTTCGACCCGGCGTTCGAGGTGCATGCACCCGACGGGCCGCTGGCCTGGTTCGGCGTGCATGACGAGGCATTGCCGTGGCCCGACGCGCCGGCGCCCGCCGTGGCGCCCGTCGCGTGGTCGGCCGAGCTGTCGCGCGAGGCTTTCGACTGCAATATGGCCGCGATCCACCGCGCCATCGCCGACGGCGTGCTGTACCAGCTCAACTACACGGCGCCGCTGCACGCCACTTTCGACGGCGACGCGCAGGCCTGGTTCCATGCGCTGCGGCAGGCGCAGCCCAACGGCTACGGCGCCTTCATCGACACCGGCGACGAGCAGGTGCTGTCGGTGTCGCCCGAGCTGTTCTTCGACCGCGACGGCGACCGCATCCTCGTGCGCCCCATGAAGGGCACCGCGCCGCGCGGCGCCACGCCCGCCGAGGACGCGGCCCACGCGCTGCGGCTGCGCACCGTGCCCAAGGAGCGCGCCGAGAACGTGATGATCGTGGACCTGATCCGCAACGACCTCTCGCGCGTGGCCCAGCCCTTCTCGGTGCGCGTGCCGCGCCTCTTCCACACCGAGGCGCTGCCCACCGTGTGGCAGATGACCTCCGACGTGGAAGCCCGGCTGCGCGAAGGCACGACGCTGGCCGACCTGTTCGCGGCGCTGTTCCCCTGCGGCTCCATCACGGGTGCGCCGAAGGTGAGCGCCATGCGCATGATCCGCGCGCTGGAGCCCGACGCGCGCGGCGTGTACTGCGGCGCCGTGGGCGTGGTGCGACCCGGCGGGCACGCGACCTTCAACGTGCCGATCCGCACCGTCACGCTGCGCGGCAACGCCGCACGCTGCGGCATCGGCAGCGGCATCACGGCCGATGCGCAGGCGGATGCGGAGTGGGACGAGTGGCGGCACAAGCGCGCCTTTCTCGGCGCGGCGGTATCTTCGCAACCATGACCTCCTTCGAGCTGCTCGAAACCCTGGCGCTGACCGATGGCGCACTGCGCGATGGGCCCGCGCACCTCGCCCGCATGCGCAACGCGGCGGCGCACTTCGGCTATCCGTGGCACGAAGCACAAGTGACGGCCTGCCTGGACCAGTTGCGCACCACGCATGCCGCAGGCACATGGCGCGTGCGCCTGCTGCTCGACGCACAAGGCCAACCGCGCGCCGAAGCCTTCGCCATGGACGCCCCGCCGCCGCGCGTGCGCCTGCAGCTGGCCGCGCGCGCTTTCGACGCGGCCGACAGCGAGTTCTCGCGCTTCAAGACCACGCGCCGTGCGCACTACGAGGCGTTCACACCGACCACCCCCGGCGTGTTCGACACGCTGCTGTGGAACCGCGATGGCGAGATCACCGAATGCACGCGCGGCAACATCGCGCTGCGGCTCGACGGCCGCTGGGTCACGCCGCCGCTGCATTGCGGGCTGCTCGACGGCATCGGCCGCGCGCGCCGGCTGCGCGACGGCCAACTGGCCGAAGCGGTCGTGCGCGTGGACGACCTGCCGCGCATCGAAGCGCTGGCCTTCGTCAACAGCCTGCGCGGCTGGCTCGACGCGGACCTTGTCGACGACAACGCCCCCCTGAACGACAAAGCGCGCGGCCCCTTGCGGAACCGCGCGCTCTTGGAACGACGCTAAGGCTTCTTCACCAGAAACACCGAGGAACCGGCTTTGCCGGGCCTCTGGTGTTGCCCCCGGTAGGGGGTTGGCGTAGCGACACGAAGTGCGCGAAGCCTGGGGGCGAGCCTTATTTCAAGGCCTTGTAGCGCATGCGCTTCGGCTTGGCGCCTTCTTCGCCCAGGCGCTTCTTCTTGTCGGCTTCGTACTCCTGGTAGTTGCCGTCGAAGAAGGTCCACTGGCTGTCGCCTTCGGCCGCGAGGATGTGCGTGGCGATGCGGTCGAGGAACCAGCGGTCGTGGCTGATGACCATCACGGTGCCGGCGAACTCGAGCAGGGCGTCTTCCAGCGCGCGCAGGGTTTCCACGTCCAGGTCGTTCGACGGTTCGTCCAGCAGCAGCACGTTGCCGCCCGCGATCAGCGTCTTGGCCAGGTGCAGGCGGCCGCGTTCGCCGCCCGACAGCGTGCCGACCTTCTTCTGCTGGTCGGCGCCGTTGAAGTTGAAGCGGCCCGCGTACGCGCGGCTGGCCATCTGGAACTTGCCGACGTTGATGATGTCCAGGCCGTTCGAGATGTCTTCCCACACGGTCTTGTCGGACGCCAGTTCGTCGCGGTGCTGGTCGACGAAGGCCATCTTCACGGTCTGGCCGATGACGACCTCGCCCGTGTCCGGCTTTTCCTTGCCCGCGAGCAGCTTGAACAGCGTCGACTTGCCGGCGCCGTTCGGGCCGATGATGCCGACGATCGCGCCCGGCGGCACGGTGAAGCTCAGGTTGTCGATCAGCATGCGGTCGCCGAAGGACTTGCTGACGCCGTGGAATTCGAACACCTGCTGGCCCAGTCGCTCGGCCACAGGAATGAAGATTTCCTGCGTTTCGTTGCGCTTCTGGTATTCCATGTCGCTCAGCTCTTCGAAGCGGGCCAGGCGCGACTTGCTCTTGGCCTGGCGTGCCTTCGGGTTCTGGCGCGACCACTCGAGTTCCTTCTTCAGGGCCTTGGCGTGGGCTTCTTCGCTCTTTTGCTCCTGCGCCAGGCGTTCGCCCTTCTGCTCGAGCCAGGTGCTGTAGTTGCCCTTCCAGGGAATGCCGCGACCGCGGTCCATTTCCAGGATCCACTCGGCGGCGTTGTCCAGGAAGTAGCGATCGTGGGTGATGGCCACCACGGTGCCCGTGAAGCGCTGCAGGAACACTTCGAGCCACTCGACCGATTCGGCGTCCAGGTGGTTGGTCGGTTCGTCGAGCAGCAGCATGTCGGGCTTGGACAGCAGCAGGCGGCACAGCGCCACGCGGCGCTTTTCACCACCCGACAGCAGGCCGATCTTGGCGTCCCACGGCGGCAGGCGCAGCGCGTCGGCGGCAATTTCGAGCTGGTGCTCGGAATCGGTGCCGGCGGTGGCGATGATGGCTTCAAGCTGGGCCTGCTCGGCCGCCAGCGCGTCGAAGTCGGCGTCTTCGGCACCGTAGGCGATGTAGACCTCTTCGAGGCGGGCCTTGGCCGCGAACACCGCGCCCATGGACTCTTCGACCGATTCGCGCACCGTGTGCTCGGCGTTGAGCTTGGGTTCCTGCTCCAGATAGCCGATCGTCATCCCCGGCATGGGCAGGGCCTCGCCCTCGAATTCCTTGTCCACACCCGCCATGATCTTGAGCAGCGTGGACTTGCCCGAGCCGTTCAGGCCGAGCACACCGATCTTGGCGCCGGGGAAGAAAGAGAGCGAAATGTCCTTCAAGAGCTGCCGCTTGGGCGGCACGGTCTTGCTGACGCGGTTCATCGAATAGACGTATTGAGCCATCTGTGAATGATTACCTTGGGTAGCTTGGGATTTGCGTAAAAGCACGGTCGTCCGGACAGTGATCCGGGCGCGGCGAACCCATGATTATCGACTCATGCGACAATAGTCCTCGTTGCCGGGTCCAGTTGCCCGCAAACCGGCTCTCTGCCGGGGACGAAGAAAACCCCAAATCACCGCGGGTCTTCCGGCTCCCACCCCTGACCTTCATCTGCCTTGACTGGCTCGGCGTCACCCCAAAACGACGCCTGGCGGGCCGATGCCACTGCGCCGTGTATGGCGCTTGTTGTTTCCACAATGAATTTTGACGAACTGAAGCTGGCTCCCGCCATCTTGAAGGCTGTGCACGAGCACGGCTACGACACCCCCACCCCCATCCAGGCGCAAGCCATTCCCGTGGTCCTCGACGGCCACGACCTGCTGGGCGGCGCCCAGACCGGCACCGGCAAGACCGCGGCCTTCACCCTGCCGATGCTGCACAAGCTCACCATGAGCCGCAGCGCCACCAACAAGTTCGGCGGCATCGGCATCCGTGCCCTCGTGCTGACCCCCACGCGCGAACTCGCGGCCCAGGTCGAAGAGTCGGTGCGCACCTACGGCAAATACCTGCAGCTCGACTCCACCGTGATCTTCGGCGGCGTGGGCATGAACCCGCAGATCAGCAAGCTCAAGAAGGGCGTCGACATCCTCGTGGCCACCCCCGGCCGCCTGCTCGACCTGCAGCAGCAGGGCATGCTCGACCTGAGCCAGGTCCAGATGCTGATCCTGGACGAAGCCGACCGCATGCTGGACATGGGCTTCATCCACGACGTGAAGAAGATCCTGGCCCTGGTGCCCAAGGAAAAGCAGAGCCTGCTGTTCTCGGCCACCTTCAGCGACGAGATCCGCGACCTCGCCGGTTCGCTGCTCAAGAACCCGCAGAGCATCCAGGTCACGCCGCGCAACACCACGGTGCAGCGCATCACGCAGGTGATCCACCCCGTGGGCCGCGGCAAGAAGAAGGCGCTGCTCGCGCACATCATCAACGAGAACAAGTGGAGCCAGGTGCTCGTGTTCACGCGCACCAAGTTCGGCGCCAACAGCGTGGCCGAGTTCCTCACCAAAAACGGCATCGAGGCGATGGCGCTGCACGGCAACAAGAGCCAGAGCGCCCGCACGCAGGCACTGGCCGGCTTCAAGAGCGGCGACATCCGCGCCCTGGTGGCCACCGACATCGCGGCGCGCGGCATCGACATCGACGAGCTGCCGCACGTCGTGAACTACGAGATCCCGAACGTCAGCGAAGACTACGTGCACCGCATCGGCCGCACCGGCCGCGCCGGTTCGAGCGGCGAGGCCGTGAGCTTCGTGTGCCTGGACGAAGAAGGCTTCATGCAGGAAATCGAACGCTTCACGAAGCAGACGATCCCGGTGCAGAAGGTCGAGGGCTTCGGTCCTGAAGAAGGCGAACGCGCCGAGCCGATCGCCATGGGTCGCCAGACGATCTGGGGCGGCGCCGGCCGTCCGCCGAGCCGCGAAGTCATGCAGGCAGCCGCCAAGGCCGCCCGCACCGAGATGATGTCGCGCATCCGCGAGAACAAGGCCGGCCAGGGTGGCGGCAACGGCGGTGGTGGCGGCGGCAATGGCGGCGGTCAACGCCGTGGTGGCGGCCAGGGCGGCGGTCAAGCCCGCAATGCCAACGGTGGCGGCCAAGGCCAGGGCCAGGGCCCGCGTGGCCAGGGCGCAGCCCGTCCCGCACAGGGCCGCGGCCCGCAGCAAGGCCAGCCGCGCGCACCGCAGCAGCCCCATCACCACGCCCCGCACGAAGAGCGCCAACCGCGCCATCACGGCAACAGCCACAGCCCGACGCAGGCCAACCAGGTCGCACACCTGCGCGCCGAAGCCGTTGCAGGCGGCGGCGCCGGCCAGCCGGACCCGCTGCGCACGAGCGTCGACCACATGGGTGGTCGCGGTCGCGGCGGCCGTCCGGGCGGCGGTGGCGGCTACGGCGGCAACCGGTCGGGTGGCGGTGGCCGCTCGGGTGGTGGCGGTGGCTACGGCGGCGGCGGTGGTGGCCGCTCCGGCGGCGGCGGTGGCCGTTCGTTCGGTCGCTGACAAGACACCGCGGGTGGCACGCCACCCGGAAATTGGAAAAGGGCACCTCGGTGCCCTTTTCTTTTGAGCTCCCGCAGGAGCAGCCGTCAGCGCGGCGGCGCCGCCTGCATCCGGGCCACGGGAGCCGGCGCGCCTGCGCAGGCCACGGCCAGACCAAGGCTGTGCAGCAGCGTGCGCCGATGCGCCGCGGCTGCGTTCACTGTTCGACTGCAGTGATCTTCTTGATGCCTTCTGAAGGCGGCTTGGCTGCGGCCTCCCGAAGCTGCAGGGCGTAGCCGTAGTCAGTCAGATAGACGTAGGTGTCGGTCCGTTCGAGCGAATCGGGCTGCATGCGGCACTCCAGGCGCCTGGCGTCGCCACTCAGGACAGGATGAAGCTCGGCAGCCGCGCTCACGCCGACGACCTTGCAGACCGTCGTGTAGTCGTAGGTCACTCCGCCGATCATGCTGAACAAGCTCAGTTTCTTCGTCTCGTAGCGCAACTCCGAGCCCACGGCCATACGTTGCCAGTCGCCCGTCAACGTGAGATCGGTCATGGCCTGGCTGATCGTGTCAGAGCCAGGAAGAAAGTTGACGAAGCTGCTCAAGTCGACCAGGCCCAGGAATGAAGCGGTCTGCGACCGCGTGCCGTCCGCGGGGCCTGTGCCGGTCTTCGTCCGGGTTCGGAACATGGAAGCTGTCGCGTCCGGCGCAATCTGGAGCTCGTTGCGGGTCGGCGTCGTCTTCCCGTCGCGGGTCCATGTGCCTTCGAGCACGACGCGCTTCAGGCGCTTGGGCGCCGGTGGAAGCCCCAGCTGGGAAACAGCCTTCATCACCGCCGGGCTCGGCGGCGTCAGGCCTGCGGGATCAGGCAGCGCCTTGGCGCGAGAAGTGAAGGCAGGCAACACCTGCCCTGCCGAAGCACCGCTGCAGGCCGCCTTGAAGAGCGCCTTGTAGTCCGCATTCGTGTCGCCGCCGACCGTGTACGACTTCGCCCTGTCACCTTCAACCCGGCCGTCCGTAACGCGGCCGCGCTCGTCGATGTCGAAGCCACTCACCTGGGCATAGGATTGCGATTGGCACGCGAGCCTGAAGCGCTCGCGCTTCTGGCCAAAGGGTGCCCGGTAAGGCAGGTCGAAGTCCATGCGCGGATAGTCGAACGCGCCCCAGAAGAGCAAGGCGCCCTCGGAGGTCTCGACGCTCGCGATGTCGATGAGTGTGAATGTGCCGTCTGCGCCGCGTTGCACCTCGCGCCAATCGGGCGGGGTCGCGCGGCATGCGCGTTCGACCGCCGGCTGCGCTTTCAGGGCCAATGCCTGGCGCTCGTCCAGTTCCTTGCGCACGCCATACCGCCGGCCGGTCACCGGATAGCTGCGGCCGGTGCGCAGATCGGAGTAGAGCAACCACGCCTGGGGCGCATTGCACGCGACAGTGAAGTTGCGCGTCTCGGGCCCATCTTCCAGGGCAAAGGACACATGGTCCTCGACGCGCAGCAGGCTGTGTTCGACAAGGCTGCCGCCGAAGGACATCGACGGATGGCTCCTGGACGCGCAGCCCGCAACGAGCAGCGCCGCCACGGCGCAGATGGTGAGATGGATGAGCTTCATGCATTCCGCGCTGGGCGGCTCCCCGGTTTCGTTGTTGTTTCTTGCGGCCGGCCTCGCCATCGAGTGACATGGACGACATGGCGGGCGCACCTCAGCTTGAAATCCTAACCCGGGACACAATCGCGTTTCCATGCCATACATCCCGCCCAACTACGCCACGCTCTTCGTCGCGACCTGCAACCTGCTCAACCTCGCGAACCCCAACCGCGTGTACTACGAGAACCAGGACGCCTACAACGAGCGCGAATACGAACGCAAGATCGACTGGATCGGCGAGCGCATCCACGCGCTCAATGCCGACGTGCTCGCGGTGCAGGAGGTGTGGGACGAGGCCGCGCTGAAGGCCGCCATCGGCCGCAGCGGGCTGCGCTACGACTTCGTCTCGGTGCCGGGCGCCGAGAACTCGCCGCCGCCCGGCAGCCCGCCGGGCACGCCCGGACGGCCGGGCGCACAGGGCACGCCGCGCGTCGGCATCGTCACGCGGCTGCAGGTGGACAGCGTGCAGTCCTTCGTCGATTTCCCCGCGGGCTTCGGTGTCGAGGTGCCGGGCATCGGCCCGCACACGCGCTTCGAGCGCCCGCCCCTGCTGGCCACCGTGCGCATGAAGCACGGCCAGCAGGTGCATGTGCTGACGGTGCACCTGAAGTCCAAGCGCCCCAAGTTCCTGCAGGACGCGCAAGGCAACTCCCTCGAAGACCGCGACGACCGCAAGATCGGCGCGATGGCCTCGCTGCGCTCCTTGCTGATGCGCGGCGCCGAGGCCGCGGCCCTGCGCTGCATCGTGATCGACCTGCTGCAGGGCACCAACGTGCCGCTGGTGGTGATGGGCGACTTCAACGACAACCCGCACAGCGTGACCACGCAGCTGGTGGCCGCCACCTCCGAGGTGGCCTACGACAAGGCCGCGCGCGACGTGGCGCTGTTCAACGCCTACGAGATGCAGGGCGAGTCGGCGCTCAAGAAGGACGTGGCCTATTCGCACATCCACCAGGGCTTTCCGGACGTGCTCGACCAGATCCTGGTGAGCGAGGAGTTCGTCGCCACCAGCCGCCACAGCCTGGGCGACGTGCGCCGCGTCGACTACTTCAACGACCACCTACACGAAGGCCGCGACCGCTCGCGCTCGGACCACGGCTTCGTGCGCGCCCTGCTGCGGCTGCGCACCGACGACAACCGCTGACAGGCGACGGCCCTACGCCGCCTTCGACACCCGCACGATCGCGTCGGCGCGCTTGTGCAGGTCGGGCAGCAGCTCCAGGCCCAGGCCGGGCTTGTCATTGAGGCTGATCATGCCGTTCTCGACCTTCGGCAACTCGGTGACGAGCTCCTTGTACCAGCCGGTGAAGAAGGCGCGCACGCTCTCCTGGATGAGCGCGTTGGGCGCGTGCAGACTCAGGTGCGTGGACGCGGCCCAGACCACCGGCCCCGTGCAGTCGTGCGGTGCCACGGGCAGTTGCCAGGCGTCGGCCATGGCGGCGATCTTGCGCGCCTCGGTGAGGCCGCCGCACCAGCTCAGGTCGAGCATCGCGACCCCGGCCACGCCGGTCTGCAGGTAGTCCTTGAAGCCCCACTTGTAGCTCAGCGTCTCGCTGGCGCAGACGAGCGCCTGGCAGTCCTTCGCGTACTGCTTGAGCAGGTCGAGGCTGTCCATGCGGATGGCGTCCTCGTGCCAGAAGGTGTCGAACTCCTGCAGCGCGCGCGCGATCTTCTGCGCCATCGGCAGCCGCCACAGGCTGTGGAACTCGACCATGATGTCCATCTTGCCGCCCACCGCCTGGCGGATCTTGCGGAAGGGCTCGAGCGCGGTGTCGAGATCGGCGTTGCTGATGTACTGCCCGTGGCTCTTCTCCGCCGCCGGATCGAAAGGCCAGATCTTCATGGCCGTGATGCCTTCGGACAGCAGCGACTCGGCCAGTTCGTCGGCGTGGTGCAGGAAGCCCTGCAGGTCTTCGTACGGCCCGTTGTTGTTGGCCAGGCCCCAGTTCGAGCTGGTCTGGTTGGTGGCGCTGCGGATGTACTGGTAGCCCGCGCAGGTGTTGTAGATGCGGATCGCATCGCGGCTCTTGCCGCCCAGCGCCGTGTGCACCGGCATGTTGGCGGCCTTGCCGAACAGGTCCCACAGCGCGATGTCGACGGCCGAGTTGCCGCGCGTTTCCACGCCCGACCCGCGCCAGCCGAGGTAGCCCGTGATGTCGCGGTTGCGCGCCTCGATCTGCAGCGGGTCGGTGCCCAGCAGCTTCAGCGCCGCCCATTCGTGCAGGTAGGCCTCGACCGCTTCGGCGCCCATGAAGGTCTCACCGAGGCCGACCAGGCCCTCGTCGGTGTGCAGGCGCACCCACAGGATGTTGGGAAATTCGCCGAGGCGGATGGTTTCGAGCTGCGTGATTTTCATGACAAGGATTCCGCAAAAAGAAAAAGCCGCAGCGGCGGGTGCCGCGCGGCTCTTGCACACATTCAGCGCATGGCCGAACGCCTCGATCAGCCCCCGCGCGCCTTCTTCAGCGCGTCGGTGACCACGCCCACGGCTTCCGTGCCGATGTTGGGCACGTTCTTGTCGTACACGGGCTTGACCTTCTCCAACATGCGCTTCTGTTCGGCCGCCGAGACTTCGTTCACCGTCATGGTCTTGCGCAGGCTGGCGAGCGACTTCTCGTTGAGCGCCCGGTTGGCTTCGCGCTGGACCTTCTGGCCTTCCTTCGCGGCCTCGCGCAGCACCGCCTGCTCCTGCGGGTTGAGCTGGTCCCAGAGCTTCTTGCTGTAGAGGATGAGGAAGGGCGTGTAGGCGTGGCGCGTCACGCTCAGGTACTTCTGGACCTCGCTGAACTTGGAGGTCTCGATGGTCACGAAGGGGTTCTCCTGGCCGTCGATGGTGCGGGTCTCGAGCGCAGTGAACACCTCGCCGAAGGCCATGGGCACGGCGTTGGCGCCCAGGGTCTTGAACGAGTCCAGGAAGATGTTGTTCTGCATCACGCGCAGCTTCACGCCTTCGAAGTCCTCGGCCTTGGCCACGGGCTTCTTGCTGTTGGTGAGGTTGCGGAAGCCGTTCTCCCAGTAGGCCAGGTTCACGAGACCGGCGGCTTCGAGCTTCTTGTTGAAGTACTCGCCCGCGGGGCCGTCGAGCACCGCGTCGGCCTCCTTCTCGTTGGCGAACAGGAACGGCAGGTCGAAGGCGCCGAGTTCCTTCACGATGCCCACCAGCGGCGAACTCGACGTGCACACCATTTCCTGCGTGCCGGCGCGCAGCGCCTGCGTGGCCGGGAGGTCGCCGCCCGCGGCGCCGCCCCAGAAGGCCGTGATCTTCATCTTGCCGCCGGTCTTGGCAGCGAGCACTTCCTGCATCTTCTTCACGCCCACGCCCACGGGGTGGTCTTCGTTCACGCCGTTGGTGAACTTGATCGTGCGTTCGGCAAATTGCGCGAGGGCGCCGGTCGACGCCAGCAGGCCGCCGGCCACGAGGGCGGCGGTCATCAGGGTTCTGCGAAACAACATGCTTGTCTCCTTCGATTCGAGGGGTTGGTTGAACGAACTGACTGACAGGAAAAAAGAAGAACTAGCGCCCCATCCACCACTGGAGCGGCACGGTCACGAGCTGCGGGAAGAACACCAGCGTGAACAGCACCACCAGGTGGGCGATGAAGAAGGGCATCACGCCCTTGAAGGCATCGTCCATCGAGATGCGCGCCACGCCGCTCACCACGTTGAGCACCGTGCCCACGGGCGGCGTGATCAGGCCGATGGCGTTGTTCATGATGAACAGCACGCCGAAGTACACCGGGTCGATGCCGGCCTTGAGCACCACGGGCATCAGCACCGGCGTGAGGATGAGCACGGTGGGCGTGAAGTCGAGCGCGGTGCCCACGATGACGATCAGCACCATCATCACGAACATCAGCAGCGTCTTGTTGTCCAGGAAGGGCTCCAGCAGCGACACCACCTCGGTCGGGATGTTGGCCACCGTGATGAGCCAGGCGCTCACCATCGCGGCAGCCACGAGGAACATCACCACCGCGGTGGTCTTGCCGGCCGCCAGCGTGAGGCGGTACAGGTCTTTGACCTTGAGTTCGCCATAGATGAAGAGACCCACCACGAGCGAATAGACGGCCGCGACCACGGCGGCTTCGGTCGGCGTGAAGACGCCGAACTTCATGCCGCCGATGATGATGATCGGCAGCGCCAGCGCCAGGCTGCCCTGCGCCGTGACCTTCAGCCGCTCGCCCCAGGGCACGCGCGGCGAGGACTTCACGTTGTCCTTCCGGGCCACGATCCACCAGGCCACGCCCACTGCGAGCCCCATCAGGATGCCGGGCACGATGCCCGCGAGGAACAGCTTGGTGATCGACACGTTGCCCGCCACGCCGAACACGATGAGCCCGATCGACGGCGGGATCACCGGCGCGATGATGCCGCCCGCGGCAATGAGGCCGGCCGAGCGGTTCATCTGGTAGCCGGCGGCCTTCATCATGGGGATGAGGAGCGCGGCGAGCGCGGCCGTGTCGGCCACGGCCGAACCGGACAGCGAGGCCATGATGATCGCGGCCAGCACCGCCACATAGCCCATGCCGCCGCGGTAGTGGCCGACCCAGGCCATCGCCAGGTTCACGATGCGCCGGCTGAGCCCGCCCGCGTTCATGAACTCGCCGGCCAGCAGGAAGAACGGCACGGCCAGCAGCGGGAAGTTGTCGGCACCGTCGACGAAGCGCTGCGCAATGATCTGGCTGTCGAAGGCCGGCAGGCCGCCGGTGTAGGCCAGCCAGCCCATCAGCGAGACGCCGCACACCAGCAACGAATACGAGATCGGAATGCCCAGTGCCATGGCGCCGAGCAGGGAGACGATGAAGATCGTGACAGTCATTGCGCCACCTTCCCGTGTGCGGCGGCGTCGAGCACCTGTTCTTCGGATTCCATGATCTGGATCAGCTCCTGGTCGGGCACCCGGCCCCTGAACAATCGCCAGAGCTTGTCGATGTTGAAGAGGGCCATCACCACCGACACCACGTAGCCGATGCCGTAGACCCAGATCATCGAGATGCCGACCACGGGCGAGATGTTGGTCACCTGCAGCTCGTGCATCTCGTAGGTGCCCATGAAGAAGAGCACGTTGCAGAACAGCATGAGCGACTGGCTCAGGAAGAAGCAGACCTTCTTGCCCATGAGCGGCAGGTGCTTGATGAGCGTGTCGACACCCAGGTGCGCGCCGTCGCGCATGGCCACCATGGCGCCGATGTAGGTGAGCCAGATGAAGCAGTAGCGCGACATCTCGTCCGACACCGAAATGCCCGAATTGAAACCGTAGCGCAGCACCACGTTGCCGAACACCATGACGACCATCGCCACCATGCACACGACGACGAGGAACTCCAGCAGGCGAAAAAATCCGTCGATAGCCCTTTGCATCAGCATCTGCGTCTCCTGACTTTCCAGTGTTGTTATGGGATGTCTGCGCGGCCGCCGCGTCTAGAGCGGGAAGGCCTTCAGCTGCGTCGCCGGGCGGCTGATGCGCGGAATCTTCTTGCGCGAGGCCAGCACCGTCTCGATGTCGTGGCGCGCGCCGTCGATGAGCACCAGCACGGCTTTCTCGGCGGCGGCCGGATCGCGTGCGATGACGGCGTCGAGCACCGCGCGGTGCAGCGGCAGCGAACTCGCGGGCCCGTTCTTGCGCGTGGTCGAAATCTCGAAGCTGGTGCGCAGCAGCGCGCCCAGCGCACGGCTCATCTGCACCAGCATGCGGTTGTGGCTGGAGCGGATGAGACCCTGGTGAAAGCGCAGGTCGGGCGTGATGTAGTCGCCGCCGAATTCGATGGCGCGCTTCATGCCCGCGTAGGCGTCTTCCATGTCGGCGATGTCTTCGGCGGTGGCGCGCTGGGCGGCCAGCGCCACCGCGGCGGGCTCGACCACGCGGCGCAGGTCCTGCAGGTCGCGCAGGAACTCGGCCGACAGGCCCGCCTGCGTCTGCCAGACGATGACGTCGGCGTCGAACCAGTTCCACTGGTCGGGCGGCTGCACGCGCGTGCCCACCTTCGGGCCGCTGGTCACCAGGCCCTTTGCGATCAGCGACTTGATCGATTCGCGCACCACGGTCCGGCTCACGCCGAGCTCTTCGCACAAGAGCGGCTCCGGCGGAATCGACGCGCCGGGCGCATAGCGGCCCGCGACGATGTCGCTGCCGATGCGGTCGACCGTGTTGCCGTGAACGTTCTTGATCATGCCTGCCTGTGGGTGTGTGGTTCTGGTGGTGTCCGGTGCCTGTTTGCCTGCCCGTATCGGGGCCGGATTCAGGCAGCTCCTGCCTGTGCCGGCCACTCGAAAACCCTGAATGCGCGACAGCTCGTCACGCTTATCATATGATGATTGAAACGGGCGTCCCGCAGGAAAAACCCTGAGGATTTCCGCAAAGCATCAACGACGAAGAGACACATCCCATGAGCAACGCCCCGAAGAAAAAGCCCGCCAGCGAACTGCGCAGCCAGCAGTGGTTCGGACGCCACGACCGCGACGGTTTCATCTACCGCAGCTGGATGAAAGGCAAGGGCGTGCCGCACGACCAGTTCGACGGTCGCCCGGTCATCGGCATCTGCAACACCTTCAGCGAACTCACGCCCTGCAACTCGCACTTCCGCACGCTCGCCGAGCAGGTGAAGATCGGCGTGTACGAGGCGGGCGGCTTCCCGCTCGAGTTCCCGGTGATGTCGCTGGGCGAGACGCTCCTGCGCCCCACCGCCATGCTGTATCGCAACCTCGCGAGCATGGACGTGGAGGAAAGCATTCGCGGCAACCCGCTCGATGGCGTGGTGCTGCTCATGGGCTGCGACAAGACCACGCCCGCGCTGATGATGGGCGCGGCCAGCGTCGACCTGCCGACCATTGGCGTGTCGGGCGGCCCGATGCTCTCGGGCAAGTGGCGCGGCCAGGAGCTAGGCTCGGGCACCGGCGTGTGGCAGATGAGCGAGCAGGTGCGCGCCGGCACGCTCAAGCTGCAAGACTTCTTCGAGGCCGAGAGCTGCATGCACCGAAGCCACGGCCATTGCATGACGATGGGCACGGCCAGCACCATGGCCAGCAT
This sequence comes from Variovorax sp. BGA-UO-ETr-C22, assembly GCF_059567965.1. Taxonomy (NCBI): domain Bacteria; kingdom Pseudomonadati; phylum Pseudomonadota; class Betaproteobacteria; order Burkholderiales; family Comamonadaceae; genus Variovorax; species Variovorax sp. BGA-UO-ETr-C22. The sequence goes on from NZ_JCAQPA010000007.1 coordinate 444,756, forward strand.
GGTCGAGTCGCTGGGCATCGGCCTGCCGGGCAACGCGGCCTACCCTGCCGTCGACGGCCGGCGCAACGTGCTGGCGCGCCAGGCGGGCCGGCGCATCGTCGACATGGTGCATGAAGACATGAACATGTCGAAGATCCTCACGCGCCAGGCGATCGAGAACGCGATCAAGGTCAACGCGGCCATCGGCGGCTCGACCAACTTCGTGATCCACCTGCTGGCCATCGCGGGCCGCATGGGTGTCGAGCTCACGCTCGACGACTTCGACCGCCTCGCCGCCGACCTGCCCTGCCTCGTGAACCTGCAGCCCTCGGGCCAGTTCCTGATGGAAGACTTCTGCTACGCGGGCGGCCTGCCCGTGGTCATCAAGGAAATCGCCGACCACCTGCACAAGGACATCCTCACCGTCACCGGCCAGAGCGTGTGGGAGAACGTGAAGGACGCCGAGAACTACAACCCGCAGGTCATCCGCACCCAGGCCGAGCCCTTCAAGGACAAGGCCGGCATCTGCGTGCTGCGCGGCAACCTCGCGCCCAACGGCGCCATCATCAAGCCCAGCGCGGCCACGCCCGAGCTGCTGGTGCACAAGGGCCGCGCGGTGGTGTTCGAGAGCGCCGACGACCTGCACAAGCGCATCGACGACGAGAACCTGGACATCGACGAGCACTGCATCATGGTGCTCAAGAACTGCGGCCCCAAGGGGTACCCCGGCATGGCCGAGGCCGGCAACATGCCGCTGCCGCCGAAGGTGCTGCGCAAGGGCATCACCGACATGGTCCGCATCAGCGACGCACGCATGAGCGGCACGGCCTACGGCACCGTCGTTCTGCACACGGCGCCCGAAGCGGCTGCGGGCGGCCCGCTGGCACTGGTGCAGGACGGCGACATCGTCGAGCTCGACGTGCCGAACCGCAAGCTGCACCTGCATGTGAGCGACGAGGAACTGGCGAAGCGCCGCGCGAAGTGGGTGGCGCCCAAGGCTCCGCTCGACTCGGGGTACTGGAAGCTGTACGTCGACACGGTGCTGCAGGCCGACCAGGGAGCGGACCTGGCCTTTCTGCGTGGTCGTCGTGGGGCTTTTGTGCCGCGAGACAATCACTGATTTGGAGAGATCCAGGGCGCGCTCCCGCCGACGGGGTACCTTGCTCCGCGAATGTCCCCCGCCCTTCGGGCTCCTCCTTGATTTCGCGGCGCAAGGCACCCCATCGACGTGAGCGGGTTCACAGCAGTCGTTGATCGGCTGCAAACGCAGAGCGTGCCCTCGTGCACAGGGCACTGGGTGCTCCCCGCAGCGAAATCAAGGAGGAGGCCGCAGGCCGGGGGACATTCGCGGAGGGGAGTACCCGGTGTCCTGTGCACACGCCCCGAACAAACTCTCGAAACGCAACAGACGACAGACATGACAAGACTCATCGCCATCGACTGGGGCACAAGCTCGCTACGCGGTTCATTGCTCGACCCGAGCGGGCAGGTCATCGAAGAACGCAGCGACGCCCGCGGCATCCTCACCGTGCCCGAGGGCGGCTTTCCTGCCGTGTTCGAGTCGCTGTTCGGCGACTGGATGCGCTTGGCAGACACGCGCTGCCTGATCTCCGGCATGGCCGGCAGCAAGCAGGGCTGGGTCGAAGCGCCCTACTGCCCCTGCCCCGCAGGCCGCGTCGAAGTAGGCCGCAGCATCATCGCCACAGACGCCATCCCCGGCGCGCGCATCGCCATCGTGCCCGGCCTCAGCGACGAGCACGCCGGCGTGCCCGACGTGATGCGCGGCGAAGAGGTGCAGATCCTCGGCGCCATGACGATCACCGGCCTGGACGACGGCGTCTTCGTGCTGCCCGGCACCCACAACAAATGGGCCACGGTCAAGAAAGGCCGCGTCGCGGGCTTTCGCACCTACATGACGGGCGAGTTCTACGCGCTGCTGAGCCAGCACTCGATCCTGGGGCGCACGCTCGACGCCGCCGCGCCGCTCGACGAAGCCGCGTTCCTCGAAGGCGTCACGCGTTCCGAGAACGGCCACGGCCTGCTGCACAACGCCTTCGGCACGCGCACGCTCGCGCTGTTCGAGCGCATGCCCAGGGAAGAGCTGTCGAGCTACCTCTCGGGCCTGCTCATCGGCGAAGAGCTGCGCACGCAATCGGTACAGGCCGTCGGCGAGGTCGTGCTGATCGGCTCCTCGACCCTCACCCAGCGCTACACCCTGGCCCTGCGCGCCACCGGCGTCGCCACGCGCACGCTCGGCGCCGAAGCCACCTGGGCCGGACTGCACACGCTGTCCGGCTTTCTCGACACCGACAGGACACCCGCCGCATGACAACACCCCTCGATAAATTCAACGCCGCGATGCAGGCCCTGCCGCTCGTGGCCATCCTGCGCGGCCTCTCGCCCGCCGAAGCCGCCGACGTGGGCGACGCCATCGTCGAGCCCGGCTTCCGGCTGCTCGAAGTGCCGCTCAATTCGCCGCAGCCGCTGGAGAGCATCGCGCTGATGCGCCAGCGCTTTCCCACCGCGCTGGTCGGCGCGGGCACCGTGCTCGACGCCAAGCAGGTGCGCGAGGTGCATGCGGCCGGCGGCGAGCTGATCGTGTCGCCCAACTTCAACGCCGACGTCATCGCCGAGGCCGCGCGACTGGGCATGGCCTGCCTGCCCGGCGTGATGACGCCGACCGAGGCCTTCGGCGCACTCGCGGCCGGCGCCACGGGCCTCAAGCTGTTCCCGGCCGAGCTGGCCTCGCCCGCCGTGGTCAAGGCCCTGCTCGCGGTGCTGCCCGCCGGCACGCCCGTGATGCCCGTGGGCGGCATCGCGCCCGACAACATGGGCGCATGGCGCGCGGCCGGCGCGGCCGGCTTCGGCATCGGCTCGTCGCTCTACAAGCCCGGCAAGACCGCCGCCGCCGTGCGCGAAGACGCGCAGCGCTTCGTGGCCGCCTGGGCCGGGCTGGTCCGAGCCTGATCCGACAAGACCCATCCACCACAAGAAAGAAGGAGACCCCCGCGATGTCCGCCGATTCCGAATACGCCAGCCCCGCCGTGCGCCAGTTGCGCGAAGACCTCGCGCTCGCCTTGCGCGCCGCGGCCCACCACGGGCTGTCCGAAGGTGTGTGCAACCATTTCAGCGTGTTGCTGCCGGGCGCGCAGGACCGCTACCTCATCAACCCGCGCGGGTTGCACTGGAGCGAGATCGGTCCCGACGACATCGTGCTGATCGACGTGCACGGCGAAGTGCTCGCGGGCCGCCACCGCGTGGAGCCCACCGCCCTCTTCATCCACGGCGCGGTGCACCGCCTCACGGGCCACGCCGTGGTGCTGCATTGCCACATGCCCTACGCGACGGCGCTGACACTCACGGTCGACCGCGCGCTCGACCCGACCGCCAGCCAGAACGCCATGCGCTACATGAACCGCATCGCCATCGACGCCGAGTACAACGGCCTGGCACTGGACGACGCCGAGGGCGAGCGCATCGCGCGCGCCATGGCCGGCAAGGACGTGGCCTTTCTCGCGAACCACGGCGTGATCGTGGCGGGCGGCACCATCGCGCATGCCTACGACGACCTGTACTACCTGGAGCGCGCCTGCCTGCACCAGGTGATCGCGCAATCGACCGGGCGCCCGCTGGTGCCCGTCAACGCCCAACTGGCCGCGCACGTGGCGGCGCAGATCCAGGGCGAGCGGGAACAGTCCGATCTGTTCTTCGAAGCCTTGCGGCGCATGCTGCCGGCCCCGCCACGCTGAAAAAGTGTGAGCGCAGCGGCTTACAGCTCTTCATGCGATTTCGCTTCCGGCTTACAAGAACTTCACATAATGGCGCGACGATGAGGCATCGCAATCACTCCCCAGGAGTCGCCATGAAAAAGCTGACATTCGCCTTCGGTGCTGCCGCCCTGCTGTCGCTGGCCGCCCTCACCGCGCCGGCCCATGCCCAGGCCGGCGGCCCGTTCATCCAGGCCCAGGTGTACGTGACGCCGGCGCCGCCGCCGCGCCATCACTACTACGCCCCGCCGCCGCCCCCGCGCCACTACCACCCGGGCTACTACGACGGTCCGCGTCGCCACGGTTACTACGACCACGGCCGCCGCGATTGGGAGGGCCGTCGCCACGGCCGCCGGGACAACGACGGCGACGGTGTGCCCAACCGTTACGACCGTCGCCCGAACAACCCCTACCGCTATTGACCCACTTCAGACCGGCGGACTCGCATAAGCAGGCCGCTCGGTCGACAGGCTCTGCTTGAGCTGGCGCGTGACCTCGTCGGCCAGCACCTCCGGCAGCCCCGCTTCCACGCCTGCCAGTGCCTGTCGCGCCGCGTCGTCGGGCGAGGTCTTGGGGCCAGGCAGGCGCGCCGCCATGTCGGTGTCCATGAGCGCCACGTGCAGGCTCGTGACCTGCGTGCCCTGCCCCGCCAGTTCGTTGCGCAAACCGTTGCTCAGCGACCAGGCCGCCGACTTGGTCGCGCTGTAGGTCGCCACGCCGGGGAACGTCGTCCAGGCCAGGGCTGACAGCACGTTGAGGACCGCACCCCCGCCGTTCGACGTGAGCACCGGCGCAAAGGCCTGCGTGAGCGCCCAGGGGCCGAAGAAGTTGGTCTCGAACTCGGCGCGTGCCGCGGCCACCGCGTCGGGCGAGCCCAGGAAGCTCGATCCGCGCGAGATGCCCGCGTTGTTGACCAGCAGCGTCACGTCGCCGCAGGTGCGCACGGCGGCTTCGATCTGCGCGGGCTGCGTGACGTCGAGCGCCACGGGCACGACGCCCGCGAGCGTGATGCTCTTCGGGTCGCGCGCGGCCCCGTAGACCTTGCGCGCGCCGGCCGCGAGCGCCGCCTTGGCGAACGCCAGGCCGAGCCCCCGGTTGGCGCCGGTGATGAAGACGACGGAATCCTTGATCTGCATGACGAGCCTTTCGTTGATGAAGAGATAGCGAGAGCGCTTCAGGCCTGCGCCACGCGGCGCAGCAGCCCCTGCGTCGTGCGCGGCCAGCCCACGCGGCCGAACCACGCACCGCCCGCGATGGCCGAGGCGATGACGATGCCGTACACCACCAGCGCAACGCCCTGCGCCGCGAACACGCCGGTGAGGCCGCCGCCCCAGCGCAGCGCCAGCCAGCCGCCCGTGCCCGCCACGGCGAGCCGCGCGATGTTGCCGAGCACCGGCCACAGCAGCCGGCCCGCGCCCTGCGAGGCGAAGTACAGCACCAGCCCGACGCCAAAGAAACCGTACAGCGGCCCCACCACGCGCAGGTAGTGTGCGCCGGTCTCGAGCATCACGGGGTCGTGGCCGAACAGCATCAGCCACGGACGCGGGAACAGCGCGGCGGCCAGCCCGATGACCTCGGCCATGCCGAAGGCCAGCGCCGCACCGGCCCACGTGGCACGCAGCGCGCGCTCGCGCAGCCCTGCGCCCATGCAGGTGCCGACCATCGCGACCAGCGGCGCACCCAGGCCGAACACCAGCGGCACCAGCAGGTACTCGAGCCGCGACGCGGTGCCGTAGCCGGCCAGCGCGCCCGCGCCGAAATGCCCGGTGAGCGCGGTGGCGATGCCGATCGACAGGTTGGTCGCCACGGTCGACACCGTGCCCACCAGCCCGATGCGCAGGATGTCGCGGAACAGCGGCCAGCGCATCTGGAACGCCGCCAGCGTGGGGCGCAGCAGGCTGCGCGGCGAGCGCAGGTAGGCGATGAGCGCGAGCGAGCCCAGCAGGTAGTACAGCAGCAGCGCCAGCGCCCCGCCCGCAATGCCCATGCCGCCCCACGGCCCGATGCCGAAGATCAAGAGCGGCGATGCCGGAATGAGGAATACCACGCCCACCACCGTCACGTTGGCCGGCACCGCCATGTTGCCGGTGCCGCGAATGATGGCGGACAGCGAGTTGAAGAGCCACACCAGCACCGCGCCCGCGAACACCCAGTTCGAGTACGTGAGCGCGGCTTCCAGCGCGGCGCCGGTGCCGCCCATCACGCCGTAGAGCCAGCGCCCGCCCAGCAGCAGCGCGAGCGTGAAGCACAGGCCGAAGCCGATCGCGATGACCACCGCATGCCACACCAGCGCATCGGCGTCACCCCGGCGGCGCGCGCCCAGCGCACGCGCGATCGACGAGGCGATGCCGCCGCCCATCGCGCCGCTGGAGGTCATCTGCATCAGCATGACGATGGGGAACACCAGCGCCATGCCGGCGAGCGCGTCGGTGCCGAGCTTGCCGACGAAGTAGGTCTCGATGAGCCCGACGGAGGCCTGCGCCAGCATCACGAGCACATTGGGCGCGGCCAGCCGCAGCAGCGTGGGGATGATGGGCGCCTCGAGCAGGCGGCGCGTGCGCGGGTCGAGGTCGCCGTTCGCTTGTTGGGGGGTGGTCATGCGGGTCTCCGGCAGTCAGGCGCGCGCGGCGGCGTTGGTGGTGGCCGCGGCCGGTGCGGCGGCGGTCTTGGCGGGACGGCGGATCGCCATCACGATCAGCGCAGCGAACAGGCAGGCCGCGCCGGCCGTGTACAGCGCCGGCGTGTAGGTCAGCAGCAGCGTGCGCGCAAAGCCCGCGCCGTAGGCCGCGGTGGCCGCGCCCAGCTGGTGGGCGGCGAAGATCCAGCCGAACACCAGCCCGACCTTCGCGGGGCCGAAGGCGGCGCCCGCGAGCTTGACGGTCGGCGGCACGGTGGCGATCCAGTCCAGGCCGTAGAACATCGCGAACAGGCCCAGGCCGTAGATCGTGAATTCCGAATGCGGCAACCAGAACAGCGACAGCCCGCGCAGGCCGTAGTACCAGAAGAGCAGCTTGCGGTTGTCGTAGCGGTCGGAGAGCCAGCCCGACAGGATGGTGCCGACGAAGTCGAAGGCACCCATCATCGCGAGCACCGAGGCAGCGGGCACGGCGCTCATGCCGTAGTCGCCGCACAGCGAGATGAAGTGCGTCTGCACCAGGCCGTTGGTGCTCAGGCCGCAGATGAAGAAGGTGCCGGCCAGGATCAGGAAGGTGCGGTTGGTCGCCACCTCGCGCAGCACGCGAAACGGCGTGGCGAAGTTCATCGTGAAGGCGGGCGCCGGTGCCGGCTGCGTGCCGGGCGCTTCACCATAAGGCAGCAGGCCGATGTCCGACGGCCGGTTGCGCACCAGGCACAGCGCGAGCAGCGCGATCACCACGCTGCCGACCACGATCGGCACGATGGCCGAGCGCCAGCCCCAGTGCTCGATCATCCAGGCCGCCAGCGGCAGGAAGGCCAGCTGGCCGGTGGCCGCGCTGGCCGTGAGCATGCCCACGACCAGGCCGCGCCGCGCAACGAACCAGCGGTTGGCCACCACGGCGCCCAGCACCAGCGCCGTCATGCCCGTGCCCAGGCCGAGCATCAGGCTCCACAGCACGAACAGCTGCCACAGCTGCGAGGCCGTGGTGACCAGCGCCATGCCCAGCCCGACCAGCGTGAGGCCGGCGCACATCACCGCGCGCAGGCCGTAGCGCTCCATCAGCACCGCGGCGAACGGGCCCATGAGGCCGAACAGCGCAAAGCGCAGTGCGAGCGCGGACGAGATCTGCTCGGTGCTCCAGCCGAACTCCTCGCCGAGCGGCTTCATCATCGCGCCCGGCAGGCCGAGCGCGGCCGACATGGTGAGCATGGTCAGGAAGGTGACGGCGGCGACGATCCAGCCGTAGTGGATGCCGCGGCGCTGCAGCCATGCGGAGACGTGGGTGGCGAACATGGGACCTCTGGAACTGTTGGAATGGGTCGGGGGAGAAACGAAGAGACAGGAACTCCGGCCGCGCGGCTTCAGGGGCGCGGAACGCGTTCGTTGAAAGGGGATGGGAGCGTCAGTCCTGCACGTCGACCGGCTCGCCCGTGCCCAGCAGCGCAAGCGATTCGTCGATGAGCGCATGCAGCGCCAGCACGCGCTCCACGCCCAGCAGCGCATTGAGCTTGAGCTGCGCCGTCTTCCAGTGCTGCTGCGCTTCGCGCCACTTGGCGTCGCCGGCGTCGGTGAGCGACACCAGCCGGCTGCGCGCATCGGCGCCCGCCACTTGCGCCACCCAGCCCGCGGTGATGAGCGGCTGCAGGTTGCGGCTCAGCGTGGACGCGGTCATCTTCAGTTCGCCCGCCAGGTCGACCGGGCGCATCGGGCCCAGGCGCTTGAGGTGCGACAGCAGCGAGTACTGCGTGGTCTTGAGGCCGCTGCGCGACACCTCGGCGTCGTAGTGCTGCGTCAGGCGGCGCATCAGCTGGCGCGTCTTGAAGCTGGTGCAGCCGCGGGGTTGGGTGGGAGTGTCCATGGGGTATTATTGTATGTGCAACTATTGCATATGCAATCAACCCCTCCCCGCAAAGCCCCCAGCAGGAACACAGGCATGACGCAGCAAGCTTTCACCGACACCCCTTCCCATCTGCTCGACGCATGGATCGCCGAAGAACGGCAGATCGCCGAGCGCCTCGAGAACGGTCCCGGCCCCGGGCTCGCGCGCCCCGAGCAGGTCGCCGGCAAGACCGGCCTGGAGGTCATGCAGGCCATGCTCAACGGCGAGATTCCCTACGCCGCCATCGCCAAGACGCTGGACTTCACCATCGTCTCGGTCAGCAAGGGCATCGCCATCTTCCAGGGCACGCCGCTGCCGCAGCACCTGAACCCGCTGGGCACCATCCATGGTGGCTGGGTCGCCACGATGCTCGACTCGGCCCTGGGCTGCTCGGTCCACACCATGATGCCGCCCGGTCGCGCGTACACGACGGCCGAGCTCAGCGTGAACTACGTCAAGGGCCTCACGCCGAAGGTGCAGCGCGTGCGTGCCGAGGGCAAGGTGATCCACTGCGGCAAGCAGCTCGCCACGGCCGAGGCGCGGCTGGTCGGGGCGGACGGCACGCTGTATGCGCATGCGACGACGACCTGCCTGGTGTTCGAGGTGCCGGCGGGGCGGTGAAGCAAGGGCCCCGTCTTCGTTGAACCGCAGGGCGCCCCGCCCTCCTCTGAAGGCCGACATATGTCGGCCTTTTTCGTTGGGGCGTTCGGCGAGAAAGTCGTCATCGCCAACCAAGGAAAAGACTGCCATGGCCGCCATGGGCTGGCCGGCGGCGGAACCCCCCGTCGCCGAACCCGAAGGCACCGCCTGCGTTCGCGCGAGGCAGCCCGCAGAGGACCCAACCAGATGACAACGACACTTACCGAAAAGACTTTTGCCGAGCTGTTCACCTATGCGGGCGGCACGAACGGCTCTCGCGTCAACGCCCAAGGCTTCATCGAGCCCTGCGCCACGCCGCGCTTCGACTTCGATCCGATCACGAGGGTGGCGAAGGGGCTGCTCATTGAAAACGCGCGAATCAACCAATTGGCGTTTTCGTCGCGATTTGAAAACGCGGTCTGGGCGAAGACGAGCGTCACCGCCGTGCCTAGCGCAGCCCAGGCGCCGAACGGACGTTGGGATGCTTGCAAGCTGACCTTGCTCAACGGCGGGATCGCGTCCGTGGGCCGCGCGTCGCAGACGACTGCCAAAGCGGCGGCCGCAATCACCTACGCCTTTTCTTTCTATGCGAAGGCCGCAGGCTCTTCGAATGGATGGACCTTCGCTTCCGGCGCGACAACAGGCGAAAGAATCAGCTTCGCCTTCGACCTGTCGGCCTTGACCATCTCCCTCTTCACCATCTCTGTCTTTACGGAGGTGTCGAAACGGATCGTCGATGTCGGCGGTGGGTGGCGCAGGGTCGAGATCGTCTTCACGACAGACGCCTCCGCGGCGCTGACCGCGGCGGTCTACCCCGGCGCAGCGGCTGCCGGCACCGGTCCCGGCGACGGCGTCGCCGGCCTCTACATCTGGGGTGCGCAGCTCGAAGTGGGTGCGTTCGCCAGCTCCTACATCCCCAGTTGGGACGGGGTCACGGCACGCGCCTCCATCGGCAGCTACTGCGACGCCAAGGGCATCCTGCGCTATGCGGCGGCAGGCGTTGCGCGCAACAGCTACGAGCCGTCGAACCGGGCGCTGCCGCCTGTGCTGATGGTCGAAGAGCAGCGCACGAACATCTTGGCCAAGAGCAACGACATGCACCTATGGTCGGGTGGAGGAATGGTGCGCAACACTGGCAAGACGGCACCAGACGGCTCGCTCCGAGCAGCGGAGTTCTCGGGGCCGGCCACTTCGCCCAATTTCCTGTCTGTTGCGGCTACGTCAACAGTGATGACGTACTCGGTTTATCTCAAGAATGTTTCGCGAACCGCCGTCATCGACCTGCTGCTGCGAAATAACACGACTGCCTTCAACGGCGCGCCTGGGAGCGTGAACCTCCACAGCGCCACTCCCTCAATCTCGGGTACTGGTTGGGAAATGCGAGACGTCGGCGGGGGCTGGTTCCGGTGCACCTACACATCGAACATGCCAATCGCGGTCGGCGATACGCTGACCTGCTACGCAGTGGCCTCAGGTGCTCGACCAGACAATGGCGCCTGCCTCGCGTGGGGCGCCCAACTCGAAGCCGGCACGTTCGCCACCAGCTACATCCCTAGCACCGAGACCTTCACTGGCCGTGCGTCCATCGGGACCTATTTCGACTCGACGGGTGTGATGAAGACTGCCGCGGCTGGCGCGGCGCGGATGACCTACAACCCAACCGATCTGAGCATCGCGCCGTGGCTGATGCAGGAGGGGCAAAGCACGAACCTGCTGCTCAACAGCCAGATCGCCGCTGGGGTCGCCGGCGGGACCACGCCGCCACTGGTCTCCAGCGAAACGGTGGACGGAGAAGCCTGCGTTGCAACGACCTTCACACCGGCCATGACCTCCACGGGCTACGCGGGTTGTCGCATGCAGGGTGGTTCCGGAATTGGCGCAACGGTCATGGGAGGCACCGCCTACAGTTCGAGCAGCTACGTGAAACTCAGTCGACCGCTGACCGGAAGCGAGTCGATCACGATGTATTACACGGGCATCTCCGCGCTTGGCTCATTCATCATCACTGCGGCGAATTCGGCCCAGTTCGTGGACAGATTCACGCGGGCGGTTGTTCAAAATGTGACGGCTGCGGGCAGCACCAGCGGAGGGGTCTACCCGGTCGTCAACGCAAACACGGTTGTCACAAGCACTCTGACCGTCTGGATATGCAAAGGCCAGGTCGAGGTGGGACCTGTTGCAACCAGCTACATCCCCACGACGACCGCAACGGTCACCCGAGCGGCGGACGCCGCCACCTCGACCGCGGCCACCCGCCAGGCAGACACGGCAACCTCCGCGGCCACGACACGCGCCGGCGACGTCATTCGCGTCAACACGACCAAAGGCTGGTGCAATGCCGCCGAAGGCACCCTCTTCATGGAGTTCGGACGGCCGAGAGAAGGAGACTCGTCGACGCGCAACCTGATCGAGATTGGCTCCGCCATCGCCAACCGGGTCGGCATCGGCTTCAATACGACGGGGTCCGCCTACGCGTATTCCAACGCTAATGGCGTGTCAGGCCCAAGCACGCCAGGGGTCGGACTCCTCGGCACCCCCGTTGGAAGCCCGGTCAAGACCACGGTCAGCTATGGCGCCGACGGCCTTCGCTACGGATGCAACGGCCAGTTGTTCAAAGCGGCCATGACGACGGTCCCGCCCATGAACTTCCTGGGCATCGGGAACCTTGCCACCGGCGGCAACCAGCCGTTCCTTCATGTCCGATCGGTGCGATACCAACCGCAGAAACTGACGGATGCGGAAGTCGTGGCCTTGACGGCCTAGAGCCCCCGGCCGAGCGCTTCGCAGTAAACCCTCAACCCGTAAGCCAAAGGAAAACCCACCCCTCCCCGTCAGTGATAATTGTTCTCATCAGCGACGCACCCGCCGTCGCCGATGCCTTTCCTAGAACACCTCACCGCACCTGGAGGATCCTTCATGACCGACCGTTCCGGCCCCCAGGGCCGCGTGGCGCACGCCCTCCTCGGCGTTTCCGCCGCCTGGCTCGCCCTCACCGCCCTGCCCGCGCACGCCGCCAATGACGAGCTCACGCTCTACACGACGCGCGAGCCGGCGCTGATCCAGCCGCTGATCTCGGCGTTCAGCGCGCAGAGCAAGATCAAGGTCAACACGGTGTTCGTGAAGGACGGTCTGCTGGAGCGCGTGAAGGCCGAAGGCGCCCGCTCGCCGGCCGACGTGCTGATGACGGTGGACATCGGCAACCTCGTCGACCTCGTCGAAGGCGGCGTGACGCAGCCGGTGAAGTCGGCTGCGCTCGAGTCGGCCATTCCGGCCAACCTGCGCGGCGCCGACGGTCAGTGGTTCGCGCTCTCGCTGCGCGCCCGCGTGCTGTACGCCGACAAGAACCAGCCGCTGACCAGTTTCCGCTACGAAGACCTGGCCAACCCGAAGTACAAGGGCAAGGTCTGCATCCGCGCCGGCCAGCACCCCTACAACACGGCCCTGGTGGCCGCGATGATCGCGCACGACGGCGAAGCCAAGACCGAGCAGTGGCTGCGCGGCGTCAAGGGCAACCTGGCGCGCAAGGCCACCGGCGGCGACCGCGACGTGGCGCGCGACATCCTCGGTGGCATCTGCGACATCGGCGTGGCCAACTCGTACTACGTGGGCCAGATGAAGAGCGCCAAGGAAGGCACCGACGCGCGCAAGTGGGGCGACGCCATCAAGGTGATCCGCCCGACCTTCGCCAGCGCCAAGAGTGGTGGCACGCACGTGAACATCAGCGGCGCGGCCGTGGCCAAGAACGCACCGCAGCGCGCCAACGCGGTCAAGCTGCTCGAGTTCCTGGTGTCGGAACCGGCCCAGGCGCTGTACGCCGACGCCAACTACGAATACCCGGTGCGCAAGGGCGTGGCCCTCGACCCGATCATCGGCCAGTCCATCGGCGAACTGAAGGTCGACCCGCTGCCGCTGACCGAGATTGCCAAATACCGCAAGCAGGCCAGCGCCCTCGTCGACAAGGTCGGCTTCGACCAGTGACCTTGCATGGCCGGGCACACCTTGCCGGCAACTGAATGCTGATTTCGCGGCGCCAGCCGCCGGGCCTGCGCGCCGCGGGCCCGGCATGGCGCTGCGCGTCGTTCCTGATCGCGCTCGGCGTGCTCGCGCCGGTGCTCACGCTAGCCTGGCTCGCGTTCGGCTCGGGCGTCGGCCACTGGGGGCCGCTGTTCGCGCACGTGCTGCCGCAGGCGGCGCTCAACACGGCGCTGCTGCTCGCGGGCGTCGGCACCCTCGTCCTCGTGATCGGCACCGGCTGTGCCTGGCTGGTCACGGCGCATGACTTTCCCGGCCGCGGCGTGCTCAACTGGGCACTGCTTCTGCCGCTGGCGATGCCGACCTACATCGTCGCCTTCGCCTACCTCGACCTGCTGCACCCGATCGGCCCCGTGCAGGGCGCGATCCGCTGGATGCTGGGCTTCGACAGCCCGCGCCAGTTCCGCCTGCCCGACCTGCGCTCGATGCCGGGTGCGATCTTCGTGCTGGGCTTCGTGCTCTACCCGTACGTCTACATGACGGCGCGCGCGATGTTCATGACCCAGCCGGCGCACCTGCTGGAAGCGGCGCGCACGCTGGGCGAGAACCGGCGCGGCGCGTTCTTTCGCGTGGCGCTGCCGCTGGCGCGGCCGGCGCTGGCCGTGGGCCTGAGCCTGGCGCTGCTCGAGACGCTCAACGACATCGGCGCCTCCGAATTCCTCGGCGTGAACACGCTCACGGTGGCGGTCTACACCACCTGGATCACGCGCTCCGACCTGGCCGGCGCCGCGCAGATCGCCTGCGCGATGCTGTTCGTGGTGGTGGCGCTGGTCTGGCTCGAACGCAACGGCCGCCAGCACCAACGCTTCGGCTCCGCGCAGCGCATGCGCGCGGTGCAGCCCCGGCGCCTGCACGGCGGCGCGGCCTGGGCGGCTACCGCGACGGCGGCGCTGCCGGTGCTGATCGGTTTCGTCGCGCCCGCGCTGTACCTGGTCTGGGAAAGCGGCAAGCGGCTGCACCAGGGCGGCGGCATTTCGCAGGGCCTCGTGGCCAGCCTGGGCAACACGCTGGCGCTCGCGGCGGGCGTGACGGTGGTGGCCGTGGCGGCGGGGCTGGTCGTGGCCTGGGCCTCGCGCAGCCAAGGCACGAGCCTCAACCGCGCCCGCTGGCAGGCGCGCGTGGCCACGCTGGGCTACGCGGTGCCGGGCACCGTGCTCGCCATCGGCCTGCTGACACCGGCGCTGGCCTTCGACGCGGCGCTGGCCGGCGCGATGGGCTGGCAGGGCCTGCCGCTGATGGGCGCGGGCATCGTGCTGGTCATGGCCTGCGCGATCCGCTTTCTTGCGATGCCCGTGGGTGGCATCGAGGCCGGGTTGGCGCGCATTCCGCCGGCCATCGAGCAAGCCTCGCGCCTGCTCGGCGAAACCACCGGCGGCACGCTGCGCCGCGTGCACCTTCCGCTGCTGCAGCCCGCCATCGCGGCGGGCGCGCTGCTGGTCTTCGTCGACGCCATGAAAGAGCTGCCGGCCACGCTGCTGCTGCGCCCGGCCAACTTCGACACCCTCGCCACCTGGCTGTATGCCGAGGCCGCGCGCGGCACCTACGAGGAAGGCGCGATCGCCGCGCTGGCCATCGTGGTCGCCGGCCTGCTGCCGGTGGTGCTGCTGGCGCGCAACCAGCTCGGCACGACACCGGCGGTGACGCCTCCCGACACGGACCCCGCATGAGTTCCCCGCTTCATCTCGACTCGCTCCAGCTCGCGTACGACACGCCGCGCGGCCCGCACACGGTGGTCGACGGCTTCTCGCTGGACCTGCCCGCGGGCGAGATCGCCTGCCTGTTCGGCCCCTCGGGCTGCGGCAAGACCACAGTGCTGCGCGCCATCGCCGGCTTCGAGCCCGTGCGCGCCGGCACCATCCGCCTCGGCGAGACGCTGCTGTCGTCGCCCCAGAAGCACCTGCCGCCCGAGCAGCGGCGCGTGGGCATGATGTTCCAGGAGTACGCGCTGTTCCCGCACCTGTCGGCCGCCAGGAACGTCGCTTTCGGCCTGCGCCGCCTGGGCCGCGCGGCGCAGCAGGCGCGCGTGGCCGAGATGCTCGCGCTGGTCGGCCTGGCCGAGGCCGGCGAGCGCTACCCGCACGAACTGTCGGGCGGCCAGCAGCAGCGCATCGCGCTGGCCCGCGCGCTGGCGCCCTCGCCCGCCCTGCTGCTGCTGGACGAGCCGTTTTCCAACCTCGACGGCGGCACGCGCGAGCGCCTGACCGCCGAGGTGCGCGGCATCCTGAAGAAGGCCGGCCAGACCGCGATCCTGGTCACGCACAACGAGGCCGAGGCGCATGCGATGGCCGACCGCATCGGCGTGATGCACAACGGGCGGATCACGCACTGGCTGGAGACGGCGTCGTAGAAAGAGGCACTCCGATGCACAAGGCGACCCGACTCCTCCTCGCATGGGCGACGTTGCTCGGGTCGGCGATGCCGGCCCTGGCAGAAGTCCGTGCGGTCTACCAAGGCACCCTCGGCACCAGCGAGGTCGTGCTCGAAGTGAATGCCACTGGCGGCGGGCGGTACTTCTATCGCCGCCACGGCGTCGACATTCCGCTCTCCGGGCCGGTGACGAAGCTCGTGGAAGCCCTCCCGATCCAGGGCGAGGCGATGTACCGCGCGGCACAAGGCGGCAACGCGCCGCTGTTCGAAGATGCGCAGACCCGGCAGCCGGGCCCGACGTGGCGCGGCCAGGTGGTTGACGGCACTTTTGCTGGAAGCTGGAGCGATGGCCCTGGCAAGAAGGACGTCGCGTTCGAGCTTCAGCAAGTTCGCCAATACGACCCGGACCGGAGTCCCGGCGCAACCGCACCAGTGACGCGCGCCATCCCGCCAGGCAACACCACCGGCGCGGCTTCGGACGCACCGGTTTCCATCGAGACGGCGCCCTACGACCACCTGAAGCTCCAGACCCCGCTCAAGCAAGGCGCGGAGCACGTCAGCGGAGCGGTGGCATGGCGCATGGTCATCGATCCGCGCACACGCCTGCCCTATCCGCGGCTCACCCGGCACCCGGATGCGCGCATGGTCGAGAAGGTCAACGCCATCCTCGCGCGCAGGCACGGACAGCTCAGCCTCGCCGCGCTCGAATGCAAGGCCACCCTCTACACCGCGACGCACCCGGCGGCCGGCTCGCTGGGAAACTACGACGCGGAATCGGTGCGCGTCACCTTTCTCAGCCCGACGCTGATGAGCGTCGTCGAATCGGGAAGCACCGACTGCGGCGGCGCCCATCCCCACAACCACTACGCGCCCTACACACTCGACCTGGTCCGTGGCGAGTACCTCGACTTCGAACGCCTGTTCCGCGCGTTCACCAGGACGCCGGAGGGGTTCGCGCCGAGCAAGACGCTCATGGCGCTGATCGGGAAGAAGCTGAAGGCAGAGGGACGTGGGCCCCAGTCCGCCGCGTCTGCAGACCCGCAGTCCACGGGTTGCGACGAGGTGTGGCCCGAGTACCTGGCATTGCATTTCGAGCGCACCCGCGGGCGCGATGCGCTGGCCGTCGCGGTCAGCGGCGTGCCGCACGCGCTCGGCGCCTGCCTCGGCACCACGGTGGCGCTGCCGTTCACCGAACTCAAGCCCCTTCTCAAACCTGCGGCCGGCGCGTACCTCTTTCCCAAGCCGTAGCAACCGGGCGCCGCCCGAATGGGCTTTTCCAGAAAAGGTTGTTCAGGACCGCAAGAATCGCGGCGATCCGACCACCCATTTCTTCGAAGACGGAACGCCCCATGACCCAGGCCCTCACCCTCGTCAGCCACCTGCTGTGCCCCTACGTGCAACGCGCCGCGATCGCGCTGCACGAGAAGAACGTGCCCTTCGAGCGCGTCGTGATCGATCTCGCGAACAAGCCCCAGTGGTTTCTCGACATCTCGCCGCTGGGCAAGGTGCCGCTGCTGAAGGTGCAGCGCCCCGGCGGCACCGAGGCCGTGCTGTTCGAGAGCAACGTGATCTGCGAGTACCTCGAAGAGACGCAACCCGGCGTCCGCCTGCACCCCGAAGACCCGCTCGCACGTGCGCAGCACCGCGCATGGATGGAATTCGGCTCGGCCGTCCTCGCCGACCTGTGGGGCTACGAGACCACGCAGGACGCCGCCGTGTTCGCGCAGAAGCGCGAGGCGCTGGCCGCCAAGTTCGAACGCGTCGAGGCCGCGCTGGGGCAAGGCCCCTACTTCGCGGGCGAAGCCTTCAGCCTCGTCGATGCGGTGTTCGCACCGGTGTTCCGCTACTTCGAGGTGTTCGACGCGATCAGCGATTCGCACCTGTTCGATGCGCTGCCCAAGGTGAATGCCTGGCGCCATGCGCTGGCGGCACGGCCCAGCGTGCGCGCGGCGGTGGTGCCCGAGTACCCACGGCACCTGATGGATTTCCTGAAGAAGTACCAAGCGCACCTGCTGACGCTGGCGGCTTGATCGCAAGAAGCAGAGGGCGACAATAGCCCCCTTCCCCCCATAACGACACGACCCACGAGATGCGACTTCTCCACACCATGCTGCGCGTTGGCAATCTCCAGCGCTCCATCGACTTCTACACGCAGGTGCTCGGCATGACGCTGCTGCGCACGTCGGAAAACCCCGAATACAAGTACAGCCTCGCCTTCGTCGGCTACGGCAACGGCAACCCCGACCAGGCCGAGATCGAGCTCACCTACAACTGGGGCACCGAGAGCTACGAGCTCGGCACCGCCTATGGCCACATCGCGCTCGGCGTGCCCGACGCCTACGCGGCCTGCGACAAGATCAAGGCCGCCGGCGGCAACGTGACGCGTGAGGCCGGCCCGGTCAAAGGCGGCACGACGGTGATCGCCTTCGTGACGGACCCCGACGGCTACAAGATTGAATTGATCCAGCGCAACGAGAACGCCGCGGGCGGCGGCCTGCGCTGAGCCGTTTCGGGCCGCACCCCACGCCATGGCAAGCCCGAAGACAAAGAAGAAAGACGCGCCGCTGACGCGCTACGTCGCCCTGCTGCGCGGCGTGAACGTCAACGGCATCACGATCAAGAGCGCCGACCTGAAGGCGCTGTTCGTCGACGAACTCGGCTTCGGCGCGGTGCGCACGGTGCTCGCCAGCGGCAACGTGCTGTTCAACACCGATGCGCCCGACGCCGCCGCGCTGCGCACGCGCATCGAGCAGGCGCTGCGCCAGTGCTTCGGCTACGAGGCGTGGATCGTGCTGTGCACACAGCAGCGCGTGGCCGACATGGCCGCGAGCTACCCTTTCGAACGCATCGACGACACGCACCATCCCTACCTCGTGTTCGGCTCCGACGCCGCGATGCTCGACGAGATCATGGACAAAGCCGGCACGGTCGATGCCAAGGTCGAGCAGCTGGTGCGCGGAGACGGCGTGCTGTACTGGCAGTGCCCGCGCGGCGAAAGCCTGGAGACGCCGGTGGCCAAGCTGCTCGCGAAGACCCGCTACAAGTCGAGCACCACCACGCGCAACCTGCGCACGGTGGAAAAGCTCATCACGGACTGATCGACTGCTCGATCAGCAGCCCAGCCGGTCGGCCAGCGCGACGATGTCGCGCACATGCAGGCTGTTGTCCGGCTGCGGCGACACGTCCTTCGGCTGGTTGCGGCCGAACTCGTAGGGCCGCTCGATGTACGCCGTCTTCAGGCCGCACACCCGCGCGGCCGCCAGGTCGTCGTGGTGCGCCGCGGCGAGCATGACCTGCCCGGGCGTGGCGTCGAACACGCCCGCCACGCCGAGGTAGGTGCGCGGGTCGGGCTTGTAGGCCTTGAA
The DNA here is from genome assembly GCF_059567965.1 of Variovorax sp. BGA-UO-ETr-C22. NCBI lineage: Bacteria > Pseudomonadati > Pseudomonadota > Betaproteobacteria > Burkholderiales > Comamonadaceae > Variovorax > Variovorax sp. BGA-UO-ETr-C22. The sequence continues at coordinate 463,422 of NZ_JCAQPA010000007.1, forward strand.
CACCTCGGCCGACAGCACGCAGTCCCAGGGCAGGCCGGCGCGCTTGGCCATCTCGGTGAGCAGGCCGATGTTGCCGTTGGAGAGCGTGCAGATGGTGAACTTCTTCTTCAGCCGCGTGAGCCCCTCGACCGCATCGGGCCAGGCCGGCAGGCGGTGCCAGGCGCGGCTCAGGTCGCGCTTGGCGGCGCTGTCGAGGTGGTCGGCCAGGCTGAAGTCGTGCAGCACCTGTTCGAGCATGCTCAGGTGCAGCTCGTCGAGCAGCGTGAAGCCGCCCTCGCCGGCCGCGATGCGTTCCATCACGGCCTTCATGGCGGGCTGGTAGCCGGCGCGCCAGGCCAGCGCAAAGGCCGCGCCGTCCACGCCGGGCAGCACGCGCTCGACCTCGGCCGCGATGCCGCTGTGCCAGTCGACCACCGTGCCGAACACGTCGAACGCGATGACCTTGAGGTCGCCCGCGTCGAAATCGGCCGACATGCTCAGCGCGGCAGCTGGCTCGCGGCGCGCGCCAGTTGCTCGATGCGGGTCCAGTCGCCGTCGCGGATGGCGTCGGTCGGCACGATCCACGAACCGCCCACGCAGGCCACGTTCGACAGCGCGAGGAACTCGGCCGCGTTGCCCGCATGGATGCCGCCCGTGGGGCAGAAGGTGACGTCGCCGAACGGGCCCTGCCAGGCCTTGAGCATCGGCAGGCCGCCGGCCTGCAGCGCGGGGAAGAACTTCAGCTGGGTGTAGCCGTCTTCCTGCGCCGTCATGATCTCGCTGCCGGTGGCCACGCCGGGCAGCAGCGGCAGGCCGAGGTCGTGGCAGGCCTTGCCGACCGCGCGCGTGTAGCCCGGGCTCACGCCGAACTTGGCGCCGGCCAGCGCCGAGGCCTGTGCGTCGGCCGCGCTGCGGATGGTGCCCGCGCCGGCGACGGCCTCGGGCACTTCCTTGGCGATGGCCTCGATGCACTGCAGCGCCTGCGGCGTGCGCAGCGTCACTTCGAGCATGCGGATGCCGCCTGCGACCAGCGCGCGCGCCAGGGGCACGGCGTCTTTCAGGTCGTTCAGCACGATGACCGGAATGACGGGTGCGTCGCGCATCACGTCGAGGGGGGTGAGTCTGTCTGTCATCTCATGGCTCCAAAAGTTTCTTGCGGCCCACGTGGGGCCCCGTCACATCCAGGTGCAGGCGCCCTCTTCGGCGGTCAGTGCGTTGCGGCGCATGCCGGCGAACAGTTCGCGGCCCAGGCCGTGCCCATCCGCGATGCGTTGCGCGTCGGACAGCGTCGCGGTCTCGCGCGCAGCCCATTCGTCTTCGGGCAGCAACACGGCGAGCGTACCCGCTACGGCGTCGAGGCGGATCAGGTCGCCGTCGCGCACCTTGGCCAGCGGGCCGCCGGCGGCCGCTTCGGGCGACACGTGGATGGCCGCGGGGATCTTGCCCGAGGCACCGCTCATGCGGCCGTCGGTCACCAGCGCCACGCGGAAGCCCTTGCCCTGCAGCACCGACAGCGGCGGCGTGAGCTTGTGCAGCTCGGGCATGCCGTTGGCCTGCGGGCCCTGCCAGCGCACCACGCAGACCACGTCGCGCTCCAGCTCGCCGGCCGTGAACGCTTTTTGCAGCGCGGCCTGCGAATCGAACACGCGGGCCGGCGCTTCGATGACATGGCGGTCGTCGGGCACCGACGACACCTTGATCACGCTGCGCCCCAGGTTGCCGCTGAGCAGCTTGAGGCCGCCGGTGGCGCTGAAGGGGCTGGCCACCGGGCGCGTGACGGCTTCTTTCTGCAGCGGTGCAGCGGGCGTCCATTGCAGCGTGTTCTCACCGGCCAGCGACGGGATGTTGGCGAATTCGCGGATGCCGCCGGAGCGCACCGTGAGCACGTCGGCGTGCATCAGGCCAGCCTCGACCAGCTCGCCGATCACGAAGCCCGGGCCGCCGCAGGCCTGGAACTCGTTCACGTCGGCGCTGCCGTTGGGGTACACGCGCGTGAGCAGCGGCACCACGTCGGACAGCTGGGAGAAGTCGTCCCAGTCGATGAGGATGCCCGCGGCGCGCGCCACGGCCACCCAGTGGATCAGGTGGTTGGTGGAGCCGCCCGTCGCCAGCAGCGCGACCATGGCGTTGACGATGCAGCGCTCGTCGACCATCTCGCCGATGGGCGGGCAGTTGAAGGCCGTGTCGCTGGCCTTGCCGAGCACCGATCGCACCGCCTCGCGCGTGAGCGTCTCGCGCATGGCATCGCCGGGCTGGATGAAGGCCGTGCCGGGCACGTGCAGGCCCATGGCCTCGAGCAGCATCTGGTTGCTGTTGGCGGTGCCGTAGAAGGTGCAGGTGCCGACCGTGTGATAGGCGGCCATCTCGGCCTCCAGCAGGCCCTGGCGGCCCACGAGGCCCTGCGCCGCCTGCTCGCGCACCTTCGACTTGGCGGTGTTCGACAGGCCCGAGGGCATCGGCCCGGCGGGCACGAAGACGGTGGGCAGGTGGCCGAAGTGCAGCGCGCCGATCAGCAGGCCCGGCACGATCTTGTCGCACACGCCGAGCATCAGGGCGCCGTCGAACATGTCGTGCGTGAGCGCCACCGCAGTGCTCATGGCGATCAGGTCGCGGCTGAACAGGCTCAGCTCCATGCCGGGTGTGCCCTGCGTGACGCCGTCGCACATGGCAGGCACGCCGCCCGCGACCTGCGCCGTGGCGCCGTGGCGGCGGGCCTCGTGCTTGATGATGTCCGGGTAGCCCTGGTACGGCGCGTGGGCCGAGAGCATGTCGTTGTAGGCCGTGACGATGCCCAGGTTGGGCGCGCGCTCGGCCACCACCTTGAACTTGTCGTTGGCCGGGATGCCGGCCACGGCGTGCGCCACGTTGGCGCAGCCCATGCGGTCGGAGCCGCGGTCGCGGGCGCGGATCTCGGCCAGGCGCGTGAGGTAGGTGCTGCGCGTGTCGCGGCTGCGCGCGCGGATGCGATCGGTGACGTCGCGGACGGTGGGGTGTGTGCTGCTCATGGGGAAGTTGGCTCTTGCTGCGTGTCGCCGGCGCGACTGTGGGCCTGGAGGCCCATCGTACCAATTCGAGCGCGACGCCCCGATGAAATCCGGCCGCAGAACGATACGAAATTACTCAGGCATGCACCCGGTCGCGTGCAGGCACAAAAAAACCCGGCCATGCCGGGTTTTTTGCTGGGGGATGCGGAAGGCCGGATCGCTCAGTCGACCAGCCGGACCTCGACGCGGCGCGCCTCGGCGTTGTTGCCCGATCCGGCGGTGACGGCGGGCTTCTGCAGGTCGATCTTCTCGGCCGGCACGCCCAGGCCTGCGAGCACCTCGCGCACCATCTGGGCGCGCTTCTTGGCCAGTTCCTCGTTCACGGCGGCATCGCCGGTGGTGTCGTGGAAGCCCGAAACCACCGCCTTGCGGCCACCCTCGACGCCCTTGATGACCAGGGCCAGCGCCTCGGCCGCGCCCGGTGCGAGGTCGGCGCTGCCGGTCGCGAAGTAGAAGTTCACCACGCCGCCGACCACGCGGATGCTGGCACCGTCGGGGATCACCACGGTGACGGTCTCGGTGACTTCGGTCACCTGCACCGCGCCGCCCGGCGCCGCTGCCGCCGAAGCGGCGACCGCGGGCTTGGCGTGCGCGGCCGTCGCGCCCAGGCCCTTGTGCCAGAAGGCGACGCCGATCACGAACATGATCACGAGCGCGATCAATGCCACCAGGAAGCCGAGGGCGAAATTCTGCTGGCTGTCGTCGTTGTTCATGGAAGCGCGGTCTCCGTAGGAAAGGGGTCGGTAAATAATGGTGCGGTGAACCATGATCACGAAATTGTAGGCGCCACCCCCGACATCCCCGTGTCAGCCGGCGCGCCGGACCCCGGTCCGCCGGGTCTCGACCCCATGCCCCGTCCGCTGCGCGACCCGCAGCCGATGCTGGAACGCGCGATCGCCGACTGGGGCGGACGCGACGATCTCTGGCTGTTCGGCTACGGCTCACTGATCTGGCGGCCCGAGTTCGGCTTTGCGGAGCGGCGCGCGGCCTCGGTGCACGGCTGGCACCGCGCGCTCAAGATGTGGAGCCGCGTCAACCGCGGCAGCGTGCAGACGCCGGGCCTGGTGTTCGGGCTGCTCTCGGGCGGCAGCTGCCGAGGCGTGGTGTTCCGCGTGCCGAAGGCCGAGGGCCTGGAGACGCTGAAGCGCCTCTGGCTGCGCGAGATGCCGACCGGCGTGTACGACCCCAAGTGGCTGCAATGCGGCACCGCCGAAGGGTCGGTGCGCGCGCTGGCCTTCACGCTGTCACGGCGCAGCCCCAACTTCACGGGCGAGCTCAGCGACGAGCGCTACCGCCACATCTTCGCGAATGCCGTGGGCCGTTACGGCAGCTCGCTCGACTACGCGCGCCAGACCCTGCTCGAGCTGCAGCGCCACGCGATCCACGACGCGGCGCTGGCCCGGCTGGTGGCGCTGGCCGCCGAGCCGCCATTTCAGACACCCGCCGATTGCGGGACAGCCCCGGCTCCGGTATACGTTGCGGGGTCTTCGGACACCGCGTCCTCTCAACCCTCCACCCCGTTCATCAATAAGGAAAACCAATGATCCATCGCCGTCTCCTCGCCACTGGCACCGCCCTCCTCGCCACTGCCGTGCTCGCCGCCTGCGGCAGCATGGGCGGCAAGCCGAGCACCACGGTCGAGCTGACGCCGACCGCCGCCGTCACGCCCAACCCCGCGCGCGGCTCGGTGACGCTCACCGCACTCGACCACGGCGTGCGCGTGTCCGGCGAGGTGCGCGGCCTGGCGCCGGGCAGCGAGCACGGTTTCCACATCCATGAAAAGGGCGACTGCGGCAACAACGGCAACGCCTCGGGCGGCCACTTCAACCCGGCCGGCGGCACGCACGGCAAGTTCTCCGCGCCCGGCAGCCATGCCGGCGAGTTGCCCAGCCTCGTGGCCGACGCCAGCGGCGTGGCGCGCTTCAGCGTCGAGAACCACGCGATCTCGCTGACCGACGGCGCCGCCAACAACGTGCGCGGTCGCGCGCTCGTGGTGCACCGCGACCGCGACGACTTCACGACGCAGCCCGCAGGCAACTCCGGCCCGCGCGTGCTCTGCGCGGTCGTTGCCCAGAACTAAGAAAAAAGCGTGAGTGGTCAGGCGCCCACGCGCGCCTGCCAGAGCGCCTCGGCCCGCGCCAGGGCCTCGGGCGTGTCGATGTCGGTCACGACGCCGGCATCGTCCACGGCCAGATCGATGACCGAATCGATGGCACGCATCGCACGCAGGACGGACGATGCGCCCAGATTCCCCTCCAGCGCCGCCAGCTGCGCCCAGCAGCCCGCCGCAAAGCCCACCGGATGCCCGCGCTCGCCCCGGTACTGCGGCTGCACGGCATTCACCCGCCCGCCGAGCGCGGCGGCCACCGCCCGCAGCGTCGCGGGCTGCACCAACGGCAGGTCGCCCGGCAGGATCAGCCAGCCCGCAGCGTGGGGCGTGGCGCGCACGGCCGCGGCAATCGAATCGCCCATGCCGGGGTGACCCGCGTCTTCCAGGTGCCACGGCAGGCCGCTCGCGCGCACCGCGTCGAGCGTGCGCTCGAGCACCGGCCGGCCCGCGAGCAGCGCCTTCAGCTTGGAACCCGTGCCGCCGGCCGCGATGAAGCGCTCGCCACGGCCCGAGGCCAGCACGATCACGGTCGGGGCGTTCGTCTCGGTTGTCGTCATGGGCGAAGTATGTGCGCAACAATCCCGGCATGACTTCTTCTCCTCTTTCCAAGGACGCGCTGGCCGCGCTGCGCAAGAGCTACGAGCGCGCCGAGCTCGACGAGACCCGCAGCGCCGCCGACCCGCTGCAGCAGTTCGAGCGCTGGCTCACCGAGGCCGTCGACGCGCACATCCCCGAGCCCAACGCGATGACGCTGTGCACCGTGGGCAGCGACCTGCGGCCGTCCAGCCGCATCGTGCTGATCAAGGGCTACGACGCGCGCGGCATCGTCTGGTACACCAACTACGACAGCCGCAAGGGCCGCGAGCTGTCGGGCAACCCGTATGCCTCGCTGCAGTTCCACTGGGTCGAACTGGAGCGCGTGGTGCGCATCGAGGGCCGCGTGGAACGCGTCAGCGCCGAGGAGAGCGACGCCTACTACGCCAGCCGCCCGCTCGATTCACGCATCGGCGCCTGGGCCAGTCCGCAGAGCGAAGTGATCAGCGGGCGCGACGTGCTGGTGAAGAACGCCGCCGTGTACGCCGCCAGGCACCTGCTCTCGCCGCCGCGTCCGCCGCACTGGGGCGGCTTCCGGCTCGTGCCCGACCGCTGGGAGTTCTGGCAGGGCCGCAAGAGCCGGCTGCACGACCGGCTGCGCTACCGGCTCGAAGGTGCTGACTGGGTGCGCGAACGCCTCGCGCCCTGACCCTGGCTCAAGCCTCGCAAGTTGCGACCTTGAATTCGACGCGCCGGTCCAGCGCGTCGCTCGCATCGTCGGCGCCCGTGCCGACGATGTTCTCGCGAAAGCCCATGCCGGCTTCGCGCAGCTTCTTCGACAGCGGCGGCGCCTCGCCCACCAGCCGCGCCTTGACGCTGGTTGCGCGCTGCAGCGACAGCCGCTCGTTGACCGCCTCCGAGCCCGTGCGGCTCGTGTGGCCCGTGACCACCACGCACGACTCGATCTGCGCCGCCTGCCGCGCGATCTGGCGCAGCCACATCGGGTAGGCCGCGCTGATCTTCGGGTCGGCCAGGAAGTCGGTCGAACCCGGCTTGAACAGGAACTTGACGCTCAGGTTGTTGCTCTCGAGCCCCAGCCGCGCCAGCGTGCCGAAGGTGCGCTCGGCGTCGGCCGTGCGGCCCAGCTGCGACTGCGTGAGGTACAGCCCGCTGTAGATGCGCAGCTGCTGGCCGTCGGCGCGCTTCGACGCGGCCTCGTAGCGGCTCAGGGCCTCGCTCATGCGGCCGGCCTCGTAGGCGGCGGTGGCCTCCTGCAGCACCGTGGCGGTCGGCAGGCGCTCCAGGTACAGCGCGTCGGCGGCCTGCCCGGCCGGCGTCTCGGCGGTGCGGATGTAGCCTTCCACGCCGCGGTCCTTGCCGTTCACGGGGCTGTCGCGGAAGAAGGCGGTGGGCCGCGTGTCGAGCGAGGCGTCGCTGATGCGCGCCACCGACTGCGCGATCACCATGCCGCTCTTGATCTCGGTCATGGCGAGGTTCAGCCGGTACGGCGCGCCCGAGGCGTCCTTGTCGCGCACCAGCGTGCCGTTGAGCACGTACTGCGCGTTGCCGATCTCGTTGGCGTTGAAGGGCGTCACGGTGAACTGCTTGAACTGCGCCTGCATGCGCTGCACGATGCGCTGCTCGGCCACGCGCGTCACCTCGGTCTGCTGGCCGCTGGCGCCTTCGAGCAGCGGGTCGATCACGATGCGCCGCTGCGTCAGCGTGGACTCCACCTTGGCCAGGAAGGCCGGCAGTTTCTGGGTCTGCACCATGAGGTCGTCGACCGCCTGGGTGACGGCCTGGTCGAAGGGCATGGCGCTGCTGGGCGCGGGGCGGTGCGCGCAGGCGGTGGCCAACAGCGCGGCGGTGCACATCGCCAGCACGCGCCACAAGGCTCGGGGGACGGCGGTGTTCGTGGTGGTCGTGGTCATCAGCACTGGCTCCTCAAAATGGTCATGTCCTGGTCCGACAGCGGCTCGCCCACGGCGGCGCGCATGTTGATCTCGCTGCAGCGTTTCGATGGCGCGGGGCGTCGCTCGGCGGGCTCGCGATGCGCCTCGGGCGCCGGGGCCGGCGCTGCGGTGGCGGTGATCTGCGGGCGCGGCTTCGGCGCCGGCCGCACGACGGCGGGCTTGGGCTCCGCTTCCTTGGCCTGTGGCGCCTCAACCGGCACGGGAACGGCCAGGCAGGGCGTTCGGCACGGCTTGGCCTCGCCCGCCGCATGCGCGCGTGCGCCGTGCAGCGCGATCACCGTCGCGACCACCGCCGTCACTGCAAGGGCAAGGGGCGAAACACGCGCCGGGTAGATCGTCATCAGCCGGCAAATGTAGGGGCGCGAACGCCGCTCGCCAGCCCACCAAACGGCCACCCCTGCCAAACGGCATAGGGCTAGCGCTGTCGCTCAGTCGGGCAAAAGTTCGCGAAAGGCGCGGAAGAAATGGGGGCCGTCAGGGCAACCACTGCACCCAGACCATGACCAGGGTGAGCGTGCCCAGCGCCAGCACGGTCGACACGGCGACGCTGGCCGTGACCAGGTCTTCGGCGCTGCGGTAGCGCTGCGAGAACAGGAACACGTTGGCGCCGATGGGCAACGCCGCCGCCACCACCATCACGGTGAGCGGGATGCCACGCACGCCCAGCAGCCAGCCGATGAGCGCCACCAGCAGCGGGTGCACGAGGTTCTTCACCAGCGCCTGCACCAGTGCGCCGCGCCAGTGGCGCCCGATGGGCGTGAGCGCGAGCGTGATGCCCACCATCACCAGCGCGACCGGCCCGAAGGCCTGGCCCAGCAGCTGGATCGGCTTGTCGATCACCTCGGGCATCACGAGGCCCGTCTGCGCGAACAGCAGGCCCGCAATGATCGGCAGCGGCACCGGATGGATGATGGCGTTGCGCAGCGCGCGCCCCACGGTGCGCGCCATGGAGCGCCGGTCGGCGCCGCTCACCGCCGCATGCTCGCGCGCCACGGCCAGCTCAAGCACCACGGTGGCGCTGGTCATGAGCACGAGCGAGTGCAGCGAGATCAGCGTGAGCAGCACCACCATGCCGGGCTCGCCGTAGGCCAGGCCGATCAGCGCGATGCCGATCATCACGGTGTTGCTGTAGGTGTTGGCCAGCGCGAGCACCGCGCCCGTGCGGTTGAAGCCGCGCCACGCGAGCGTGGCCGCGAACAGCAGGCCCGAGGCGATGAAGTACGCCGCCACGGGCTTCAGGCTCAGCTGCTGCACGTGCACCGTGCTCATGGCGCGAAACAGCAGCGCGGGCGCGAGCAGCAGGAAGATGAGGTTCGACAGGTCTTTCACCGCATTGCCGCCGATCCACCGGCGCCGTCCGGCGAGGTAGCCGGCGGCAATGAGGAGAACGACGGGCAGCAGGGAAGAAATGACGAACGAATTCACCCGGCGAGGATAGCGCGCGCCCGTCGCACGAAAGGTCGGAACGTCAGAACGTGACGCGCAGCCCCACCTTCAGCGAACGCCCCGGCAGCGGCGCCTTCGGGAACACCGTGGTCGTCAGGATCGAGGTCGGCGTGTAGGCCAGCGTGTTCCCGATGTTGTCCATGCGCGCGTACCAGGTGAGGTTGGCGCGCTGCACCTTCATGCGGTAGCTGATGGACGCGTTCCACAGCGTGTATGCGTCCGTCTCGCGCGCGCCCACGCTCGGCACCCGGCGCTGCGCCGCGTTGTAGTCGAAGCCGACGCGCGCGGTCCACGGCCCGTTGCCGTAGGCCAGTGTGGCGCCCAGGCGCAGCGGCGCGATGCGCGGCAGCGGCTCGCCGGTGTCGAGGTTCTTGGCGCGCACGATGTCGCCGCGCCATTCGAGGTCGAGCGTGCCCGCGTCGGCCATGCGCGCGAAGCCGTCGGCGCCCAGCAGCCGCAGGTTGCCGTTGGCCTCGATGCCGGTGAAGCGCGCGCGCATGCCGCCGTAGCGGTACTCGGCCAGCGTGTCGGTCGCTTCGGGGTCGGTGACGACCTGCCCTTCCTCGTCGAGCGTGCGGCCCGACGCGGTCAAGCCGATGTAGTTGCGAAAGCGCGTGACGTACGCGTTCACGCGGGCCGTGTTCGGGCCCGACTTCCACTGCGCGCCCAGGTCGAAGCCGGTGGACTTTTCCTTGCCCAGGTTCGGGTCGCCCACCTCCCAGGCCGCCGTGGCCACGTGCGGGCCGTTGGCGAGCAGCTCGTAGTCTTTCGGTGCGCGCTCGGTGTAGGCCAGGTTCGAGGTCAGCTGCCACTGCGGCGTGAGGTTGACCAGCGCACCGAACGCCGCGCTGTGCGGGTTGAAGGTGCGCTCGCCGATGGCGAAGCGCGTCACCGACAGGTCGTCGGGGTAGCCCAGCGAGCGCACCGTGACCTTCTCGGTGCGCGCGCCGAAGCTCAGGCGGCCCCACGAGGTGCCGAGCTCTTCGTGCAGGAACAGTGCGTTGGAGCGCGTGCGGCTGTGCGGCGCGAAGGCCTCCGAGCCGTCGGCGGCGAAGCGGTTGGTCTCGCGGCTGAAGCCGACGAGGCCCTCGAGGTTGCCGATCTTCTCGTGCCGCGCCTCGATGCGCAGGTCGTTGCTCAGGTTCGAGAAGGTGGTGCCGGCCTCGCGGCCCTCGAACTCGGTGTGGCGGTAATCGGTGCGGCTGACCTTCGCGTGGATGCTGCGGATGAAGCCGCCCGGGCGCCACTCGCCTTCCAGCGCGTAGCGGTCGGACTTCATGCCGATGGTCACGTCGTCCTCGGCCACGGTGCCGTAGTTGCTGCGGTAGGTGCTGGCCGAGGCGCCGATCCAGCCCTGGCTGAAGAACAGCGTGCCGCCGACCGCGCCGCCGTGCGCCTCGTTCTGCGAGTTGCAGATGCGGCGCGCGAGCGACAGGCGCCCGGGCTTGCTGCATTCGAGGTCGACCGGCACCGCCACGTCCTTCGAATCGCGGTTGAAGGCGTCGACATGCAGGGCGAAGCGGTCGTTGCCGCCTTCGAGCAGCACGCCGCCGCTCTTTTCCTTGTTGCCGCTGGCGTAGCCCAGCTCGGCACGGCCGCCGAAGCCGTTGATGGGCTCGGTCGGGATGCGGTTGTCGATCACGTTGACCACGCCGCCCACGGCGCTGCCGCCGTACTGCAGCGCCGAGGGGCCGCGCAGCACCTCGATGCGCTCGGTCACCAGCGCGTCGACGGGCACCGCGTGGTCGTAGCTCAGCGCCGAGGCGTCGGGCGCGCCGCCGCCGTTCTGCAGGATGCGGATGCGGTCGCCGTCCTGTCCGCGGATGCTGGGGCGGCTGGCATTGGGGCCGAAGTAGCTGCTGCTCACGCCGGGCAGGTTGTTCAGCGTCTCGCCCAGCGTCGATTCGGAGCGCAGCAGCAGCTGGTCGCCGGACAGCGAGGTGGTCGGCGCGATCAGGTCGCTCGCGCCCAGCGGGTTGCCGGTGACGGTGACCTCGCGCAGGCTGGAGGCGTCAGCGGCTGGGGCGGCGGCAGTGTCGGCGGTCTGGGCCAGGCTCGCCACCGAGGCGAGCGAAAGAACGGCAGCGCCGATGGCGTTGCGACGGAATTGGGGGGTCATGAAGAAGGAACACTCGTTGAATCGGGGAACGACCGGCCGCCCTCACCCGCCCGAAGGGGTGCGGCAACCGGAACACGGGGGATTCAGCGAGTGGACGGCGGGCCGCGCGCATCGAAGAGCGCGACCCAGCGGGCGATGGCTTCGCCCTGCAGATAAGCAAACGTGGCCGCCGGCAGCAGCATCGGCAGCACCACCAGCGGCACGCCGGGCACGCCCGTGCCGTGCGCGAGCTGGTCGTACAGGCGGCAGTCGGCGTCGTCGTGCACGCCGAAGAGGCTGGCCAGCGTGTGGCCGCTGTCGTGCCGGTGCGCGGCCTGTGCCTGCGCCGCCGCTGCAGCGGCGGGCAGGCCCGGCACGTGCAGCGAGCGGTGCATGAGCCCCATCGTGCCGGCAAACCAGAGCGCGAACGCCAGCGCGACGATGAGCGCGCGGGTGGCACGCGTCATGCGGGTTGGGGTCTGGCGCAGGGTAGCGGACACAGGGCGTGAAAGAAGAGACTCAGGCCTTGACGCGCGAAGCGAAGGTCTTCTGGAACTTCTCGACCTTCGGGCCGACCACGAACGCGCAGTAGCCCTGGTTCGGGTGGTTCAGGAAGTAGTCCTGGTGGTAGGCCTCGGCGGTCGAGTAGTTGGCCAGCGGCGCCACTTCGGTCACCACGGGCGAGCTGTAGGTCTTGCTGGCCGCGATCTCGCGGATCACGGCGTCGGCGACCTCTTTCTGGGCGTCGCTCGTGGTGTAGATGCCGCTGCGGTACTGCGTGCCGACATCGTTGCCCTGGCGGTTGAGCGTGGTGGGGTCGTGCACCACGAAGAAGATCTCGAGCAGCTCGCGCAGGCTGATCTGGGCCGGATCGAATTCGAGCTTCACGACCTCGGCATGGCCGGTGCGGCCGGTGCAGATCTGCTCGTAGCTCGGGTTCACCGTTTGGCCGTTGCTGTAGCCCGATTCGACGTCCAGCACGCCCTGCACCCGGTCGAACACCGCCTCGGTGCACCAGAAGCAGCCTCCGCCGAGCACGATGGTTTCGGTGGGCGACGGTGAGGAAGACATGGCGCGGCTCCGGGTGGGTTGGAAAAAGCGGGGACCGGTATTGTCGCGGCTTGACGGGCCGGATGCCGGTCACTACATTACTAACCCGTCAGTCATTAACACCATGGCCTCCCCCCGCTCCCTCGTCGACAAGTTCTGCCCGCTGCCGTCCAAGCGCGAGCGGCGCAAGGAGGCGCGTCCGGGCGAGCTGCTGGCGGCGGCGCTGGACCTGTTCGTCGAAAAGGGCTTTGCCGCCACCCGCTCGGAAGAAGTGGCGGCCCGCGCCGGCGTGTCCAAGGGCACCCTCTTTCTGTACTTTCCGAGCAAGGAAGAGCTGTTCAAGGCCGTGGTGATCGAAAACCTCGGCGGCCGTTTCACAGAGTGGAACGCCGAGTTCGAGGCCTTCGAGGGCACGACGGCCGAGATGCTGCGCTACTGCATGAACGTCTGGTGGGAGCGCGTCGGCCTGACCAAAGCCTCGGGCCTGACCAAGCTGATGATGAGCGAAGGCGGCAACTTTCCCGAGCTGGCGGAGTTCTACCGCGAGCAGGTGGTGCGCCCGGGCCACGAGCTGCTGCGGCGCATCCTGCAACGCGGCATCGACCGCGGCGAGTTCGTGCAAATGGACATCGACCACGCCATCTATTCGGTGGTCGCCCCCATGGTGTTCCTCATGCTCTGGAAGCATTCGGCCATGGTCTGCGTCGACGGCGTGAGCACGCTCGACCCCGAAAAATTCATCGCCACCCAGTGCGAAACCGTGCTTCACGGCCTGTGCGTGCGCCCCGGGAGCCCCGCATGACGCCCGCCGGATGGCCGACTGGCGCGGTGGCGTCATCGGCGCGACCTAAAATTGAAGGTTTGTCCCGTCCAGAGCCTTCAAGGAAAGCCACGCCATGAACCCCACGCCCACCCTCGAGCGCTTGCGCTTCAACATGATCGAACAGCAGATCCGTCCCTGGGACGTGCTGGAGTCGGACATCCTCGAGCTGCTGGCCGAGATTCACCGCGAAGACTACGTGCCCGACGCGCACCGCACGCTGTCCTTCTTCGACATGGAACTGCCCCTGCTCGACGGCTCAGTGCCCGGCGAATTCATGCTGTCGCCCAAGGTCGAGGCCCGCACCCTGCAGGACCTGCACATCCAGAAGCACGAATCGGTGCTCGAGATCGGCACCGGCTCCGGCTTCATGGCCGCCCTGCTCGGCGCCCGCGCGGCCCAGGTGCTGTCGCTCGAGATCAACCCCGTGCTGGCCGCCCGCGCCGCCGACACGCTGCGCAGCAACGGCGTGACGAACGTCGACGTGCGCCACGCCGACGGCGCCGTGCCGCTGGCCAGCGGCCCGAGCTTCGACGTGATCGTGCTCAGCGGCTCGGTTGCGCGCATTCCGCAGAACCTGCTCGGTTCGCTCAAGGTCGGCGGCCGCCTGTCGGCCATCGTCGGCGACGAGCCCATGATGCGCGCCCATTTCGTGACCCGCACCAGCGAAAGCAAGTGGGAGACGATCCAGCCCTGGGACACCGTGGCGCCGCGCCTGCTGAACTTCCCCGAGCCCTCGCGCTTCGCCTTCTGATCGAGCGGCCCACCGAATGATCGATCAAGTCCGCCCCGCCGACCTGGCCGCCTGGTTCGCACAGGACGCCGACGCCGCCCCCGTGCTGCTCGACGTGCGCGAGCCCTGGGAGCTGCAGACGGCGAGCGTCGCGCCGCAGGGCTTCACGCTGGTCGCGATCCCGATGAACGAGATTCCCGGCCGGCTGGCCGAACTCGCCGCCGGCGACGGACAGCCCGCGCCCCGCATCGCCTGCCTGTGCCACCACGGCGCCCGCAGCCAGCGCGTGGCCGCTTTTCTGCACCAGAACGGCTTTGACTCGCTCGCCAACGTGGCGGGGGGCATCGACGCCTGGTCCGCGCAGCACGACCCGAGCGTGCCGCGCTACTGATTCTTTCCCTCCCAAGGACGTTCAATGCCTCCCAGGCCCCGGCTTCTGCCTCTTTCCGCAGCCCTCGCAAGCGCCATTGCGAGCCTGCTCGCACTGCCGGCCCAGGGCCAGACACTGAACGAACTCTACGATTCCGCGCGCGGCTTCGATGCCACCTACCAGGGCGCCCGCGCCCAGTACGAGGCCAACCTGGCGCGTGCGGCGCAGGCCAAGGCCGGCATCCTGCCGGCCGTCGGGCTCACCGCGGGCGTGAACCGCAGCAACCTGGACATCGACACCCTGACCGGCACCGGCCGCGGCAGCAGCGCCTCGCGCGACTTCACCACGCAGAACGTCGGCATCAACGCCACGCAGCCGCTGTACCGCCCCGCCAACTGGGCCACCTACGAGCAGGGCAAGCGCCAGGCCGAAGTGGCGCAGGCCGTGCTCACCATCGCCGAGCAGGACCTGATCGTGCGCGTGAGCCAGGCCTACTTCGACGTGCTCGCCAGCCAGGACAGCCTGGCCCTGGTGCGCGCGCAGAAGGTCGCCGTGGCCGAGCAGCTGGCCTCGGCCAAGCGCAATTTCGAGGTCGGCACCTCCACCATCACCGACTCGCGCGAGGCCCAGGCCCGCTACGACCTCGTGATTGCCCAGGAGATCGCCGCCGAGAACGACCTGCAGGTCAAGAAGGTGGTGCTCGACCAGCTGGTCGGCCGTCCGGGCAGCGTGCCCGTGCCGCTGGCCGCGCCGGTCGTGCTGCCGACCGCGCAGCCCGCCGACATCAACGCCTGGGTGGCGCAGGCCGACGAGGTGCATCCGGCGATCCGCCAGGCGCGCCTGGGCCTGGACGTGGCCGGGCTCGAGGTGCAGAAGGCGCAGGCCGGCCACAAGCCCACGCTGGACGCCAACCTGGGCTACAACGTCACGCGCAACCCGACCGGCACCAGCACCAGCACCGTGGGCACGCGCGTCAACGCCGCCACGGTCGGCGTCACGTTCAACCTGCCGCTGTTCGCGGGCTTTGCCACCGAGAACCGCATCAAGGAAACGCTGGCCCTCGAAGACCAGTCGCGCAGCGTGCTCGAAGGCACGCGCCGCAGCGTGGCGCAGGCCACGCGGGCGGCCTACCTCGGGCTGGTGTCGGGTGCGGGGCAGGTGAAGGCGCTCGAAGCGGCCGAATCCTCCAGCCAGAGCGCGCTCGACGCCAACAAGCTGGGCTACCAGGTGGGCGTGCGCATCAACATCGACGTGCTCAACTCGCAGAGCCAGCTGTTCCAGACCAAGCGCGACCTGGCGCAGGCGCGCTACAACGTGCTGCTGGGCAACCTGAAGCTGCGCCAGGCCAATGGCACGCTGACGACCGACGACATGAACGCGATCAACGCGACGCTGGCGCGCAACGGCAGCACGCCTGCAGTGCCTGCCGCGACGACGGGCGCGCCCGTGGTGCCCGTGACGCCGCCGGCCATTCCGGTGGTGCCGCCGGTGCCGGTGCAGCCGTTCAACCCGCCCGCGCCGACGATGCCGTCGGCACCGCCGCCGCCGGTGATCCTGAACCCGCCGGTGCGCTGACCCGGCAACGGGTCACTCCATCAATCTCAATCGAGCGTGGGTTCGGCCCGCACCGCCTCGGGCGGCGGGGCGCCATCGTCGTCGGCCGCCGGCGTTCCCACCGGCTCCGCCGCCTGCGCAATCGCCAGCACCGCCGCCGCCGTGCGTTCGGCCGCGCCACGGTTCGACGACGAAAAGGCCAGCGCGGCCTGCGCCATCACGGCGCGGCGCTCCGGGTTCTCGACCAGCTTGAGCGCCGCGGTCACGGCCTGCTCCATGCCCTCGACACGCAGCGACGCACCCGCCGCGAGCGACAGCTGCGCCGCCTCGGCGAAATTGAAGGTCGACGGGCCCATGACCACCGGGCAGCCGCAGGCCGCCGGCTCGATGAGGTTCTGCCCGCCCAGCGGCTCGAAGCTGCCACCGAGCAAGGCCACGTCGGCCAGGCCGTAGTACAGCGCCATTTCGCCCAGCGAATCGCCGAGCCAGATCTCGGCCTCGGCCGGCTGGCCGGCCGCGCTGCGGCGCGCCACCGCGAAGCCCTCGGCCTCGATGAGCGCCGCCACTTCGTCGAAACGCTGCGGATGGCGCGGCACGATCATCCATTGCACGTCGTGCACGCGCTTGGCGATCGAGCGGATCGCGCCCTGCTCGGGCGGCACCGGCGAAGTGGCACCGAAGCGCTTGAGCACCTCCAGCAGCAGCCGCTCCTCGCCGTCGCGCGAGCTGGCCAGCACGACCATCGGACGCGGCAGGTGCTCGCGCAGCGAGACGGCCGTGGCCAGTTGCCGCGCGTCGGGCGTGGCGTCGAACTTGAGGTTGCCGTAGATCCCGGCCACCTTGGCGCCCAGCGACACCAGCCGGTGCGCGTCGGCCTCGGTCTGCGCCCAGACGGCGGCGAGCGCCGAGTACGCCGGCCGCGCCAGCCCGCTGAGCCGTTCGGCCGCGGCGCGCGATTTCTCGTTGAGCCGCGCATTGGCCAGCACCAGCGGAATGCGGCGCTCGGCGCAGGCCGCGGCCATCTCGGGCCAGACCTCGGTTTCCATCAGCACGCCGATGCGCGGCTGGAAGCGGTCGAGAAAGCGGGCGACGGCGCCCGGCGTGTCCCACGGCTGCCAGACCTGCGTGTCGCCGGGCTCGAGCAGCTTGGCGCCCTCTTCGCGGCCCGTGGCGGTGCCGTGCGTGAGCAGGATCGGAATGCCCGGGTACTGGCGCCGCAGCTCGGCGATCAGGATGGCGGCGGCGCGCGTCTCGCCCAGCGAGACGGCATGCACCCAGCACTGGGCAAAGCCGGTGGTGGCGTCGTCGTAATGGCCGAAGCGCTCCTCGACGGCCACGGCATAGCCGGGCTCGGCGATGGCGCGGCGCCGCAGCTTGCGGCGGACCAGCGGTTGGACGGCGGTGGTGAAGACGCCGTAGAGGCGAAGCAGCAGGGAACGCACAGGTTCTTCAGTGGGCAGCAGCGGCCAGCGTGGCGTCGGGCTTGACCGTTCGCAGCACCGCAAGCATCTCGGTCTCGATGCGTTGGAGCGCCGCCTCGGTCTGGCCTTCGAAGCGCAGCACCAGCACGGGGGTGGTATTGGAAGCGCGGATCAGCCCGAATCCATCGGGCCAGTCCACGCGCAGGCCGTCGATGGTCGAGACCTGGGCGGGCGCGTCGAAGCGCGCGTTCTGCACGAGCTGGGCGACCAGCGCGTGCGGCTCGCCTTCGGCGCAGGCAACGTTCAGTTCGGGGGTCGAGAAGCTGGTGGGCAGCGCATTGAGCACGTCGTTCGCGTCCGGGTGCTTGCTCAGGATCTCGAGCAGGCGGCAGCCGGCGTAGGTGCCGTCGTCGAAGCCGTACCAGCGCTCCTTGAAGAAGATGTGACCGCTCATCTCGCCGCCCAGCGGCGAATCGATTTCCTTCATCTTCGCCTTGATGAGCGAATGGCCGGTCTTGTAGATCATCGGCGTGCCGCCCGCGGCCTCAATGGCCGGCGCCAGGCGCTGCGAGCACTTCACGTCGTAGACGATGGTGCCGCCGGGCACGCGCGAGAGCACATCCTGCGCAAAGAGCTGCATCTGGCGGTCGGGGAAGATGTTCTGGCCGTCCTTGGTGACGATGCCCAGCCGGTCGCCGTCGCCGTCGAAAGCCAGGCCCAGCTCGGCCTGGCCCTTGGCCAGTTCGGCCATCAGGTCCCGGAGGTTGTCGGGCTTGCTCGGATCGGGGTGGTGGTTGGGGAAGTTGCCGTCGACCTCGCTGAACAGCTCGACCACGTCACAGCCGATGGCGCGGAAGATGGCCGGCGCGGTCGCGCCCGCGATGCCGTTGCCCGAATCGACCACGATCTTCATGGGGCGTGCGAGCTTGATGTCGCCCACGATGCGCTGCACGTAGGCCTCGGTCACGTCGACCTTGCGCACGCTGCCGCCGGGCGCCAGCGTGGCGCTGCCGTCTTCCATGGTCTTGCGCAGGCCCTGGATCTCGTCGCCGTAGATCGCGCGGCCGGCCAGCACCATCTTGAAGCCGTTGTAGTCCTTCGGGTTGTGGCTGCCCGTGACCTGGATGCCGCTGGTGCACAGCGTGTGGGCCGCGAAGTACAGCATCGGGGTCGTGACCGCGCCGATGTCGATCACCTCGACGCCGGTGGCGACCAGGCCGTCGATCAGCGCGTCCACCAGCGCCGGGCCCGACAGGCGGCCGTCGCGGCCCACGGCCACCGCGGTCTCGCCGGCCGCGCGTGCTGCGCTGCCGAAGGCACGGCCCAGCGCCTCGGCCACTTCGACATCGAGACTGAGGGGCACGACGCCGCGGATGTCATAGGCCTTGAAGATCGATGCGCTGAGCTGCATGAAGGGCGGGGTCACTGTTGGTTCGGAGTCGGGCATTGTAGGCAACGCGTTGTAGACATCGATGTCCGAAAACGGCCAGTTGAAACGAGTCGAAACCGTATCATTTCCCCATGTCTACCGCCCACGCCCCCTCCGAAGTGCTCGAGAGCGACGCCTGCTACCTGGCGATGAAGACGCACGACGCGCGCTTCGACGGCTCGTTCTTCACGGCCGTGACCTCCACCGGCATCTACTGCCGGCCGGTGTGCCGCGTGAAGCTGCCGCGGCGCGAGAACTGCCGCTTCTTCCGCCACGCAGCCCAGGCCGAGGCAGCAGGCTTTCGCCCCTGCCTGCGCTGCCGGCCCGAGCTGGCGCCGCGCGCAGCCAGCTGGTCGACCGAAGACGCCTCGCGCATCCTCGCGCTGCAGGCGGCGCGGCTCATTGACGAGCCCGATGCCTGGTCCGAGGAAGGCCCCGGCGCGGCGCAGATCGCGGCCCGCCTGGGCGTGAGCGACCGCCACCTGCGGCGCATCTTCGAGGCGCAGTTTGGCGTGTCGCCGCTGCAGTACCTGCAGACGCGCCGCCTGCTGGCCGCCAAGCAGCTCATCGCCGACACGCGCCTGCCGATGACGCAGGTGGCGCTGGCCAGCGGCTTCGCGAGCGTGCGGCGCTTCAACGCGGCCTTCGTGGAGCACTACGGGCTCAACCCGAGCGCACTGCGCCGCGCGGGCGGCACCGAAGGCGGAGAAGGCAAGGCCATCGAGGTGCGGCTGGGCTTTCGCCCGCCCTACGACGCGAACGCCATGCTCGGCTTCTTCGCACGGCGCGCGCTGCGCGGCGTCGAGACCGTGCACACCGCCGACGGCAAGGAGCCCGCCAAGGGCAGCACGCCCACCTACGTGCGGCTGGCGCGCACCCTGCGCGTCCAACAAGGCGGGCAGACGCACGCCGGCTGGCTGCAGCTGCGCTTCGACCTCGAGCGCGAGCAGGTGCTGCTGGCCGTGAGCGATTCGCTGGCCGCGGTGCTGCCGATCGTCATCAGCCGCGCACGCGCGCTGTTCGACCTCGACGCCGAACCGATGGCCATCAACGCCGCGCTGCATGCGGCCTTTCCGCACGGCGACGGGCTGCGCGTGCCGGGCACGGTCGACGGCTTCGAGCTCGCGGTGCGCGCGGTGCTGGGCCAGCAGATCACCGTGGCCGCGGCGCGCACGCTGGGCTCGCGGCTGGTCGAGGCCTTCGGCGACGCGATCGACACGCCCATCGACGGCCTGAGCCGCCTCTTCCCCACGCCCGCCGCGCTGGCAGCGGCCAGCGGCGATGCGCTCGGGCAGCTGGGCATCGTGCGCCAGCGGCAGGCCGCGCTGCAGGCCGTGGCGCGCGAAGTGGCCTCGGGCCGGCTGGCGCTGCATGCGGGCGCCGACGTGCCCTCCACCCTCGCGGCACTGCAGGAACTGCCCGGCATCGGCGCCTGGACCGCGCAGTACATCGCGATGCGCGCGCTGCGCTGGCCCGACGCCTTTCCCGCCGGCGACGTGGCGCTGCAGAAGGCGCTGGGCGTGACCACCGCGCGCGCCGCGGGCGAGGCCTCGCAGGCCTGGCGCCCCTGGCGCAGCTACGCGGTGCTGCGGGCCTGGCACACGCCGCCCGCGCCCGCCGAACCGGCATCGGCCGCCGCGCCGACCGCCACTTCTTCCGACCTCGCAACGGCAGGCCCCGTGCCTGAAAGACCATGAAATTCAAACGCACCGTCATCTACACCTCGCACACCGACACGCCGCTAGGCGGCGTCACGATGGCCGCCACCGACCAGGGCCTGGCCGGCGTCTGGTTCGACCACCAGCGCCACTGGCCCGACACCACGGGCTGGCAGACGAAAGACGACCACCCCGCGCTGGTCGAGGCCGCCGCGCAGCTGCGCGACTACTTCGCGGGCCGCCGCAGCCACTTCGACATGCAGCTCGACCTGTCGCACGGCACCGCCTTCCAGCAGGGCGTGTGGCAGGCGCTGCTGGCCATCCCGGCCGGCGAGACCACAACCTACGGCGCGCTGAGCCAGCGCGTGGGCAACCCGGCCGCGGTGCGCGCGGTCGGCGCGGCGGTCGGGCGCAACCCGATCAGCGTGATCGTGCCCTGCCACCGCGTGCTCGGTGCGGACGGCTCGCTGACCGGTTACGCTGGCGGGCTCGAGCGCAAGACCGCCTTGCTCGAACTCGAGACCGGCAAGTAAGACAGAAGAAAACACCGCCCATGGCGCGTGGCGACATCCTCTGGATGGCGCCACGCGCCATTCCCCAAAGAGACGCATGACCACAACGAACAACAACACCACCGTCGCTCCCTCGCCTTCGCCCGCTCCCGCCGCGCTCGCACCGAAGGCGTGGCTCGTCGATCTCGTGCTGCTGGGCGCGCTGTGGGGCGCCTCCTTCCTGTTCATGCGCATCGGCGCGGCGGAGTTCGGCGCGCTGCCGACGGCCGCCGTGCGCGTGGCCATCGCGGCGCTGTTCCTGCTGCCGATCGCGCTCTTGCGCGGCCAGGGGCCGTCGATCGCGAAGCACTGGAAGGCCAGCCTCACGGTCGGCATCTTCAACTCGGGCATGCCCTTCGCGCTGTTCTGCTTCGCGCTGCTGACCATCAACACCGGCCTGGCGGCGGTGCTCAACGCCACCACGCCGATGTTCGGCGCGCTGGTGGCCTGGGCCTGGTTCCGCGAGCGGCCGAACGGCTCGCGCCTCGTCGGGCTGGTGATCGGTTTCGCGGGCGTCGCAATGCTCGCCAGCCGCAGTGCCGGCCTGCATGCCGGTGCCAGCAACCACGCCGCGCTGTGGGCCGTGCTGGCCTGCCTGGCGGCGTGCCTGTGCTACGGCATCTCGGCCAGCGCCACGCGGCGCCACCTGTCGGGCGTGCCCGCGCTGACCACGGCCACCGGCAGCCAGATCGGCGCCAGCCTGTTCCTCGCGCTGCCCGCGATCTGGCTCTGGCCCGCGCAGATGCCCAGCCTGCGCGCGTGGGCAGCGCTGCTGGCGCTGGGCATCGCCTGCACGGGCGTGGCCTACATCCTGTTCTTCCGGCTCATCGAACGCGCCGGCCCGGCCCGCGCGCTCACCGTGACCTTCCTCGTGCCGGTGTTTGCGCTGTTCTACGGCGCCGTGTTCCTGGGCGAGCAGATCACGCAGTGGATGCTGATCTGCGCCTTCGTGATCGTGTGCGGCGTGGCGCTGTCGACCGGCATCGTCAAGCTGCCGTCGCTGCGCAAGGCCGCGGGCTGAGCCTTCTTAGACCACGCCGGCCACCACGTTCACCGACAGGGCCAGCACGAGCATGTTGAAGGCGAAGGCGAGCACGCTGTGGACCAGCGTGATGCGCCGCATCTCGTGCGAGGTGGCCTGCACGTCCGACACCTGCGAGGTCATGCCGATCACGTAGGCGTAGTACATGAAGTCGAAGTAGTCGGGCGCCTCCTTGCCCGGAAAGTCGAGCCCGCCGTCGGAGGCGCTGTCCTTGCGGTCGATGTAGTAGCGGTGCGCGTAGTGGAAGGCGTAGATCGTGTGCATCATCAGCCACGAGCCCGCCAGCGCCACCAGCCCCAGCGCCACGTGCGCGCCGCGCGCCCAGCCGCTGAGCTGACGCACCTGCTGCAACAGCATCGCGATGGCGACCACGCTCACGCCCACCGCCACCAGCATCGACACCAGGATCACGACGTTGGGCTGGTCCAGCTGCTGTGCGCGCTCGCGCGTGCGCTGGGCGTCGAAGGTCTCGGCCAGCCACCAGCTGAGCACCTGGTACACCGCCACACCCGCGCACCAGCCGGCCAGCGCGCGCGCCGTGAGGCCCATCGGCCAGGGCACGAGCGCCACCGCGACGGCCGCCGCGGCCCCGTAGAGAAGACGTTGGGGACCGGTGGTGGTGGAAAGGTGTTCGCGCATGGGCGGACTGTAGCGCCGCGACATGCATCGGCGCGCGATCGGCAATTTCCTACAGGCACATCGGCCAACGGCGCATGCGCGGCGCGATGCCGCGTCACTAAGGTGATGCGGTTTCAGGGAGCCTCAGCCCGGAGGCATTGCGCCATGCACATGCCCGAGGCATCTTTCACCCGAAGGATTTCTTTCATGCTGTTGCTTCGTTCGCGTCCGTTCGACCGGACCGCGAGATTCGGCGCCCTGGGCGCCCTGGCCGGAACCGGCGCCCTCTGCCTTCTTTGCTTCGCGCCCTTTGCCGCGGCCGAGCCCTCCCCGGCGCTGGACCGTTTCAGCTTCTCGGTGGGGGCCTTCAGTGCCGATCCCAAGTTCAGCGCCTCGGTCGAAACGCCCTATGGCGTGCTGCGCTCGAACGAGCTCAAGCCGGGCCGCGTGACCATGCCGCGCATCTCGGCCGACGTGCTGATCGGCGACAGCCAGGGCCTGTCTTTCGACTACTACCGCTACAAGCGCGACTACGAAGGACAGGTGGCGGGCAACACCTCGTTCGGCAGCTTCGGCTCGCTGAGTGCCATCGGCAACGCGAACCTCTCGGCCCAGCTCGACTTCGCCAAGCTCGCCTACAAGTGGTGGCTCGGTTCGGGCAACACCGTCTTCGGCCTGGGCGCCGGCGCGGCCTACTACCGCGCGACGCTCGGTGCCAGCGCGCTGGTCGGCGTGAACGGACAGGTTCGCTCGGTCAGCGAGCGCTCGAGCGACAACGCCATCGCGCCCCTGCTCGAGGTCGGCGTGCGCCACGCGATCACGCCCGACCTCCGGTTGTTCGCCGATGCCTCGGGCGTGTGGAAAAGCAGCGGCCGCTTCCACGGCAACATCTACAACGCCGCAGCCGGCGTGGAGTGGTTCCCGGTGAAGAACGTGGGCCTGGTGCTGTCGTATGGCGTGACCAACATCGACCTCACGCGCGAGGGCGGCTTCGCCGATTCGCGCCTGAAGGTGCGGCTGCAGGGGCCCTCGGCCTTCCTCAAGGCCCGCTTCTGACGCGGCCCCGCCGGGCGGCCGGCGCTGCATAGCCACTCTTCGCAAGACCGGCAGGCGGTGCCGGTCTTAGTCTGCGCTCCGATCGAACACCCCCAACGACCGGAGACACGCCCTCATGCCCGCCGCCCGTACCGAGCCCACGCCCTCCTCCTTCCAACGCATCGCCCGCATCGCGCTGGGCGACGTGATCCACCGCAGCGCGCGGCGCTTCGGCGCGCGCACCGCGCTCATCGAAGGCGAGCACCGCATGAGCTACAGCGAGCTCGACGCCGCATCGAACCGCTTTGCGCACCACCTGCTGGGCCTGGGCCTGGCCAGCGGCGAGCGCGTGGCTATGCTGTGCAACAACTCGATCGAGATGGTGGTCGCGCTGCTCGGCATCCAGAAGGCCGGGCTCGTGTGGGTGCCGATCAACACGGCACTGGCGGTCGATGCCATCGGCTACATCCTCGAACACGCCGAAGCGCGGCACCTGGTGATCGACACCGCGCTGCACGCGCGCCCCGAGCTGCGCCAGCTGCTGGACACGGCGGGTGTCTCGCCGCTGCTGTGCGTGCTCGACGGCGACACGCCGCCGCCCGGCGTGCCCACCGTGGCGCAGGCCATCGCGCAGGGCCCCGCCACGCTGCCCGACGTGGCCATCGACACCAACCAGCTCGCGCTCATCATGTACACCAGCGGCACCACCGGCCGGCAGAAGGGCGTGATGCACTCGCACGCCTCGGTGCACTCGGTGCTCCAGAGCAACATGCTCGAATGGGGTGGCGGCCCCGCGCACCACGACGTGTGGAGCAACGTGCTGCCGCTGTTTCACTGCGGGCAGCACACGGTGCTGATGTCGGCGCTCGCGGTGGGCGGCACGAACGTCATCCTGCGCGGCTTCGACCCCGGCGCGATGCTCGCCGCCATCGAGCGCCACAGGATCACCGTGACGGTCGGGCTGCCCATGATGTACGGCGCGCTGCTGGCCCACCCGCAGCGCGAGTCGCGCGACCTGTCGAGCCTGCGACTGTGCGTGTATGCGATGGCGCCGATGTCGCGCACGCTGCTGCTGCGCCTGCTCGATGCGCTGTGCCCGAACTTCGCACTGGCCTCGGGGCAGACCGAGATGTACCCCGGCGCCACCATCTTCGAGACGCACCAGCAGCGCGAGCGCTTCGGCTCGTACTGGGGCGTGGGCACGCTGGTGAACGAGGTCGCGGTGATGGGCGACGAGGGCGAGCTGCTCGCGCCGAACCAGGTCGGCGAGATCGTCTTTCGCGGACCGAACGTGATGCTCGGCTACTACAAGGACCCGCAGGCCACGGCGCATGCGCAGCGCTTCGGCTGGCACCACTCGGGCGACCTGGGCAAGCTGGACGACGACGGGCAGCTGATCTTTCTCGATCGGCTCAAGGACATGGTCAAGTCGGGCGGCGAGAACGTGCCTTCGCTCAAGGTCGAGGAGGTGCTGCTGCGCCACCCGGCCGTGCTGAACGCGGCAGTGGTCGGCCTGCCGCACGAGCGCTGGGGCGAGGCCATCACGGCCTTCGTCACACGCCGGCCCGATGCGCCGGCGGAGTTCTCGGAGGCCACGCTCACGGCGCACTGCAAGGAACATCTCGGAGGCTTCGAGGTGCCCAAGGACATCGTCTTCCTGCCCGCGCTGCCGATGACCTCGACAGGCAAGATCCAGAAGTTCGAGCTGCGCCAGGCCCACCAGGGGCACTACCAGCGCGACTGAATCCGCATCAGGGCGACTGCAGTTTCTGCAACAGCGACGCGCGCACTTCCTTCTTGAGCACCTTGCCGACCTTGGAGCGCGGCAGGTCGGCCCACACCTCGACCTGCTTGGGCGCCTTCACGCTGCCGATGCGCGACTTGACGAAGATCTTGATCGCCTCGGCATCGACGCTGCGGCCCGCATGCAGCTGCAGCACGGCCACCACGCGCTCGCCCCACTTCTCGTCGGGCAGGCCGACGACGGCGCTGTCCTGCACGTCGGGGTGTTGCATCAGCACCTGCTCCACCTCGGCCGAGTAGACGTTGAAGCCGCCCGAGATGATCATGTCCTTGGCGCGGTCGACGATGTACAGGAAGCCGTCGCCGTCGAGGTAGCCGATGTCGCCCGTGTGATGCCAGCCGTGGCGCGAGGCCTCCTGCGTGGCCTTCGGGTCCTTGTAGTAGCCGCGCATCACGAGCGAGCCGCGCACCACGATCTCGCCGCTCTCGCCCGTGGGCAGCAAGGCGCCCTCGCCGTTCATGATGCCGACCTGCACCAGCGGACCGGGCCGCCCCGCCGAGGCCAGGCGCTGGCGCGCCACCGAACCGTCGGCGTTGAAGTGGTCGCGCGGCGGCATCATCGAGACCATCATCGGCGCCTCGGTCTGGCCGAAGAGCTGCGCCATGACGAGGCCGATCTTGTCGAGCGCTTCTTCGAGCCGCGCGGCCGACATGGGTGCGGCGCCGTACCAGAAGCACTGCAGCGAATCGCGCTTCGTCTGCGCCAGCTCCGGATGCTGCAGCAGCATGTAGATGAGCGTCGGCGGCAGGAAGGTGTGGGTGACGCGCCGGCGCTCGATGAGCGAAAGGAACTCGCTCAGGTCGGGCTTGGGCATGATGACCACGCGCCCGCCCAGCGCCATCACCGGCAGGCACAGCACGCCGGCCGCATGCGTGAGCGGCGCGAGCGCCAGGTACACGGGCCGGCCCTCGAACGGGTAGCCCATGAGGGTCAGCGCCGACATGGCCTCCAGGTTGCCGCCCGAGAGCATCACGCCCTTGGGCTGGCCGGTGGTGCCGCCGGTGCCGGCGATCATGGCCACGTCGTCGGGCGGCGCGATGTCGATCGGCGCATCGTCCAGCCCGTCGAGCCATTCGTCCATGGCGGGCGCGAAGGCCTGCCGCTGGTCGAGGCACACCAGCGCCTTCAGTTTAGGCAGCTGCGCGCGCATCTGCTCGACCATGGGCCCGTAGTTGCTGTGGAACACGAGGCAGGCGCAATCGAAGGCATCGAGCACGAAGGCGTTCTCGCTGGCTTCGTTGCGCGGGTTGATCGGGCACCACACGCCACCGGCGCGCGAGATGCCGAACACCGTGGCGAAGGCCAGGGCGTCGTTGCTCGAGAGCACCGCCACCTTGTCCCCGGGCTGGATGCCCGCGCGCTGCAGGCCGCGTGCCACGCGCCAGCTGATGCGTTGCACCTGGCCGTAGCTCAGGTCGGCGTCGCCCATGGTGAGGCACGGCGAATCGGCGCCCTGCTGGGCGCCTTTGTCGAGGTAGTCGACGAGGCGCATGCGCGTCAGCCCATCCGCGTGAGCACGGGTTCCTGCACCAGCCCGAAGCTGCGCAGCGCCCCCAGCAGCTCGCGGTGCCCGAAGGCCTGGCAGCCCGAGGCAAAGCCGGCGCGGCGCGGCGCCTGCTGCAGCAGCGAGGCCGCGGCATAGGCTTGCAGCAGGCCGGTCTGCTTGTAGTTGCAGTTGCCGAAGATCACGCAATGCGCACGCCCCAGCGGACCGGAGGCATGCACCGAATCGACCGACTTGTTGATGCGCGGGTTCTCGCGCGGCGGCATGGTGTTCATCACGCCCGCGGCCGTCTGGGCCAGCGCGGCATAGCGGTCTTCGTCGTTCATGCCTTCGGTGGCCTTGAGCGCGGCGGCCACGATCTGCGGCACGCCCAGCATCAGCGGCTTGTTGAAGACGCCGCCGAGCACCTTCACGTTGGCCACGCGCGGGTCGCGCTTGAACCACACCGGGTGCGAGGTGCCGCCCCAGGGCAATGCCAGCGCGGCTTCATGCTGGCCGGGAATCGACAGGTGGTACAGGCCCGCGTCGGGCTGCCATTCGACGTACTGGTTCTGCTCCAGGTAGAAGGCCTTGGACGTGGCCGCGTTCACCAGGATGGTCTGCGTCGACGCGATGGTCGGGCTGCCGCCCCAGAACACGGCGATGTCGAGCGTGTCCAGGCCGGGCGTTTCCAGGCACAGCTGCGCCGCGATTTCGCCGGTGGTGTACATCTGCGCCAGGCCGGGCGACAGCAGCAGGCCTGCAGCGGCGAACTTGGCGCCGTACTTCTGGTCGAGCGTGATGAGCCAGTCTTGTTCGCCGGTGGTGTCGGTGTAGTGGCAGCCGGCGGCCAGGCAGGCATCGACCACCTCGGGACCGAACTTGGCGAACGGCCCCACCGTGTTGAGCACGACCGAGGCGCCGGTGAAGAGCTCGGTGAGCGCTTCAACCGTGTGCGCGACCTCGACCACTTCGTAGTCGGCGGTCTCGATGCCGGGCACGTTCGACTTCATCGCCGCTTCGAGCTTCTCTGCGCTGCGGCCTGCTGCGATGAAGGGGATGTGGTACTCGCGCAGGTACTCGCAGACCAGGCGCCCGGTGTAGCCGGAGGCGCCGTAGACGATGACGGGTTTCTTCTTGCTGCTCATGTTTCTTGCTCCTTGTTGATCGCTCACATGCCCATGCCGCCGTCCACCGCGAGGCCCGCGCCGGTGATGAACCGGGCGGCGTCGGAGCAGAGGAAGACCACCACGTCGGCCATGTCGCCGATCTCGCCGAGGCGGCCCAGCGGCGTCTGGCCGATGACATCGCCCACGGCGGCCTCGACGCTGGGCGCGAGCCCCGCGGCCACGATGTCGTTGGCGAGCTTCATGCCCATGTCGGTGGGCACGAGGCCGGGGTAGATGCAGTTGACGCGCACGCCGTAGCCCAGCTTGCCGGACTCCATGGCCGCCACGCGCGTGGCGCGGTCGACCGCCGACTTGGTCGCCGAGTAGCCGGCGATGGCGGGAAAGGCGATGGTGGCCGCGACCGACGCGATGTTGACCACCGCCCCGCCGCCGCCCGCGCTGCCGCCGGGGCGCATGGCGCGAAAGGCGTGCTTCATGCCCAGCAGCGTGCCGGCCACGTTCACGTCGAGCATGCGGCGCAGGTCGTCGCCGTCGACGTCGACCACCAGCGAGGTGATCTCGATGCCGGCGTTGTTGACCAGGATGTCGAAGCCGCCGAGGGCCTTCACCGTGGCTTCGGTGGCAGAGGCCCAGTCGCCGTCCTTCGTGACGTCGAGCGGGACGAAGCCCACCTTCGCTCCCTCTGCGGAAAGCCGCTGCGCGGTCTCCTTGCCCAGGTCGGCGAGCACGTCGCCGATCATCACCGACGCACCCGCCTGCGCCAACGCCTGGGCGATGCCCGCGCCGATGCCGCGCGCACCCCCTGTCACCAGGGCCTTGCGCCCCGTCAAGTCGAACTTGGCCATCACTTGTCTCCTGTGGATATGTGTATGAGATGGAGCGGCCATGCTAGGAATCGACTTGACGAGTGTCAAGAATTTTTTTGACGACTGCCCAAATTTCGTAAAATGCCTCTGGAATGCACGTACGAGGGATTTCCCACGCCGCGTGCTATGGTTTGCAATCACCAGGAAACACAGCGGCCGGCACTCTGCGGCCTGGCTAGAAATGACCACTCATTCACGGGTAAAGAAGCACACCGGACGGGTGCAGAAGGCGCCGGCCGACAAGTTCGAGCAGCGCCGCGCCGAGCTCGGCGAAGCCGCCCTCACCACGCTGGCCACGCTCGGCTACGCGCGCACCAGCCTGCGCGAAATTGCGCAGAACTCCGAGTTCTCGCATGGCGTGCTGCACTACTACTTCAGCGACAAGGTCGACCTCATCGTCTGCAGCGTCAAGCAGTACAAGGCGCGCTGCGTCACGCGCTACGACCACGCGGTCGACACCGCCACGACGTATGACGAGCTCATGGAAGGCTTCCTGCAGAGCCTGGGCGACACGCTGCTGGGCGAAGGCCACGTGCACCGGCTCTGGTACGACCTGCGTTCGCAGGCGCTGTTCGAAGCGGCCTTCCACGACGACGTGGTGCAGATCGACAAGAGCCTCGAAGACATGATCTGGCGCATCATGAGCCGCTTCGCCGAACTCTCGGGGCAAGCCCCCGGCCTGCCGCCCTCGGCCTGCTACGCCCTCTTCGACGGGCTGTTCCTGCAGGCGCTGCTCAAGCACCTCTCGGGCGACACCAAGGCCATCGCCGACATGCAGGCCGACGTGCGGCAGTCGATCGAGCGGCTGTTCACCGCCCCCGCCGCAACCACCGCGCCGGCCTCCCGCAAGCGGCGCGCCTGACGCCGCCATGGCGCCGTTCAACACCGCCTACCGGCAGACGCTGCTCGCCGGGCGCCTCACCCTGGGCCTGATGACGCCGCTGGCGCGCCCGCACGGCGCGATGGCCGACCCCGCGTCCGAACTGCAACTGGCCCGGCTGGCCGACACGCTCGGCTTTGCCGCGCTGTGGACGCGCGACGTGCCCGTGATGCTGCCGCAGGGCGAAGAGACCGCGGTGCTCGACGAGCCCTTCATCTGGCTCACCGCGCTGGCCGCCGCCACGCAGCGCATCGCGCTCGGCACCGCCGCCGCCGTGCTGCCGCTGCGCCATCCGCTGCACGTGGCCAAGGCCGCGCTCTCGCTCAACCGCCTGTCGAACGACCGCTTCATCCTCGGGCTGGGCTCGGGCGACCGCGAAGCCGAGTTCGCCATCTTCCAGCAGGACATCGCGCTGCGCGGCGACGTCTTCCGCGAACGCTGGAACCTGGTGCGCTCGGCGCTCTCGCCCGATGCGCACGAGCGCGCTGCGCTGCACGAAGCCACCGGCGGCCACGACCTCATGGCGGCACCCGCCGCGCGCATCGGCATGCTGGTGGTGGGCTCGGCGCGCCAGTCGCTGCAATGGACCGCCGCCCACGCCGACGGCTGGGCCACCTACCACCGCGACGAAGCGCGCCAGCAGGGCCGCATCGGCCTGTGGCAGACCGCGCTGCGCGAACGCGCGGGCGGCGAAGCCAAGCCCTTCATTCAATCGTTGCAGCTCGACCTGCTGGACGATGCCGACGCGCCCGCCGAACCCATCGAACTCGGCCTGCGCACGGGACGCCACGCGCTCGTCGACTACCTCGACCGCATGGAAGACGCCGGCGTCGCGCACGTGCTGCTGAACTTCGCGCGCAGCAGCCGGCGGCCCGCGCAGGACGTGGTCGACGAGCTCGGCCGCGAGGTGCTGCCGCGCCTGCAAGGCCATGCGCGCACACCGCCAGCCTGACCCGTGCAGAATCCGGCGCTCGCCGTTGCCGACCTTCCTTCCAAGGACTTTCCCCATGACCGATCTCTCGCACTTCCCCATCACGAAGAAATGGCCCGCGCAGCACCCCGAGCGCCTGCAGCTGTACTCGCTGCCCACACCCAACGGCGTGAAGGTGTCGATCCTGCTGGAGGAAACCGGCCTGCCCTACGAGCCGCACCTCGTGAGCTTCGAGACCCAGGACCAGATGTCGCCGGAGTTCCTGTCGCTCAACCCGAACAACAAGATCCCCGCCATCCTCGACCCCAACGGCCCGGGCGGCCAGCCGCTGGCGCTGTTCGAATCGGGCGCCATCCTGCTGTACATCGCAGAAAAGACCGGCCAGTTCATCCCGAAGGATGCGGCGGCCCGCTACGAGACCATCCAGTGGGTGATGTTCCAGATGGGCGGCATCGGCCCGATGTTCGGCCAGCTCGGCTTCTTCAACAAGTTCGCCGGCAAGGACTACGAAGACAAGCGCCCGCGCGACCGCTACGTGGCCGAGTCGAAGCGCCTGCTCGGCGTGCTCGACAAGCACCTCGCCAACCGCGCCTGGATCATGGGTGACACGTACACCATCGCCGACATCGCCACCTTCCCGTGGGTGCGCAACCTGATCGGCTTCTACGAGGCCGGCGACCTCGTGGGCTTCAGCGAGTTCAAGAACGTCGCGCGCGTGCTTGAGGCCTTTGTGGCGCGGCCGGCGGTGGTGAAGGGCCTGGGCATTCCAAAGCGGGGCTGAGGCCCCGGCAACAGACCCTAGTTCGCGCTCAGGTCCATGAGCATCCGCGACAGCAGATAAAGCCGCGGCACCACGCTCTCGACCTCGGCGTATTCCTCGGGCGTGTGGATACCGCCACCCACTATGCCGAAGCCGTCGAGCACGGGCACGCCGACACCGGCCACGAGGCTGGCGTCGGCGGCCCCGCCGCTGCTCTCGATGGTGAGCTTCTTGCCGATCTCGCCGTAGATGCCCTCGGCCATGCGCACCAGCTTGTCCGACGCGGGCGAGCGCGGCATCGGCGGTAGGCCGCGCACGAGGCGCACGCGCACCTCGGTCTCGGGGATGAGCTTGTTCTGCGCGATGCGCGTGAGGTCTTTCTCGACGCGGTCGAGCTCCTCGGGCGTGGCGGCGCGCACGTCGCCCTTGGCGCTGGCCGACGCGGGGATCACGTTGGTCGGTCCGTTGGCCGTGAGCACCGTGAAGTTGACCGTGGTCTTCTTGGCCGCATCGGCCACCTTCGACAGTTGCAGGACCTGGTGCGCGACCTCCATCGCGGCGTTGCGGCCCGCCTCGGGCGCGACGCCCGCGTGCGACGCGAGCCCCTTCACCTCGATGAGCGCCGTGGCCGAGCCCTTGCGCTCGACCACGAGGCCGTCGGCCGGACGGCCCGGCTCGAGGTTCAGCGCGACGTCGTGCTGCTTGGCCACGCGCTCGATGAGCGCGCTGGTGCCGACCGAGCCGGTCTCTTCGTTGGTGTCGATCAGGAAGGTGATCTGGCCGTAGTCCTTGAAACCGATCTTCTGCAGGAT
Organism: Variovorax sp. BGA-UO-ETr-C22; assembly: GCF_059567965.1. Lineage (NCBI taxonomy): Bacteria > Pseudomonadati > Pseudomonadota > Betaproteobacteria > Burkholderiales > Comamonadaceae > Variovorax > Variovorax sp. BGA-UO-ETr-C22. The sequence continues at coordinate 495,553 of NZ_JCAQPA010000007.1, forward strand.
CTTCAGCGCCTGCAGGCCGGCCACGACGCCGCCCTTGTTGTCCATCACGCCGGGGCCGTAGGCGCGGCCGTCCTTGATGTAGAAGGGCTTGGCCGCGGCCGTGCCGTCCTTGAACACGGTGTCGATGTGGGCCAGGATGAGGATCTTCTTCTTGCCCTGGCCGGTCAGCGTCGCGACCAGGTTGGTGCCCGGGTGCGGCTCGGCGGGAAAGCTCTCGATGCGCGCGTCGAGCTTGCGCAGTTCGTCCGCCACCATCTCGCGCACCTTGGCCAGGCCCTCGGTGTTGGTCGAGCCCGAATCGATGTTGACCATGCGCTCCAGCAGCTGCAGCGTCTCGTCCTTTTGCTGCGTGGCGGCGTCGAGCACGCCCTGGTGCGGCTTCTGGGCCATGGCGCTGGCGGCGAGCAAGGCACTGGCCAGAACGGCGCCCTGGCAGGCGGCGCGCGTCCATGAACGCGGGGTGGAGCGAAGGTGCATGAGGAAGCCTGTTCTTTCTGTTGTGGAGGTTCGTTCGAAGCGAACCCCACACTAGCACCCGCTTCGCGAACGGGTCAAGCCGCGAGGCTCGGCGCCGGCGCCTCCGTGGCTTGCGCGATGCGCCCGGCCTTCATGTGGACGATGCGGTCGGCCACATGAAAGTAGCGGTCGTCGTGCGAGATGACGACCAGCGAGTGCCCCTTGGCGCGCAGCTCGGGCAGCAGCTCGGTGTAGAACAGATGGCGAAAGGCCGGGTCCTGGTCGGCGGCCCATTCGTCGAACACCAGCACCGGCCGGCCTTCGAGGTACGCATGCACCAGCGCCAGCCGCTTGCGTTGGCCGGTCGACAGGTCGGTGGTGCTGAAGGCGCCGTCTTTCACCGACACCTTGTGCGCGATCTCCAGCCGTTGCAGGTAGGGCAAGGCGGTTTCGGGCAGCGCCTGGTGGCCGCCCTCTTCACCGGCCACGAGGTCTTCGAACAGGTAGAAGTCGGAGAACACGGTGGTGAAGAGCTGGCGGTAGTCGTCGCGCGTCTGCGGCGTCACGGCCTTGCCGTCGAGCAGCAGCTCGCCATCCACCGGCGCGTACAGGCCCAACAGCAGCTTGATGAGCGTGGTCTTTCCCGAGCCGTTGTCGCCGACGACGAAGACGATCTCGCGCCGCCCGATGCGCAAATCCACCGGGCCGAGCACGAAGGGCTCCGCGCCCTCCACCGCCGGGAACGCATAGCGCGCGCCGCGCAGCTCGATGGCGTCGTGCAGCACGGGCGTGGCGGGCGGTGCGTGCAGGTCCAGGTGCGGTTCGGGCGTGGCGAAGCGGGCCGACAGGTCACCGATGCGCTCGAAGGCCACCTTCGCGCGCCCCAGGTGCGGCAGGGCCGCCACCACCTGATCGAGCGGCCCTTTCAGAAACAGAAGCACCAGCACGAAGCCGCTGAGCACGACGGGCGCGGTGTCGCGGAACGCGGCCCAGCCGAGGATGAGTGCAATCAGCAGGAAGAACAGCGCCGAACCGAAGGACGAGGCGAGCACGAAGATGTTGATGGCACGCCGGTTGATGTCGTGGATGCGTTCCACCGTGTGCGCCACCTGCTGCTCGTACACCTTGGCGCGGCGCGCGCGGTGCATGCGCAGCTCCTTCGCGCCTTCGCTGATGCCGCGGTAGGCCTTGTGCAGCGCCTCCTCCTGCTCGCGCGCCTTGAAGAAACCCGAGATGCCACGCGCATGCGCCAGGCTCTGCACGGTGATGCCCACGAGCAGCGCCCCCAGCAGCAGGCCGAACAGCGGCGGCGAAAGCCACGCCAGGTAACCCAGGCAACCAAGGGAAACAGCCAGCGCGATCATGGTCGAGGCCAGCATGAAGGCCACGTCGCTGATCATGTCGACGTCCTGCGTGAGCACGGGCATCAGGCGGTGCATGCGGTAACGCTCGAGCGCATCGATCGGCGCCGCGAGGATCTTCAGCGCCAGGCTCTTGCGCACTTGCGCCACGAGCCGCTGGCCGACCACGTTGTTCGACATGTCGGAGGTGGCGCGCCCGACCAGCGCCACCACGCACAGGCCGATGAAGGTCAGCAGCAGCCCGCCGGCCAGGCCGCCGGGGCGATGCAGCACCTGGTTGATGGTCGCCAGCAGCGCGACGGTCGCGATGCCCGCGCCGATGCCGGTCACGGTCGACAGCGCGATCCACGGGAAGTAGGGCCGCAACAGCCGGACGAGTTCGGACGCGGGGGCGCTGGCGGGTGTGAGGTTCATGCGGCGGACGGTTCGTTGCAAAGGGAGACGGGCTCCCTGCAATGACGTTCGGCGGGCCTGCTTGTTTAGCAGGAAGGCGCGGTGCCTATTGCAGCAGCGGCTGCGCCCCCGCCTCGCGCGCGGCCTCCACCACCGAGGCGCCGGCCAGCGCCCACAGCGTCAGGGCCTCGTCGAGCGCGCGCACGTGGCTCGGGTCCTGGCCGAGCCAGGCCACGAGCTGCTCGGCGCGCTCGGGCGACGGTGCGTCGTGCAGCTCGCGAAAAAGCCGCCAGGCCATGCTGAAGGCCGGATCGGAGGGACGGTGTCTCGGGAAGCTCATGGGGATTCGCACGCCTGCACTGCTGTCGATGAGTGAGTAGACGCTCCGTGGGGCAGGCTGTTTAGGCGCGGGGCCTGCGCGGACTAAATTTCCGGCCCGCCGGCGCGTCTTCTGCTGCATGCCTGTGCGCCTTCTTCTTCACGCCACCTTCGGCCCCGCCCCGTGATCCCGCTGCTCGCGCCGATCTTCCAGGGCGAGTGGGCGCCCTACGGCGAAACGCTGGCCTGCGCCCCGCACCCGCCGCCCGACGCCGTGCGCGTGGCCGATCTGCTGGCCGACCCGCCGCGCCTGCTGGCGCTGCTGCGCCTGAAGGCGCGCACGCTGAACATGCCGGAGCGCGACCTGCGCGCGGTCGCCTCCGCCTGGAGCATGAACTACCTGCACGCGCTGCTGCCGCCCGTGGCCGCCGCGGCGAGCCTGCTGCAGCACGGTTTTCCCGTCACGCCCGAGCAGGTCTGGGTGTCGCTCGATGACGAAGACGGCGACCCGGAGTGCTTCCACATCGTCGAGCTCGGCACGCCGCGCCCCGGCACCGACACGGCGGCGCGCTACGACGTGCTGCTGTGGACGCACCTGGCGCCCCTCTTCGCGCGGCTGACGCAGCTCACGCGGCTGGCGCCCAAGATCCTCTGGGGCAACGCCGTGCGCTACCTCGAGCCGGTGCTGGAAGAAGGCCTGCGCATGAGCGGCCAGGTGCCCGCCGTGGCCGCCGACCTCGAGCACCTGCTGCACCGCCCGACCTGGCCGCAACCGGGCGGCGAGGCGCGCGACAACCCGATGTTCATGCCCGCGCGCCGCGGCGTGCGCGTGGCCGACCGCAGCGCGCCGCCCGTCACGCTGCACCGCCAGTGCTGCCTCTACTACCTCGTGCCGCGGCTGGGCTACTGCGGCGCGTGCCCGCTCTCGCCCGAGTTCGAACGGGAGCGCTGCGCAAGCACCGCCGACTAAACATCCGGCCGCAGCCCGCGTCTTCCTTCTGCATCCCACACATCGACCACACCCCGGAGGTTTTGCTTGACCGCCCACGACACTGCATGGCGCTTTCACGCGCATCCCGAAGGCCGGGTGCTGGACGTCCGGCTGGAAGGCACCGCGCTCAAGGTCACGCCGCTCGACGGCGACCGCCACGGCAGCACCTGGGCCCTGCGCGCGCAGCCCGGCACGCCGCGTCTCGAATGGCTGGGCGCCTGCGCGGGCGAGCCTGACGAAGCGCACCTGCTGGCGGCGATCGAGGCGGCCTTCCAGCGCCACCCAGCCGCGCGGCAGCTCGCGCTGCAGTCGCCGCTGCCGACCGGCACGCGGCTGGTGGACGCGGGCATCGTCACGCCGGCCGAGGGCGCGCTGCCCACGGTCGCGCGCGAGGCCTTCTGGCAATGGCCGCGCGCCTGGCTGCCGCAGCCGCGCGAGCCCTTCGCGCAGCGCTTCGTCGTCACGCAGGGCAAGCGCCATCCGCTGCGCCCCGCCAAGCCGCAGGGCACGGTGTACCGCCGCCACATCCCGTGGCTGGGTAAGACGCTCACGCTCGACACGGTCGACATCGAACGCGACCTGCCCGCCTTCCACCGTTGGATGAACGACCCCGTGGTCGCCCATTTCTGGGAAGAGGAAGGCGACCTCGCGCGCCACCGCCAGTACCTGGAAGGCATCGCGGCCGACCCGCGCGTGACCGGCCTCGTCGGCCGCTTCGACGGCGAGCCTTTTGGCTACTTCGAGGCCTACTGGGCCAAGGAAGACCGCATCGCGCCCTTCTACGACGCGGCCGACCACGACCGCGGCTGGCATGCGCTGGTGGGCGAGGCGCGCTTTCGCGGCAAGCCCTTTCTCACGGCCTGGATGCCGTCGGTGTCGCACTACCTGTTCCTGGACGACCCGCGCACGCAGCGCCTGGTGATCGAGCCGCGCGCCGACAACGAAAAAATGATCCGGAGCCTGGGCCGCTGCGGCTACGCCCATGTGAAGGAGTTCGACTTTCCGCACAAGCGCGCCCTGCTGGGCGTGCTGTGGCGCGAGCGTTTCTTCGGCGAGGCGCTGTGGATTCCGCGCGCCGACCCCACCGCCGCTTCGCCGGCCCCGGCTCGTCGACACGAGCCATCCCTGGAGGACATCCATGCAAATCCATGACCTGATCGGCGTCGGCTTCGGCCCGTCCAACATCGCGCTGGCCATCGCGCTCGACGAGAAGCGCCAGAAGGGCCACTTCGTCGATGCGCTGTTCATCGAGAAGCAGCCGGGCTTCGTCTGGCACCGCAACATGCTGCTGGACAACGCGCACATGCAGATCTCGTTCCTGAAGGACCTGGCCACGCTGCGCAATCCGTCCAGCCGCTTCACCTTCCTGAACTACCTGCACGAAAAGCAGCGCCTGCAGGACTTCATCAACCTCAAGACCTTCTTCCCGAGCCGCCACGAGTTCAACGACTACCTGGGCTGGGCCGCGGCGCAGTTCGAAGACCGCTGCGCCTACGGCGAGGCCGTGTTCGAGGTGGTGCCCGAGATGAAGGGCAACGAGGTCTCGCTGCTGCGCGTGCGTTCGCGCGACGCCAACGGCGCGGTGCGCGAGCGCCTGGCGCGCAACCTGGTGGTGAGCGTGGGCGGCGTGGCGAACATCCCGGCGCGCTTCCAGCCGCTGCGCGACGACGGCCGCGTGTTCCATTCGAGCACCTACCTGGAGGCCATTGCCCGCCACCCCGGCGCCGACCGCATCGCCATCGTGGGCGCGGGCCAGAGCGCGGCCGAGATCTTCATGGACCTGCAGTCGCACCCGGCGAAGCCGCAGGTCGACCTGATCATGCGGGCGCGCTCCATCAAGCCCTCGGACGACAGCCCGTTCGTGAACGAGATCTTCAACACCGACTTCACCGACTTCGTGTTCAACCGCTCGGTGAACGAGCGCGCCGAGCTGCTCGAGGAGTTCTGGCACACCAACTACGCCGCGCCCGACCTGGAGCTGATCCAGCAGATCTTCAACGTGTTCTACCGCCAGCGCGTGGCCGGCTCGACGCGCCACAGCTTCCTGCGGCGGCACGAGGTGTCGGCCGTGCGCGCCGCGCAGGACGGCATCCACCTGTCGCTGCACGACCTGAACACCGGCGCGCGCCACGACAAGGCCTACGACGCCGTGGTGCTCGCCACCGGCTACGCGCGCGACGCGCACCGCACGCTGCTGGCACCGCTGGCGCCCTACCTGGGCGATTTCTCGGTCGACCGCGACTACCGCGTGCAGGGCACGCCGGCGCTGCGCCCGGGCATCTTCCTGCAGGGCGCCTGCGAGACCAGCCACGGCCTGAGCGACACGCTGCTGTCGGTCACCGCCATCCGCTCCGACGAGATCGGGCAGGCGCTGCTGAACGCCACGCCGCGGCACACGGCGCAGGCGCCGCAGGCCCCCGCCGCGGAGCGCCCCGCCCACGCCGCGCCAGTGGTCTAGCCACGGAAACGCAAGGCTTCGGTGCTACACTCAATAAGAATAGTTCTTATTCACCCCATCCCCGGGGTCACCGAAGCCAGCGCCCTCGCCTCCTCTTCACCGGCGCGCACCAGCCATCGGCCCAGGGGTCCTTTGTCGATGCTTGCGAGAAGGCGACCGGATGCGCGACCTCGTCCAGGAACTTGTGTCTCACTACGCGGACTTGCGCCGGCAGCTCACGCGCGACCTGCGCGACCCGCACCATGCGGCCGACATCGCGCAGTCCAGCTTCGAGCGCGTGTACACGCACACCCTCGGCCTGCGTGACGGCGCCGCCATCGAGTCGCCGCGCGCCCTGCTGTTCCGCGTGGCGCGCAACCTGTGCATCGACGAAGCGCGCCACCGCAAGGTGGCGCAGGAGTGGGCCGTCTCGCATGCCGTCGTGGGCACGCACCTCACGGCCCCCTCGTCCGAATACGTCGTGGCCCAGCACCGCGTGCTGCGCCGCGTGGTGGAAACCATGGAGCAGCTGCCGCCGCGCCGGCGCGAGGTGTTCCTGCTGTTCCGCGCCTACGGCCATTCGCGCGCCGAGATCGCGCAGCGCCTGGGCATCACCGAGATGGCGGTTGCCAAGCACCTGCTGCGCGCCACCATCGACTGCTCGCGCGTGTTCGCCGAGCTGCGCCAGGAACTGATCGAGCCGCAGGCGGTGAACAGCCACGCCGGTTTCGACACCGCACTGGCCGAAGACTTTTCATGAGCCGTGCGGCCACAGCGGTCGTTCCGCGTGAACGGCTGATCGAACGCGCGCTCGCGCTCATCGTCGAGGACGAGATCGCGCCGCCGAGCCCGGCCGCCAACAGCGCCCGGCTCGCGCTCGACCAGTGGCGCACGCGCTCGCCCGAACACGCCGCCGCCGTGCGCGAGGCGCGCGAGCGCTGGAACGCCCTGGGCGGCATGGCCGACGACCTGCGCGCGCACTTCGACGAGCCCGTGCCCGCACCGGCCCCGCGCAACCCCTCGCGCCGCAAGATGCTGCTGTCGGTCGCCGGGCTGCTCGGCGCCGGCGTGGTCGCCGGGCGCGGCGTGCAGTGGTACTGGCAGCAGCCGTTGTTCCAGGCCGCGTATCGCACGCCGAACGCGCGGATGCTCAAGGTCACGCTGGCCGATGCCGCCGATGCCTCGGCCGGCAGCCGCCTCGACCTCGCGCCCCAGAGCGCCGTCGACGTCACGCTCTACCGCCGCCGCCGCATGATCGACATGGCGCGCGGCGAGGTCCGCTTCGACGTCGCCCCCGACGCCGAGCGGCCCTTCGTGGTGCGCACGCGCGAGGCGATCATCGAAGTGGTCGGCACCGCCTTCACCGTGCGCGACCGCGGCGGCCCGATCACCGTGGGCGTCGAGCACGGCCATGTGCGCGTGCAGGTGCTGCGCCACGCCGGCACCGAACGCAGCGGCGAAGTGGTCGACCTGCGCGCCGGCGACATGCTCGAGGTGCGCGACGGCCACGCCGACCCGGTGCGCCAGGCCGACACCGCCGCCCTCTCGGCCTGGCGCGACGGCTGGCTGGTGTTCGACAACACGCCGCTGGGCGACGCGCTGGCCGCGGTCAACAGCTACCGCAGCGCGCCCATCGTCGGCGCCGACGCCCGCATCGACGCGATGCGGCTCTCGGGGCGCTTTCGCACCAACGACTCGGCCGGCCTGCTCGACGCGCTGCCGGCCATCCTGCCGCTGGTGGCGGTGGCCCGGCCCGACGGCAGCGTGCGCCTGCAGGCGCGCTGACCCGGGCGTGCCCGCCGGCGCGCCGCTCCCTCTTTCCGCTCGTTTTTAGCCCCGCATCGACGCGGCGGCCGATGCCTTGTCACGGGCCTGTCTCTCTTTTTCGAGTTCAAACGTCTTACATCCAGAAGCACCCCGCATCCGATCGACGGCTGCGGCGCGCCCCCGTTTCATGCCGCACCGATTTATTTGTCTGGAGCCTTCACCCATGCGTTTCTCGCCTCGCCACCGACTCCTGAGCGCCGCGCTTGCCGCCGCCTTCGGAACCGCCCTTGCCAGCTGGAGCGGCCTTTCCGCCGCCCAGGGCGCCGACCAGCCCGCTGCACAGGCACGCGACATCAACGTCCCCGCCCAGCCGCTGGGCGCCGCGCTCAACGAGCTGTCGCGCCAGACCGGCGTGCAGGTGCTCGCCGCCGGTGACGTTGTCTCGGGCCTGGCCGCACCGGCCGTGTCGGGCCGCCTGAGCTTCCAGCAGGCGCTCGACCGCCTGCTGGCCGGCAGCGGCCTCGTGGCCGTGCGCAACGGCCCCACGCGCGTCACCATCCAGCGCCAATCTACGGCCGGCGCTTCCACGCTGCCGGCCGTGACCGTGGCCGCGCAGGCCGCCACCGACGGCACCACCGAAGGCACGGGCTCGTACACCACGCGCGCCGCCGCCGGTGCGACGCGCATGGACCTGTCGCTGCGCGAAACGCCGCAGTCGGTCAGCGTCATCGGCCGCCAGCAGATCGACGACCAGAACCTCGTCACCCTCGAAGACGTGCTGCGCCAGACGCCCGGCATCGTGGCCGACCGCAACGACGAGCGCGTGACCTTCTCCTCGCGCGGCTTCGCCCTGAGCACCATGATCGACGGCGTGCCCACGCTGGGCTTCAACAGCGTGGCCGGCGAGTCGAGCATGATCAGCACCGCCTTCTACGACCGCGTCGAGGTGATCCGCGGCGCGGCCGGCCTGCTCAACGGCGTGGGCTCGCCTGGCGGCGCCATCAACCTCGTGCGCAAGCGCCCGACCTCCGAATTCGCCGGTCACATCTCGGGCGGCATCGGCAGCTGGAGCCGCTACAACGCAGAGATCGACGTGGGCGGCCCCCTCAACGCCGACGGCACCGTGCGCGGCCGCTTCATGGCCTCGCGCACCGACGGCAAGAGCTTCATCGAGAACAAGAAGCGCAGCGAAGACGCGCTGTACGGCATTCTCGAAGTCGACCTCGCGGCGGGCTCGCGCCTGTCGGTGGGATTCGAGCACCAGAAGACCGCCATCGACGGCGCCAACTACGGCCAGAGCCCGCTGTTCTTCAGCAACGGCCAGCGCACCAACCTGCCGCGCTCATTCAACTCCAGCGCCCCGTGGAGCTACTGGGACATGTACAGCGACAAGCTGTTCGCCAACCTCGACCAGCGCCTGGGCGCGGGCTGGCAGCTGAAGGTGGACGCAAGCTACCTCAAGAGCAAGCGCGAGCGTGCCTCGGGTGACCTGAGCATCTACCGCGCGATCAACGCGCGCACCGGCGCCTCCACCATCGACATCCGCGAGAACCCCGCCGAAGGCGCCAACAAGGCCCTCGACGTGCACCTGAAGGGCCCGTTCGAGGCCTTCGGCCAGACGCACGAGGCCGTGGTGGGCATGAGCTACAACACCTACGACGCCACCGTGTACACGCGTGGCGCCGTGCCGCGCATGATCGACCGCCGGCCGCTGAACTTCTACCAGCTGCAGAGCTTCCCCGAGCCGACCTCCTTCTCGTACCCGCTGTACACGGCGCCGCTGAACACCACCGAGAAAGCCATCTACGCCTCGACCCGCCTGAAGCTGGCCGAGCCGCTGTCGCTCATCGTCGGCGCGCGCGGCACCTGGTACAAGTCCGATGCGTCCACGCTCGACTGGACCACCTGGCGGCGCACCGGCGTGAGTTCGATGCGCGAGAACGGCGTGGTCACGCCCTACCTGGGCGTGGTGTTCGACGTGAGCAAGGAACTCTCGCTGTACGGCAGCTACACCGACATCTTCCAGCCCAACACGGTGCGCGACCGCAACAACTCGCTCATCGCGCCGCAGCGCGGCAAGAACATCGAGCTGGGCCTGAAGGGCGAGCACTTCGGCGGCAAGCTCAACACCAGCGCCGCGATCTTCAAGACGCGCGAGACCAACCTGGCCGTGATCGACACCGGCGCCGGCTCGCTGCTGCCCGACGGCGGCATTCCGTACCGCGCGGTGCAGGGCGCCAAGAGCAAGGGCTTCGAGCTCACCGCCGCCGGCGAGGTGCTGCCGGGCCTGCAGATGCTCGCGGGCTACACCTACCACGCCAAGCGCGATGCCGACGGCGTGCTGCTGAACCCGCAGTACCCGCGCCGCCTGTTCCGGGTGGCCACCAGCTACCGCCTGCCGGGCGAGTGGAGCAAGCTCACCATCGGCGGCAGCGTGAGCTACCAGAGCGGCATCTACTACGACGAGTTCAACGAACTGGGCCGTGCCTCGCAAGGCGGCCTGACGCTGTTCGGCCTGATGGCGCGCTACGACATCAACAACCGCCTGAGCGCCTCGCTGCACATCGAGAACCTCGGCGACAAGCGCTACTACAACGGCCTGGGCGCCTACAACGGCTACACGCAAGGCAACCCGCGCAACGCCTGGCTGAAGCTCAGCTACAAGCTCTGACACGCACCAACGAACTGAAATAGGGCGGCACCGGCAGAAGGTGCCCTTGACGCACGACCCGGCTTCCGGGTCGTGCGTTTTTTTATGCCGAGGCCTCAGGCCGCGAGGGCTTCGGCCTCGCCCAGTCGCTCGGCCAGTTGCGTCAACAACACCGGGCTGCGCAGGATCGCGTGGTGGTCCTCGTCGAGCGCCGCGGCGCTCGCGAGGTCCGGCCGGCCCAGTTGCAGCGCCAGCGCGGCGCGGTCCGCCGCCGGGCGCCGTGCGATCCACCAGCACTCGGCGTGGCAACGCAGCGGCACGAGCGCCTCGGTCTCGATCGCCTTCAGCTGCTGGCTCACGAGGAAGATGCGGGCCAGCTCGTCGTCAGGCAGGTTCGCGTGCGCCGGCATCTCCAGTGCATCGCCACGGGCCTGCGCCTTGGCACGCGCCTGGGCAATCAGCGCTGCCACCGTCGCCTCGTCGCAGACGAAGTCGTCGATGTCGAGCAGCCCGTCGAGGCGCGCCGCCGGCCAGGCCGAGGCGACGAAGTCGGCGAAGTCGCGGCGGCCATCGTCGTCCACCGTCTGCAGGGGCGCGTCGGGCTCGGGCACGTAGGGATCGACCAGGCCGAGGAACGCCACGGCCTGCCCTTCTGCTTCGAGCCGCGCGGCCACGGCCGCCGCGAGCGCGCCGCCGAGCGACCAGCCCAGCAGGTGGTACGGCCCCTGCGGCTGCACGCCACGGAGCATGCGGGCGTAGTCATCGGCCATGCGCGCCAGCGACACGTCGCGGTGCGCGGGGTCGGCGAGCATGCGGCATGGCAGGCCGTACACGGTGCGCACGCCCTGCAGGCGGCGCGCCAGCGGCGCGTAGTCGTACACCGTGCCCAGCGCGGCGTGCAGGCAGAACAGCGGCGCCGCACCGGGCACCACGGCATTCAGCGCGACCAGCGGCGGCGCATCGGCACGCCCGCCCAGCAGCCCCGCGATGGTCGGCGCGCGCAGGAAGTCGTGCAGCTTCAGATCGAGCGCCGGCAGGCCCAGGCGCCGTGCCTGCGCCATCACCTTCAGGCTCAGCAGCGAATCGCCGCCGAGTTCGAAGAAGTTGTCGTCGCGGCCCACGCGTGCCACGCCCAGCACCTCGGACCAGATGCGCGCGAGCGCCTGCTCGGCGCTGCCGCGCGGCGCGTCGTAGCCGTCGCCGCCGGCGAACACCGGCGCCGGCAGCGCATGGCGATCGACCTTGCCGCTCATGTTGAGCGGCAGCGTGTCGAGCACGACGATGGCCGCCGGCACCATGTGCTCGGGCAGCAGCGCCGCGAGGCTGGCACGCAGCCGCGCCGGCTCGATGCGCTCGCCCGCCAGCGGCGACACATACGCCACCAGCCGTGCGCCGCCCGCGCCCTGGCTGGCGACGACCACGGCTTCGCGCACCTGCGGCAGCGCCAGCAGCTGCGCCTCGATCTCGCCGAGTTCGATGCGAAAGCCGCGGATCTTCACCTGATGGTCGATGCGCCCGAGGTACGCCATCTGCCCGTCGGCCTCCCAGCGCACGAGGTCGCCCGTGCGGTAGAGCCGACCGCCCGGCACGCCGAAAGGGTCGGCCACGAAGCGTTCCGCGCTCAGGCCCGTGCGCTGCAGGTAGCCGCGTGCCAGGCCGTCGCCGCCGAGGTACAGCTCGCCGGCCACGCCGGGCGGCACCTGGTTCATGGCGCCGTCGAGCACGTAGGCCGTGCGGTCGCCGACGAGGCGGCCGATGGGCATGTAGGCCGCGTCGAAACCCTCGCCCGGCGCGGCCTTGGCGATCATCGGCGTGATCACCGTCTCGGTCGGCCCATAGCCGTTGACGATGCGCGGTGGCTTCAGCACCGACTGCACCAGCGCGAAGCTGGTGCGCGGCATCGCCTCGCCGCCCACGGTGTAGGAGCGGATCGGCAGCCGGCTCGCGGCCTCGCCCATCAACTCGGCCATCTGGTGCAGGTAACCGGGCGTGAAGCAGGCGATGGTGATGCCGTGGCGGGCAATTTCGGCGCAGGTGCGCTCCACCGGCCAGACCTCTTCGTCGCGCGGCATCAACGCCGCGCCGAAGGCCAGCGGCACCCAGGTGCGCTCGTGCGCGCCGTCGAAGTTGATCGACGCGAACTGCAGCTCGCGGTCGTCCGGCGTCATGCCGTAGGCCTCGCCGATGGACTGCACGTGCATGGCCAGCGGGCCATGCGCCACGGCCACGCCCTTGGGCTTTCCGGTCGAGCCCGAGGTGTAGATCACATAGGCCAGATGGTCGCGGTGCACCGCCACGCCGGGGTCGTGTGACGGGCCGTTCGACAGATCGAGTGTGTCGAGCGTCAATGCCTTCACCTCGGGCATGCCGATGCGGCCGAGCACTGCGGCATCGTCGGCCAGCAGCAGCGCGACGCCGCTGTCTTCCACCATGTAGGCCAGGCGCTGCGGCGGGTACGCCGGGTCGAGCGGCACGTAGGCGCCACCCGCTTTCAGGATCGCGAGCAGCGCCACGACCATGTCGGCCGAGCGCCGCACCGCGAGGCCCACGCGCACTTCGGGCCGCACGCCCGCGCGCACGAGGTGGTGCGCCAGCCGGTTGGCGCGCGCGTCCAGCGCGGCGTAGCTCAGTGTGTGCTCGCCGAAGATCAGCGCCGTGGCATCGGGCCGCAGCGCGGCCTGGCGTGCCACCAGCACATGCACCGGCGCGGTGTCCTGGTACGCGGGCGTGTTCTCGCCCCAGGCCTGCAGGCGCTGCGCCTCGTCGGCGGTGTACAGGTCGAAGGCCGCGACCGGGTGCGTGGCCGCGTGCGTGAGGTCGTCCGCCACGCGGCGCACCGCGTCGTGCATGTACTGGCACACGCGCGCGGCACCGACCGATGCATCGACCTGCGCGGTCAGCGCGAAGCCGTCGGCGCGTTCGTTCACCGACAGCGCGAAGGCGTAGTTCGAGCGCTCCTGCGCACCGAGCGTCTCGATGCCTTCCCAGCCGCCGGCATCGGCACCGGCACCCGACTCGGGCGCCTCTGCCACATAGCGGTAGTTCAGCAGCGTCGAGAACAGCGGCGTGCCCTTGGGCAACGCGCTGCAACGCTGCGCGAGCGACAGGCTCGCGTGCTCGTGGTGCAGCAGGCCGGCCAGCGCGGCGTGGGTCTGGCGCACGCAGGCCAGCGCATGGCTGCGGCCCAGCGTCACGCGCAGCGGCAGCGTGTTGATCATCATGCCGAGCGCACGCCCCGCGCCCTCGCCGCCTGCGAGCCGGCCGAACAGCACGGTGCCGAACACCACGTCGTCCTTGCCCGTGGTCTTGGCCAGCACCAGCGCCCATGCCAGGTGGAACAGCGTGGCCGCGCTCACGCCGCTGCGCTGCGCCTGCGTGCGCACGGCCTGCGCCAGTGCCGCATCGAGTTCGAGGTGCGCTTCTTCCACGGCCGTGCCATCGCCGCGCGCATCGAACAGGTCGAAAGGCGCGGTCGGTTCGCGCACGTCGCCGAGCATGCGGCGAAAGAAAGTCTCCTGCTCGGCCACGTCGGCGCCGATCCGCGCCTGCGCGACGAAGCTGCGGAACGGTACGGGTGGGGGCAGCGCGTCGGCGCGGCCCTGCAGCAGCAGCGTGATCTCCTCGACCAGCAGGTCGCGCGAGACATGGTCGAGCGCCAGGTGGTGGCTTGGCAACTGCAACAGCCAGCCGCCGCCCGCCGCATCGTGCGCGGCGATGGCGCGCAGCATGGGCGCGCGGCGCACGTCGAGGCGGTAGTGGCCGGGGCGCACATGGGCTTCGAGTTGCGCGGCGACATCGCCCGCGGCGGCGTCGATAGCCAGCCATTCGATCTCGGCGGGTGCATGGCGGTGCACCACCTGCACCGGCTCCGCCAGCCCTTCCCACAGCACCGCCGTGCGCAGCATGTCGTGGCGCGCGATGACGCGGTTCAGGCAGTCCATGAACGCATGGAGCCGGGCCTCGCTGTCGAAGCGCATCTGCAGCGACTGCACATAGACGTCGCCCTCGGCCTGCATCAGGTGATGGAACAGCAGGCCTTCCTGCAGCGGCGCGAGCGGGTAGATGTCCTGGATGTTGGCCGCGCCGCCGGGCACAGCGGCCTCGATGCGGCGCAGCTGCGCGTCGTCGAGCGTCACCAGCGGCAGCATCTGCGGCGTGAGCCGCGTGCAGCCTTTGGGAATCGCGTTGTCGGGCACCACCGGCACCGGGCGCGGCGAGGCGCCGGCCTCCAGCGTGGCGCGCGCGAAGTCGGCAAAGCGCGGGTTCTGGAACAGCGTGCGCACCTGCGCGCCGAAGCCTTGGCGACGCAGCCGCTCGAGCAGCTGCATGGCCAGCAGCGAATGGCCGCCGAGTTCGAAGAAGTTTTCGTTGCGGCCCACGCGCGGCGCGCCGAGCACCTCGGCCCACACCGCCGCCATCGCCTCCTCGGCCGCGCCCTGCGGCGCTTCCCAACTGCCGGCTGTAGCAGCGAACACGGGCTCGGGCAACGCGGCGCGGTCGACCTTTCCGTTGGCGTTGAGCGGCAGCGCCGAGAGCACGGTGATCGCCGACGGCACCATGTACTCGGGCAGCACCTGTGCCAGCCCGTCGCGCAGCGTGAAGGCCTCGACCGGGCGTTGCGCGTCGAGGCTCGACACGTAGGCCAGCAGCAGCGCCCCGCCTGCACGCTCGCGCGCGACCACCACGGCCTCGCGCACGCCGGGCTGCGCGCGCAGCCGCGCCTCGACCTCGCCGAGCTCGATGCGGAAACCGCGCACCTTCACCTGGTGATCCAGCCGCCCCAGGTACTCGAGCTGCCCGTCGGCGCGCCAGCGCACGAGGTCGCCGGTGCGGTACAGGCGCCCGCCCTTCGCATCGAAGGGGTCGGCCACGAAGCGCTCGGCGCTCAGGCCGGCGCGGTTCAGGTAGCCGCGCGCCAGGCCCGCGCCGCCCAGGTACAGCTCGCCGGCCATGCCGGGCGGCACCAGGTTCATGTCGGTGTCGAGCACCACGGCGCGGCGGTCGCCCACGGGCGCGCCGATGGGCAGGTAGGCGGCGTCGAAAGCAGTGCCGGCATAGGCCTTGGCGATGGTCGGCGTGATCACCGTCTCGGTCGGGCCGTAGCCGTTGATGAGGCGCGGCGGCTGCAGCGTCTGCATCACGCGCTCGCAAGCCACGCGGCCCATGGCCTCGCCGCCGACGGTGTACGAACGCAGCGTGGGCACGCGCCCTTCCTCGCCGAGTTCGTCGGCCATCTGCTGCAGGTAGCCCGGCGTGAAGCACGCGACGGTGATGCCGTGGCGCTGCATCTCCTCGCGGCTGCGGTGCACGGTCCACAGCTCCTGGCTGCGCGGCATCAGCGTGGCGCCGAAGGCCAGCGGCGTCCAGATGCGCTCGTGCGCGCCGTCGAAGTTGATCGATGCGAACTGCAGCTCGCGGTCTTCGGGCGTCATGCCGTAGGCGCGGCCGATGGTCTGGATGTGCATGCTCAGCGGGCCATGCGCCACGGCCACGCCCTTGGGCTGGCCGGTGGAGCCCGAGGTGTAGATCACGTAGGCCAGGTGCCCCGGATGCACCGCGACATCGGGTACGTCTTCGGGCCCGCTGTCGAGCACGCCGCCGTCGAGCAGCAGCGCGGGCAGCGCCTGCATCGACGCGCCCAGCCGCTCGCGCAGACGCGCCTGCGTGAGCAGCAGCCGCACGCCGCTGTCGGTCGCCATGAAATCGAGCCGCTCGGACGGGTAGTCGGGGTCGAGCGGCACATAGGCCGCGCCCGCCTTCAGCACGCCGAGCAGCGCCACCACCATCTCGGGCGAGCGCTCCACCGCGAGGCCGATGCGGTCCTCGGGCTGCACGCCCTGCGCGATGAGTGCATGGGCGAGCCGGTTGGCGCGCACGTCGAGCTCGCGGAAGCGCATCGGCACGCCGTCGACGATCAGCGCCGTGGCCTCGGGCCGCAGCGCGGCCTGGCGCTCGACGAGCCGGTGCACGGGCACCTCGTCCCAGGCGGTGTCCCGGCCCTCGCCCCATTCGCGCAGCTGGGCGTGTTCCTGCGGGCCGAGCAGCGCCACCTCGCGCAGCGTGCGCGAAGGGTCGTCGGCCAGCTGGCGCAGCACCGCGACGTAGTGCGCGGCCATGCGCTCGATGGTGGCGGGCTCGAAGATCGCGCGGGCGTAGGTGAAGCTCAGGCCGAGCGTGCCGTCGGCCTGCTCCAGCGTGTCGAGCGCGAGTTCGAAAGGCGCCGCCTGTTCATCGAGTTCGCAGGGTTCGATGCGCAGGCCTTCAAGCCGGTCGAGCGCGCCCAGGTCCTGCTGCCGGTGGTTGAAGATCACCTGGAACAGTGGCGGGTGGCTCAGGCTGCGCTCGGGCTGCAGCGCCTCGACCAGCTGTTCGAACGGCAGGTCCTGGTGCGCCTGCGCGCCCAGCGCCGCGTCGCGTGCCTGCGCCAGCGCCTGGGCCAGCGTGGTGTGGCCGGCCAGCTCGGCGCGCAGCACCTGCGTGTTGACGAACAGGCCGAGGATGCCGGCCGTCTCGGGCCGGTCGCGGTTGGCCACGGGCACGCCGAGCCGGATGTCGCCCTGGCCCGTGTAGCGGTGCAGCAGCGCCTGGAAGCCGGCCAGCAGCACCATGAAGAGCGTCGCGCCTTCGGCGCTCGCGCGGCGGCGCAGCGCCTGCGTCAGTTCGCCCGGCAGGTCGAGCCGATGGCGCGCGGCCAGGTACGGCCCCTGCGGCGGACGCGCGCGGTCGGCAGGCAATTGCAACAGCGGCTGCTCCCCGCCGAGCCGTTCGGTCCAGTAGGCGAGCTGGCGTTCGCCCTCGCCCGCTTCGAGCCAGTGGCGCTGCCAGGCCGCGTAGTCGGCGTACTGCAGCGCCGGCGCGGGCGGCACGGCGGCGTCGTTCCCTTGACGGTGCGCCTGGTACAGCGCGCCGAAGTCGTCGACCAGCAGCTGCATCGACCAGCCATCGGACACGATGTGGTGCATCACCAGCACCAGCAGCTGCGCGGTCTCGCCGGTGCGCAGCAGGCCCACGCGCAGCAACGGGCCGTTCGCCAGGTCGAAGGGCGTGCGCACGAGGCGCGCAGCCTCGTCGCGCACCTGCGCGGGGTGGGCGCGCAGATCGGCTTCGCGCAGGTCGAGCACCGCCTCGGGCGACACCGTCTGCTGGGGCACGCCGTCGTCGCTCACGCCGAAGCGCGTGCGCAGCGACGGATGCCTCGCCACCAGCGCCTGCAGGCTCGCGCGCAGCGCCGCTTGGTCGAGCGCGCCGTGCAGCGTGAGCGCGGCCGTGATGTGCTGCGCGGTGCTTTCGGGGTCCATCTGCCAGAGGAACCACTGGCGCGCCTGCGCATACGACGCAGGCCTCGGCGCGCCCGGCACGGCGGCCGGGTCGGGCACGATCGGCAGGCGGCCGAAGTCGATGCCCTGCGCACGCAACGCGGCGATGAATTCCTTCTGCCGCGCCGGCGGCAAACCCGCCAGCCGTTGGGCAATGGCCCTACTGCGTTCGCTACTGCTCACTCAACCCCCCAGACTTTCCAACAATGCATCCATGCGATCGAGATCGCTCTCGGCCTGCGCGGCCTGCTGCGCCTGCGCCGGCCCTTGCGCGTCGAGCGCCTGCGCGCACGCCGCCAGGTCGGGCAGCTCGAAGTAGCGCTGCAGCGGCAGGTCGATGCCCATCTGCGCCTTGACCTGCTGGCGCAGCTTGAGCACCGCGAGCGAATGCCCGCCGAGCTCGAAGAAGTTGTCGCCGCGTCCCACGCGCGACAGCCCCAGCACCTGCGCCCACAGACCCGCCAGCGCGGTTTCGGTGGCGCCCTGCGGCGGCACGTGGGCGCGCTGCTCCGCCGCTTCGGGCGGTGGCAGCGCCTGCCGGTCGACCTTGCCGTTGGCGTTCAGCGGCAGCCCCTGCGGCATCGCCACGATGACGCTCGGCACCATGTAGTCGGGCAACGCCGCCGCCAGCCCCGCACGCAGCGCCGCGGGCCGCAGCGACTGGCCTTCAGCGCCGGCCGCATAGGCCACCAGGCGCGCGCCGCCCGGCCCTTCCTGCGCCAGCACCAGGGCCTGTCGCACACCGGGCTGCGCGAGCAGCTGCGACTCGACCTCGCCGAGTTCGATGCGGAAGCCCCGCACCTTCACCTGGTGGTCGAGCCGGCCGAGGTACTCGAGCTGGCCGTCATCGCGCCAGCGCACGAGGTCGCCGGTGCGGTAGAGCCGCCCGCCGTTCGCATCGAACGGGTCGGCGACAAAGCGCTGCGCCGTCAGGCCGGCGCGGTGCAGGTAGCCGCGCGCCAGCACCTCGGCGCCCACGCACAGCTCGCCGGCCACGCCGACAGGCACGGGGTTCAGTTGCGCGTCGAGCACACGCAGCCGCGCGCTCGATGCGGGCGTGCCGATGGGCGGCAGGTCTTCGTCGCCTGCGCCGTCGAGCACGAACTCGCTCACCACGTGCGTCTCGGTCGGCCCGTACTGGTTGATGAGCCGGCACTGCGATTCGCGCGCCAGCCACTCGGCCAGCGCGGGCGTGCGCTTGAGCTGCTCGCCCGCCGTGAGGATCTGGCGCAGCGCCGGCAGCCGGCGGCCCGAGGCCAGCGACTGCTCGGCGAAATGCTGCAGCACCGAGAAGGTGAGGAACATGCGTTCGACGCCTTCTCCGTGCACCAACGCCTCGAGCGCATCGAGGTCGAGCCGCTGCGCGTCGGTGGTCTGCACGAGGCAGCCGCCGCCGGCCAGCCCGCTGACCATTTCCTGGAACGCCACGTCGAAGCACGGCGAGGCGAACAGCAACGTGCGGCTCGCACCCGGCAGGCGTTGCAGCTGCCACGCAATGAGGCGCGCGACCGCGTCGTGGCGCATCGCCACGCCCTTGGGGCGGCCGGTGGAGCCCGAGGTGTAGAGCACGTAGGCCAGCTGCTCGCCATGCACCGGCACCGCCGGGTCGTGATCGGGCCAGGCGGCCATGCCGTCGTCGGTTGCGTCGAGGTCGAAGGCCAGCCGCTGCACGCTCGCTGCGTCGGGCAGGCGTGGCATCAGCGCGCGGCGCGTGAGCAGCAGCGAGGCGCCGCTGTCCTCGACCATGTAGGCCAGCCGCTCGGTCGGGAACGCCGGGTCGAGCGGCACGTACGCGCCGCCGGCCTTGAGCACGGCGAGCAGGCCGACGACGGTCTCGGCCGAGCGATCGACGGCGATCGCGACCGGCATGTCGGGCCGCACGCCCTGCGCGATCAGCCGGTGCGCCCAACGGTTGGCGAGGCGATTGAGTTCGGCGTAGGTGAGGCGATGCTCGGCCGTGACGAGTGCCAGTGCATCGGGGTTCGCCTTCGCCTGCTGTTCGATGAGGTGGTGAACGGGCACGACCGCTTCCGGCTTGAACGCACCACGCGACCAAAGCGACAACCGCTCGCGCTCGACCGCATCGGCCAACGTCAGCTGGCCCACGGCCGGCGCCGCATCGCCAGCCAACGCCAGCAGCGCCGCACGCAACTGGCCCACGAGCGCCGCGGCCTGCGCCTCGTCGCACGCGTCGAGCGCATGCACGAGGTCGATGTGCAGCGCCGCATCGTCATGCACCATCAGCGTCAGCGGGTACGAGGTTTCTTCCTTCGTATGCACCGCGCCGAAGCTCAGGCC
Organism: Variovorax sp. BGA-UO-ETr-C22; assembly: GCF_059567965.1. Lineage (NCBI taxonomy): Bacteria > Pseudomonadati > Pseudomonadota > Betaproteobacteria > Burkholderiales > Comamonadaceae > Variovorax > Variovorax sp. BGA-UO-ETr-C22. Next base: position 515,540 of record NZ_JCAQPA010000007.1, read on the forward strand.
AGCCGCAGCGTCGCCTCGCAAGACCGCATCCACCGGGTAGTTCTCGAACACCACCAGCGTGTCGAACAGACCCTGTCCGCCCAGCCCGGCCCAGGCCTGGATCTCGTGCAGAGGCGTGTGCTCGTGTTCACGCGACGCGACCTGCGCCGCCTGCAGTTCGCGCAGCCAGTCGCCCACGGGCTGGCCGGGGCGCAGGTGCGCGACCACGGGCAGCGTGTTGATGAACAGGCCCAGCATGCGCTCGGCACCCGGCATCTCGGCGTTGCGGCCGGCGACGGTGGCGCCGAACACGACGGTGCCGGTGCGCGTGCGCTGGCCCAGCAGCAGCGCCCAGGCGGCCTGCACGAAGGTGTTGAGCGTGACGTGCGCGGCGCGCGCGGCCTCGCGCACGCCGCGCGTGGCGTCGGTGTCGAAGGCCAGGCGCTGGCGGGCCTTGCCCGGGCGCGGCGCGACAGGCGACACCAGCGCCGTGGCAAGGCGCGTCGGCTCCTCCACATCGGCCAGCACGCTGCGCCAGTGCGCCTCGCCGGCTTGTGCGTCGCGCGCCGCGAGCCACGCGATGTGGTCGCGGAAGCGTCCAGGTGCGGGCTCACCCGCCTGCCCCGCGTAGCTGCGCAGCACCTCGGCCAGCAGCTGGGCCACGCTCCAGCCGTCGAGCAGCAGGTGGTGATAAGTCCAGACGAGGTGATGGCGCTGCGCCTGCGTGCGGGCCAGCGCGATGCGCATCAGCGGCGGGCGCGCGAGGTCGAAGCCGCTCGCGCGCTGCGACGCGGCCAGCCGCGCCAGTGCAGCTGGCACATCGACGCTCTCGCGCAGGTCTTGCATCACCCACGGCATCTCGGTACTGCGCGCCACCCATTGCAGCGGCGTGGCGCCGTCGGCCAGGAAGCCGCTGCGCAGGATCTCGTGGCGCGCCAGCACGCGCTGCCATGCGGCGCGGAAACGCTCGGCATCGAGGCCGTCGATGTCCATGCACAGCTGGTTGACGTAGGCCTCTCCTTGCGCGTCGGCCAGGCTGTGGAACAGCATGCCCGACTGCATCGGCGACAGCGGATAGAGGTCTTCGAGCTGTGCCACGGGCAGCGGCAGCGCGTCGAGCTGCGCGGCGTCGAGCCCGGCCAGCGGGAAGTCCGACGGCGTGACGCCGCAAGCGCCCGAGGTGCAGTGCGCGATCAGCGCTTCGAGCTCGTCGCCGAAGCGGTTCACCCAGCCTTGCACGTCCTCCTGCGCATGCCGCGCCGCGCTGAAGTCCACCGTCAGCTGCAGCGCACCGTCGCGCACCTGTGCGTTGACGCTGAATTCGTGCAGCAGCGGCGCGCTCGCCGCGACGGGCTCGCCCGCGTCTTCGGTCGCGAGCGACCATGCGGCCTCGGGCGCACCATCGACCTGCCCCAGGTAGTTGAAGACCAGCTGCGGACGCGGCAACGCGCGCAGCGCCTGCTGCTGTGCGTCCGTGCCCAGGTGCCTCAGCACGCCATGGCCGAGCCCGCGTTGCGGCACGCGGCGCAGGTCTTCCTTCACGCGCTTGATCGCGTCGCCCCACGCGCCCAGCGGATCGAGCCGCACGGGGAACAGGCTGGTGAACCAGCCCGTGGTGCGCGACAGGTCGAGTGCCTTCTGCGCCGGGAGGACGTCTTCGCGGCCGTGGCCTTCGAGCAGGATCGCGAGCTGCGCGTGCCCGCTCCAGCCGCACAGCGCGCGCCCGAGCGCGGTGAGCAGCAGGTCGTTGACCTGCGTGCGGTAGGCGGCCGGTGCCGTCTTGAGCAACGCCTGCGTGCGCGCGCGGTCGAGCTGCCACGCGATGCTGGCGCGGCGCGCCACGGTGTTCACGCCCTCGGGCCGCGCGCAGGGCAGCGCGACCGGCACGTCGGCGAAGGCCTGCCAGTGCGCGAGTTCGCCGTCCATCGCGGCGGCCTGGCCCTGCAGCTCACGCGCCCAGGCCTGCAAGCTGGCGCTCTTCGGCGGCAGCACGACCGGCCGGCCGTCGCGGCACTGCGCGTACGCGGTGGCCAGGTCGTCGAGCACGATGCGCCACGACACGCCATCGACCACGAGGTGGTGCGCCGCCAGCAGCAGGCGCCAGTCGCCGCCGGGCAGGCGGATGACCAGCGGACGCAGCAGCGGCCCGTGCGCGAGGTCGAGGCTGCGCTGCGCCTCGTCGCACAGCGCGGTGATCTGCGCGGGGTTCGCTGCATCGCGCACCCAGAGCCATTCTTCGCGCCAGCGCGTCGGCAGGGCCTCGTAGGCCTGTCGCCAGCAGCCATCGGCCGCGCGATGGAAGCGCAAGCGGAAGGCGTCGTGGTGCTGCACCACAGCCGCCAGCGCGGCTTCGAGCGCGGGCACCGCCAACGGCTCGCGGCCTTGCAGCAGCAGCGACTGGTTCCAGTGATGGCGCTCGGGCATGTCAGCCTCGAAGAACGCGGCCTGGAACGGCAGCAGCGGCACCTCGCCTTCGGCTGCGGTCTCCTGGGCCTGCACCGCCGCGCCCACGGGCTCGGCCACGGCCGCCTGCCCGGCGACGGTCTGGCGCTCGAACATCTGGCGCGGCGTGAGCTTCCAGCCCGCCGTGCGCAGCCGCGACACGATCTGCAGGCTCAGGATCGAATCGCCGCCGAGTTCGAAGAAGTTGTCCTGCCGACCCACGCGCGGAAGGCCGAGCACCTCGGCCCAGACCGTGGCGAGCGCCTGTTCGACCACGCCCTCGGGCGCCTCGTAGGCCTGCGCCCCGCTGCGTTCGGGCCTGGGCAGCGACTTGCGGTCGATCTTGCCGTTGGGGTTGAGCGGCAGGGCCGGCAGCACGCACAGCTGCGCCGGCACCATGTACTCGGGCAGCACCTCGGCCAGGCGCGCCTTGAGCACGGCCGCGTCCACCGCCGCACCGGGCTGCGGTGACACGTAGCCGACCAGCCGCGTGCCACCCGGTCCTTCGTCGGCCACCACCACGGCCTCGCGCACCTGCGGCTGCGCCAGCAGCTGCGCCTCGATCTCGCCGAGCTCGATGCGGAAGCCCCGCACCTTCACCTGGTGGTCGATGCGACCCAGGTAGGCCAGCTGGCCGTCGTCGCGCCAGCGCACGAGGTCGCCCGTGCGGTACAGGCGCTCGCCGGTGTCGCTGAACGGGTCGGCGACGAAGCGCTCGGCCGTGAGGCCCAGCCGGTGCAGGTAGCCGCGCGCCAGGCCGATGCCGCCCAGGTACAGCTCGCCGCCCACGCCCGGCGGCACCGGGTTCAGGCCCGCGTCGAGCACGTAGGTCTTGCAGCCCGCGATGGGGCGGCCGATGGCGACGTGGTTCAGCCCGTCGGCGCGGCAGGTCCAGTGCGTCACGTCGATGGCCGCCTCGGTCGGGCCGTAGAGGTTGTACAGCCCCGCGCCCGGCAGGCGCTCGAACACCTTCGCCTGCGCCTCGGCCGGCAGCGCCTCGCCGCTGCAGACGATGCGCCGCAGGCTGGTGCAGGCCTCGATGCCGTCGTGCGCCAGGAAGGCCTGCAGCATCGAGGGAACGAAATGCAATGTGGTCACGCCGTGCGTGCGGATCAGCTCGACCAGGCGTGCCGGCTCGCGGTGGTCGCCGGGCGCGGCCACGACGAGGCGCGCGCCCTGCATCAGCGGCCAGAAAAATTCCCACACCGACACGTCGAAGCCGAAGGGCGTCTTCTGCAGCACGGTGTCGGCGTCGCCCAGCGCGTAGGCGTCCTGCATCCAGGCCAGGCGGTTGTAGAGCGCGTTGTGGCGGTTGGCCGCGCCCTTGGGGCGGCCCGTGGAGCCCGAGGTGAAGATCACATAGGCGAGGTTCTCGCCATGCAATGCGACCTGCGGGCACGCGGTGGATTCGCCGGACAGGTCGAGTGCATCCAGCGCCAGCATTTGCACATGCGCCGCCACCGGCAGCGCCTCGCGCAAGTGCGACTGCGTGAGCAGCAGCGCCACACCGCTGTCTTCCAGCATGTAGGCGATGCGCTCGCGCGGCAGCTCGGGGTCGATGGGCACATACGCGCCGCCGGCCTTCAGGATCGCCAGCAGCCCCACGACCATCTCGAGGCTGCGCTCGGCGGCGATCCCCACGGGCATGTCGGGCCGTACGCCCAGGCCGATCAAGCGATGCGCGAGCGCGTTGGCGCGCGCGTCGAGTTCGCCGTAGCGCAGCACCGTGTCGCCGAACACCAGCGCGACCGCCTCGGGCCGCTCGCGCGCCTGCGCTTCAATCAGCCGGTGCACGGGCTGCGTGTACGTGCGGTGCGGCAGGTTCTCGCTCCAGCCGCGCAGCCGCGCCTCGTCGTCCGCATCGGTGAGCACGAGGTTCGCGAGCACGCGGTCGGGGTCGTCCGACATCGCCTGCAGCACGCGCTGGTAGGCGCGCACCAGGCGCTGCGCGGTCGCGGCATCGAACAGGTCGGTGTTGTATTCGAGCCGCCCGCGCACGCTTCGCGGGTCGATGTAGAAGTCCAGCGACAGGTCGAACTTGGCGCCCGCGTCATCGAACTCTTGCAGCTCGACGCGCACGCCCGCGAAGTCGAGCGCGACGGCCTCGCCCGCCATCTGCACGCCGAACATGGCCTGGAACAGCGGGCTGCGCGCGGGGTCGCGGCGGTCCTTGCGGCTGGCCAGCAGCACCTCGAACGGCAGGTCGGCATGGTCGAGCGCGGCCAGCGCGTCGGCGCGCACCTGGCGGCACACCTCGCGCAGCGTGCGCCGGGGCGCGAGCCGCGCGCGGAACACCTGGGTCGTGATGAAGAAGCCCAGCAGGTCCTGCACCTCCTCGCGGTGACGGCCGGCATTGGGCACGCCGATGGCGAAATCGTCCTGCCCGCTGCAGCGCGACAGCAGCACCTGCCAGGCCGCGAGCAGCACGACAAACGGCGTGCAGCGTTCGGCGCGGCAGAAGGTCTGCAGCGCCGCCGCCAACGCCGGCGGCAGCTCGAAGCCGAGCGCGGTGCCGGCGAAGGTCTGCTGCGCGGGGCGGGCACGGTCGGTCGGCAGATCGAGCGAGGGCACCTCGTCGCCGAGGTGGCGGTTCCAGTGCGCGAGCTGCGGCGCGAGCGCCCCGCCCTGCACGCGGGCACGCTGCCACATGGCAAAGTCGGCGTACTGAACGGGCAGCGACGGCAACTGCACCGGGCCGTCGCTGCGCAGCGCCAGCGCGTAGGCCGCGCCGAGGTCGCGCGCCAGGATCGGGTTCGACCAGGCGTCGGAGACGATGTGGTGCAGGCAGACGGTCAGCACATGCCGGTCGTCGGCCAGCTTTGCGAGTCGCGCCACCAGCGCGGGTGCGCGGCCCAGGTCGAACACATGCGTCGCGGTGCGGCGCACGAGCGCGTCGACGGCGGCCTGCTGCGCGTCAGCGCCCTGGTCCGAGAGGTCGATGCGCTCCAGCGCGAACGGCACCTCGGCCTGCACCACCTGCATCGGCACGCCGTCGTGTTCGACAAAGTGCGTGCGAAGGATCGCGTGGCGCGCAATGACCGCCTGGAACGCACGTTCCAGCGCATCGGCGTCGAGCGCGCCGCTCAGCCGGAACACACGCGGCAGGTTATAGGCCGTGAGCCCGGGCTCGAGCTTCTGCAGGAAGCACAGCTGCTCCTGCGCATACGACAGCGGCACCGCCTGGCCGTCGTGCACGGTGCGGGTGATCTCGTCCATGGCGATGCTCATGCGGCCTCGCCCACGGATTCGTCGGCCAGGTCGCGCTGCCGGTGCGTCTGCGCCAACTGCTCGAGCGCGACCGCGTCGGCGCTGGCCTCGCGCAACACGGCGGCCAGCGCCGCGGGCGTCGGGTGGTCGAACACCACGCCGGCCGCCACCTCGACCTGCAGCAGCTTGCGGATGCGCGCCACCAGCTTGATGACCTGCAGCGAGTGGCCGCCGAGTTCGAAGAAGTCGTCTTCCACGCCGACCGGTCCGCTGCCCAGCAGCGTGGCCATTCCGTCGGCGAGCAGCGCTTCGAGCGCGTCGCGCGGGGCCTTCACTGCACGCTGCGGCGCTTCGGCCGGAGCCGAGGCCGCCAGCGCGAGCCGGTCGATCTTGCCGTTCGGCAAGCGCGCGAAGGCGCTCACGGCCGTGCAGCTCGCGGGCACCATGTGGGCGGGCAGCAGCGCGGCGATTTGCTCGCGCAGCGCGCGGCCGCCGGCCGCCTCGCTGTCGCCGACGAAGAAGGCGGCGAGCGTGGTCGCGCCGGCCGCATCGGGCACGGCGAGCACGACCGCCTGGCGCACGCCGGGCCGCGCCAGCAGCGCCGCCTCGACCTCGGCCGGCTCCACGCGGTAGCCGTGGACCTTCACCTGGTGGTCGGCGCGCCCCGCGAGCCGCAGGCCGCCTTCGGGCAGCACCCACGCGAGGTCGCCCGTGCGATAGAGCCGCTCACCCGCGCGGAACGGGTCGGCGACGAACACGTCAGCGTTCGCGCGATTCAGGTAGCCGCGGCACAGCTGCGCACCGCCGATGTAGACCTCGCCCAGCCCACCGGCCGGCACGAGGCCCCGCGACGCATCGAGCACGCGCACGCGGTTGTTCGCGAGCACGCGCGTCAGCGGCAGCTGCTCGGAAACGGGCGCACCGGGTTCGACGGCATGCACCATGACGCCGACCGTGGCCTCGGTCGGCCCGTAGTGGTTGTAGATGGCGCACTGCGGCGCCAGCCGCGCGATGCGCTCGACCAGCGCGCGCGGCGCGGCCTCGCCGCCCAGCACCAGCGTGCGTGGCAGGCAGGGCGCGGCGCTTTCGAGCAGTGCCTCGAGGTGCGAGGGCACGATCTTCAGCGCGTCGATGGCGTGGGCGCGCATGAAGCACGCGAAGGCCTCGGCATCTTTTGCCTCGTGCGGCGCCGCCACGACGAGGCAGGCGCCGTTGTGGAACGCGCCGAACAGCGCGGTGTTGCCCAGGTCGGCCGCCACCGAGCTGGTGAGCGCCCAGCGGCGGCAGGTGTCGAGCTGCATCGCCGCCGATGCGGCTGCCACGTAGTTCTGCAGCTGGCCCTGCTCGACGGCCACGCCCTTGGGCGTGCCGGTGGAGCCAGAGGTGTAGAGCACGTAGGCGAGGTCGCTCGGTGCGGCGATGTGCGACGCGGCTTGCGCTTCGGGCAGCGTGGCCGCATCGGGCAATGCCGCGTCGATGGTGAACACCGGCTGCGCATCGGCCAGCACCGCTGCGCGGCGCGCCTCGGGCCAGTCGGGGTCGAGCGGCAGGTAGGCGGCGCCCGCGCGCCAGACGGCGAGGATCGCCACCGGCAGGTCGAGCGCGCGCGGCAGGTTCAGCGCGACGATGGCGCCGGGCGTCACGCCCTGAGCTTTCAGCCAGTGCGCGACGCGGCCGACGCGCTGGTCGAGTTCGCGGTAACTCAGGCGTTGGGCGCCTGCTTCGAGTGCGGGCGCATCGGGCGTTTCGGCGGCCCAATGGGCGATGCGCTGCGTAACGGTCTGCGCGCCGACATCGGCCACGGCTTCCTGCGACTGCAGCAGCAATTCGCGTTCGCGCGGGCCGACCAGCGGCAGCGCGCCGAGCACGGTGTCGGGGCGTTCGACGACGGCGTTCAGCAGGCAGAGGTACTGCATCAGCAGGCGCCGCGCCGCCACTTCGCTGTGGCGCGCGGCATCGGCGTGCAGCGACAGCGCGGCACCGTCGGCATCCCACGCGACCTGCAAGGCGAGTTCGAAAGCCGGCAGCGGCCCGGGCAGTGCAGCCAGTTGCCATTGCGGATCGACACCGTGGCGACGCGGCTGTTCGTGGCACGCGAAGCCGACCGCGAGGTGCGCGGCGATGGGCGGTGCATCGACGGCCCAGTACTCCTGCGCCTCGACATGCGCGGCCAGCGTGCCGTCGACGTTGTCGAACCAGTCGGCAAAGCGCATCTCGGGCGCGGTCTCGACGATGAGCGGCAGCACCTTGTCGAACACGCCGACCGCACCCTGCATCGGCGGGTAGTCGCGGCGGCAGTCGTGCTGCCAGCCGGCGACGAAACGGCCGGTGCCGTCCAGGCGCGCGAGCAGCAGCCACCAGACGGCTTGCAGCAGCGTGTCGGGCTGCGCGCCCAGCGTGTCGGCGCAGACGGCGATGCGACTCGCGAACGTGGCGTCGACGGATTCGTCGGCACGCACGCGCGTGGCCTGTTGCGAGACAGCAGCCTGCCGACCGACGAGGCGTGGCGGTGTGAGCGAGGACGCCTGCGCGAGGTAGCGCTGCCAGTAGGCGCGTCCCTCGGCGGCATCTTCGCCGTCGAGCAGGTCCTGGCGCCAGGTCACGAAGCGTGCGTAGGGGAACACCTCGGCGGCATCGAAAGCGTGCGCGTCCGCGAAGGCCGTAGCGATCTGGTCGAACAGGTGCTGCAGGCTGCCCCGGTCGCCGACCCAGGCATGGATGGAAAGCGCCAGCGTGTGGCGTGCTTCACCGGTGCGAGCGAGCCCGGCATGGACCATCTCGCCGCGCGCGATGTCCAGCGGCGCGGCCTGCAGGTTCGCCAGCCATTCAGCCAGTGCGGCTTCAGGCGCGTCGCGCAGGTCTGCGTCCGCCCAGGCCAGCGGCGTCATCCCGTCGGTGTACTGCTGGCGCAGCCCCCGGTAGCCCGGCACCGCGCGGATGGCACTGCACAGCGCGCCATGCGCGCCCAGCACGCGCGCGACCACGTCGCGCAGGCGCGCGGGGTCGAGCCCGCCCTCGATGTCGGCGCGCAGCAGCAGGCGCGGCGCATCGGCCGGCACTGCGCGTTGTTCAGGGCTCAGCGGGAAGGTCGTGTCGTCGAAGTGGTCGGTCATGGTCGTCATTTCGTTCAGGCGCCTTGTTCGTCGGCCAGGCGGGACTCGGCGCCGCGCGCACCGTCGTCGAGCGCGGCGCGGTCGAACATCGCGCCCATCGCCACCACGATCTTTCGCGGGCCCTCGAAGGGGTCGCGTGCATGGGCGGCGAGCATGTTGTCGAGCATCACGACGTCGCCCTGGCGCCAGTCGAAGCGGACGGCGCAGGCCTCGTAGGCCTGGCCGACGATGGCCATGGTTTCGTCGGCGATGGGCGAGCCGTCGCCGTAGGTCACGTGGCGCGGCAGGCGCTCGACGCCGCCCATGGCCAGCAGGTCTTCGCGCACCTGCGCTTCCAGGCAGGCGACGTGGTGCAGCTGCACCTGGTTGAAGAACACGCGCTCGCCGGTGAGCGGGTGGCGGATCACGGCGGGGCAGCGGGTGCGCGTCTGCAGCGTGTCGCCGTCGAACCAGCGCCATTCGGTGCCGGCGGCGGCCAGGCGCGCCTCGACGTCTTCGCGGCGATCGGTCTTGTAGAAGTCCTGCCAGCTCACGTCCAGGCCGGGCGTGAAGGTGCGCACGTACTGCAGCCCCTTGCGCTCGAAGCCGGCGACCACCTCGGCCGGCAGGCGGCGCAGCATCTCGCGGCAGTCGACGATGGGCGTGGCCCCGCCCACGGGCGACGGCAGCTCGCAGAAGAACCACTGCTTTCGCGGCCAGCGGTCCAGGTGCGCGCTCTCGTTGTGGAACAGGATCATCTGGCGCTCGGGGTACGGCGTGGAGCGGTAGGTCTTCTTGCCGCCCTCCTTCTTCGGCAGGTCGCCGTAGCTGCCGTACAGCTCGGGCTCGATGGCTTCGGCGAAGGCCTCGAAGTCCTGCGGTGTCTTCAGGCCGAAGTCGCGGAACAGGATGCCGCCGTGCTTCGCCACCAGCATCTCGATGTAGTCGGCCTGGCCCTTGGCCCAGGCGACGGTGTCGAGCTCGGGGCTGGTGGCCTGCAGCACGATGGGGAACTCGGCGCCGGGCTTCAGGAACGAGGTCTGCACGGCGGGCCGCGCGGCGGCGCGCACGGGGGCGCGGCCGGCGCCCAGGGCGTCGAGCTTTCCGAGTTTTCCGAGCTTGTTGTCCAGTTTCGAGGCGGGGCGGACGTTGGGCGCGTGAGTCATGGCGATGGATTCCTCCGAGGGCATGGGGGCCAGCGCGTCGATCGGCTGGCCAGGTGTGACGACGATCCGCTCCAGCAGCGCATGCCACGAAGCGGTGAAGGTTTCGACGGTCTCCCGCCGGTAGAGGTCGGTGGCGAACACCCACTCGGCGGTGAGCGCGCCGTCGTGTTCGCTGGCGAACACCGCCAGGTCGAACTTGGATTCGTTCATCTGCTGGGGCAGCACCTCGACCTCGGCGCCTTCGATGGCAAACCGGATCTCGGGCGTGTTCTGGAGCACGAAGAGCACCTGCACCAGCGGGTTGCGGTCGCGCGCACGCGGCACGCCCGACAGCTCGACGATGCGGTCAAAGGGCACGTCCTGGTGGTCCATCGCGGCCAGGGTGTCGGCCTTGGTGGCGGCGAGCCATTGCGCGAAGTCGGTGCCTGCCTTCGCACGGCGCGAGCGCAGCGGCACCACGTTGACGAAGAAGCCGAGCAGCCCTTCGAGGTCCGGGTGGCCGCGGCCCGCGACGTCGGTGCCGATGACGATGTCGTCGGCGCCCGAGGCCTGGTGGAAGAACAGGAAGAACGACGACAGCAGCAGCGTGAACAGCGACGTGTCCGACGCCCGCGCGAGCGCGGCCAGCGACTGCGACAGCGCGGGCGACAGCGTGAGCCGCACCGAATCGCCGGCGTGCGTGGGCACGGCCGGGCGCTGGTGGTCGGGCTTGATACCCGAGGCCTGCGGCGCACCCGCCAGCCGCTCGCGCCAGAACGCGGCCTTCGGCGCGAAGCCGTCGGAGGCCAGCGCGCGCGCATACCAGGCGGCGTAGTCGGCGTACTGCACGGGCAGCGGCGCCAGTTCCAGCGGCTGGCCGCGCCGCGCGTGTTCGTAGAACGCGGCCAGCTCGCGTGCGAACACGGCAATCGACCAGCCGTCGAACACGATGTGGTGCACCACGAGCACCAGCACATGCTCGCGCGCGGCCATGCGTACGACGGTGGCCTTGATCAGTGGCCCTTCGGTGAGCGCGAGCGGTGCGCGCACCAGCTCGTCGAAAAGTTGACCGTAGCGCGCGCCGTCGTCGAGTGCGATGACGGGAATGTCGAGCGGCGCACCGGGGCGCACGACGGCCATGGGTTCGCCCTCGTCGTCTTCGGTGAACACGGTGCGCAGCACCTCGTGACGCGCAACGATCGCGTCGATGGCGGCACGCAGCGCGCCAATGTCGAGCTCGCCGTGCAGCGCCAGGCCGGCCGACATGTTGTAGGCCGCGCGGCCGCTGCGATTCGCGGTGTCGGTGAGGCGATCGACCAGCCAGAGGCGGCGCTGCATCGGCGACAGCGGCAGCGCGCCGCCGCGCACGACGGGCGTGATCTCCATCGCGCTGCGCTGCGGCGCGGCGGCGGTCGAGGCGACACCGAGCCGCGCGGCCAGGCCGGCGATGGTCGGCGCCTTGAAGAACTCGCTCGGGTGCAGCTCGGTCGCGTAACGCTTGCGCACGCGCGACAGCAGCTGGATGGCCACGAGCGAATCGCCGCCGAGTTCGAACAGGTTGTCGTCCACACCGATGGGTGCGATGCCCAGGCGCTCGGTCCACAGCGCGGCGAGCGCGGTCTCGACCTCGCCCTGCGGTGCGACGAACGGGGTCTGCAGCGCGGGCCGGGGATGGGCCGCGCCTGCGGCAGCGGCCGGTGCCTCGTCGCCGAGCAGGTCGAGCATGCCGTTGTCGAGCGGGCCCAGGCGCGTGGCCAGGTCGGTGGTCGAGATCACGGTCTGCGCGCGCGCCGGGCCGTTGACGATGCGCTCGAAGACGCGCGCGCCTTCGGGGCCGTCCATGCCGATGTCGTCGGGCACGTCCATGTGCGCGGCCATGCCCAGGCCGCGCCAGGCGTCCCAGTTGACCGAGAACACCGGGAACGCGCCGAGCCGTTCGTGCGCGACGGCCACGGCGTCGAGGTAGGCGTTGGCGGCGGCGTAGTCGCTCATGCCCAGGCCGCCGGCCACGCTGGAGATGGACGAGCACAGCAGCACGAAGTCCAGCGGCTGGCCGCGCAGCGCGTCGAGCAGCACGCGCGTGCCGCGCACCTTGGTTGCGAACACGGTGTCGACCTGCGCGCGCGTGCGCCCGGCCATCATGCCGCCGCCCGCATCGCCGGCGGCATACACGACGCCGTGCAGCGGGCCGAAGCGGGCATTGGCCTGCGCGAAGGCCGCGCGCATCGCGTCGGCGTCGGACACATCGGCCGACACGGTGAGCACCTGTGCGCCGAGCGTTTCGAGTTCGAGCAGTTGCTGCAGCCGCGCCTTCAGAGCGGCGGGCGTGCTGTCGGCCGCCACCAGCGCCGGCCAATCCGCGCGCGCCGGCAGCGCCGTGCGGCCGAGCAGCACCAGCCGCGCCTGCCAGTGCACGGCCAGGTGCTTCGCCAGCGCGAGACCGACACCGCCCAGGCCGCCGGTGACGAGGTAGACGCCTTCGTGGCGCAGGCGTGGCTGCGCCGCAGCGGTCAGTGTTGCGGGTTCATAGGTCTTGATCCAGCGGTGCGCGCCACGGAAGGCCACCAGCGGCTCGCCGGGCTCGGCCTGTAGCGCAGCGGCCTCGGCCACGATCTGCGCGACCAGCCGGCCTTCGGCATCGCTTTCGGGCGCGGGCAGCACGACGTCGATCACGCGGCAATGCACGCGCGGATACTCCTGGCCGATCACCTTGCCGATGCCGCGCAGCGTGGCCTTCTCGGGGCACAGCGGCTCGGTGCCGGTGACGTCTTCGAGCTGGTTGGCGACGACGGCGAGCGGCAGCGTGCGGTCGCCGGCTTCGAGCGACTGCACGAGCGCGAGCAGGCTGAAGAAGCTGCGTTCGAGCAGCCCGGCCTGCGGCTGCTGCGCGGGCAGCGCCTCGTCGAGGCTCCACAGGTGGTAGATGCCGGCGATGGCGCCGAAGTCGGCCGCGATCTCGCTCTGCAGGCGTGCGTGGTCGTCGCGCGCGCCGGGGCGCAGCGTCCAGTGGCCGTGGCCCGTGCGCGCGAAGGCGCTACCGCGCTCGGCCAGCACCACGGTGCGGCCCTGCGCGCGCAGCTGGCGCACGAGGTGGCCCGTCAGGCTGCGGTTGTCGCCGAGCACGAGCAGGCAGCCGCCGGTATCGGTCGAAGGCGCGACGACCAGCGGCTCCGTGCGCTGCCACGAGGGCACATAGAACGCGTCGGCGTTGGTTCGTTGCGGCGCCTTCGCAGCGCCGGGCGCTTCCACCCAGTAGCGGCGACGCTGGAACGGATACGCCGGCAGCGGCACGCGCCGACGCGCGGCGCCCGCGTGGCAGGCAGCCCAGTCGATGTCCACGCCCGCGACCCACAGCTGGGCCAGCGTCTGCGCAATCTGCTGCGCGTTGCGTGCCTGCTGCTGCGGGTGCGCCTGGCTGGCGAGCACGCCGGCGGCGGTGTCGGCCAGCGGATGCTGGCGCGCCAGGCCCGCCAGCGTTTCGCCGGGGCCGACTTCGAGCAGCACGCGGCCCGGCACCTGCAGCAAGGTGCCCACGCCGTCGGCGTACTGCACGGTGCCGCGCAGGTGGCGCGCCCAGTAGGCGGGGCTCATGGCCTCTTCGGGCGTGATGAGCTGGCCCGTGACGTTCGAGACAAAGGGGATCGTCGGCGGCCGGCGCGGCACCGAAGCGATGAGCGCTTCGAGTGGCGCGAGCAGCGGCTCGGTCATCGCCGAGTGCGAAGCGATCGACACATGCAGCCGGCGCGGCAGGTGGCCCGCCGCGCGCAGCCGCGCCTCGGCGGCCTCGACCGCTTCGCGCGGGCCCGAGATCACGCACAGCTGTTCAGCGTTGGCGGCGGCGAGGTCGCAGCCCGGCGCCAGGAAGGGCGCGAGCGCGGCTTGCGACAACGGCACGGCGGTCATCGCGCCGGGCGGCATCGACTGCAGCAGGCGACCGCGCAGGGCCGCGACACGCAGCGCGTCTTCGAGGCGGAACACGCCCGCCAGGCAGGCGGCGACGTACTCGCCCAGGCTGTGGCCCATCATCACCGCGGGCCGCACGCCGCGGCGCATCCACCACTGCGCCATCGCGTACGCGACGACGAAGAGCGCGGGCTGCGCGAGCGCGATGTCGAACAGCCGCGCGTCAGCCTCGGCTTCGCCGCCGGGCGCGGGGAACAGCACGGTGCGCAGGTCAAAGCCCAGTTCGGGCTCCAGCAGCGCGCAGCAGCGGTCGATGTCGTCGCGAAAGGCCGCGTCGTCCTCGTAGAGCGCGCGGCCCATCTGGGCGTGCTGCGTGCCACCGCCCGGGAAGAGGAAGACCACCTCGGGCGCCTGCGCGGGCGCGGCGCGCACGGCCAGGCCCTCGCCCGCCGAGAGCAGCTGCACCGCGCCTTCGGCATGGTCGGCCACCACGGCGCTGCGGTGCTCGAAGACGCGGCGGCCCGTCTGCAGGGTATGGGCAACGTCGGCGAGCGGCAACGCGGGGTGCGTGCGCAGGTGATCGGCCAGTTGCTGCGCGGCTTGTCGCGTCGCGGACGCGCTGCGGGTCGACAGCGGCAGCACCTGCCAGCCAGTCACTGTGGTTGACGTGGCCACGGGCGGCGCCTCTTCGAGCACGACGTGCACGTTGGTGCCGCCGATGCCGAAAGAGCTGACGCCCGCGCGGCGCGGCGTGTCGCCCTCGGACCAGGGCTGCGCCTCGGTGTTCACGCGGAACGGGCTGTTCGCGAAATCGATCTGCGGGTTCGGCTGCTCGAAGTGCAGGCTCGGCGGCAGCGTGCGGTGGCGCAGCGCCAGTGTCGCCTTGATGAGCCCCGCCACGCCGGCCGCCGCGTCGAGGTGGCCGATGTTGGTCTTGACCGAGCCGATGGCGCAGTAGCCGCAGCGCCCGCCATCGCCGCCATCGCCGCCATCGGCACGGAAGGCCTGCGTGAGCGCGGCCAGCTCGATCGGGTCGCCCAGCGTGGTGCCCGTGCCGTGCGCCTCGATATAGCCGATGGTGTGCGCGGGCACGTCGGCCATCAGCTGCGCCGCGCGGATCGCGCCGGCCTGGCCTTGCACGCTCGGTGCGGTGAAGCCGATCTTGTCGGCGCCGTCGTTGTTGGTGGCCGTGCCCTTGATGACGGCGTGGATGGTGTCGCCGTCGCGCAGCGCGTCGGCCAGCCGGCGCAGCACGACGATGCCCGCGCCGCTGCCGATCACCGTACCCGCGGCCCGGGCGTCGAAGGCGCGGCAATGGCCGTCGGGCGAGAGGATCGCGCCGTTCTGGTAGCGGTAGCCGCCCTCCTGCAGCAGGTTGAGCCACACGCCGCCGGCCAGCGCCATGTCGCAGTCGTGGCTCAGCAGGCCCTGGCAGGCCAGGTGCACGGCCACCAGCGAGGTGGAGCATTCGGTCTGCACGCTCAGGGCCGGGCCGCGCAGGTCGAGCTTGTAGGCCACGCGCGTGCACAGCGAGCCGGCGGAGTTGCCGCTCATGAGGCCCAGCATGTCGGCGATGCCGGTGCCCGCGTCGATGCCGACGGCGGGCAGCAGGTGCTTCATGAGGTAGAGGTTGGGGCCGTCGCCCGCGTAGACGCCGACGGGCGCCCCGCCCTTCTGGCCGGTCGGCCAGCCCGCATGGTCCATCGCCTCCCAGGCGCATTCGAGAAAGATGCGCTGCTGCGGATCGAGGTGCTCGGCCTCGCGCGGCGAGTAACCGAAGAAGCCGGCGTCGAAGCGGTCGAAGCCGTCGAAGAGCACGCCGGCCTTCACGTAGTCGGGATCGGCCAGCGCGCGCTCGGGCACGCCGCGCGCGCGCAGTTCGTCGTCGCTGAAGACGGTGACCGACTCGACGCCGTCGCGGATGTTGCGCCAGAAGGCGTCCACGTCGGGCGCACCGGGAAAGCGGCCGGCCATGCCGACGATGGCGATCTCGAGGCCCGTGGTGTCGGAGGAAAGCGGGGTGTCGTCTTGCGCGTGCATCAGAGGGTTCTTTCCGTGGGTCGGCGGCGTTGCAGCAGGGCGGCGCGTTGCTGCTGCGCGCGCTGTTTCGCCTGCGCGGCGTCGTCGGTGGCGGCGGCGGGGCCGTGCCCCTTCTGCTCGATGTGGCGGGCGAGCGCGCCGACGGTCGGGTACTTGAAGAGGTCGACCACCGCGAGCCCCGGCTGCAGGCGGTCTTCCACCAGCCGGTGCATGCGAATCACGAGCAGCGAGTTGCCGCCGAGGTCGAAGAAGTTGTCGTGCAGGCCGACCTGCGCGACCTTGAGCAGCTCGGCCCAGATCGCGGCCAGCGTCTGCGCGACGTCGCCGTGGGGGGCTTCGTAGCCTGGCGTGCCGGCGGCCGCCGGTGCGGGCAGCGCGCGGCGGTCGACCTTGCCGTTGGCGCCGAGCGGGAAGCTGTCGAGCACCATCAACGCCGAGGGCACCATGTAGTCGGGCAGCGCCTGCGCCAGCTGCGTCTTGAGCGTGGTCGCATCGAGCGATGCGCCTGCAGCGGGTGCGACGTAGGCCACGAGCGACGGGCCCGCTGCGCCCTCGTGCAGGCACACCAGCGCCTCACGCACGCCGGGCTGCTCGCGCAAGCGCGCCTCGACCTCGCCGAGCTCGATGCGGAAGCCCCGCACCTTCACCTGGTGGTCGAGCCGCTCCAGGTATTCGAGCTGGCCGTCAGCGCGCCAGCGCACGAGGTCGCCGGTGCGGTACAGGCGCCCGCCTGATGGATCGAAGGGGTCGGCGACGAAGCGCTCGGCCGTCGGCGCCGCGCGCCCGAGGTAGCCGCGCGCGAGGCCGTCGCCGCCGAGGTACAGCTCGCCGGGCACGCCCTGCGGCACGGGCTGCAGGTCGGCGTCGAGCACATGGGCGGTGCGGCGGCCGACCGGGCGGCCGATGGGGGCGTAGCCCTGCACGATGGCCTCGGCGTCGGCGGACCACAGGGTCGGCGTGATCACGGCCTCGGTCGGGCCGTAGGCGTTCACGATGCGTGCAGGGTGCAGCACGCGGCGGACCAGCGCGAGGTCTTCGCCGGTCCAGGCCTCGCCGCCGAAGAGCGCGAGGCGCACCGCGTGCCGGAACGGCGGCTGGTCCTGCAGCAGCTGGCGCGCATAGGCCGGCGGCAGGTCGACCACGCTGACGCGGTGGCGCTGCAGCAAGGCGTCGAGTTCGCTGGCGAGCGAGCACCACTGCGGCTGCAGCACCAGCGCGGCGCCGGTGGTCAGCGGCAGCAGGCACTGCTCGATGGCGGCGTCGACGTGCGGCAGCGCGAACTGCAGCGAACGATCGCTCGCCGTGAAGCCGCAGGCATCGGCCATGGCCTGCAGGTGCGTCGACAGCGCGCCGTGCGCGACCGCCACGCCCTTGGGGCGGCCGGTGGTGCCCGAGGTGTGGATCACGTAGGCCAGGTGGTGGTCGTGCAGCGCGACCTGCGGGGCCTCGTTCGGTTCGTCGTCGAGCGATGCGTCATCGACTGCGAGGCGCGCGACGGTTTCGTTCACTGAGCTGTGGCTGCCGGCCAGCAGCAGCGCGGCGCCGCTGTCGGCCAGCAACTCCGACAACCGCTGCGGCGGGTGCGACGGGTCCATCGGCAGGTAGGTGCCGCCGGCTTTCAGCACGGCGAGCAGGCTGGCGACGCGATCGACCGGGGCATCGACGGCCACGGCGACCCGCGTGTCCGGCCGCACACCGTGGCGCAGCAGGCGGTGCGCAATGCGGTTCGCGCGGCGGTCGAGGGCGGCGTAGGAAAGTTCGGTGGCGCCGGCGATCAACGCGATGGCATCCGGTGCACGGCGGACGTTCGCCTCGAACAGGCGATGCGCGGGTGTCGCGGCGGATGCGGGCGATGGCCCCGTGCCCCAGGCGTGCAGTTGCGCCTGCTCTTCGGCAGCGAGCCACGGCGCATCGCCGACGGCACGGGCCGGGTCGGCCGTCAACGCTTCGAGCAGCGCGCGGTAGTGCGCAGCCATGCGCGCAACCGTCGCGGCATCGAACAGCTCGGCCGCCGCGGTGAAGACCGCGCGCACCTGGCCGTCGGCGCGCTCGCGGATGTCGAGCGCGAGTTCGCACTGCGCGGCGCTGTCGTCCATGCGGTACTCGTCGACCGCCAGGCCCGGCAGGCCGCGCAGCACGGCCGTGTCTTCGCGCAGCAGGTTGAACATCACCTGGAACAGCGGGTTGTGGCTCAGGCTGCGCTGCGGCTGCAGGGCGTCCACGAGCTGCTCGAACGGCAGGTCCTGATGGGCCTGCGCGCCGAGCGCGGCCTCGCGGGTCTGGGCCATCAGTTGCGCGAACGGGGTGCGGCCGTTCAGCGTGGCGCGCAGCACCTGCGTGTTGACGAAGAAGCCGATGAGGCCCGCGGTCTCGAGGCGGTGGCGGTTGGCGACCGGCACGCCCACGCGCACATCGGGCTGGCCCGTGTAGCGATGCAGCAGCGCCTGAAAGCCCGCGAGCAGCACCATGAACAGCGTGGCGCCATGCGCCTGCGCGGTGGCGTGCAGGCGGGCGACGAGGGCCGCGTCGAGGTCGAAGGCTTGCGAGGCGGCGCGGTAGTTGGCGACCGCGTGGCGGGGGCGGTCCGTGGGCAGGGCCAGCACGGGATGGTCGCTGCCGAGCTGGGTGCGCCAGTAGGCCAGCTGGCGTTCGGCCTCGCCGGCGGCAAGCCAGTCGCGCTGCCACGCGGCGTAGTCGGCGTACTGGATCGCCGGTGCGGCGAGCGACGGCGCCTCGCCCCTCGCGTGCGCCGCATAGGCCACGCCGAACTCGTCGAGCAGCACCTGCAGCGAGGCGCCGTCGGACACGATGTGGTGCGTGACGATCGCGAGGATGTGGTGCGCGTCGCCGAGCTGGAGCCAGGCGGCGCGCAGCACGGGGCCGGCCACGAGGTCGAAGGGCTCGGCCTGGAGCGCGCGCGCCTGTGCGGCGGCGGCGCCTTCACGTTCGTCGGCCGGCAGTGCGCGAAGGTCGATGTGGGCCAGGGCCAGCGGCGCCGTCGGCAGCACCTGCTGGCCGACCGTGCCGTCGGCCGCGGTGCGGAACACGGTGCGCAGGCTTTCGTGGCGCGCGAGCAGGACTTCGAGCGCCGCCTTCATTGCGTCGGCATCCAGCACGCCCGACAGGCGCAGCGCCACGCCCACGTGGTAGGCGCTGTTCTTCGGATCGAGCTGCCACAGGAACCACTGGCGCGCCTGCGCATGCGACAGCGCGAGCAGCCCGGTGCGGTGCTCGGCCGGCAGGGCCGGGATCGGCTGGTGCGCACGGCGCTGGCCGAGCGCCCGCACGCGCCGCAGTTCGCGCGCGAGGTCGCCCAGGCGCGGTTGCTCGAACAGCGCGCGCAGCGGAAAGTCAATGTCCCAGCGCTCGCCGATGCGCGCGGCCACCTGCGTGGCGGCGAGCGAGTTGCCGCCGTGGGTGAAGAAATGCGCATCGCGCGCCAGCGGCCGTTCGGCGGGGCGGCGCAGCACCTCGTGCCAGACCGTGGCGAGGGCCTGCTCGACGTCGTCGAGCGCGGCTTCGGTTGTGTCGACTGCGGGGGCGCTGCCACCCAGCACGAACGCACCGTGGGCGTAGATCGCATAGGCGTCCGCCGTGCGATCGATCCAGCCCTGGCGGCAGGCGCCGCGCTGCAGCTTGCCGCTCGTGGTCTTGGGCATGCCGCCGGGGTTGAGCAGCATCACGACCGACAGCGGCTCGCCGCACTGTTCGCTCACGGCAGCGCTCAGCGCCTCGACCAGCACCTCGGGCCGCACCAGCTTCTGAATGCTGCGCGACACCTCGGCTGCAAGGCCGATGCCCTCGCCTTCCGGCCCCTCGACCGCGAAGGCCGCGACGCGGCCCTTGCGCACGGCCTCGACCTCGCGCTCCACTTCGCGCTCGATGTCCTGCGGGTAGAGGTTGTGGCCGCGCACGATGACCATGTCCTTGATGCGGCCCGCCACGTAGAGCTGGCCGTCGTGCACGAAGCCCAGGTCGCCGGTGCGCAGCCAGCGCGTGCCGTCCTGCACGACGAAGGTCTGCTGCGACACCTCGGGCTTGTTCCAGTAGCCGCTGCCCAGGCTCGGGCCCGAGGCCCAGATTTCGCCGACGGCGCCATCGGCGCACACGCTCAGCGTGGCGGTGTCGACGATGCGCACCGCGTGGTGCGTGACGCTGCGGCCGCAGCCCACGAGCATGGCGCCGCCCTCGTCGCGCACCACGGCACCTTGTGCCAGGCGTGCCTTGTCGAAGGCGTGCGCGACCATGCCGGCGCCGCGCTTCCCGCCCGTGACGAACAGCGTCGATTCGGCCAGGCCGTAGCAGGGATAGACCGCTTCGGCCGGAAAGCCCGCGGGCGCGAAGCGTTGCTGGAACGACCGCAGCGTGTCGGCGCGCACCGGCTCGGCGCCGGAGAACGCGAGGCGCCAGGACGACAGGTCGAGCCTTTGCAACTGCGTGTCGGACACGCGGTCCAGGCACAGGCGGTAGGCGAAGTCGGGCCCACCACTGACCGTGGCGCACAGCCGCGAGACGGCTTCGAGCCAGCGCACGGGGCGCTCGAGAAAGTAGCGCGGCGACATCAGCGCCACCACGGCGCCACGGTGCATCGGCTGCAGCAGGCCGCCGATGAGGCCCATGTCGTGGTTCAGCGGCAGCCAGGTGACGAAGGTGTCGCTCGTGCAGACCGAGAGGCCCTCTTCGATCGCGCGCATGTTCGCCATCAGGTTGGCGTGCGTGACCATGACGCCCTTGGGCGCCGAGGTGGAGCCGGAGGTGTACTGCAGGAAGGCGATGTCGGTGGCGGCCGGCGTGTGCGGGCGCCATGCGTCGGCGCCGGCGGCGTCGATCTCGTCCACGGCGATGAGCGTGGCCTGCGCGAAGGCGTCGGCCACCCCCGCCATCGCATCGCGGATGGCGGCGTGGGTCAGCACGCAGCAGGCGCCCGCGTCGGCGGCGATGCCCTCGAGCTTGCCCAGGTGGCGCTTGCGCGTGGACTCGGGCGGGAACACCGGCACGGCGACGAGGCCCGCGTAGAGGCAGGCGAAGAAGCTGACAACATAGTCGTCGCTGTTGTCCAGCATGATCAGTGCGCGGCCGCCGGGTGCGAAGGCCTGCTGCAGGTGCGCCGCGAGACCGCGCACGCGCGCGTCGAGCGTGCGGTAGCTGATGGGCGTGTCGAGTGCGGTGCCGTCGCGGTCGGTGATGGCGATCAATGCGATGTCGTCGGGGCGCTGCGCGGCGAGGCCACGCAGGTGGGTCACGAAGTCCACGGGATGCATCGGGTTCACAGGGGTTGTTCCTTGGTGTGCCAGGCCAGCGCGGCGGCGTAGCCCGGCGGCGCGGACAGCGCCATCGCTTCGATGCCGGCCCACGCGGGCACGGCGCAGTCGATGGCGAGCGCGCCGTGGGCGTCGGGGTGGATGCCGACGCTTTGCAGGTGTTCGGCCATGCCGACGCCGGCGGCTTTCAACACAGCTTCCTTGCCGACCCAGCGTCGGTAGAAGGCGCGTGGCAGGTCGGCGTCGCTGCGGATCTCGCGCTGTTCGCGCGCGGTGAAGGCCATGGCGAGCAGCGCATCGGCGTCGGCCATGAGGTCGCGCGCGCAGGCTTCGATGTCGACGCCGACGCAGCGCACGCGCGCCGGGTCGGCCAGCGCGATGAGCGCGTGGTCGCCGGCGTGCGAGATGTTGAAGAGGGGCACGGCGTTGTCGCTGCCGGTTTCGACGAAGGGCTTGCCGTGTACGTCGGCACGCAGCGGCACCTCCGCCGGATGGCAGGCGAGGCGCTGCGCGATCAGCCGGCGCACGGCGGCGCGGGTGTGGGCGAAGCGCACGCGGTCGGCGCGGCGGGCAAAGCGATTGGCGCGTGCGCGCTCGTCGGGCGTGAGGTCGGACCAGGCATCACCGTCATTCGCCGCAAGGTCCAGGTCCAAGCGGTGCAACGCGATGCCCGGCGGCAAGGGGTCATGCCAGGGCACGAGCCGCATCGACGCCTCCCGCCATCACCGCCGGCGCGAGGTGCCGCGCCAGCGCGGCCAGCACGGAGGTCTCGTGCTGGCGGATGAAGAAATGGCCGCCCTCGAACCAGTCGAGCGTGAAGCGCGCGTGCGCGGTCTCGGCGGCCCAGGCCTGCATGCGCCACGGCGCGATGTCGTCCTGGCGGCCGGCCAGCACATGCAGCGGCACGGGCAGCGGCGCAGGGTCGGCGTGCACGAAGCTGCGGCACAGGCGGTAGTCGGCGCCGAGGGTGTCGAGCGTCATGCGCAGCAGCTCGGGGCTGCCGAAGAGTTCGTCGGGCGTGCCACCCTGCTTGCGCAGGTCGGCGATGAGGGCCGCGTCGTCGGTGATGTCGAGAAAGCGGTCAGGGTCGCGCTGCGACGGCGCTGCGCTGCCGGAGACGATCAGGGCGCCCGGCAGCGGGCGGTGCTGCTGCCGCTGGTGCTGCGCCATGCCCCAGGCCAGCAAGGCGCCCATGCTGTGGCCGAAGAGCGCGTAGCGGCCGCGCAGCAGGCCTTCGTGCTCGGCGCACAGCTGCGCGACCATGCGGTCGAAGCTGTCGACGAAGCTTTCGCCCAGGCGCCCGCCGCGGCCCGGCAGCTCGACCGGCACGACCTCGATCCAGCGCGGCAGCGCACGCCGCCAGCGCAGGTACATGGTGGCGCTGGCGCCCGCGCAGGGCAGGCACAGCAGGGGCAGCGAGGCCTGCATGTGCGTCAGGCGGAGGCGGACGCGTTGTCGCTCTGCTGCTGCGCGGCCATCCAGTCGCGCAGCGACTTGGGGCGCATGTCGGTCCACTGGGCTTCGACGTAGTCGAGCACGGTCTTCTTGTCGCCCTTGACGCCGTCGACGGCGGTCCAGCCGCCGGGCACGGCCTTCCAGTGCGGCCAGATGGAGTACTGCGCTTCGTGGTTGACGAGCACGATGAAGGTCTCGTCCTCGCGGTCGAAACAGCTGGTAGACATGGGCGGTCCTCTTGGTAAGTGCAATGACGGGCAGGGTTTGCCCTTGCGATACAAGACGCGCCGCGAGGCCGGGTGTTTAGTCCCGCATGCATCCAGACCGTGCACGGCTGCGCCGCGGCGAGGGCCGCTGCAGAAGCTGCGAAAAAAAGAGGGAGCGGGCTAGCGGGCCGCGTCTTCGGCGTCCGGCGAAGGGACGTCGTGCGCGGGCGGCACGAGGCCGACGAGCAGCCAGAGGCGGGCCGCCTCGGCGTAGGTCTGGCGATGGGCGGGATCGGCGGCGAGCCATTGCGCGAACTCGGCGCTCGCGGCGGCGTCGAGGGCGCCTTCGCCGGCGTGCTGGCGGCGAACCCACGCCCAGGCGGTCTGCCAGGTGGGGTCGCTTTGCGTGTCGTTGGGGCTGCTGCTCATCGGCGGCCATCGTAGCGCCGATGCGGTGCGTCGGAAAACTCAGGCGGCTTGCACGAGGTAGCGGCAGCTTTCGAGTGCCGCGTCGGCGTCCTTGATCATGAAGTTCACGAGCGTGGCGGAGCAGCCCAGGCGCGCGGCGATCTCGCGCTGGGTCAGGCCACTGAGACGGTTGAGTTCGAACGCGAGGCGGGTGCGCGGCGGCAGCGCTTCGAGCACGCGGTCGATGGCCACCAGCGCCTGCCGGCCGCCGAGCACGCGGTCGGGCGCGTCGTTGCTGCTGGGCGGGCTCACGAGCTCGACGTCGTCGCAGTAGGTGCGGTAGCTGGCCTCCACGGAATGGTGGCGGTGGTAGTCGACCGCCACGTTGCGCACCACCTGGCAGCAGTAACCGAGCGGCTTGCGGACATCGCGCACCGAAGCGCCGTCGGCGAGCTTCAGGTAGGCGTCCTGCAGCACTTCGTCTGCGAGGTCAGCGGTGCGGACGATCTTTTGCGCGACGCGCTGGAGCTGGGCACGGTTCGCGATGAAGACCTCCCCCAGCGTGGGCGCGGACGGGGAAAGCGACAGATCCATGGGTACTCCTGAAGTGTTCAAGGGCAAAGATGCAAATAAGAACTATTACCATTTGATGACGCAAGAAGGCCCTGTTTTTCCCGGTGGCGCCTTCTCGTCTCTCTCCCTGTCTAGACGTTCGAGCGGCCGAAACCGAGACACCTAAAATTCCGCCCCTTACATCGCACCCGTACCCATGAACATCGTCGTCAACGAAGAACTCAAAGCCTATATCGATCCCTTGACGCCGGAGGAGTACGAAGCCCTCGAACGCAGCATCCTCACCGAAGGCTGCCGCGACGCGCTGGTGCTGTGGGGCGACGTGCTGGTGGACGGCCACAACCGCTACGGCATCTGCCAGAAGCACGGCCTGCCCTTCCAGACCGTGCAGAACACGCGCTTCAAGACGCTGCAGGACGTGCACCTGTGGATGATCGACCAGCACCTGGGCCGCCGCAGCATCTCGGACTACTTGCGCGGCGTGCTGGCGTTGCGCAAGAAGGACATCGTGGACGAGCGCCGCGCCCGCAGCAGCGCCGCCACGCCGACCACCCCGACCACGGCGGACGATCCGCCCTTCGACGTCGACGACGCCCCCGCTTCGACCTCCACTCCCGCTTCCGACGAGGCCCTGCCGCCGCCCGTGCCGCTGAACAGCCGCGAGGCCATCGCCCGCGCCGCGCGCCTGAGCAGCAGCCAGGTCGTGATGATCGAGAAGATCCAGAAGCAGGCCGCGCCCGAGCTGGTGGCGGCCGTGAAGTCGGGCGTGATCTCGATCAACACGGCCGCGGCCGTCGCCTCGCTGCCCGCCGAAGAGCAGGTGTCGGCGGCCAACGCCGGCAAGGACGAGCTCAAGCAGGCCGCCAAGCGTGTGCGCGAGGCCAAGCGCAAGCCGCGCGAAGCGGCGCCCGAAACCGAAGAAGGCGCCGAACCGGCGGCGCTCGACGCCGTGCAGCAACTGCAACAGCGCGTGGCCGAACTCACGGCCGAGAACGCGGACCTGCGCCGGCAAGTGGCCGAGTTGCAGGCGCAACTGGCGCACTGACGCCCCGGCGGGCGACCTTCCCCTCGCCCGCCGCTTTCACCGCCCCTCCCTGAAACCTCGCGCGCCGCACTGCGGCCCGCGAGGCTTTGTCGCGTCCGCGACCCACTGAAAACAGTTGTTCGTAATCTTGTGTTTTTATTTGCAACAAGTGTTATATTTTTGACGCCACCTCCAAACAAACACTTTAGTTCTCCCAGCCAGCGTTGCGATCGGCGTCTCCGTCCAACTTCTTACAGTGAGTGCTTAAGTTGCAAAAAGAACGGCGATGCCGCCTCCAATCGGTGTTTTCGATGCGGTTGAACGCAACACCCCACAGCGGCCGGCCGATGGGCACGGTGGTGCGGAGGCTGCATGACGGCCGTTAACACCGTTCCCAAAAGTCAGCGCGCCCTGCTGAGCTACAGCGTCGAAGGGCTGCCGCACCGCGAAGAAGTGCTGCTCAAGTCGCTGATCCGGCTGCTCGACCACCGCACGCACCAGAACTGGTCGTGGAAGGCCGAACAGGCCGACCTGCGGGTCGTCGGCGACCAGGTCGCCCTCGCCGCCGCCTCGCCCCAACCGGCGGTGCCCACGTTGACGGTCGCCCATGCCGATCCGCAACGCGGCCCGTTCCTGGCCCTGCCGCTGCACACCGATGCGCTGGAAGTGGCGCTCAACCGCCTCGGCGCGATGGTGGTCCACGCCCGCGGCCTGGGGCTGGCTACGACCGAGGTGCCGATCGGCGAGCACGAAGAGTTCCGCATGCTGCGCTGGCCGCCCGCGGCCGTGCTCGAGGCGCCGATCCGCCTGCGGCTGGCCACGCTGATGTCCAACCGGCCGGCGTCGGTGCTGTCGCTGCAGCAGCGCTCGCCCGCCACGCGCCAGGAGTGCGCGGATTTCCTGGCCGACCTGCAGCGCGCCGGCCTGCTCGAACGCGCCGCACCACCCGGCGCGCTGGTGGCGGCCTCGGCCCCCGACAGCGTCTTTCCCGACAGCCGCTTCCCGGCACCCGCCCGCGACACCGTGCAGCCCGGCCTGCTCGCACGCATCAGGAACCGACTCGGCTTGCTGCCGTCAGGCCCTCAATGACCGTAGAACACAAGATCCTCTTCACCGGCACCATGGGCGCCGGCAAAACCACGGCCATCGCCGGCGTGAGCGAGATCCCGCCCGTGAGCACCGACGTGCGCAACAGCGACACCTCGGTCGCCAAGGCCACCACCACGGTCGGCCTGGACTACGGCGAACTCACGCTCGACAACGGCGAGAAGCTGCGCCTGTACGGCACGCCCGGCCAGATGCGCTTCGACTTCATGTGGCGCATCCTGGGACGCGGCGCGCTCGGCGTGGTGATCCTGGTGGACAACAGCCGCCCCGATCCGCTGGCCGACCTCGACATCTACCTGGACGGCTTCGCCGAACTCATCGCGCAGACCGCCTGCGTGGTGGCGGTGGGCCGCATGGAAACGCACCCGACCCCCGGCATCGACGCCTACGCCCGCCGCATGGAGGCCAAGGGCGTCGTGTGCCCGGTGCTGCCGGCCAACGTCACCGATGCGCAGCAGGTCGTGCAGCTGCTGGAACTGCTCCTGCTCCAGCTCGAGGTCTGAACGCAGGACGCCCCTCTTTTTCTCCTTTTCCTTCCATTCAGGCAGCAATGAACATCACTCCAAGAATCAGGCTTGCAGCGGAATCGGCCATCGACACCCTGATGCGGGAAATCAAGGGCGTGAAGGCCGTGGTGATCTCGACCGAGGACGGCCTGGAGCTGGCCGCGCGCGTCGAGAACACCGCGCAGGTCGCGCGCCTGTCGGCCATCGCCAGTTCGCTGGCCGCGCTGGGCGCCGTGGCCGGCGAGGAAAGCCAGCTGGGCCACTGCGACAACGTGGCGATCGAGGCCACGCACGGCCACATCCTGATGCTGCAGGCGCGGCATCCCGAGATGACGCTGATCGTGAGCGTGGTCACCAGCCGCGAAGCCATCATCGGCCAGGTCCTGTACTTCGCGAAACAGGCGACGCAGCTGCTGCAGCACGCCTGACGCCGGGCATCGGCGCACCACACCCATTCGACACCGGCAGCCGCCCATCCCCTTCGCCCGGGTGGCCGCCGACTTTCAGGGGCGAGGACTAGGAAAGATTTCGATGGCAAATATCAAGCAATCCATGGACGACCTGATGACCTGCGACGGCGCCCTGTGCGCGGCGCTGGTCGATTCGAGCAGCGGCATGATCCTGGGCCAGATCGGCTCGGGCGTCGATCTCGAGGTGGCCGCCGCCGGCAACACCGAAGTGGTCCGCGCCAAGCTGCGCACCATGCGCGACCTCGGCCTGAACGACAGCATCGAAGACATGCTGATCACGCTCGGCAAGCAGTACCACATCATCCGCCCGATGCAGAAGAAGGAAGGCCTGTTCGTCTACCTGGTGCTGGACAAGACCAAGTCGAACCTGGCCATGGCGCGCCGCAAGACGCTCGACGTCGAACAAGGCATGACGGTCTGAGACGCCCGCCGCGTCCCGCGCGGCAGCTTCGCCGCGCGGACGCATCAGGCGCGCATCAAGCGCGCGTCAGCAGCGTGTTCGACGGCAGCGTCTCGTCGAGCAGCTTGCGCGCTGTTTCCACGCCCGCCACCGGCAGCAGTGCCGCATCGAGCAGGCCCACCTGCACCAGCACGCTCGCCTGGTCCCAGTAGATGTGCTCGTGGTAGAGCTTGTCGCCGCGGAACTTGATGACCGCGAGCAGCGGGATCTCCACGCGCTTTCCGGTGGGCGCCACGCCGGGCAGCATCCACGGGATCTCGGTGGTGTGGGTGAAGCAGAACAGCATCTCGTCGACCACCTGCGTCGCGCCCACGGTGCGCGAGATCGGCACCAGCGAGGTGTCGGGCGGGTTGCTGTTGACGAAGTGGTTCGTATAGAACGCGTGCAGGTTCTTGTAGCCCACGCCACCGGTCATGGTCGGGATGTGGTTGACGTAGGGCTCGGCCACCATGGTGCCCATGGTGTCGTCGACGTTGCGCGTGCCGAACTCGTACTCGCAGTGCTTGTCCCACAGCGCCGCCAGGTCGTAGTTGGGGCCGATGGCCGACTTCAGCGCGGCCACGCTGCGCTCGTGCGCCATGAGCGCCGAGGCGCGGTGGAAGTGCTCGCCGCCCACGCGCGCAAAGGCGTGGTCGACGCCGGGGTACACATGCACCTCGACATTCGGCCGGCCGCGCAGGGTCTGCACGATGCGGTCGCGCGCCTCGGGCGGGCAGAAGCCGTCGAGTTCGGCCACGTGCAGCGCCAGCTTGCAGCGGATGCGGTCGGCCTCGTCGAGCGCGGCGTCGATGCCCACGCCGTAGTAGCCCACCGCCACGTCCGCGTCGGTGCGGCAGGCC
This sequence comes from Variovorax sp. BGA-UO-ETr-C22, assembly GCF_059567965.1. Lineage (NCBI taxonomy): Bacteria > Pseudomonadati > Pseudomonadota > Betaproteobacteria > Burkholderiales > Comamonadaceae > Variovorax > Variovorax sp. BGA-UO-ETr-C22. Next base: position 543,657 of record NZ_JCAQPA010000007.1, read on the forward strand.
GCCAGGTAGGCGAGCTTGCCGCCCAGGCAGAAGCCGAGCACGCCGACCTTGCCGCCGGGCACTTCGGGGCGCTGGCGCAGCGCGGTGATGGCGGCCTGCATGTCCTGCATGCCGAGCGCTTCGTCGAAGCCCTGGTACAGCGCGAAGGCGCGCTGCCAGTCGTCGGGTGCGTAGCCCAGCTGCACGTCGGGCTGCTGGCGCCAGAACAGGTCGGGCACGAGCACCACGTAGCCTTCCTCGGCGTAGTAGTCGGCCACGTCGCGCATGGTCTTGTTGACGCCGAAGATTTCCTGCGCGAGCACCAGGCCCGGGCCGGTGCCGCCGCGCGGCAGGGCGAGGTAGGCGCCGAAGCTGCCGCTGCCGTCGGCGGCCTGGATGCGGATGTCTTGCGACGAGGAGGTGGATGCCTGGTTCTGCATGGGTGTGTGACTCCGTTCAATGCTCAAAGGTGGACGTGGGGAACCAGGGGCTCACTGTACGCATTCCGGATGGCGCGTCGTGACCTGGTAGTAGCCCGAGTGAAAAACCAGCGGCTCGCCGTCGAAGCGTTCGTAGCCTTCGACCTCGCCGATGAAGATCAGGTGGTCGCCGCCGTCGTACTGTCGCACGTTGCGGCACACGAAGCGCGCGAGCACGCCGTTGAGCAGCGGCACGCCGGCCGTGCCCTCGCAGCAGTCGACACCGCCGAACTTGTCGGCCTGCGGTGTCGAGAACTGGCGCGACAGATGATGCTGCGGAGCTGCCAGCACGTTGATCGCGAAGTGGCTCGCGCCCGTGAAGTCGGCCACGCTGGGCGCCTGCCGCGCCAGGCTCCACAGCACCAGCGGCGGATCGAGCGACACCGACGAGAACGAGTTGGCCGTCATGCCGACGCGGCGCCCGTCGAGCGCGCGCGTGGTGATCACGGTGACGCCGGTGCTGAACTGGCCGAGCGCCTTGCGGAAGTCACGCCGGTCGAAGCGATCGACCGCGGCCTCGCGCGCCTTGGCTTCGAGAAAGCGATCGGCCTCGGCCGCGTCGAACCACCAGGGTGCGAAGTTGCGAGGGTCGTCGAAGCCGTTGACCACCGCGCTCGCCACGGCCGGCCTGTGCGTGGCGCTCTGCAGCAGCTTCTGCAGGTGCGGCGCGGGCGGCGTGAGCAGGCTGTGCGTCCAGTCGGTGGCCCAGCGGGCGTAGCCCTCCCAGTAGCGGTCGAAGGTCTGCTGCATCCATGCGGCGTCGAAGGGCGCGTCGCCGTGCTCGAGGATGCGCTTGAGGTAGATGTCGGCGGCCTTGGCCGCGTTGTTCGAGCCCTGCCCCGTGATCGGGTCGTTGAGCACCACCGCGTCGGCGAGCCCCAGCACCTGGCGGCCCGAGGGCAGCGTGGCCACCGGGTGGCGCACCACGGGCGTGACGCGGCCACGCAGCACGCCGTGGTCGTCGGTGAGCTCGATGTGTTCGCAGCGCTCGGCCTCCCACGGCAGGAAGGTGGCAAGAATCTGCTTGCTACGCGCCAGGTGCTCCTGCGGTGTCTTCACGTCGTCCCAGCAATCCATGGGGCCGCCCGGCACGCCTTCGAACACCATGATTTCGCACGGGCCGCTGGTGGTGAGCGCGGGGAACACGAAGTACTCGCCGACACCCGGAATGAGGTTGAAGCTCACGGCCGCGAACGGTTCGCGCGGGCGCATGCCCTTCACGTAGGTGAGCGCCAGCGCGCGCTGCGGCGCGTCGAAGGGCGAGCGCGCGTCATCGCGCGGGAACAGCGCCGAGATTTCGCCCTTGCCGCTCGCGACGACCACGAGATCGTGCATGCGCGCGCAGTCTTCCAGCGTGTCGAGGTCTGCGTCCTGGTGAACGAGCCGGCCGCCACGCGCCTCGAACAACGTCATCCACGCAGAGATCTTCAGCCGCTGGTCGACCGACTGCGCGGGGCCGTCGAGCTTCGCCTCCCACGCGATGGCGCGACTGCCTTCCGGGCTTCGCACCGACATGCCGATGCCCTCGACCACCGGGCAGGTGTCGGCCCAGCTGTCGAGCCCCAGTTCGCGCTCGGTCTGCAGCGCGGTCTCGAACATGCACTGGCTGGACATCACCGGCCCGTCGAAGATCTCCTGCGCCGTGCGGTTCGCATACACCGTCACGGCGTACCCTTTGGCCCGCAGGCCCAGCGCGAGCTGCATGCCGGACTGGCCGGCGCCGACGATGGCCACGCGTCGTGTCATGCGCTGGCTCCGCCTACGCAGCCGCCGCGGCGGCCGCGCAGGTGTCGAGGTAGCGGTCGGCCTCCTGCGGGTCGGCGAACCACGGGAAGAAGGTGCGCGGATCGTCGAAGCCGTTGGCGATGGCGCTGGCCATCGGCGCCACCGCGCCGGCGCTGCCGAGCAGCTTGAGCACGTGCGGCGGCGGCGGTGCGAGCAGCATGTTGGTCCAGCGCGTGACCCACTGCGCGTAGCCGAACCAGTAGCGGTCGAAGGTCTGCTGCATCCAAGGCGCATCGGCCGCGCCCTCGCCGCGCGCCAGGATGCTTTTCAGGTACGTGTCGGCGCACTTGGCCGCGTTGTTCGAGCCCTGCCCCGTGATCGGGTCGTTGAGCACCACCACGTCGGCCAGGCCGAGCACCTTGCGGCCCGAAGGCAGCGTGGCGATCGGCTTGCGCACGGTGGGCGCGAAGCGGCCGGCGAGGATGCCGTTGTCGTCGGTGAGTTCGATGTCGGCGCAGCGCTCGGCCTCCCAGGGCGTGAAGGTGTCGAGGATCCACTTGCTGCGCGCCAGGTGCTCCTGTGGCGACTTCACGTCGGCCCAGCAGTCCATCGGGCCGCCGGGCACGCCTTCGAACACCATGATCTCGCACGGGCCCGTGGTGGTGAGCGCCGGGAACACGAAGTACTCGCCCACGCCCGGAATCAGGTTGAAGCACACGGCCGAGTACGGCGTGCGCGGGCGCATGCCCTTCACGTAGGTGAGCGCCAGTGCGCGCTGCGGCTGGTCGTAGGTCGACTTGGCGGCATCGCGCTCGAAGAGCTTGGAGATCTCGCCCTTGCCGCTGGCCACCAGCGTGAGGTCGTGGCTGCGGGTGCAGGCTTCGAGGTCGTCGATGCCCGCGTCCTTGAAGACCAGCTCACCGCCCTTCTGCTGGAACAGCGCCATCCACGCCGGCACCTTCACGCGCTGGTCGACCGACTGCGCGCTCGAGTTCAGCCGCGCCGCCCATTCGATGGCCTTGGCGCCCTTCTGCTCGGGGTGCGGCACGGCGAAGCCGATGCCGTCGACCGTGGGGCAGTCGCTGGCCCAATGGTCGAGCCCGAGGTCGCGTTCGACCTGCAGCGCGGTGTGGAACATGCACTGGCTCGACATGACCTTGCCGTGGCGGATGTCGTCCGCCGTGCGGTTGCTGTACATCGTGACCTCGTAGCCTGCGTCCAGCAGACCGAGTCCCAGTTGCAGGCCCGACTGGCCCGCGCCGACGATGGCGATTCGCTTCATGGCTTGCTCCTTCTTTCGTTGTCTCGTGGGGTGTTGTTGTGGATGCCGATCAGGGTTCCATCAGGCGGGGAATCGCGGGCACGGCCTGCTCCGGGCCCATGGCGGAGTAGCCGCCGTCCACCGCGTAGTCGGCGCCGGTGACGAAGCTCGCGTGCTGGGAGCACAGGAACAGCACCACCTGCGCCACCTCGTCGGGGTCGCCGACGCGCCCCAGCAGGTGGTAGGGCGCGGCCACGCGGTCGGTGCGCGCGCGGTCGCCGCCCGTGAGCTGGTCCATCACGGCTGACCAGGTCCAGCCCGGCGAGACGCTGTTCACGCGGATGCGGTCGGGGGCGAGGTCCATCGCCATGTTGCGCGTGAGCTGCGCCATCGCGGCCTTGCTCACGGGGTAGAGCCAGCGCCCCGTCTGGGCCACGCGCGACGAGATGCTGGTGAAGTTGACCACCGCCCCGCCGCCGGCCGCCACCATGTGCGGGTGCGCCGCCTGCAGCATGGCCACGGCGCTGGCCACGTTCACGTTGAACGAGGTGAGCCAGTCGGCGCGCGGCGACTTGAAGCCGTCGTCCACGTACGAGCACGCCAGGTTGACGAGAAAGTCCACGCTGCCGTGGCGGGTGGCGGCTTCATCGACGCAGGCCTTCACCTGCGCGTCGTCGGTGATGTCGGTGCGCACGAAGCGCGCTCCGGCGCCCAGCGCGTCGGCCAGCGGCTGGCCCTTGTCGGCGTCGATGTCGGCGATGACCACCTTCACGCCCGCCGCGTGAAAGGCGCGCACCACGCCGGCGCCTATCAATGTCGAACCACCCGTGACGATGGCGCTTTTGCCTTCGAGTCCCTTGAACATGACGCTTGCTCTCCTCGGTTGAATCGCCGGTTCGGCGAATGGGCCAAAGGTAGAACGCAAGGCCTCGCCGGCCGATCCGGAAAACGCAGGCGCTGTCCCTGCCGCGCAGGTTTTTTCGGGGGTTCCAAGGGACGGCCCGAATTGTGGGCTGGAAGGCTTTTTGCTACGGTCACTGCGCTTCCCTATGGAAACCGCCACCGCCCCACGGCTGCCGCTGCAGCGTTACCGTTTGTTCGAGAGCCACGACATGGACGAGGCGCGCGAGAGCGTGGCCCGCGTGTTCTGCCCCCACGGCCTCACGATGCTGCGCCCACGCACCGAACTGGACGCCTGCCACCACAGCGCGCGGCTGCACCGCGACGTGAGCCTCAATTACGTGCAGTACGGCCCCGGCGTGCAGATCGATCCGGGCTACCTGCAAGACTTCTTCCTGTTGCAGATTCCGTTGCGCGGCGGCGCCGACATCCGCTGTGGCGGCCAGCAGGTCGAAGCCACGCCGCGCGTCGCCTCGCTGCCCTCGCCCACCGAACTGCTGTCGATGCGCTGGGCCGACGACAGCCCGCACCTGATCGTGCGCATCGCGCGCGCGGCGCTGCTGTCGCGGCTCGAGGCGCTGCTGCAGGCCCCCGTGCGCCAGCACCTGGTGTTCGACCTCGGCGTGCCGCTGGACAACCCCGCGCTCGCGCCGCTGGTGCATTTCATCGACTACCTGCGGCTCACGCTCGACGCCGGCAATGCGCTCCAAGGCGGCGGGCGACTGGCCGAGCATGCAGAGGAGTACCTGATGTCGAGCCTGCTGATGTCGGCCGGCCACAACCACTCGCGCGCCCTGGCCGGCGACGCGCAGCGCCACCTGCTGCCGCGCGCGGTGCGCAAGGCACAGGAGTTCATGGCCGCGCACGCCGAGCAGCCGCTGTCGCTGGCCGACGTGTGCCGCGAGGCCGGCTGCAGCGCGCGCGCCCTGCAGATCGCGTTCCGCCAGCATGCGGGCCAGGGACCGATGGAGTTCCTGCGCGAGCTGCGGCTGGACCGGGTGCGCGCCGAGCTGCAGGCCGCGTCCACGCAGACGGGCGTGCGCGACGTGGCGGAAAAATACGGCTTCCTTCACCTGGGCCATTTCGCGGCCCAGTACCGCGCGCGCTTCGGCGAGCGGCCTTCGGACACCCGCACGCGCCACGCACCGGCCGAGCACTGACCCGGCCAGTGCGTGTCGGGCTCAGGCCCGATCGCGGTGATCGGCTTCGCCGTGCTTCCAGTAGCCCTTGGCGGTCAGGCGCGTGCGCGCCAGGCCCTGGTCGTTCAGGAAATGGGCGCGCAACGTGCGCACCACGCCCGACTCTCCCGCCAGCCAGATGTAACCCGGCCCCGCCGGCTGCGGCCGGTGCATCAGCTGTTGTTGAAGCGCCAGCCCCGGCTCGGCCGGATCGCCGGTGAGCCAGCAGGTGCGCAACACAGCCTGGCTGCGGATCTCCTGCACATCGGCCGCCGTGGGCACTTCGACATAGGTCTTGAGGCGGATCTCCGGCCCGAGGCTCGCGGCAATCGACTGGATCGCAGGCAGCGCGGTCGCGTCGCCGGCCAGCATCACCCAGCGCGCGTCGTCCGGGAGCGCGAAACCGCCGTCGCGCGGGCCGGCGAAGCCGATGCGTTCGCCCGGCTGCGCCCGTGCCGCCCAGGCCGAGGCCGGGCCTTCATGGCCGCTGTCGCCATGCAGCACGAAGTCCAGCTCGAGCGTGGCGGCGACGCGGTCGATGCGGCGCAGGGTGTAGGCGCGCCCTTCGCCGCCGGGCACGAACACCTTCACCCAGGCGCCGGGTTGGTCGGCCGCCGCGTGGCGCAAGAAGGCGGCGACGTCCGGGCCGCCGAGGGTGATGCGGCGCATGTGCGGCGTCACGAGGCGGCACTGGAGGACATGGGCTTCCAGCCGCGTGCCCCGTTCGGGTGGGACCGCTGCGATTGGCTGCAGGAGCGGGAAGGCGGAAGGCAACGCACGCGGCGCGTGGGCCTCGGAGGCATTGGCTGTCATGGTGTGTGTATCGATTCGAATGTTGCGAACTCTTGAATGCGAGCATTTGCTCGGTTCTTCTTAGAATACGAGCCATCACTCGCATTGAAAACTCGCATTCGGACCATCCGATGAAATCCCTTCCCCAGCCAAGAAAGACGCCGCGCCAGGCGCGCTCGCAGCAGATGGTCGAGGTCATCCTGGAAGCCACGGCTCGCGTTCTGGGCGAGCGCGGCTATGCCGGCACCAACACCAACGTGGTGGCCGAACGCGCCGGCGTGAGCGTGGGCTCGCTCTACCAGTACTTCCCGAACAAGGACTCGCTGATCACGGCGCTGCACGAGCGACACGCCGCGCAGATGTACGCGGCCATCGACGACGTACTGGCCACATCGCGCGCGCGCAGCCTGCGCGGGCGCGTGCAGGCCATGGTGCGTGCACTGCTCGCGGCGCATGCGGTGTATCCCGAGCTGCATCGCGTGCTCGAAAAGGAGTTTCCCTTCTTCGATGCGCCGCGCGAAGAGAGTGCGGCCGATCACGACATCTTCCGGCGCGTGCGCCAGCTGCTGGACGAGCACCGCCCCGAGCTCGCGCCGCGCAACCTCGACCTCGCCACCTGGGTGGTGCTGCAGATCATGGAGACGCTGGTGCATGCGGCCGTCATCGAGCCGCCCGCGCAGTTCGAGCCGGCCGCGCTCGAGGCCTCGATCGTCGATGCGCTCATGGGCTATCTCTGCGGCCCGGCCGGGCGCTAGGCAGTGGGATCTCATGCGTGAACCTCCAGGAAGACGGGGACAGACACGGAAACACGTCCCCTCCTGCGCATGACAAATGAAAAGGAAAAATGGGAAGCCCAACCGCGCACGCCCTGCACCGCGCGGCTTCAATCTGGCAAAGGTTGTGCGGGTACTGAACGGATTCGGCCGCATCCGGCCTAGACTCCCCGCCATGAACGCCCAGCCCTTCCTCCACACCTTGACGTCCCGCCCCGGCGGTTGCACGCCTGCGTGGGCGCGGATGACAGCGGCGGCCCAGCAGACGCCCGCACATTCCTGAGCCCGGCGGTCCGCCTCTTTCCCCCTCTCTCTTTTCAGCGCAAACCATCGACCGCCGGGCACCTGCCCCGCGCGGCTGCGCCCCCGTCATCCGGGGTCGCGTTCGACTGGAGTGCGTCATGCATCATCATCAGGTTCAGCGGGAGCACGCCCTTCCCGGAGGCGGCGTCGCATCCAGCACGCCGTCTTTTCAATCCATCCTCGCCGTCACCGACCTGACGGCGCGCGGCAACCGCGCGGTCGAACGCGCCGCCCTGCTCGCGGCCGAACACGGCGCGCTGCTGAAGCTCGTGTACGCGCCCGCGGACCTCGCGCCGCTCGCGCACGCCGAGGCGGCCACCGCCCTCGCGGGGCTGGCCCGCGCCATGGCCTCGCGCTTCGATGTGCTGGTCAAGCAGGTCGCGGGGCCGGGCGGCGGCCTCGCGCAGATCGTGGACGAGGCACGCTACGTCGACCTCGTGGTGCTGAGCCACGAACGCGACCGCTCGCCCGCCGCCTTCTTCACCGGCCAACCCGTGGAGCGCCTGCTGCGGCAGCTGCGCTGCCCGGTGCTCGTGACGCGGCTCGACACGCGCCTGCGCTACAGCCGCATCCTCGTGGCCGTCGACTTCACGCCCGCCTCGCGCGAGCTCGTGAGCCTGGCCCACGGACTGGACCCCGACGCCGCGCTGGAGCTGTTCCACGCACTCAACACGATGCACGAGAGCAAGCTGCGCTACGCCGAAGTGTCCGAGCACGCCATCAAGACCTACCGCCACGACAGCATGCGACAGGCGCGCGAGCGGCTGTTCTCGCTCACCGACTCGTCGAGCGCACGGCGCAACCGCGTGCTCTCGGCCATCGGCCGCGGCGACCCGGCGCGCCAGGCCACGGTGCAGCAGCAGCATGCGCGCGCCGAGCTGCTGGTGGTCGGCAAGCGCCGCGCCCATCCGCTGGCCGACTTCCTGTTCGGCAGCGTGGCGCAGCGCGTGCTGTGCTGGGCCACGGGCGACGTGCTGGTCGTGCCCGCCGACCGCCGCGCCGACACCCCGTCGCTCGTCATTTCGAGGAAGCTGCAAGATGTTCGCTGAAGACCCCCTCACCAAGTACCCGCTGCGCCAGTCGCTGCTGCCCGGCGCCGAAGGCCTGGCCGTCTTCGCCCAGCGCGGGCCGGTCGACTGGCTCTCGCGGCCCGACCAGTACGTGTTCATCTGCGAAGGACGCGGCGGCCGGATCTACGCGGCGAACGAGGCCGCGCTCGAAGAGGCCCGGCAGCTGATCCGGGACGCGCACGGCGACCAGGTCGTCTCGCGCGAACCCGAGATCCACACCTTCGTCGATCCCGCGCTCGACGCCGTGGTCGAGCCGATCATGTTCCTGCGCCTGAAGAGCCCGCGCGCCTACGCCACCGTGCTGCGCGACGAACTCGACCGGCGCCGCGCGGACGTGAAGGAAGAAGACCTGCAGCGCCACGACGTCGTGATCCGCGCCGAGGTGCGGCTGGCCGACCTCATGGGTTACGCGAAGTCGGCACTGGCGATGTCGAACGGCTCGGCGGTGATCTGGAACTGGCTGCTGCGCTACGGGATGGCCTGAGGGCTGCGGCCGGGCGCCTTCTCCTCCCACAAACCCGGTAGCCGGATTTCGGCCGGCGCGGCTAGATTTGCGGCATGGCCGACAACCCGCTGTTCCTCTTCTTCACGATGACCGAGAAATTCTCGGACCACCTGAGCGCGACCGGCGCCTATCCGGAGAAGTTCGTGCTGAACCTGGCGCAGCACGACACCTACCTGCGCGACGTGGCGCTCTTCAACGCGGGCCGCCAGCGCCCCCTGGACCCGGCCTTGCACATGGGCATCCGCATCGAGATCGATGCGGCGTCGCCGGGCGTGATGGTGGCCTCCGACGGCACGCAGGTCCTGCTGCTGGGGTAGCGCTGCGCCTGAACTCGCGCAACCTGGGAAGGCACGAACCGGTCAATGACCGGACAGGGCGCCCGATCAAAACCGGCGCACCGCCAGGCAAAGGCGGCTGACGAGATCCTCCGCAGAATCGGACTCCCCTCGGAGCGACGCGCATCGCCAAGCGTCGATCGAAGTCCAAATGAACCTGAATCTGGGAACTGCTGCGTTCTTCACGGCGCTGGCGGAATTCGTCCTTGCCGCCGGCATGCTGGCGCTGTGGGCGAAGGGACGCGCGCGCTATCTGCTGGTCTGGGGCGTCGGCTTCCTTGTGTTCGGCGTCGGCGCCTTGCTGCTCATCCTGCGGGACAGGATCCCGGACTTCTTCTCCATCCTCCTCGGGAATTTCCTCACGACACTGAGTTCGGTCCTGTTCTACGTGGGCATCTGCCTGTTCTTCGACCGGCGCCGCGCGTGGCTGCCCTGGATGGCGGGGGTACTGGCCGTGGAAGTGGCCTTGCTGGCCCGCTTCTCCTATGTCACGTACGACACCTCGGCGCGTGTCTACGTGTACGGCGCGGCCCAGTCGCTGATCGCCCTGATGACCCTTCAGGCACTGTGCACGATGGGTCGCGGGCGCGGGGAAAACAGCAACCCTGAAGTGGTCGTCGTCGCCTTGCTGGCGTTGCTGGTCCATGGCGCACGCCTGGTCGGCACGCCCTTCTTTCCCGTGCCACAGGATTTTCTGGCGTCGGGCAATTTCCAGACCCTGCTGGCCTTCGGTTTGAAACTGACCCACATCGGCTACGCGCTCGCGTTCGGCAACATGCACGCCGCCGCCTTGCATGCCGATCTGCGCGCGGCCCTCGCCCACATCGAGGCCAAGGCCCATCAGAAAGTCGAGATCCTGGGCTACATCGGCCACGATTTGCGCGCACCGCTTGCGACGATCGGCGGGTACGCGTCTCTCCTGCTCGCCGATGCGCACGACAGGCAGCGCAAGCATCTGCTGACCATCCAGCGCAGCGTCAAGTACCAGCTCCACCTGATCGACGAACTGCTGGAATACGCCAAGGCAGAGCTGCAACCGCTGACGGTCCACCCCGTCACGACCGACCTGCCGCGCCTGCTGGACGACATTTCCGACTACGCCGTCGCCCTGTGCGCGCAGCGGAACAACCGCTTTCGCTACCGCCCTTCCAAGCGAATGCCCCGAGAGATCGGCCTGGACGGAAAGCGCATGCAGCAGGTGCTGCTGAACCTGCTGTCCAACGCCGCCAAGTTCACGCGCGACGGCGTGGTGACCTTGTCGGTCACGGCCCGGCCCGAGGGGCGCGCCTGTGTCTTGAACTTCGCTGTCAGTGACACCGGGATCGGCATCGACATGAGCCGGAACATCGACATCTTCGGCGCCTTCCAGCAGATGCACCCCGCGAGCGGCAGCACGGGACTGGGCCTGTTCATCGCGCAGCGCATCGTCTCGGCCATGGGCGGAATGCTGAGCGTGGCCAGCGTGGCCGGCCAGGGCGCGACGTTCTCCTTCACGCTATCGGTACCGGTCGATACCTCCGACGCGGACTGGCCCGTCGTCGCGCAGCGAGAGACAGCGCCTGGCGAAGCATCACCGACGCCCGCGATGCCCCGACATGCCATGCCGGAGGATCGCGCCCTGGACGAACTCGCCAGCCTGGCGCTTGAGGGCCGCGTCACGGACATCGAGCACTGGATCGCACGCCACGCCGACGAAGCCGCCTACGCGCCTTTCATGGCTCTGCTTGCCGACCTGCTGGAGCGGTTGGACTTGCGCGGGATTCACGCGCTGGTGAACCGCCCCGCCCAGTCCTAGATGTGCAGCGCGGCCAGCGCGCCGATCGCGACGCCCGCGACGGCCACGCCGTACATGGCGCGCTCCAGCCATTTCTTCCGGGTGAGCAGCGCAATGGCCGCCAGCGCGATGGAGACCTGCAGCACGGTGGTGGCCTGCGCCCAGCGGTGGTGCTGGTGCATCTGCGTCTCGGACTGCGCGTCCCAGCGGCTGGCCTCGTCCTCCAGCTTCTTGGCGGCGGCCTGGATCTCGGTCTTCTCCTGCTCATAGCGGGTGACCTTCACCTGCCAGCCCTGGCGACGGCCGTCGTCGGTGGCCGTGTCGCGTGCGAACTCCGCCAGCGCCTGCTTGGTGCTCTTCGACTGGAAGTAATTCCACTGGTTCGAAGCCTCGGTCTTCTTGATGGCCGCGTTGTTCTTGTAAAGGCCGGCGTTGGCCTGCGTGGCCCCGCCCATGTACGCGAAGATCGCGCCCGCCGTCGCAATGGCGGCGGTGCTCACGGCGATCTTTCCCGTCGTGCTCATGCCCTTGCCTGAAGAGGCGGCACCGTCATGGCCGTGGCCGTGGCCGCCGGAGGCGGCATGTTCGAGTTCGTGATCGTGCGGACCATGCACGTGAAAGCCGTGTCCTGACATGAAGTTCTTCTAGGCGTTGTTGTTGGAAATCTGGAGGGCGCGCGAGTATGCCCGGACTTCACGTGTTGATGGCTCGGTGAAAGTCCTGTCGGCCCTGCGGATGCGCAGGGCGCGCAGGCAACCGCCGGGAGCGCGTGGCTGCGCTCGGGAAACGTGCTGCGCTCAGGTCAACCGCGCGTGCATGCGAGCCGGGCCTGGCAGCAGATCACTGATGCCAGGCCCGGCAGATTCGCAGGGATCGACGTTCCCGATGTCAGTCGCGATCCTCGTAGTAGCGGCGGTGCTGCTCGCGCTCCCATTGCCGGCGGCGCCATTCGCGGCGCTCTGCGCGGCGTTCCTCCCAGCGTTGCGCGCGACGTTCTTCCCAACGGGATTCAGGCTCGTAGTAGACAGGTGCAGGGGCGGAGTAGACCGGCTGTGCGGGCTGGTAGTAGGTCGGGGCTGGCCTAGAGTAGACAGGCGCCGGCTCGTAATAGACCGGTGCCGGCTCGCTCACGACCACGCCAGGCAGGTTGACGCCAATGGACCAGCTGGTGGCCGCACTGGCCGATGCGGCGGTGAAAACGGCGGCGGCAGCCACGAGACCTGCGACACCGAGCTTGAGAGTGGACCGGGGAAAAATCATTTCATCTCCTGGAGGGCGAGAAACTGCCCTGATGCATCACCAACGCCTGGCCTGGCGGCGTCGCGTACATCGCCACGGTGAAGAACGTTCCCAAATGTCACGCTGCCAGCTGGTCGAGGTGGGTTAGCCGGAATCCCAGGAACAAGTGCCCATCCGCGCCCAAGCCCCGGAGCAAAACAAAAAGCCCCAGTAGCAGAACTGCTACTGGGGCTTGTGTTTGGCGGAGTGGACGGGACTCGAACCCGCGACCCCCGGCGTGACAGGCCGGTATTCTAACCAACTGAACTACCACTCCTGGTAGACAACGTTCGTTCCTTGCGAAACCGAGTGTTGACGACTCGTGCCGACTTCACCGAAGTGAAACTGGCGACCCTACGGGGATTCGAACCCCGGTAGCCACCGTGAAAGGGTGGTGTCCTAGGCCTCTAGACGATAGGGTCAAAACCTTGGACGTGCTGCGATCAGCATCTCTAACCTACTCGACACTTTGATGGTGGAGGTAAACGGGATCGAACCGATGACCTCTTGCATGCCATGCAAGCGCTCTCCCAGCTGAGCTATACCCCCGTGTGGGTGTCGAGCCTCGAATTATAGCCCGATTTTTCAGGCCTTTTTCAATCGCTCGATAACTTTTTCGCGGGAAAAAATTTCGAGCACTGAATCGAGGGACGGTGTCTGCGATGTTCCCATCACAAGCACTCGTACTGGCATCGCTAACACGGGCATTTTCAGCGCGTGTGTCGCGAGGACTTCCTTGATCATAACTGCGATTTCGGCCCTCTCCCAGGCGACCGTCATCAATTTTTCAACGAGTGTTGCGATCGCGGGCTTCACTGCATCGGTGATGTGCTGCGCGCGGTCTGCGTCGGTCACTTCGATGTCCGCATAAAACGCTGCAGCCCAACCAGCGAGCGCCACAGTCGTATCGCAACGGTCCTTGAAGAGCGCGCAGATCGCAGGCAAACGTGCGTCGGCGACGATGCCGCGCTTTTGCAACTGCGCTGCAACAAGCGGTGCAAGCTCCTCGCCGCTCTTGGCCTTGATGTACTGCGCATTCACCCATGCGAGCTTGGCCGCGTCCCACTGCGCGGGGCTCTTCGACAGGTGCGATCCGTCGAACCAGCTCACCATCTGCTCGCGCGTGAAGAGCTCGTCGTCGCCGTGGCTCCAGCCCAGGCGCGCGAGGTAGTTGAGCATGGCTTCGGGCAGGTAGCCGTTGTCCTCGTACGCGGTGACGCTCACGGCACCGCGGCGCTTCGAGAGCTTCTGCCCGTCGTCGCCGAGGATCACGGGCACGTGGCCGAACTGCGGCAGCGGTGCGCCGAGCGCGCGGAAGATGTTGATCTGCCACGGCGTGTTGTTGATGTGCTCGTCGCCGCGGAACACGTGCGTGATGGCCATGTCCCAGTCGTCGACCACCACCGCGAAGTTGTAGGTCGGCACACCATCAGGACGCAGGATGATCAGGTCGTCGATCTCGCGGTTGTTGATGGTGATCTCGCCCTTGACGAGGTCGTTCCACGTCACGTCGCCTTCGGGCGGATTGCAGAAGCGCACCACGGGCGGCACACCTTCGGGCACGGGCGGCAGCACCTTGCCCAGCGCCGGACGCCAGCGGCGGTCGTACAGCGTCTTCTCGCCGCGCGCGCGTTGGGCTTCGCGCATCTCGTCGAGCTCGGCCGGCGTGCAGTAGCAGTGGTAGGCCGTGCCGGCCGCGAGCATCTGCGCGATGACTTCGCGGTAGCGCTCGAGGCGCTGCATCTGGTAGATCGGGCCTTCGTCGTAGTCGAGGCCGAGCCAGTGCATCGACGCGAGGATCTGGTCGGTCGAGTCCTGCGTGGAACGGGCCACGTCGGTGTCCTCGATGCGCAGCACGAACTCGCCGCCGTGGTGGCGCGCGTAGGCCCACGAATAGAGTGCGGTGCGCGCCGTGCCCAGGTGCAGGAAGCCGGTGGGAGACGGTGCGATGCGGGTGCGAACTTTGCCGGTCATGAAATGAAAAATCAGGAAGTCAGGGTACTCAGGCCGCGCGAAAGGTCGGCCGTGATGTCGTCGATGTATTCGAGGCCGACCGCGAGGCGGATCAGCCCCTGGCTGATGCCGGCGGCCTGGCGCTGCACTTCGGTGAGGCGGCCGTGCGAGGTCGTGCCGGGGTGCGTGATGATGGTCTTGGTGTCGCCCAGGTTGGTGGCGATGCTCACGACGCGCGTGCTGTTGATCACGTGGAAGGCGTTGGCGCGCGCGGCGTCGGGCGTGTCGCCGACCACGTCGAACGACACCACCGCCCCGCCCTGCCCCGACTGCTGGCGCATCGCGAGTTCGTGCTGTCCATGCGAGGCAAGACCGGGGTAGTACACGCGCGCAATGCCGGGCTGCTGCTCGAGCCACTGCGCCACGGCCAGCGCATTCGCGCATTGCGCCTTCATGCGAATGCCGAGCGTTTCCATGCCCTTGAGCACGACCCACGCATTGAATGGCGACAGCGCCATGCCGGCGGTGCGCACCACGGGGCCGAAGACATCGACGATGAGCTTCGACGGACCGCAGATCGCGCCAGCCATCACACGGCCCTGGCCGTCGAGGTACTTGGTGCCCGAATGAATGATCAGGTCGGCGCCCAGCTCGGCCGGCCGCTGCAGGATCGGCGTGCAGAAGCAGTTGTCGACCGCGAGCAGCGCGCCCACGCCGTGGGCCAGGTCGGCCAATGCCTGGATGTCGCAGACTTCCGTCAGCGGGTTGGTCGGCGTTTCTGCGAAGAGCAGCTTGGTGTTGGGCTTGAGCGCCGCGCGCCATTCGGCCACGTCGGTCTGCGAGACGAAGGTGGTCTCGACGCCGAACTTGGCGAACTCCTTGCCGAACAGGTTCAGCGTGGAGCCGAACACCGAGCGCGAGCAGATCACGTGGTCACCGGCCTTGAGCAGGCCCATGCACATCATGAGGATCGCGCCCATGCCGGTCGAGGCGCCGATGGCGGCCTCGGTGCCTTCGAGCGCGGCCAGGCGCTGCTCGAAGCTGGCCACCGTCGGGTTCGAGGTGCGCGAATAGGTGAAACCGGCCTCGGTGCCGGCGAAGCGGCGGGCCGAGGTTTCGGCGTCGGGCTGCACGAAGCCGCTCGTGAGGAACAGGGCCTCCGAGTGCTCGCCGTGCTGGCTGGGCGCCAGGCCGGTGCGCAGCGCGAGGGTGTCGCGGTGCAGGCCGGGTGGCAAGGTGCGTTCGTCTTGGCTCACGTCGGCCCTCTCTTCTTTCTCTTACTCGCTGGGGTTCGGCAGGGCGAGGCGCGAAGCGTCTTCTTCGTTTTCCTCGATGCGCGGACGGTTGCCGTTCATGCGCGAGATGGCGGCGGTATCGATGTCGCCGGTCACGTACACGCCGTCGAAGCACGAGGCATCGAAACCGGCGAGCTTCGGATTGAGCGAACCGATGGCGCGCTTCATGGCGTCGACGTCCTGGTAGATCAGCGCGTCGCAGCCGATGAGCTCGCGGATTTCCTCGACGGTGCGGTCGTGCGCCACGAGTTCGTCCTTGGTCGGCATGTCGATGCCGTAGACGTTCGGGTAGCGCACCGGCGGTGCGGCGCTGGCCAGGTAGACCTTGCGCGCGCCGGCGTCGCGCGCCATCTGCACGATCTCGCGGCTGGTAGTGCCGCGCACGATGGAGTCGTCGACCAGCAGCACGTTGCGGCCCTTGAACTCGCTGCCGATCACGTTGAGCTTCTGGCGCACCGACTTCTTGCGAACGCCCTGCCCCGGCATGATGAAGGTGCGGCCCACGTAGCGGTTCTTCACGAAGCCTTCGCGGTACGGAATACCCAGGAGGTGCGCGAGCTGCGTGGCGCTCGGGCGGCTCGATTCGGGAATCGGGATGATCACGTCGATCTGGTTCGGCGGCACGGTCGAGACCACGCGCTTGGCCAGCGTTTCGCCCAGGTTCAGGCGCGCCTGGTAGACCGAGATGCCGTCGAGCACCGAGTCGGGACGTGCGAGGTACACGAACTCGAAGATGCACGGGTTGAGCGACGCACCTTCGGCGCACTGCATCGAGTGCACGTTGCCTTCGAGGTCGATGAACACGGCTTCGCCCGGTTCGATGTTGCGCTCGAACACATGGCCCGAGCCTTCGAGCGCGACCGATTCGCTGGCCACCATGACGGTGCCGTCGGCGCTGCGGCCCATGCACAGCGGGCGGATGCCGTAGGGGTCGCGGAAGGCCAGCAGGCCGTGGCCGGCGATCAGCGAGACCACGGCGTACGAGCCGCGCAGGCGCTTGTAGACGTTCTTGACGGCGGCGAACACCTCGGCCGGGTGCAGCGGCACGCCGCGCGAAGAGCGCTCGACTTCGTGGGCCAGCACGTTGAGCAGCACTTCGGAGTCGCTCTCGGTGTTGGTGTGGCGGTGGTCGGTGGAGAACAGTTCCGCGCGCAGGGCGTGCGCGTTGGTCAGGTTGCCGTTGTGCACCAGCACGATTCCGAAGGGCGCGTTCACGTAGAAGGGCTGCGCCTCTTCTTCGCTGTAGGCGTTGCCCGCGGTCGGGTAGCGCACCTGGCCCAGGCCCACGTTGCCCGGCAGCGCGCGCATGTTGCGGGTGCGGAACACGTCGCGCACCATGCCCTTGGCCTTGTGCATGAAGAACTTGCGTTCCAGCAAGGTCACGATGCCGGCCGCATCCTGGCCACGGTGCTGCAGCAGCAGCAGCGCGTCATAGAGCAGCTGGTTGACGGGTGCGTTGCTGACAACGCCGACGATTCCACACATGAACGATTCCTCTCAGGGCAGGTAGCTTGCCAACTTTTCAGGCAGCGAGGGTTTGAGGCCCTGCAATGCCGCATCGAGAACAATGGCGCTGCGCGATTCGTGCCACCAGGCACTGTCGCTCAACGCCAGCAAATGAACAACGACCGCCAGCACGAGCAGGGCCACCGCCCCCCGTGCCGCGCCGAACGCTGCTCCCAAAATCCGGTCCACCGGCCGCAGGCCGACCGCGGCGATCAACTTGCGCGTGAGGGCTGCCGCCAGCCCCACGCCGAACGCCACCGCCACGAACACCAGCACGAAGGCCAGCGGGTAGCGCCAAGTGGCCTGCGGGTCGCCGAACGGCAGCCAGGCCGCCACGTCGGAGGCCACCCACTGGGCCACGATGAAGGCGGCCACCCAGCCGATCAGCGAAATCACTTCGAACACCAGGCCGCGCACCAGCCCGAACAGCATCGACAGCACGATGAGCGCGATGGCGATCCAGTCGAGCAGGGCCACGGCAATGAACTACAGGCAGCGGGCGACGGCGGTGCTTACAACGTGAGGATGGCTGCGGCCAAAGACAAGCCCTTGACCCGGTCCGCGGCCTTCTCGGCCTCGGCACGCGAGGCGAACGGCCCGACGCGCACACGCGTGCGCTCGCCGTCGGTCGTCTTGGCGACGTGCACGTAGGTCTTGAGGCCGGCGCGCTCGAGCTTCTGGCGCACTTCGCGCGCCTTGTCGGCATCGGCAAAGGCGCCGACCTGCACGACGAAGCGGCCGTTGTCGTCGGCGGCCGGCTTGGGCGCGGCGGCGGGCGGCTTGCCTTCGAGCAGCGCGCGGGCGCGGGCGCCGTCGTCGGCATTTGCGGCGGGCTTGGCGGGTTCCGGCTTCGGCTTGGCCTCGGGCTTCGGTTCAGGTTTTTTCGGCTCTGGCTTGGGTTCCGGTTTGGGCTCAGGCTTCGGCTCGGGTTTGGGTTCGGGCTTCTTCGGCTCCACGGCGGGCTTCGGGGCCGCCGGGGTGGCGGGCACGGTCGTGCCGGGCTCGATCACGGTGCCGTCGGCGGTCTCGGTGATCATGCCGCCGGCCGACGAGGCTGCCGCCACGCGGGAGCTGCCGTCGGACGGCGACGAAGGCGCGCTGCTCGTGGCAGGTGCCGGCGTGGCGGGCACGGGCAGCGGCTTGGCCTTGTTGCGGTCAGGAATCTCGATCGGGATGTCGACCGGCACGGGGCGCGGCTGGGTGTCGAACAGCAGCGGAAAGCCGATCACGCCGACCAGCACCAGCACCGCCGCGCCGAGCAGCCGATGGCGCGCGCGCCGGCGCATGGATTCGACACTTTCCGCCGGCACCGCCGCGGGGGCGCTGCGTCCTTCGTTGCCTTGTGGGCCGCGCGCGCGGAACTTGAAAAACGCCATGAAGTTCGATCCCTGGAGGAGTGCAGCGAGGTGGTGCCCGATGGTGCCGGATGGGTGTGGACAGCCCGACGATCAGCCGCCTGGCAGCAGGTGTTTGGCTTGCAGCCGGGGGGTGCCGTTTTCGAGGACGCCACCCACGGTGAAGAACGATCCGAAGACCACGATTCTATCAGTGGCACCTGCCTGCTCGATGGCCGCGCGCAGGGCGTCCATCGGGCTCGCGTGCACGCTACCCGAGGCGTCTTTGCGCGTGTTCTGGGCCTGCCACGCGGCCAGCAGATCGGCGGCCTTGGCGGCGCGCGGCGTGGGCAGGTCGGTGAAGTACCAGCGGTCGATCAGCGGCCCGATGCGCGCCAGGATGGGCGCGAGGTCCTTGTCGGCCATGACGCCGAACACGCCGTGCGTGGTGGGCGAAAAACCCATGGCGTCGAGGTTCTCGGCCAGCGCCGCGACGGCGTGGGCGTTGTGCGCCACGTCGAGCACCAGCGTGGGCTCGCCCGGCACGATCTGGAAGCGGCCCGGCAGCTCGACCATCGCGAGCCCGTTGCGCACCGCCTGCGCCGTGATCGGCAGCTGCGGGCGCAGCGCCTCGAGCGCCGCGAGCACGCCCGCCGCGTTGAGCAACTGGTTGGCGCCGCGCAGCGCCGGGTACGCCAGGCCGCTGTAGCGCCGCCCCCGGCCCGACCAGCCCCACTGCTGCTTGTCGCCCGAGACGTTGAAGTCGTGCCCGAAACGCCACAGGTCGGCGCCGATGGCGTTCGCGTGGTCGATGACGCTTTGCGGCGGCACCGGGTCGCTCACGATGGCGGGCTTGCCGGCGCGCAGGATGCCGGCCTTCTCGAAGCCGATGCTTTCGCGGTCGGGGCCGAGGTACTCCATGTGGTCCAGGTCGATGCTGGTGATGACCGCGCAGTCGGCGTCGATGATGTTCACCGCGTCGAGCCGGCCGCCCAGGCCGACCTCGAGGATCGCCACGTCGGGCTTCTCCTGGATCATGCAATGCAGGATGCCGAGCGTGGTGAACTCGAAGTAGGTCAGGGCCATGTCGCCGCGCGCCTTTTCCACCACCTCGAAGCTTGCTATCAGTTTGGAAGCGTCGACCGCTTCGCCCTTGAGCCGCAGCCGCTCCTCGAAGCGCACCAGGTGCGGCGAGGTGAACACGGCCGTGCGGTAGCCCGCGTGCGTCAGGATCGATTCGAGCATGGCGCAGGTCGAGCCCTTGCCATTGGTGCCCGCCACCGTGATGACGGGGCAGTCGAAACGCAGGCCCAGACGCTGCGCCATTTCTTTGGCGCGATCGAGCCCGAGTTCGATCTTGTCGGGATGAAGGTGCTCGGCGCGCGCGAGCCAGTCGTTCAGGGTTTCCATGGAGGCCGGCATTGTCGCCGACCGGCCGCTCGCGGCATCATGGCGGCCATGACAACCCTATACGGCATTCCGAACTGCGACACCGTCAAGCGCGCCCGCGCCTGGCTCGACGACCATGGCGTGGCCTACGCCTTCCACGATTTCAAGAAACAGGGCGTGCCCGAGGCCGAGCTCGACCGCTGGCTCAAAGCCCCCGGCTGGGAGGCGCTGGTCAACCGCAAGGGCACCACCTGGCGCAAGCTGGACGAGGCCACGCGCGACGCGGTGGTCGACGCCGCCTCGGCCCGCCCCGTGCTGCTCGGCAACCCCAGCCTGATCAAGCGGCCGGTGGTCGATTGGGGCCCGAACACGGGCGTAACGACTGGTTTCGATGCCGATAGCTGGGCTGTGAACGCCGTGTAAACCCCGGAACCCCGTCCCGCCGGCCGGCCTCCAACCGCGATCTGCAGGAGAGAACACCATGAACAGACACGTTTTTCGCATCCTCACGGGGCTGTCGGCGGCCGGCCTGCTGGCCACGGGCGCCAGCGTCGTGCAGGCCCAGCAAGTGGTCCAGGCGCGCGTGATTTCCGCCACGCCGATCCGCGAAACGACCGGCAGCGACGTCAGCTACAACGTCACCTACGAATACCAGGGCCGCCAGTACACGACCCGCACCACCAGCCGGCCGGGCGCCACCATCCCGATTCAGGCCAGCGCCTACGGCGTGACCACGCCAGGCGCGACCACCGCGCCGGTCCAGCCCCAGTCGCAATTGCAGCCCTACCCTGTCGAGGCCAACAACGGCCCGCAGTACCAGGAACAGTACCAGCCGTACCCGCAACAGGGGCAGTACCAACAAGGTGCCAACTCCCCCTGGGACAGCGTCGTACCCGAACCCGGCGTGGTGGTGTCCAACGCGCCCGCGTCGGTCTACGTGCAGCCGGCCCCGGTGTATGCCCCGCCCGTCTACGTGCAGCCCGCCTACACCTACCCGTATGCGCAGCCCTACGTCTACCCGCCGGTCGGCATCTCGCTGAACCTGGGCTATTCGCGCGGCTGGGGCGGTGGCGGCTACTACCGTGGCTATCGCGGATGGGGCGGCCATCGCCACGGCTGGCGCTACTGAGTTCCCCCACGGCGGGCCGGCTCGCCCGAGCCCCTAAAATCGAGGGCTTCTCCAACCCCGGGGGTGCTGCTGCCGCGGCGCGTCCCTCGATCCGCCGAACGCGCAGGCGCCGGCGCCATCCATCCAATGACGACGACTACCGACACCATCAACAGCGCCGCAGTGGCCACCAAGGCCAATGTGTATTTCGACGGCAAGTGCGTGAGCCACAACCTCACCCTGGCGGACGGCACCAAGAAATCGGTCGGCGTGGTCCTGCCCTCCACCCTCACCTTCAACACCGGCGCGCCTGAAATCATGGAAGGCACCGGCGGCAGCTGCGAATACCAGCTCGCGGGCACCAGCGAATGGATCGCCTCGGGCCCCGGCCAGAAGTTCAGCATCCCGGGCAACTCCAGCTTCCAGATCCGCGTGAGCGGCGAGCCCTACAGCTACATCTGCCACTTCGGTTGAAACGGAACCCCTGACATGTCGACCATTCTCCAAAACGTTCCCGCCGGCCAGAAGGTCGGCATCGCCTTCTCCGGCGGCCTGGACACCAGCGCGGCGCTGCACTGGATGAAGCTCAAGGGCGCCGTCCCCTACGCCTACACCGCCAACCTCGGCCAGCCCGACGAGCCCGACTACGACGAGATCCCGCGCAAGGCGATGCTCTACGGCGCCGAGAACGCCCGCCTGATCGACTGCCGCGCGCAGCTGGCCAACGAAGGCATCGCCGCCCTGCAGGCCGGCGCCTTCCACGTGACCACCGCCGGCGTGACCTACTTCAACACCACGCCGCTGGGCCGCGCGGTGACGGGCACCATGCTGGTGTCGGCCATGAAGGAAGACGACGTCCACATCTGGGGCGACGGCAGCACCTACAAGGGCAACGACATCGAGCGCTTCTACCGCTACGGCCTGCTCACCAACCCCGCGCTGAAGATCTACAAGCCCTGGCTCGACCAGGTCTTCATCGACGAGCTGGGCGGCCGCGCCGAAATGTCGGCGTTCATGCAAAAGGCCGGCTTCGCCTACAAGATGTCGTCCGAGAAGGCCTACTCGACCGACTCGAACATGCTGGGCGCCACCCACGAAGCCAAGGACCTCGAGCACCTGAACAGCGGCATGCAGATCGTGCAGCCCATCATGGGCGTGGCCTTCTGGAAGGACGAAGTCGAAGTCAAGCGCGAAACCGTCTCGGTGCGCTTCGAAGAAGGCGTGCCCGTCGCGCTGAACGGCGTGCGCTACACGAACCTGGTCGAGCTGATCCTCGAAGCCAACCGCATCGGCGGGCGCCACGGCCTGGGCATGAGCGACCAGATCGAAAACCGCATCATCGAGGCCAAGAGCCGCGGCATCTACGAGGCTCCCGGCCTGGCGCTGCTGTTCATCGCCTACGAGCGCCTGGTCACCGGCATCCACAACGAAGACACCATCGAGCAGTACCGCGACAACGGCCGCCGCCTGGGCCGCCTGCTGTACCAGGGCCGCTGGTTCGACCCGCAGGCCATCATGCTGCGCGAGACGGCCCAGCGCTGGGTGGCACGCGCCATCACCGGCGAAGTGACGGTCGAGCTGCGCCGCGGCAACGACTACTCGATCCTGAACACCGAATCGGCCAACCTCACGTACAAGCCCGAGCGCCTGAGCATGGAAAAGGTCGAAGGCGCGTTCACGCCGCTGGACCGCATCGGCCAGCTCACGATGCGCAACCTGGACATCGTCGACACGCGCGAGAAGCTCGCCATCTACACGCAGGTCGGCCTGCTGTCGTCGGGCGAAGGCGCCTCGCTGCCGAAGCTGGCGAACGACGGCGACGCGAGCTGATCGATCCCTTCGCTGCCCTTGCCAACCGCAAGGGCAGCAATGACAACGGGCCCCTCGGGGCCCGTTTTTCTTTGGAAGGTGCACCCGGCGTCAGTCGCCGCCGCCTCCGCACCCGCCGCCGCATCCACCACCGCCATCGGACGCACCACCGCCGTCGCTGGAGCCGCCATCGCCGCTCCCGCTCGACTCGCTGCCACCGAAGCCCCCGGCATCGCCCGAGCTGCCGCCGTCGGACGACGAATCGCCGAAGCTCGAGCCGCAGTGCGCGTCGGTGCCCGTTGCGCGCTCGATCGCCCGGCAATCGGGGATGTAGTGGAAGCCGCCCGCAATCGCGAACTTGATGTCCAGCGCAAACAGCAGCGGCAGCCGCGCCGGCTTGCGCGGGTCGATGCTCTCTTCCTTGCAGGCCCAGTACCAGGTGCGGCGCAGGCCGTCGTTGCGCCGCGCATCCTTGCCCAGCACCTCGGCCGGGCTGTGGTGCAGCATGCCGCCGAAGGCCGCCTGGCACCAGGTCTGGTAGGCCTGCGTGTGCAGGATGAACTCGTGCCAGGCCGTGTCGACCACCCGCGAAGGCATGGCCACGAACTTCCGGTCGCTGCGCAGGTGCGCCATGAAGAACTGCCGCAGCCCGCGCAGCACCAGCTCGGCGTCGCGCGGGCTCAGTTGCGGGTGCGCAGCGCGCAGCTTGCCGATGAGGAATGGCGGCAGCCGGGCCTCGCGGATGAACTGGCGGCGCATGCTCTTCTCGACCCAGGCGAGCGTCGCGACGAAGGCAAAGCCGGCGAACAGCACGAAGGCCACCGACCCGGCCCCGTTGTGCCACCCGAAAAGCAGCCAGGCGATGCCGCCCACGACGGTGAGCCGCTGGGCCCACAGGGCAACCGCAATACGGCGCCGGAAATTCAGGTGAAGAAAGTCGAGCTCCATGCGCGCGGCGGTGTGCGGGGTGCCGGCGGGGTCAGACCACCACGGGCTCCGGCTCCAGCCGGATGCCGAAGCGCTCGTACACGCTGGTCTGGATCGCCTTGGCCAGCGTCATCACCTCGCCGCCGGTCACCGGGTTGGCCGAGCCGCCGCGGTTGACCAGCACCAGCGCCTGCTTTTCGTACACGCCGGCGTTGCCCACCGACTTGCCCTTCCAGCCGCAGGCGTCGATGAGCCAGCCGGCCGCGAGCTTGATGCTGCCGTCGTCCATCGGGTAATGCACGATCTTCGGGTCGCGCGCGATGATGTCGGCGCACTGCTCGGGCGTGACCGTCGGGTTCTTGAAGAAGCTGCCTGCGTTGCCCAGCACGCGCCAGTCGGGCAGCTTGGCGCGGCGGATGGCGCAGATCCACTCGAAAATGTCCACCGCACTGGGCGTGAAATTGCCGGTTTCTTCCATCTTGCGCTCGAGGTCGAGGTAGCCGACCACGGGCTTCCAGGGCTTGGGCAGCCGGAAGCGCACCCGCGTGATGACCGCGCGGCCCGCCAGGCCGAAGTCGTTCGGGCCGCTGCGCACGTGCTTGAAGACGGAGTCGCGGTAGCCGAAGGCGCACTGCGCCGCGTCGAGCGTGAAGGCGCGGCCGGTTTCGAGGTCGAAGGCGTCGAGCGAGTCGAAGCGGTCCTGCAGCTCGACGCCATAGGCGCCGATGTTCTGCACCGGCGCGCCGCCCACCGTGCCGGGAATGAGCGCCAGGTTTTCCAGCCCCGGGTAGCCGCTGCGCACCATCCATTCGACGGTGTCGTGCCAGGTTTCGCCGGCGCCGGCCTCGACGACCCAGGCGCGCGGCGTCTCTTCGACCAGCCGCCGCCCCTTGATCTCGACCTTCAGCACCAGTGGCTTGACGTCGCCCGTGAGCACGATGTTGCTGCCGCCGCCGAGCACGAAACGGGGTTCGTCGCGCCAGGCCGGATCGGCGTGCAGCGCGGCCAGGTCGGCCTCGCCGGTGATGCGCGCCAGGTGCTGCGCGCGCGCGACGATGCCGAAGCTGTTGTAGGGCTGCAGCGGGACATTGGACTCCACGATCATGGGAGAATTGTCGCATTCAGTCCCCGTGCGTCCAGGAGAGCCTATGCCGTCTTTCGATACCGTCTGCGAGCCCAATCTGCCCGAAGTGAAGAATGCGGTCGAAAACACCGCCAAGGAAATCGGCACACGCTTCGATTTCAAGGGCACCGCCGCCGCCGTCGAGCTCAAGGACAAGGAGATCACCATGATCGGCGACGCCGAGTTCCAGCTCGTGCAGGTCGAGGACATCCTTCGCAACAAGCTCACCAAGCGCAACGTCGACGTGCGTTTCCTCGACAAGGGCGACGTCCAGAAGATGGGCGGCGACAAGGTCAAGCAGGTCATCAAGATCAAGAACGGCATCGAGAGCGAGCAGGCCAAGAAGATCACCCGCATCGTCAAGGACAGCAAGCTCAAGGTGCAGGCCGCGATCCAGGGCGACGCCGTGCGCATCACCGGCGCCAAGCGCGACGACCTGCAGGCCGCCATGGCCCTCATCAAGAAGGACGTGCCCGACATGCCGCTGTCCTTCAACAACTTCCGCGACTGACCCGCGCATGAATGCGCTCCTCGTCGCGGCGCTGTGGGCGGCCGCGGCCATGGCGGCGCACGCCGCCGACTCGGTCACGCTGACCGGTTCCATCGGCAGCCGCGCGATCCTCATCGTGAACGGCGCGCCGCCCAAGACGGTGGCGGTCGGGGAGACCTTCCAGGGCGTCAAGCTGGTGTCGCTGCAGGCCGACCAGGCGGTGGTCGAATCGGCGGGCAAGCGTTTTTCGCTGCGCATGGATTCGCCCGTGAGCATCGGCCGGGGCGGCATTGCCGGCAGCGGCGGCAACCGCATCGTGTTGCAGGCCGACAGCCGGGGCCACTACATGACGCAGGGCCAGATCAACGGCCGCGCCGTCACCTTCATGCTCGACACCGGCGCGACCACCATCGCGCTGTCGGCGGTCGATGCCCAGCGCATCGGACTCGATTACAGCAAGGGGCAGCTGGTGCAGATGCGCACGGCCAACGGCAACGCTGCGGGCTACAGGCTGCGGTTGCAGAGCGTGCGCGTGGGCGACGTCGAGGTCTACGACATCGACGCCATCGTCTCGCAGCAACCCATGCCCTTCGTGCTGCTGGGCAACAGCTTTCTCAACCGCTTCTCGATGCGGCGCGACGCCGACGAGATGATTCTCGAGAAGCGGTACTGAGACCGCTTCCGATCCGGCCTCAGGCCTGTGCGGCCGTGACGACGATCTCGATCTTGTAAGCCGCGTTGGCCATCTTGGCCTCCACGGTCGCGCGCGGCGGCGTGTTGCCGGCCGGAATCCACGCATCCCACACCTCGTTCATGGCGCCGATGTCGCCGATGTCGGCCAGGAAGATCTGCGTCATGAGGATGCGCGACTTGTCGCTGCCGGCCTCGGCCAGCAGGCGGTCGACCATGCCGAGCACCTGCGCGGTCTGGCCGCGGATGTCCTGCGTGGTGTCGTCGGGCACCTGGCCCGCGAGGTAGATGGTGCCGTTGTGCACCGCGGTCTCGGACAGACGCGGGCCGACGTGGAAGCGGGTGATGGATGCCATGGTGAGTTCAAGCCTTTTTCTTCGAGCCGAGTTTCGACTCCGTGCCGGCCGCGAGCCGGCGGATGTTTTCGCGGTGCCGCCAGATCAGCAGCAGACTCATGATGATGATCGCAATCAGCACCGTGCGGTCGAGTGGCCACGCAATGTTTCCACCCAGCAGGTAGTAGGCCGGCGCAAAGAACGCCGCCACCAGCGACGACAGCGACGAATAGCGGAAGAAGATCGCGATGATCAGCCAGGTCGCGCCCGTGGCCAGCCCCAGCCAGGGCGCGATGCCCACCAGCACGCCGGCGGCCGTGGCCACGCCCTTGCCGCCCTGGAAGCCGAAGAACACCGGGTACAGGTGGCCCAGGAAGGCCGCCAGGCCCGCCAGCGCCGCCACGCCCTCGCCCAGCCCCCACTGCGCGCCGAACTGGCGGATCAGGAACACCGGCAGCCAGCCCTTCGCCGCATCGAGCAACAAGGTGGCCAGCGCGGCTCCCTTGTTGCCCGAGCGCAGCACGTTGGTGGCACCGGGGTTGCCGCTGCCGTAGCTGCGCGGGTCGGCCATGCCGAGCGACTTGCTCACGATGACCGCAAACGACAGCGAACCGATCAGGTACGACGCCACGATGGCAAGGAGGGAAGGCAGATCGAAACTCAAGGCGGGTCTCCGGGGAACGGATTGTTGTTGTGCGCCGCCGGCCTGCATGCCCGGCGGGAAAAAGCAAACGCCGGCTATTCTGCCAGCGCGCACTGCACGGGCTTTGCGCCCAGCAGCGTCACGCACACCTGCGGATCGATGCCCACGAGGTAGCCGCGCCGCCCGCCGTTGATCGCGATCGTCGGTAGCTCGAGCACGCTCGACTCGATGTAGACCGGCATCTCGCGCCGCGTGCCGAAGGGCGAGGTGCCGCCCACCATGTAGCCGCTGTGGCGCTGCGCCACCTCGGGCTTGCAGGGCTCGACCGACTTGGCGCCGATCTGCCGCGCGAGGTTCTTGGTCGACACCGTGCGGTTGCCGTGCATCAGCACGATCAGCGGCTTGGCGTCCTGGTCCTGCATCACCAGCGTCTTGACCACGGTGAACGGGTCGAAGCCCAGCACCTGCGCGCTGTGCTGGGCGCCGCCGTGCTCCTGGTACTCGTAGGGGTGCTCGGTGAAGGCGACCTTGTTCGCCCGCAACAGCTGGGTGGCGGGCGTCTCGGAAACGTGGGCTTTCTTGCTCACTTGCTCACTTGCTCACTTGCTCAGGTCAGGCGGCGGGGTCGCGGATGTCCAGGCGGATCTTGTCGATCTCGGCCAGCACCTCGGCCGACAGCGTGGTGCCGTAGGCGTCCAGGTCTTCGTCGAGCTGCGCCACCGAGGTCACGCCGATGATCGTGCTCGCCACCTGCCACTTGGTGTAGCAGAAGGCCAGCGCGAGCTGCGTGGGGCTCAGGCCGTGGTCGCGCGCGAGCTGGTTGTAGCGGCGCGCCGCGCGCAGCGCGTCGGGCTTGCCCCAGCGCTGCTTGCGCACCGACTCGTAGCTCGAGATGCGCGCGCCCTTGGGCGCGTCGGGGCCCTCGATGCCACTCTGGTCGTACTTGCCCGTCAGCAGGCCGAAGGCCAGCGGCGAGTACGCCAGCAGGGACACGCCGAGCCGGTGCATGGTCTCGTCGAGCGCGTTCTCGTGCGCGCGGCTCACCAGGTTGTAGACGTTCTGCACCGACACCACGCGCGGCAGCCCGTGCTGCTCGGCCAGCCGCACGAACTCGTGCACGCCGTAGGGCGTCTCGTTCGACAGGCCGATGGTGCGCACCTTGCCCGCCTTCACCAGCTTGCCCAGCGCTTCGAGCTGGTCGTGGATCGGCGTCTGCGAGGTTTCCTTCTCGGGGTTGTAGTGGATGTTGCCGAACACCGGCACGTGGCGCTCGGGCCAGTGGATCTGGTACAGGTCGATCACGTCGGTCTGCAGGCGGCGCAGGCTGCCGTGGCACGAGGCCTCGATGTCGGCCGCCGTCATGCCCGTGCCTTCGCGCACCCAGGGCATGCCGCGCGAGGGGCCGGCCACCTTGGTGGCCAGCGTGATCTTCTGGCGCGTGCCGGGGTTGGCGGCAAACCAGTTCCCGATGATGGTTTCTGTGGCGCCGCAGGTTTCCTTGCTCGCCGGCACCGCGTACATCTCGGCCGTGTCGATGAAATCGACGCCGCGCTCGAGCGAACGGTTCAGGACGGCGTGGGCGGTGGGCTCGTCGACCTGCTCGCCGAAAGTCATGGTGCCGAGGCAGATCGGGGTGACGTGGAGGTCGCTCTGACCGAGTGGAATCTTTTTCATGCGCGGAATGCTAGCGCGCCCGCGCGGCAGGCGTTGCCCCGGCCCCGAGAAACCGAGCGCCGCCCTGTCCTGTGGCGGACTGCGCGCGGCGCGGCCTCTCCGTATCATCGAGCGCCATATGTACCAAGCCCTCCGCCCCTCGCGCAGCGAATTCGTGCCCGTGCGCAACCTGAACTACCACGTCCGCCTCTGGGGGCAACCGTCGAGCGAGCGCCCGCCGCTGGTGCTGGTGCATGGCTGGATGGACGTGGCGGCCTCCTGGCAGTTCGTGGTCGATGCGCTGAAGGACGACCGCTTCATCATCGCCCCCGACTGGCGCGGCTTCGGCCTCACCGACGGCGGCGGCGTCGACAACTACTGGCTGCCCGACTACCTGGCCGACCTCGAATGGCTGCTCGACCACTACGCCGGCGAGGGCGACGATGCGCGCCCGATCGACCTCGTCGGCCACAGCATGGGCGGCAATGTGGCGATGCACTACGCGGGCGTGCGCCCGGCGCGCATCCGCCGCCTCGTCAACCTCGAGGGCTTCGGCATGCCCGCGCGCCAGCCCGCCGAGGCGCCCGCGCGCTACGGCCAGTGGATCGACGAGCTCAAGGGCTTGCATCGCGGCGAGAAAGCGCTCGCGGGCTATTCGGCGGTGGACGGCGTGGCACGCCGCCTCATGAAGACCAACCCGCGCCTCACGCAGGACAAGGCCGACTGGCTGGCCGGCCACTGGTCGGCGCCGCAGGCCCAGCCCGACGGCAGCGCGCGCTGGCAGATCCTCGGCGAGGCCGCGCACAAGATCATCAACGCCAACATCTTCCGCGTCGACGAAACACTGGCGCTCTACGCGCGCATCACCGCGCCGACGCTGATGGTCGAGGCCTCGGACGACAGCCTGCACGGCTGGTGGAAGGCCCGCTACACGCTCGCCGAATTCCACGAGCGGCTGAAGTCCGTGCCTTCGGTGCGCATCGAGCAGCTCGACGACGCAGGCCACATGCTGCACCACGATCAGCCGCAGCGCGTGGCGCAGCTGATCGAGGACTTCCTGGCCTAGGGCCTGTTCACCCTATTTCTGGCGTCGCGAAGGTCTGCCACGGCGGGCCAATCAAGGCGCGTGACGCCGCGTGTGCATGCGCACACGCAAGGAGCGCAACGCCGAGTGGCCCGCCGTGGCAGACCTTCCCTTCGGGTTGGCTGGCAAAGGGGCCGTCTGCGGCGTTGCCCGCGCTTGCAAGGCAGAAGCCTTGCTGCGCACGGGCGCCTTGCAGCCAGCCCCTTTGCCAGCCAACGCGACGCCAGAAATAGGGTGAACAGGCCCTAGTCGGCCTTCTGCGTGGCGCGGCGCAAGGCCGCGCGCGCCAAGAGCCGCGTCGAATCGAGCGTCGGCAACGGCGAGTTTGCGTCGCTCATGATCAGCGGGATCTCGGTGCAGCCGAGCACGACCGCGTCACAGCCCTCCTCGTCCTTCAGGCGCTGCATCACGCGCTGGAAGGTGGCCACGGCCTCGGGCTTGAAGATGCCGCAGACCAGCTCGTCCATGATGATCCGGCCGATCTCGGCGCGCTCTTCGACGGTGGGGCGCACGTATTCAAGGCCGCGCGCCGATAGCTTCTCGGGATACACCTCGCTGTCGGTCAGCCAGCGCGTGCCCGTGATGCCGATGCGGCGAAAGCCCCGGCGCACGGCCTCGTCGGCCACCACCTCGGCGATGTGCAGCCAGGGCCGCGGCGAACGCGGCGCCACATGGTCGAAGGCCTGGTGGATGGTGTTGTCGGGGCAAATCAGGAAATCCGCGCCCGCCGCGGCGAGCTTGTGCGCGGAGCCGAGCATCAGCGCGCCCACGCCCGCCAGGTCGCCCGCGTCCAGGCAGCGCGTGTACTCCGCGAGCGAGGGCGTGTGCATCGACACCTCGGGGTGCGCGTGCGGGCCGAGCAGCGCCGCGCCCTCGATGCAGATGGTCTTGTAGCAAAGGGCCGCGCCTTCGGCGGAGCAGCCGACGATTCCGATGTGCAGGGTCATGGGCGCATCCTACAAAAGCCGGCGCGGTTTATCCGGCCTGCGGATATGCAAGCGCGCAAATCTTCGTTCGCAGCGCGCAGCGTGCGTCCTAGAGTGCCCGACTCCCCTTGCCGTCTCCCGGAGTTGTCGCCATGCCTTCCCTTTCGCGCGCCCCCTTGTGGCTGCGCCGCCTTGCCCCGCTGTCCGGCGGACTCGCCCTGAGCCTGCTGCTGCTCGCGCCCGCCCACGCGGACGACCTGCGCGTCGGCTTCATGCCGGGCCCCTACCGCGACGCCTTCACCCACGGCATCGAGCCCCAGTTGAAGAAGCTGGGCTACAGCATCAAGTACGTCGAGTTCAGCCAGGGCGTGCAGCCCAACGACGCGGTGGAGCGCGGCCAGATCGACGCCAACATCTTCCAGCACTCGCTGTACCTGAACGCCACCAACAAGCAGCAGGGCTTCGACCTCGTACCCGTGGTGCACGTGCCGACGCCGCCCATGGGCCTGTATTCGCGCCGCCACAAGACGCTCGACGCCGTGCCCGACGGCGCCACCGTCACGCTGCCCGCCGACCCGGTGAATGCGGCGCGCGCGCTCAACATCCTCGCGGCCATCGGCTGGGTCACGCTCAAGCCGGGCGTGAGTCCGCTGAGCGTGTCGGAGCGCGACATCGCGAGCAACCCCAAGCGACTGAAGATCGTGCCGCTGGACGCCGCGCAGGCGCCGCGCTCGCTGGCCGATGCCGACCTCGCGGCCGTGCAGGGCAACTTCGCCGTGGCCTCGGGCCTGAAGCTCACCGAGGCGCTGAAGCTCGAAGACATGACGCTGCCCTACGTCAACGTGGTGGCGGTGAGGCGCAGCAACGAGCACGCGAAGTTCGCGAAGGACATCGCCACCGCCTACCAGTCGCCCGAATTCCAGAAGTTCTTCAAGGCCAACCCCGTGTGGGCGGGCTACCGGCTGCCGGACTATTTCAGCCAATGAGCAACGACCACACCACCGCGCCGCGCAGGCAGCTGCACCTCAACGTCAACATCCTGCATTCCGGCTTCGTGCCTTCGGCCTGGCGCCTGCCCGAGAGCGACCCGTGGGCGTTCGCCGACATCCAGCACTACATCCGCACCGCGCAGATCGCCGAGGCCGCCAAGCTCGATGCCGTGTTCCTGGCCGACAACGCGGCCATCGTCGACCAGATCCATTTCCGCCCGATCACCGCGCTGGAGCCCACCATCCTGCTGGCCTGCGTGGCCGCCGCGACCACGCACGTCGGCCTCATCGCCACCGCCTCCACCAGCTACAACGAGCCCTACAACATCGCGCGCCGCTTCGCCACGCTCGACCACGTGAGCGCCGGCCGTGCCGGCTGGAACATGGTGACCACGGCCGACCTGCCCTCGGCGCGCAACTTCGGCCTGGACACCACGCCCGACCACGCCAAGCGCTACGCCCGCGCCTCGGAGTTCGCCGACATCGTCAAGGCGCTGTGGGACAGCTGGGAAGACGACGCCTTCGTCGGCGACAAGGCCGCCGGCCGCTTCATCGACCCCGCCAAGGTGCACGCCCTCGCACACCGCGGCGAGCACTTCGCGGTGCAGGGTCCGCTCAACCTGCCGCGCCCGCCGCAGGGCCACCCGGTGCTGGTGCAGGCCGGCGCCTCGGCCGACGGACGCGAGCTCGCATCGCGCCATGCCGAAGCCGTGTTCTCCGCCTCGCAATCGTTCGAAGAATCGCAGGCCTACGCACGCGCCCTCAAGACCCGCGCCGCCGAACTGGGCCGCGGCCCCGACGCGGTGAAGGTGCTGGCCGGCCTCACCACCATCGTCGGCGCCACCGAAGCGCAGGCGCTTCGCCGCCGCGACGCGCTGGTCGACCTGATCCCCTGGGACTACAGCCTCACGCGCCTGGCCGGCACGCTGGGCATCACGCCCGGCCGCCTCAAGCTCGACGAGCGCCTGCCCGACGACCTGCCGCTGCCCGCCAACGGCAACGGGAACCACACCTTCTTCAACGCCGTGGTCGCGGCCGGGCGCACGAACGGCTACACGGTGCGCCAGCTGATCCGCGAACTCGCAGGCGGCGGCGGGCACCGCGTGATCGTCGGCACGCCCGAGCAGATCGCCGACGACATCGAACGCTGGTTCAAGGGCGGCGCGGCCGACGGCTTCAACCTGATGCCCGACGCGCTGCCGCATGGGCTGCAGGACTTCGTGGAGGGCGTGGTGCCGATCCTGCAGAAGCGAGGCCTCTTTCGCACGGAGTACGAAGGACGCACGTTGCGCGATCACCTGGGGTTGGCGCGGCCTGCAGGGCGGGCGGCGCAACGGCTGGCAGCCTGAAGGTTCCGTTCCCCCACAGCGTGCCCTGTGCCCAGGACACTGGGTGCTTCCCGCAGCGAAATCAAGGAGGAGGCCGCAGGCCGGGGGACATTCGCGGAGGGAAGTACCCGGTGGCCTGGGCACGCGCCCTGAACAGCCGGCTCAGGCCTCCCACCACCCTTCGTCGAAGCGCCCCTGCAGAAACGCCACGAACCCCGACACCTTCCCAGGCACCAACTTCGGTGAGGGAAACACCGCGTGGATCTCCTGCTCAGGCAACGCATGGTCCCCCAGCACGGCGTTCACCTTGCCAGCAGCCAGCGACTCACTCGCCACATAGCGCGGCATCAACGCGATCCCCAACCCATCACGCGCCGCAGCCAGCACCGCCGACAGGTTGTTCGATCGGAAGCGCCCCGACACCGGCACCGTCACCGGCTCCCCGCGCGGCGTGTGCATGCGCCAGAACTCGTCGCCCACCACGCTGCTGTAGATCAGCGCCACGTGCGCGCTCAGGTCCTGCGCGCGCTTGGGCGTGCCGTGCTTCTTCAGGTAGGCCGGCGACGCCACCATGACCCACGGATTCGCGCCGAGGTAGCGCGCCCCCAGTGACGAATCGGCCAGCTTGCCCATGCGGATCGCCACGTCGATGCCCTGCGCGATGAGGTCCACGTAGCGGTCCTCGAAGCTCAGGTCCAGCTGCACCTGCGGATGCCGGCGCATGTACTCCAGCGCCAGCGGCACCACCACGCGCCGCCCGAAGGCCACCGACGTGCCCACGCGCAAGAGGCCCTGCGCCTGGTTCTGGCGCAACTGCACGATGCTGTCGGCCTCCTCGGCGTCGCGCACGATGGTCTTGCACTTCTCGTAGTACAGCGCGCCCGGCTCCGTGAGGCTCACGCCGCGCGTGTTGCGGTTGAGCAGCCGCACCTTCAGGCGCGCCTCCGTGGCCGCGACCTGCTTGGTCACGGTGGGTTGCGTGGTGTTGAACTCGCGCGCCGCCTTCGAGAAGCTCCCCGTCTCGACGACCCGCACGAACATTTCCATAGCCAGTAGACGATCCATGGCCGGATGGTAGCCAGTTATTCCATGGCGGAATAGGTTTTATGGCCCCCAGCCGTCTTCTTGGAATGCGCCCTGCTTCCTACAGTGAGGCCACCTCAAGGAGACTTTCAAATGGCAAAGATGACAGCGGTCCAGGCCGCAGTTCTGGTGATGGAAAAAGAAGGCGTCACGCAGGCCTTCGGCGTGCCGGGCGCGGCGATCAACCCGCTGTATTCGGCGCTGCGCCAGCGCGGCAGCATCTCGCACATCCTCGCGCGCCACGTCGAGGGCGCCTCGCACATGGCCGAGGGCTACACCCGCGCCGTGGCCGGCAACATCGGCGTGTGCATCGGCACCTCGGGCCCCGCGGGCACCGACATGATCACGGGCCTGTACTCGGCCTGGGCCGATTCCATTCCCATTCTCTGCATCACCGGCCAGGCACCGCGCGCCCGCCTGTACAAGGAAGACTTCCAGGCGGTCGACATCGAGTCGATCTCCAAGCCCGTCACCAAGTGGTCGGTCACCGTGCGCGAACCCGGCCAGGTGCCGCAGGTGTTCCAGCAGGCCTTCCACCTCATGCGCTCGGGCCGCCCGGGCCCCGTGCTCATCGACCTGCCCTTCGACGTGCAGATGGCGCAGATCGAGTTCGACATCGACGCCTACGAGCCCCTGAAGCCCTACAAGCCGGCCGCCACGCGCGCCCAGATCGAGAAGGCCATCGGCATGATGCAGGCGGCCGAGCGCCCGCTCATCGTGGCCGGCGGCGGCATCATCAACGCCGACGCCTCCGAGTTGCTCGTGCGCTTTGCCGAAGCCACCGGCGTGCCGGTGATCCCCACGCTCATGGGCTGGGGCGCCATTCCCGACGACCACCCGCTCATGGCCGGCATGTGCGGCCTGCAGACCAGCCACCGCTACGGCAACGCCACCGTGCTCGCTTCGGACTTCGTGCTGGGCATCGGCAACCGCTGGGCCAACCGCCACACCGGCTCGGTCGACGTCTACACCAAGGGCCGCACCTTCGTGCACGTGGACATCGAGCCCACGCAGATCGGCCGCGTGTTCACGCCCGACTTCGGCATCGTCTCCGACGCCAAGGCCGCGCTCGAGCTCTTCGTCGAAGTGGCCGAGGAAATGAAGGCTGCCGGCAAGCTCACCGACCGTGGCGCCTGGGCCGGCGAATGCCGCGAGCGCAAGAAGACCTTGCTGCGCAAGACCAACTTCGACACCGTGCCGATGAAGCCGCAGCGCGTGTACCAGTGCATGAACAACCACCTGGAGCGCGACACCTGCTACGTGAGCACCATCGGCCTGTCGCAGATCGCGGCCGCGCAGTTCCTGCACGTGTACAACCCACGCCACTGGATCAACTGCGGCCAGGCCGGCCCGCTGGGCTGGACCATTCCCGCCGCGCTGGGCGTGCGCGCCGCCGACCCGACGCGCAAGATCGTCGCGCTCTCGGGCGACTACGACTTCCAGTTCATGATCGAAGAGCTGGCCGTGGGCGCGCAGTTCAAGCTGCCCTACCTGCACATCGTGGTCAACAACTCGTACCTCGGCCTGATCCGCCAGTCGCAGCGCGGCTTCGAGATGGACTACTGCGTGCAGCTGGCCTTCGACAACATCAACGCACCGGCCGACGCCGGCATCGAAGGCAGCTACGGCGTCGATCACCTCAAGGTGGTCGAGGGCCTGGGCTGCAAGGCGATCCGCGTGCACAAGCAGGAAGAGATGGCACCCGCCATCGCCCGCGCCGAGGCGCTCATGGCCGAGTTCCAGGTGCCGGTCGTCATCGAGGTGATGCTGGAGCGCGTGACCAACATCGCGATGGGCACCGAGATCGACGCCATCAACGAATTCGAACCGCTGGCCGAAAGCACGGCCGACGCACCCACGGCCCTCGCCGTGGCGATGCTGGATTGATCGAGGAGACAAGAGACATGCCCAAGTTCGCAGCCAATCTCACGATGCTCTTCACCGAGCTGCCGTTCATGCAGCGCTTCGAGGCGGCCGCCAAGGCCGGCTTCAAGGCGGTGGAGTACCTCTTCCCCTACCCCTTCGACAAGAAGGAACTCGTCGCCGCCCTGCGCGCCAACGGCCTGCAGCAGGTGCTGCACAACCTGCCGGCCGGCGACTGGGACAAGGGCGAGCGCGGCATCGCCTGCCACCCGGACCGCACCGGCGAGTTCCGCGAAGGCATCGCGCTGGCCATCGACTACGCCACGGCGCTGGGCTGCCCGCAGCTCAACTGCCTGGTCGGCAAGGTGCCGGCGGGCGTGAGCGCCGACGCCGCGCACAAGACCGTGGTCGAGAACCTGCGCCTCGCAGCGCGCGAACTCGAAGCCGCCGGCCTGCGCCTGCTGATCGAACCGATCAACACCTTCGACATCCCCGGCTTCTTCCTCACGCGCACCGACCAGGCGCTGGCACTGATCGACGAGGTGGGCTCGGACAACCTGCGCGTGCAGTACGACATCTACCACGCACAGCGCATGGAAGGCGAGCTGGGCAACACGCTCACCAAGCAGCTGGCGCGCATCGGCCACATCCAGCTGGCCGACAACCCGGGCCGCGGCGAGCCGGGCACGGGCGAGATCAACTACCCGTGGCTGTTCCAGCACATCGATGCGCTGGGTTACGACGGCTGGATCGGCTGCGAATACAAGCCCCGTGCCACCACCGTCGAAGGCCTGGGCTGGCGCGAAGCCCTCACGAAGAAGCAATGAACGTTCACGAAGGAAACAGAGACATGACCACCGCAGCAACTGCACAAAAAATCGGATTCATCGGCCTGGGCATCATGGGCGCCCCCATGGCGGGCCACCTGCTCGACGCAGGCCACGAACTCTTCGTGAACACGCACGGCAACACGCCGGAACCCTTCGTCTCGAAGGCCACCATCTGCGGCTCGGCCGCCGAAGTGGCGCGCAAGGCCGACATCGTCTTCATCATGGTGCCCGACACCCCGGACGTGGAGAAGGTGCTGTTCGGCGCCCCCGGCGCGGAAGGCGTGGCCGACGGCCTGAAGGGTTCGCAGGGCAAGATCGTGGTGGACTGCAGCTCCATCGACCCGATCGCCACCAAGGAATTCGCACGCCGCATCGTGGCGCTGGGCGCCGGCTACATCGACGCGCCAGTCTCGGGCGGCGAAGTGGGCGCCAAGGCCGCGAGCCTGACGATCATGTGCGGCGGCGACGAGGGCACCTTCGGCCGCGTGAAGCCCCTGCTCGACAAGATGGGCAAGAACGTGACGCTGGTGGGCGGCGCGGGCGACGGCCAGGTCTGCAAGGTGGCCAACCAGATCATCGTGGCGCTGAACATCGCCGCCGTGAGCGAAGCCCTGGTGTTCGCCTCGAAGGCCGGCGCCGACCCGGCCAAGGTGCGCCAGGCGCTGATGGGCGGCTTTGCCAGCTCGCGCATCCTCGAAGTGCACGGCGAACGCATGATCAAGCGCACCTTCGCGCCGGGCTTCCGCATTTCGCTGCACCAGAAGGACCTGAACCTGGCGATGCAAAGCGCCCGTTCGCTGGGCGTGGCGCTGCCGCAGACCGCGAACGCAGCGCAGCTGATGAACGCCTGCGCGGCGATGGGCTACGGCCAGCTGGATCACTCGGCGCTGGTGAAGGCGCTCGAGGCGCTGGCACAGCACACGGTTACCCCGGATTGACCAGCAAACACCGAGGAACCGGCTTTGCCGGGCCTCAGGTGTTGCCCCCGGTAGGGGGTTGGCTTAGCGACACGAAGTGCGCGCAGCCTGGGGGCGAGCTAAGTTTTTGCAGCTTCCAGCGATTCCTTCAGATTGCGTCGGCGCCATGCCCAGGTCTTCACGGCCTGCGGCAGGATGCCGATGCACGACGCGTAGTACGTCACCTTGAAGCCCCAGAAGCGCGGCCCGATGGGCGTGTTGCGGAACAGGTCGCCGGCCAGGATGGACAGGAGCGCCTCCTGCATGCGCCAGATGTTGCGCGGCGCCATGAACAGGCGGCGGATGGCGGGCGAGGTGATGCGGTAGATGAACCACGAGAACATCTTCGGCCCGTGCTTCATCACCTTCTCGTAATGGCGGAAGGCCTTCTCGGCCTCCTTCGCCTCGCCCTTGAGCCAGTGGTCGGCGCAGGTCGCGGCCTCGAAACCGCTGTTCATCGCCAGGTACACGCCCGAGGAGAACATCGGATCGACGAAGGCGTAGGCGTCGCCCACCATCATGAAGCGGTCGCCGCGGCAGAACTTGGAGTCGTAGGCGTAGTTGCCGGTGGTGGTGGCGCCTTCCATGAGCGTGGCGTTCTTCAGCCGCGCAGCCAGCTTGGGCGCCAGCGCGATGGTCTGCATCAGGAAGTCTTCCAGCGACGCGCCCTGGCGCCGCTTGAAATAGGCCGGCGAGGCCACGGCGCCCACGCTCACGGTGCCGTCCTTCAGCGGGATGTACCAGAACCAGCCGTGGTCGAACCAGAAGAGCGAGATGTTGCCCTCGAAGCGGCCCGGCCGGCGCTCGGCGTTGGCGAAGTGGCCGTACAGCGCCGCGCTCGCATGCTTGCGGTTGCGCTGCTTGGCGTCGAACTGGTTCGACAGCAGCGTGTCGCGCCCGCTGGCGTCGATCACGAAGCGCGGGCGCCATTCGGTCTCGGTGCCGTCGTCGGCCTTGACCTTCACCAGCGCCCGGTTGTCGGGCGTGCCCTTGCCGGCGTCCATGTCGACGCCGGTGACGCGCCGGCCCTCGAAGGTGCGCGCGCCGCGCTTGCCGGCATGGCGGAACAGCAGCTCGTCGAATTCCGAACGGCGCACGTGCACCGCATAGGGAAAACTCTTGTCCATCGCCTGGCCGAAGTCGAAGTGGCTGCTGTGGTCGTGCCAGGGCGAGACGAACTCGGCGCCGTGCTTGCGCAGGCCGATGGCCTCGACCTCGGTGCGCACGCCGAGCCGGTCGAACAGCGGCATGTTCATCGGCAGCAAGGATTCGCCGATGTGAAAGCGCGGGTGCTGCGCCTTCTCGAGCAGCACCACGTCGTGGCCCTTGTCTGCGAGCAAGGCGGCCACCGTGGAGCCCGAAGGGCCTCCGCCGATGACCACGACATCCGGCTCGGTGCCGGTGAAAGGTCCGGGTGTCATTCGATGTCCCTCCGTGTTGTTCTGTGGTTGTGGACGTTGGTTCGCCGCACCGCCCGTGCGGCACGGATTTGCCCCCCGGAAACGGGGGTGTTGAAGTTTAGCGAGTCGGCAGACCCTCTCGATCAGGCGGAAGATAGAGGGTCTCGTCGTTCCCCCCGAGAGAAGAGGCCGCGCTTTTGCGGTAGCCTCATTGCCCGCCAGAACCTAGGAGACTTTTCAAATGGCTGCATCCCTGTCCCCCGCTGAAGAAGCACTTCGAGAAGCAGCGCGCGAATACCACCGCTCGCCCGTCAAGGGCAAGATCTCGATCACCCCCACCAAGCCCCTGCTGAACCAGCGCGACCTGTCGCTGGCTTACTCGCCGGGCGTGGCCTACCCCTGCCTCGACATTGCGGAAGATCCCGCGCTCGCGG
Organism: Variovorax sp. BGA-UO-ETr-C22; assembly: GCF_059567965.1. Classification (NCBI taxonomy): domain Bacteria; kingdom Pseudomonadati; phylum Pseudomonadota; class Betaproteobacteria; order Burkholderiales; family Comamonadaceae; genus Variovorax; species Variovorax sp. BGA-UO-ETr-C22. The sequence goes on from NZ_JCAQPA010000007.1 coordinate 583,157, forward strand.
CCGAATACACCGCCCGCGGCAACCTCGTGGGCGTCATCACCAACGGCACCGCCGTGCTGGGCCTGGGCAACATCGGCCCGCTGGCCTCCAAGCCCGTGATGGAAGGCAAAGGCTGCCTGTTCAAGAAATTCGCCGGCATCGACGTGTTCGACATCGAGCTGGCCGAGAACGACCCCGACAAGCTGGTCGACATCATCGCGGCGCTGGAGCCCACGCTGGGCGGCATCAACCTCGAGGACATCAAGGCACCCGAGTGCTTCTACATCGAGAAGAAGCTGCGCGAGCGCATGAACATCCCCGTGTTCCACGACGACCAGCACGGCACGGCCATCATCTCGGCCGCAGCGCTGCTCAACGGCCTGGAGCTGGTCGGCAAGAAGATCGAAGACGTCAAGATCGCCGTCTCGGGCGCCGGCGCCGCCGCCATCGCCTGCCTGGACGTGATGGTCGGCCTGGGCGCCAAGCCCGCCAACATCTACGCCTGCGACTCCAAGGGCCTGATCTACATGGGCCGCGCAGGCGGCTTCGACGAATCGAAGGCCCGCTACGCCCAGAAGGACACCGGTGCCCGCACCCTGGCCGACGTGGTGAAGGACGCCGACGTGTTCCTGGGCTGCTCGGCCCCCGGCGTCATGAGCGCCGAGATGGTCAAGACCATGGGCACACAGCCGATCATCCTGGCGCTGGCCAACCCCGAGCCTGAAATCCGCCCCGAGCTGGCCAAGGCCGTGCGGCCGGATTGCATCATTGCCACGGGCCGTTCGGACTACCCGAACCAGGTCAACAACGTGCTGTGCTTCCCGTACATCTTCCGCGGCGCGCTCGATTGCGGCGCGAGCAAGATCACGGAAGAAATGAAGCTGGCCTGCGTGCGCGAAATTGCCGACCTCACCAAGGCCGACATCAGCGAAGAAGTGGCCACCGCCTACGCTGGCCAGGAGCTGGCCTTCGGCCCCGACTACATCATTCCCAAGCCCTTCGACTCGCGCCTGATCCTGCGCATCGCGCCGGCCGTGGCCAAGGCGGCCGCGGCCTCGGGCGTGGCCTCGCGCCCGATCGAGGACATGGAGGCCTACCGCCAGCACCTGACGCGCTTCGTCTACCAGACCGGCATGTTCATGCGCCCGGTGTTCAGCGCCGCAAAAATCTCCACCACCAAGCGCGTGGCCTACGCCGAGGGCGAGGACGAGCGCGTGCTGCGCGCCGCGCAGTGGGCGGTCGACGAAGGCCTGGCCCAGCCCATCCTGGTGGGCCGCCCCGCCGTGATCGAGGCGCGCATCCAGAAGGCCGGCCTGCACATCCGCCCCGGCACCGACTTCGAGATCGTGAACCCGGAAGACGATCCACGCTTCCGCACCTACTGGGAGAGCTTCCACAAGCTCATGGGCCGCCGCGGCGTCACGCCCGAGGCCGCCAAGACCATGGTGCGCCGCTCCAACACCACCATCGCCGCGCTGATGCTGCACCTGGGCGACGCCGACGCGATGATCTGCGGCCTGGTCGGGCGCTTCGACGTGCACCTAGAGCACATCCGCAACCTGATCGGCCTGAAGCGCGGCGCGCCCGGCTTCGCCACGCTGAACGCGCTCACGCTCGAGAAGCGCACGGTGTTCATCACCGACACCAACGTGAACGAAGACCCGAGCGCCGAACTGCTGGCCAGCATCGCCGTGATGGCCGCCGAAGAGGTCCGCCGCTTCGGCCTGCCGCCGAAGGTGGCCTTCCTGTCGCACTCGAACTACGGCACCTCCAGCCGCGGCTCGGCGCGCAAGATGCGCCTGGCGCGCGACCTGTTCTCGCAGATGGCGCCCGACATCGAGTGCGACGGCGAGATGCACGGCGACGCCGCGCTGTCCGACGAGATCCGCCGCACCGCCCTGCCCGAGACCACGCTCACCGGCGAGGCCAACCTGCTGGTGTGCCCGAACCTCGACTCGGCGCACATCCTCTACAACGTGCTGAAGATGACGGGCGCGAACGGCATCACGGTGGGCCCGATCCTGCTGGGTGGCGCGAGCTCGGCCCACGTGCTGACGCCCTCGGCAACGGTGCGCCGCATCATCAACATGACGGCGCTGGCCGTGGCGAAGGTGAAGTCCCAGGACTGACGCCGACGTTTCTTCCATGAAACACAACGCCCCGTCGCGGTCTCCGCGGCGGGGCGTTTTTCATGGCGCAATGCTCAGGCGCGCACGGGGGACGCCACGGGCACGTCGGCCGGGTCGAACACATTCCAGGCCAGCAGCTCCCTGTCTTCAGGCGGTGGCTCGCAGCCGCCGACGCGGCTGGGCTTCCAATCGAAACGCTGTTTCGTATCGGCCAGCGCCTCGGCACGCTTGAAGGCGGCCAGCGCCGAATCGATGACGGGCACGCCCAGCGCGTCCTGCAGCTGGCGGTAGAAGCCGAACTCGAGCGTGCAGCCCAGGATGAGCGCCTCGGCGCCGTCCTCGTCGATGGCGCGGCGGCCCTGCGCGATCATGCGGCGCACGGTTTCGTCGCGGTCGCGCTGGAAGTCTTCCACGCCGAGTTCCAGCGCGCGGAACGAGGCGATCAGGTGCGCGTGGCCGTACTCGCGCACGCGCGCCTCGATGCGCGGCACCCACTTGCGGCGCCCCACGATCACCGACACCTTCTGCGCCAGGTTGGACGCGACCTCGAACGAGGCCTGGCAGGGCGCGACCACCACCGTCTGGCCGGAGATCTCGCGCGCCTCGACCAGCACCGGGTCGTAGAAGCAGCCGACCACCACGGCGTCGAAGCCCTGCTGCGCGGTGTCGCGCACGGCGCGCACGATGTCGGCGCCCAGCAGCGCCTCGTAGCTCTGGTACTCGACGTGGTGCTGCACCGACGCGTTGCGCAGCGACACCACCTCGACCTCGGTGCCGGGGTTCTTCACCTCGGCGAACTCCTGCGCGAAGCGCGCGTTGTAGGTGTCGTTGCCGACGGCCCGGATCCAGCGGATGCGCAGTGCCATGTGGTTTCTCCGTTCAGGCCGGCGCGAAGGCTTCGCCCAGCGACTTCTCGAGCGGGCGGTACAGCTCGGGCATGAACATGGTGCGCGACAGCAGCAGCCGCGCGCGCGGCGCCACCAGCACGCGCAGCCGTGCGCCCTGACGCACATGCGCCGACACCACGGGCTGGCCGTCGTCAGAGAAAGTCATGATCAGGTCGGGAAAGCGCGCGATGCGCTCGCCGCCCTGCGCCAGCAGCATGTACTCGTTGATGAAGCGCAGCGTGGTGCCGGCCGCGTCGTCGAGCTCGACCACGCCGACGTCCAGCCCTTCCTGCTGCTCGCAGCGGTAGCTGCGCACCGTGCCCTCGGCCACGAGGCGCCCGTCGAGCGAACGGGCCACGGCATCGACGCCGCCGTCGAGAAAGGCCTGGCCCAGCGCGATGGCGTGGCTGATGGCGCCCGGCGCGCCGTGCTGGCGCGCGTAGCCCACGGTCACGGGGTTGCGCGCCACCGCCACGAGGCCGCCCGCCTCCACCGACGCGCGGCGCACCACGGCCGAGGTCTGCTCGAGCCGGCCCGACACCACGCCTTCCACGTAGCGGTGCGGCTCGCCGCCCGCGTAGGCCTGCACCGAGAGGTAGTCGGGCTCGGTGTGCAGGCCCAGCGCGCCCATCACGCTCGAGGGGTGGGCGCGGCCGTTGCACGCGAGGTCGATCACGGGCAGGCCGGTCATGGCGGCGTGGAACCAGCCGTTGACCGTGGTCTCGGCGCCGTTCTCGTTGGCATGCAGCGCGACCAGCTTCTGGCCCGCCGGCAGCTCGCGCCGCAGCAGCTCCAGCGTGCGCAGCAGATGCGCCGGCTGCACATGCGGGTCGGGCGCGGCCGGTGCGCCCACGAGGGCCATGGTGGCGGTGAGCGCGGCGTCGTCGAACTCGTCGACGCTCCACAGCTGCGGCGTGCCGACCTGCAGCGCCAGGCGCGCGGCGCGCTCGCCGGCCGCGATGAGCCCGCCGCCCCCGCCGCCGAGGATGGCGCCGCCCCAGATGGCCGCGCGGACGTCGTCGCTGGTCAGATTGCGTTTCATGGATTCGATTCCTGTGTGTGTGATGAAAGGAAAGAAGGAGAACTACTTGCGCAGGCTCTTCACCGCGCCCGAGAAGAAGCTGTAGAGCGCGTCGCCCGCGATGACGCCGCCGGCGAACACCTCGAGCCGCTCGCGCGCGGCGGCGCCGAGCACGCCGTGCACCGCGAGCCGGCAGGCGATGCCGGCCGCGACCATCCAGCCGGCCATCGGGCTGGCGATGAGCAGGCCGGTGGCGAACAGCACGCCCAGCTGCTGGCGCGGCCCGCCCGCCAGCTGCAGCAGCGCGCCGGGCACGGCCCACAGCGCGAGGTTGCGCGCGGTCTCGCCCGAGATGCCGGCCTTGATCGCGGCCACGTAGGCGGCGTTGATCGGCGCGGTCTGGTGGTTGGCGAAGAACAGCGGGTACGCGCAGGCCACCACCACGATCGCCACGCCGAAGCCGACCATGCCGGCGATCATCTGTTCGCGCCGGCCTTCGAGTTCGAAGGCCGAGCCCGAGGCCTCGCCGCGCAGCAGGTGGCCGGCCTTGAGGTCGTAGCCCATGTCGGCAAAGGCCGGGCCGGTGGCGGCAGAGAAGCCGGCCAGCACCACCAGCGCCTCGGGCGGAAAGCCGATCAGGATGCCCAGCAGCAGCGAGATCAGCGCCACCGCGAAGGCCGGGAACCAGCCCGAGTGCATGGCCGCGATGCCCACGATGAGTTCGTGCACGAAGGCCGCGAAGGTGCCGTACACGATGAACAAGGCCAGCATGCCCGGCGACATGCCGGTGTAGATGCCGGTGCCCGCGCACAGCAGCACCATGATCGCGAGGTAGCCCGCGCCGCCCAGCTTGAGCGAGCGGCCGAGCACGCTGGCGCCGCGCGCCTCGGCCAGCGCCTCTGTCGTCGCGGCGGTGCTGTCGGTGCCGGCCGCGCGCCCGTGCTTCTTCAGCACCACGCGCGCCACCTGCACCAGCGCCACGAGGCCGGCGCCGATCATCATCCCGTGCGGCACGTAGCGCGTGCCGATGTCGAAGCCGAACAGCGACGCCGAATAGCCGCGCACCAGCAGCCCGATGCCGAAGGCGGTCATGGCGCCGAGCCCGCCGATCAGCGCCACGCCGAAGGCCGACATCGGCAGCTTGAACACCGCGCCCGCCACGCCGGTGGCCAGCCCGCCCAGCAGCAGCCAGGCCTGCTTGCCGCCGCCGTCGCCCGCCTTGATGGCCTCGGCCGCGGCGATGCCCAGCGGCCACGGGTTCTTCGCCGGGAAGGCCGGCGTGTCGAACATGCGGTACAGCAGCCAGGCGTCGAGCAGCATCGCGAGGCTCACGCCGACGAGCATCGGCACCACCATCTGCGGCAGGCCGAACAGGAAGGGAATGCCGATCGGCAGGAACAGGCTGTTGGCCGCGCCGAAGGTGGCCGACGAGATGCTCGTCTGCGCCAGGTTCTGCGCATGCACCGAGCGGAAGCCCCGGAACATGGCCAGCGGCACGCGCGCCAGCGTCATGGCCGCGAGCGCGCCGATCAGCGAGGTGCTCGGCGTGATGCCCAGGCTGGCCAGCATCTGGATGCCGACGATGGCGCCGAACACGCTGAGCACCACCGTGAGGATCAGGTTGGCGGGCGCGAGCGCCTTGGGATGCAGCGCGGCCGGCGGCAACGCGGTGTGCCCGGCGCCCTTGTCTTCCAGCGGCGCGACGGCGGTCACTTCATGGTGCATGGTCATTCCTTGTTAGTTCCATATTTTGGAACCATGTCCAATAAACTTGAACCGAATGATAAAACCGTACTTTCGGCTGTCAAGCGGGCGTTCACCCGGGTCGGCCGAAAAGACGCACCGGCGCCGAACCTATGATTCCCACCCCAACCTACCGAACACGATGAGCACCCTTGCCAACGCCATGGACGTCCTGAAGCTGATCGCGCGGCTGCGCCGCGACATCACGGTGACGGACGTCGTGACCGAGCTGGGCCTGCCCAAGAGCTCGGCCTCCCGCACGCTGAGCATGATGGCCGGCTACGGCTTCCTGGACCGCGACGCGGCCACGCGCGCCTACCGCCCGGGCGGCGTGATCATGGAAGCCTCGTACCACTTCCGCGCCTCGCGCAACACGGCCTCGCTGGTCGAGGAGGCGCTCGACGCGCTGGTGCGCGAGACGGGCTGCACGGGCTACATCAACGTGCTCGATGGGGCCGACACGCTCGTGATCCAGATGCGCACCGGCGCCGGCGCGCTGCAGATCTACACGCCGCCGGGCAGCCGCGCACCCGCCTATTCCAGCGCCATGGGCCGCGCCCTGCTGGCCCGGCTGGGCGACGACGAAGTGGGTGCCCTGATCGGCAGCCGGCTCGACCAGGGCCGCGGCCACGCACCGAAGACGCGCAAGGACCTGCTCGCGCGCCTGGCCGTGATCCGCGACACCGGCTGGGCCCTGTCGCGCGGCGAGTACGTGACCAACGTGGCGGGCATCTCGTCGGCGGTGCTCGACCCCGCCACGCGCCAGACCTACGCCTTCGGCATCGCGCTGCCCGCGGAGCAGCTGTCGGAAGCGCTGGTGGAACGCTTCGGCGCCACCGTGCGCGACGCCGCCAGCAGCGTGGGCAAGCGCGTGGGCGATCCGTACTGGCTGGGCTTCGGGGCGACAGCCGCGCTGACGTAGCCACGCTGGCGCCGGCGCCAGCCGCACGCCCCGTTGCGTTCACCGCTGCGGGGCTTTTTTTCGTCTACCGCATCGTGAGGCGCCTCGGTGCGCGGGGTGCGCCAAGGCGGTGCTTCCGGGCGCCCGAACGCCCTTTCCAGAAGCCTCCAACCACCATTTCGGCTGGCATGCAATCTGCTAATACCCTGAACAGATATTTCTCATATCTTACTAATATATTTAAAAACCAAGCCTTCAAGCCCTGGTTTCGACCGCTGTCCGCAGCGCCCTTTTCTTCTTTTTTCGAGGTACACGTTCATGAGCAATCCCCGCTGGCAAGGCATCTTCCCCGCCATCACCACCAAGTTCCACGCCGACGAAAGCATCGACGCCGAGGGCACCGCCCGCCACATCGACTTCCAGATCCGCAACGGCATCCACGGCCTCGTCACCTGCGGTTCGCTGGGCGAAGCCAGCACGCTGACGCTCGAAGAAAAACTGCAGGTCGCCAGGATCGCCCTGGAAGCCGCCGACGGCCGCATCCCCGTGCTGGCGAACGTGTCGGAGACCAGCACCCGCGAAGCCCTGCGCTACGTGGACGGCGCCAACAAGCTGGGCGTGGCCGGCTACATGGTCATGCCCTCGGTGATCTACGTGGCCGACGCGCGCGAAGCCATGCTCAACGTGCGCACCATCGCCAACGCGGCCCAGAAACCCATCATGGTCTACAACAACCCGGTGGCCTACCGCGTGGACCTGAAGCCCCAGCACATGGTCGAGCTGGCCGACTGCGAGTGGATCGCCGCCATCAAGGAAAGCACCGACGACATCCGCCGCATCACCGACCTGCGCAACACCGTGGGCGACCGCTACCAGCTGTTCCTGGGCGTGGACGACCTGGCCTACGAAGGCCTGGCGCTGGGCTGCGACGGCCTGCTGGCCGGTGTCGGCTGCGCCTTCCCGCGCGAGACGGTGGCGCTGTACGACCTGATGAAGGCCGGCAAATTCGCCGAAGCCCTGAAGCTGTACCAGTGGATGACGCCGATGCTGCACCTGGACGTGTCGACCAAGCTGGTGCAGAACCTCAAGCTCATCGACCTGCTGGTCGGCGTGGGCACCGAGCACATGCGCCGCCCGCGCCTGCCGCTCATCGGCGAGGAGCGCGCCTTCATCGAGAAGGTCGTCGCCAAGGCGCTGGCCACGCGGCCCGCGCAGTACCAGTCGGTCATGTAATCGCCGCGCGCACGACGCACCGCAAGGCCCAGAACACCATGCAAGAAAACGCCTTGAAAGAAAGCGGCGGCCTGTCCCGCCGCGTGCTCGACGCGTCGGACTTCGTCCTGCGCTGCGAGCGCCACCTGCTCAGCAGCCTCATGGGGTTGCTCATCGTGCTGGTGCTGCTGAACGTGGTCACGCGCTACGGCGGCTTTCCGCTGTACTGGGTGGACGAGGCCTCGGTGTACTGCGTGGTCTGGCTCACCTTCATCGGTGCGTCGGCGATGACGCGGCTGCGGCTGGACTTTGCGGTGACCTTGCTCACCGACAAGCTCGGCACCCGGGCCGCGCGCATCGCCAAGGCCAGTGCCTCGGGCGGCGTGCTGCTGCTCGGGCTGGCCCTGCTCGCGATGTGCTGGCTGTGGATGGACCCGGCCGGCATCGTGCGCCACGGCTTCGACGCGAAGGAGTTCGCGGCCGAGAGCTTCAACTTCCTCTACACCGAGCGCACGCAGACGCTCGACTGGCCGACGTGGGTGGTGCAGCTCATCCTGCCGATCTTCGCGCTCACCCTCAGCGTGCATGCGCTGGCCAACCTCTTCGAAGACCTCGGCCTGCAGCCCAAGCGCACGCACGACGAGTTCCATGTCGCCAACGCGGACGCCGTGAACTGAAATGCTGACCTCTGCCTTCTTCCTGCTGATCATGCTGGTCGGCGTGCCGATCGGTGCCTGCCTGTGCCTGTCGGGCATCGTCTACATCCTCAACTCGGGCGACACGGTGCTGTTCCAGTCGTTCCCGGTGCAGATGTTCGGTGGCGTCGACAGCTACAGCCTCATTGCGATTCCGCTGTTCATCCTGATCGGCGAGATCATGAACGGCGGCGGCATCACGCGCCGGCTCGTCGACCTCGCGCTGGCCTTCATCGGCTCGGTGAAAGGCGGCCTGGCCTACGTGAACATCCTGGCGAACATGCTGGTGTCGTCGATCATCGGCTCGGCCACCGCGCAGGTGGCGATCATGAGCCAGATCATGGTGCCCGAGATGGAGAAGCAGGGCTACGACAAGACCTTCGCCGCCGGCATCACGGTGTACGGCGGCATGCTCGGCCCGATCATTCCGCCCTCGGTGATGTTCGTGGTGTACAGCGTGCTCGCGCAGGTGGCGGTGGGCGACATGCTCATCGCCGGGATCATCCCCGGCGTGATCCTCACGGTGCTGTTCTTCATCGTGATCGCCGGCATGGGCGTGATCTACAACTACCCGCGCACCGAGAAGCGCACCGCCAGGCAGCGGCTGCACACGATCCTCACGGCCTGCCCGACGCTGCTCATTCCCATCGTGATCGTCGGCTCGATCCTCGGCGGGCTGGCCAACCCCACCGAATCGGCGGCGGTGGGCGCGGTGGCCGCGGTGCTGGTGGGGCGCTACGTGACCAAGGAATTCCGCTTCGCGATGATTCCGCAGATCCTGCTGAAGTCGGCGATCTACTCGGCGGTGGTGCTGTTCCTGGTGGCGGCGGCCGCGGTGTTCTCGTGGCTGCTCATCTACGGCAAGGTGCCGCAGGCCACGGCCGCATGGATACAGACCGTGGCGAAGGACCCGATCGCCTTCCTGCTGCTGGTGAACGTAATCCTGCTGGTGATCGGCACCGTGATCGACGGCATTCCCGGACTCATCATGACCGTGCCGATCCTGCTGCCCATCGCGACGGAAATCTACGGCATCGACCCGCGCCATTTCGGCGTGGTGGTGGTCATCAACCTCGTGCTCGGGCTGATGACGCCGCCGGTGGGGCTGAGCTTCTTCGTGGCCTCGGCGGTGACGGGGGCCAAGCCCGGAAAGATGTTCATCGTCACGCTGCCCTTCTTCCTGATCTGCTGCGTGGCGCTGGTGCTGCTGTCGCTGTTCCCGAGTCTTTCGCTGGCGCTCATCAAGTAAGCGCTGAACCGATCTCTCTCTCGCTTCCCTTCACCTCACCCCACAGGAGCTTCGCATGGCCCTCTCCCGCCGCCAGTTCGTCCAGGCCGCCGCCGGCACCGCCGCCGCGTCGACCGCCCTCTTCGGCACCGTGTCGCGTGCCGCCGCCGCCAAGGAATTCCGCCTGGGCCTCATCACGCCCGCAGGGCACTCGTGGAACCGCGCCGCGGTGAGCTTCGGCGAGGCGCTGAAGAAGGCCACCGACGGCCGCCTGAGCGCCACGGTGTTCCACTCGGGCCAGCTCGGCAACGAGTCGGCCATGATGCAGCAGTTGCAGTCGGGCGCGCTCGACATGGGCTGGATTCAAGCCGCCGAGCTCGGCTCGCGCGTGGCGAGCGTGGCGGCCATCAACGCGCCCTACCTCGTGCGTTCGACCACCAACGTCGCCTCGCTGGTGCGCACGCCCGCGGCGCTCAAGCTGCTCGACGTGCTGCCGCGCGAGACCGGCACCATCGGCCTGGGCTGGGGCATCACCGGTATGCGCGTGGTGTTCGCGACCAAGGACATCGCCTCGCCCACCGACCTGAAGGGCATGAAGCTGCGCATCAACCCCACGCCGGTGTACCGCGATTTCTACCAATTGCTGGGCGCCGCGCCCACGCCCATTCCCACGCCGGGCGTGTTCGACGCCATGTCCAACGGCCAGGTCGACGGGCTCGAAGCCGACATCGAGTTCTCGTGGAACCAGCGCTTCGACCGCGTCTCGAAAACGCTGCTGCCGATGAACGCGCTGTTCATGCCCTTCGCACCGCTGGTGTCGGGCCGCATCTGGCAGACGCTCGATGCGAAGGACAAGGCGCTGATCACCGACCTCGTGAAGCAGCAGCTCGACGCGCAGATCAAGGACATCGTGACCACCGAGCTGGGCCTCATCGACAAGTTCAAGGCCAGCGGCATCGCGATCAAGAGCGCCAGCAACTACAACCCCGCACCGGTCATCGCCGAATTCGACAAGGTCTGGCTGCCCAAGGCGCCGCAGATCGCCGAGCTGCGCAAGATCGGCGCGACGCTCTGACGGCGGTCCACGGCCCGGATTCCCAGGCGCGGTGCACGCCGCACACGCCCTGGGCGGGCCGCGCACCTTGGTGATTCACCGGAAGGGTTCGCACCAATCGCGTGCGGGCACCGTTTTTGCTTGAATGCCGAAGCATTCACCTTCACGGAACCCGCATGAACAAGCGTCAACTGATCCAGTCCTTCCTCGCCGCCTCGGCCCTCAGCTTCGGCCTGTCTTCGGCCATGGCCCAGAGCCCGACGCCGATCAAGTTCCAGCTCGACTGGCGTTTCGAAGGACCGGCTGCGCTGTTCCTGCACCCCGCGGCCAAGGGCTACTTCAAGGCCGCCGGCCTGGACGTGACCATCGACGCCGGCAACGGCTCGGGCGGCACCGTGACGCGCGTGGCCTCGGGTGCCTACGACATGGGCTTTGCCGACCTCGCGGCGTTGATGGAGTTCCACGCCAACAACCCCGACAGCCCGAACAAACCCGTGGCCGTGATGATGGTCTACAACAACACGCCGGCCTCGGTCATGGCACTCAAGAAGAGCGGCATCACCAAGCCGGCCGACCTCGCCGGCAAGAAGCTCGGCGCACCGGTGTTCGACGCCGGCCGCCGCGCGTTCCCGATCTTCGCCAAGGCCAACAACATCGGCGCCGTGAACTGGACCGCCATGGACCCGACGCTGCGCGAGACCATGCTGGTGCGCGGCGACATCGACGCCATCACGGGCTTCACCTTCACCTCGCTGCTCAACCTGGAGGCGCGCGGCGCCAAGGCGGCCGACGTGGTGATCCTGCCCTACCCCGACTACGGCGTGAAGCTGTACGGCAACGTGATCATCGCCTCGCCCAAGCTGCTCAAGGACAACCCGGCGGCGGTGAAGAAATTCCTTTCGGCCTTCGCCAAGGGCGCCAAGGAAGTCATCGCCAACCCCGCCATGGGCATCGAATCGGTGAAGGCGCGCGACGGCATCATCGACAGCAAGCTCGAGACGCGCCGCCTGCAGCTGGCCATCGACACCGTCATCAACAGCGCTGACGCGCGCACCGACGGCTTCGGCGCCGTCAACGCGGGCCGCATGTCGCTCATGGCCTCGCAGGTCTCCGACGCCTTCAACACCAAGACGCGCGTGAGCCCCGACGCCGTGTGGACCGCGGCCATGCTCCCGCCCGCGGCCGAGCTCAGCGGAATCCTGCGCAAGTGATGGCGGCCGGCGCAACGACACCCGACGCAGCCGCCCCCTTCGTCGATTTCCAGGACGTCTGGCTCGCCTACAACGAAGAGCTGCTGCGCGCCAACCACTTCGCGGTCGAGGCCATCGACCTGAAGGTGACGCGCGGCGAGTTCATCGCCATCGTCGGCCCCTCGGGCTGCGGCAAGTCGACCTTCATGAAGCTCACCACGGGGCTGAAGATGCCCTCGATGGGCAAGATCCGCATCGACGGCCAGCCCGTGACCGGGCCGCTGAAGATTTCGGGCATGGCCTTCCAGGCGCCCTCGCTGCTGCCGTGGCGCACCACCGTCGACAACGTGCTGCTGCCGCTGGAAATCGTCGAGCCCTACCGCTCGAACTTCAAGGCCAAACGCAAGGAATACGAAGAGCGCGCCCGCCGCCTGCTGCAGAAGGTCGGCCTGGGCGGCTACGAGGACAAGTTTCCGTGGCAGCTCTCGGGCGGCATGCAGCAGCGCGCGAGCATCTGCCGCGCACTCATCCACGAGCCCAAGATGCTGCTGCTGGACGAGCCCTTCGGCGCGCTCGACGCGTTCACGCGCGAGGAGCTGTGGTGCATCCTGCGCGACCTGTGGACCGAGCAGCAGTTCAACGTGATCCTGGTCACGCACGACCTGCGCGAGTCGGTGTTCCTGGCCGACACGGTGTACGTGATGAGCAAAAGCCCCGGCCGCTTCGTGGTGAAGCGCGAGATCGACCTGCCGCGCCCGCGCGAGCTGGAGCTGACCTACACCAAGGAGTTCACCGACATCGTGCTCGAACTGCGCGGCCACATCGGCGCCATCCGCGGCAACGCCACCACCACCTCCTCCGCTGCTGCGGCGGCAGCGCACTGAGGAGGCGGCCATGAAAAACAGCAAACAACTCGAGCGCTGGTCGCCGTGGCTGCTGCTCGTGGCGGTGCTCCTGCTGTGGCAGGTGATCTGCGCGGGCTTCGGCGTGTCGGACTTCATCTTTCCGAGCCCGCTGCGCATCTGGGAGCAGTTCTGGGAGTTCAAGGCCATCATCGCGGGCCACGCGTGGCGCACCTACTGGGTCACGATGGCGGGCTTCGGCCTGGCGATCGTGGTGGGCGTGCTGCTGGGCTTCGTGATCGGCAGCTCGCGCCTGGCGTATGCGGCGATCTACCCGCTCATGACGGCCTTCAATGCATTGCCCAAGGCGGCCTTCGTGCCGATCCTGGTCGTGTGGTTCGGCATCGGCATCGGGCCGGCGATCCTCACGGCGTTCCTGATCAGCTTCTTCCCGATCATGGTGAACATCGCGACCGGCCTGGCCACGCTCGAGCCCGAGCTGGAAGACGTGCTGCGCGTGCTGGGCGCCAAGCGCTGGGACGTGCTCGTCAAGATCGGCCTGCCGCGCTCCATGCCCTACTTCTTCGGCTCGCTGAAGGTGGCGATCACGCTGGCTTTCGTCGGCACCACGGTGTCGGAGATGACCGCCGCCAACGAGGGCATCGGCTACCTGCTGATCTCGGCCGGCTCGGCCATGCAGATGGGCCTGGCCTTCGCGGGCCTGATGGTGGTGGGCGCGATGGCGATGATCATGTACGAACTCTTCAGCCTCATCGAGAAGCACACCACCGGCTGGGCACACCGCGGCTCGCAGAACCAATAAATAATGGGGGCATGACCCCCGAACAGATCACCCGCGCGCTGCGTCGCGCCGACGCCGTGGCGCGACGCGCCATGGCCATGGGCCGCCACCCCTTCGGCGCCGTGCTCGTTGCGCCCGACGGCGAGACCGTTCTCGCCGAGCAGGGCAACATCGACACGGTGCACCACGCGGAGGCCACGCTCGCGCGCCACGCGGCGCAGAACTGGCCGCCCGAGTACCTGTGGCAGTGCACGCTGGTGACCACTTTCGAGCCCTGCGCCATGTGCGCGGGCACGAGCTACTGGGCCAACATCGGGCGCGTGGTGTACGGCGCGGAAGAATCGGCGCTGCTCGCACTCACCGGCGACCACCCCGAGAACCCCACGCTGAGCCTGCCCTGCCGCGAGGTCTTCGCGCGCGGACAGAAACCCGTCGAGGTGATCGGCCCGGTGCCCGAGGTGGCCGACGAGATGATCGCCACGCACCGGGGGTTCTGGGAATCGCGCTAGTGGTCCCGCTCGGCGTGTTCGCGCCTTACCTGGAACGCTGGAACCTCACGCCCGACGGCGAGGCCTTCACTTCGCTGAGCGGCACGCTGCTGCCCGTGCGCCAGCAGGGCATTGCGGCCATGCTCAAGGTGTCGCACGAGGCCGAGGAACAGGCGGGCAGCCTGCTGATGGCCTGGTGGAACGGCGACGGCGCCGCGCCCGTGCTGGCCCATGACGGCAAAGCCCTGCTGATGGTGCGTGCGCAAGGCACGGCCTCGCTCGCGCAGATGGTTCACGGCGGCCGCGACGACGAGGCCACGCGCATCCTGTGCGCCGCCGCCGCGCGCCTGCATGCCCCGCGCGACACGCCGCCGCCCCCGACGCTGGTGCCGCTTGCGCGTTGGTTCGAATCGCTGTGGGCCGGCGCGGCCACGCACGGCGGCGTCTTCGACCACAGCGCGCGCACCGCACGCGAACTGCTGGCGGCGCCGCGCGAGGTGGTCGTGCTACATGGCGACATCCACCACGGCAACGTGCTCGACTTCGGCCCGGCCGGCTGGCTCGCCATCGACCCCAAGGGCCTGCACGGCGAGCGCGGCTTCGACCACGCGAACATCCTGTGCAACCCGGACGGCGAGAGTGCATTAGCGCCCGGGCGCTTCGCGCGTCGCATCGAGGTCATCGCGGAGGCCACGGGCATCGAGCGGCTGCGATTGCTGCAATGGGTGCTGGCGTGGGCCGGGCTGTCGTCGGTGTGGATGCTGGAAGACGGCGAAGCGCCTGGGAGCACGCTGGAGGTGGCGAAGCTGGCGGCCGCGGCGCTCGGGATCGCCGGCTAGATTCGGACGCATGTCTCGCCCTCACTCCTACCTCGATGTCCTCGCGCGGGTCCTGGCGCTGCCGATATCGGAAGGCCTTGCGTCTTCTGACGAGCGCTTTCACGCGGCATCGGCGGGTGCGGACACGCTGATCGTCGACATCGAGAAGCGCCGCTACCACCGCGTGCCCGATGCGCGTCCTCTGAGCTTTGAAGACGCGACGCACGACGGCGTCGCGCAGGCAGCGCTCCAGCTTGAACACCGCGATGGCGTTCGCACGATCGCACTGGCCGCGCAGGACGACAGCTTCTGGACACCGCTGCCCGATCCGCGCGTGATCGGCCTGCCGCGCATCGTGCAGCGGCACGACACGGCGTGGACGTCTCCGGCACCGCCACCTTCAGATGCTCCCCAACGGACCCGTCTCACCGACTGGCTGGGATCGCTGGTCGCGCTGGCGGTGCTGGCCTTCTTTGCCGCCTTCGGGTTCAACGCACTGCGCTGGTCGTTGGAAGGAGGCTGGAACCTGCTGTGGCTGCTGGTGGGGCTGCCGGTGTTTCCGGTCTTCACCGTGCTGACACTGTCGACCGCCTACGGCTTTTTCCGAACTGCGGTGCCACCGCGTCAAGCCCTGAACGCGATCGATGTCCGTCGCGACGAGCGCTTTCGCATCGGCGAACCCCTGGCGTTTCGCGTGGATGCCACGGTGCCAGCGTCGGTGGGCGATCAACCCGCGGAACCGCCGCCCCAGATCTTCGCTCGCCTGATCGTCCAGACGGTGAACGACAAGGAAGATGGCAGTTGGTCGGTGAACGATTGGGCGTGGGACGCGGACCCCGCCGACTGCGTTCCATCGACGCTCACCGGCACAGGCGAACGCCACGTGCACTATGCCGGCAGCGTGACTGCCTTGCGCAACATGCCGCGCAAGGCACAGGAGCGCTGGCACCTGGCGTTGTCCGCCAACCAGGAAGCGGAAACCGAGCCGTTCTATGTCACCAGTCTCGCCACGCCGCCCTTGATCACGCCCCACCGGATGGTGCAACCGCCGGATCGCCTGGCACAGCTCAATGCCCTGCTGCACGACGATGGGTTTGAGTTGGTCCGCACGGCCTACGGCAGAGAACGCAGCAGGGCATTCTTCGACGACTTCACGCCGGAGGATATCCGGGCAGTGTTCACGGTCGACGCCGAGGCGGTGGTGGACCACGCGATGGCCACTGCTTGGTACGAAGGCCAGATCGAGACCGAGCGAGTCGGCGGCGACAGCTCCTACTACCTGCTGAAGGAAGGCTCTGCCTACAAGGTGATGTTCACCGAACGCTGGTGGACCGAGTCACTGTACGAGTCGACCGATCTGCGCAGCACCGTGGCACGCTACCTCGTGGCAACCAACCTCTTTGTCCGACGCCTGCCGGGCGCGCAAGCGCTGGAGATTCCAGCGCCCTACAGCGACATGAGGTCCGACTCAGCCCCTTCGGTTTCCGCGACCGACGAGACGCCTCCTCAATCCAGCAGCAGCGACGCCTCATCCCGCCAATAGGCCACCGCCGCCAGCCACCCTTCCCACACGCATCCATTGCAGCCGCGCCCGCAGCAGGTGGTGGGTTCCGGCGGCGGCGCGCGCATCGCCACCCCTTCGGCATCGAGCATCGCCTGCACGCGCGCGATCAGCGCCTGCGCGCCGGCGAGGTTCGTGGGTTCGGGCAGCCGGTCGATGGCGTTCATGACAAGCGGCTCTTCTTCAGGCCTCGAGGTTCATCAGTTCGAGCCGCATCTTCGCGCCGCCCGATTCGCTCGAGCCGATGCTCAGCTGGCCGCGGTGCAGCCGCGCCACCTCGGCCACGAGGTGCAGGCCCAGCCCGGCGCCGCGCCCGCGCGGCACGAGCCGGTGGAACGGCGCCACCACGCGCTCGCGGTCGGCCTCGGGAATGCCGGGGCCCGAGTCGCGCACCTCGATGCACGAGGGCTCGCACAGCCGCACCTGGATGTCGCAGCCCGGCCCACCGTGCTCGATGGCGTTCTGGATCAGGTTGGTGAGCGCGCGTTCCAGCGAGGGCGCGTCGCCTCGCACCGTGAGCGGCTGCGGCGCATCGACCGACAGCGTGCAGCGGCTGCGGATCGCGAGCGGCGCGATGTCGGCCGCCACGCGCTCGCACAACGACTTCAGCTCCACCTGCTGGTCCAGCGACAGGCCGTGGTCCAGGCGCTGCAGGTCGAGCAGCTGCTCGGCCAGCGTGGCCAGCCGCGCCGAGGCCTGCATGAGCTTCATCTTCAGCGGGTCGTTGGGCAGGCCTTCGAGATGGATCTGCAGCGTGGTGATCGGCGTGCGCAGCTCGTGTGCGGCATCGGCCAGGAAGCGCTCCTGCCGGTCGTAGCCTTCGTTGAGCCGGTCGAAGGCGCGGTTGACCGCGTTGACCAGCGGACGGATCTCGCTGGCCACGTTGGCCAGCGGCAGGCGCGTGGTGCGCTCGTGCACGTCGATGCCCTCGGCATGCTCCGCCGTGGCCACCACGCCCTTCAGGCCGCGCTTCACGACGAAGGGCGTCGCCAGGATCACGCCCAGGCAGGTGACGAGCGCCATCGGTGCCACCAGGAACAGGAAGGCGATGCCGGTGCCCTTGAGCGTGTTCTCCACCGTGAGCGGGCCGCCGGTCTGCGCCATCACGGCCACCGGGCCGGCGCGCGATTCGATGCGCTCGAAGCGGGCCTTGGGGCGGGTGCCGTCGCTCTCGGGGTCGATGGCCACGCGCTCGGTGTCGTCGAGTGCATCGAGCAGCCGCAGGTAGGTGGGGGGCACCTCGCCATGGCGCAGCTGCACGCCGTGCGGGTCGCGCACGATGAACCAGAACTGCGGGTCGGCCTTCTGCAGCCGCCGCAGCGCGCTCGTGGGCTCGACCACCAGCTGGCCATCGGCGCCGCGCATCAAGGCGCGCTGGATGGCGGCCACCGTCTCGTGGCCGGTCTCGTCGACCACGCGGCCCAACGCCCATGCCAGCCCGAGGAAGCCGCCCATCACCAGCAGGCCGACCACCACCTGCAAGAGGATGAGGCTCCAGATCAGTCGCCAGCGCAGCGAAAGCAAGCTAAGGCTCATGCCGACTGGGGCGCGCACATGAGATAGCCCACCCCACGGATCGCATGGATCTCGACCTGCGCGCCCGCCTTGTCGAGCTTGGAGCGCAAGCGCGAGACGTGCGTGTCGAGCGCGTTCGACTGGATGTCGTCCTTGTGACCGTACACGCGGTCTTGCAGCGCCTCGCGCAGCACGGTGCGGCCTCGGTGTTCGAGCAGCGTCTCGAGCACCAGCAGCTCGCGCCGCGGCAGCGTGAGGCAGGCCTCGCCCACGTGGGCCTGGCGCGTGTGATGATCGAAGCGCAGCTGCCCGAGCGTCATGATGAAGTTGGCGCGCACCGCGGGGCGGCGTGCCAGTGCGCGCACGCGGGCCAGCAGTTCGTCCATCGAGAAGGGCTTGGCCAGGTAGTCGTCGGCGCCGCCGTCCAGGCTCAGCACGCGCTCGGCCACGTCGGTCATGGCGGTGAGCACGAGCACGGCGCAGGCGATGTGGTTCTGCGCGAGGAACGCGACGAGCGAGAGGCCGTCGCCGTCGGGCAGGCCGCGGTCGAGCACGACCACGTCGTAGGGCGCGCCGAGCGCGGCCTCCTCGGCCGCGCGCAGCGAGCTCGCCACATCGACCACCGCCTGGTTCTGGCGCAGCGCCGACGCGAGCGCCTGCGCCAGGTCGGCTTCGTCTTCGACAAGCAGGATTCTCATGGGGGGGATGGGGAGAGACCGGACAGGCGGGTGATTCTAGAGAGCCCTGCACGAGGTAACGCAATGTTCACGCAATGCATGCACCTACGCTGTAGCGCTTCCCTCTCCTGAAAGCGCACCGGTGACGCTGCCCTCCCGCCCGAACCCCGCCGCCCTCCCCGTCACGCCCTGGCACCTGGCGCTGGGGCAGCGCTTCGCCACGCTGTGGGTCGTGAAGATGATCGGCACCACGCTCGGCATCTCGGGCTTCTTCGTCCTGTACTTCTGGGTGATGCACCACCCGCCCTCGGTGCCCACGGTGATGCCGCTCACCGCCATCGACCACTGGGTGGACGTGAGCGACGACGCGATGCTGCTGTACAGCTCGCTGTGGTTCTACATCTCGCTCGCACCGGCCTTCACGAAAAACAAGGCCGAGCTGTGGGCCTGCGCACGCGGGGCCGCGCTCATGGCGGCCATCGGCCTGGCGGTGTTCTGGTGCTTTCCGACAGTGGTGCCGAGCTTCGCGATCGACTGGTCGCAGTACCCGGCGCTGCAGTTCCTCAAGAGCGCCGATGCGGGCGGCAATGCCTTCCCGTCACTGCATGTGGCCTTCGCCGTGTTCGCGGCCGTGTGGCTCGGCCGACAACTGCGCAGCGTGCAGGCGCCCGCGTGGACGCAATGGGTGAACGTGCTGTGGGCCGCGGGAATCGTCTATTCGACGCTGGCCACGCGCCAGCACGTGCTGCTCGACGTGCTCGGCGGTGTGCTGCTGGCGGGCCTGGTGTGCTGGCGTCGCGCGCCGCGTGCCCGTTTGATACTGGCTGAGGCCTGAGCAGCGCTGTCAGGCGGGATCCTTCAAGAACCACCGCGGAACCGGCTTTGCCGAGCCGCCGGTGGTGCCCCCGGTAGGGGGTTGGCGCAGCGACACGAAGTGCGCGTAGCCTGGGGGCGAGCCTAGTTCACCAAAAGATCCAGAGCGCCAGGCCGCCGAAGATCGTCCACTTCACGAGGTAGTACGCGCGCTTGTCCCAGGCCTTCAGGCGCTTGCCGACCACGCGGATCTGGTAGATGTACTTGAAGGCGCGGTTCAGCCCGCCCGTCTTGTCGCCCGCGTCGTTGGGCGAGGCGGCGGCGGCCAGCAGGTTCTTGGCGAACCAGCGGTTCACGGCGCTGGCCCAGCGGTACTTCAGCGGACGCTCGATGTCGCAGAACAGGATCACGCGGTCGTGGTCGGTGGTGTTCTCGGCGTAGTGGATGTAGGTCTCGTCGAACACCACGGCCTCGCCGTCGCGCCAGTGGTAGCGCTGGCCGTCCACGTCGATGTAGCAGCCTTCGACGCCCGGCGTCCACAGGCCCAGGTGATAACGCAGCGAACCGGCGAACGGGTCGCGGTGGCGCACGAGGCGGCTGCCCGGGGGCAGCTCGGCGAACATCGCGGCCTTGATGGTGCCGATGCCCTTGAGCAACTCGGTGGTGCGCGGGCACAGCACGGCGGCCGAGGGGTGCGCCTCGTCGTACCACTTCAGGTAGAAGCGCTTCCAGCCGCTCTTGAAGAAGGAGTTGAAGCCCACGTCGTTGAACTGGCTCGAGGCCTTGATGCTGCCGCCGTTGCGCATGGCCAGCGCTTCTTCGCGAATGACTTCCCAGTTTTCCTCGAGGATGCGCATCTCGGGGAACTGCGCGGGCGACAGGTACGGCGTACCGGGCACCTTCGAGAAAAGGTACATGAAGACGTTCAGCGGCGCCAGGAAGGTCGAGTGATCAGAGAGCTGTCTGAAGAACTTGTGCCGGACCTGGCCACGGAAGTGAACGTAGAGTGCGCTGAGCACGAAGATGGCAAGAATGACCCACTTCATTGGTGAAAGTGTCCTGTAGACGAGCGCCGGGGGAGCCGGCTAGTGTAAATCCTTGCCCCGAAACAGGCCCGGCCGGGGCCTTTTCCCCCGGGCTCAGGCGCCGACGAGCAAGGGCTGCGGCACGTCGGCCTGCGCCAGCGGCAGCCGCACCGTGGCCAGCAGGCCGCCGCCCGGGGCCTCGCCCAGCACCGCATCGCCGCCGTGCCGGTCGACCACCGACTTGACGATCGCCAGGCCCAGCCCGCTGCCGCTTTGCGTCTGGTCGGGGTTGCGGAAGAAGCGGTCGAACACGCGTTCGCGCAGCGCGGGCGGAATGCCCGGGCCCGTGTCGGCCACGGTCAGCAACGCCCGTGCGCCCTCGCGCGCCACGTGCACCGTCACGGTGGCGCCGCAGGGGCTGTACTTGATCGCGTTGTCGATCAGGTTGTCGATCATCGAGACCAGGCTTTCGCGCTCGCCGAGCACCGGCACGGCGTCGTCGCACACCAGTTCGAGCTCCACGCCGCGCGCGCGTGCCAGGCCCTCGATCATGGCCAGCCGGTCCTGCACCAGCCCGTCGAGCGACAGCATCACGGGCAGCGCGTTGGTGGCCACCGCGTCGCTGCGCATGAGCTGCAGCAGCTGCCCCACCAGCCGGGCCGCGCGGTCGTTGCTGCGCAGCAGGTTGGCCATGAGTTCGCGCTGGCCCTCGTCGCTGCTCTGCTCCTTCAGCGCCTCGACGTTCACGCGCATGGCCGCCAGCGGCGTGCGCAGCTCGTGCGCCGCGTCGGCGATCAGGCTGCGCTCGCGCGTGGTGCTGTCGCGCACCCGCAGCAGCAGGCTGTTGATGCTCTGCACCATCGGCTTGAGCTCCTTGTGCGGCGGCGTGTACGACAACGGCGTCAGGTCGTCGGGGCCGCGCTCGGCGGTCTCGCGGCTCACCTGGCGCCACGGACGCAGCGCCAGCCGCACCGACAGCCAGGCGGGAAAGACCAGGAACGGCAGGCTGATCACCAGCGGCAGCAGGTAGTAGCCGCGCGACAGCACGGTGACGGCCAGCCGCCACACGCTGGGCTCGGCCAGCACCACGCGGGTGTCGGCGATGGGCGAGGCCATCGTGCGCGCGCGCCACTCGCGGCCGCCCGCGACCACGGTCTCGTTGCGGTCGGGCACCGAGTTCAGCAGCACGGGCACGCCGGCGCGCGAGTTGTAGATCAGCTTGCCGTGCTGCCACACCTGCATGACCGCCAGGGCTTCGTTGGTTTCGTCGCCGTCGCTGAGCGCCTCGATGAGCGCGGCGTCGAAGGCCTCGAGCGCCTCTCGCTGCCGCTCGGGTTGGTCCTCGAGCTTCTGCGCGATGGAGATCGCCGCCTTGAAGATGCTGGTGAACCGGAGCAGCCCCGGGTCCTTGTACGAGTCGTACAGCAGCAGCCCCACGGCCGAGGTCCACAGCAGTGCGACCACGGCCATCTGCGCCACCAGCAGGCGGCGCATCAGGGACGGCTGGTTCCAGTTCTTCCAGCCGCGCGCCAGCTGGCGCATCATTTCGACGGGCTCCGCACCAGCGACTGGGTGTCGATCACGTAGCCGATGCCGCGCACCGTGCGGATGTAGCCCTGCCCGATCTTCTTGCGCAGGTTGGAGATGTGCACCTCGAGCGAGTTGCTGCCGTTGGCCTGGCCGCCGGGCAGCACCTGCTCTTCCATCACGCGGCGCGTGACCACGCGGCCGGTGCGCTTGAGCAACAGCGCCAGCAGGTCGAACTCGCAGCGCGACAGCTCCACCGGCTCGCCGTCGACGATCACGCCGCGCGTGGGTTCGTGCAGCGCCAGGCCGCGCATGCGGATGGTCTCGTCGTTGAAGCCGTAGCTGCGCCGCGCCAGGGCCCGCACGCGCGACAGCAGCTCGGCCAGCGCGAAGGGCTTCACGAGGTAGTCGTCGGCGCCGTCGTCCAGGCTGCGCAGGCGGTCGTTGAGCGCGTCGCGCGCACTCAGCACCAGCACCGGCAGGATCTGGCGGGTGCGGCGCAGGCGCAGCAGCAGGTCGAGCCCGTCGCCGTCGGGCAGGCCCAGGTCGAGCAGCACCATGTCGAAGGCGCCGTTGTCGAGGGTGCGCAAGGCGTCGTCGAGCCGGCGGACCCACACCACGTCCAGGCCCTGGTTGGCGAGCGCAATGCGCACGCCGTTGCCAAGATCAAGATCGTCCTCAACAAGCAAAAGATTCATGGGAAGGATTCCAAGCGAACAAGCCCGGTTCCGGGAAGTGGCCGAAGTATCTGCCACACCCCGTCGCTGCGCTTCAGGAAGCCTTCATGAAGGCTGCAGGGCTTCTTCAGGCGGCGTGCCCACACTGCAAGGCTCTTACTTTCTTCTTCCTGCCTGGAGCATCGACGTGCCTCGCCCCTGTCTTTCCACGGTTCGCCCGCACTGGGCGAACCCGCTTCACTTCCAGCGCCGCGACCTGCTGCGCGCCGTGCTCCTGGGCAGCGCGGCCGGGCTGGCCGCTTGCGGCGGTGGTGGCGGTGGCAACACCGGCCCCGCCCCCATCGGCAACGACCTTCCCGTGGCGGCCACCGACCGCCGCGTGAAAGTGTCGACCACGCCCGAGGTCTCGTTGCAGGTGCGCGACTGGCAGCGCAGCGACGACGGCGGTCCCGTGCTCGTGCTGCTCGCCGGCCTGGGCGGCAACGCGCGCTGCTTCGACAGCCTGGCGCCCGCGCTGCTCGCGGCCGGCGCCGCCTCGCGCGTGCTCGCCGTGAGCCGGCGCGGCTACGGCCTGTCGGACAAGCCGCTGCCGGTGAAGAGCGCCACGCAGCACTACGAGGTCGACACGCTGGTCGACGACCTGGCCGCGCTGTGCGATGCGCTCGGCCTCACGCGCGTGGTGCTCGGCGGCCATTCGATCGCCGGCAACGAACTCACGCGCTTCGCAGGCCGCTTTCCCGAGCGGGTGCGCGGCCTCGTGTACCTCGATACCACCTTCGACTACACGAAGGACGCCGACACCGGTGGCGAAGACCCGCCGCTGAACCGCCGGCTCGACGAGCCCGCGCCCACGCCCGAGGACGGCCGCTCGATGAAGGCGGCCATTGCGTACCTGCGGCGAAAGTCCAAGAACTGGTGGCCGGCGCTCGAAGCAAACCTGCGCGACGCGCTCGACGCGCTGGCCGACGGCAGCGTGCGGCCCAACACGCCCGACGCCGTGGAGACCGCGATGGACACCGCGGCCCACCGCTTCTCGCCCGACTACCGCCCGGTGCGCGCGCCGGCGCTGGTGGTGAGCGCGCTGCCGTTCGACCAGCGCGACCTGTTTCCCTGGCTCGAACGGCCGCTCGACGCGCAGACCGGCCAAGACGCCGCCGACTTCCTGCGCATCTTCCGCCGCGTGCGCCGCGCCGACGCCGACCGCCTGGCCACCGCGCTGCAGACCTCGCACCGGCTCACGCTGGACCACTGCAACCACACCGACTTCTTCATGGAACGCGAGGCCGAGGTGGTGCGCGCGATCCAGTCGATGCGCTGGGCCTGATCCTTACTTGCGCAGCAGCTTGATCAGCGCCGCCAGTTCCTCGCCGCCGAGCCCCGCCGCATCGGCGCGCTGGAACAGACCCGCGGCAAAGGCCGGGAACTCGGTGTTGATGCCCGCCTCCTGCGCGGCCTGCAGGATGCGCTGCGTGGCCTCGACCGAGATGCGCATCGGGCTCTGCGTGATCGCGAAGTCGCCCGACTGGATCACCGCGCCCTCGTGCTGGAGAAAGCCCGCGAAGGTCGGCATGATGCCGGCCACGATGCGGCCGTACTCGGCCACGTCGAAACCTTCGTGCTCGGCGATGCGCGCGCCGTGCAGGAAGCCGAGCATCGTGCCGTAGATGCTGGACAGCGTGGCCAGGTCCATGGCCGCGGCCGCACTGGCCTTCTCGCCGAGGTAGACGATGCCGCCGGCCAGCACCTTCAGCAAGGGCTCGGCCTCGGCGAACACGGCCTGCGCACCCGACACCAGCAGCGGCGTGTCGGCCCGGCCCATCTGGTCCGGTGCGGCCTGGATCGCGCCTTCGAGGTAGGCGGCGCCGTGGCGGTGCGCCCAGGCCTCGGCCTCGCGCGCGTCCTTCGGGCTGCCGGTGGTGAGCTGCGCGAGCAGGCGGCCGTCCATGGCGGCGGCCACGCCGTCCATCGCGAAGATCGCGTCGGCGGCGCGGTAGTCGTACACGCACATCACGGCCATGCGACTCGCGCGCAAGGCCTCGGCCGCGCTGCGCGCCAGCACGGCGCCGCGGGCGACCAGCGCGTCGGCCTTGTCGGCCGTGCGGTTCCACAGCGTGACCTTGTAGCCCTGGTCGAGAAAGAGCCGCGCGATGACGACGCCCATGGCGCCCAGGCCCAGAACCGAAACTTCCTTGTTGGTGTTGCTCATGGCAATCCGATGCAGTGGTGGTTGATGACGCCTGCATGGTAGAAATTGCACTTCCACATGGTCAAGTACCTACGATAAAGTAAGGTACTTACCAAATGGGAAGTATTGGAATCGCAAGGAGCAAGAGATGGCAGCGAAGAAGCCCTACAACTGCGGCATCGGCCCCGCGTTCGAGGTCATCGGCGGCAAGTGGAAAGCCGTCATCCTGTGGGAGCTGCACCTGCAGCCCTACCGCTTCGGCGAGCTGAAGCGGCTGCTGCCCGAGGTCAGCGAGAAGATGCTGATCCAGCAGCTGCGCGAGATGGAAACCGACGGCCTCGTGCACCGCGAGGTGTTCCACGAAGTGCCGCCGCGCGTCGAGTATTCCGAGACCTCGCTCGGCGCCACGCTCAATGCGGCGCTGGGGCCGCTGGCCGATTGGGGCGACCGCTATGCCAAGCGCGTGGCGGCGGCGCGCAAGCAGGCCGAAGCGGCGAAGTAGGAACGCAGCGCGTTCAGTCGGCCCAGCCGGTTTCGATCTCGGTCTTGACCTCGGTCATCAGCTTGTGCACCGGGCACTTGCCCGCCACGCGCAACAGCTCGTCACGCTGCGCCTCGGTCAGCTCACCCGTCAGGCGCAGGCCCGACTTCAGGCGGTAGATGCCCTTGCGTTCCTCGCTGTCGTCGCGGTCGACCACGACCTCGATGTCTTCCACCGGAATGCCCTTGCGGCGCGCATAGAGCAGCACCGTGAGCGCCTTGCAGGCCGCCAGCGACGCGTCGTACAGGTCGTGCGGCTCGGCGCCACCGTCGCTGCCACCGCCCGCGGGCGATGCATCGACCGGGATTTCGTGGTTGCGGATCTTGAGGATGTGGCGCGTGCCGGTGGTGCCGTCGCGGCGGATCGAGAGGGTCATGCCGATGTCCTTGAAGGGGTGGAAAGAAAGCTCAGGCCAAGTCTTTCACATACAGGATGGTCGTGAATCCGCTGTGCCATTCGAGGTCGGGGTAGCGGCCGGCCTCGCGGTAGCCGAGCGCGCGATACAGGCCCTGGCTCTGCGTGTTGAAGGTGTCGGTCTCGAGCCGCGCCTGCGCCACGCCGTCGGCGCGCATGCCGGCTTCGGCAAAGGCCATCAGCGCGCGGGCGATGCCCTTGCGCTGGTGCGCGGCGGGCACGTGCAGGGCCTGCACGAAGTCGTGTTCCCAATGGACCATGCCGACCACCTCGCCGTCGAGTTCCGCCACGAAGAAGGCCGGGCCGCTCTCGTCGATGTAGCCCACGGGCTCGCCGCTGTCCGCATAGGCCTTCGCAGCCTCGGGCGTGAGCTGCGGCAGCCAGGTGCTCGCGAAGGTGTCGTCGAGGATGGCCTTCACCGCGTCGAAGTCGGCCAGGCGCCAGGGCCGGATGACGATGACGGCGGCGCTCACCGGTCCACCGCCAGCATCAGCGTTTCCTTGATCTCTTCCATCACCACGTAGCTGTGCGACTCGGCCGCCACCGGCAGCTTCTTGAGGATGTCGCCCAGCAGGTGCCGGTACTCGCTCATGCCGCTCAGGCGCGCCTTCACGAGGTAGTCGAAGCTGCCCGACACCAGGTGGCATTCGAGCACCTCGGGCATGTGCAGCAGCTCCTGCTTGACCTTGTCGAACACGTCGCCCGACTTGGCCGAGAGCTTGATCTCCACGAACACCAGCAGCGTCTTGCCCAGCGCCTCGGGGGACACGTGTGCGTGGTAGCCGGTGATGACGCCGTCGCGCTCCATGCGCTTGACGCGCTCGGCGCAAGGCGAGGCCGACAGGCCGATGCGCTCGGCCAGTTCGGTCATGGAAATACGGCCCTGGCGCTGCAGCAGGTCGAGGATCTTGCGGTCGATTCGGTCGAGTTCGGGCATTTCACTCCGCGCGGGGCCTTGGACGGTTTTCGGCAGAGATTTTCACTGCCAAAGACCTAAAAACAATGGAATCCACTGCATTGTGCACTTTAGATTCACATCATTCCATTCAGATCAGCGGATACACCATGAAAGTCATCGTTCTCGGCGGCGGCGTGATCGGCACCACCACGGCGTACTACCTCGCGCGCTCCGGCGCCGAGGTCACCTTGCTCGACCGGCAGGCCGGCCCGGCCGAGGAAACGAGCTTCGGCAACGCCGGCCAGGTGTCGCCCGGCTACTCGACGCCGTGGGCCGCGCCCGGCATTCCGCTGAAGGCGATCAAGTGGATGTTCCAGAAGCACGCGCCGCTGTCGATCCGCCCCGACGGCACGCTGTTCCAGCTGCGCTGGATGGCCGCCATGCTGCGCAACTGCTCGCCCGAGCGCTACGCCGTGAACAAGGAACGCATGATGCGCGTGGCCGAATACAGCCGCGGCTGCCTGCAGCAGCTGCGCGCCGACACCGGCCTGCAGTACGAGCACCGCACCGGCGGCACGCTGCAGCTGTTCCGCACGCAAGCGCAGCTCGACGCGGTGCAGCGCGACATCGCCGTGCTCGAGGAATGCGGCGTGCCCTATGAACTGCTCGACCGCGACGCCCTGGCGCGCGTCGAACCCGGCCTGGCCGGCGCGCGCGAGCGCCTCACGGGCGGCCTGCGCCTGCCCAACGACGAAACCGGCGACTGCCACCTGTTCACGCGCGGCCTGGCCGAGATCGCACACGGCCTGGGCGTGGACTTCCGCTTCGGCCAGACCATCGACGGCCTGGAGACCGACGGCGGCCGCATCACCGGCGTGCGCACGCGCGCCGGCAAGATCCTCACAGCCGACCGCTACGTGATGGCTTTCGGCAGCTACTCGCGCGCTGCCATCGCCTCGCTGGGCCTGGACATTCCGGTGTATCCGGTCAAGGGCTATTCGCTCACGGTGCCGCTGCTCGACGAATCGCTCGCGCCGCAATCGACCGTGCTCGACGAAACCTACAAAGTGGCCGTCACGCGCTTCGACAATCGCATCCGCGTGGGCGGCATGGCCGAGCTCGGCGGCTTCGACCTGCGCCTGAACCCGGCGCGCCGCGCCACGCTCGAGAAGGTCGTGAGCGACCTGTTCCCGGGCGGCGACCTGCCCAACGCGAGCTTCTGGACCGGCCTGCGCCCGATGACGCCCGACAGCACGCCCATCGTCGGCGCCACGCGCTACCCCAACCTGTTCCTCAACACAGGCCACGGCACGCTGGGCTGGACCATGGCCTGCGGCTCGGGCAAGCTGATCTCGGACCTGGTGACGGGCCAGCGGCCGGAGATCCGCACCGACGGGTTGGCGATGGACCGCTACACGCAAGGGCCGTCGCGTTCGGCGCGCCCGAGCCCGACGACGGCGCCGGCCTGAGCGACGCCTGGGAGGCGACGGGCCGCGCAGGCCCGCGCTGACCTACTCGTCGCTCGCGTCGTTGCCCGTCATCGCGAGCACCTCTTCGACAAAGGCCTCGAAGCGCGGCAACGCGGCAGGCAGCCCGTCGAGCGAAGCCGCCTCGCCCGCATCGAAGAAATGCGGCGCATCGGCGGGCATGGCAACCCATTCCCCGCCCTCGACCAACAGCCCCAGATACCCCTCCGCCGTCGGCAGGTAGAACAGCCCCGCGCTGTCGAGCACGCGCTGGCCGTCAGCCTCGCCGCGCCCCCAGCGCACGCCGTGGCGCGCGAGGTGGTCGCTGATCCAGCCGTCGCACACGTGCGTGTCGCGCCAATTGGCCTGGCCATCGAATACGGCGAGCACGGGCATGGGCGTCCTTCGCTGAAGCGTGGTGGATTACTGCAGGAAGCTGGGCTTGGCGTAGCCCTGGAACTTGCTGTCGACCACCGTCTTGAACTCCTTCGAGCGGTAGGCGTCGGCGATGTCCTTGGCCCAGGCGGCGTTCTTATCGGCGCTCTTCACGGCGACCACATTCAGGTAGTAGTCGGGCGTCTTCTCGAGCACCACGGCCTCGGTGAGCTTCAGGCCCGACGAGATCGCGAAGTTGCCGTTGACGATGGCGTACTCGGTGTCGTCCAGCGAACGCGGCAGCTGCGCGGCCTCGAGCGGAATGAACTTGAGCTTCTTCGGGTTCTCGGCCACGTCCTTCTCGGACGCGCGCAGCGGATCGATGCCGGCCTTGATCGTGACCAGCTTGTTCTGCTCCAGCAGCACCAGCGCGCGCGCCAGGTTGCTCGGGTCGTTCGGCAGCGTCACGCGGTCGCCTTCCTTCACGTCGGCCAGCGTCTTGCGCTTGGTCGAGTACACGCCCATGGGCGCGATCGGGCCCTGCACCAGCTCGGCGAGGTCCAGCTTCTGGTCGGCCGAGAACTTCTGCAGGTAGACCCGATGCTGGAAGAAATTGGCGTCGAGCGAGCCCTGGGCCAGCGCGAGGTTGGGCTGCACGTAGTCGTTGAACTCGACCAGCTTCACCTTGTAGCCCTTCTTCTCGAGGATCGGAATGATGCCGGCCTTGAGCTGGTCGGCGTTGGAGCCGGCGGTGCCGCCGATCACGAGGTTCTTCTTGGCGTCCTGCGCCTGCGCCGACAGCGAGAGGCCGCCGAGCGACAGCGCGACGAGGGAAACGGCGAGGACGGAACGGCGCAGCAGTGCGGTTTTCATGGAATGAACTGAAAGATGAGAGAAGAAAAAGGAGAAAGGGACATCAACGCTTGTCGAGCCGGCGCGCCGTGGTGTTGCCCACGAACTGCAGGATCTGCACCAGCACCACGAGCAGCGCCACAGTGAGCACCATCACGTCGGTCTGGAAGCGGTAGTAGCCGTAGCGGATCGCCAGGTCACCGATGCCGCCGCCGCCCACCACGCCGGCAATCGCCGAGTACGACAGGAAGCTCACGGCCAGCACGGTGAGCGCGAGCACCAGGCCCGAGCGCGCCTCGACCACCAGCACACGCCAGACGATCTGCAGCTCCGACGCCCCCATGGCATGCGCCGCCT
The DNA here is from genome assembly GCF_059567965.1 of Variovorax sp. BGA-UO-ETr-C22. Classification (NCBI taxonomy): domain Bacteria; kingdom Pseudomonadati; phylum Pseudomonadota; class Betaproteobacteria; order Burkholderiales; family Comamonadaceae; genus Variovorax; species Variovorax sp. BGA-UO-ETr-C22. The sequence goes on from NZ_JCAQPA010000007.1 coordinate 613,029, forward strand.
CGATCACGCCGCGCGGCACCTCGCGCAGGCACTGGTCGACCAGCCGCGCAAAGTACGGAATGGCCGCGAACGACAGCGGCACCGCGGCCGCCAGCGGGCCGATGGAGGTGCCCGCGATGATCCGCGTGAACGGCACCAGCGCCACCAGCAGGATGATGAACGGGAAGGAACGCACCGTGTTCACGATCCAGTTGAGGATGTGGAACGCGGGCTTGTTCTCGAGCGACTGGCCCGGCCCCAGCAGGAACAGCAGGATGCCCAGCGGCCCGCCGATGAGCACCGCCGCCGACAGGCCGATGGCCAGCATCAAAAAGGTCTGGCCCGTGGCCGTCCACAGTTCGGGAAGGATGGGGGTGATGTTCTCAAACATAGGCCAGCTCCTGCGCGTTGCGCTGTGCGGTCGCCACGCGCGGCGCCACGGGTTCGCGCGCCTCGCGTTCGCGGCGGCGCACCAGTTCGTCGATCTCGCGACCCAGCGCGGTCTTGCGTTCCTCGCTCGGCGCATCGACGGCGAACTGCTCGATGAGGCGGCCCTTTTCGAGGATGGCCACGTTGCGGCACAGCACCTCGACCACCGAGAGCTCGTGCGTGACGATCACGATGGTCACGCCGATCTTCTGGTTGATGTCGCGCAGCGTCTCGAGCAGCGCGCGGGTGGTTTCGGTGTCGAGCGCCGAGGTGGGCTCGTCGCACAGCAGCACCTGCGGGCGCGGCGCCAGCGCGCGGGCGATGGCCACGCGCTGCTTCTGGCCGCCCGAGAGCTGGGCCGGGTAGGTGTCGATCTTTTCGGCCAGGCCGACGAGGTCGAGGCACTCGCGCACCCGCTCGTTGATCTCGGCCTTGGAGTGGCGGCCGTGGATCTTCAGCGGGAAGGCCACGTTGTCGAACACCGTGGCGTTCTGCAGCAGGTTGAACTGCTGGAAGATCATGCCGATGTTCTGGCGCGTGTCGCGCAGCTCGCGGCGCGACAGCGTCGTGAGGTCGCGCCCGCCGACGAACACCTGGCCCGCATCGGGGCGCTCGAGCAGGTTGATGAGGCGCAGCAGCGTCGACTTGCCGGCGCCGCTCTTGCCGATGAGGCCGAACACGTCGCCCTGCTGGATCTCGAGCGAGAGCGATTGCACGGCGTCGAACACCTCGCCGCTGGGCAAGGCAAACGACTTCTGCACCGATTGAAGACGGATGACCGGCGCCGCGTTGCCGCGTGCCGCATCAGGCGAAGGGAAGGTCATGAAAGAAGGCGCGGGCCGCACAGGCGCGACCGCGCAGGTTCGCAAAAAGGTGCCGAGTATGAAAAGAAACAAGCCGAAAGGGAACGAACAAATCGGCTCGTGCTTATATGAAAAATCAGATAAGAAAGACCGCATGGAGCGAGTGGACGCCATATCGATATGAGGATTGGTTCGTTCCCGATCCGCGGCGGCAATGCCACATTCGGCGCCTTCATTTCTTCGAATTTGCGCCACCATGCATTCCACTTTCCGCCGCCGCGGCCTCGTGCTCGCCACCCTCGTCACCGCCCTTTTCGCTGGCGGCACCGCCTTTGCGCAGGACAACAAGAACACCGTCAAGGTCGGCATTTCCGTCGGCAGCGCCGAGCAGGTGTTCGAGGTGGTCAAGAAGGTGGCCGCCAAGGACGGCCTGACCGTCCAGGTCGTGGTGTTCAACGACTACCAGCTGCCCAATGCGGCGCTGGCCGCCGGCGACCTGGACGCCAACGCCTTCCAGCACCAGCCCTTCCTGGACAACCAGATCAAGGCGCGCGGCTTCGACCTCGTGCCCGTGGGCCTGACCATCACCGCGCCGCTGGGCTTCTACTCGCGCAAGATCAAGTCGATCGACCAGCTGGCCGACGGCGCCTCGGTCGGCATCCAGAACGACCCCTCGAACGGCAACCGCGCCCTGCTGCTGCTGCAACAGGCCAAGCTCATCACCCTCAAGCCCGAGGCCGTGAAGAACAACAACGCCACGCCGCTGGACGTGGTGACCAACCCCAAGAAGCTCAAGCTGGTGTCGCTGGACGCCGCCCAGCTGCCGCGCTCGCTCGACGACCTGGCCATTTCGGCCATCAACAACGACTACGCCGAGAAGGCCGGCCTGTCCTTCGGCAAGGACGCCGTCATCAAGGAATCGGCCCAGAGCCCCTACGCCAACCTGATCGCCGTGCGCCGCGCCGACAAGGACAAGCCCTGGGCCAAGCGCCTCGTGGCGGCCTACCAGTCGCCGGAGGTGCGCAGCTTCATCGAGACGCAGTTCAAGGGGTCGCTGATTCCGGCGTTCTGATTCCGGTCCCCGCGCCTTCCCCCCGAGAGGGAAGGCGCAATACAGGGGCGCTGCCTGGCGGGTTGGCGGACCGTGAGAAAATGACGGGTTCCCCCGAACACCAACCTCACACAGTCAGGACACCCCATGGACGCAGAACAGATCAACCAAATCGGCGCAATGCTCGCGGACCTGAGCGTCCGTACGGTCGATTTACGGAGGTATCTTTGACTACGATGCCAAAGCTGAACGACTGAGGACAGTCAACGCATCGCTCGAAGACCCGAACGTCTGGAACGACCCCAAGAAGGCCCAGGAACTGGGCAAGGAAAAGAAGTCGCTCGACGACGTGGTCGTCACGCTCGACCGGCTCACCAACGGGCTGTCGGACAACACCGAGCTCTTCGAGATGTCGAAGGAAGACGGCGACCTCGATGGCCTGCAGGCCATTGCCGATGACGCCGCCACGCTCGAAGCCGACATCAAGCAGCTCGAATTCCGCCGGATGTTCAACAACCCGGCCGACCCGCTGAACGCCTTTGTCGACATCCAGGCCGGCGCCGGTGGCACCGAGGCCTGCGACTGGGCCAGCATGCTGCTGCGCCAGTACCTGAAGTACGCCGAGCGCAAGGGCTTCAAGACGCAGATCGAAGACGAAACGCCCGGCGACACCGCCGGCATCAAGGGCGCGACCATCAAGGTCGAGGGCGACTACGCCTTCGGCCTGCTGCGCACCGAGACCGGCGTGCACCGCCTGGTGCGCAAGTCGCCGTTCGACTCGTCGGGCGGGCGCCACACCAGCTTCGCATCGATCTTCGTGTACCCCGAAATCGACGACTCGATCGAGATCGAGATCAACCCTTCGGACGTGCGCACCGACACCTTCCGCGCCTCGGGCGCCGGCGGCCAGCACATCAACAAGACCGACTCGGCCGTGCGCCTGACGCACATTCCGACCGGCATCGTGGTGCAGTGCCAGGACGGCCGCAGCCAGCACAGCAACCGCGACGTGGCGTGGAAACGCCTGCGTTCGCGCCTGTACGACCACGAGATGCGCAAGCGCCAGGAAGAGCAGCAAAAGCTCGAGGACAGCAAGACCGACGTGGGCTGGGGCCACCAGATCCGCAGCTACGTGCTGGACAACAGCCGCATCAAGGACCTGCGCACCAACGTCGAAGTCTCGGCCACGCAGAAGGTGCTCGACGGAGACCTCGACGTGTTCATCGAAGCCTCGCTCAAGCAAGGCGTCTGATCGATGAGCCTGAACACCGGCAGGGTCGAAGCCCTGATCTTCGACATGGACGGCACCATGATCGACTCCATGCCCTGGCATGCGCGCTCGTGGGTGACCTTCGCGCAGCGCCACGGCGTGCAGCTCGACGTGAGCGAGATCCTCGCGCGCACCACGGGCCGCACCGGCACCGAAAGCATGCGCGAGCTGTTCGAACGCGAGCTCTCCGATGCCGAGTGCCAGGCGATGGTGCACGAGAAGGAAGAGATCTACCGCGAGCTCTTTCACGACAACTTCACCGAGGTGGCAGGCTTCACCGCCTTCGCCAAGGCCGCGGTGGCACGCGGCCTGAAGGTGGCGGTGGGCACGGCCGGCGACAGGCACAACATCGCGTTCGCCATGTCGCGCCTGAAGATGGACCCGCTGCCGCTGGCCATCGTCGGCGGCGACGAAGGCTTTTCGGGCAAGCCCACGCCCGCGATCTTCCTGGAAGCCGCGCGCCGCATCGGCGTGGCGCCCGAGCGCTGCATCGTCTTCGAAGACGCGCCCTTCGGCATCGAAGCGGCCCGCCGCGGCGGCATGCGCGCCGTGGCCGTGTGCAGCACCCATACGGCCGCCGAGCTGGCCGGCCCCCACGTGATCGCCGCCGTTCGCGACTACAACGAACTGGCCCATTCGAATTTTCTGGAGACCCTCGATGCTGCTTCAGCGTGACGCCCAAGGGCAACCCATTGCCATCCGACGCGAAGACTATGCCGCGCCGGCGTTCTGGATCGACACCGTCGACCTGACCTTCGACCTCGACCCCGCCAAGACCCGCGTGCTCAACCGCATGCAGCTGCGCCGCAACCCCGAGGTGCCGGCCCAGCCGCTGCGCCTGGACGGCGACGAGCTCAACCTGGCGCGCGTGCTCGTGAACGGCCAGGGCGCCTCGTTCCGCATGGAAGGCGACCAGCTCGTCATCGACGGCCTGCCCGATGCGTTCGAACTCGAACTCTTCACCACCTGCTGCCCCATCAAGAACACCAAGCTGATGGGCCTGTTCGTGAGCGAAGACACCTTCTTCACGCAGTGCGAGGCCGAGGGCTTTCGCCGCATCACCTACTTCCTCGACCGTCCCGACGTGATGGCGATGTACACCGTCACGCTGCGCGCCAGCAAGGCCGCTTACCCGGTGCTGCTGTCGAACGGCAACCTCGTCGACCAGGGCGAGCTGCCCGAGGGCCGCCACTTCGCCAAGTGGGTCGACCCCTTCAAGAAACCCAGCTACCTGTTCGCCCTGGTGGCGGGCAAGCTCGTGGCGCGCGAGCAGCGCATCACCGCGCGCAGCGGCAAGGAACATCTGCTGCAGGTGTACGTGCGCGCCGGCGACCTCGACAAGACCGAGCACGCCATGAACTCGCTGGTCAACTCCGTGCTGTGGGACGAAGCCCGCTTCGGCCTGCCGCTGGACCTGGACCGCTTCATGATCGTGGCCACCAGCGACTTCAACATGGGCGCCATGGAGAACAAGGGCCTGAACATCTTCAACACGAAGTACGTTCTGGCCAACCAAGCCACCGCCACCGACGCCGACTACAGCAACATCGAAAGCGTGGTCGGCCACGAGTACTTCCACAACTGGAGCGGCGACCGCGTGACCTGCCGCGACTGGTTCCAGCTCTCGCTGAAGGAAGGCCTCACCGTCTTCCGCGACCAGGAATTCAGCCAGGACCTGTGCGCCGACGCCTCGGCCCGTGCCGTGAAGCGCATCGAAGACGTGCGCGTGCTGCGCACCGCCCAGTTCCCCGAAGACGCCGGCCCCATGGCCCACCCGGTGCGGCCCGACAGCTACATCGAGATCAGCAACTTCTACACCGTCACCATTTACGAAAAGGGTGCCGAGGTCGTTCGCATGATGCAGACGCTGGTCGGCCGCCAGGGCTTCGAAAAGGGCATCACCCTGTACTTCGAACGCCACGACGGCCAGGCCGTGACCTGCGACGACTTCGCCCAGGCCATTGCCGACGCCAACCCCGATTCCGAACTGGCCCGCCTGCTGCCCCAGTTCAAGCGCTGGTACAGCCAGGCCGGCACGCCCCGCCTGGCCGCGCACGGCGTGTACGACGCGCAGAACCGCAGCTACACCCTGAGCGTGGTGCAAAGCTGCCCGCCCACGCCGGGCCAGCAGACCAAGGAACCCTTCGTCATTCCGCTGAACATCGGCCTGCTCGACGCCGCCACCGGCCGCGAGCTGCCCATGCAGCTCGAGGGCGAAAGCGACGTCGCACGCGGCACCCGCACCATCGTGCTGTCGCGCGCGGGCGAGCAGATCACCTTCGTGGGCCTGGACGCCGAGCCCGTGCCGTCCATCTTGCGTGGCTTCAGCGCGCCGGTGATCCTCGACTTTGCGTACACCGACGCCCAGCTGCTCACCCTGCTGGCCAACGACCCCGATCCGTTCAACCGCTGGGAAGCCGGCCAGCGCCTGGGCCTGCGCGCCGCGCTGCAAGCCATTGCCGCGCACGCCACCGACACCACGCCGGTGCTGAACGACGCCTACCTCGACGCCATGCGCGGCGTGCTGCGCCACCCGCAGCTCGACGCCGCCTTCAAGGAACTGGTGCTCACGCTGCCGTCGGAAACCTACATCGCCGAACAGCTCGACGTGGTCGATCCGCAGCGCGTGCACCTCGTGCGCGAAGCCATGCGCGCCCAGCTCGCCACCGCCCTCTTCGCCGACTGGGAACAGGTCTACGAGGACAACAAGGACACCGGCGCCTACACGCCCGACCCGACCTCGTCGGGCCGCCGCGCGCTGGCCGGCATGGCGCTCAACTTCCTGTGCCTGGCGGCGCGCGCCTCGGGCGACACCGTGTGGCCCGGCAAGACCCTGCAGCGCTTCAAGGACGCGGGCAACATGACCGACCGCTTCAACGCGCTCAACGCCCTCGTGTCGTCGGGCCACACCCTGGCGGCGCAGGCGCTCGCGCGCTTCCACGCCATGTTCAAGGACGAGGCGCTGGTCATCGACAAGTGGTTCTCGCTGCAGGCCGGCGCCAGCGACCGCGGCGGCGACATCCTGCCGCTGGTCAAGCAGCTCATGAAGCACCCCGACTTCTCGCTGAAGAACCCCAACCGCGCGCGCAGCGTGATCTTCAGCTACTGCAGCGGCAACCCCGGCGCCTTCCACCGCGCCGATGCGGCCGGCTACGTGTTCTGGAGCGACCGCGTGATCGAGCTCGACGCCATCAACCCCCAGGTGGCCGCACGCCTGGCGCGCGCGCTCGACCGCTGGAGCAAGCTGGCCGAGCCGTACCGTAGCGCCGCGCGTGAAGCGATTGCCCGCGTGGCCGCCAAGCCCGACCTCAGCAAGGACACCCACGAAGTCGTTACCCGCGCCCTTGCCGGAAACTGAACCCACCGAACCCCACAAGATCCATGGCTCAACAAAAAATCTCCTTCACCCGCTACCTCGTCGAGCAGCAACGCGCCGACGGCCTCATTCCCGGCCAACTGCGCCTGTTGCTCGAAGTGGTCGCACGCGCCTGCAAGAGCATCAGCCAGGCCGTCAACAAGGGCGCGCTGGGTGGCGTGCTCGGCACCGCCGAAAGCGAGAACGTGCAGGGCGAAATCCAGAAGAAGCTGGACATCATCGCCAACGAAGTGCTCATTGAAGCCAACGAATGGGGCGGCCACCTCGCGGCCATGGCCAGCGAAGAGATGGAAACCATCCACGTGGTGCCCAACCGCTATCCGCAGGGTGAATACCTCCTGATGTTTGACCCGCTCGACGGCAGCAGCAACATCGACGTCAACGTGAGCATCGGCACCATCTTCAGCGTGCTGAAGAAGCCCGACGACACCCCCGGCGTGCAGGAAGCCGACTTTCTGCAGCCCGGCACCCAGCAGGTGGCCGCCGGCTACTGCATCTACGGCCCGCAGACCACCCTGGTGCTCACCGTGGGCAACGGCGTGGCCATGTTCACGCTCGACCGCGAGCAAGGCAGCTTCGTGCTCACGCAGGAAGACATCCAGATTCCGGCCGACACCAAGGAATTTGCCATCAACATGAGCAACATGCGCCACTGGGACGAGCCCGTGAAGCGCTACATCGACGAATGCCTGGCCGGCAAGGAAGGCCCGCGCGGCAAGGACTTCAACATGCGCTGGATTGCCAGCATGGTGGCCGACGTGCACCGCATCCTGATGCGCGGCGGCGTCTTCATGTACCCGTGGGACAAGCGCGAGCCCGAAAAGGCCGGCAAGCTGCGCCTGATGTACGAGGCCAACCCCATGAGCTGGCTCGTCGAGCAGGCCGGCGGCGCCGCCACCAACGGCAAGCAGCGCATCCTCGACCTGAAGCCCACCAAACTGCACGAGCGCGTGAGCGTGATGTTGGGTTCGCGTCACGAAGTCGAGCGTTTGACGCAGTACCACGCCGAGAAGCCTTGATTTCTTGGCTATAATCTGAGGCTTCGCCGGTGTAGCTCAGTCGGTAGAGCAGCTCATTCGTAATGAGAAGGTCGGGTGTTCGATTCATCTCTCCGGCACCATTTTTGGTAATAAAAACAACGTACTAACCCTTGCAGGTTAGTGCGTTGTTTTGCTTTTATCGGCACGTTTTTGCACACTGCGTGTGCCAGATTTGTGCCAGAGCCAGCATGCCCCCGCAGTGCCACCAACGCACGACACTGCAGTCTCCTGCTGCTAAACTGTGATCGTCCGAGCAACTCGGACACCTGACGTTGTGAATGCAACACAAAAGGCCGGGCTTCGACGTCGCCCTGGTCACTTACCGATTGGCTGACTAGCACCCAGCCACATCGATGCTTACCCCCGCAGCCACCCTGGCTTGCGGCGTGCTCCGATATCGTGACTTCCAAAAAACAAGGCCGGGCTTCGGTATCGCCCTGGTCAATGACCGAGTAGCCACGTGGCAAAGCTGCTCGATGACCCTAGCCACGTCATCAGGGTTATCGACATGAAGCACCGACCAGTAGCCGTAGCTACGACCATACGCAGCGCAAACAGGGCTTGCAGCCGGGACACGCGTCCAGAAGGAGGCGTGCGCTCATGAGCATTCTTCTCACCGTTGAGCAGCTTTCTGCCTACCTCCACAAGTCTGTTGCCAGCATTCGCAGCGATGCGACACGCAACCCCAAGTCTCTCCCTCCAATGTGCCGGCTACCTGGCACAAAACGCCTTCTCTGGCGTACGGAGGACGTTGAGCGGTGGCTTGCTCAACATGTCACGCTTTCGCCGTGGAACCCAACGCCTGCAGTCCTGGATTGCCCGCCGCAACGACGCGGGCGGCCGACGAAGGCCGAGCAGGTGGCGAAACAGCGGCGCGTCCAGTCCTCTGTAACAGGGCAAGCCTCTGCTCCTGCGAGGAGCTGAGCGATGGCTTTTCCTATTGGTACCGACGCTGTTCGGTCGGTGCGGGAACGTACGCCAACAAGTGCTAATCACTTCGACGCGACGGCATACCGCGACAAGCTGATCGCAGGCGGCATCGACCCGATATCAGCGGCCCAGGTGGCAGCAAAGACCGCAGCAGCGCGCGCAACCACGGTCACGCGTTCAGTAAAGTTAGGGCCGCAAGGCAGCAATCTATTCGACCAGGCGACACAGGTCGAAGCACCGACACAACAGGCCGCAGACAAGAAGATCGGCACCGTGCCGCCGATCTACTCGCAGGTACGCGACCTAGTACCGTGCAACGCGGCACGCCCGAAGCGCGACGGCAAGGTAATCGACGTCGCCGCGAAAATTGCCGACGAACGACCAAGCGGCGAAGACATGGCATTCATGCACGCCATCATGTGCCAAGTTGGATTGCCTCGCTCGAAAGTCGGTCACAAGACAGCAGATGGCAAGTGGGTCGATGCCCTTGAGTTCGAGCGTCAATGCGGCGGTGCTGGACTGAACGTCGCCGCTGGCAAGCTGTGGGACGGCAAGCAATTTGTGCAGCAGCCCGTCCCCTATGGGGCTTTACCCCGCCTCATGCTCGCTTGGATGAACACGTTCGCCGTGCGTCACAAGACGCCCGAAATTCCAGTCGGACACAGCACTGCTGAGTTCTTGAGAATTTTGGGCAAGGACACGAGCGGCGGCAGAAAAGGTGGCTATACGGTGTTTCGCACACAGATGCAGGCGCTTTCCGCCTGCCGCATGACGCTTGGTTTCAATGTCGGCGGCAAGGCATATACCTATGAAGGTAAGCCCATCAAGCAGTTCGAGGCATGGCTGAACACTCACGATAGCCAAACCACGTTGTGGCCAGGCGTTGTGACATTCTCGGAAGACTACTTTCGGACCTTGATCAGCCATGCCGTCCCGCTTGACGTGAGGGCCTTGTCAGCACTCCGGGGATCGGCTTTGGCAATGGATGCCTACACGATGCTCGCTGATCGACTGCATCGCATCACCGGGCGTCCGGTACTGCTCTACTGGACCAATCTGCGCGACCAGTTTGGTCAGGAGTACCAGGGCAAAGATCCTGGCAAGGACTTCAAGAAGACGTTTCTGCTGGCGTTGCGTGACGCGTTGGCCGTCTACCCGCAGGCCAGGGTAAAACAGGTCGCTGGGGGCCTTTTGCTGATGCCCTCGCCCCCTCCTATTCCGTATAAGCCAATCTGAGCACCTGGACTCAGGTTGGCCTACTTCGGGCAATCATCGCGATTGTTGTCGCGCCAAGAAGGGACCTGATGCGCTCGAATGACTGCACGCGGAATCACCCCCCTCAACGCGTTTCGGTCCGCTGTTATCCACTGCTGATAGCCCACCGATGTAACGAACGTAACATCGGTGGGCAAGTCAGTGGATCGGAAAGGTTATCCACGCGGAATTAGCCCCCCTCGTGCGCGGAATCACACCCCCACTTGCCGTTGATGTCGCGCGGAATCGCACCCCAAAAGCTCGCGGAATCGCACCCCCCCTAAACCTGTAAGGTTTTTGCCTTTAGCTTTCCCTATATCTATTGCTTGTAATAAGGCGGCTTCGCGCTGTGGATATTTTTACGGGCGACCCCGGCGCAACAGCTTCATGGCCAGAAGCCTGCAGGTTTTACTCCAAGGGGATGTGTCCCTGAATTTCCCAATCCATATGACGCGCAAATCACACCTCGCCGCAATATCGGTAAGAATAATAATATTCTTACTATTACCATACTTACCGCCATGAATTCAACAACCTCACGCCGATGAGCAAGCGCCTAGGAATCCGTGGGCGCCCCTCATGTGTCAACCAAACAGATATTTTTCAGCCGCTAAAATCAGACATGGTTCACCATCGCGTATCTGCAGTCGAACAATGTGAGCGTCGCGCCACGATCCGCAGCAATCTTGCGAGCCAACGCATGGAAGGACATGAGCCGGACGCTCAGGCGTTACAAGACTGCGAAAAATGGGTGCGCGGAGAAACTACGATTAAAGAGATCGTGGAGAGCTACAAGTCCCGGCTTCGAACTATGCTCGCCGCGGACGGCCCCAATCCTCACAATGGGTAGCCAAGCCGCGGGACAGTCAGATCTACTGTTTCATTGACACTTGGGGGGCGGTCAAACTTTAGCCGCTAAAATTTTTGAAGGTCGGCACGCGCGTCACCCCTTCTTGGCGTTCAACCGACCCAATCCAGCCTTGCTGCAACGACGTCCCACCGAGCGGCCACCGACGAACAGGTCAATTCGCAACTAGCCTCAGTTCTGAAGAATTTTGCCAACTCTTCATTGACAGTTTGTCTCACCCCCAGGCGTTCCATTTCCGTTTGCACGACTTCATTGCGCAAGCACTGCGCGACACCATCGCTTACGACGGAATCACCCAAACCAAGAATGTCTCTCTGCAGTCGGTAAAGCGCAATTGCTTTCGCAAGATGTACAAGGGTCAGGGGTACACCATATTCGTGGGCTAGGAGTAATTCTCCCTCGAACTCAGCGACGGCTTGATCAAAACTTCGCCATTCGTCCAACTCGTCAGCAATGACGAGACGGAGCTGCTCGCAAGGTCCCCACATCGCTTTCCAGAGGTTCGCGGGGCCATTCTCGAAAAAACAGGTTGCATCTGACCATGCCTCTACTGCAGAGAGCGCAAGCAGCCTGGCGGCGGACACCGGCCGCGTCCCGTTAAACAACGCCTGCCATCCATTTTTCCCCTGATCCCGAGTGGGGTGCATGGGCGATGCCAAGGCATCGTATTTCTCTGCAAAGCCGTAAACCGATGCGATGCCTTCACGCCTGCTCAGCATACGGAGTAGCGCCACGCTACGTGCGATCTGCCGGCGTCTTTCTACAGTCGATTTCATCATTATTAGGGCAATTTGTCCGGGTAATAAATTTGTCCTTCGTCTACCTGTAAATATAACGCCAAGCGGCGCAAACTTCATCGAAATTAACTTCGATTAACTATCACAAGCGAGAATTTGGTGAGCACGACTCTTGATTTTCTTCTCCAAAAGTACGGGCCAACGATGACCCTGGAGGAACTTGCGGTCGTGTTGAAACGCAAGCCCGGGGGAGTGCGGGTGGTACTGGCCATGCGCACAGAAGAATGGGCCGCCAACCTAAATAGACGGAAGATTCATATTGGGCGGAGAGTTCATTTTCCGACAGAGGCAGTCGCCGAATTACTCACCGGCGATTCAACTAAAGAAGGAGCCGAGTAATGGGAAATTATCCAATTGATCTGGCCGAATGGCTAAGTCAACGCAAAGGCAGTAAATCCACACATGCCTCGACCATGGCGTCATTTCTTGCAGTTTCCGAAAATGTCCGCGATGCAGTAGATGCAGGCTTCGAGCTGAAAACTATCTGGGAACATTTGCGAGAAAAGAAAAGGATTTCATTTCGCTACGAAACATTCCTCAAATACGTTAATCGTCATATCAAGAAAGACACAGGCACAAAGAAGGTAAAAAAACAAAGTCAAGACAAAACAGGAAGCAAGCCCACCTCGTTCTCGTTCAGTCCAAACCCGAAGAAAGATGACCTGCTGTGATGAATCGCTGTTATCGCTCTGTCAACGCACTTCCGATGCGCGACGGAAATGCCATCCCCTCAGAATTTTCGGTCAGTCAGCACCATTTTCGCGCTGCAACCTCTCGGCATGCAAACAACAGCGCAATTAGAGCGATGAACTTGACTCCGCAACGGCGTACTTCATGGCGCGAAAGTACGGGCAGGATGGGTGAAGTACATGTACCGGCAAGCCGGCCCATGTTCTTCACCATCCCCTTATTCGCACTTCGTGCTCAACGGGGAATCCTGCTCTGCGAGGCGATCGGCTACCGCCGAAATGCAATTTGCCATGCCTGACCGGAAATCTGCCGCCACTAGGAAGGGGCACACGCCCATCAATGTTTGGGTGACACCGGATGAGAAATTCGAAATTACTGCAATGGCCAAGCAAACGGGATTTAGCACTTCCAATTTTCTAAGAAATTTGGGAATGGGCTATCAGGTTAAATCCATTGTCGATAACAAGCGCGTTGAAGAACTAGCCCGCATTAATGGAGATTTGGGACGCCTCGGTGGATTACTCAAGCTCTGGCTGACAGACGACGTCAGAACCATCCGATTCGGCGAATCAACCATTCGGGCGCTGCTTTCAAAAATCGATCAAACGCAAACTCAAATGGGCGAAATCATGCGTGAAGTCGTCATGCCTCGGTCGAAGCGGTAAGTCAGATATTTTTAGGAGAGTTCACTATGAAGACAAAAAATTTAGCGGCTAAAGTTGTGGTGGTGGTCGCCCTCGTGGTCCCGAGCATCACGCCCCCGGCGCTTGCCGGCATTCCCGTGATCGACGGTGCGAACTTGACGCAGACTGTCATGTCGGCGGTGGAGAACGTGGCACAGACGCTCAAGCAGATCGAGCAGTACCGCACCCAGCTCCAGCAGTACGAAAACATGATCCAGAACACGGTCGCACCGGCCGCGTACATCTGGGATCAAGCGCAGTCCACGATCAGTGGATTGATGAACGCCGTCAACACGCTGGACTACTACAAGAACCAGCTCGGCAGCCTCGACAGCTACATCGGCAAGTTTCAGGACGTGAGCTACTACAAATCCTCGCCCTGCTTCTCTGCCAGCGGATGCAGCGACGCGGAGCGCGCAGCGATGGAACAGAACCGGCGTCTGGCGAGCGAGAGCCAAAAGAAGGCCAATGACGCGCTGTTCAAGGGCTTGGAACAGCAACAGAGAAACCTCGCCTCGGACTCGCGCATGCTGGAACGGCTCCAATCGGCGGCGCAGGGCGCGACAGGCCAGATGCAGGCCATCGGGTTTGCAAACCAACTCGCCAGCAATCAGGCCAACCAGCTCCTGCAGATTCGCGGCCTGTTGATCGCGCAGCAAAACGCTGTCACGACCAGGATGCAAGCCGAAGCCGATCTTGAAGCCAGACAGCAGGCAACGCACGCCACTTCGACGGAGTCCCGCATCGGAAAAACAGCCAGTCCAAAAAACTGGCTCGAACTGACCCGCTGACCAAGGAGGCCCAACACCATGAAAAAAATGATGCTGCTTGTCGGCCTCATGGCGGCGGTGCTGGCCGGCTGCGAAAAAAGACCTGCCACCATGCCCATGCCAGAGGTTAGCGACGCCAATTGTCAGATCGAGACTATCAGGAAGATCGAGGACAAGGCGACACGCGAAACCTTCGCCGGGTTGTGCTCGCGCCGGTCCCCAACAGGCGGCGGCATTGCGCCGACCGACAAGCCCATGAATTGGCTTGAGTTGGCCGATCCGAAAAACCAGAAGGGAGCGAAGCCATGAGAACGCTTCACAAGCCAGCGCTGTTGATCGGTGCTTTCCTCACGCTCTACTGCGCGGCCGCATCGGCCCAGCTCACCAATCAGGGGATGCTTGACCAGGTGGTAACGGAGTTCGCCACGCGCGCCACGGCCTGGCAAACCGTGGTGATGAACGCCGCGATGTTCCTGTTCTGGACTCTGGGCACGATCTCGATGGTCGTCACGTTCGGCTTCATGGCGCTACGAAAGGCCGACATTGGCGAGTTCTTCGCCGAGTTCATCAAGTTCATTCTGTTCTTCGGCTTCTTCCTCTGGCTCCTGCGTAATGGTCCGAACTTCGCAAACTCGATCATCCAGTCACTGGCTAGGATCGGCGAGCAGGCTTCTGGCTTCTCTTCGATCACGCCGTCCAGTATCGTCGATGTCGGCTTCATGATCTGGAAGCAGGCGATTCGCAACCTGTCGGCCTGGTCGCCCATCGACAGCTTCATTGGCGCGGTCCTGAGCGCAGGCATCCTGCTGCTGCTGGCCGTGATCGCCGTGAACATGCTGCTGCTCCTGGTATCGGGCTGGCTGCTGTCGTACGCAGGGATCTTCTTCCTGGGGTTTGGTGGATCGCGGTGGACCTCGGACATGGCGATCAACTACTACAAGACCGTATTGGGCGTGGCCGTGCAGATCATGACGATGGTGCTGCTGGTTGGCATCGGAAACGACCTGCTGTCCAGTTTCTACGCCAGGATGAACACGGGCACCCTGAATTTTGAAGAGCTGGGTGTGATGCTGGTTTTTTGTCTGGCGTTGCTGATGCTGGTCAATCGCGTGCCGCCACTGGTCGCCGGCGTCATCACAGGTTCAAGTGTTGGCGGTGCGGGCGGCATTGGTAACTTCGGTGCCGGTGCCGCCATGGGTGCCGTGATGGGCGCGGCGACCATGGCCGCAGGCGCAGCAAGCGTGGCTGGTTCGGCTGTGCTGGGTGGCGCGGCCTCGGCCGCTGGCGGCGCATCGGCGATCAAGGCCGCCTACAGCAAAGCCTCTGCGGCCTCCAGCGAGAGCGGCGGCGGCGGTGGCATGGGGGACACGATGGGCGGCGTTGCCATGGCCGCCGCAGGCCCTGGCGGCGGCAGCTCTGGCGGTGGCAGCGTCTTCGCTGGCATGGACACCGGCAGCAGCTCGGGCGGCAAGAGCAGCGAGCCGGCCGGCGAGGGCAAGGACTCGGGCGGCGGCGCGGCACTTGGTGTCGAAGGGAAGGCCGACGCAGGCGGCAAGGCCGCAGGTTCTGACACCAAGGGAGGGGGGCCGGGCCCCGGCCTGGCACCCGGCGAGCAACGCTCCACCGGCAGCATGTTGGGCCGTGCGGCGGCCATTGCTACAGGCACTGCGGGCAACCTGGCGCAAGGCTCATGGGACGTGGCGAAAACAAAGGCCTCAAGCATGCGCGAGTCGGCCTTTGATCGCATCAGCGAAACGACGGGCGGAAAGATTGCTTCCGCGATCCGGGCAAGTCGAGATCAAGAAGGCGCGTTACACGATGCCCCCACATTCGACAGCAACAGTCTTGGCAAGGCTTCCATCGCTGACGACGAGGTTGCAGCGTTCGTCAGCCGGCGCCCTCTGTAAGAGCAAATCGCACCGGCCGGGTGCAACCGGCCGGCACTTCCACTTAACACCTGATGGAGAGGTGACTCATGGCAACTCGGAATAGTACAGAAGCAACGAAGGCAGTTCAGCAAGCCGCTACGCAGCTCGCACGAATCGACTTCGATTTATTGAACCAAGAGATGGCACTGCATGTGTCGCCGCTGATCGAGGCGGTGGTCAACATGCTGATGATCGTCTACTACCAGGCCGAAACCGGGCATGCCACAAAACACGATTTCCTTGAGGCCAAGGCTGGCCTACGGCAATCGTTGAAGGTCCACTAAGACCCAAGTGCCAAGTACCGAACTGCGGCCGTTGGCCGCCTTTTTTACGCCACCTGTTGCCATGCGTCATTGCAAATAAGCTGACCACACCCTCGCCGCCGATAATCGATCAACACCAAAAGGCCAAGACATGAACAAGCATGCGGACGCTGAGCCGTTTTTCATCACGGAGGAGGTCGAAGCCGACATGCGGGCTGCTGGGTATGTTTTCGAGCCGCCGAAGCACACATCAACAACTCGGCTGAGCAACGTCTTAGGCAGTCTCTCCGACATCGACCTGGCGGTATGGCCGGGTGAAATTGCGGAACTAGAGCGAGCACGACGCAAAGGCAATCAAGCTTGAATTTTTAGCGGCTAAAGGCTAACCCTTCATGGTGAACTCCTTCAGTGCGACCCGGGAACGAGCAGCCGCACGGTGAAGATGCCCAGGACGGTCATTGTGAAGCTGCCAAGAACATGGATGCCGGTGGCCGCTGCGGCAGTTAGCAGGCGGCCGGATAGGAGGTTCTCGACCACCTCGGCGGAAAAAGACGAGAAGGTCGTGAGCCCTCCCTGGAAGCCCGTGACCACTCACACGCGCGCGCTGCTCTCGCTTTCCAACAACACCGACCGGGGCTGTCAGGAAGCCCGCGACATCGCCAAGTCGCACCTGGCGGCAGTGCGGGCCAAGATGGCCGAGCTTCGGCAGTTGGAGCGCAGCCTTGCGCGCTTCGTGCAGGACTGGGACCAAGAATGCGCGGGTGGCCCGGCCGCACAGTGCTGCATCTTTGAGGACCTGCGCAAGGGGCAGGCGAAGCCCACGGCGAGCTGCTGCTAACTAGCCAGCGGTTTCGCGCGCGGGAAACCGCGTGCGCCGGGAATTGTTCAGCGTCGCAGATCCATCGCCAAGCGCGTCAGTGCAAGGCATGCGGCCAAGCCCAGGCCTGTCGAGATCCACAGCGCACCCACGCCCAGGCGCTCCACGGCCAGGCCGAACAGGAACGGCGCGCCGGCCTGCACGATGCGGGCCGGCAACATCAGGAAGCCTTGGCGCTGGCCGTAGCCCTCAGCGCCGAAGAACAGCAGCGGTAGCGTCCCGATGGCAATGGTCAGGATGCCATTGCCCAGGCCGTGCAGCACGGCGAAGGCCATCGCGGCCGAGCTGCCGAACAGGCCGATGCACAGCGCGCCCAGGGGATGGCCCAGCGTGGCCAAGCGCGCCGATAGCAGCGGGTGCGCACGGCTCAGAAACGCGAACTCGATCAGCCGGCCCGCGACCTGGGCCGGCCCCACCAGCGCCGCGATGCCCACGGCCGCCACCAGGCTGGCCCCCACGCCCAGCAGCAGCTTGGGCAGGTGCGCGGCCATGGCCGTACTGGTGAACCAGGCCACGGCGAAGACGAAGGCCAGCAGGACGGCGGCACCGCGCTGCTTGTCCGGGGCCAGGGTTGCCTGCTGCTCGGGCTTGCTGGTGGCATCGCCCGATGCGGGCTCAGCGCGCTCGGCCACCGGCAGCATGGCGTTGAGCGGCAATGCGATGACCAGGTGCAGGCCAGCCCACACCAGACAGGCCCCACGCCAACCCATGGCGCTCTCCAGCCAGGCCGTGAGCGGCCAGCCAACGGTGCTGGCGAAGCCGGCGAAGAGCGTGATGCCTGTGATGGTGCGCCGTGCCTGCTGGCCGTGCAGGCGCACGGCCGTGGCGAACGCGGCTTCGTAGAGGCCGCTGCCCATCGCCAGGCCCATGACGGCCCAGGCCGCGAAGACGTGCAGCGGCTGCTGTGCCTGGCTGAGTGCAGCCAGACCGGCCGCGAACACCAGATTGCTGCCGATCAGCACGGGCCGCCCTCCCCTCCGGTCGATCAGCTTGCCGGCGAATGGGCCGATGGCTGCAGACATCAACAAGGCCACCGAGAAGGCGCCGAACACGGCCGAGCTGGAGATGCCCACGTCACGGGCGATGGCGCCGGCCAGGATGGCCGGCAGGTAGTACGACGAGGCCCATGCCAGCGTCTGCGCCACGCCCAGCAGCACGGTGGTCGTGGTTCGGCTTTGCACCTGGTGCGGGCCTGTCAGATGCTGCGCAGGTTGACCCGCTTGGACAGCGCCTCGGCGCTCTCACGCCGCTCGCTGTAGCGGTCCACCAAGTAGCCGGCGCAGTCGCGCGTGAGCAGCGTGAACTTGACCAGTTCTTCCATCACGTCCACCACGCGCTCGTAATACGACGAGGGCTTCATGCGTCCGTCTTCCTCGAACTCCGCGAACGCCTTGGCCACCGACGACTGGTTGGGGATCGTGAGCATGCGCATCCAGCGGCCCAGCACGCGCAGTTGGTTGACCGCGTTGAAGGACTGCGAGCCGCCCGATACCTCCATGACGGCCAGCGTCTTGCCCTGAGTAGGCCGCACCGACCCGACCGCCAGCGGAATCCAGTCGATCTGCGACTTCATGATGCCGGTCATGGCCCCGTGCCGCTCGGGCGAGCACCACACCATGCCCTCGGACCACTGCGCCAGGTCGCGCAACTCCTGCACCTTGGGGTGGTCCTCGGGCGCGCCATCGGGCTGCGGCAGGCCGCGCGGATCGAAGATGCGCGGCTCGGCACCCATGGCCTGCAGCAGGCGCGCCGCTTCCTCGGTCACGAGCCGGCTGTAGGAGCGCTCACGCACCGAACCGTAGAGCAGCAGGATGCGCGGCTGATGGGTCGCGCGCTCGGCCGGCAGCAGCCGGGCCAGGTCGGGCCTGCAGAAGTGGTCGGCGTCGATGTTCGGCAGCTCAGGGCTTTGCAACGCGCGCTCCCTTCTCGTCAATGACGGTCTCGCCGCCTTCCTTCGTGAAGGCGCCTTGCTGCGGTCGCGGCAGCAGGTCCAGCACAGCTTCCGACGGGCGGCACAGCCGCGTGCCGAGCGGGGTCAGGACGATGGGCCGGTTGATCAGGATGGGCTCCTGCAACATGAAGTCGATCAACTGCGCATCGGTCCATGTGGTGCTGGCTAGGCCCAGCGCGTCGAAGGGCGTGCCCTTCTGGCGCAGCAGCTCGCGCGGCGTGATGCCCATAGCTGCGATCAGCTTCTGCAGCGTGGCCCGGTCGGGTGGGTTTTTCAGGTACTCGATGACCTGGGGTTCCTCGCCGGAATTTCGGATCAACGCCAGCACGTTGCGCGACGTGCCGCAGGCGGGGTTGTGGTAGATCGTGATGTTACTCATGGTCGGTTCCTTGTTGGACGGCCGGCGCTCAGGCGAGGCTCAGGCGCAGTGCCAGGGCCGAGAGCGTGACCAGCAGCACGGGCAGCGTGAGCACGATGCCCACGCGGAAGTAGTAGCCCCAGGCGATGGTGGTCCCCTTCTTCTGGAGTACGTGCAGCCAAAGCAGCGTGGCCAAGCTGCCGATGGGCGTGATCTTGGGGCCGAGGTCGCAGCCGATCACGTTGGCGTAGACCATGGCCTCCTTCACCACGCCGCTGGCCTGCGATGCGTCAATGGACAGCGCGCCGATCAGCACGGTGGGCATGTTGTTCATGACCGACGACAGCAGCGCCGTGAGCACGCCCGTGCCGAGCGCTGCGCCCCAGATGCCGCCTTGCGCGAACCAGTCGAGCAGCGTGGCGATGCGGTCGGTCAGGCCGGCATTGCGCAGGCCGTAGACCACCAGGTACATGCCCAGCGAGAACACTACGATCTGCCAGGGCGCACCGTGCAGCACCTTGCGCGTGCTGATGACGTGGCCCCTGGCCGCGACGGCCAGCAGCACCACGGCGGCCACGGCCGCGACCGCGCTGACGGGCACACCCAGCGGCTCCAGGCCGAAGAAACCCACTAGCAGCAGGACCAGCACCACCCACCCAGCGCGGAAGGTGCCCGGGTCGCGGATGGCCTGCGCCGGCACCTTGAGCTGGGCCAGGTCGTAGCGCGCCGGCACATCCCGGCCAAAATAGAGCAGCAACACCAGCAGGCTCGCCAGTACGGCGGCGATGTTGACCGGCACCATCACGGCCGCATACTGGTTGAAGCCGATGCCGAAGAAATCGGCCGACACGATGTTGACCAGGTTGGACACGATCAGCGGCAGGCTGGCCGTATCCGCGATGAAGCCGGCCGCCATCACGAAGGCCAGTGTCGCGGCCGGCGAGAAGCCCAGCGCGACCAGCATCGCCATGACGATGGGCGTCAGTATCAGCGCCGCGCCATCGTTGGCGAACAACGCGGCCACGGCCGCGCCCAGCAGCACGATGAACGCGAACAGCCGGCGGCCGTTGCCGCTGCCCCAGCGGGCCACGTGCAGCGCGGCCCACTCGAAGAAGCCCGCTTCGTCCAGAAGCAGGCTGATGATGATGACGGCAACGAAGGTGGCGGTGGCGTTCCACACGATGCCCCACACCACGGCGATGTCGGCCAGGTGGACCACACCGAAGACCAAAGCCAGCACGGCGCCGAGCGATGCGCTCCAGCCGATGCCCAGGCCGCGCGGTTGCCAGATGACTAAGACAAGTGTGAGCAGAAAAATCAGGATGGCCGCGAGCATGGCGGGGGCGCCTTCTATAGGGAGAACGGGGGATGCGGACCGGCTGGGCCGCAAGAGAGGTCAGCGCTTGGCCAGGTCGCGTACGGACTGCTGGATCGTCAGCTTGTCAATGGCTGCGGCGGGCAGGTTGGTGAACAGCTCGACGCGATGACGGATGGCCAGCATCGTTTTGCGGAACGCTGCCTGCTTCTCTTCGGCACTGCCCTCCACCTCGGAAGGGTCCGGGTAGCCCCAATGCGCCGTGGCGGGGTGGCCTGGCCAGATCGGGCACACCTCGCCGGCCGCGTTGTCGCAGACGGTGATGATGAGATCCATGTGAGGTGCGTCGGGCTTGGCGAACTCGTCCCAATTCTTGCTGCGCAGCCCTTCAGTGGAAATGCCCACGCGTTGCAGTGCTTCCAACGCAAGCGGGTTGGGCTGCTGGTTCTCGCGCGGGCTGCTGCCTGCGGAGAAGCCGCGGAATCGGTCGCCGGCCATGCCGTTCAGCAAGGCTTCGGCCAGGATGCTGCGGGCTGAGTTGTGGGTACAAAGGAACAGGACGTTCAGTGGTTTGGATGTCGAGGTCATGGGGTTGTCGTGGTGAAGTGAATGGGTCAGCAGCAGGCCTTAGAAGGCCCGCAGCAGGATGCGGATGCCGGCGCGGCCACAGGGGCGCAGCACGTCGCTGCAGCGGTCTTGGCCGGACCTGGCTTGCCGAACACCGGCACGTTGCCCAGCGTCTGGAAGTGTTCCCAGGCCACGCCCTGCGGGTCGGTGATCCAGTGCTTGTCGCTGCGGGCGTAGCAGCACGTCGTCTGGCCTTCATCGAGCAGCGCCAGGTCGGCCGCTTCGGCGCGGTCCTTGAGGTCGGCCAGCTCGGCCGCCTCGTCCACCTGAAAGCCCAGGTGGTCCACGCCCGGCGCTGCGCCGCGCGTGGAGATGGCGAAGTTCAGGCGCGGGTCTTCCAGCATCCACTTCGCATAGTCGCCCTCGATGCGCGCGGGCTCTGCGGCGAACAGCTTGGAATAGAAGACGATGCTCTGGTGCAGGTCGGTGACGTGCAGATGGACGTGGAAGCGCTTCATGGGGAGCCTTTCAGCAGCGGCACGCATCGGCCGCGTCGGTGGTCGAACACGCTGCGCCCTCGCAGCAGTTCTCGGTGAGGTAGCCCAGCAGCTCGTTCATCGTGGTGAACGAGGCCCGATAGATGAGGTTGCGGCCCTGCCGCTCCTGCGTCACCAAGCCGGCATGCGTCAGTTCCTTGAGATGGAACGACAGCGTGTTGCCGGCCACGTCCAACTGCTCGGCTAGTGCGCCCGGAGTCAGGCCCTCAGGTCCTGCGACGACCAGGGCGCGGAACAGGCGCAGGCGCAGCGCTTGTGCCAGGGCTGCGAGGGAACGGACGGCATCGGCTTCTTGCATATATCTACTATACAACAAATATTGAACTATTTCCAAACGCAGGGAACATGGCCCCTCTAGGGGTCGCCTCAGAAAACGGAAGTAAAGCACGCTAAGGCGTGGCTACCCTCGGCTTCGCCACGTCGGCACTGCGCGGTTCTTTCTCCCCTTGCAGCGATGCAATCAGCGGACAAGAAACGTTCCCTTGCCGTGCATGACAGGCGCACACCAGTTCAGATAGCACGCTTTCCATGCGCGCCAGGTCGGCCATCTTCTCGCGCACGTCCTGAAGCTTGTGTTCGGCCAGGCTGCTGGCCTCCTCGCAGTGGGTGCCGTCATCCAGCCGCAGCAACTCGGCAATCTCGACCAGACTGAAACCCAGTCGCTGGGCCGATTTCACGAAGCGCACCCGCGTTACATCCGTCTCGCCATAGCGGCGAATGCTGCCATAGGGCTTATCTGGTTCAGGCAGCAATCCCTTGCGCTGATAGAAGCGGATGGTCTCTACATTGACCCCGGCCGCCTTGGCAAAAATACCGATGGTCAGGTTCTCAAAAATAGTTTTCATATCGCTTGACTCCGTACATAACTACGGAAGTAAGCTTAAGCTATCCAATACAAATTCGAAAGGACAAGCGCATGTCTGAACCACAAAACGGGCGCGGGGCGCTCTTCACTGGAGGGCTAGCCGCCATCCTCGCCTCGGCCTGCTGCTTGGGACCGCTGGTTCTGATCGCCTTGGGGTTTAGCGGCGCTTGGATCGGCAACTTGACGGTGTTGGAACCCTATCGCCCCATCTTTATCGGTGTGGCGCTGGTGGCGTTGTTCCTCGCCTGGCGGCGCATCTACCGCCCTGCGCAAGCCTGCAAACCGGGTGAGGTCTGCGCGATTCCCCAAGTGCGAGCTACTTACAAGCTCATCTTCTGGGTCGTAGCCGTGCTGGTTCTGGTCGCGCTCGGATTTCCCTACGTCATGCCATTTTTCTATTAATTACAGGAGTTCACCATGAAAAAACTGTTTGCCTCCCTCGCCCTCGCCGCCGTTGTTGCGCCCGTGTGGGCCGCCACCCAGACCGTCACGCTGGCGGTTCCCGGCATGACCTGCGCCGCCTGCCCGATCACGGTCAAGAAAGCGATTTCCAAGGTCGAGGGCGTCAGCAAGGTCGATGTGGGCTTCGAGAAGCGCGAGGCCGTCGTCACTTTTGACAACGCCAAGACCAACGTGCAGAAGCTGACCAAGGCCACCGAAGACGCCGGCTATCCGTCCAGCGTCAAACAGTAAGCCACTGAACCGGGAGCCACATCATGGGACTGATGACACGCATTGCCGATAAAACCGGCGCGCTCGGCAGCGTCGTTTCCGCGATGGGCTGCGCTGCCTGTTTCCCGGCGCTCGCCAGCCTTGGCGCAGCTATCGGGCTGGGGTTCCTGAGTCAGTACGAGGGCCTGTTCATCAGCCGCCTGCTGCCGCTATTCGCCGCACTGGCCTTCCTGGCGAACGCGCTGGGCTGGCTCAGTCATCGGCAATGGCTGCGCAGCCTGCTCGGCATGATCGGGCCGGCCATCGTGTTCGCGGCCACGGTCTGGCTCCTGGGCAACTGGTGGACGGCAAACCTGATGTACGTCGGCCTGGCCTTGATGATTGGTGTGTCGATCTGGGATTTCATATCGCCCGCGCACCGCCGCTGCGGCCCGGACGGCTGCGAACTCCCAGCCAAACGTATGTGATAGACGGCTGACCGTGCGAAACGGCGGCCTACACCAATAAGGAAGGATGATATGACCACTCTCAACATCACCGGCATGACCTGCGACTCGTGCGCCGTTCACGTCAAGGACGCCTTGGAGAAAGTGCCCGGCGTGCACTCGGCGGACGTGTCCTATGCCAAGGGCAGCGCCAGACTGAACATCGAGGCCGGCACGGCACCCGACGCGCTGACTGCCGCCGTGGCCGCCGCCTTGGCAAAAACGAGTTATCGGGCAACGCTCGCCGATGCGCCCGTGACTCCGGCGGGCGGCGGATTGCTCGGCAAGATGCGCGAATGGCTGGGCAGTGAGGACAAGGCTGGCGTGGACGGTGACAAGCTCCACATCGCCGTGATCGGCAGCGGCGGGGCCGCGATGGCGGCAGCATTGAAAGCCGTCGAGCAAGGCGCGCGCGTCACGCTGGTCGAGCGCGGCACCATTGGCGGCACCTGTGTCAACGTCGGCTGCGTGCCGTCCAAAATCATGATCCGCGCCGCCCACATCGCCCACCTGCGCCGCGAAAGCCCGTTTGATGGCGGCATCGCAGCCGCTACTCCTGCCATCCAGCGCACGGCGCTGCTGGCCCAGCAGCAGGCCCGCGTCGATGAACTGCGCCACGCCAAGTACGAAGGCATCCTAGAGAGCAATCCCGGTATCACCGTGCTGCACGGCACAGCCCGCTTCAAGGACGGCCACAGCTTGGTCGTGCAACTCGATGGCGGCGGTGAGCGTGTGGTGGCGTTCGACCGCTGCCTGATCGCCACCGGTGCAAGCCCGTCCGTGCCGCCGATCCCCGGCTTGAAGGACACACCTTATTGGACTTCCACCGAGGCGCTGGTCAGCGAGGCTATCCCTGTGCGGCTGGCCGTGATCGGCTCATCGGTGGTGGCACTAGAACTGGCGCAGGCGTTCGCCCGACTCGGAGCGAAGGTGACGATCCTGGCGCGCAGCACGCTGTTCTTCCGCGAAGACCCGGCTATCGGCGAGGCGATCACGGCCGCGTTCCGCATGGAGGGCATCGAGGTGCTGGAACACACGCAAGCCAGCCAGGTCGCCTATGTCAATGGTGAAGGGGATGGCGAATTCGTGCTCACCACGGCGCACGGCGAATTACGCGCCGACAAGCTGCTAGTCGCCACCGGCCGCTCGCCCAACACGCGCAGCCTGGCACTGGACGCGGCGGGCGTCGCACTCAACCCGCAAGGCGCTATCGTCATCGACCCCGGCATGCGTACCAGCGTGGAACACATCTACGCCGCTGGCGACTGCACCGACCAGCCGCAGTTCGTCTACGTGGCGGCAGCGGCCGGCACCCGTGCGGCCATCAACATGACGGGTGGTAATGCGGCATTGAATCTGACCGCGATGCCGGCCGTGGTGTTCACCGATCCGCAGGTGGCCACCGTGGGCTACAGCGAGGCGGAAGCGCACCACGACGGTATCGAAACCGACAGCCGCACCCTCACGCTCGACAACGTGCCGAGGGCGCTCGCCAACTTCGACACACGCGGATTCATCAAGCTGGTGGTGGAAGAAGGCAGCGGACGGCTGATCGGCGTGCAAGCGGTCGCGCCGGAAGCGGGCGAACTGATCCAGACGGCCGTGTTGGCGATCCGTAACCGGATGACGGTGCAGGAGCTGGCCGACCAGTTGTTCCCCTACCTGACGATGGTGGAGGGGCTGAAGCTCGCGGCGCAGACCTTCAACAAGGATGTGAAGCAGCTTTCCTGCTGCGCCGGGTGAGGAAAAGGAGGTGTGCGATGAGCACCTACACGGTATCGCAACTGGCCCATGACGCCGGGGTGAGCGTGCATGTCGTGCGCGACTACCTGGTGCGCGGCTTGCTGCGGCGTGTCGCCTGTACCACGGGCGGTTACGGCGTGTTCGACGATGCCGCCTTGCAGCGCCTGTGCTTCGTGCGCGCAGCCTTCGAGGCGGGTATCGGCCTCGATGCCCTGGTGCGGTTGTGCCGGGCACTCGATGCGGCGGACGGCGACCAGACCGCCGCGCAGCTTGCCGTCCTACGCCAAGTCGTTGAGCGCCGACGCGAGGCGTTGGCCGACCTGGACGCGCAGATGGCCGCCATGCCGACTGAGCGGACGCATGCGGAGGCCTTGCCATGAGCGCCCCTGAAAACCTGCCGCCGCCTGAGACGCGCAGACCCGTCACGGGCTACCTGTGGGGCGTGCTGGCTGTGCTGACCTGTCCTTGCCATTTGCCGATTCTTGCCATTGTGCTGACCGGCACGACGGCTGGCGCGTTCATCGGGGAGCACTGGGAAGTTGCAGCCCTCGCGCTGACTGGCTTGTTCGTCCTTTCCGTGACGCGGCTGCTACGAGCCTTCAGGGAAAAATCATGAGCGATTTTCAACCAACTGAATGGACGGTGACGTAACTGCCAGGCGGTTGCGCGCGGGCAGCTTGAGCTGCACTACCAGCCGATTGTCGATTTGCACAGTGACCAGATTGTCGGGCGGAAGCCCTGTTGCGATGGCGTCATCCAACGCACGGACTCCTGCTGCCGGGCCAGTTCCTGCCCGTGGTCGAATCGTCCGGCCTGATGCCTGAAATCGGAGCTCGGGTGCTGGGTGCAGCCTGCTGCCAGATGCGCGACTGGCGGGTGCTGGCATGGCAACCGTTCCCAAACGAGCTCCACACCGGCCAATTTGGGTAGCCAAAACCGACCCGGCTAATTTGATCCGTGGCGCGAGTTCTTGGCCCCCTGTAGCATGACCAGCTCATTTGCGTATACCCAAATTGACCAGGACCGGCACCCATGAGCAACTACTTCCCAGGAAAGAAGAAGGCGAAGCGCAGCGCGATCATCACGCCGCGCACCGCCCAGGAAACCCAAATCGCAGCAATGCCCCGTGTGTCGCGTGAAGCGCGCCAGGCGCTGCGGGACGTGCCACCGCTGCGCGTCGGCGGTGCTGACCTGGTGCAAGGCAGCGACCGCATCATGCGGACGCCGACCGCGCACCAGGCGCAAGGTGTTGGGTTCAAGGTGGCGCGCATCTATCTCCGCGTCAGCACCGACGAACAGGACTTGAGCCGGCAGACGGCCATCGTGGACAGCACACGCGCTGCGGGCTGCTACGTCGCCGGCATCTACAGGGAGAAGGCATCGGGCGCACGGGCCGACCGGCCCGAGCTGCTGCGCATGATTGACGACCTGCAGCCCGGTGAAATCGTGGTGGCCGAGAAGATCGACCGCATCAGCCGCTTGCCGCTGGCCGAGGCCGAGCGCCTGGTGGCCTCGATCCGCGCCAAAGGTGCCCGCCTGGCGGTGCCCGGCGTGGTCGACCTGAGCGACCTCGCGGCCGAGGCCCAGGGCGTTGCCAAGATCGTGCTGGAGTCGCTGCAGGAGCTGCTATTGCGCCTTGCCCTGCAGATGGCCCGCGACGACTACGAAGACCGGCGCGAGCGGCAGCGCCAGGGCGTGGCGCTTGCGAAGGAAGCGGGACGGTACACCGGCCGCCAGGCCGACACAGCAACTCACGAGAGGATCACTGCGCTGCGCACTGCGGGGCACAGCATCCCCGATACGGCCAGGCTGGCCGGCTGCAGCGAAAGCCAGGTCAAACGGGTGTGGGCGCTGCGCAACTCGCTCCAGTGACCTGCAGCGGCTCGCTCCATACATCGAGCGAGTCCGTTTCAAGCTCGATCTTCATGCGTCGTGTGGCCTCGGCGAGAAGAGGCGGCGGAATTACTCGCCACGGCGCAAACTCATTCCAGGCGTCTAAGGACAGCAAGGTTTCACCCAACCTGGCGGGGTGCCTGGCGGCTCGAATGAACTTCACAAGCCGTTGTCTCGCGGCTTCTGTGCCGATGCCCAGCTCTTGCGCAGCGGCCCTGGCGGACAGACCACCAACCACCAGCGCAGCTACAGCGATGCCGTCTCGCACCCTGCGGTCGAAGCGTGCCTTGTTTCGTTCCTTCACTGCTTGTTCCTCGGCCATTCTGGCCGCGCTGCGCGGTACGCCACGAACCCCGAAGTTAGCGACCCCGAGTTGCTTCATGCGCTTCTGAATCTGACTTGTCGGCCGATTGAGAGCGGCAGCAACCTTGACCAGCGTATTCGTTCCAAGGATTGCATCCTCAGCCTCTGTCCAGGGCCGTGCAGTAGCGTGCTGTTTTGTCATGTCTCCTATCTTTGCGGACAGTGGCTTTGCGATCAACGCAATAGTTGGCCGTCCAGGTTGACACTGCAGCCGCGACGCGATGCCGGGGGTTGGTCAAGCGCGTTTGGTCAATGCGGGCGACGGCCTCACCAGCTTGACCGTGACGCCGGCAGGCCGCATGAGCGCCTTAACCACGGCGGCCGACACCTCATTGCGGGACTGCCAGGGCGCGGAACAGGCGCAGCGCTTGTGCCAGGGCTGCGAGGGAACGGACGGCATCGGCTTCTTGCATAACTCTATAATACAACGATTATGGAATTATTGTAACCGCGTTCATGCATGTCTTCGTTCAGAGTGGATCAAGCCCCAGCCTTTGCTCGATGTAGGGCATGAGGTCTGCAGCCCAGTCGCATCGCGCCACTTCGCGCCAGACCACGTGTGCATTGAGCCGCATGGTCGGCGAGACGATGACCCAGAGCGGGCACACGACATCGATGAAGCTGAACAGTTCAAGATAGACCTCGCGCGTCTGGCATGCGTGGGCGATCACAGGCTGAAGTTGCCTCTAGCAGTCCAGCGCCCACTGCCGCAGCTCCGGCGAGCCAACCAGGATGGACTGCTGGACCGACAACACCGTGGTGGCCAGCGCATCGAAGCTGCCAAGGCGCGCCAAGCCCTTGAAGTGGGTCACATCGAGCGCTTGGAACTCCAGCCTCTTCGGAGAGCCGCGTGGCATCACGCGTCGCGATTAGTGACATCCTGGGAAGTCCTAGCTCAGAAAGATCGGACGGAGCACCCGTTCCGAAGACGGAATGTGTATCGAAAGAGATAACGAACTGAGCTGACCACCAGGTCAAGATGACAGCATCAAGCCATCCGCTTCGCCAGGTCTTCAGCCCGAGGGTGGTAGTACCGCATCAACATTCGCGGGTCCTTGTGCCCTGTGATCTTGGTGAGTTCATGCAGCGGAAAGATCTCTGCCAAGCGCGAAGTGGCTTCGTGTCGCAGGTCATGGAAACGCAGATCGGTGAGGTACCGCGCATCGGGCTTCTGGCGCTTTTCCTTGCACTCATGCAGGTAGCCCTTGCGGGCACGCGTCACAGCGCGTTCAAAGGCCCTTGTGACGGCATCGCTGCGGATGCTGAACACTGCCCCGTCGTCGGCGCCTGACTCACCCGGCTCTTCCCCGTCCTCCTTGGCGTCAATCCCACCGTCTTTCAAAGCGGCGAGAACTTGGATTGCACGGGAAGACAACGGCACATCGCGCGAAGTGCCGTTCTTGGTTGAGGGCAGGTGTGCCACCCGACGATCCAGGTCGATGTGTTCCCATCGCAACCCCACGATTTCACTGCGTCGCATAGCCGTTTCGACGGCCAGCCTGATGATCGCAGGCAACATTACCGAGCCACTTGCCGCAACGACACGCTCCAGTTCCCCTTCGCTGGCGTTGCGCTGAGCTGGCTCCTCGTTCGGTTGCAGAACATCAGCCTTTGGCGCTTCCACCGCGATGCGGCGAGTCCGGGCATTGTCCGGCTGCGGCTTTCGCACCAGCTCGACCGGATTGGACAAGCTCTCCATGCCCCATTCCTTGCGCGCGATGGTGAAGACGTGGGACAACACAGCGAGGCGCCGGAGCACCGTGGCCGGCTGGTACTCCTTGAGCCACACATCGCGCAGCTTGGCCACGTCCGCACTGCGGATCGACGCCAGCGGCCGCTTGGCCATCGTGGTTCCCCGCCAGATGCGCAAGAACGACTTCTCGCCGGCTGCGCTTTTCTTCCCTGGCGTCACCTCTTCCTCGTAGCGCTCCAGCGCTTCGTGAAGGGTCGTGGCCTCGGCCTCGCCCCTACTGACCCAGACGCCACGCGCCATTTCCGACTCGTTCATCTTCGCCCAGGCCTCGGCCTCGGCCTTGGTGGTGAAGGTCTTGCTCAGAGGAGGAAAGCCATGCCTACGGATCTGCGCCCGCCACTGGTACGGGCCACGCTTGTTGATTGCTGCCATTGAAAACGCTACTCGCTGCTGGCTGTGCCAAAAATGTGCCAATAAAAGCATTATAGCCAAAAATCACCAGCAAAATAAGGCCACGCCTTTCCATTCGTAATGAGAAGGTCGGGTGTTCGATTCATCTCTCCGGCACCAAATAAAAAGCCCCTGATTCGCAAGAGTCAGGGGCTTTTTTCAATCTGAAGCTCTTCTATTCAGCCAAGTCTTGCAGCGGATCGATCGCTGGCTGAAGCACGAATGGCTTGCGCTTTGCAGGTCGACCAATGCGCTCCGTTGCACTTATTTTGTCGATCATCGCAAAGACCGCTTTTTCGATGGCGGTTCCGGCTTCGTAGTTTGCCGGCGCGGACAGCGACGCTCGGCCATCTTCTACTAGCTTGGTTGCAATTTCCTTTGCGCCCTTCTTTCGCGAGTTGTATACAGCGATAGCGTGGCCACCCTGATCTTTGACAAGTCGCATGCATGGGACATCTGTGATGCCATCTCCCACAAAGATGATGCTTTCGAAAGGAACCGCTCGATCTTCCTTTGGAATAAAACGATTAATGACGCTGTTGTCATGAACATCCAAACTTCCCTTGTTTATTCGAAAGAGAAACTGCGTTTTCGTTGTGTAGTTCATCGCAACGGCAGGCCAATGAGCCACACCGTTGTGATCAAACATGAAGCCAGACCCGTATATTTTTTTGAATTTCGATCGAATTGCAGTGCCTTCAATCATCTCTCTAATTCCAGACGAAATGATGAAATGTTCAACCTTGCATCCCCTTGACTTTCCGTACTGATCGACTCGATCGAACCAGTCAAGGACGCCAGGAAACAGGTCAATGCTGGCACCAAATTTTTGAAAATCAGCACGTTGAACTGGGACATGAGCCGCCTTAGCCTTCTCAAGCATGAGGTGCATATATGCCAGAATTTCATCCGCCTCCTGCTCCGCAGCTAAATTTTTGACCTCATTCCAAAAATTGGATGACGTCATTTTTAGTGCAGGAATGAAGTCGTACTCCTGCATGTTTCCCGCTGCAAGGGTTCCATCAAAATCGTAGGCGATGGCCACCGGAGCATATTTTTTAGACATCTAGCGCTTTCCATTCGAAGGATTTTTTTCGGTCGTTAGTTGACCACAATCTGCTATCACGCGCCTTGGTAGATGACAGCACAAGATTTTTCCTCGCCAAGAGAACGAGCGCCCCATAGAAATCAGGCGCGGAGGTAGATTCTCCAAGGGGGTGCATCGACAAAAGAGGAATAGGTCGAATCACCTTAGCGTGGAGCGCAGTGCTTCGGTCTCACTCCTACTCCTTGCGTTGTCGCCCTCCACACTCGCCATCCGCTGAAACAACTCAACTACGTCCGTCGCTAGGTCCGCAGCAATCCACATGATGTGGTCCCGATGCCTCGCTCCAATCGCATCGAACCACTCACAGCCATCCCCATAGCAACAACTCAGCAGAGATTGCAGTTGAGTCAGCTTGTTCTCAAGAATGTCTGACGCGTCCGGCTGGTGGTTCGCGTCGTGGGAGGCAGGCGTGTTTCGCCCGGCGATAATTTGATCAGCCACTTGATGTGCTCCTTCCAAGGTAACGCACGTTGTTTGGTCAGACGGTCAGGGTGTTAGCGCACCCTGGCCGTCGCCTTTTGTGCCTCACATCGACATCGCTGCGTGTGCATCGATGTCCCGCCGTGAGGCGCGGCGGTCGTTCAAATGTAGGGAGAGAAGCGCGTCAGCGGAAGCCTCTCACGGTGAACAAATGAGGACTCGCGTCGACTTGTAGTGGCGCACGCGAAGACGATCGCCCTGCAAATCGCGCACCGGCCTCAACCAGCACCCGCGGCCCACGCCTCCACCCGCCGCACCAACGCATCCCGCCGCGCCACCACCTCCGCCAGCAGGTACTGCCGCGCCTGCTCTTGCGCCACGTCGCTCGACAGAAACCACTGCTCGCGCTCGGCGCTGCCTTGCGGTGGCGGGTTGCCCCACCCTGCTTCGCCGTTGGCGCCTCTGAACGCTTCGGTCATGGGCAGGCGGCCGTCGGTCTTGCCGATGCTCGACAGCGCATCGGGCGGGCCGTCGAGCGCGATGCGCACGTGCACGACGCTCTCGCCTTCGGTGTGGATCGATGCGCCCAGGCCGCCCTCGCGGTGCACGCGCCACAGCTCGGCCGCGGAGGCGTTGCGGACCCAGCTCTCCAGGGCTCGGATCAGGCTCTCGAGAATGATTTGTTGGTTCATGAGGAATATTTCACACGTTTCTGTCTGGTGTCGGCAAGCGGCCACGGTGCGATGGGGCCAGAAAGCCGTTGTAACTTCTTGCCTTGGCGCCTGCGCTATATTTCTTGGCATGGAAAAGGCATCCGACATAGGCAAACCCACGGTTCCGATCGACCTGATCGGGCCGGAGCATTGGGTCCGTTCACGGCGCGGCCCTCGCCGTACGACGAAGGTGCTCTTCATCTTGCTCGGCGGGCTCGCAGCAGCCACAGCAGTGGCCTACAGCTTCTTCGGCGCGGGGCGCTGAACACAAGCAAACAAGCAAGCAGCCCACGCCTTCACTGATTCACTCACTCGCTCACCGCGAGCCGCACAAGGCAAAGCCCGCTGTCCGTTGATCCAACGGGCAGCGGGCTTTTCTCTTTGTGCGCGTGGCGCTACTGCAGCCGCGAGCCGCGCGGCAGGCGCTTGGCCAGCCACTCGTGCACGTCGGCGCGGATGTTGCGGCCTTCGAGCAGGAAGTTCTCGAAGCGGCTCGGCACGTACGGCAGGTAGACCAGCGGCATGCCGGCTTCTTCGGGCGTGCGCGCGGCCTTGCGGTTGTTGCAGACGGCGCAGGCGCTCACGAGGTTGGTCCAGCTCCACGGGCCGCCGCGCGACTCGGGCATGACGTGTTCGCACTGCAGGTCGCGGTCGGCGAACACCTGCGCGCAGTAGGCGCAGGTGTGGCGGTCGCGGCGCAGCAGCTTGGCCTTGGTCACGCCGGGCACGACGTCGAAGAGGTTGATCTTCGACGCACCGCGCAGCGCGATGATGGGCGCGACATCGATGCGCGACTGCACACCGCGCGCCACATTGAAGCCGCCGCGCAGCGTGGCCAGCGGCAGCGCGCCGTCTTCCCAGGCCACGTTGCCGGTGGCGTAGTGCAACACCGCCTGCTCCAGCGAGATCCAGGCTTGCGGCGTGCCCTGAATATCGAGTTGCAGGACGTGTGAATGCATGACGAATCGCCTCCCTTCGCGGCGATGGCTTGTGGTGAACGGATGGGGTGCACGAACGGAATCGAACCGTTGTCAGCGGGACCACAACCCGCGGCTCTGCCATTGAGCTACACGCACCATTGAAGAAACAGAAGACGAGCAGTGCCGAGCTGCTACCACTCACCCGACGCGCGCACGCGCTGGTCGAGGTCGAGGCTGTCGAATGGCGCCTCGCTGCCGCCCGGCAATGCCGACGCGCGATCCGCCACGTAACGCGGCCCGAGCCCTACGCCGAAGCGCTGGGCCAGCGACCACACCATGTGCCTGCGCGGCAGCGGTGCCGGGTGCACGGCGATCATCCGGATCGGTGAGTTGCGCTTGCGCATGAGGGCCTCCTGGGTGGGTAACGAAAAAAGAAAGTAATGACTTGAAAAATGTCCGGTGACGGGTTCCGGCGCCGCCCTATCTTTGCGGCCGGTTTCCACGGGAGGGCCACGCCTTGGCATGGCCCGGTCCCGCTCGGGTGTGGTCCGTGTGGCAGGAGTTGAACCTGCGACCCTCTGGTCCCAAACCAGATGCGCTACCAGGCTGCGCCACACACGGAAGAAAAACAAAAAGAGCCTGCCCGCGCTTCCATTTCGGTTGTGTCCTCACGCGACGGGCCGCGCGCTGGGCGCGGCCCCGTCGAACGTCGCTGCACAGGAGTGATCAACTCATGCACATCCCGCCAGACCGTCGACGCGGCAATTTCTGGCGGTGGGGTGAAGGCACACCCGAAATGAAAAGCGGCAAAAACAAAAAGGCCCGGAACCTTGCGGTGTCCGGGCCTCTTTGCGAGAGAGCTTGAGAGATGCGCGCCTACGCGCGACCTCCACCCGGGGGCACCTGATGAGCCTCGAACTGACCACCCACGCGCAGACGGGCTGCGGCTTTGGCGGCGTACGCGGTGTTCAGGTGCGAAGACAACGACAGGGGCGACGGCATGTCGAAACCATGGCAGAACCCGACGCGCACGAGCGGTCGGCCCGAGGCGGGTCGATGGCTGGTGAGGATCAGTGCGGTGTTCACGATGGTTCCTGGTCAAAAATTGCCGCTGTCGGCTGTAAGGGGTTGGAAAAAAGGGACGGCTTGTGCCGTGAATTGGAGGCAACTGTAAAGAGTGTTTACGGCGACGTCAACAACCGGGACAATCTTTTCTTGTCTTGTTGTTGTTTTTGAACAGTGCCCCATACCACCGTCGCGCGCCGCCGCAATGCGCTTGTGCTGCATCGCCGCTTTCTCGAGGACGCCGTCGCGGCGGGCCTGCCCGCCAAGGGACTCGACCAGGCCTTCGCACGCAAGCTCGAAATCTCTCCGAGCATGTGGAGCCAGATCAAGAGTGCGCGGCCCATCGGCGACAAGCTCGCACGGCAGATCGAACGGCACTGCGACGTGGCCGCCGGCTGGCTCGACGAAGACAACACTGCGCCTTCGGAAGCACCGCCCGACGCGGCGGAAGAACGCTTCGTGGCGGCCGCGCGTGAGGCGTGGCTCCAGGCCAATGCGAAGGGAAAGCGGGAACTCAGCGGCTGGCTGAAGAAGCACGCGCAGGAGAAGAAGGCGCTCGAGCCTGCCGACGGCCCTGCGCCGGCGCCCTAGCCTTGCTCAGGCCTTCAGGCCTTGCCAGCGGGCTCGGCAGCAGCCAGCGCCGGCGCATCGCGCAGGATGGCTGCGCGCATGTCGTCCGGCACGGCGATGGCGCGGTGGGTGTCGAGCGAGGTCGTCACCAGCACCTGCCGCACCTGCATGCGCAGCTCGCCCGTGGTGGGCTCGAAGCAGCGCAACGCGAGCGTGATCGAGCGCGAGCCCAGCTGCGCCACCGAGAGGCCGAGCATCACGCGGTCGCCCATGCGGCTCACGGCGCGGAAGTCGGCGTCGAGCTTCACGGTCGGCAGGCCGACGCGGCGTTCGCCGATCAGTGCGTGGTAGCCCACGCCGAGCCCCTCGCTCACCCAGTCTTCGACCAGGCCGTTGAGCATCACGAAGTACTGCGGATAGAAGACGATGCCCGCCGGATCGCAGTCGGAAAAGCGGATCAGGCGCGGGCGCTGGAACTCCACACCACCGCCCTCGCCGCTCATGCGCGGTCCTCGACCGCGCCGTCGCCGCGCATCACGTGCACGCGCAGCAGCCCGAGCTGGTTGTGCATCTGCTTGACGGTCTTCATGTCCAGGCCCGAGAACATCTCGAGGATCCACTGCTCGTGCTCGGTGGCCATGGCTTCGAAGGCGTTGCGGCCTTCGGGCGTGAGGCTCACGATCCAGGCGCGGCGGTCGTCGGGGCTGGGCGCGCGCGCCACCATGCCTTCGCGCTCGAGTTCGTCGGTCAGGCCGGTGACGTTGCCGCCGGTCACCATCAGGTAGCGCGAGAGCACGCGCATCTTCAGGCCGTCTTCGTAGCGGTACAGCTGGGCCATGTAGTCGAAGCGCGCCAGCGAGATGCCGAAGCGCTCGCGCAGCCGGCGCCGGATCTCGGCCTCGATCTGCGTGGTGCTCGCGAGCATGCGCAGCCACAGCTTGAGCATGGCGTGGTCTTCATGGCCGGCGCGGGCTTCGTGGCCGAGTTCTTCGGCGTCGCTCAGCACGGCGTGGGAGGCATCGTTGCGACTCATGTGACTTCTCCTCCGGAAACGGAGATCGACTGGCCCGTGACCGACGCGGCGCCCTCGCCGCACAGCCAGCGCACGGCGTCGGCCACTTCGGCCGGCTGCACGATGCGCTTTTGCGGGTTCACGCTGGAGAACTCGGCCAGTGCATCGGCTTCGCTGCGGCCGGTCTTGCCGACCACGTTGGCGACGCTGTTGCGCAGGATGTCGGTGTCGGTGTAGCCCGGGCACACGGCGTTCACGGTGATGCCCTTGCGCGCCACCTCGAGTGCCAGCGCGCGCGTGAGGCCGATCACGCCGTGCTTGGCGGCGGTGTAGGCCGACACGTAGGCGTAGCCCTTCTGGCCCGCCGTGCTGGCGATGTTGACGATGCGGCCCCAGCCGGCGTCGAGCATGTCGGGCAGCGCGGCCTGCGCGCACAGGAAGCTGCCGGTGAGGTTGACCGACAGCATGCGCTGCCACAGCTCGACCGAGGTCTTCAGGAACGGCGCGCTCTCGGCGGCGCCCGCGTTGTTGACCAGCACGGTCACCGCGCCGCGTTCGGCCCGCGCCTGCGCAAAGGCCGACTGCACGGCCTGCGGGTCGGCCACGTCGGCCGCCACCACGCCGTGGCCGCTACCGGCCAGGGTCTCGGCCACGCGCTGCAGGGCCTGCGCATCGCGGCCCAGCAAGGTCAGCACTGCCCCCTGGGCAGCGAGGGTGCGGGCGATCTCTGCGCCGATGCCGCGAGCGGCGCCGGTGACGAGGGCATGACGGCCAGTGAGCGAATTTGTGTGCATACCTGAATGGTTTAGTTCTGAATCATTTTAGCCATTTGCGCACCAGCAGGGTGCTACCGCATGAAACGGCCGCCGTTGAGGTCCAGCGTCGCCCCGGTCATGAAGGCGGCGGCCGGCGAGGCCAGGTAGACGACGGCGGCGGCCACCTCGTCGGCCAGCCCGAAGCGGCCCAGCGGGATGCCGGCCTTCAGCGCCTGCTGCCGCTCGGGTGGCAGCGCGGCGAGCGCGGGGCTGTCGATGGCGGCGGGGGCCAGCGCGTTCACGGTCACGCCGTGCGGCGCCAGTTCCTGCGCAAAGGACCGCGTCAGCGCCAGCAGGCCGGCCTTGCTGGCCGCGTAGTGCACGCCGGTGGCGCTGCTGACCCGCTGCCCCGCCAGCGAGGCCAGGTTGACGATGCGGCCCGCACCGCGCTCGCGCATGTGCTTTCCGGCGATGCGGCAGCCGAAGAAGCTGCCGCGCAGGTTGATGGCAAGCACGTCGTCCCACTCGGCGGGCGTGATGTCCCACAGCGAGGTGGTCGGCGTGCGCGCCGCGTTGTTGACCAGGATGTCGACGGCGCCGAAGTGCGCCACGGCCTGCGCGAAGCGGTCGTTGAAGGCCTGCTCGTCGCGCACGTCGAGCGGCAGCGCGAAGCCGTTCACCTCGGCGGCAACGGCCTGGGCGTTGGCTTCGTCGATGTCGGCCAGCGCGACGCGCGCACCGGCCTGTGCCAGCCCGCGCGCGATGGCCGCGCCCAGCCCCCGCCCCGCGCCGGTCACGAAGGCCACGCGCCCTGCCAGCGGAAGCGCGGTGGCGTGCGTCATCCGGCTTTGGCGGGCCGACCGTCCCAGGTCTGCGGCCCCACGCCGCGCTCGCGCAGCTTGAACTTCTGCACCTTGCCGTTCTCGGTGCGCGGCAGGTCGGGCAGGAGGTCGATGTAGCGCGGCACGGCGAAGTACGGCAGGCGGCCTTCGCAGAAACGCGCCAGCTCGGCCGGGTCGATGACGATGCCCTCGCGCGCCACCAGCGCGGCCATCACCTCGTCTTCGGCCAGTTCGGAGCGCACGGGGTACACCGCGCACGAGGCCACGCCGGGGTGGCTCAGCAGCACCTGCTCGACCTCGAACGACGAAATGTTCTCGCCGCGCCGGCGGATCGCGTCCTTGATGCGGTCGACAAAGCGGAACGCGCCGTCGGCATCGCGCACCACGCGGTCGCCGGTGTGGAACCACAGGTTGCGCCAGGCCTCGACGGTCTTCTCGGGCATGTGGAAGTAGCCGCTGGCAAAGGCATAGGGTTCGTCGGCGCGCAGCAGCAGTTCGCCGGCCTCGCCGGGTGGCAGCGGCACGTCGTCTTCGTCGGCCACGCAGGCCTGGAAGCCGGGCCGCAGCCAGCCCATGACGCCGCCGCGCGGCGAATCGGGCGCGGTGGCGATGGCGAAGTTGGTTTCGGTCGAGCCGTAGCCTTCGAGCAGCGCCACGCCCGTGCGCGCCTTGAAGGCCTGCCCCGCGGCCGCGGGCACGCCTGGGCCGAGGCCGGTGCGCACGCGGTGGTCGCGCTCGCCCTCGCCTTCGGGCTGGGCCAGCAGGATCGGCACCATCGCGCCAAGCAGGTAGACCACGGTCGCGCCGTTGGCGCGCATCGCCGGCCAGAAGCCCGAGGCGGAGAAGCGCGACTCGAACACCACCTCGGCCCCGGTGAGCGCGGCCTGCGCGAAGGTGTTGAGCGCGTTGATGTGAAACAGCGGCAGCGTGGTGCACAGCACGTCGTCGCGGCCGACGCCGAGCACCTCGGCGCTGTTCACACCCCACCAGAAGTACTGCGCCTGCGGGCAGATGACGCCCTTGGCCGGGCCCGTGGTGCCCGAGGTGTAGAGGATGGCGAGCGGGTCGCCCGGCTGCACCGTGGCGGGTGGCAGCGCCTGTGCGCCTGGCGGGTAGGCCGACACGCGCACGCCGGCGGGCGGCGTCCATGGCGCTTCGGCCTCGCCGACCACCCACACCTCGCGCAGCGCCGTGCAGGCCAGGTCGGCCGTGGCCAGTCGATCGAGAAAGCCCGCCTCGATCACCAGCAGCTTCGCCTCGCTGTTCGCGAGGAAATACTCGATCTGCGGCCCCATCGACGCGGTGTTGACCGGCACGACCGAGGCACCGAGCCAGCCTGCGCCGAGGAAGGTGTCGAGGAACTCGATGCGGTTGCCGCACATGACGGCGATGCGGTCGCCGCGCGCCACGCCATGCTGTGCGAGCGCACCGGCGCGCGTGGCCGCCGCATTGGCCGCATCGGCATGCGTCCATTGCCGGCCCGCGATGCGCAGCAGCGGACGGTTGCCGAAAAGCGCGGCCTGCCGCTGCAGCATGGCGGGCAGCGTGCGCTGCGCCGGCGGCACCGCGCGCGGGTCACTCGTCATCGTGCGTGCCTCCGCCGAGGTAGGTGGCCTGCACGCGCGGGTCGCTCGCGAGGTCACCGGAAGCACCCGAGAGCGCGATCTCGCCGGTCTCCAGCACATAGCCTTCGTCCGAGCTTTCGAGCGCGGCACGCGCGTTCTGCTCCACCAGCAGGATCGACACGCCGTCGTCGCGCAGCTTGCGCACGATGGTGAGGATGTCGCGCACGATCAGCGGCGCCAGGCCCAGGCTGGGCTCGTCGAGCATCAGCAAGCGCGGCGCCGACATGAGCGCACGGCCCACCGCCAGCATCTGCCGCTCGCCGCCCGAGAGCGTGTCGGCGCGTTGCGCGCGGCGCTCCGCCAGGCGCGGGAAGCGGTCGTACACCGACTGCAGCTGCCGCTTCATTGCGTCGCCGCGCAGCCGCTTGGCGTAGGCGCCCAGTTGCAGGTTGTCGAGCACGGTGAGTTCACCGAACAGTTCGCGCCGCTCGGGCACGAGGCACAGGCCGCGCTCCACGCGCGACTCCACATCGAGCCCCTGCAGGTCTTCGCCTTCAAAGCGCAGCGTGCCCTTGCACGGCAGCAGGCCCATGGCCGCGGCCAGCAGCGTGGTCTTGCCCGCGCCGTTGGGGCCGATCACCGAGATGATCTGGCCCCGCTGCACGTCGAGCGACACGCCGCGCACCGCCTCCACTTGCCCATAGGACACGTGCAGATCACCGATCTCCAGCATCGCGGTCATACAACGCTCCCCAGGTAAGCCGCCTGCACACGCTCGTCGGCACGCACCGCCGACGGCACGCCCTCCACGAGCTTGGAGCCGAAGTTCATCACCACCAAACGGTCCACCAGTTTCATCACGAAGTCCATGTCGTGTTCGACGATCAGGATGGTCACGCCCTCCTCGCGCAGCTTGCGCAGCAGGTCGCCCAAGGCCATCTTTTCCTTGCGGCGCAGGCCGGCCGCGGGCTCGTCGAGCACGAGCAGCACGGGGTCGGCAGCCAGCGCACGCGCGATCTCCAGGATGCGCTGCGTGCCCAGCGGCAGGCTGCCCGCGAGCTCGTGTGCGCGGTCGCCCAGGCCGATGCGGTCGAGCTGGCGCTGCGCCTCCTGCAGGATCTGGCTTTCTTCGGTGCGATCGAGCCGCAGGCCCGCCTTCAGGATGCCCGAGCGCGTGCGCGAGTGCGCGCCCAGCGCCACGTTGTCCAGCAGGCTCATGTGCGGGCGCAGCTTCACGTGCTGGAAAGTGCGCGCCAGCCCGAGCCGCGCCACCGCGCGCTGCGGCATGCCGGCGATGTCGTGTTCGAGAAAGCGCACCTGGCCCGCGCTCATCGGCAGCGTGCAGGTCAGCAGGTTGAACATGGTCGACTTGCCCGCGCCGTTGGGCCCGATGAGGCCGATGATC
Source organism: Variovorax sp. BGA-UO-ETr-C22 (assembly GCF_059567965.1). Lineage (NCBI taxonomy): Bacteria > Pseudomonadati > Pseudomonadota > Betaproteobacteria > Burkholderiales > Comamonadaceae > Variovorax > Variovorax sp. BGA-UO-ETr-C22. The sequence goes on from NZ_JCAQPA010000007.1 coordinate 653,324, forward strand.
TCGCCCGCCTTGACGTCGAAGCTCACGTCGTTCACCGCCACCAGCCCGCCGAAGCGCTTCACGGCGCCGTTGACCGACAGCACCTGCGTGCCGCGCGCCGGCAGCTGCCGGTGCGGCAGCGGCTCCACTGGCGCACCGGTGTAGCGCGAGGCGCCCTGCGGCGCGGCGCGCCGGCGCGTCCAGCGCCGCAGCAGGCCCATCACGCCGCCGCGCGCAAAGTGCAGCAGCAGGATGAACAGCGCCGCGAAAGCCACGGCCTCCAGTTGCCCCGCGCGCTGCGTGAGCATCGGCAGCACGTCCTGCAGGCCGTTCTTCAGCACCAGCACCAGCGCCGCGCCCACCAGCGCGCCCGCCAACTGCCCGAGCCCGCCGGCCACGGCCATCAGCAGGTACTCGATGCTGGCGCGCACGTCGAAGGGCGACGGGCTCACGAAGCGGTTCATGTGCGCATAGAGCCAGCCCGCCAGCCCCGCGAACAGCGCGGCCGTGACGAACAGCGACAGCCGCACGCGGTACGCATCCGCCCCCACGCTGGCCAGCAGCGTGGCGCCGCCGCGCAGCCCGCGGATGGCGCGCCCGGGCCGCGACTGCAGCAGGTTGTGGCTGAACAGGCAGGCCAGCCCGACCACCACCCAGATCAGGTAGTACATCGCGCGCGGATCGGCCAGCGACCAACCGCCGATCTGCAGCGCCGGGATGTTCGACAGGCCCGTGTGCCGGCCGAGCGCATCGACGTTGCCGAACAGCATCGCGATCGACAGCCCCCAGGCGATGGTGCTCAGCGGCAGGAAGTGCCCGCCCAGGCGTAGCGTGAGCATGCCGATGGCCAGCGCCGACAGGCCCGTGAGCAGCAGCGCGAACAGCAGTCCCAGCCACGGTGACAGGCCCTGCGTGGTGGTGAGCCAGGCCGTGGCGTAGGCCGCGATGCCCACGAAGGCCGCCTGGCCGAACGAGGTGGCGCCGCCCACGCCGGTGAGCAGCACGAGGCCCAGCGCCACCAGCGCGCCGATGCCGATGTCGTTCAGCAGCGAGACCGTGAAGCTGCCCGCCACGGCCGGCACCAGGGCCAGCACGACGATCACGCCCGCGGTCCACGCCATGCGTTTGGTGTTGCCGTTCATTGGTCCACCTCGTCTTCTTCCTCTTCCGAATGGGCCGCCATGAAGGAGCGCAGCATGAGCACCGGGATCAGCAGGCTGAACACGATCACGTCTTTCAGCGCGCCGCTCCAGAACGACGCGAAGCTCTCGACCACGCCGACCGCCAGCGCGCCGATGGCCGTCATCGGGTAGCTCACGAGCCCGCCGATGATCGCGGCCACGAAGGCCTTCAGGCCGATGATGAAACCCGAGTCGTAGTACATGGTGGTCACCGGCGCGATCAGCACGCCGATGAGCCCCGCCAGCAGCGAGGCGCAGCCGTAGGCCAGCAGCGCCGTGCGCACCGGCCGGATGCCGACCAGCCGCGCGCCCACGCGGTTCACGGCCGTGGCGCGCAGCGCCTTGCCGGCCACCGTGCGCTCGAACACCAGAAAGAACAACCCGCTCAGCACCACGGCCGCCCCCACCATCAGCACCACCTGGCCGCTGACCGTGAAGCCGTCGCCCAGCGTGAACACCGCGCTCGTGAGCGGCGTGGTGCGCGAGCCCTCGGGCCCGAAGAACAGCAGGCCCAGGCCCGAGAGCAGAAAGTGCAACGCGAGCGACACGATCAGCAGCACCAGCACCGAGGCATCGGCGATCGGCTGGAACACCACGCGCGCCAGCAGCGGCGCGATGGGCACCACCAGCAGCACGGCCACCGCGATGTGCACCGCCACCGGCACGCCGGGCCGCGCCGCCAGCCAGGCGAGCACGCACGGAATGGCGGGAAGCACGCCCCACATCAGCACCGCCTTGGGTATGCGCGCGGTCTCGCCGCGCCGCAGCAGGCTGCCGATTTCGGTGGCCAGCGCCAGCGCGGCCAACACTGCCACCATGCCGATGGTCGGCGGCACGCGGCCGGTCTCGAAGGCCGCCAGCGACAGCGCGGCAAAGGCCGCGATGTCGCCGAACGGCACGAACACCACGCGCGTGACCGAGAAGATCAGCACCAGCCCGAGTCCGGCCAGCAGATAGACGGCACCGTTGGCCAGGCCGTCGGTGACGAGGATCAATGCCACGTCCCAGTTCATAGAAAAACCTCAGTCGGAGTCATCGTTGTCGTTGTCGTTGTCGTGAAGAAAAACAGGAGATTCAAGGGGCGAGCTTCCATTGGCCGTTGTCGAGCTTGACGATCACGCGCGCGCGCTCGTCCACGCCGTACAGGCTGCCGGGCTTGAAGGTGTAGACACCGTGCGTGCCGACCACCTCCTTGGTGCTGAAGATGGCGTCGCGCAGCGCCACGCGGAACTCCGGCGTGCCCGGCTCGGCCTTCTTCATGGCGCGCGAAGCGGCGTCGGCGAACACCAGCCAGCCGTCGAACGAGTAGGCCGAGAAGGCGTCGCTGGTGGGTGCGTTGTTGACCTTCTGGAACACGGCGCGGAAGTCGGTCGCGATCTTCTTGGTCGGGTAGTCGGCCGGCAGCTGCTCGGCGACGATCACCGGACCCGTGGGCATGAGCGCGTTCTGGCCGGCCGCGCCGACCACGCGCACGAAGTCGGGGTTGATCAGGCCGTGCTGGCCGTACACGCCGCCCTTGAAGCCGCGCTCCTGCAGCGCCAGGAACGGCAGCGCGCCCGGCGTGCCGGCGCCGCCGGTCATCACCGCGTCGGGGCGCAGCGCCACGATCTTCAGCACCTGGCCGGTCACCGAGGCATCGGCGCGCGCGTAGCGCTCGTTGCTCACCACCTTGATGCCGGCGGCGGGTGCGGCCTTGTTGAGGGCCTCGTACACCAGGTCGCCCCAGGCGTCGGAGAAGCCGATGTAGCCCACGGTCTTGACGTTGTTGCGCTTCATGCGCTCGACCACCGCGTCGATCATGAGCTGCGTGGGCTGCGCCACCGTCATGACCCACGGGTTCTCGTTGGGGTCGAGCAGGATGGGCGTGAGGCCGATCATGGGCGTCTTCGCCTCCTTGCCCACCTGCGCCATCGCGATGGCCGACGGCACGCCCGAGGTGCCCATGAGCACGTCGACCTTCTCGTCCTCGATGAGCTTGCGCGCGTTGCGCCCGGCCGTGGTCGGGTCGGAGCCGTCGTCGAGCACCACGAGCTGGATCTTGCGGCCGTTGACCTCGCCCTTGTAGGCCAGCGCGGCCTGCATGCCCTTGGCGTACGGCACGCCCAGCGAGGAGTTGGGCCCCGACAGCGACACGCTGAGTCCGACCTTGAGGTCGGCCGCCAGTGCGCTCGCCACACCACAGGCGGTCAGCGCTGCGGCGAGGGCACCGCGCGTCAAGGTCTGCATCAGGTTCTTCATGTCGTAGCTCCAGTGAGGAAGGATGGAAGGAACAGAAACTCAGATGAACAACTGGATCGCGGGCAACGCGCGCGTGGCGTTGAGCAGGTCGATGCGCTTCTCGCGGATCGACCAGCCCGTGGGGGTGCGAATGAGGTGGTGGCGGGCGATGCCGCTCAGCAGAATCTGGTCGTCGCCGCGCGCCTCGATGTAGAGAAAGGGCGTGCGCAGGCGCACGTCGTCGGCACCCTCTTCCTCGACGCGCGAGGGCTGCAACACATGCTGGCTGTGGCTGGCCGGATGCTGCGAATGCGCGCGCGGGCTCTTCAGGCGCTCCACGCGCAGCTGCAGCAGCAGCCGGTCTTCGTAGGCCAGCGAGTTGTGCGAGAACGGATCGGCCTGCGCCGCGCCGAGCAGCGGCACCCAGTAGTGGCCGTCGTCGGCAAACAGGGCCAGCCAGTCGTCGAAGCGGCGCGCGTCGAGCAGGGCCGCCTCGTGGGCGATGAAGTCGCGCGGGTCGTTCATGCCGCCGCCTCCAGCGTCATGGCCCGGGCCCAGGCACGGAACTGGTTGCGCATGAGCAGCTCGTTGGTGCCGTTGGTGGTCACCGTGGCCTGCTGCGCCTCGGCCGGGTCGTGGTTGCGGTGCAGGCTGATCCATTCGTTGCCGCCGGCACGCAGGCCCTTCTGGATGCTCTCGAACAGGTGCACGTCGTCGTGCGCCACCACCGACATGGGCGAGAACACGAGCCGGTTGTAGCTCATGGCGCGCTCGAACAAGAGCGCGGGCGCACCGGCCGCGCGGAAGCTCCAGGCCTCGATGAGCGTGCGATCGGCCGCCAGCGGACGGATCACGCGGATGGCCTGCGGCGAGCCCTTGACCGACAGGCTGGGGTACAGCACCGAGTTCTGCGGCGAGCGCTGCAAGATGTCGGCGGCACGCGCTACGCCGTGCGCGGCCTGCATCGCGGCCTCGTACTCGGGCAGCTGCGCGTAGTTGGAGTGGATGCTGAAGTTCACGCCCAGCACGCTGTGGCCGTTGGCGAACACGCGTCCGCCCATCTGATCGAAGAACTCGTAGCCCGAGCCGAAGGGCAATATCTGCTCCATCGCCATCGGCTTGGGGTCGGTGGGCGCATGCCCTTCCCACAGCGCCTCGGCGGCCTTGGTGGCCGACTCGTGCGTCGACATCGGGTGCACCGTGTCGTTGATGTTCTCCAGGTACATCTTCCAGTTGCAATGGACGATGTTGCGCAGCACGCCGCCGCCCACGGTGAGCTTGCCCTCGGGCGAGCGGTCGACCATGTTGTCGAGGGCGCCGAGCACCTCGCCGAAGTAGTCCTCGAACGAGGGGCCGGTGTCGGACAGGCGCACGAACACGAAGTCGCGGTACACCTTCACGTGCCTGACCACCGACAGCCCCTGCCCCGACTCGCAGGCCTTGAGCTGCGTGCCCTCGTAGCCGTTCTTCAGCGGCAGGCCCAGCGGCGCGCCGTCCAGCTTGTAGGTCCACGCGTGGTACGGGCAGCGAAAGAAGCGGCCGGTGTTGCCGCTCTCGTCGGTCACCAGCTGCGTGCCCTTGTGGGCGCAGCGGTTGTACATGACGTGCACCGCACCGTCGGGCTGGCGCACCATGAGCAGCGGACGCCCCGCGATCTCCTGCGTGACGAAATCGCCCGCCGCCGGCACCTGGCTGGCATGGCCCAGGAAGACCCAGGTGCGGGCGAACAGGCGCTCCTGCTCCAGCGCGAACAGCTCGTCGCTGAGGTACAGGTCGCGGTGCACCCGGTCGTCGCGGACCAGCGCCGCGACGAGATCGGGGCGGTTGCGGTAGGCGGTCATGGTGGTGGGCTTCGGTTGAACCGAGGTCAGGGGACCAGCTTCCACTGGCCCTTGTTCATCTGCACGATCACGACGCCGCGCTGGTCCGAGCCGTAGCGGTCGTCGGGCTTGAAGGTGTAGATGCCGTGCGTGCCCACCAGCTCCTTCGTGCCCACGATGGCGTCGCGCAGCGCCGTGCGGTACTGCGGCGTGCCGGGCTCGCCCTTGGTGCGCGAGGCCGCGTCGGCCAGCAGCAGGTAGGCGTCGTAGGTGTACGACGAGAACGCATCGGTGGGCACCGCGCCGTTCGCCTTCTGGTAGGCGCTGCGAAAGCCCATCGCGACCTTCTTGATGGGGTTGCTGTCGGGCAGCTGGTCGGCCACCAGCACCGGGCCGCTGGGCACCTGCAGGCCGTCGATGGCCGTGCCGCCCACGCGCACGAAGTCGGCGTTGATGAGGCCGTGCGTGCCGTAGATCTTGCCCTTGTAGCCGCGCTCGGCCAGTGCCAGGTAGGGCAGCGCGCCCGGCGTGCCGGAGTTGCCCGCGAACACCGCGTCGGGCCGCGCCGCGACGATCTTCAGGATCTGCCCGGCCACCGACGAATCGCTGCGCGCATAGCGCTCGTTGGCCACCACCTTGATGCCGGCGGTGGCGGCGCTCTTCACGAGCGAGTCGTAGGCCAGGTCGCCCAGCGCGTCGGAGAAACCGATGAAGGCCACCGTCTTCACGCCCGACTTCTGCATGCGCTCGACCACGCCCGCCACCATGAGCGGGAACGGCTGCGACACGGTGACGGTCCATGCGCCGTCCGCGCCCGGGATGGTCACGGGCGTGGGCGAGATGAGCGGCGTGTTGAGCTCGCGCGCGACCGAGGCGATGGCCATCGCGCCCGGCACGCCCGAGGTGCCGATGAGCACGTCGACCTTGTCTTCGGTCACCAGCTTGCGCGCGTTGCGCCCGGCGGTGGTCGGGTCCGAAGCATCGTCGAGCACGATGAGCTGCACCTTGCGCCCGCCGATCTCGGGCCGCTCGGCGATGGCCGCGCGGATGCCCTTCTCGTAGGGCACGCCCAGCGCCGCGACCGGCCCCGAGAGCGAGCTGATGAAGCCGATCTTGAGGTCTGCCGCCGCCGCACCGACGGCGGTGAAGGCGGCCAGCAGCGCGAGGCCCAGGCGGGAGATTTTCTTCATGGGAGCTTCCTCTTCGGGGGTTGGAATGGGGACGAGGGACGGGTCAGTAGCGCAAGGTGCGGCGCGATTCGAGGTCGGCGTCGACCTGCGCGGGCGTGAGCCGCTCCGGCTTGCATTCGAAGCGCTCGAACAACGCCAGCTGGTCGGCGTGGTGGCGGTCGCGCACGCCGGCCGGGCTCACGAAGCCGCTCTGCCCCGGCGCCGCGACCGAGCACATGTCGAGCGCGCCCGGGCGCAGCACGACGCGGTAGTTGAGCGTGCCGCGGTTCATGTAGGGGCTGACCTCGGGCTCGTCGCCCGCGCCGGCCCACGGCACGCCGATGGCGTTGATGCGCGAGAAGCGGTGGCGCACCACGGGCGTGGTCCACGCGGCCATGTCGGGCCCGAGGCGGGTGCGCAGCTCGCCCACCGCATCGGTCAGCGCGGCGCGCACCATCGTGCGCGGGTCCTGCCCGTTGAAGAAGTCATGGCGCTGCGGCACGCCCGAGGCCGGGCCGCTCAGCGCGTTCCACAGCAGCTTGGCCACGGCCGCGGGCTGGGCGCTGCCGGGCGAGCCGCGCGGCGTGAGCGTGGGGTAGCCGAGGTTGGCGTAGGTGGCGAACACGGCCGGTGGCAGGTCGTCGGCCAGCAGGCGCCGCGACATCGCAGCCAGCCAGGCGCGCAGCACGGTGGTGGCGCGGTTGTCGTACACCTCGCCGCCCGGGGCGACGCGGTTCTTCAGGTCCCAGTTGGCGAGCAGGTCGGCCGCGCGGCGCGCGGGGTCGCCCTCCGGCAGGCCCTTGGCCGCGTCGACGATGAGGGGCACGAAGTAGCGCGCGTTCAGGTCGGCCAATGCCGCGCCCTGGCTCACGCGCCAGATCTCGTCGGCGCCCAGCTTGGCCGTGCCCTGCAGCTGGGCATGGATCTCGGCCACGCGGTCGACGTGCGAGAAGTTCGCGCCGTCCGCGCGCAGGCCTTCGGCGATCTGGTTGTTCCAGCTCGCGAGGTAGCCCTGCGCGGGGTTGTAGGCGCGTGGGTTGGCGCTGAACGGCAGGCTGCCCTGCCACTCCATGCTGCCGTCGCCGCGCGCGGGAAAGCGGATGTCCTGCGTGGCCGCACGGCGCGGCATGCGGCCCAGGCCGACGGCGCCGATGTTGCCCGCCACGTCGGCATAGAACCAGGTGATGGACGCAGCCACGCGCTCGCCCTGCGCGAGAAAGCCCGACCAGTCGCGTGCCCGGGCGGCACGCGCCCAGCCGAGCATGGTCTCGACCTCGCGGCCCTGCCAGGTGCTGCGCGCGGTGTAGGCGCGGGCGTTGTCCACGTCCCAGCTCTGCACGAAGCCGTGCACCGTGGCGTAGATGTCCACGCTCTGCGGCGCGGCGCCCTTCACGCGGATGACGTCGGTGCGCCGGGTCATCGGCCGGTAGGCGCCGTCGTACTTGTACTCGTGGCGGTTGGCCGGGTTCAGTTCTTCCTGGTAGATGTCGTTGGTATCGAGCGAGCCCACCGTCGATCCCCAGGCGATGGTGCCGTTGGTGCCGAACAGCACGGGCAGCAGGCCGATGGGCGTGAGGCCCGTGAGGTCGTAGCCCGCGCCGTGCAGGCCGATGCCGTGCACGAACGACGGGTTGTTGAAGCCCTGCTGCGGGCCGTTGTACAGAACGGCCACGCCTTCCTTGGTGCGCGAGGGGCCGAGCACCCAGGCGTTGCTGGCGGTCGGCATGCCTTCGGTGGCGGCCAGGCCCATGCGGGCGACCTGCGTGGCGCGGAAGTCGGCCGCGGCCTGCGCGGACACCGGCGCGAGCGCGGCGTCGCCGGGCTCGGCGCTTGCCAGCCTGTTCGCGTTGCCGCGCGGCACGATGGTCGGCGCGGTCGGGTCTTCGAGCCAGCGCAGCTGCTCGTACAGCTGCAGGCCGGCCACGTCGCCGCGCGCGGCCTTGAGCTGGTTGAGCAGCGAGAGGTTCGCGACCTCCGCCGTGCCCGCGAAGAAGCGGTTGAGGATCAGGCCGATCCAGACCATGGCCACGTCGTCCGCGGTCCAGGGCGCCGGCTCGAAGCCGTTGTCAATGAACTCGCGCGGCATGAGCTTGGCGCGGTCGGCCAGCACGTCGCGGATGCGCGCGTTGACGCCCGCGGCGTAGCCTTCGAACATGGCGCGGTCGTCCGCGTTCAGCGCATCGATCTGGCGGCGGATCGACACCGGATCGATGTTGGCGCGCGTGGCCTTGTCGGCCGCCACGAACTCGGCCCCCAGCACCTCGGCCACGCTGCCGTTGCCCGAGCGCCGCGCCATCTCCAGCTGGTAGAGCCGGTCTTCGGCGACGGCATAGCCGAAGCCGTGGAACAGGCCGCGCGTGTCGCTGGCGTAGACGTGCGGCACGCCGTAGCGGTCGCGCTTGATGGTGACTTCTCCATTGCCACTGGGCGCGGTCGCGGCGCAGCCGGCCAGCAGCGCGGCGGCGAACAGCACGGTGCCGGTCGCGCGCCGGCGGCGCAGGGAACGAAGAAGCGGGTGCATGGGGTGGGCGGCGTTCATCGGATCGAGCCGAGGGCGTTCAGGGCACCAGCTTCCACTGGCCCTTCTCGAGCTTCACCACGACGCGCGAACGGTCGTCCGAGCCGTAGCGCTCGGTCGGCTTGAAGTTGTAGACGCTGTGCGTGCCCACCAGCTCCTTGGTGCTCACGATGGCGTCGCGCAGCGCCAGGCGGAACTGCGGCGTGCCGGGCTCGGCCTTGGTGGCCAGCGCGCGCTGGGCGGCGTCCAGGTACACCAGCCATGCATCGAAGGTGTAGGCCGAGAAGGCGTCGGTCGGCGGCGCGCCGTTGGCCTTCTGGTAGGCCGCGCGGAAGTCCATCGACACCTTGCGGATCGGGTTGTCGTTGGGCAGCTGCTCGGCCACGATCACCGGGCCGGTGGGGGCCAGCAGGCCTTCGACCGAGGCACCGCCCACGCGCACGAAGTCGGGGTTGATGAGCGCGTGCATGCCGTAGATCTGGCCCTTGTAGCCGCGCTCCGAAAGCGCGAGGTACGGCAGCGCGCCCGGCGTGCCCGAGGTGCCGGTGATCACCGCGTCGGGGCGCAGCGCCACGATCTTGAGCACCTGCCCGGTCACCGAGGCATCGCCGCGCGCATAGCGCTCGTTCGACACGATCTTGATGCCGGCCGGCTCGGCGCTCTTTTGCAGCGCGCCGTACACCAGGTCGCCCCAGGCGTCGGAGAAACCGATGTAGCCCACCGTCTTCACGCCCGACTTCTTCATGCGCTCGACCACCGCGCTCACCATGAGCGGTGCGGGCTGCGGCAGCGTGACCATCCACGCGCCCTCTTCGCCCGGCAGGTTGGCGTTGGCGATGGAGATCAGCGGCGTCTTGGTTTCGCGTGCCACGCCGGCAATGGCCAGCGCACCGGGCGAGCCGGCCGTGCCGATGATGACGTCGACCTTGTCCTCGTCGATCATCTTGCGTGCGTTGCGTGCGGCCGTGGTGGGGTCGGACGCATCGTCGAGCTGCACCAGCTGGATCTTGCGACCGCCCAGGTCGGCCTTGTAGGCGAGCGCGGCCTTCATGCCCTTTTCGTACGGAATGCCCAGCGACGACACCGGCCCCGACAGCGAGGTGATGAAGCCGACCTTCAGATCGGCGGCCCACGCGCTGGCGGCGCTCAGCGCGCCGAGGCCCGCGGCGACGGCCGCGAGGGTGCGAATTCGGTTCAGGACTTTCATGGCGATGCTCCAGAGGTGATGTTTTTGAACGGAACGGAACGAAACGAAACGGACGCTGAAATGAAACTAGAGGGCGAGGCTGCCGACGCTGGTTCCGCCGCACACGTACAGCACCTGGCCGGTGACGAAGCTGTTCTCGGGCGCGGCGAAGAAACGCACGGCGCGTGCCACGTCGGCCGACTCGCCCAGGCGCTTGACCGGCACCGAGGCCGCGAGCGCGCGCTCCTTCTCGCTGCCCGCCTCGACCACGTCGTAGAACATGTCGGTGCGGATCGGGCCGGGCGCCACCACGTTCACCGTGATGCCGTCGGCCGCGAGCTCCAGCGCCCAGGTGCGCGCCATGCCCAGCATGCCGGCCTTGGTGGCCGAGTAGCTGGTGCGCGTGGCCAGGCCCAGCGCGGCGCGCGACGACAGCAGCACCACGCGGCCGAAGCGCTGCGCACGCATCGCGGGCAGCGCGCCCTGCACGAGCTGGATGGCGCAGCCCAGGTGCAGGTCGACCAGCGCATCGAGGTCGTCGAGCTTCACGTCGGGCAGCAGCGCGGCGCGGATGACGCCGGCGTTGTGGACGATCGTGGTCGGTGCGAAGCGCTCGACCAGTTCGCGCACGGCCTGGCCGGTGGCGGCGCGGTCGGCCAGGTCGACCTCGAGGCTGTGCATCTTGGGGTGGTCGATCTCGGCCTTGCGGCGCGCGAGCGAGATCACCTCGTAGCCTTGCGCGAGCAGGTCTTCGCAGATGGCCTTGCCGATGCCGGCGCTGCCGCCGGTGACGGCCGCGACCTTGGGGGCGGCGGCGCTCATGCCGTGGCTCCCACCAGGGCCAGCACGCGCAGCGGGCTGCCGCTGCCCTTCTCGATCTTCAGCGGCGGGCAGATCAGCACCGCGCCCGACGCTGGCAGCAGGTCGAGGTTGCTCAGGCACTGCAGGCCGTAGCGGCCCGCGCCGTGCATGTAGTAGTGGCAGGGGTACGGCGGACGCAGGTGGTAGCCCTGCCCGGCGTCCGTGCCGATGGCTTCGGAGCCGAAGCCCAGCACGTCGCGCTGCTCGACGAGGAAACGCACGGCCTCGGTGCTCGGGCCCGGCGTGTGCTGGCCGGTCTCGTCGAAGTTCTGGTAGGCCTCGGGGTCGGTTCGCTTGGACCAGTCGGTGCGCATGAGCACCCACGCGCCCTTGGGAATGCGGCCGTGCGCGGCTTCGTAGGCCTCGATGTCTTCGAGCGTCAGCAGGTAGTCGGGGTCGTCCTTCACCTGCGGCGAGCAGTCGATCACGCAGGCCGGCGCCACGAAGTGCTGCACGGGGATGGTGTCGACCGAGTTGTTCGGCAGGTCGCGGCCCGAGATCCAGTGGATCGGCGCGTCGAAGTGCGTGCCGGTGTGCTCGCCGCAGGAGAAGTTGTTCCAGTACCAGCCCGGGCCGCGCTCGTCGTATTTGGACACTTCCTCGATGCGGAAGGGCCAGCACTGGCCCATCTCGGGCGGCAGCGCGATCTGCGGAAACTCGGGCGTGAGCGTCTGCGTGAGGTCGATCACGCGGATGCGGCCGCTGGCCATGGCGGTCACGAGGCTGCCGAGGACTTCGGCGGCGGACATCAGTTCGTTGGTGGTCGTGGTCATCGTGTGATTCCTCTGCTCAGCCGCCCGCCGCGAGTTCGCGTTCGAGCACCTTGGGGTTGTCGCGCCAGCGCTCCAGCCACTCCTGCGCCACGTCGCCCGGGTACACGTCTTCCACGCCGTCGCGCAGCGCCTTCACGATGGCGTTGGCCAACGTGGTGGGTGCCAGCTTGGGCGGCGGCGTGTGCTGGTTCCATTCGTCGTCGATGGGGCCGGGGAACACGTTGATCACGCGGATGCCGGCGGGCCGCATCTCGGCGCGCAGGCACTGCGCGAGCGAATGCGCCGCGGCCTTGGAGGCACTGAAGGTGCCGTGCGGCGGGAAGTTGCTCAGCGCGTAGATCGACAGCAGGTTGACCCACGCCGTCGCGCCCGTGGCGCCGTCGGCCGAGCGGCCCTTGAGCGCGGGGCCGAACTCCTGCGCCAGGCGCAGCAGGCCGAAGTAGTTGATGTCCATCTCGGCCTTGGCCACATCGGTGCCGCGCCGCGCAGCGATGCCGAAGGTGCGGTGCACCTCGGCGTTGTTGATCACGATGTCGACCTTACCGCCGATGGAACCGGCCAGCTCGGTCACCTGGCGGCCGTTGGTGAGGTCCAGCGGCACGAGCGTGACCTGCGGCAGCGCCGAGATGTCATCGAGTCCGTCGCCCATCTTCTTCCACGGTTCGGCATGACCGACCCAGACGATGTCGGCGCCGGCCTTCACCAGCGCACGCACGAGGGCCTGGCCCGTCTCGGTCTTGCCGTCGGTCACCAGCACCTTGCGGAACTTGGGGTCGCTGGTCATTTCGCGCAGCATCTTGTCGTCGGCCATGTGGGGACTCCCTTCAGTCGGAAAAGCAATGAGGACGGCCTGGCCGGCGCGGTCGAGCCGGGCGCCGACACGCACGCGCGTGGGCGCATCGCCGACCTCGCCGTGCAGGTGGACCATGAGCGTGGGGCCGGCATCCAGGTGCACCAGGCCCAGCCGCCAGGGCAGCCGCTCGCGAAAGAACAGGTCGTTGCTGTGGTGCAGCGTGGTGCTGCCGAGCAGCGCGCCCTCGCCGCTCTGCTGGCGCCAGCGCAGCGCCGCCGACAGGCACTTGTGGCAGACCTCGCGCGGCGGGTACTGCACCGTGCCGCAGTCTTCGCAGGTCTGCAGCTCGAAGCGGCCTTCGGCGGCGGCGGCCGTGAGGCCGAGCGCCACGCGGCCACGGGCGCCGGGCGGCAGGTTCATCTGCCGGGTGCGCAGCACCGGGTTCTTGCGCGGGGGGCGCATCATGGGCATCGTCATGCGGGTCTCCCCAGGATGACCGCACCCGTACAGAGGCAGCGGTCGTAGGTCACCATGCCGAAGCCGGCGACAAGGCCCAGCTGGGCGTTGGGCACGGCGCGCGCGCCGGCCTGGTCGGTCAGTTGTCGGATCGCCTCGACCATGCCGAGGAAGCCCCCCGCCGCACCGGCCTGCCCGGCCGACAACTGGCCGCCGCTGGTGTTGTTCGGAAAGCTGCCGTCGAAGGTCATGGTGTTCGCCTGCACGAAGGCCGAGCCTTCGCCCTTCTCGCAGAACCCCAGGTCTTCGAACTGCATCATCACGATGACGGGGTAGTCGTCGTAGGTCTGCACGAAGTCGAGCGCGGCGGGCTGCACGCCGGCCTGCGCGTAGAGGTCGTCGCGGTCCTTGCGCCAGCCGCCCTGCACCATCACCGGGTCTTCGGCATAGGCGTTGTGGCGCTCGATGGCGCCGCGGATCACGACGTGCGCCAGGCCCAGGTCGCGCGCGCGCTCCTCGCTCATCACGAGGAAGGCGTCGGCGCCGGCGCAGGGCATCACGCAGTCGAACAGGTGGATCGGGTCGGAGATGGGCCGCGCGGCCATGTACTCGTCGAGCGTGAGGCCCTTCTTGAACATGGCGTTGGGGTTGCCCAGCGCGTTGGTGCGCTGGTCCACGCAGATGCGTCCGAAGTCTTCGCGCGTGGCGCCGTAGGTGCGCATGTAGTTGGCGGTGATGAACGCGAAGATCGAGTTCGGACCGCCCGAGCCGTAGGGGTAGCTCGCATCGCGCGCGAAGTTGCTGAAGCTGCCCAGCGTCTGGCGGAAGGAGTCGACGTGGTTGGTGTCGGCGCCCACGCAGGCGACGATGTCGGCATCGCCCGCCTGCACCGCACGCGCGGCGCGGCGCAGGCACATCACGCCCGAGGCACCGCCGGTGGGCATGTGGTCGAGCCAGCGCGGCGACAGGCCCAGGTGCTGCGTGACGCCCACGGCCGTGTCAGGCGAAAGCGAGAAGCTGCTCAGGCACAGCCCGTCGATCTGTTCCTTGGCCACGCCGCTGGCCTGCACCAGCGCGTCGATGGCCTGGCCGACGAACCAGTGCGCGGTGCGCGTGGAGTAGCGCACGTAGGGCACGGTGACGGGCACCGCGACCGCGACGCCTTCGTAGGAAAGCCGGTTGCGTTTCGTCATGCCTGCCTCTTTTTCATGGAGCGCGTGTCGATGCAATGGCCCTGGCCCGGCAGCGACTGCGCCATCTCGCGCAGCTGGCCGCGCTGGATCTTCTGCGAGGGCGTGAGCGGCAGCGCGTCGACGAAGGCCACGTAGCCCGGCGCCTTGTAGTACGCCAGCTGCGCCAGCGCGTGCTGGACGATGCTGGCCGCGACCGCTTCGCGCTGCGCCGCATCGCTGTCGTCGCGCAGCACGATGCAGGCGAGCACTTCGTCGCCGCGCACCGCATCGGGCGTGGCGGCCACGGCCGAGGTCTTCACGGCCGGGTGCTGGTTGAGCACGCTCTCGACCTCGACGGCCGAGATGTTCTCGCCGCTGCGGCGGATCACGTTTTTCTTGCGATCGACGAAGAAGAAGTTGCCGTCGGCATCGCGGCGCACGAGGTCGCCCGTGTGGAACCAGCCGTCGGCCCAGGCTTCGCGCGTGGCCTCTTCGTCCTTCAGGTAGCCGGAGAAGAAGTAGCGGCGCGGGTCGGCGCCGGCCGAGCGCACCAGCAGTTCGCCGGGCATGTCGGTGCCCACGTCGCTGCCGTCCTCGCCCATGAGGCGGATCTCGACGAAGTCTTCCTGCCGTCCGAAGCAGCTGGTCCCCACGAGGCGCGGCTCGCGGTTGGCCATGATGCAGGCGGCCGCGCCGGTCTCGGTCATGGCCCAGGCCTCGACCAGCGGGAAGCCGAAGCGTTCCTCGAAGGGCGCGTGGTTCTTGCGGTCGACACCGGCGCCGAAGCCCCAGCGGATCGCGTGGTCGCGGTCGGCCGCCGACGCGGGGGCCGACAGCAGCATCGCGGGCATCACGCCCAGGTAGTGGACGATGGTCGCGCCGCTTTCCTTCGCGCTGGCCAGCCAGCTCTTCGGATGGAAGCGGTCGAGCTGCACGAGGCAGCCGCCTGCAATGAGCACGACCATGGTCGAGAACGCCATCGCGTTCATGTGGTTGAGCGGCAGCGGCGTGATCACGCGTTCGGCGTCGGGGCGGATGCTGCACACGCCGTCGAGCGCGGCATACCACTCGCCCGCGCGCAGGAAGTACGCGTTGCTCAGGATGCAGCCCTTGGGCCGGCCCGTGGTGCCCGAGGTGTAGAGCAGGCCGCATTCGGTGTCGGTGCCGACGGGCTCGCCGGCGCGCGGCGCGGCGGTCTTCGCGGGTGGCACGGCGTCGTCGGGGCCCATGGTCTCGAAGGCCACGCCGGCTTGCGCGGCGGCGGCCTGCAGGTCGGCGGCGCGCTCGGGCAGCGTGACGGCCAGGCCGATCTCGCTGTGGCCGATGAGGTAGACCAGCTCGGCCGAGCGCATCTCGGCGTTGATCGGCACCACGCTCGCGCCCAGCGCGTTCAGCGCGAGCCAGTGGAAGATGAAGGCGGGCCGGTTCTCCAGCAGCAGGCCGACGCGGTGGCCGTGGCCGTAGCCGGCCTGCGCGTAGGCGGCGCGCAGCCGCTCGATCTGCGCGGTGGCTTCGCCCCAGCGGATGGCGCCGGCGGCGATGCCGTAGGCGGCGGCGGTCACCGATTCGGTGAAGAGGAATTCGGCCTGTGGCGTGCGCGCGGCCGTGGCGGCGAACACCTGGTGGACGGTGGCGTGGGTCATCGCGTCCTCAGATGAAGAGCTGCACGGCCGGAAGCGCCGCGTCGCAGTTGAGCAGGTCGACGCGCTTGAGCGTCATGCGCAGCGCGCCGTCCTGCACCGTGAGGTGATGGAAGAAGGTGCCGACGTAGAACTGCAGCTCGTCGCCCTGCGACTCGGTGTAGTGGAACTCGGTGCGCACCACGAAGCGGCGGGCCTCGGTGTCGAAGGTCTCGACCACGGGCACCTGCAGCAGGTGGTGGCAGCGGCTTTGCGGCTGCTGCGAAAAGGCACGTGGGCTCTTCAGGCGCTCGATGCGCAGCTCGCGCAGCAGCTTGTCCTCGTACAGGTGCGAGGTGTGGTTCAGGCCGTCTTCCTGGTCGGGCACGAGCGGAATCCAGTAGAACGCATCGTCGGTGAAGAGCGCGTTCCACTCCTCGTAGCGGCGGGTGTCGAGCAGGCGCGCTTCGTTGACGACGAAGTCGACGAGGTCCTGATGCGTGATCTTGGTGATGTCGAGGGCGGCCATTACATCGTCTCCGTCATGCGTTCGACCCAGCTGCGGTACTGGTTGCGCATGGGCAGCTCGTTGGTGCCGCCCGTGGTGATCTCGCCGCCCTTCAACTCCGATTCGTCGTAGTCGCGGTGCAGGCTCACCCACTCGTTGCCGCTGGCGTGCAGCCCGGCCTGCATGCCGCGGTAGGCCTGCAGGTCGTCGTGGCCCACCACCGAGAACGGCGAGTTGATGAGGCGGTTGTACATGGTGGTGCGCTGCAGCAGCTCGGGCGGCGCGCCCTTGAGGCGGAAGGTCCAGCTCTCGATGAGGGTCCTGTCGGCCGAGATCGGCTTGACCACGCGAATGGCCTGGATCGCGCCCTTGATCGTGAGGTTCGGGTAGTACACGGTGTTGTGCCGCGCCATGCCCAGGATCTGCGCCGTCTTCTCTTCGCCGTAGCGCGCCTTCATGGCGTCGTCGTACTCGGGGATCGCCTTGTACTTGCTGTGGATGCTGAAGTGCACGCCCGTGAAGCTGTGGCCGTGGTCGTAGGTGCGGATGCCCATGTCCTCGAAGAACTTGTAGTCGGACATGAAGGGCACGAACTGCTCCACGGCCATGGGCTTGGGCTCGTCTTCGGGCTTGTCGGCCCACATGCGCTTGGCGGTACCGGCCGACGACTCGTGCGCCACCATGGGGTGCATGGTGTCGTTGAGGTTCTCGACGAACATCTTCCAGTTGCACTGGTGCATGAAGCGCAGGCAGCCGCCGGCGATTTCCAGCTCGCCCTCGGGCGAGCGGTCGGCCATGTTGTCGATGGAGCTGAGCGAATCGCCGAAGTACTCGTCGAAGTCGGGGCCCGCGTCGTTGATCTTCACGAAGATGAAGCCGCGGTGGCTGCGCACGTGCTTCACCGGGGTGAGGCCCTTGCCCGACTCGCACTCGTGCAGCTGCGTGTGCTCGTAGCCGGTCTTCAGCGGAATGGCCAGCGGCGCGCCGTCGGTCTTGAAGGTCCAGGCGTGGTACGGGCAGCGAAAGAACTTGCCGGTGTTGCCGCAGGGCCCGTTCACCAGGCGCGAGCCCTTGTGGGCGCAGCGGTTCATCATGACGCGCACGCTGCCGTCGCTGTGGCGCACGACGATCAGCGGGCGGCCCGCGATCTCGTTGGTGATCCAGTCGCCCGACTTCGGCAGCTGGCTCTCGTGGCCGACGTAGTTCCAGGTGTTGGCGAAGAAGTGCTCCTGCTCCAGTTCGAAAAGCTCCTGGCTGGTGTACAGGTCGCGGTGCACGCGGTCGTTCTGCACGAGCGCGCGAACGGCATCGGGGTTGTCTCGGTACGAAGGCATGGTTCTCCTGGCTCCTTCCTGGCTGGCTTTTCTCAGAGGTCGAGCACCAGGCGCGCTCCCTTGGCGCGCGAGATGCAGATCTGCATGACGGTGCCTTCCGCCTTCTCGCGGGCGGTGAGCACGTAGTCGCGGTGGTCGATCTCGCCCTCGATCACGGGCACGGCGCACACGCCGCATTCGCCGCGCTTGCAATCGAACATCGGGTCGCAGCCGTGTTCGATGAGGCAGTCGAGGATGCTCTGGCCCACCGGCACGGTGAAGCGCTGGCCCGACTGGGCAAGCTCCACCTCGAAGGGCTGGTCGCCCTCCTCCACGACGGGTTCGGTGAAGAGCTCGAAGTGCACGCGATCGTGCTCCCAGCCGCGGGCCTGGGTGCGCGCGAGCACGGCGTCGAGCATGACCTTGGGGCCGCACACGTAGAGGCGGTCGCCGGCGGGCACGGCGTCGAGCAGCGCGTCGATGTCGAGCGGCGCGCCGGCCTCGGCGTCGGCGTGCACGCGCAGGTCGTCGCCCAGCAGCGCCTGCAGCTCGGGCAGGAAGGCCATCAGGTCGCGGCTGCGGCCGGCGTAGTGCATGCGCACGGCGGCGCCTTCAGCACGGCGGCGCGCGGCCATCGAGGCGAGCGGCGTCACGCCGATGCCGCCGGCCACCAGCACCGTGCCGCCCGGACCGGTGTGCAGCGGAAAGTCGTTCTTGGGCGGTTCGATGGTGAGCACGCTGCCCTCGGCCAGCCCTTCGTGCATGAAGCGCGAGCCGCCACGGCCTTCGGCCTCCTTGCGCACGGCGATCACGTAGTCGGTCGGGGCGTTGGTGGCGTTGCGCTCGGTGGAGAAGTTGATGAGCGAGTAGTGGCGCCAGTCGGTGGTGCCGTCGGCCAGCGTCACCTGCACGCGGATGTGCGCGCCGGCGGCGAAGCCGGGCAGCGCGCGACCGTCTTCGGCGCGCAGGCGCAGCAGGCGGATCAGCGGGTTGAGGGCGCGCGCTTCGGCGACGCGAAGCTGGAGCGTGGGGGCGGTCATGGTTCGGGTCCCTTCAGGCCAAGGCGTGCTGCACCAGCGCGGCCTGCAGCTTGTGGCCGTGTTCGTCGGCGAGTGCCGCGTCGCGCAGTTCGCGCAGGGTGGCGGGCGCCAGCGCGGCACCCGCACGCTCGAACGCGCGCATCACGGTGTCGTAGTTGCGCAGGCCGCGCTCGTGCGTGTCGCTGTAGCCCTTGACCAGGCGCTGGCACTGGGCGAGTTCGACGGCGAGCGCGGGGTTGCGTGGCGCGGTGGCGGCGATGCGTTGCAGCCACTCCTCGATGCGGCGGTTTTCGTCGGCGTAGCGCATCGTCGAGCGGCGCCAGCCCTTGCAGGCCGCGACCATGCGCAGCATCAGGTAGCCGCGCAGCGAGCTGGTGCGGATCACGCGGCCGTGCTGCGTGAAGCGCTCGACGATCTTCCTGGGCAACGTGGAATGCATGAGCCAGCGGCCGAGGCCGCCGGGCAGCGTCTCGCAGATTTCCTGCAGGCGCGGGTGCATGTACTCGTGGATGGCGAGCAGCTGGCCCGGCTGCACGCCTGCCTCGCCGTGCACGCGCTCGAAGCGGGTGGCGCGGGTCTTCAGGGCGGCGACGCGGGCCGTGTCTTCGTAGGACATCCACAGCGCGAGGTGGCGCGCGGTTTCGCGCAGCAGGCGGTGGGCGTCGTCGGGCAGCTTGGCAACGGCGTCCATGCGGTCGAGGTAGAGGCCGGCGTAGGCCAGGTCCTGGTAGTCGATGAGGCGGCGCACGCCTTCGAGCAGGAAGTCGTGCGCGGGCAGCGGAAAGTCGCGCTGCACGCGCTCGACCAGCGCGCGCACGGCCGGGTGGCGCGGTTGCGGTGCGGGCGTGGCGGCCGGTGCGACCTTCGCGGGTTCGCCGTCGTCGCCGTCCTGCGCGCGATCGAATGCTGCGCCGAAGGCCTTGAGGCTGGGCTTCACGCCCACACCGCCGCGCTCGATGGTGGCCTCGAACTGCGCACGGCCGAACGGCAGCACGCCCGAGCCCGCGAGCGTGCCGAAGAGCACAGCGCTGATGACGCTGCCCGAGGCTTCGGCGGCCTGCGCCATGTCGAAGCGGATGAAGCGCTTGGCGGCGCGCGCGGTATGGGCAAGCAGCTGCTCGCTGTCGACACGGCCGTCGCCCATGGCGCTCTTTTCGGCGATGGAGAAAACGCGGTGCGTGGAGGCGATGAGCGTGGTGCGGTCGCGCGTGACCAGCCCGCGCTGCACCGCGCGGCCGGCTTCCATGAGCTCGGAGGCGAGCACCACGTCGACGTCGCCCGGCAGCGGCATCAGCGCGAGCACCGGGCGACCGCCGTCGGACTGCGCTTGCGCGTCGGGGTACAGCTCGACGTAGTAGATGGTCGCGCCGGTGCGCTGGGCCACGCCGGGCACCGAGGTGGTCTGGGCGACGTAGCCGTTGGCTTCGCCCATGTCGACGATCCAGTCGGCGAGCACGCCGCCGCCCTCCCCGCCCATGGCGAGGATGGCAATCTTGATGGGTTGAACCTTGTTCGTCATGGCGTCAGAAGGCATAGGCGTCACGGCGGCGCGCGTCACCGCGCTGCAGCCAGCCGATGACGGTGGTGCGCACGCGCTGGCGGAAGCGGTCCCAGGCGGTCGGGTTGCTCACGACCTGCGCCTTGTAGAACGAGGGGCACAGCACAGCGGCGTGCGAGACGTCGCCGCAGTTGCCGCAGCCCACGCAGCTGTCGAGCACGGTGGCGACGGGGTCGATGCGCAGCGGATCGGGGTTCGGCTTGATCGAGAGCGACGGGCAGCCCGACAGGCGGATGCACGAGTGGTCGCCGGTGCAGGTGTCGGCATCGACGCCGAACTTGTCGCGCACCATGCGCTTGCCGTCGGCGATGGCCTTGCGTACCAGCGGCTTCTCGCGGCGCTGCTTGTTGAGCATGCACTCCGACTGCGCGATGAGGACCTTGGGGCCCTTCTTGGTGGTGGTGAGTGCGTCTTTCAGCGCGTCGCGCATGCCGGCGACGTCGTAGGTGCGGCGCATCGTCTTCACCCACTCGACGCCCACGCCGCGCACGGCGCGCTCGATCTCGTGGCCGGTGCTGCGCGTCTTGTTGACGGCGGTCGACGAGAGGATGTCCTGCCCGCCCGTGGCCGAGGTGTAGTTGTTGTCGACGATGATGGTGAGGTTGTCGCTCTTGTTGAAGACCGCGTTGGCCACGCCGCTCGTCAGGCCGTTGTGCCAGAAGCCGCCGTCGCCCATCATCGAGATCGCGCGCTTGCCGGCCGGTGCGTTGAGTGCCGAAGCGCCTGCACCGCCGAGGCCGTAGCCCATGGTGGTGTTGCCGATGTTGAAGGGCGGCAGGATCGAGAACAGGTGGCAGCCGATGTCGGCGCTCACGTGGTGCGCACCGAGTTCGCGCTCGACCAGCTTCATCGCGCTGAAGATGGGGCGTTCGGGGCAGCCGGTGCAAAAGCCCGGTGGACGCGAATGCACCACGTCGCCAAGTGCGCTCGACGGCTCGGCGGGTTCAGGCGCGGCATCGACGCCGATCGCCGCCACTTCCTTCAGCGGAATCACCTTGCGCACCGGTGCAGGCACGGGCAGCGGCGCAAGGCGTTCGTAGCGCTCGCAGAAGGCGCGCGTGCCCTTGAGCAGTTCGAGCGTCGTGTACTCGCCGGCCACGGGCAGCATGTCCTTGCCGTGCAGCGCGGTGGTGGAGCCGGCCTGGCGCAGGATGGTCGCGAGGTTCTGCTCGACGAAGTTGGGCTGGCCTTCTTCCACGATGAGCACGGCGCGCTTGCCTTCGCAGAAGCGGATGACTTCGCTCTCGATGACGGGGTAGGCCACGTTCATCACATACAGCGGCACGCGGGTCTCGCCGTACACGTCGGCCAGGCCCAGGCGTTCGAGCGCACGCAGCAGCGTGTTGTAGCTGCCGCCCTGCACGATGATGCCGATGTCGTCGGCGTCTTCGGAGAAGAACTCGTTGAGCTGGCGCTCCTCGATGAAGCGCACGGCGGCGGGCCAGCGGTCCTTCACCTTCTCTTGTTCATGCACGAAGCTCGCGGGCGGCAGCACGATGCGGCTGACGTCGCGCTGCGGGTTCTCCAGCGCGTCCTTCAGCGTGAACTTGGCGCGCTTGTTGTCGCCGGCGATGAAGTGGCCGTGCACGTGGCAGGCGCGGATGCGCAACTGGAGCATCACGGGCGTGTTGCTGGCCTCGGAGAGATCGAAGCCGGTCTTCACCGCATCGACGATGCTCGGCAGGTTGGGCCGCGGATCGAGCAGCCAGATCTGCGACTTCATGGCGAACGCATGGCTGCGCTCCTGCATGATCGACGAGCCTTCGCCGTAGTCCTCGCCCACGATGATGAGCGCGCCGCCGGTGACGCCGCCCGAGGCCAGGTTCGCCAATGCATCGGACGCCACGTTGGTGCCCACGGTCGCCTTGAAGGTGACGGCGCCGCGCAGCGGGTAGTTGACGGAGGCGGCCAGCGTGGCGGCGGCGGTGGCTTCGCTGGCACTGTTCTCGAAGCGGATGCCGTGGTCGGCCAGGATGTCCTGCGCGTCGGCCAGCACGTCCATCAGGTGCGAGATGGGCGCGCCCTGGTAGCCCGCCACATACGACACCCCCGACTCCAGCAGGGCCTTGGTGACGGCCAGAATGCCTTCGCCACGGAACACTTCTCCACCAGTAAGTCTCAGCTTCTTGACTTCTTCGACGAACGAACGCTCAGCCATGGATGTCCTTCTTCTTTCTCGTGGGAGGATGCGGCCCCGGGGTCACATCACGGTTCCTATAATGTTTAGAAATGAATGTATCCACAATCATGAATTACCCTAGCCATGCAATCCGCATGCCTGCGGCAAACAGGAGGCGCCTTCATGTCTGAACCGCTCAAGGAAACGCATCGCTTCGTCGATGACTACCTGCCCGCGCTGCTGGCGCAGGCCAGCCAGCTGATCTCGTCGGAGTTCCACGAAGTGGCGCGGCAGCAGGGGTTTTCGGTGTCGGAGTGGCGCGTGATGGCGTCGCTGGCGGGCAGCGACGCGGTCAGCATCGGCCAGCTCGCGCAGGTGACGGTGACCAAGCAGCCGACGGTGACGCGGCTGCTCGACCGCATGGAAGCGCGCGGCCAGGTCGAACGCCTGCCCCATGAAAGTGATCGCCGCATCACGCTGGTGCGCATCACGCCCGCGGGGCTGAAGGCGGTCGAACACCTGATGGAACTGGCGCGCGAACACGAGCGCCGCGTGCTCGAACCCTTCGGCCTGCGACGCGCCGAAGAGCTCAAGCAGACGCTGCGGCAGATGATCGACCTGCATGTGCATGTGCCGGTCGAGGTGCCGGACGAAGACTGAGGCGCGGGGCCCGGCTAGGGCACGAGCACCGCGCGACCGCGATGGCCGCGTTGGGCGATCCAGTCGAGCGCGAGGGCTGCATCGGCGAGCGCGAAGGGCTGCACGTCGAGGTGCAGGCGGCCGTCGGCCAGCCTCGCAAGCAACTCTGGAGCGGCTGCGCGGCCCGCGGCTTCGCGCCTGAACATGTTGAGCGGCAGCAGCGCCACGTCGCGCTGCAGGAAGTGCGCGATGTCCAGGTGCAGCGTTGGGCCAGCCGTGTAGCCGACCAGCACGGCGCGGCCACCGGGGCGCACGGCAGGCAAGGCGGCGGCGAGCACGTCGCCGCCGACGGTGTCGATGAGCAGGTCGGCGCTGGCGACTTCAGGCGGTGCGGCCTTTGGATCGACAGGCGTTGCGGTGCAACCTGCATCGCGTGCCAGCTGCATCACCAGAGAACCCACTGCGCCGCTTGCGCCCGTCACCAACACTTGCTCTCCAGACTGCAATCGGGCGACCTCATGCAAGGCGACCCACGCCGATGTGGTGGGCGAGAAGAACGCCGCGCCGAGTGGCATCGGCACCGCATCGGGCAACACGCCGAGTGCGTCGTCAGGCGCATCGATCAGCTCGCACCAGGTGCCGTCGAACAGCGTGCCCAAGCCACTGCCGCGCAACCACACGCGTTGCCCTTCTGCATACCGCTCGCTCGCGACGACAACGCCCGCCGCTTCGACGCCCGGCGTGTAAGGCAGCGGCGGATGCTGCAGGAAGCGGCCTTGCCACACGGTGCGGTCGATGTGGCCCACAGTGGCGGCCTGCATGCGCACGAGGGTGCGGCCGGGTCGCGCCGCGGGGTCAGCCACGTCTTCGAGCACCGGCGCGGCATCGAAGCCATGGATGCGAACGGCCTTCATGGCCGTGTCGCCAGGAAGTCGAGCACCGTGCGCGCGAAGGCCTCAGGCATCTGGTCGGGCAAGGGCACCATGCCGCCGTCGATGTCGACGATGCGCGCCTGCGGCAGCTGGTGCTGCAGCTCCGCCGCATGCGGTGCGGCGAAGGGGTCGAGCGTGGCGCGCACGATGAGCGTCGGCTGCGTCACGCGGCCGATGCGCTCTTCCATGCGGTACGAGGCCACGGCGCGGTGCCCTTCTTCCACGCGGTGGCCGACCTTCATCGCATCGCGCACGAAGGCCTCGAGCAGGTCAGGGCGTCCCGGCGGATAGAAGGCCTGCCGCTTCTGCCACAGCGCGGCGAGGTGGCTGCCATCGTCGCTGGGCGCCACTTCGTCGATGGGCGGACGCTGCGCGCGGGCGCGGCGAAACACCTCGTCGGTGTACGGCGTGGACGAGAGCACGAGACTGCGCACGCGCTCGGGAAACGCCGCGGCCAGCTCGATCGCGATCACGCCGCCGGTATGGTGCCCCACCACGTCGGCCTGCGCGATGCCGAGCGCATCGAGCAGCTCGCATGCGACGCGCGCCCACTGCGCAATGCTTGCCGGCACGCCGCCGTCGGCTGAATCGCCGAAGCCCGCCGTGTCCATGGCGATGGTGCGGTAGCCCGCGCCGGCGATCAGCGGCAGTACCTCGCGGTACTCGGCCCAGCTGCGCGGCGACTGGTGCAGCAGCAGCACGGCCGGCGCCTGCGCATCACCGCACACGGCGTGGTGCACCTGCCCCACCGACAGGTCGGCGAAGGCGCGGCGGATCGTCATGACAGCGTCTCGTCGGCTGGCGCGCGCCACAGGCCCGCGTGCTTGAGTTCGCCGAGCGTGCGCGAGAGCACATCGCGCCGGTAGGCGGCGGTGTCGCGGCCCGCGTAGTCGTAGAAGCCGCTGCCGCTCTTCAGGCCCAGCCGCCCTTCCTCGACCATGCGCCCGACGATGGCCGGCGCGGTGTAGCGCCCTGCGTCGAGCGAGGCCGACATCTCGCGGCTCGCGTGGTGCAGGATGTCGCAACCGCCGAAGTCGATGAACTCGACCACGCCGAGCGCCGCGAAGCGCAGGCCCAGGCCGTAGCGCGTGGCCTTGTCGATTTCTTCCGCTGTGGCAGCGCCTTCTTCGATCATGCGGGCCGCCTCGTTCATCACGAGCGCCTGCAGGCGCGGCACGATGTAGCCGGGCGAGGCGCCGCAGACCACGGGCAGTTTGCCGATGGCCTCCATCAGTGCCTTGGTGCGTGCGAGCACGCCGGCGTCGGTGCCGGGGTGGCAGCTCAGCTCGACCACGGGAATCACGTAGGCCGGGTTGAGCCAGTGCATGTTCAGGAAGCGCTCGGGCCGGCGCACCAGCGCGGCCAGCTGCGTCACGAGGATGCTGCTGGTGGTCGAGGTGAGGATCGCGTCGTCGCGGCAATGGCGGTTGAGCTGCTCGAAGGCCTCGCGCTTGGCCTCCGTGGTTTCGGGCACGCCTTCGAACACGAGCTCGGCAGCGGCCAGCGCGCGCGGTGCTTCGGCTGCATTCACGAAATCCACGCGCGCGGCGATGCGTTCGACCTGCGAGGCATCGATCACACCGAGCTGTGCAAGGCCTGAGAGGCTCGCAGTGATTTCCGCCTGCGCCTCGTCGCGCAGCCGCTGCCAGGCCTCGGGCGTGCGCGGGCGCAGGTCGATCAGCGCGATGCGGTGGCCCGCATAGGCGAACGCGATGGCGATGCCGCGCCCCATGCGGCCGGCGCCCACGGCGGCAAAGCGCGGCAGCGCGGGCTCATTCGCCATCGTGCAGCCTCTGCTTGAGTTGGCTCGCGCTCAGGCTGGCCAGGCCCAGGCTCTCGAAGGTGCGCGGGCCCTGGCGCAGGTCGCGCCCGAGGAAGCCGCCGACGATGGCCAGCAGGCCGTGCGCAATGGGCGCATCCACGCCCGCATGGCGCGCGGCCGAGGCCAGGAAGGCGAGCCCGAGCTCCGTGTCTTCGGTGATGTAGCGGTGCGTGTGCAGGTCGATGTTCTCGCGCCAGTCGCCCGACTTGACGAGCTGCTTGTGGGCGTCGCCGTACATCCACTGGTCGTTGTTGTAGTGGTCGGCCAGCGGGTAGTGCGGCGCGCCCTGCCCGAAGGCCTCGCGCACGGCCATGCGTTCGCGGTCGAGCCGGTCGGTCACGTCGCGCACGGCGCGCTGCGTGCCTTCGTTGTGGATGTCCCAGCGCTCGAAGTGCTGCAGCGGCGCGGCGTTCATCACCATCAGCGGCGGGTGGATGACGGGGCCGGCGTTCATCAGCGCGCCCGAGAGCGCGTCGCCGCAGCCGTGCACGGCCGGGTAGGCGCGGCGGATCACCTCGATGGCCTGCGCCTCCTTGCGCGCCGGGTAGACGCCGGTGGGCAGTCGGATCGCGCGGATGGTGACGTTGACTTCGCGCTCGCCATGCTTGCGCGCAAGGTAGGGCAAGGTGCCGGTCTCGGCCCAGGCCACGTCGGCGCGGTTGCCGGCGGCCTTCACCGCCTGTGCCATCACGTAGCTGCCGAAGGTGCCCGGCGGCAGGAACACGACCTGGCCGTCGACCAGGTGCGGCGCCATGGCCAGCGCGATGTCGTGCTGGGCGATGGCGGGCGTGGGAATGACGATGAGTTCGGCGCCCTTCAGCGCGGTGCCGATGTCGGCAGTGGCCAGCGCGACGGGCACTTCGCGCGCACCGGCAAGGTCTTTCAGCGTGATCGCGCCGGCCTGCACGACGGGTTCGAGCGCGGCGGCGTCGCGGCGCCACAGGCGCACTTCATGGCCGGTTTCAGACAGGTCCGCGGCGGCCGCATAGGCGCCGTGGCCACCCCCAAGAATCGCAATTTTCATGATCGAAAGTCGAGAACAGGTGTCGATGAACCGGCAGCCGCGAACGGACCGGGGAGAAGCAATGCGCTATTACATTACTTTTCATCGATTCAGATGTCAACCAACTTCATGGGCGCCGGAGTGCTCGGAAACCCGACAACGAAAAAGCCCGCGTTCGTGAGAAGCGCGGGCTTTTTGGGGGGAAGCAGCCCTTTTCAGGGCCGTTTGCGGGGGCGATCAGCGGCTGGGCTTGAACGCGCGCTTTTGCGCGTCACGGGGCACGAACACCTTGCCCGGGCCACCGTGGCCGGCGCCGTTGCCGCGCGGTGCGAAACCTTCGCGGGGTGCAAAGCCTTCACGGGGTGCGAAACCGCCGTCGCCGCGACCGCCGCCATGGCCGTGGCCGCCGCGCGGGGCGCTGTCGCCCCAGCCCGGCTTGCGACCGTAGCCGCCGCCATTGCCGCCTTCGTCACGACCGCCGCCGAAGCCGGCGTTCTGGCCGCCCTGGAAGCCGCGCGGGCCTTGGCCCTGGGCCGGGCCGCGCGAATTGCGGTCGTTGAAGCCGCTGGCGCCGGCATAGCCGCCACCGTTGTTGTTGCCGCGGTAGCCACCGCCGCCGCCCGCACCGCCGTTGCCGAACTTGCGATCGCGCGAGAAGTTGTCGCCGCGGCCGCCGCGGTACTCGCCCATCGGGGGGCGCGATTGCGGCATGCGCTGTTGCGGCTCGAGGCCGGCAACCACTTCCGCCTTGAACTGCTGGCGGCTGTAGTGCTCGATGTCCATGATCTTGCGGCGATCGCGGAACTCGGCGAACGTGATGGCCAGGCCATCGCGGCCGGCACGGCCGGTGCGGCCGATGCGGTGGGTGTAGTCCTCGGCCTTCATCGGCAGGCCGAAGTTGAAGACGTGGGTGATGGTCGGCACGTCGATGCCGCGGGCGGCAACGTCGGTGGCCACCAGGATCTGCACCTGGCCCTGGCGCAGTGCCATCAGGCGGCGGTTGCGCAGGCCCTGGCTCAGGGCGCCGTGCAGCGCGACGGCGCTGAAGCCTTCTTGCTGCAGGTCGTTGGCGAGGCCGTCGCACTCGACTTGCGTGCTGGCGAACACGATCGCCTGGTTGATGCTGGTGTCGCGCAGCCAGTGGTCGAGCAGCTTGCGCTTGTGCTGGCTGTTGTCAGCCCAGTACAGCGACTGCTTGATGTTGGCGTGCTTCTCTTGCGGGCTGTCGATGGTGATGCGCTGCGGCTCGCGCATGACGCGCTGGGCCAGCTGCTGGATGCGCGGCGCGAAGGTGGCGCTGAACATCATGGTCTGCTGGCGCTCGATGGTGAGCTGGTTGACTTCAGCCAGGTCGTCGGCAAAGCCGAGGTCGAGCATGCGGTCGGCTTCGTCGACGACCAGGAACTTGACCTGGTCGAGCTTGAGCTGCTGCGAGCGCTGCAGGTCGAGCAGGCGGCCCGGCGTGGCAACCACGAGGTCGGCGTTCTGCAGCTTGGCGATCTGCAGCTGGTAAGGCATGCCGCCCACCACGTTGGCAACGCGCAGGCCGCGGCAATGGCGCACCAGTTCGATGGCGTCGTGTGCAACCTGCTGCGCGAGTTCGCGCGTCGGGCACAGGATCAGGGCGCCGGGGGTGGCGGCCTTGAAATGACGGGCGTTGGTCGGGTCCTTGCGCTTGGGCTTCTTGAGCGGCGCTTCGCCGCGGGCAGCGGCTTCAGCGGCCAGGCGCTGGAACTCGGCCTTGGCTTCGGCTTCGGCTTCGGCCTGGCGCTTGATCAGCGTGTGCAGCACGGGCAGCAGGAAGGCGGCGGTCTTGCCCGAGCCGGTCTGGCTCGAGACCATCAGGTCAACGAAGCGGGCCGAACCGGCTTCGCCCATGGCGATCGGCACGACCTTTTCCTGCACGGTGGTCGGCTGGGTGAAACCCATGTCGGCCACGGCGGCGATCAGTTCGGGGGCGAGGCCCAGTTTGATGAAACCGTTGGGCGCGGCGGGCGCCTCGGCTTCGGCTGCCTCGGGGGCTGCGGCGTCCAGTGCGTCGAGGATCGGAGCCTCGGACACGGTTTCCGCGACAGCGGTGAATTCGTTGTGGGTAGCGGATTGCACAGGCGCGAGTTCGCCCTGCGCTTCAAAAGCGTCGGTCATGAATATCAATCTCAAACGCGAGCGCTGCCGTAGGCGGCGCCCCGTTGGTGGTTAAAAACATCAACCATCCAACGACATTCAACTTCCGGCTTTCGTCGGAGGCTGCGGCCCTTTTTGATCAGCGGATGCGATCGGGCGCGGTGTGCAAGATAGGGAGATGCGAGAGACGCTGATCTGTGTCCAAAGACGCGTTCAAATCAGCGAAGCCTGCAATTATGGCACGGCTTCGGGTTTTTACCTAATTGTTGTCAATCCGCCAAGCGCAGGAAGGTTTCCCGGTAGTGCGCCAGCTCCTCGATGGACTCGTGCACGTCGGCCAGCGCGGTGTGCGCCTGCTGCTTCTTGAAGGCAGCGTAGGCCGCCGGCTTCCAGCGCTTGGCCAGCTCCTTGAGGGTGCTGACGTCGAGGTTGCGGTAGTGGAAGTACGCCTCGAGCTTGGGCATGAACTTGACCAGGAAGCGCCGGTCCTGCCCGATGGTGTTGCCGCACATCGGCGAGCCGCTCCTGGGGATGTACTTGGCGATGAATTCGAGCAGCTGCTGCTCGGCCGCGGCTTCGTCCAGCGTGGAGGCTTTCACCTTGTCGATCAGGCCGCTGCGGCCGTGGGTGCCCTTGTTCCAGGCGTCCATGGCGTCGAGCACGGCGTCGCTCTGGTGAATGACGAGCACGGGGCCGTCGATGCGGGGCGTGAGGTCGGGGCCGGTGACGACCACGGCGATCTCGAGCAAGCGCTCTTTCTCGGGGTCGAGGCCGCTCATTTCGCAGTCCAGCCAGACCAGGTTCTGGTCGCTTTTCTTCAGGGTGGGGGCGGCTGCGGGGGGCGTCGGGTCAAGGGATTCGGGCATCGCAGGATTGTCGTCGAAGGCCTGCACCCCCATGGGCCGCGGACTAAACTCGCCGCTTCATGATGTCTTATTCGCTCATCTTCACCCTTGCCTTCGCGGCGGCGCTCGTGGCGGGCCTGCTCGTGAAGTTCTGGCTGGCCACCCGCCAGGTGCGCCACGTGGCGCGTCACCGCGGCGCCGTGCCGGCCGCCTTCGCCAGCACGATCACGCTGGCCGCCCACCAGAAGGCGGCCGACTACACCATCGCCAAGGCGCGCTTCGGGCTCGTCGAGATGGCCTGGGGCGCCGCCCTGCTGCTGGGCTGGACGCTGCTCGGCGGGCTCGACCTGCTGAACAAGCTGCTGCTGGTGTGGCTGGGCGGCGGCATGGTGCAGCAACTGGCGCTGCTGGCGGCCTTTGCCGTCATCGGCGGGCTGCTGGAGCTGCCGTTCACGCTGTGGCAGACCTTCCGGCTCGAGGAGCGCTTCGGCTTCAACAAGATGACCTGGAAGCTCTGGCTCACCGACACCGTCAAGTCGACGCTGCTCGGCGCGCTGATCGGGCTGCCGATCGCGGCGCTCATCCTGTGGCTCATGGGTGCGGCCGGCACGCTCTGGTGGCTCTGGGCCTGGGGCGCGTGGATGGGCTTCAACCTGCTGCTGATGCTGATCTACCCGACCTTCATCGCGCCGCTGTTCAACAAGTTCAAGCCGCTGGACGACCCGACGCTCAAGGCGCGCGTCACGGCGCTCATGAAGCGCTGCGGCTTCGCCGCCAAGGGCCTGTTCGTGATGGACGGCAGCACGCGCAGCGCGCACGCCAACGCCT
Source organism: Variovorax sp. BGA-UO-ETr-C22 (assembly GCF_059567965.1). NCBI lineage: Bacteria > Pseudomonadati > Pseudomonadota > Betaproteobacteria > Burkholderiales > Comamonadaceae > Variovorax > Variovorax sp. BGA-UO-ETr-C22. The sequence continues at coordinate 683,799 of NZ_JCAQPA010000007.1, forward strand.
ACTTCACCGGCTTCGGCGCCAGCAAGCGCGTGGTGTTCTACGACACGCTGCTGCGCCAGCTCAACGCCGGCGAAGTCGAGGCCGTGCTCGCGCACGAACTGGGCCACTTCAAGCACCGCCACATCGTGAAGCGGCTCATCGCGATGTTCGCGCTGAGCCTGGCCGGTTTCGCGTTGCTGGGCTGGGTCTCGACGCAGGTCTGGTTCTACGCCGGCCTGGGCGTGCAGCCCAACCTGTCGCCGGCCGCGCCCAACAACGCGCTGGCGCTGCTGCTGTTCATGTTGGCCGTGCCGGTGTTCAGCTTCTTCGTCGCCCCGCTGCCGGCGCGCCTGTCGCGCAAGCACGAGTTCGAGGCCGACGCCTACGCCGTGGCGCAGACCAGCGGCGCCGACCTGTCGGCCGCCCTGCTCAAGCTCTACCAGGACAACGCTTCGACGCTCACGCCCGACCCGGTGTTCGTCAAGTTCTACTACTCCCACCCGCCCGCCTCCGAGCGCCTTGCGCGCATGACCGCGACGTGACCCTCGACCCACCTTTTCAGCGAAGCCCCTCATGAGCAGCATGTTCAAACCCAAGGACTGGAAGAACCTTCCGCCCCGCAAGGCCTTGAGCGCCACAGAGATCGTCTCGGGCCTGGCCCAGCTCGACGGCTGGAAGCTCACCGGCGACGGCGCCGATGTCGCCATCGAGAAGACCTTCACCTTCGCGAACTACTTCGAGACCATCGCCTTCGTGAACGCGCTGGCGATGGTGGCCCACACGCAGGACCACCACCCCGACCTGTCGGTGCACTACAACCGCTGCGTGGTGCGCTTCAACACGCACGATGTGAACGGTCTGTCGATCACCGATTTCGATTGCGCTCGGCAGGCCGACGCGCTGGTTGCGAGCCCCGCCGCATGAGGACACGCGCCTGTGGCTAAGCCGGGCCGCGCCGCCTTCACCCCCGCTGCGCACAACACGGGGAAGGCGCACCACGACGGCCTCGTCGTCGCCAGCCACGGGCGTCACTGCCTCGTCGAAACGCCCACGGGCGAGCGGCTGATCTGCCATCCGCGCGGCAAGAAGAGCCAGGCCGTGGTCGGCGACCGCGTGCGCTGGCAGGCCACCGAAGACGAAGGCACCATCGAAGAGGTGCTGCCGCGGCGCAACCTCTTCTACCGGCAGGACGAGATCCGCACCAAGTCGTTCGCGGCCAACCTCGACCATGTGCTGATCCTGATCGCGGCCGAGCCCGAGTTTTCCGAACACCAGCTGGCACGCGCGCTGATCGCGGCCGAGGCCGAGCGCATCACGCCCATCATCGCGCTCAACAAGAGCGACCTCGTCGAACCCTTTGCGCGCGCCTGGGCCAAGCTGGCGCCCTACCGCCGCATGCACCACGGCGTGCTGCCGCTGTCGCTCAAGGCCTCGGGCGAGGCGGACTACGCCTCGCTGATGAAGCTGCTGGCAGGCAAGTCGACCCTGGTGCTCGGCCCGTCGGGCTCGGGCAAGAGCACGCTCACCAACCTGCTGGTGCCCGGTGCGAGCGTGCTGACACAAGAGATTTCGCAGGCGCTCAACTCGGGCAAGCACACGACCACCAGCACCACCTGGTACTGGATCGACGAGGCCCGCACCACGGGCCTCATCGACTCGCCGGGCTTCCAGGAATTCGGCCTGAACCACATCGAGCCGATGCAGCTCGCCGGCCTCATGCCCGACATCGCCGAGCACACGGGCGACTGCAAGTTCTACAACTGCACCCACCTGCACGAACCCGGCTGCGGCGTGATCTCGAACGTCGAAACGGCGACGCAACCCGGACCGATCAGCGCCTCGCGCTACAAGATCTACGGCGAACTGTTCGCCGAGCTGAGCCAGACGCGCTACTGATGCAGCACCGAGGGGCTGGTCGCGCTCAGGCCAGCCAGGTGCGGTACGACTTCCAGGTCGGGTCGAAGACCAGGGCCAGCGTCACCGGTAATTCCAGCGCTTCCTGCACCGATTGCGCATGCGCAATGGCCGCCTGCGGATCGGCCACATGGAAGTGCACGGTGCGAACACCCTCTTCCAGCACGATGTGCGTGCAGCAGCCTTCGCCGTGCGTCTGCAGCAGCGCGGTCAGCCGGTCTTCATAGACACGGGCCTCGTCCAGTTCCTCGCCCGATTCGACGGGGATGGCGGCCGAGAGCCGATGGCCCAGGTCGGCACGCCCGAGCAGCGCGTTCGCGGCGTCGTTTCGCATCACGACCGCCTCGACCTCGCTGCCGTCCTCGGCGGTGCGCGTGGCAGTCAGGCCGGACCAACCGTGCTCACCTGCGGGAAACACGCCGGTGTGGCCCAGATCCTCGCGCCAGCACGCATCGAACAGAGGCACGAAGCCATCGAGCGGCACGCCATCGAAATCCGCTTGCGCATCCGCCTCGACGTGATCGACCGGCCCGACCTTCACCGCGAAGTCGTACTCGCCCAGGATGTGGTCGAGCATGATCAGGCTCATGTGGCGCGCGTGATCCTGCATGTCCATCGGAATGGGCTTGGCAAAGCCGATCTCCAGCGCCACCCGCCCCTTGTAGGGCTCGTGCTTCACGAGAACGTCCGAGCAGGCGAGTTCGAAGTCGTTCATGCGCATGCTGAAACCTTCGCGCATGCGCTGCCGGAAGGCCTCCACCTCGACCTGGGGCAACGCCGGCGCGCTGCGCACCAGCGCCATGAGGTCTTCGAAATCGTCTTCGGCGCCGTGCGCCGTCAGCACGAGCGTGAAAGCCGGCGGGTCGCCCAGCACTTCGGCCGCCAGGTTCGGAAAGAAGGGCTGCAGCAGCGCATTCAACGCCTCCACCAGCGCGTGGCCCGACAAAGCATGCAGGCTCTCGAGCCTGTCGCTCAAGGCTTGCCAGAACGATGCGCAGGCCACGGCGCGCGGATCGGCGTGAAGGGTCGGCATGGACTTTCCTCGGGATGTCAGGCCAGGATGTCCTGCAGGCACTGCACGAGCGCGCTGCACTGGTCCCGCGTGCCGATGCTGATGCGCAGGTACTGCGCGATGCGCGGCTGCCTGAAATGCCGCACCAGCACCGCGCGCTCACGCAGCGAGGCAGCCAGTTCGGCCGCGTCGCGCTGCGGGTGGCGCGCGAACACGAAGTTGGCCTGCGACGGCAACACCTCGAAGCCCAGGTCTTCGAGCTGAAGGCTCAGGCCTTCGCGCGTGTCGACGACCTGGTCGCGTGTCTTGCGGAACCACGCCTCGTCGTCGAGCGAGGCCACGGCACCGGCCGAGGCCAGCCGGTCGATCGGGTACGAATTGAAGCTGTCCTTGACCCGCACCAGCGCGTCGATCAGGTGCGCCTGCCCGCAGGCGAAACCGACCCGCAGGCCGGCCAGCGAGCGCGACTTGGACAGGGTCTGCACCACGAGCAGGTTCGGATACCGACTGATCAGCGACAGCGCGCTCTCGCCGCCGAAATCGACATAGGCCTCATCGACCAGCACGACGCGATCGGGGCAGGCAGCAAGCAGCTGCTCGATGCGCGCCAGCGGCTGGCCGATGCCGGTCGGCGCGTTCGGGTTGGCGATGACGATGCCGCCGCAGCCCTGGCGGGCGCGCGCCGCGAACGCATCGATGTCGATGCGCAGGCCGTCATCGACCGGCAACTGCTCGCAGGCGATGCCGTAGAGCTGGGCATAGACCTTGTAGAAGCTGTAGCTCACGTCGGGCATCAGCAGCGGCTGCGCCTGCTGGAAGAAGGCGAAGAACGCGTGCGCGAGCACTTCGTCCGAGCCATTGCCCGCAAACACCTCGCCCACCTGCAGGCCGTGGCGGCGCGCCACGGCTTCGCGCAGCGCGAGCGACGTGGGGTCGGGGTAGCGTTCGAGGCCGTCGGCCGCCGCGCGCTGGATCGCCGCGATGGCGTCCGGCGACGGTGGGTACGGGTTCTCGTTGGTGTTGAGCTTGACGAGGTTGGCGATGCGCGGCTGCTCGCCGGGCACGTAGGGCTCGAGCGCGCCAATGCGCGGGCTCCAGAAGGCCGGTACGGGCGGGGTGTTCATGGGGTCAGCCGAGCAAGCGCGCGAGCGTGAGCAAGGCCAGCAGCACCATCCACATCACGACCGAGCGCCAGACCAGGCCGACCACGCTGCGCAGGTGGCCGGGCTCGGGCTCGCGGCCCGGTGTGCTGCCGCTGTCCAGGCGCCGGCCGACGCTCGGCGACTCGCCGGCCTGCGCGCGCGGCAGCGGATCGGCCACCGGGATCGGGCTCAGCGAGCCGCCGCCCAGGCGCACGTTCACCGCGCCGGACGTGGCCGCGAGGATCACGCCGTCGTTCTCGTTGGGGAAGCGCCGCGCGTCGTTGCGCCAGCAATCGATGGCTTCCTCGAAGCTGCCGACCACGGCGAAGCCGAGCGCCGTGATGCGCGCGGGCAGCCAGTCGACGGCGTGCCAGGCGCGCTCGGCGGCGTCCTGCACCGCCACGCTCGAAGGCTGCACCGGTGCGCCGTTCTTGTGGGCCCAGTAGCGCGCGACGAACTCGCTCATGCGATAGAACACCGCGCCCGCCGGCCCCAGGCCGAGAGCCGCAAGCACCGAGAACCAGGCCAGCACGCCGAAGACATGGCGGTGCGCCGCAATGACCGAATGCTCGATCACGTGGCGCACGATTTCGCTGCGCGGCAGCTCGGCGGCATCGACGCCCTGCCAGTGCGCCAGCAACGAGCGAGCGAGCGGCTCGTCGCCCTCGTCGAGCGCATCGCGGATGTCGGTGAAATGGTGGCTGAACTGGCGAAAGCCCAGCGTCATGTAGAGCACCGCGACGCTCCACAGCACGGCGAACGGCAGGCCCAGCGTGAGCACCAGCAGCCAGTGCACGCCCAGCGACAGCAGCGTGGGCACGAACACCGCGAGCCCCCAGGCGATCCATCCGTGGTGCGGCTTGCCCGCATCGAAATTGCGGCTGGTCCAGCGCGTCCACGCCAGGACGCCGCCGTACACGGGGTTGTGCGGGCCCAGCGGCCGCACCTGCTCGATCAGCAACGCGCACAGGATGGCAAAGAAGCTCATCCTTCGATGATAGCGAGAGCACCTGAAGGTTTTGGCCCCAGGTGGCGCCCGATCCGGCTCAGGCGGCGAGGAAGCGGTAGAGGTTGCGCAGCATGCCCGCGGTGGCGCCCCAGACAAAGCGCTCGTGCGGGCCATCGACGTACGGCATCGAGTACCACTCGCGACGGACCCCATCGGTGGCGCTGACCGCATGGCGGCGGTGATTGGCCGGGTCCATCAGCCAGGCCAGCGGCACCTCGAAGGCCTCGGCCACCTCGAACGGGTTGATGTCGAGCACGAAGTCGGGCTGCACCAACGCGACCACCGGGGTCACGACGAACGAAGTGACGGTCGTGTAGGTCGGCAAGGTGCCGAGCACCTCGATGAACTGCGCCGACAGGCCGACCTCTTCCCAGGCTTCGCGCAGGGCGGCGGCCTGGATGTTGGCGTCTTCAGGGTCGACGCGCCCGCCGGGAAAGGCCACCTGCCCCGAATGGGTCGACAGATGGGTGGTGCGCTCGGTGAGCAGCACGGTCGCGCCTTGCGGGCGCTGCACGATCGGCACCAGCACGGCGGCCTGGGCCGGCACGCGGTCGGTCATGCGGGGCTCGCGGCGAAGCTCGGGCGTCCAGATGGGCGGCGAGGCAAAGCGCGCGCGCAGGGCCGTTGCCGTCAGCTGCGCCGGCACCACCGCCGGCAGACCGTCGCTTCCGTCCACGAAAGGCGCCTGGCGCGGGTCGATCTGCAGCAACGCGGGCGGCACCACGGCATTGACGGGTTCGACGACGGCGGAGGACGTGGGGGCGGAAGTGGATGAGGTCAAGAGAGGATGCGGCCTGTGGCGGAATGAAAGGAGTAGAGCGTAAAAATGGAAAACTGTCTTGAAGCGCGGCGCCAACGCAAAAAGCCGCCAGAGCGGCGGCTTTTTGAGCAGAAAGGACGGCGGCTGATTAAGCGGCCGACGCAGCCTTCTGCGACTTGCCCGGCAGCTTTTCCTTGATGCGTGCCGAACGACCGCTGCGCTCGCGCAGGTAGTACAGCTTGGCACGGCGCACGTCGCCGCGGCGCTTGACTTCGATGCCGGCGATCAGCGGGCTGTAGGTCTGGAACGTACGCTCCACGCCTTCGCCGCTGGAGATCTTGCGCACGGTGAAGCCGCTGTTGAGGCCACGGTTGCGCTTGGCGATCACGACGCCTTCGTAGGCCTGCACGCGCTTGCGGCTGCCTTCGACGACGTTCACGCTGACGATGACCGTGTCACCGGGCATGAAATCGGGGATGGTCTTGCCGAGACGGGAAATTTCTTCCTGCTCGAGGGTCTGGATGAGGTTCATGATTTCCTGGATATCGATCGTTTCGGGCTGCACTAAAGGCGCCGTGGCTTTGGCGGAAGAACCGCTAGAAAACCGGGCGCGGCCGGACAGAGGATCGGGGAACCGCGGATTATAGCTTTTTTTTCAGCGCGGCCTCATCGGCCTTGTTCAGCTTGCCAGCCGCCCTTGCGGCATCGATCAATTCGGGGCGCCGTGCGGCCGTGATGGCCAGGCGCTGGTCGCGCCGCCAGCGCTCGATCTGCGCATGGTGGCCCGAGAGCAGCGGCGCCGGAACGCCCTGCCCGTTCCACTGCTCGGGCCGGGTGTAGTGCGGGCAGTCGAGCAGGCCGTCGAGCGCCGGGTTGAAGCTGTCCTGCACATGGCTGGCCTCGTCGCCCAGCACGCCGGGCTGCAGCCGGGCCACGGCGTCGAGCAATGCCATCGCCGCGATCTCGCCGCCCGACAGCACGAAGTCGCCGAGGCTGACCTGGTGCGTGACGCGCGCGTCGATGAAGCGCTGGTCGATGCCTTCGTAGCGTCCGCAGACCAGCACCGCACCCTCGCTCGCCGACCAGCGCTCGACGGCCTCGTGGCGCAGCGCCTCGCCGATGGGCGAGAACAGCACCACCGGCGCCAGTGTGCCGCGGGCAGCCAGCGCGGCATCGAGGCAGGCCGTCAGCGGCTCCGCCATCATCACCATGCCGGGTCCGCCGCCGAAGGGGCGGTCGTCCACGCGCTTGTAGTTGCCCTGCGCGAAATCGCGCGGATTCCACAGCACGACCTCGACCTGCTTCGATTCGTAGGCGCGGCGCGTCACGCCGCTGGCCATGAAGGCCGCGAACAGTTCGGGAAAGAGCGTGAGGACGTCGAAGCGCATGCGCGCGCGGCCCGGGTCAGAAATCGGGTTGCCAGTCGACCGTGATGAGGCGGCCGGGCAGGTCGACCTTGTCGACGAAGACCGAGACGAACGGCACCATGCGCTCGATGGTCTTGCCGTCTTCTTCGGCCGTCAGCACCAGCGTGGTCTGGGGACCGGTGGCGAGCAGTTCGCGCACCGTGCCGAGCACGACGCCTTCGCGGTTGACGACCGACAGGCCGATCAGGTCGACCCAGTAGTACTCGTCGTCGCCGGCGGTCGGGAAGCTCGAGCGCGGCACGAACACGCGCGCGCCGCGCAGCGCCTCGGCCGCATTGCGGTCGGGCACGTCCTCGGACGAGGCGACGATGCAGTCGGAATGTTCTTTGGCTTCGCGGACCGCGAGCCGGAAAGCGGCGGGCGTGGAGGCTCCGGGAGCCTGCAGGAACCAGCGCTTGGAAGAAAAAAGCGCCTCGGGCTGGGCGCTGTGGGGCAGGACCTTGAACCAGCCCTTGATGCCCCAGGCATCGGCGATGCGTCCGACCTCGATCGCATCCGCCGGCAGTTCGGCGGCTTCGAGTGTGGACAGCATCGCCGTGCGGGCGGCTTAGGCGGCCGCCTTGGGAGCCGCGGCAGCGGCTTGCTTGATCAGGCGCAGCACCGTGGGCGAAGCCTGGGCACCGACGCTCTTCCAGTACGCGAGGCGGTCCTGGGCGATGCGGATGCTTTCTTCGTTTTCCTTGGCGGTCGGGTTGTAGAAACCCAGGCGCTCGATGAAGCGGCCATCGCGGCGAACGCGCTTGTCCGACACGACGATGTTGAAGAACGGACGGCCTTTGGAGCCGCCGCGGGAGAGTCGAATGACGACCATGATTTATCCTTGGGTGGTCAGCGAGCCAGTTCAAATAGAAAGAGGCCCGCTCACGATGTTCTTCCAGCGTCGAGACACGCGACATGGCCACCCGGCCAGCGCACGCTGAAAAGCCCACGATTATAGCCCGACCCGGGTTTTTCTCCGAATTCCGGCCCCGCGCCGCCGCCCTCACCCGCATGACCCTCACCCTCCGCCCCAGCCGCGACGAAGACATCGCAGCCATCACGGCCATCTATGCGCACCACGTGCTGCACGGCACCGGCACCTTCGAAACCGAGCCCCCGTCCGAGGCCGACATGGCCGCCCGGCGCGCCGATGTGCTGGGCAAGAACCTGCCCTACCTCGTCGCTGAAGAAAACGGCGAAGTGTTGGGTTTTGCCTACTGCAACTGGTTCAAGCCCCGGCCGGCCTACCGGTTTTCGGCCGAAGACTCGATCTACATGTCCGAAGCCGCGCGCGGCAAGGGTGTGGGCGCACAGCTGCTGGCGGCGCTCTCGCAGGCGGCCGAGGCGGTCGGCGTGCGCAAGCTGATCGCGGCGATCGGCGATTCGGCCAACGCCGGTTCGGTCGGCGTGCACCGCAGCCAGGGCTTCACGCACGTGGGCGTGCTGAAAGACTGCGGCTGGAAGTTCGACGCCTGGCGCGATGTGGTCCTGATGGAAAAAGTACTCGGCGAAGGCAGCCGCACCAAACCCGAATGATGTGATGAAAAAGATGAAAAGCAAGACCGTGGCCGCCTGGCTCTCCTTCCTCGGGGGCCCGCTGGGCCTGCACCGCTTCTACCTGCGCGGCATGGGCGACTGGCTCGGCTGGCTGCTGCCCATTCCCACGGCGCTGGGCATCTACGGCATCGAGCGCTTGCGCATGTACGGCGTGGACGACGGCGTGAGCTGGGCGCTGATTCCGCTGCTCGGCTTCACGATCGCGGGCTGCGCCTTGATGGCGATCATCTACGGCCTGATGACGCCCGAGAAATGGAATGCCCGCTTCAACGCCGGCGCAGCGCCCGACGCCGCGCCGGGCCAGACCAACTGGCTCACGATCGGCGCCGTGGTCGCGTCTTTGTTCTTCGGCAGCTCGATCCTGATGGCGAGCATCGTGTACAGCTTCCAGCACTACTTCGAGCACCAGATCGAAGAGGGTCGAAAGATCTCGCAGTAGCCGGATCAGGCGCGGCGGCCTCTGCGAACGAGGCGCCGACGCTTCAGTGCTTCAGTGCTTCAGAAAATCTGCCAGCTGAACCAGTAAGCCATCGCCGCGACGAAGGCCGAGGCGGGAATGGTCAGGACCCAGGCCCAGACGATGTTCCCCGCCACGCCCCAGCGCACCGCGCTGGCGCGCTGCGTGGCACCGACGCCGACGATGGCGCCCGTGATGGTGTGCGTGGTCGACACCGGAATGCCCAGCGCGGTGGCCAGGAACAGGGTCAGCGCCCCGCCGGTCTCGGCGCAGAAGCCGCCCACGGGCTTGAGCTTGGTGATCTTCTGGCCCATGGTCTTCACGATGCGCCAGCCGCCGAACATGGTGCCCAGCGCAATGGCGGCGTAGCAGCTCACGATGACCCAGGTCGGCGGCACCGCGTCGCTGGCCGAGGCGTAGCCGGTGGCGATCAGCAGCATCCAGATGATGCCGATGGTCTTCTGCGCGTCGTTGCCGCCGTGGCCCAGGCTGTAGGCACCGGCCGAGACCAGCTGCAATCGCCGGAACCACCGGTCCACCCGAGAGGGCGTGGCACGTCGGAAGCCCCAGGCCACCACGATCATCATCAGCGAGCCCAGCAGGAAGCCCAGCAGCGGCGACACGAAGATGAAGGCCACGGTCTTCCAGATGCCGGAGGCCACGAGGCCGCTGGTGCCGGTCTTGGCGATCACGGCGCCCACGATGCCGCCGATCAGTGCGTGCGACGAGCTGCTCGGGATGCCGTAGTACCAGGTGACGAGGTTCCAGCTGATGGCGCCGATGAGCGCCCCGAACACCACGTGCACGTCGACCACCCCGGGCTGGGCGATGCCCTTGCCCACGGTGGCCGCCACGCTCAGGTGAAAGACGAAGATCGCGATCAGGTTGAAGAAAGCCGCGAACACCACGGCCTGCCCCGGCTTGAGCACGCCGGTGGACACCACCGTCGCGATCGAATTGGCGGCATCGTGGAAGCCGTTCATGAAGTCGAACAGGATCGCGAGCGCGACCAGCACCACCACCACCCAGAGGGCGACCTGCACCGTTGTCATCGGCTGCTACCCGCTCAGGAATTCTCGAGGACGATGCCCTCGATCACGTTGGCCACGTCCTCGCACTTGTCGGTGATCGTCTCGAGCAGCTCGTAGATCGCCTTGAGCTTGATGACCTCGCGCACGTCCGGCTCCTCGCGGAACAGCTTGCTCATGGCGCTGCGCATCACGCGGTCGGCGTCGGATTCGAGGCGGTCGATTTCCTCGCAGGTCTTGAGCGTGGCCTCGGCCACGGCCGGGTCGGCGATCTTGCCGAGGTACTTCACGGCGTCCTTGAGGCGGTCGCAGCACTTCACGCTCAGGGCCGTGAGGCGCACGATCTCGTCGGTCATGTGGCGCACGTCGTACAGCGCCATGGTCTCGGCCGAATCCTGGATCAGGTCGGCCACGTCGTCCATCGTGTTGATGAGCTTGTGGATCTGCTCGCGGTCGATGGGCGTGATGAAGGTCTTGTGGATCAGGCGGTTGACGTCGTGCGTCACGCGATCGGCGGCGCGCTCGGCGTTGTCGACGTCGCGGTTGTACTGTTCGCGCAGGTGCACGTCCGCATAGTGGGTGACGAGCTGCTCGAACGCACGCGCCGCCTCCACGATGCGCTCGGCATGCTGGTTGAACATTTCAAAAAAATTGCCCTCTCGGGGCAGCAGCTTGCCGAACATGGAAAAAACTCCTGGGACGCGCCAATCACAATTTCATGACGCCTTCGTGAAAACTTCCCGAGTTTAACGGGCGCGACCGGAACGACCGGTCGGGCCGACCTTCGGGCCCCGGCGCGACAGGCCCGCTCAGGCCGGCAGCCGCAGTGCCACGACCAACCGCACGCACGCGGCAACGCCGGCGAGATCGGGCAGTTGCGGCCGCATGCCGGCGCCCCCCCGAGGGTCAGCGGATTTTCTGGATGACCTGGCCGGTCACGCGCGCCAGCGCGGCGCGTGGCACCTTGTCGGGTGCGATCTCGGCCAGCGGCTTGAGCACGAAGGCGCGCTCGCGCATGCGCGGATGCGGCAGGGTCAGCGTGGGGCTCTCGATCACCGAGTTGCCGTGCATCAGCAGATCGAGATCGAGCGTGCGCGGCGCATTGGGAAAGGGCCGCTCACGGCCGGCCAGCGTTTCCAGGCGCTGCAGCGCGATGAGCAGCTGCTCCGCGTCCAGCCCGGTGCGCACGGCCACCACGGCGTTGATGAAATCGGGGCCTTCGGCCTCGACCGGCGCACTGCGGTAGAGCGACGAGCGGGCCGTGACCTGGGTGCGCTGCAGCGCACCGATGGCGGCCATGGCCTCCTTCACGGTCGCCTCGGCATCGCCCAGGTTGGCGCCGATGGCGACGAAGGCCTGCACGGTCGGGTAGTCCTCGCGCGGACCGCGTGGACGCGAAGGCGCGCGGCGTGCGGGCGGTCCACTCTTGCTGCCTGCCGATGGCGGCTTGCTTCCCGCACGCGGCGCGGGCTTGCCCCCTTTTGCGGCCTTGGCAGCCGGGGCGCTCTTCTTGCCGTCCTTCGGCCGGTCGGGCGTGCTCATTCGCCTGCGGCGCTCCCGCCGCCCTCGCTGCCGCCACCACCGCTACCGCCGCCCACGGGGCGCGGCTTGCGCCGGCGCTTGCGCTTGCGCGGCGCGGCGGCTTCGCCGTCCGGCGGCACGGCGTCGGCCTCGATGTCGGGGCCGTCGCCTTCGTCCAACTCGGCGGCGGCTTGCTTCTGGCGCGCCGGCTGCTCGCTGCGCGGCTTGGGCGCAGCGGCCGGATCGCGCAGGCGCACGCGCTGGCGCACCTTCTGTTCTTCGCGGACCTGTTCGAGCAGGTCCTGGCGGCGCAGGTCGTCGGCGGTGCTGAACTCTTGCCACCACTCGGCGATGGCTTCACCGACCTCGCCCACGTCGGCACGCAGGCGCATGAAGTCGAAGGCGGCGCGGAAGCGCGCCTGCTCGACCAGGCTGTAGGGCGTGGAGCCGGTGCGCTTGTCGAAGCGCGGCTGCATCATCCAGATCTCGCGCATGTCGGCGGCCAGCTTGCCGCGGCCGGACACATCGCCGATGCGCGAGTTGAACACGTCGTCGATGGCGTCCTGCAGCGCCGGGAACGGCGGCTGCGGGCGCTGGCCGTGACGGCCTTCCTGGCGCTGGGCCCAGCCGTCGCGCACGTCGGCCCACAGCACGCAGGCCAAGAGGAAGCTGGGCGCCACGGGCTTGCCTTCGCCGACGCGACGGTCGGTGTCCTGCAGGGCGGCCTTCACGAAGGGCTGGTCGGCGCGTTCCACCACCACGTCGAGCAACGGGTAGATGCCGGTGGCGAGCCCCAGCTTGCGCAGCTGCTCGACCGTGGCGATGGCGTGGCCGGTCTGCAACAGCTTGAGCATCTCGTCGAACATGCGGCTTTGCGGCACGTCGGCCAGCAGCTTGCTCGATTCGATGAGCGGCGCGGCGGTCTTGGCTTCCATCTTGAAACCGAGCGCGGCCAGCTTGGCCGAGAAGCGGATGGCGCGAATGATGCGCACCGGGTCTTCGCGGTAGCGCGTGACCGGGTCGCCGATCATGCGCAGCGTGAGCTTCTGGGCGTCCTTGATGCCGTTGTGATAGTCGACCACGACCTGGTTGGCCGGGTCGTAGTACATGGCGTTGACGGTGAAGTCTCGGCGCGCCGCGTCTTCTTCCTGCGGGCCCCAGACGTTGTCGCGCAGCACGCGGCCGCTGGCATCCACCGCGTGCTTCATGCTCGCGAGCTCGCCCTTGCTGGTGCGTTCGTTGCCGGCCACCTGCTCGGCGGCGGCGCTGTCCATATAGGCGCGGAAGGTCGAGACCTCGATCACCTCGTGCTCGCGGCCCCGGCCGTACACCACGTGCACGATGCGAAAGCGCCGGCCAATGATGAAGGCGCGGCGAAACAGCGACTTGACCTGCTCGGGCGTGGCATTGGTGGCCACGTCGAAGTCCTTGGGGCGCAGGCCCAGCAGCAGGTCGCGCACCGCGCCGCCCACCACGTAGGCCTCGTAGCCCGCTTGCTGCAGCGTGGTGACCACGTTCTTCGCGCGTTCGTCGACCAGGGCGGGATCGATCTTGTGAACCTCTGCCGGCACCTCCTGGCGCTTGCCGAAGCGGCTCTTGCCCTGCGTGCCGCCGGCGGACTTGCCGAGCAGCTTGTCGATGAATTTCTTGATCATTGGTTGTTTTTCGAGGAGGAGCAGGCGCTTCTTCTTATCTGTCTATTCGTTTTCGAGCATGGAGCGGATCAGCGGAATGGTGATCGCGCGTTGGGTCTGCAGGGCGTAGCCGTCGAGCTGCGACAGCAGCTCCATCAGGCTGCCCAGGTCGCGGCTGAAGCGGTGCAGCATGAAGTCGAGCACGTCGTCGGACAGCATCACGCCGCGCGCGTCGGCCGCCTGGCGCAGCACCGCGCGGCGTTCGCTTTCGCTCAGCACCTGCAGGTGGAAGACATGGCCCCAGCCGAGGCGGGTGCGCAGGTCTTCGCGCAGCGGCAGGTCGGCCGGCGGCAAGGCGCCGGCGGCGACCACGCCGCGCTGCAGGGTCTGGGCGTTGACAAACCAGTTGAAGGCCGCGTGCTGCTGCACCGCGGTGTAGAGGTGGACGTCGTCGAGCAGGACGGCGCCCCAGCGCTCGTCGAACTCGGGCGGCTCCAGCAGGCCGGCGTGCAGCCAGCCCACGCTGGCGCCCTGCTCGGCCAGTGCGACACGCACGGATTCGAGCAGGTGGGTCTTGCCACTGCCGCTGTCGCCCCAGAGGTAGGTCGGCACCGGCGAGTGCAGCGCGGGGCTGCCGTCGGCGCCGCCCACCCACACTTGCAGGTGTCGCAGCGCCGCCTCGTTGGGGCCGGCAAAAAAGGCGTCGAAGCTGGGGCCCGTCGCAATGCCGATATCGAGCGCGAGCTGTTTCATCCCGGGAAGGTTCATGGAGGGGGCCCGGAGGGCCCTTAAAATCGTGAGGAATTCTATCGGCCCGGCCGCCTCGGTCGCCGGCGCCTCCCCTGCCCGCCCTTCCTCGCTGCTTCGCGAACCTTTTCGCTCCTTCTTCTCGACACCGCCCGCCCATGACCTCCTCCACGCCCACCCCGCTCAGCTACAAGGACGCCGGTGTCGATATCGACGCAGGCGACGCCCTGGTCGACCGCATCAAGCCGCTGGCGAAGAAAACCATGCGCGAAGGCGTGCTGGCCGGCATCGGCGGCTTCGGCGCGCTGTTCGAAGTGCCCAAGCGCTACAAGGAACCCGTGCTGGTCAGCGGCACCGACGGCGTGGGCACCAAGCTCAAGCTGGCCTTCGAATGGAACATGCACGACACGGTCGGCATCGACCTCGTGGCCATGAGCGTCAACGACGTGCTGGTGCAGGGCGCCGAGCCCCTGTTCTTCCTGGATTACTTCGCCTGCGGCAAGCTCGACGTGGACACGGCCGCGGCCGTGGTCGGCGGCATCGCCCGCGGCTGCGAAATCTCGGGTTGCGCCCTCATCGGCGGCGAAACCGCCGAAATGCCCGGCATGTACCCGGCCGGCGAGTACGACCTGGCCGGTTTTGCGGTCGGCGCGGTCGAAAAGTCGAAGATCCTCACGGGCCAGAACGTCAAGCCCGGCGACGTGGTGCTGGGCCTGGCCTCGGCCGGCGTGCATTCCAACGGTTTCAGCCTCGTGCGCAAGGTGATCGAGCGCGCCGGTGCCGACCTGCCCGCCACCCTGGACGGCAAGCCCTTCCGCGAAGCCGTGATGGAGCCCACCCACCTGTACGTCAAGCCCGTGCTCGAAGCGCTGGGCAAGCACCCGATCAAGGCCCTGGCCCACATCACCGGTGGCGGCCTGCTCGAGAACATCCCGCGCGTGCTGCCCGAAGGCACCGCCGCCCACCTGAAGAAGGGCAGCTGGCCGCAGACCGAGCTCTTCGCCTGGCTGCAGAAGGTGGCCGGCATCGACGACATCGAGATGAACCGCACCTTCAACAACGGCATCGGCATGGTCGTGGTGATCGACGCGGCCGAAGCCGCCGCCTGCGCCGCCACGCTGCGCGCCGCCGGTGAATCGGTGCATGAGATCGGCGTGATCGCCGAGCGCGGCGACGGCGCGGCCGTGGTCGTCGCCTGATCGCGCGCCCGTTCTTTTTTCTTTTTCTCACCGCACGCCCCGTTCCCCGGATGGCCACGCCGCTGCCCGACGCCACCCTCGCCGCCCCGCCCCCGGCCGCCGCCTCCCGCCACGTGGTACTGGCCAGCTACCTGCTGATGCTCGCGGGGCTGATGCTCGTGATGTGGCAGCACCTGCTGCCGGGGCTGCTGTGCGTGTGCATCGGCTTCCTGGTCGCACGCTGGTTCGCCCGGCTGCTGGGCGGCTGGCTGTCGCGCCTGAAGCCCCTGCGTTCCGCCGCCGGCAGCCTAGCCCGGGTGGTGGCGGTCACGCTGGTGCTGCTGGGCCCGATCGGCCTGGTCACGCTGGGGTTCTCGCAGGCGCGCGAGTACGTGCTCGATGCGCCCGACCAGTACCGCGAACTGCTCGACTACACGGCCCGCACGGTGCTCGAACTGCGCTCCAAGCTGCCGGCCGACATCGCCGTCTACCTGCCGGAGGGCGCGGCCGAGGTGCAGCGCATCGTCGCCAACTACCTGCGCACGCAGGCCGGCTCGCTCGCCATGGCCGGGCGCGCCTGGCTGGGCGGGCTGCTGTTCGCCTACGTGGGCCTGATCATCGGCGCGCTGGCCGCCGTGGCGCCGGCGCCAGCCCAGCGCCGGCCGCTGGCGCAGCAGATGTTCCAGCGCATCACCACCTTCGGCGAGGCCTTCGGCCAGATCGTCGCGGCACAGTTCTGGATCGCCGCCTTCAACACGCTGCTGACCGCGATCTTCCTGCTGTTCCTGATGCCGCTGTGGGGCCTCGAGCTGCCCTACACGCCCGCGCTCATCACGCTGACCTTCGTGGCGGGGCTGGTGCCGATCGTGGGCAACCTGGTCTGCAACTCGGTGATCACGCTGGTGGCGCTGTCGGTGTCGCCGGTCACGGCCGCGGCCTGCCTGGCCTTCCTGATCCTGATCCACAAGGCCGAGTACGTGATCAACGCCAAGGTGGTCGGCGCGCGCACGCAGATGCGCGTGTGGGAGCTGCTGTCGGTGATGTTCGTGGCCGAAGCGGTGTTCGGCCCCGCCGGACTGGTGGCGGCGCCGCTGTACTACGCGTACCTGAAAAAAGAACTGCACGCAGGCGGCCTGGTCTAGGGCCGGCTGATGTCCTGATCTGATCGGTTCCGGTCCGCATCGGCACGGACGAAGCGCTGGCGGCGTCCAAGAATAGGCGGCATCATCCACTTTGCCTTGCCCGCCGCCGCCATGACCACCTGTCTGATTGTGATCGACGCCCAGGAATCGTTCCGCCACCGCCCCTACTGGAACGCCGCCCTGCTCGCGCCCTACCTCGAGGCCCAGAACGCGCTGATCGCCGGCGCCGTGGCGGCCGGACTGCCGGTGGTGCGCGTCTTTCACATCGATGCGCCGGCATCCCCCGCCAACCCCTTCGCGCTCGAATCGGGCCATGTGCGCCCGATCGAGGGCCTCGCGCCCTTCGAGGCGGCCGCCACCTTCACCAAGCACCGCCACAGCGCGCTGGTCAACAGCGGCCTGGACGTGTGGCTCACGCAGCACGGCATCCGCCGCCTGATCGTGAGCGGCATCCGCACCGAGCAGTGCTGCGAAACCACCACGCGCCACGCCTCGGACCTGGGCTGGGAGGTCGACTACGTGACCGACGCCACCCTCACCTTCGACATGGTGCAGCCCGACGGCCGGCCGCTGTCGGCCGCCGACA
Source organism: Variovorax sp. BGA-UO-ETr-C22 (assembly GCF_059567965.1). Lineage (NCBI taxonomy): Bacteria > Pseudomonadati > Pseudomonadota > Betaproteobacteria > Burkholderiales > Comamonadaceae > Variovorax > Variovorax sp. BGA-UO-ETr-C22. The sequence goes on from NZ_JCAQPA010000007.1 coordinate 700,871, forward strand.
TCAAGACGCGCACGGCGACCGTGCTGGACGGGCGCTTCGCCACGGTCTGCGGCGTGGCGCAGGCGCTTGAGCGCGCCACGGAAGGCGCGACGACATGACCCCGCTGCGCGTGCGCATCCTGGCCTACGACGGTGTCGAGGCGCTCGATTTCGCCGGCCCCTTCGAGGTCTTCACCACCGCCGCCCGCGTCCACCAGCGCCTGCAGCCGGGAGCGCCCGCGCCGTTCGAGGTCGCCTCGGTCGCCCACGCCCGCGCCGGGGAACCGGTGCAGGCGCGCGCCGGCCTGCGGCTGCTCGCCGACCACTCGCTGGCCGATGCCGCCGCCACCGCCGACGTGCTGGTCGTCCCCGGCGGCGTGGTCGATGCACCCATGGCGAGCCCCGACACCCTGCGCTGGATCGCGCAGTGCGCGGCCGGCGCGCAGCTGGTCGCCTCGGTCTGCACCGGCGTCTTCCTGCTGGCGCAAAGCGGCGTCGTGACGCGCGAGGCGGTCACCACGCACTGGGAAGACCTCGCCGACCTGCGCGCCCAGTTCCCGCAGCTCGACGTGCGCGACGGCGTGCGCTGGGTCGACACCGGCCGCATCGTCAGTTCGGCCGGCATCAGCGCGGGCATCGACATGAGCCTGCACCTGGTCGAACGCCTGGCCGGGCGCGAACTGGCCGAGCGCACCGCGCGCCAGATGGACTACGCATGGACCCGCAACGAGCCCCCCTCCGCGTAGTCTTCGTGCTCCTGCCCGACAGCCTGGTGCTCGACTGGGCCGGGCCGGCCGAGGCGCTGCGCATCGCCAACCAGCGGCTGCGCGCGGCGGGCCAGCCCGAACGTTTTGTCATCGAGTTCGCAGGGCCGCGGCCGAGCATGAGGGGCTCGGTCGGCGTCGCGCTTTCGGGGTTGTCGCCGCTGCCGACGCAATGGGACGGCCCGGGCTGGGTGGTGCTGGTCGGCCTGCCGGGCGACACCATCGCGACCGACACCCCCGAGGCGCAGGACCTGCTGCACTGGCTGCGCGGCCAGCGCTTCACGCGCGGCGGCGTCGAACTGGTCACGGTCTGCGCGGGCGCCCTGCTCGCGGCGCACGCGGGCGCGCTCGCGGGCCGGCGCGTCACCACGCACCACCATCACCTGGATGAGCTGCGCGCCGTGGAACCGCGCTGCGAGGTGGTGAGCAACCGCGTGTTCGTGATCGACCCGCCGGTCTACAGCAGCGCGGGCGTCACGACGGGCATCGACCTGATGCTGCACCGCATCGCCGACACCTGCGGCGAGGCGCTGGCCGCCCAGGTGGCGCAGGCGATGGTGGTCGCGCTGCGGCGCGGCCCGCACGACCCGGAGCTGTCGCCCTTTCTCGCCTACCGCAACCACCTGCACGCCGCGCTGCACCGGGTGCAGGACGCGGTCAGCGAACAACCGCAGGCCGACTGGAGCGTGCCGCGCATGGCCGAGGTCGCCCACACCTCGGCGCGGCATCTGACGCGCCTGTTCGTCGAGCATGCGGGCGTGGCGCCGCTGGCCTACCTGCGCCGGCTGCGGCTGGCCGCCGCGCAACTGGCGCTGGCCTCGGGCGCCAGCGTGACGCGGGCGGCCGAGCTGTCGGGCTTCGGGTCGGACACGCAGCTGCGCCGCGCGTGGCACCAGTTCGGGTTGCCGGGCTCGCCTTCCGCGGGCTCATCGGCGCCCGTCCGCTAAGGCTTGTCGCCGCAGGCCTCGGCGCGCGCCCGCAGCAGCGCCTGCTCGCGCGTGTTGCGCGTGAGCGAGGCGGCGCGCTGGAACTCCCGGCGCGCCTCGTCGCGGCGGCCCAGCTTGAAGAGCAGGTCGCCGCGCACGGTCGGCAGCAGGTGGTAGCCCTTCAGCGCGGGCTCGTCCTGCAGCGCATCGACCACCTCCAGCCCGGCCGCCGGCCCGAAGGCCATCGACAGCGCGACCGCGCGGTTCAGCTCGACGATGGGCGACGGCGACAGCGCGGCCAGCGCGTCGTACAGCGCCGCGATGCGGGCCCAGTCGGTCTCGTCCGCGGTGCGCGCGCGGGCGTGGCAGGCGGCGATGGCGGCCTGCAGCGCGTAGGAGCCGAGCGCGCCGCCCAGCGCTTCGGCGCGCGCCAGCGCCGCCAGGCCGCGGCGGATCAGCATCGGGTCCCAGCGCGCGCGGTTCTGGTCGAGCAGCAGCACCGGCTCGCCCGAGGCGCCCACGCGCGCGGCGGTGCGCGAGGCCTGGATTTCCATCAGCGCGACCAGCCCGTGCACCTCGGCCTCGCCGGGCACCAGCTCGGCCACGATGCGGCCCAGGCGCAGCGCTTCGTCGCACAGCGCGGGGCGCATCCAGTCGTCGCCGGCGGTGGCCGAATAGCCTTCGTTGAAGATCAGGTAGAGCACCTCGAGCACCGAGGCCAGCCGGGCTTCGAGCTCGTGGCGGCGCGGCACCTCGAAGGGCACGCGCGCCTCGGCCAGCGTGCGCTTGGCACGCACGATGCGCTGCGCCACGGTGGCCTCGGGCACGAGAAAGGCGCGCGCGATCTCGTCGGTCGTGAGGCCACCCATCAGCCGCAGCGTGAGCGCCACGCGCGCCTCGGTCGAGAGCACCGGATGGCAGGCGGTGAACACCAGGCGCAGCAGGTCGTCGCCGATGTCGTCGTCGAGCGCCGCATCCACCGCCTGCGCGAAATCGGCCTGGGCCATGGCGTGCAGCGCGTCGAGCTCGCGGCCGATCTCGGGCGCCTTGCGCTCGGCCAGCTGCACGTGGCGCAGGCGGTCGAGGGCGCGGTGCTTGGCCACCTGCGTGAGCCAGGCGGCGGGGTTGTCGGGCACGCCGTCGACGGGCCACTGCTCGAGCGCGGCCACCAGCGCGTCCTGCGCCAGCTCTTCGGCCAGGCCCACGTCGCGCACCTTGCGCGCGAGCGCGGCGATGATCTTCGCGGACTCGATGCGCCAGACCGCCTCGATGGCGCGGTGGATGGCGGCGGTGTCTGGTCCGCTGCTCATGCGGCCTCGCTGCGGCCCGGCGGGCCGGATAGCATGCGGCCATGACACCACGCCTCGTCTTGTGGAGCCTGGGTTTCGCGTTCGGCCTCGCCTGCGGCGGCGCCCGGGCGGACGACCTCGCCGTGGAACGCAACAGCCTGGGCATGGCCTTCGTGCGATTGCCGGCCGGCGAATTCCTCATGGGCAGCGACGAGGCGCCCGAGGCGCTGGCACGCGACTACCCCCAACTGCCCAAGGAGCGCTTCACCCAGCTGGCCGACGAAGGGCCGGTGCACAAGGTGCGCATCACGCGGGCGTTCTGGATGGGCCGGCACGAGGTGACGGTGGGCCAGTTCCGGCGCTTTCTCGAAGCCTCGGGCCACGTGCCCGAATCGGTGGCCGACGGCACCGGCGGCTACGGCTGGCGCGCCGACTACGACCCCGCCACCACGCGGCGCGGCGACGCCTTCGAGGGCCGCGACCCGCGCTACTCGTGGCGCAACCCGGGCTTCGCGCAGGGCGACGACCACCCGGTCGTCAACGTGAGCTGGAACGACGCGCAGGCGCTGGCCGCCTGGCTGAGCAAGACGGAGGGCCGGCGCTACCGCCTGCCGACCGAGGCCGAGTGGGAGTACGCCTGCCGCGCCGGCACGCGCACGCGCTACAGCACGGGGAACGATCCGGCCACGCTGCTGCGCGGGGCCAATGTGTTCGACACGCGCAGCGCCGCCCACTGGCCGCGCTGGCGCGCGATGGCGCTCGCGGGCGACGATGGCTTTGCCTTCACCGCCCCGGTCGGCAGCTTCGCGCCGAACGCCTGGGGCCTCTACGACATGCACGGCAATGCGTGGGAGTGGGTGGCCGACTGGCATGGCGACGAATACTACGCGCGCTCACCGGTCGACGACCCCCAGGGCCCGGCCACGGGCACCGTGCGCGTGCGCCGCGGCGGCTCCTGGCACACCTGGGCTTTCTATGCCCGCTCTTCGTACCGCAACTGGAATGCGCCGGACACGCGCTACACGCTGGTGGGCATCCGGCTGGTGCGGGACGACTAGGGTCGACTCACTTCTTCAGGGTCTGCTGCATCGACGTGAACTCGCTCGCCACGTCCTGCACCTCGGGCGAGAAGTCCTCCATCTCCTGTACCTGGCGGATCTCGATGACCTCGTCTTCGCTGCCCGGGCAGCGGCTCGCCCATTCGATGGCCTCGGCGCGCGAGGCGACATCGATCAGCCAGTAGCCGCCCAGCACTTCCTTGGCCTCGGCGAAGGGACCGTCGACAACCTTCGGCTTGCCGCCCGGAAAGCTCACGCGCGCACCCATCGACGGCGGGTGCAGGCCCTCGCAGCCGATCAGCACGCCGGCCTTCTGCAGGGACTCGTTGAAGGCCATCATCGACCCCACGCGTTCGACGTCGTCGGGCACGGTGCCGGGCGCCGCGCTTTCGTAGCCATGGGGAATCATCAGCAGCATGAATCGCATGATCGTTTCTCCTTCGAGGAATGGATGAGGTTCAGCGGCCGGCCTTGGCAGCCGACTCGGCGCGCAGGCGGTCTTCCTGGGCCAGCAGCTCGGGCGTCATGGCGTCGCCGAAATCGGTGGCTTCGAAGACCTGGCGGATCTCGATCTCGCCTTCCTGGAACGGGCTGCGCTTGATCCACTCGATGGCCTCTTCCTTCGACTTGACCTGCAGCAGCCAGAAGCCCGCGAGCAGCTCCTTGGTCTCGGTGAAGGGGCCGTCGATGACGGTGCGCTTCTTGCCTTCGCAGCGCACACGCGCGCCCTTGGACGACGGGTGCAGCCCCTCGCCCGCCAGCAGCACGCCGGCCTTGACCAGTTCCTCGTTGAACCGGCCCATCTCGGTGAGGATTTCGGTGCTCGGCATCACGCCGGCTTCGGAATCCTTGCTCGCCTTGACCAGAACCATGAATCGCATGTCGTTTCTCCTGAAAATGGGTGGGGATCGGGAGACGCCGGAATCTGCGTGCTCCTGTTCACACGTCGCGCGAGCGGGCCACGGATCGACACGGCCGCATCGATCTGCTTGTAATTTTGTGTTTCAGAGATAGCCGCAGAACCGCAGCACGTGGCCGTCGGGTTCGCGGATCGCGAATTCGCGCAGGCCCCAGGGCTGGGACGTGGGCGGCTCGATGATGGTCACGCCGCGCTTCACATAGGCGGCATGCAGGCCGTCGATGTCCTTGCCGACGTGGATCACGATCTCGCCGCGCCAGGGCCGGGCTTCGCGGCTGCCGCATTGCCACAGGCGCAGGTACACCGGGTCGCCATAGCTGCGGTCGCCCTTCATCACGCGGGCGTAGCTGGGCGGCTCGCCGGCGATGAAGTCGATCTCGAACCCCAGCACCTCGGAAAACCAGCGCGCGGCGCGCGAGACGTCGGACACCGGCAGCACCGGCTGCACGCCGTGGAATTCGTGCAGCGTGCCCAGGTCGGGCGCCGCGCTCACGCCGGTGCGGGTGTCGGTCATGGCGTTGGGGCGGTCAGTTGGCCAGGCGCCGCAGCAGCGCCACGCGCTCGGCGATCGCGTCGATGTCGAGCGCGTCTTCGGCGTTGGCGAGGTAGGTTTCGAGGTCGCGCACGGCCAGCGCCGCATGGCCCTGCTCGGCATGCGCCACGCCGCGGTCGCGGTGCTCGCCCCAGGCGGTGGGCAAGAGGGCAATGAGGCGGTTCTGCACCGCGATGTAGCGCGGCCAGTCTTCCTGGGCGTGGTGCACTTCCTTCAGGTTGCGCAGCATGCGCGCGATGATCTCGCGCGGGCTCGCGGGCTGCAGGTACAGGCCCAGCGGCACGTCGAATTCGCCGACCAGCCCGTTGCCGCGCTTGTAGGGCTCGAGCCGCTCGCCCAGCTCTTCGCGCGAGAGCGACTTGCCGGTGAACGGATCGATCACGACCTGCCCCTTGGGCAGCGTGACCTTGACCATGAAATGCCCCGGGAAGCTGATGCCGCGCGTCTGCAGGCCCAGGCCCTGGGCCAGCTCCATCCACAGCACGGCCAGCGAGATCGGAATGCCGCGGCGGGTGCGCAGCACGGCGTTCAGGTAGCTGTTGTCGGGGTCGTAGTAGTCGTTGACGTTGCCGCCGAAATTCAGGTCGCTGAAGAAGAACTGGTTCAGCGCGCGCAGCCGGGCCAGCGGCGCGGCGTCGGCCGGCAGGCGGCGCTTGAGGCGCGCGAGCAGCTGGTCGACGTCGCCCAGCACCTGCTGCACGTCGAGTTCGGGGTATTCGTCCTGCGCGATGCTGGCGGCCGCTTCGAGCAGCGGAAAGTGGTCATCGCTGCCGACCAGCGACTCGAAATATTCCAGTGCCGTGGGAACCTGGTAGCTGAACGTCATATGGCTTTGTAGAGGAGCCCGCAGGGAGCGTCAAGGCAGTGTTTTCCGGCTCGCCAACGGCGCTTCAGCGGCGCATGAAACTGCGCAGGCGCACGCCCGCGGCGGTGAGCACGGCGAAATAGAGCAGCGCGGCGCCGGCGATGAGCGCGGCCAGCAGGCCGATGCGGTGCAGGCGCTGCGCGCGCAGGCCGACCCAGTCGAAATAATGCGCGCCCCAGGCCAGCAGGGCCGCCAGCACCACGGTGCCCAACAGCACCTGCAGCGCGAACTTGCCCCAGCCGGGCTCGGGGGTGTAGCTGCCGCGCCGGATCAGGCCGATCAGCAGCCACAGCGCATTGACCAGCGCACCGATGCCGATGGTCAGCGTCAGCGCCGCGTGCTGCAGCAGCGGCACCAGGAAGAAGTTGAGCACCTGCGTGAACACCAGCACCGTCACGGCGATCAGCATGGGCGTGCGGGTGTCGTGCTTGGCGTAGTAGCCGGGCGCGAGCACCTTCACGGCCACGAGGCCGACCAGCCCCACGCCGTAGCCCATGAGCGCCACGGTGGTGCGGCCCACGTCCTCGCCGGTGTAAGCGCCGTTGTGGAACAGCACCGCCACGAGCGGCTTGGCGAACAGCAGCAGCGCCACGGCGCACGGCGCCGCCAGCAGCACCACGAGGCGCAGGCCCCAGTCGAGCAGCGAGGAGTAGCGCGCGTCGTCCTTGGCGGCGCGGGCGCCCGCGAGCTGCGGCATCAGCACCACGCCCAGCGCCACGCCGAGCATGGCGGTGGGGAATTCCATCAGCCGGTCGGCGTTGGTGACCCAGGTCACGCTGCCGGTGGCCAGGTGCGAGGCGATCTGCGTGTTGATGAGCAGCGAGATCTGCGCCACGCTCACGCCCAGCAGCGCCGGCAGCATGAGCTTCATGACCTTGCGGGTGGTCGGATCGGTCCACGCGGCGCGCAGCGCCTTGAAGCTGGCGCCGATGCGCGGCAGGAGCCCCAATGCGCGCAGCGCCGGGATCTGCAGGGCCAGCTGCAGCACGCCGCCGACCATCACGCCCACGCACTGGGCGTAGATCGGCTCGATGCCATAGCGGCGAAACAGCGGCGCGCCGATGGAGATCGACAGGATCAGCGCGATGTTGAGCAGCACCGGCGACGCCGCCGGCACGGCGAACTTGCGCCAGGTGTTGAGGATGCCGCCCGCCAGCGCCACCAGCGACATGAAGCCGATGTAGGGGAACATCCAGCGTGTCATGACCACGGCGGCGTCGAAGCCCTGCAGGCCGCTGGCCATGGCCCAGACCAGCAGCGGCGCGCCGGCCACGCCGGCCACGCACAGCACCACCAGGGCCCAGGTCAGCAGCGTGGCGACGTGGTCGACCAGCTCCCGGGCGCCCTCCTGCCCCGCCTCGGTCTTGCGCGCGGCCAGCACCGGCACGAAGGCCTGGCTGAAGGCGCCTTCGCCGAACACGCGGCGAAACAGGTTGGGGATGCGAAAGGCGACGTTGAAGGCGTCGGTGAGCGCGCTGACGCCGAACACCGAGGCAAACAGCACGTCGCGCACGAGGCCCGTGATCCGCGAAGCGAGGGTCAGCAGGGAGACGGTGGAGGCGGATTTGAACAGGGACACGGGGGCGAGTGTAGGGCTGCGAAAGGTGGCAAAAGCAGGCAATTCGGCAAAAACCGGAACCCGGCCTATAATGGAGGGCTTTGCTGCATCATCCTCAGACACCTAAGGAACACTAAATATGGCATCCGCCAAGCCCAAGAAGAAGAACCCGCGCCTCGCGTCGGGCCGCAAGCGCGTCCGCCAGGACGTCAAGCTCAACGCTGCGAACACCTCGCTGCGCTCCAAATACCGTACCGCTGTCAAGAACGTCGAAAAGGCTGTTCTGGCTGGCGACAAGACCAAGGCAAGCGAACTGTTCGCGAAGGCCCAGAGCATCGTCGACACCGTCGCCGACAAGGGCATCTTCCACAAGAACAAGGCCGCCCGCGACAAGAGCCGCCTGTCGGCCAAGGTCAAGGCCCTCGCCCTGGCGCCTGAAAAGGCCGCCGCCTGACACCTGTCAGGCAAGCCCGGACCGGAATCCTCCGGTCCGCCGTTTGATCGGGGTGCGCTGCAGCAAGCAAAAGTGAAAAACCGCCTTCGGGCGGTTTTTTCATGGGCGCTCGAAAAGTACCCAGGCCAGAGCGACCCGCCTAGAAAAGAAAAAGGCCTGGAAGTCAGGCCTTTTTGGGAGGGGGCGGCGTGTCCGCCGGGTCGGGCACCAGGCAGGCCTCGGCCACCTGGAGGTTGTTGTCTTTGGCGAAGTTCACGCAGAAGTCCCAGGCCATGGGCTCGGCGTCGCGCAGGGCGCGGTTCACCACCACGCATTTCACGCCGTTGATGGTCGTGGGAATGCACCAGGGCGAATAGCTCAGGTGGCTGCCCGGGTAGGCGCCGCCGGGGCGGAAGGAGCACATGACGCCGGCGAGGCGTTCGGCCCAGTCGCTGGGGCGAAAAGTGCGGCCATCGTGGGTGATGCCCTGGATGAAGATTTCTTTGGCGTTGGGGGAAATCATCGTGAAGTGAGGCGACCGGAACAGGTGCTGCGGTGCAGCAAGCGATTGTATCCGGGGCCCTTTTTGCATCCTGAATGGGGGGCATTGCTGTGATGCGGAATCCTCAACGAAGCCGTCAAACCGCACGCCTAGAATTCGCGTTCCCTATCTGGAGAACCGAATGAGCGCCACCGCCCAGCAACCCACCTCGCCCCACGTCATGAACACCTACGGTCGCCTGCCGATCGCGCTGTCGCACGGCCAGGGCTGCCAAGTCTGGGACACCACGGGCAAGGCCTACCTCGACGGCCTGGGCGGCATTGCCGTGAACACGCTGGGCCACAACCACCCCGAGCTGGTGCCCGCGCTGCAGGACCAGCTGACCAAGCTGATCCACAGCTCCAACTACTACCACGTGACCGGCCAGGAACAGCTCGCCACCAAGCTCACCGAGCTGTCGGGCCTGACCAACGCCTTCTTCTGCTGCACCGGCCTGGAAGCCAACGAAGCCGCCCTGAAGCTGGCCCGCAAGTACGGCCACGACAAGGGCATCGAGCGCCCCGAGATCGTCGTCTACGAAGCCGCCTTCCACGGCCGCAGCATCGCCACGCTGTCGGCCACCGGCAACCCCAAGGTGCAGGCCGGCTTCGGCCCGCTGGTCGAAGGCTTCATCCGCGTGCCGCTGAACGACATCGAGGCGCTGAAGAAGGCCACCGAAGGCAACCCCAACGTGGTCGCCGTATTCTTCGAAACCATCCAGGGCGAAGGCGGCATCAACCCGATGCGCGTCGACTACCTCAAGCAGGTGCGCCAGCTGTGCGACGAGCGCGACTGGCTCATGATGATCGACGAAGTGCAGTGCGGCATGGGCCGCACCGGCAAGTGGTTCGCTCACCAGTGGGCGGGCATCAAGCCTGACGTGATGCCGCTGGCCAAGGGCCTGGGCTCGGGCGTGCCGATCGGCGCCGTCGTGGCCGGCCCCAAGGCCGCCAACATCTTCGGCCCGGGCAACCACGGCACCACCTTCGGCGGCAACCCGCTGGCCATGCGCGCCGGTGTGGAAACCATCCGCATCATGGAAGAGCACAAGCTGCTCGAGAACGCCGCCACCGTGGGCGCGCACCTGAAGGCCGCGCTGGAGCGCGAAATCGGCAGCCTGCCCGGCGTGAAAGAGATCCGCGGCCAGGGCCTGATGCTGGGCATCGAGCTCGACCGCCCCTGCGGCGTGATCCTGAACCGCGCCTGCGACGCCGGCCTGCTGCTGAGCGTGACGGCCGACAAGGTGATCCGTCTCGTGCCGCCGCTCATCCTGAGCATTGCCGAAGCCGACGAGATCGTTGCGATCCTCGCGCCGATCGTCAAAACCTTCCTCTCGGAGCCCGTTGCGCAATGACGACCGCCGCCGCACCGAACGCCCTGCGCCACTACCTGCAGTTCTCGGACCTCACGGCCGATGAGTACGTCTACCTCTTCGATCGCATGGCGATCATCAAGAAGAAGTTCAAGACCTACGAAAAGCACCAGCCGCTGGTCGACCGCACGCTGGCCATGATCTTCGAGAAGGCCAGCACGCGCACCCGCGTGAGCTTTGAGGCCGGCATGTACCAGCTCGGCGGCAGCGTGGTGCACCTGACCACGGGCGACAGCCAGCTGGGCCGCGCCGAGCCCATCGAGGACAGCGCCAAGGTCATCAGCCGCATGGTCGACCTGGTGATGATCCGCACCTACGAGCAGACCAAGATCGACGCCTTCGCCGCGCACTCGCGCGTGCCCGTCATCAACGGCCTGACCAACGAGTTCCACCCCTGCCAGATCCTGGCGGACATCTTCACCTACATCGAGCACCGCGGCTCGATCCAGGGCAAGACCGTGGCGTGGGTCGGCGACGGCAACAACATGGCCAACACCTGGCTGCAGGCCGCTGAAATTCTTGGCTTCACCGTGCACGTGAGCACGCCCAGCGGCTACGAGGTCGACCAGTCGATCGCGGGCATCCGCTCGGGCGACAGCTACAAGGTCTTCCAGGACCCGATGGAAGCCTGCCGCGGCGCCGACCTCGTCACCACCGACGTGTGGACCAGCATGGGCTACGAGGCCGAGAACGAGGCGCGCCGCAAGGCCTTCGCCGATTGGTGCGTCGATGAGGACATGATGCGCATCGCCCAGACCGACGCCCTCTTCATGCACTGCCTGCCCGCGCACCGCGGCGAGGAAGTGCAGGCCGAGGTCATCGACGGCCCGCAGTCGGTCGTGTGGGACGAGGCCGAGAACCGCCTGCACGCGCAAAAAGCGCTGATGGAGTTCCTGCTGCTCGGCAGGCTCTGACAGACACCCGACCGCTGACCGACCCAGGCGCCGCATGGAGCTGATGAACCGCTACCTGCCGCGCTACCAGTTCGCGGAGACGCACAGCCTCCACGTGCCCGCATCGCCCGCGCGCGTGCTCGACGTGGCGGCCCGCCCCGAGATCACCGACGACCCCGTGGCGCGCAGCCTGATCGCGCTGCGCGAACTGCCGAACCGCCTGGCCAGCCGGCTCGGCCTGGCCGCTCCCACGCTGCGCCAGCGCGAGGCCTTCGGTTTTGCCGACTTCACGCCGCTGGGGCGCGACGGCGAGCGCGAACTGGCCTTCGGCCTGGCCGGCCGCTTCTGGCGCTTCGACTACGGCCTGGTCCCGCTGGCCGACGGCCCGGCCTTCGCCGCGCTCGATGCCACGGGCCTGGCCAAGCTGGTGCTTCACTTCACGGCAGAGCCCGAAGGCACGGGCACGCGCCTCACCACGCGCACCCGGGTCTGGTGCGGCGATGCCGCCGCGCAGCGCCGCTTCACCGCCTACTGGCTGCTGATCCGCCCCGCGAGCGGGCTGATCCGCCGCCGCATGCTGCAGCGCGTGCGTGACGCCGCGCTGCTCCCCTCATGAATCCCTGCCAGACCTGCGGCGCCTGCTGCGCCAGCTACCGCGTCGACTTCAGCGTGCACGAGCTCGACGACCACGGCGGCCGCGTGCCCTCGGGCCTGGCGGTCGACGTGAACGACGCCCTGTGCCGCATGCGCGGCACCGACCACACGCCGGCGCGCTGCGCCGCGCTCACCGGCAAGATCGGCCAGTCGGTGGCCTGCGGCATCTACGAATGGCGCCCCAACCCCTGCCACGAGCTGCAGGCCGGCAGCGACGCCTGCCAGCGCGCGCGCCTGCGGCATGGGCTGCCGATGCTGTCCGACGAACTGCACTGACGACAGGCCGACTCAGGCCACGGGCACCGGCAACCCGCCCAGTTGCCCCTTGAACTCCTGCAGCGAGAAATGCGTCTGCACATGGCGCACGCCTGGCAGGCGGTGCAGCTTGCGCTGCAACAAGTCGGAATACGCATCGAGGTCCTTCGCGACCACCACGAGGATGAAATCCGCCGGCCCCGAGATGCCGTGGAACATCACCACCTCGGGAATCGCGCACACCGCGTCCTCGAAGGCGCGCGACGAGATCTCGGTCTGGTGGTCGATGCCGACCATCACGAAGGCCAGCACGCCGAAGCCCAGCGCGCGTCGGTTCAGGCCCGCGTGGTAGCCGCCGATCACGCCGTCGTCCTCCAGCTTCTTCACCCGGCGCCAGCACGGCGACTGCGACAGGTGCGCCATCTGCGCCAGCTCGCCCGAGGTCAGGCGGGCGTTGTCCTGCAGCGCGCGCAGCAGCTGGAGGTCGGTTCGATCGAGGTCGGCTTGCATGATTTGTTCTCCATTTCCTGTCGATTGAATAGATTATTCAATCTTTCGATGATTGATGGATAACTTCTCGACGCAAGGCAGCCACTGCGCATAGCATTCGGCACCCGCCGGCCCCTTGTGGACCGACTCCAACCGGCCCACACTGCCCTTTTTCTTCCTTCGCCCTGCCGCCCGCCATGACCGCCCCGCTCCGACTCTGGGACATCTCCGCCCCCGTGCACGCCGGCAGCCCGGTGTTCCCGGGCGACACGCCGTATTCGCAGCAGTGGTGCGCCACCATCGGCCCCGGCTGCCCGGTCAACGTGAGCGCGATCACGCTGTCGCCGCACGTGGGCACCCATGCCGACGCGCCGCTGCACTACGCCCCCGAGGGCCAGACCATCGGCCAGGTCGACCTCACGCCCTTCCTCGGCCCCTGCCGCGTGATCCACGCGATCGGCCGCGGCCCGCTGGTCACCTGGGAGCACATCGCGCACGCCGTGAACGACACGCTGCCCCCGCGCGTGCTCGTGCGCACCTACCCGGCCATGCCCGTCGACCGCTGGGACCCGCAGCTCGCGGCCTACGCGCCCGCCACCGTCGAGCGCCTGGCGGCCATGGGCGTGAAGCTCATCGGCATCGACACCGCCAGCATCGACCCGGCCGACAGCAAGACCCTCGACAGCCACCAGCGCATCCGCCACCTCGACCTGCGCGTGCTCGAGAACCTCGTGCTCGACGACGTGCCCGAGGGCGACTACGAACTCATCGCGCTGCCGCTCAAGCTGACGAGCGCCGATGCCTCCCCCGTGCGCGCCGTGCTGCGCGAACTTCCCCGCTGAAACCCTCCCTTCCATGACGACGACCCTCGCCGACTGCCGCGCCCTCGACGCGCAAGACCCACTGCGCGCCCTGCGCGACCAATTCACCCTGCCCGAGGGCGTGCTCTACCTCGACGGCAACTCGCTCGGCGTGCTGCCCAAGGCCGCGCCCGCGCGCATCGCCGAGGTGGTGGCCAAGGAATGGGGCGAAGGCCTCATCCGCTCGTGGAACACCGCGAGCTGGTTCGACCTGCCGCAGCGCCTGGGCGACAAGGTGGCCCGCCTGATCGGCGCCGCGCCGGGCGAAGTGGTGTGCACCGACAGCACCTCCGTCAATCTCTACAAGGTGCTGTTCGCCGCGCTCTCGCAGCAGAAGGCGAGCGGCCGCAAGCTGGTGTTGAGCGAGCGCAGCAACTTTCCCACCGACCTGTACATCGCCGAATCGCTGTGCCGTGAACGCGGCTTCACACTGAAGCTGATCGATGCAGCCGAGCTGCCTGCGGCGCTGACCGACGAAGTCGCCGTGCTCATGCTCACGCACGTCAACTACCGCACCGGTGCCATGCACGACATGAAGGCCGTCACCGCCGCCGCGCACGCCGCGGGCGCGCTCACCGTGTGGGACCTGGCGCACAGCGCGGGCGCCGTGCCCGTCGCGCTCAACGACAGCAACGCCGACTACGCGATCGGCTGCGGCTACAAGTACCTCAACGGCGGCCCCGGCGCGCCGGCCTTCGCCTGGGTGAACACGAAGCACGCGGGCCAGTTCGAGCAGCCGCTGTCCGGCTGGTGGGGCCACGCGGCGCCCTTCGAGTTCACGCCGCACTACCGCCCTGCCCCGGGCGTCGGCCGCTACCTGTGCGGCACGCAACCGGTCATCGCGCTGGCCGGCCTCGAATGCGGGCTCGACACCGTGCTCGCCGCCGAAGCCTTCAACGGCACCGGCGGTGCAATGGCTGCGCTGCGCGCCAAGTCGCTCGCGCTCACCGACCTGTTCATCCGCCTCGTCGAAGAACGCTGCGCCGGCCAGGGCCTGTCGCTCGTCACCCCGCGCGACCACGCACTGCGCGGCTCGCAGGTGTGCCTCAGCCGCGAGGAAGGCGCCTACGCCATCGTGCAGGCCCTGATCGCACGCGGCGTGATCGGCGACTACCGCGCCGGCGATTCGCAGATGCCCGACATCCTGCGCTTCGGCTTCACGCCGCTGTACCTCGGCTTCGAGGATGTGTGGCACTCGGTCGAACACCTCGTGCAGGTGCTTGAGACCGGCGAGTGGCGACGCGCCGAATTCAACCGCAAGAACGCAGTGACATGAGCACCGACAACGACAACAACAAGACCCCCGAGTCCATCGTCCACGAAGAGAAGGCGCAGCTGGACTTCAGCAAGTCCATGAGCTACGGCGACTACCTGCACCTCGACGAAATCCTGAACGCGCAGCATCCGCTGTCGCCCGCGCACGACGAGATGCTGTTCATCGTGCAGCACCAGACCAGCGAACTCTGGATGAAGCTCATGCTGCACGAGCTGCACGCCGCCGTGCGCTGCATCGCGCAGGAGCAGTTGCCCGACGCCTTCAAGATGCTCGCGCGCGTGAGCCGCATCATGGAACAGCTGGTGAGCGCGTGGACCGTGCTCTCGACCATGACGCCGCCCGAATACACGGCGATGCGCCCCTACCTCGCCAACTCCAGCGGCTTCCAGAGCGCGCAGTACCGCTGCATCGAGTTCCTGCTCGGCAACAAGAACGCCGCCATGCTCAAGCCCCACGCGCACCGCGCCGACCTGCTCGCGCAGGTGGACGCGGCCTACCGCGCGCCCTCGCTGTACGACGAGTCGCTGCGCCTGCTCGCACGCCACGGCCTGCCCGTGCCCGCCGACCGACTGGAGCGCGACTGGACCCAGCCCTACGAATCGAGCGACGGCGTCGAGGCCGCCTGGCTCACGGTCTATCGCAACCCGCACGACCACTGGGACCTGTACCAGCTCGGCGAAAAACTCACCGACCTCGAAGACGCCTTCCGCCTCTGGCGCTTCCGCCACGTGACCACCGTGGAGCGCGTGATCGGCTTCAAGCGCGGCACCGGCGGCACGGGCGGCGTGAGCTACCTGCGCAAGATGCTCGACGTGGTGTTGTTCCCCGAGATCTGGAAGCTGCGCACCGATCTGTAGTGCGTCATGCAGGGGCTTGCAGCAGCCCCGGGCGAACGAGGGTTGCTCCCTCGGCGCAAAGCGCTACATTTTGGAGAACACGGAGGCTGCCGCCATGAACAACAACACCTCGTTCTCTGCCGAAGAGCTCTCCACCCTGCGCGAACATGGCGTCGTACTGTTCGCCGATCGCGTGATCTTCGACGCGCAGCCGCCGATGCCGCAGCAGCAGATCGATGCGGTGCAGGCCCTGTGCGCCGGCCCGCTGCCCGAAGCGCTGGTCGCGCTGTGGCAGCACACGGCGGGCGGGCGCCTCGACTACGACCTGGCGTTGCCGATGAACGGCAACGTCGAGAGCGTCAGCTGGTCGGAGCTGTTCTGGGACGGCAGCGATGGCTACCGCGACCTGCAAGGCTGGATCGAGCACGAACAGGAACTCGCCGAGGAAGCGGCCGAAGACAGCGGCACGCCCTGGAGCGGCAAGCTCACGCACCTGCCCTTCGGCGGCTTCGAGTACTGCGACCGCGTCTACGCGGTGGTCGAGCCCGGCGCCACGCACGGCCAGGTCATCGCGTGGAAGCAGGGCCTGCCGCCGGCCTGGACGCACGCGCTGCACGAAGACGGCCTGAGCCCCGTCGCGGCCGACCTGTACGGCGCCTTCGCGGCGCTGCATCTCGACGAAGACCCGCTGGCGCCGACGGGCGACTACTTCTCGGGGCAGGCGCTGCTCGCCTACCTCGACGACCGCCACGAAGGCTACGGGCTGGACCTCGACCTGATGGACAAGCTGGTCACCTTCTATTGCCGCGCCATCGTCGACTGGCGCACCCCGCTTGCAGACGGCACGCTGCGCCATCACCCGGCGCTCGCACGCGCGGCACTGCGCCACGCGATTGCCACCGACGACGCTGCGCTGGTCGCCGAACTTGCCGCCGCAGGCCTGAACTTCGAAGGGCCGCATGAAGGCAGTGCACTCGCCACCGACGTGGCCGTGGGACACAGCGCCTTCGCCGCCGCGGCAGCGCTGGTGCGCGCAGGCGCGCCGGTGGCATCCGACGTGCTGCGCAACATCGACGGTCAGATCTCGCCCGAACTCACGAGCGCCCTGCTGGACAATGGCGCCGAGCCGACCGTGGCGGCCATCGTGAAGTGCGCGGCCTGCGGCGCGCCCGCCAGCGCGCACCTGATCGCCGACGCCTGCACGCAGATCGGCATCGACGTGCCGCCGGCCTTCGTGGCGGATCGCGATGCGATGCTGGTCGAGCTGGAAACCACGCTGGCGCAGATGCGCGATGGGACGCATGGGCATTACCTGGGGCAGGAAGGCTTGGCCGAGCGCATCGAGCATCTGCAAACGTTCCGGCTCTGATTTTTCAGGGCGACGCTCACGCCGACGGGGCACCTTGCTCCGCGAATGTCCCCCGGCCTGCGGCCTCCTCCTTGATTTCGCTGCGCAAGGCACCCCATCGACGTGAGCGTTGGGCAGTGCGGTCGTTGATCGGCCAGCACAACGACCGCGCCCATCGTGCCCAGGACACTGGGTGCTTCCCGCAGCGAAATCAAGGAGGAGGGGCGAAGCCCCGGGGGACATTCGCGGAGGGAAGTACCCGGTGGCCTGGGCACGCGCCCTGAATCAGCCGCCGTACAACCAGGGCTGATCGAGCAACCGGGAGCCCAGCAAGCGCATCGCCATGTCGCGCCCGAAGCGCACCGCACCGGTGGCATGAAAGATCTCGCCATTGCGACGCGCCCGCGCCTGCACCTGCGCATTGCGTTCCCAACGCGCCTCGGCATAGCGTGCAAACGCAGCTGGCACACCCAACGCCGAGGCATCGCCCAAGGCATCCGCCAACGCGACCGCATCCTCGATCGCCATGCCCGCCCCTTGCGCAAGGTACGGCACCATTGGATGCGCGGCATCGCCCACCAACGCGACACGCTCATGCGCCATGTCGCCAGGACCAGCCACGGGCGCGCGATCGCTCAACGTCCACGCGCGCCAGCTCGGCATCGCATCGAGCAGCGCCTGCAGACTCGCACAGCTGCGCCCCATCGCCTGCTTCAGCGCGACAAGGCTGCTGGCCTGATCCCAATCGCGCGCATCGCCCGCAGGTGCAGATTCGGCAATCACGACAACGTTGAGCGCATCCCCCGCGCGCACCGGGTACGCGACCGCATGCAAACGCGGCCCGAGCCACACATCGACGCGCGAGCGACGCAGCGCCGCAGGCAGGTCGGCCTGCCGCACCAACGCACGCCAGGCCGTGTGTCCCGTCACGCGCGGCGGCGCTTCGGCGGATGCGGATTCAAGCTGCGCCCGCACCAGGCTCCACAGGCCGTCGGCGCCTACGAGCGCCTCGCCCTCCCACGCACGCGCGTCGGTGCTCGAGACGCAGACCAAGTCGTCGCTGGTCTCGACCTGGCGGATGCGCGCGGCCGTGACCAGCGAGCCCGTGCCCTGCGCGCGCACGGCATCGAGCAGCAGCGTGTGCAGGTCGGCGCGGTGCACGCAGCAGTACGGCGCGCCGTAGCGCTGCTGCATGGCATCGCCCAGCGACATGCGGGCCAGTTCGGCGCCGCTGCCGGCACTGTGGACCACCAGCGCCTCAGGGCGCGCCGCAATGGCTGCGAGGCCGCGGCCGAGGTCGAGTTGTTGAAGGCGGCGGGTGGCGTTGGGGCCGAGCTGCACGCCGGCGCCGATTTCGCCGAAGTCGGCGGCCTGTTCGAAGACGTCGGCGCGGTGGTGGGCGCGGGACAGCGCCAGCGCCGTGGCCAGCCCCCCGATCCCGCCCCCGGCGACGAGGATGTGCGCGGGCATCGGACTCAGCGTCCGGTGCTGGGCGTGGTGGAAGTCAGCGCGGGGCTGCTGTGGCTGTCGGCCGGGTCGGCGCCAGCGGGTTTCTTGGGGGCACAGCTGCCGCAGCTGTCGCACGAGCCGCAGCCCGAGGTCTTGGCCAGCGAGGCGGCGAGTTGATCGGCGCGGGCCTGATCGATGAGGCCCGCGCGCTGCGTGCCGGCCGCGAACTTGCGCGCGGCGCCACGGCGCCAGCCGGCAGGCATCCAGCGCCAGACCGCGTAGAGCGCGGCGGCCGCGACGATCAATCCGACGATCAGTTGCTGTGTCATGTCTTCTTCAACCCTTTCCCTGTGGTTTTACCCCGCGCCGAAAGCGAGTGCAATGCGATAGGTCAAGAAGCATGCCACGTATGCCAGGGCGAACAAGTAGCCCGCCATGATCCACACGTATTTCCAGGAGCCGGTTTCACGCTTCACGGCCGCCAGCGTCGAGATGCACTGCGGTGCGAACACGTACCAGACCAGCAGCGACAGCGCGGTCGCCAGCGACCAGCTGCCGGCGATGAGCGGCTCCAGCGCGCTGGCCACGTCGTCGCCGGTGGCCGAGAGCGCATACACCGTGCCCAGCGCGCCCACCGCGACTTCGCGTGCAGCCATGCCCGGCACCAGCGCGATCGATATCTGCCAGTTGAAGCCGATGGGCGCGAAGATGTGCTCCAGCCCGCGGCCGATCATGCCGGCCAGGCTGTATTGAATGGCGGGGCCGGCCGCGCCTTCGGGCGGCGACGGGAAGGTCGACAGGAACCACAGCAGGATCGTGAGCGTGAGGATGATCGTGCCCACGCGCTGGATGAAGATCCAGGCCCGCTCATACAAACCCAGCAGCAGGTTGCGCGGGTTCGGCCAGCGGTAAGCCGGCAGTTCCATCAAGAGCGGCGAGTGCCGTGTGCTGTCGCGAAAGCGCTTCATCACCCAGGCCACGGCCATCGCCGAGACGATGCCGAACACATACAGCGCGAACAGCACCACGCCCTGCAGGTTGAAGATGCCGCCCACCTCGCGCGCCGGAATGAAGGCCGCGATCAGCAGCGCATACACCGGCAGCCGCGCCGAGCAGGTCATGAGCGGCGCGATCATGATGGTCGTGATGCGGTCGCGCCAGTTGCTGATGGTGCGCGTGGCCATCACGCCCGGAATGGCGCAGGCAAAGCTCGACAGCAGCGGAATGAACGAGCGGCCCGACAGGCCCACGGTGCCCATCAGGCGGTCGAGCAGGAAGGCCGCGCGCGGCAGGTAGCCGGAGTCTTCGAGCGCGAGGATGAACAGGAACAGGATCAGGATCTGCGGCAGGAACACGATCACGCCGCCCACGCCCGCGATCACGCCGTCGACCAGCAGGCTCTGCAGCATGCCTTCGGGCATGTGCGTCTTGATGAGGTTGCCCAGCCCTTCGGTGCCGGCCTTGATGGCGTCCATCGGCACGTTGGCCCAGCTGAACACGGCCTGGAACATCAGGAACATGGTGACGGCCAGCACCAGCATGCCCCACACCGGGTGCATCACGACGCGGTCGATGCGGTCGCTGGTGTCCAGGCTGCCCACGGGCTCCTTCACGGCCAGGCCGAGGATGCGGCGCACCTCGCGCTGCGTGGCGAGCACGTCGTCCAGCCCGGGCGCCTTCCAGGGCTGGGGCGCCGCGGCGGCGACCGGTGCGTCGAGCGCCTCGAGCAGGTTCTTCGCGCCGCCGGTGTGGACACCCACGGTCTCGATCACCGGCACACCGAGTTCGCGCGAGAGCACGGCGGTGTCGACCGCAATGCCCTGCTTCTTGGCCATGTCGGTCATGTTGAGCGCCACCACCATCGGCAGGCCGAGCTGGCGCGCTTCGAGCACCAGCCGCAGGTTCAGGCGCAGGTTGGTGGCGTCGGTCACGCACACGAGCAGGTCGGGCAGAGCTTCCTGCGCCTGGCCGGTGACGATGTCGCGCGTGACGGCTTCGTCGGCGCTCAGCGCGTTCAGGCTGTAGGCGCCCGGCAGGTCGAGCACGAACACGCGGCGGCCGGTGGGCGTGCGCAGCGTGCCTTCCTTGCGCTCGACGGTCACGCCGGCGTAGTTGGCCACCTTCTGGCGGCTGCCGGTCAGCAGGTTGAAGAGCGCGGTCTTGCCGCAGTTGGGGTTGCCCAGCAGCGCGATGCGCGCGGGCTGCGCGGTGGCGCCGAGACGGCCCGGCCCCTGGATGACGGCTTCAACCATGGTTCGCGGCCCCCGGCGTGACGTGGATCAGCGCAGCCTCGTGGCGGCGCAGCGCGAAGGTGGTGTGGCCCAGGCGCACGGCCAGCGGCTCGCGGCCCGGGGTGCCGGTGGCGACGATGCGCACGGCCTCGCCCGGCACGAAGCCGATTTCGGTCAGGCGCAGCACCAGCTCGCGGTCGTCCGCGCTGTCGGGGCGAGCCACGTCGAGCACGGTGGCCCACTGATGGGACGGAAGCTGGTCGAGGCTCAGCGCGGTGGTGGTCGGCGCTGCGCCGAGGTCGTTGTTTCGCACGGTGGAGGTGCGCCCCCCGGAAACCCCGGGGCACGCCAGTAAGCAAAAGCCAGATGCTAGCAATTCTCACTCGCGAAAACCTGACCAACCCCAAAAAGTCCCGGGTCAGCCGGAAATGAGCGGGTCCCCCGGGGCCGGACTCAGTTCAATCCGAGCATCCCGCGCAGCTTGGACAGGTCTTCGGCCAGCGTGTTCACCCGGCCGGCCAGCATCTTGCGGTCGCGCTCGGTGAGCTTCGAATAGGTTTCGAAGCCCCCGTCGGCCGTGCGGTACTTGGCCAGCGTGTCGAACACCACCTTGAAGTTGGCGTCGGCCTTCTCGGCGAACGGCTTGTCCTGCTTCACGACCAGTGGGCGCAGCAGCTCGACGATCTTGTAGGCGCCCTCGAAGTTCGACTGGAAGTCCCACAGGTCGGTGTGGCTGTAGCGGTTTTCCTCGCCGGAGATCTTGGTGGCGGCCACCTCTTCCATCAGCACGGCGGCGCCGCCCACGACCTTCTCGGGCGGGAAGGTCAGCGCGCCCAGGCGCTTTTGCAGCTCGAGCACATCGGCCAGCAGCTTGTCGGCCACGGGGTTCAGGTCCTTGGTGCTCTTGAGCGTCCACAGGCTGTACTCGATGCGGTGGAAGCCGATGAAGGCCGGGTCTTTCTCGGCCTTCTCGTGGTCGTCCGCGCGCGAGTCGATCGACTGGTCGAGGTCGGTGAACAGCTCGGCCACGGGCTCCACGCGTTCGTAGCTGGTGCGCGTGGGCGCATAGAGCTTCTTGGCCTTCTCGATGTCGCCGGCCTTCACGGCGGCGGTGAACACGCGCACGTCGGCGGCCAGCTTGCGCACGTTCTGCGTCACGTAGATCTTGTAGTCCGAGATCGGACCGACCAGCTCGAGCGGCGACACGGCGGCCTGCGCGCCGACGGCGTAGAGCCCGGCAAAGCCTGCGACGAAAACGGCGAGAAAGCGGCGGCGGAACTGCACGGTCATGGATCTCCTTGGGTGCGATGCGTTGGTGATGAAAAGGGTGAGCTCAGGCCGCCAGCAGGCTGCGCCCGAGCCAGTCGTCGGCGCCCTGCACGCCGGGCAGCGTGAAGAAGAAACCGCCGCCGATGGGCTTGATGTATTCCTCGAGCGGCTCGCCGTCGAGGCGGGTCTGCACGGCGACAAAGCCCTTCTCGAGGTCGGCCTGGTAGCAGATGAACAGCAGGCCCATCTCGAGCTGGCCCGACTTGGTGACGCCGTTCGAATAGTTGAAAGGCCGGCGCAGCATCAGGTTGGCGTCCGAGGCCTTGGTCCGCGGGTTCGCCAGGCGGATGTGCGCGTCCATCGGCGTCGCCTTGCCTTCGGGGTCCTTGGTGTAGTCGGGCACGTCGTGCTCGGTCTTGCCGCCGTCCAGTGGCGCGCCGCTGGGCTTGAGGCGCCCCATGATGGCCTCCTGCTCCTGCAGCGGCGTGCGGTCCCAGCGCTCGACGAAGTTGCGGATGATGCGCACCGCCTGGTAGCTGCCGCCCACGGCCCAGGCGGGCTCGTCGCCGCTCGGCTGCACCCAGACGTGCTTGTTCATGAGCGTGTCGTCGGCCGAATCGGGGTTGGCCGAGCCGTCGCGAAAGCCGAGGAAGTTGCGTGCGCTCTCTGCCGGCTGGCCCGCCACCGCCGGGATCGGCGGCACGGAGCCTTCCTGCTTCCAGTGCAGCACCAGCAGGTCGGGCGTGTTCTTGATGATGTCGCGCAGCGCGTGGATGTTGGTGTCGGGCGTGTTGGCGCAGAACTGGATCGACAGGTCGCCGTGGCACAGCGCCGCATCGAGCGCGTCGTTCGGATGGCGCTGCATCGGCTTCAGGCGCAGCGGCTTTTTCTTGTCGAGGCCGAAGCGCTCGTCGAACAGCGAGGCGCCGACCGACACCGTCACGGTGAGCCCGTCGGGCTGCACCACCGGGCCGAGGATGCCGGAGCCCGCGGGCGGCAGCTTGGGGTCGGGGTCGGTCTGCGGGCCGCCCTGCGTGAGGAAGGCGATGCGCTCGGTGAGCGTGCGCATCAGCCGCTCCAGGTCGGCGCGGTTCTCGGCCAGCACGTAGAACGAGGCGATCATGCCGGCCGTCGGACGCGGCGTGACGACGCCTGCCTGGTGCTTGCCGCGGAAGGGCACGCGGTCTTGCGTGTGGGTACTCTGCGGCGCGTCGGTGACCTGCGCGCCGGTGTCGGGCGGGCCCGGAATGGCCGCGCCGGCGCGCGCGCTGGCGGCGAGCCCGGCAAAGGCCACGCCCGCGGCGCCGAGCATGCGGCGGCGGTGCGGCGAGGCAGGAGCGGTGTCGTTCTTCTTCGTCGGTTCCATGGGGTCGTCGTTCTCTCTCAACTCATTCCAGACCGAGCGCGGCGTTCACCTTGCCCAGTTCCTCGGCCAGCGCACGCACCGGCACGGCCAGTGCCTGGCGCTGCGCGTCGTCCAGCGGCGCGGGCTGGAAGCCTTCGCCGGCACGGTACGGCGCCAGTGCGGCGTCGAAGGCGGCAAAGCGCTCGTCCACGGCCTTCTGCTGCGCGGGCGCGGCCTTCACGAGCAGCGGCTGCAGCAGGTCGGCGATCTTCTTGGTGCCTTCGTAGCTGCCCTGCAGGTTCACCAGCTCGGCATGGCCGTAGTGGTCTTCGCCGCCGGCCGGCAGGTTGTCGGCCACGCGGCGCAGCAGCTTCGAGGCGGCGCTGGCGAGCCGCTCGGGCGGCACGCTCAGTGCACGCAGCCGCGTCTGCAGCGTCTCGATGTCGGCCAGCAGCTTCTCGAGGACCGCGGCCAGTGCTTTGGGATCGCCCTGGCCGTACAGCGCGTACTCGATGCGGTGGAAGCCGCTGAAGCCCGGGTCGGCCTCGCGCTTCTCGAAGTAGTCGGCGCGGGCGTTGATGCGCGCGTCGAGGTCGGCGAACAGCTCGGCCATCGGCTCGATGCGCTTGTAGGCCTGGTGGGCCGGCGCGTAGAGCGCGCGCGCCTGCGCCAGGTCGCCGGCCTTGACGGCATCGGCCAGTGCGCGCACCGCGTCGTCGAGCGTGGCGGCCTCCAGCCGCAGGAACACCTGGTACTCGGCCAGCGCGCCCACGTAGTTGACGAGCGAGGGCCGCGCCTCCTCGGCCAGCGAGGCCGCCGACGGCGTGACGTGCAGCTTGCCGCGCGGATTGCTCAGCAGGCCGCAGGTGATGGCGAAGTCGCCCGGCGAGAGCTTGACCGTCATGGTCTGCGAGAAGCCGGGCGCGATGTTCTCGCGCTCTTCCACCACCATCACGCCGTCGAGAATTTCCCACTCGAGCGCGCGGTTCGACTGGTTCACGATGGTGAAGGTCGTGCGGCCTGCGGGCACGGTGATCTCGTTCGGGTCGCAGGCGTTGCCGCGGATCGTGACGGTGACGGCGTGGTCGACCGCCTTGGGCGGCGCCTTGCGCGCCTGGTTCGAGGCGTACCAGAAGGCCGCGAGGCCGGCGACGACCAGCAGCGCCGAGGCGCCCACGGCGACGCGCATGAGCGTCGATGACGAAGAAGGAGAGGAAGAGGACATGGAGGAAAGAAATCAGCCGGCGGTGGCCGTGCGCGGTGCCGGCGCGGCGGCCGGGCGCAGGAAGAAGAACAAGGCCACGGCCAGGAAGGCCAGGTAGACGATCACCTCGCCCGCCACGGGCGCGGCCTGGTAGCCCAGCAGGCCCGACAGCACGGCGCCCACGGGGCTGTCCATCGGCAGGGTTTCGCTCATGTCGAACACCACGGTCTGCAGCTGGTTCCACACGCCGGCCTCGTGCAGCTTGCGCAGCACGCCCGCCAGCAGCCCGGCCGCGACCAGCAGGATGAACAGGCCCGTGAAGCGGAAGAAGCGGCGCAGGTCGAGCCGCACGCCGCCCGAATAGATGCCCCAGCCGACCACCACCGACACGGCGATGCCCGCGAGCGCGCCCACGGGCGCTTCCCAGCCGGTGCTCTGCTGGAACACGGCCAGCAGGAAGAAGACCGACTCCAGCCCCTCGCGCGCGACCGCCAGGAACACCATGCCGATGAGCGCCCAACCCTGCCCGTCGGCATGCTGTGCCAGCGCCTTGTCGATGGATGCATGCAACTCGCCCTTGATGGAACGGGCCGCCTTGCGCATCCAGAACACCATCGTGGTCAGCATGACCACGGCGATGAGCCCGACCACGCCTTCGAACAGCTCCTGCTGCTTCTGCGGAAACTCCGCCGCCAGCAGTTGCAGGCCGGCGCCGGCAAAGAGCGACAGCGCGGTGGCCAGCAGCACGCCGACCCACACCGCGGGCATCAGCACGCCGCGACCACTTTGTTTCAGGTAACTGGCAACGATGCCGACGATGAGCGCGGCCTCGATGCCTTCGCGCAGCATGATGAGAAAGGGAATGAGCATCTCGGAACAGAAGAACGTTCTTTGAAAATGCCCCGATGTGGTGCATTTTTCAAAGAACGGCCCGAGGATACCCCATCAAATAAGATTTATTCTCAATTAGGGGTATTCGGCCCCGCCCCGCTCACAGGGGCAGGTCGACGATGCGCGCGCTGACGGTGTCGCCGTCGACGATCAGTTCGGCCACGGCGATAGGCAGCTTGAATCGGCGCGGGCCGGCGCTGCCCGGGTTGACGTAGAGCACGCCGCCGCGCTCCTCGACCTTGGGTTGGTGCGAATGGCCGGAGATCACGACACGCACGCCCGCACCGGCGGGGTCGATGTCGATCTGAGAAAGGTCGTGGATCGCGTAGACATGCACGTCGCCGACCTTCAGGAATGCCGTCTCTGGAACAGCTCCGGCCCACGCCTCGCGGTCGTTATTGCCGCGCACCACCGTCAGCGGCGCGATCGCGGCGAGTGCGTCGAGGATGCCGGCGTCGCCGATGTCCCCGCCGTGCACGATGAAGTCGCTGCCCTGCAAGGCCGCCACGGCCTGCGGGCGCAGCAGGCCGTGGGTGTCGGAGATGAGCCCGACGCGGATCAAGCCCGACCCGTCAGGCCGCCAGCAGCTGCCGCAGCACGAACGGCAGGATGCCGCCGTGCTTGTAGTAGTCGACCTCGATCGGCGTGTCGATGCGCAGGCGCACCGTCACCTCCTGGTGCGTGCCGTCGGCGCGGTGCACGACCAGCTTCACGTCCATCTGCGGCTTGAGTTCGCCGCCGATCACGACGTCGATCTTTTCCTCGCCCGTGAGGCCCAGCGTCTGCCACGAATCGGCGCCGCGGAACTGCAGCGGCAGCACGCCCATGCCGACCAGGTTGGCGCGGTGGATGCGCTCGAAGCTGCGCGCCACCACGGCCTTGATGCCCAGGAGCTGCGTGCCCTTGGCGGCCCAGTCGCGCGACGAGCCGGTGCCGTACTCCTCGCCGCCGAACACGATGGTGGGCGTGCCCGCTGCCATGTACTTCATGGCGGCGTCGTAGATGAACATCTTTTCGCCGCCCGGCTGGAACAGCGTGACGCCGCCCTCTTCCTGCGTGCCGTTGGCGTCCGGCGGAATCATCAGGTTCTTGATGCGCACGTTTGCGAAGGTGCCGCGCACCATCACGTCATGGTTGCCGCGGCGCGAGCCGTAGCTGTTGAAGTCGGCCTTGGGCACGCCGTGCGCCTTGAGCCAGATGCCCGCGGGCGAGCTTTCCTTGATGGAGCCGGCCGGCGAAATGTGGTCGGTGGTGATCGAGTCGCCGAACAGCGCCATGACGCGCGCGCCCTGGATGCCGGCGTCCGACGCATGCGGCTGCATCTGGAAGCCTTCGAAGAAGGGCGGCTCGGCGATGTAGGTCGAGGTAGGCCAGTCGTACACCTGGCCGGTCGTGCCCTTGATGCTCGTCCAGAACTTGCCCGGATCGCTCTTGACCTTCTCGTAGTTCGCGCGGAACGACTTGGCGTTCATCGCGAAGCGCAGGTTGTCATCGATCTCCTTCGGCGTGGGCCAGATGTCGCCCAGGTACACGTCCTTGCCGCCCTTGCCCTTGCCCACGGGCTGGGTCATGAGGTCGGTCATCACGTTGCCCGCGATGGCAAAAGCCACCACCAGCGGCGGCGAGGCCAGGAAATTGGCCTTCAGGTTCGGATGGATGCGCGCCTCGAAGTTGCGGTTGCCCGAGAGCACGGCCGCGCCGATGAGGTCGTTCTTCGTGATGGCTTCGTTGATCTCGGGCGTGAGGTCGCCGGCGTTGCCGATGCAGGTGGTGCAGCCGTAGCCCGCGAGGTAGAAGCCCAGCTTTTCGAGGTACGGCAGCAGGCCCGCCTTCTCGAGGTATTCGGTGACGATGCGCGAGCCCGGGGCCAGCGAGGTCTTGATGTGCGGCTGCACCTTCAGGCCCGCTTCCACCGCCTTCTTGGCCAGGATGCCGGCCGCCAGCATCACGCTCGGGTTGGAGGTGTTGGTGCACGAGGTGATGGCCGCAATGAGCACGTCGCCGTTGCCGATGGTGACGTCGCCCTTGGGCGCCGACGGCGCCGTGGCGCTGGTGTGGGCCGCGGCCTTGGTCGAGCGGTTGGCCACCATCTCGATGACCGGGCGCGGCGAGCCGGGCGGCGGCGGGGGCACTTCGGTGTCGCCGCTCTGGCCTTCGCGCGTCAGCGCGTAGCGCTGCTTGAGCTTGTCGGCCGGCTGGTTGAAGCCGTTGGCGTCGTTGGGCTTGCTGTACAGCTCGGCGAACTTGGTCGACAGGTCGCCCAGGTTGATGCGGTCCTGCGGGCGCTTGGGGCCGGCCAGGCTGGGCGAGACGGTGCCCAGGTCGAGCTTGACGACCTTGGTGTAGTCGATGTCGCCCGGCGCGGGCATGCCGAACAGGCCCTGCGCCTTGTAGTAGGCGGCGAAGCGCTCCACTTCTTCCTTGGTGCGGCCGGTGCCTTCGAAGTAGGCCACGGTCATCTCGTCGACCGGGAAGAAGCCCATGGTGGCGCCGTACTCGGGCGCCATGTTGCCGATGGTGGCGCGGTCGGGCACGGCGATGGACGCGGCACCGGGGCCGAAGAACTCGACGAACTTGCCCACCACCTTTTCGGCGCGCAGGATCGAGGTGACGTACAGCACCAGGTCGGTGGCCGTGACGCCTTCGCGCAGCTTGCCGGTGAGCTCGAAGCCCACCACGTCGGGCGTGAGCATGTAGACCGGCTGGCCCAGCATGGCGGCCTCGGCCTCGATACCGCCCACGCCCCAGCCGACCACGCCGATGCCGTTGATCATGGTGGTGTGGCTGTCGGTGCCCACCAGCGAGTCGGGGTAGTACACCGGCGTGTCGCTCTTGTCGGCCGGGCTCTTGTAGACGCCGCGCGCAAAGTACTCGAGGTTGACCTGGTGCACGATGCCGAAGCCCGGCGGCACGACGCCGAAGGTGTCGAAGGCCTGCATGCCCCACTTCATGAACTGGTAGCGCTCGTTGTTGCGCTGGAACTCCAGCTTCATGTTCAGGTCGAGCGCCTTGGGCGTGCCGTAGTAGTCGACCATCACCGAGTGGTCGACCACCAGGTCGACGGGCACCAGCGGCTCGATGGTCTTGGGCGACTTGTTCAGCTTGGCGGCCACGCTGCGCATGGCGGCCAGGTCGGCCAGGAGCGGCACGCCGGTGAAGTCCTGCAGCACCACGCGGGTGACGACAAAGGGAATTTCGTCGGTGCGCTCGGCGTTGGGCGCCCAGTGGGCCAGCTCTTCGACGTGCTTGGCCGACACCTTCTGGCCGTCGCAGTTGCGCAGCACCGACTCGAGCACGATGCGGATCGACACCGGCAGGCGCTCCACCGAGGGGTACTGCTTGGCCAGTTCCTTCAGCGACCAGTACTTGCCGGACTTGCCCGACGCGGTCTTGAAGGTCTTGAGGGTGGACGCAAACGCGTGCGCCGGGGCTTTGGCCATGAGAAGACTCCTGTGTGTTCGTGGAAGCCTCTCAAGGATAGCGAGGTTCAATGTCAGTGGCTGTAGTCGGTCTTCCTTGTCGGGCTCTTCCGGAACTATCGTTCTCATAGCGAAAACGCCCGCCGCACGGGGTGCGGCGGGCGTGGAGCGGACGGTCGTCAGGCGTTCAGGCCATCGCCATCTGGGCACTGACCCGGGTGCGGCGCAGCCCGGTCCACTGCAGCTCGGCCAGCACGACCACGCACAGCGCCTGCGCCAGCACCCAGGCCGTGCCCAGCGCGGTGACCGCGAACACGCCGCTCACCAGCAGCGCCACGCAGGCCACGGCCCAGGCGAAGTTGCCGACGACCACGAGGCCGATCAGCGTGCGCGGCGGCGTGGCGCGGCTGGCCATGAAGGCGGCGGCGGCCGCATAGGCCAGCAGGAACACGCCGGTGCCCATGAGCAGCCAGGCGGGCAGGCCGGTCAGGGAGGCGAGGGCATCGGTGAACGCCACCTGCAGCGCGCCGGTCGCGGCGCACGAAGCGGCGTCGGCCCACATCACGTTCGACAGGAAGCGGGGGGAAGCGAAAACAGACATGTGGATCTCCTGGGTGGGTACGCTGCAGGCCAGTCCTGCTGCGTTGGGGTCGATGATTCCGCCGGGCGTGGATCGCGTCGATGACCTGGGAGGTCATGGCGCCGCGCCGCCGCCGCGCCAGAATGCGGCTCCATGAACACCCCCCGCACCCATTCGTCCAAGGCCGCCGCCGCCGGCCTTCCCGGCGCACGCGATCCGTTCGGCGCCCACCTGCGGCACTGGCGCACCCACCGCCGCCTGAGCCAGCTCGACCTGGCGCAGGAGGCCGAGGTTTCGACCCGCCACCTGAGCTACGTGGAAACCGGCCGCGCCGCGCCCAGCCGCGAAATGGTGCTGCGCCTGGCCGAGCGGCTCGATGTGCCGCTGCGCGAGCGCAACGCGCTGCTGGTGGCCGCCGGCTTCGCGCCCATGTACCGCCAGCGCTCGCTCGACGACCCGGCCATGGCCTCGGCGCGCCGCGCCATCGACCTCGTGCTGAAGGGCCACGAGCCCTTCCCCGCGCTGGCCGTGGACCGCCACTGGAACCTGGTGGCGCACAACGCGCTGGTGCCGCTGCTCATGGAAGGCTGCTCGGCCGAATTGCTGAAGCCGCCGATCAACGTGCTTCGCCTGAGCCTGCACCCCGAGGGCGTGGCGCCGCGCATCGCGAACCTCGCGCAGTGGCGCACGCACCTGCTGGAGCGGCTGCAGCAGCAGATCGCCGCCACCGGCGACACCGTGCTGCAGGCGCTGCACGACGAGCTGGAGGGCTACCCGCCGCCGGCCGTGAGCCACGACGCGCCGCTGCTCGACACCGCGCTGTCGGCCGTGGCCGTGCCGTTCCAGGTGGTCATGCCGAGCGGCGTGCTGAGCTTCATCAGCACCATCACGATCTTCGGCACGCCGGTGGACGTCACGCTGCAGGAACTCGCGGTGGAGTCGTTCTTTCCGGCGGACGAGCAGACGGCGGCAGCGCTGACGGCACTGGCGGCGCAGCAGGCACGCTGAGGCCGGCGCTGCCGTCCGCGTTGCGCGCCGGCCCTTCGAAGTCGTCGACCTGAATGACCTTGTCGGCCGCCTGCAGGTAGGCCAGCGCCAGCGCGGGGTCGCTGGCCGATTGCGCGGCCTCGTCGAGCGAGCGCGTGCGGCGCAGCACCTTGTTGAGCGCGGCCGTCTCGTCGCCCAGCCGCGCGCCGAGCGCCATCGCCTGCATCAGGTCGCGCAAGCCGCCCGGGCCGGGCTCCGACAGATCGGGCACGAGCCGCGCGACCACGTCCGGGCGCGCGCGCAGCAGCTCGGCCAGCGCCATCAGCTGCACGTCGCGCAGCGGCGCCAGGTGCGCGGTGCGGCGCAGCACCAGTGCACCCAGCAGGCGTCGCCCCGGCGTCGGCAGGTTGGCGTAGAGGTCGCGCAGGATCTTGCCGGCCTCGTCCAGCTGCAACCGGATCGCGGCCTGCGCAAAGGGCAGCAGTTCGGGCGCCGCATCGACGCGGTAGCGCCACACGCAGGCGCTCGCCAGGTACAGGTGGGCCAGCACGTCGCCCAGCCGCGCCGACAGCAGCTCCATGCGCTTGAGCTTGCCGCCGAGCAGCCCCATGGCCAGGTCGGCGGTGAGCGCGTACTTGGCGCTCATGCGCGCGATGAGCCGCGCTTCGGCCGCCAGCGCCTCGGGCGGATCGCCGCGCACCGGCGCGCCGAACAGGCTGTGCCACAGGTTGCGCGCCACATGCCTGCCGTGCGCGATGAGCGCCTGGCCCAGCGCCGTTTCGTCTTTCGCCTGCACCGCCGCCATTTCGTCGAGCACGTGCGGGTGGCAGCGCACCGCGCCCTGTCCGAACACGATGAGCGCGCGCGTGAGGATGTTCGCGCCCTCCACCGTGATCGCGATCGGCGCCTGCCGGTAGGCCACGCCGAGCAGGTTCGACGGGCCCGAGATGATTCCCTTGCCGCCGAGGATGTCCATGCCGTGGTTGACCGCGCGCCGCCCGGCCTCGGTGAGCTGCACCTTGAGGATCGCGCTGGCCACGCTGGGCCGCTCACCGGCGTCGAGCGCGGCTGCTGTGAAGCGCCGCGCGGCATCGGTCGCATACAGCTGCGCCGACATCTGTGCGACCAGCCCCGCCACCGCATGGAACTTGCCCACCGGCAGGCCGAACTGCTCGCGGATCTGGCCGTAGGCGTTGCTCACGTACAGCGCGGTCTGCTGCATCGCCGAGCCCAGCGCGGGCAGCGAGATGGCGCGGCCCGCGGCCAGGCATTCCATCAGCATGCGCCAGCCCTGCCCCACCTGCGCCTCGCCGCCGATGACCCAGTCCATCGGCACGAACACCT
Source organism: Variovorax sp. BGA-UO-ETr-C22 (assembly GCF_059567965.1). Lineage (NCBI taxonomy): Bacteria > Pseudomonadati > Pseudomonadota > Betaproteobacteria > Burkholderiales > Comamonadaceae > Variovorax > Variovorax sp. BGA-UO-ETr-C22. Next base: position 732,457 of record NZ_JCAQPA010000007.1, read on the forward strand.
GCCTGCCGTGGATCGGGCCGTTCATGAAGGCGCTGTCCATCGGGCGGTGGCGCCGGCCGATCGCCATGCCCTCGTGCGGCACGGGAATCAGCGCGCAGGTGATGCCCAGCTCACGCTGGCCTTCCGGCCGGCTTTCGTCGATGGCATGAAACGCCAGGCCGACCACGGTGGCGACCGGCGCGAGCGTGATGTAGCGCTTGTCGAAATCGACCAGGAAGCCGCGCGTGCGCCGGCCCTGGAACTCGCGCTCGACGAGCACGCCGCGGTCAGGAATGGCGGCGGCGTCGGAGCCCGCATAGGGCGAGGTCAGGCCGAAGCACGGCAGCTCGCGGCCGTCGGCCAGGCGCGGCAGGTAGTGGTCTTTCTGCGCGTCGGTGCCGTAGCGCAGCAGCAGCTCGGCGGGCCCGAGCGAGTTGGGCACCATCACCGTGACAGCCGTGGCGACGTTGACGCTCGCGATGCGCGCCACCACCGTGGCATGCGCGTAGTGGCCGAAGCCCAGGCCGCCGAAGGCCTCGGGAATGATCATTCCGAAGAAGCGCTTCTCGCGCAGGAAGCGCCACACCTCGGGCGGCAGGTCGTGCGCCTGGTCGATGGCGTGGTCGTCGAGCATGCGGCACAGCGCGGGCACCTCGTTCGCCAGGAAGGCTTCTTCGCGCGCGCTGAGCTGGTTGGGGCCGGCGGCCGTCAGCGCATCGAAATCGGGGCGCCCGGCGAAGAGCTGGCCTTCGAACCCGACCGTGCCGGCCTCGAGCGCGGCACGCTCGGTGTCGCCCAGCGGCGGCAGGGCCTTGGAGAAAGGCTGCATCGCCCATCGGCCGATCAGGGTCGCCAGTGGCATGGGGTCTCCTTGCGCCGCACCGGAGCGCGCGGCATGCGTCCATTCTTGGACGGCACCGGCCCGCACCGGGCCGGTCAAGGGCGTTCACGCGTGTCGGAGACGGGCTCGCGCGTCCCGCGGGATCAGCGGCGCTTGGGCGCCTGCCCGGCCGGCGCGGCAGCCGGCGCGGGTGCATTCGGATCGCGCCAGCCGTACTCGACGTAGCGACGGATCACGAGGCAGCCCGGCGGCGAGTCGATCAGCGAGACCGACGAGGTCGGCTCCTTGTCGTCGGTGTAGACCGTGTAGATCGGCAGCAGCGGCGTGCGCTTGTAGTTCTTCAGTTCCTGCTCGGCCACGCTGGCGCAGGTGAAGGGCGCGACCGAGATGCGCTCGGCCGCCACGGTGCAGGCGCCGCTGTCGTCGGGGATGGCGGTGATCGACGCGGCCACGCCCGCGTTCGGGTACTGGATGCCGACCAGCGAGAACACCGGGCCGGCGTCGGGGCGCTTGCGGTCCCAGTCGAGCAGCACGTCGTGCGCGCGGCTGCCCTGCACGGTGAGCGTGGCCAGCCGCGTGATGGCGGGCAGGCAGCGCTGCACGCCCACGCTGGCGGCGGCGCGCGTGAGCGTGTCCTGCGGCGCCGCGGGCGGGGCCAGCACGCCCTGCGCGAGCGCGCTGCCGGCCATCGCGAGCATGCAGGCTGCAACGGTGGATCGGGCAAGGACGGTCATCGGTGTCGCCTTCACGCGTAGAGGCTCTCGATGGCCGCCGAATAGAGGCGCACGTTCTCCTCGCCTTCCGGGTCGAGCTTCGCGATGAGAGCGCGTGCACGCTCGCGGTAGGCCGGCAGGTTGGCGTCGTGCTCGGCGAACGCGCGCCGCAGCGCCTGCCCGCCCTCCTCGCAGTCGAAGCCGTGGTAGCGGTAGCCGCAGTCGCCGATCAGGTGCGAGTTGTGGATGAGCGGCCAGCCGCCGTACAGCGCCTCGTAGTAGAGGTAGTTCTGCGCGTTCTCCCAGTGGTGCGCAAAGACCGCGTCGATGGCGCCCGGCAGCACCTGGTACAGCGGAAAGCGCCCCTCGAAGGTCGCCAGGCCGTGCCGCACCAGATCGAGGCTCTGGGCGAAGGCGACGAAGTTCGGCTTGTCCTTCAGGTGGAAGCTGTTGTAGACCCACATCTTCTCGATGAGGCGCGGCTGCGCGCGGTGCGCCGACTCGCAGCCCAGCATCGGGATGAAGCTGGTCTTCACCATGCAGATGTTGGGCTCGAAGATGGCCACGCGCCACTGCTTGCGCCCCGGTTCGTAGGCGAAGCGCTTGCCCTCGGCGCCGCGCGCCATCGCCTTCTCGACCACCATCGGGCTCCACAGGTGCGGCATGAGCTTGGTGGGTGCGCGGAAGGTGCTCGCGAAGTACGGCTTGCAGGACGTTTCGTACTCGGGCAGCGTCCACACCTCGTCGTACGGTGCGCCGCTGACCAGCATGCCGTGCGGCTTGTTGAAGGTCATGCGCTCGATGTCGATCACGTAGTCGTTGCCCACGCGCATCGAGACGATTTTTCCGCCGCGCTCGCGGAACGCCACCGACCAGTCGCGCCCGAGCTGCGCGCTCATCTCGATCATGAGGTCGAGCTCGTGCGCGGCGGTGGCCATGTCGATGATCGGCACCGGCGAATCGGCCAGGAAGTTGGTGGCGTCGGCCGGGCCGCCGTCGCCGCCGCCGGCCACCAGCACCGTGCGCTCGACGCAGGGCGAGCGCAGCAGCAGCATCACGAGGAACAGGCAGTTCTGGTAGACGCCGTTCTCCCAGAGGCTCTGCTCGCCCTTGCGGATGAAGATGGAGACGCCGACTTTCAGCTTCGTGGGTGAAACGGCCGCGCGCGGGCCTGCGGTGGGGTTCTGCACCTCGCTCATGCGGCCACCTTCGCGTTGCCGGCACGGAACGCCGGATCGCCGCCCACCAGGTTCAACAGCCGCTGCGCGTAGCCGTCGATGTTGGCGGGGTGCATCGGATCGATCGCGTCGAACACGCGCTGGCTGCGCGCGCGGTAGTCACCCAGTTGCGCGTCGTGGCCGCGCACGGCTGCGGCCAGCTGTTCGGCGCCGACGGCGATGTCGAAGTCGGGGTAGTAGTAGCCGGCATCGCGCAGCCACGGCGAGTTGTGCACCAACGGGTAGTTGCCGTACAGCGCGTCGAGGTAGCTGTAGTTCTGGTCGTTCTGCCACTGGTGCGACACCACCGCGTCGGCGTGCTGCACCATGAAGCCCGCGAAGTCGTGCCGTCCGTGGAAGGTGGCCTTGTGCTGGCGCACGATGTCCAGCGAGTTCGCCAGGTAGAGCATCGTCGGATGGTCTTTCAGGTGCAGCGTGTTGAGCACGTGCATCGCCGCGACGTGCTCCGGGTTGGCGCGGTAGGCCTCGTCGCTGATCAGCATCGGGATGCTGCACGACTTCACCACCGAGATGTTGGGCTCGAAGATCGCCACCCGGAAACCCGGCTGCTGCGCCGTGCGCGGCTGGTAGCCGAAGCGAAAGCCCTGCGCCTGCACCTCGTCCACGCGCTGCGCCAGGAACTGCGGCGACCACAGGTACGGCACCTCGTGCACCGGGCAGCGGTGCAGCGTGCGCATCATCGGCGCAAAGGCCGCGTCCTTGGGCAGCAGCCAGATCTCGTCGCAGCGGTCGGTGGCGCCGAAGTGCCCCTTGTCGGCAAAGACGATCGGCTCGGCCAGCGCCACGAAGGGCTGCCCCACGCCGTGGAAGGCCACGCGCCCGCCGCAGGCGCGGAAGTACGACAGCCACTGCACGTCGAGCGCGCCCGCCATTTCGATGACCACGTCGAGCGCGTCGGTCAGCTCGCGGGCGCGGCCCAGCGTGAGCCCCATGGCCGACAGGTCGACCTGCGGCGGCATCGCCTGCTGGTCGCCCGCGTCGATGAGCGTGACGGACTCGACGAATTCGATGCGTTGCAGCAGCCGGGCCAGGAACAGGACGTTCTGTCCCATTCCGTTTTCCCAGATGTTCTGCCCCGCGTGGGAGAGGACTGAAATACCGATGCGCATGGCCGAAGTGTGTACCAAAAAAACAATGGCTCCCGCGCGCAGAGCGCGGGAGCCACCGGACCGGGGGCGTCGGCCTAGCGGCCTTTTACTTCCACTTCCAGCCGATGCCCGCGTTGACGCCCCACTCCTTGCCGGTGGAGCTCAGGCCCGCGCCCCAGGAGATCTTGCCGTCGTCCGACAGGGCCTTGAAGGTCAGCGCCACCGCGCTGTAGCCCTTGTACGAACCCATGCCGATGCCGATCGTCTTCTCGCCCGGGTACAGCGTGGGCAGGTAGGTGCCCGACATCGCGAAGGCCATCGCCGAGCCCGAGTAGGCGATGCGCGCCACGTCGCCCACCTGCTTTTGCACCTGCTGCAGCTGGCCCAGGTTGACCGCGTCGCCCGGCAGCACGCCCGGGGCCACGTTGCTGATGCGCGTGGGACCCGAAGTCTCGGTGCCCAGCGTGATCTGGTTGTAGTTCACCGACCCGTCGGGGTTGGTGGCGTACTGCACGCTGCTGGCCTTCGCAGCCGCCGAGACCGCCTTCAGCTGCGCCACGTTGGTCGCGTCGCTGTCGGCCGAGCCGGCTGCCACGCCCGTGATCTGGCGGAACTGGTTGTTGGCCGCATCGCCCACCGACACCGCCGCCTGCGTGCTGGTCGTGGCCTTGATGGCCGCTTCCTGCTGCGCATTCGCGCTGCCCGGCACGTAGCCAGCCACGCCCGCCGCCCGCGAGGCCACCGAGTTCGCACCCAGTGCCACGCCGCCGGTCTGCTGCACCACCGCGCCGAAGCCGATGGCCGTGCCCTGCGCGATGTTCTGCGCCTTGCTCAGTGGCGTGCCGCCGGCGTCCGCACCGTCACCCAGGGCCACGCCGCCGCCGCCGGCACGGGAGTTCGCGCCGATCGCCTGCGAGCCCGTGGCCAGCGCCCCGGTGCCGATGGCGATGGCGTTGGTGCCCGTGGCCTGCGCCCCGAAGCCCACCGCCACCGCGCCGTCGGCCGTGGCCCGCGCGCCGTTGCCGGCCGCGAAGGAGTTGGCGCCGCTGGCTTCGGAACGCGGCCCGATCGCCACCGCTTCCGCACCGCTGGCCTTGGAGTCGGTGTTGGTCGAGTTGGCGTGGAAGTACTTGGTGCCCTTGTCGTTGATCGTGTTGACCGTCGTGCTCAGGCTGCTGATGCTGCTCGTCGCGGTGCTCAGGCCGGTCGACGTCGAGGTCGACAGGCTGGAGAGGCCGCTGGCCGCACCGCCCACGCTGGTGGACAGGCTGTCCAGGTTGCTGTTGGTGGTGCTCAGGCCGGTCGACAGGCTGTTGACGTTGCTGTTGGTCGTGCTCAGGCCGGTCGAGAGGCTGCTCACGTTGCTGTTCGTCGTGCTCAGGCCCGTCGACAGGCTGCCGACGGCGCTGTTGGTCGTGCTCAAGCCGGTCGAAAGACTGTCAACGCTGCTGCCCACCGTGCTCAGGCCGGTCGACAGGCTGTCGATGCGACTGGCCGAGGTGCTCAGGCCGGTGGACACCGAGCTCGACAGGCTGTTCACGCTGCTCGTGACCGTGCTCAGGCCGGACGACGTGGAGGTCGAGAGGCTGTTCAGGTTGCTGTTCGTCGTGCTCAGGCCCGACGAGAGGCTGCCGACATTGCTGTTGGTCGTGCTCAGGCCGGTCGAGAGGCTGTTGATGCCGCTGTTGGCGGTGCTCAGGCCGGTGGACAGGCTGCCGATGCTGCTGTTGGCGGTGCTCAGGCCGGTCGAGGTCGAGGACGACAGGCTGCCCAGGTTGCTGTTCGTCGTGCTCAGGCCCGTCGACAGGCTGAAGATGCCGCTGTAGGCGGTGCTCAGGCCGGACGAGAACGAGGTGGACAGGCTGCTGACGTTGCTGTTGGTCGTGCTCAGGCCGGTCGACAGGCTGTCGATGCTGCTCGTCGCCGTGCTCAGGCCGGACGAGGTCGAGGTCGAGAGGCTGTCGACGTTGCTGTTCGTCGTGCTCAGGCCGGTCGAGAGGCTGTCGATGTTGCTGGTGGCGGTGCTCAGGCCGGACGACGTCGAGGTCGAGAGACTGCTGACGTTGCTGTTGGTGGTGCTCAGGCCTGTGGAGAGGCTGGAGATGCCACTGGTGGCGGTGCTCAGGCCGGTCGAGAGGCTGCTCACATTGCTGTTCGTCGTGCTCAAGCCAGTGGACAGGCTCGAGATGCCACTGGTCGCCGTGCTCAGGCCGGTCGACAGACTGGAGATGCCGCTCGACGTCGAAGTCGACAAGCTACCCACGGTGCTGTTCGTGGTGCTCAGTCCGGTGGACAGGCTCGAGATACCGCTGGTGGCGGTGCTCAGGCCGGTCGACAGGCTGTCGATTCCGCTCGTAGCGGTGCTCAGGCCAGACGACGTGGAGGTCGACAGGCTGCTGACGTTGCTGTTCGTGGTGCTCAGGCCAGTGGACAGGCTCGAGATGCCACTGGTCGCTGTGCTCAGGCCGGTCGAGAGGCTGTCGATGCCGCTCGTGGCGGTGCTCAGGCCGGACGACGTCGAGGTCGAGAGGCTGCTCACGTTGCTGTTGGTCGTGCTCAAGCCAGTAGACAAGCTGGAGATGCCGCTGGTGGCAGTGCTCAGGCCCGTCGACAGGCTGGAAATGCCGCTCGACGTCGAAGTCGACAGGCTGCTCACGTTGCTGTTGGTCGTACTCAAGCCAGTGGACAAGCTGGAGATGCCACTGGTCGCCGTGCTCAGACCAGTCGAGAGGCTGTCGATTCCGCTCGTCGCGGTGCTCAGACCAGACGACGTGGAAGTCGAGAGGCTGCTGACGTTGCTGTTGGTCGTGCTCAGGCCTGTGGAGAGGCTGGAGATGCCGCTGGTGGCGGTGCTCAGGCCCGTCGACAGGCTGGAAATGCCGCTCGACGTCGAAGTCGACAAGCTACCCACGGTGCTGTTCGTGGTGCTCAGGCCCGTGGACAAGCTGGAGATACCGCTGGTGGCAGTACTCAGCCCCGTCGACAAGCTGTCGATGCCGCTGGTGGCGGTGCTGAGACCGGACGACGTCGACGTCGACAGGCTGCTGACATTGCTGTTCGTCGTGCTCAAGCCGGTGGACAGACTCGAGATGCCACTGGTCGCCGTGCTCAAGCCGGTCGAGAGACTGTCGATGCCGCTCGTGGCCGTGCTCAGTCCCGACGACGTCGAAGTCGACAGGCTGCTGACGTTGCTATTGGTGGTGCTCAATCCCGTTGACAGACTCGAGATACCGCTGGTTGCGGTGCTCAGGCCCGTCGACAGGCTGTCGATGCCGCTCGCGGCCGTACTCAGGCCGCTCGACGTGGAGGTCGAGAGGCTGCTGACATTGCTGTTCGTCGTGCTCAGGCCCGTGGACAGGCTGGAGATACCGCTGGTAGCAGTGCTGAGGCCGGACGACGTCGACGTCGAGAGGCTGCTGATGTTGCTGTTCGTGGTGCTCAGGCCGGTCGACAGGCTGGAGATGCCACTGGTCACTGTGCTGAGACCCGTCGACAGGCTCGAGATACCGCTGGTCGCCGTGCTCAAGCCCGACGACGTCGAAGTCGAGAGACTGCTGAGGTTGCTGTTGGTCGTGCTCAGTCCAGTGGACAGGCTGGAGATACCACTGGTCGCCGAGCTCAAGCCGGTCGAGAGGCTGTCGATGCCGCTCGTGGCCGTGCTCAGTCCCGACGACGTCGAAGTCGACAGGCTGCTGACGTTGCTGTTCGTGGTGCTCAGGCCCGTGGACAAGCTGGAGATGCCACTGGTCGCTGTGCTCAAACCGGTCGAGAGGCTGTCGATGCCACTAGTAGCGGTGCTGAGGCCGGACGACGTGGAAGTCGACAGGCTGCTCACGTTGCTGTTCGTCGTGCTCAAGCCGGTGGACAGGCTGGAGATACCGCTGGTTGCCGTACTCAAGCCCGACGACGTCGAGGTCGACAGGCTGCTGACGTTGCTGTTGGTCGTGCTCAGGCCCGACGACAGACTAGAGATGCCGCTGGTTGCCGTGCTCAAGCCGCTCGACGTCGAGGTCGACAAGCTGCCCACGTTGCTGTTCGTGGTGCTCAAGCCCGTGGACAGGCTCGAGATACCGCTGGTTGCAGTGCTCAGACCGCTCGAGGTGGAGGTCGAGAGGCTGTCGATGCTGCTCGTGGCAGTGCTCAAGCCAGACGACGTCGAGGTCGACAAGCTGCTCACGTTGCTGTTCGTGGTACTCAGGCCCGTCGACAGGCTCGAGATACCGCTGGTTGCCGTACTCAAACCCGACGACGTCGAGGTCGAGAGGCTGCTGACGTTGCTGTTGGTCGTGCTCAGGCCGGTGGACAGACTCGTGATGCCGCTCGTGGCCGTGCGCAGGCCGCTCGACGTCGAAGTCGACAGGCTACTCACGTTGCTGTTCGTGGTGCTCAGGCCCGTCGACAAGCTCGAGATGCCGCTGGTTGCCGTACTCAAACCCGACGACGTCGAGGTCGAGAGACTGCTGACGTTGCTGTTGGTCGTGCTCAGCCCGGTCGACAGGCTGTCGATGCTGCTCGTCGCAGTGCTCAGGCCAGACGACGTGGAGGTCGACAAGCTGCTCACGTTGCTGTTCGTCGTGCTCAAGCCCGTGGACAGGCTGGAGATGCCGCTGGTCGCAGTGCTCAAACCCGACGACGTCGAAGTCGAGAGGCTGCTGACACTGCTGTTGGTCGTGCTCAAGCCGGTCGACAAGCTATCGATGCCGCTGGCAGCAGTGCTCAGGCCACTCGACGTCGAAGTCGACAAGCTGCTCCCGGTGCTGTTCGTCGTGCTCAAGCCGGTCGACAGGCTGTCGATGCTGCTCGTCGCAGTGCTCAGGCCGGACGACGTCGAGGTCGACAGGCTGCTGACGATGCTGTAGGTCGAGCTCAGGCCAGTGGACAGGCTGGAGATGCCGCTGGTTGCCGTGCTCAGGCCGCTCGACGTCGAAGTCGACAGGCTGCTCACGTTGCTGTTCGTGGTACTCAGCCCGGTCGACAGGCTGTCGATGCTGCTCGTGGCAGTGCTCAACCCCGACGACGTTGAAGTCGACAAGCTGCTCACGTTGCTGTTCGTCGTGCTCAAGCCGGTCGACAGGCTGTCGATGCTGCTCGTCGCAGTGCTCAGGCCGGACGACGTCGAGGTCGACAGGCTGCTGACGTTGCTGTTGGTCGTG